>NZ_BAYA01000024.1 GCF_000685015.1 Paraburkholderia bannensis NBRC 103871 | reverse complement strand
CTAGAGCGCGCGTGGAGCGAGGCCTACCACGCGGCTGAAGCGATCCCGCTCGAACCAGCACGGTTGGCGGCAATCGCGCCTGCGTGCCTTCCCGCACTCCGTTTCGTGATGCATCCTTCGCTACGCGTCGTGCGATCCATCTGGCCGATTGTCCAGATCTGGGCGATGAACATCGACAGAAGCGTTCCCGGTGCCGTCGACATCGAGCGCAGCGGCGAAAACGCCGTTGTCCTGCGGCCTTCCACTGATGTGGAAGTACGCACCGTCAGCGCTGGCGTTGCAGCGTTCATGCTCAGCCTGGAGAGCGGCGCGCCAGTCGTCGGGGCGATCGCGCGCGCCATCGAAGCAGATCCCGCCTTCGACCTCACGCGCGCGCTTGGCGATCTGCTCGCCATCGGTGCGGTCGTCGCATGGAGCACACGCGAAGACGCAACACCAATGCCATGAAGAGGTACGCATGAGCTCGTCCGTGCCCCGGGCCAAACGCCCGTTCGAATTCCTGGTCCGCTCGCTCGTCGACCAGATCCAGAGCATTGCCGCCGCCGTGGCGCCGCCGCTACTGCGCATCGCGCTCGCGCTGCCGTTCCTGCGCTCCGGCCACACCCGCTGGAATGGATTCCTGAGCATTTCACCAGCCACGCTGTTTCTTTTCGAGAATCAGTTCAAGCTGCACGTGCTCGGTGCCGCGTATGACTTCCCTGCACCGGACACCATCGCACTGCTCGTCGCCACGGCGGAAGTCACGCTCCCAGTCCTGCTCATTCTTGGACTCGCGACGCGGTTCACCGCGCTCGCATTGCTCATCATGACCGGCGTGATCCAGCTGGTGTTTCCCGATGGCTGGGCCAATTTTCATCTCTACTGGGCCGCGCTCGCCATTGGCATCATGGCGCTCGGCCCGGGGCCGCTGTCGCTCGACCGGCCAATCAGTCAATGGTGCCACCGGCGCGCGACGCGAAGCCCACTCTAACGACCGTGAGGGTTACCGACCCGCGATATCGTCGATCGAGACCTGCCGTGAGGGATCGGAGCCGTTGAGGTGTGTTCGTGGCATTGATGTACAAAATCGCCGCGAAGTCGAAGCATGCCGCGCTGGGCGTACGCTGCGCGCTGACGCTCGATCTGCCGCAGATGATGCGGTACAAGACGAAAACCGTGGAGAACATGGTTCAGCATGCCACGCAGTTGCTCGGCCGCTACGGCGTCAAGATGGCCTCCATGATCTGCGAAGACTTTGCGCGCATCTGTCACCCGTATCCCAGCTGGTCTGAAACGGTGCGCCAGGCCGCGACGGTCGCAGGCGGATGGATGATGCGTGCGTAGCGCGTCGCGCAATTCGCGCGCAACATATGTATTCGCCGATTACGCGATTTCGTGGATGCCCCACGAAAAACCGGAGAATGACAATGCTTGAATATGCACTGATGGCAAGACTCGAAGCCAGGCCCGGCAAGGAAGAGGCTGTCGCTGCGTTTCTCGCGACCGCGCTCGACATGGCCAATCGCGAAACGACCACGCCGATATGGTTTGCCTTGCGACTGTCGCCCTCGACGTTTGGCATCTTCGACGCGTTCGCCAGCGAAGCCGACCGCAACGCGCACCTGAACGGCCCAATCGGACAGGCCCTCATGGCGCACGCGGGAGAACTTCTGGCCAGCCCGCCAGCCATCGAAATGCTCGACGTGCTCGGCATGAAAACGCCGCCTTCCGTTTCGTGAGCCGCGCACACTGAAACGCGACGCCTGCAGGTTCACTTCATGCACCAGATCGCGGACTGGAACGCCGGCGCCCCTGCTCGCGAGCAAAGGCTGCCGGGGTGCATCCGACGTGACGATGAAACCGACGCGTGAAATGACTCTGGTCAGCAAAGCCCACCGTCAGCGCGATCTCCGCAAGCGGCAGACTGGTCTCGGTGATCAGCGATTGCGCGCGACGAATCCGGCATTGTTCGACGAAACTGATCGCAGTCCTGCCGATGCAACGCTTAAAAAGCCGGCTGAAGTGAAACCGGCTCACATTGACGAGCCCCGCCAGTTCTTCAAGGGTGATCGTGCGGTCGAGGTTGTCCTCGATATATTCCGTCAATCGGGTAATTTCAAGCTGGCTGAGCGAGCGCTCCTGCGGCGACGCCACGACGTCGAGGGCGTTGTAGCTTCGCAGCATGTGAGCGGCAAGCGCCGTAGACATCGAGTCGACGATCAACACCTGAACGGGGTGCACCTTCCTGTCCAGCTCCGCCAGGAGGGTTTGCACGATATGTTCGATCACGGGATCGCGCACCTGGAACACGTTGCGAATTTCCACCCGGTGGTTCAAAAGGCCGGCGTGCTCGGCCGCCTGATCGACCAACCCGGTGGGAATGCGCAATCGCGCGGACAACCCGGAGTCTCCCTCCCACGTCGATTCATAGCCTGCGGGCATGATGTATGACATGCCGGATGTGATCGGCGCCGTATGCACAATACCGGCGCGACGCTGAATCAGTCGGGCGCTGCCGGACGGGCAATAGCAAACGAGGTGATGATCGAGGCCCGCGTGGCTTTCGGCGCAGTTGAAATAGGGACGGTGAAGATCGAGCGTTACGCCGCGCCAACCGCGCCCGCGAGTGGTTGCGACCGGCCGTTGCGGCCGCGCCATGAGAATCTCGTCGATCGTAATCAGCTTCGTGCGGCCTATCTCCTCGTCCGGAAGTGGCGGACTTCCACCACCGGTTCGCTGGCAGGCGGCTGGATTCTGGTGTTGCGATCCGGTGTACTCCGAAACTTCTGACAAGTCGCGCCCCATCTGGATCCACCGCAAGCGGGTTATTGACGGTGATGACGAGCCCCGATTGTGGCACACGTAGTCTGGTCTCGTTCGCCCTCTGACCACAGCTAAATGGCGCATTAAACCGGGCTTGGCAATGTCGCGCCGCAAAAGTGCCCGGCCGGGTCTAACAGCATCTGTTCCCCGTGACCTGGTCGTGAGGCGGGCTTTTGTCTCTTCGCCCGGGCAACGCTGTGCCAGCCATGCGCGAGCTCGAGGGCCCGGACATCAGTTGCTATCCCTGCTCGTCCCACGACCCGAGATACGCGATGACGGCGCGCGTCGCCTCGCGACAAATATCCGGCGACACGCGACCTTCAGTTGCATAGCCATGCTTCATGCAGGCGAACGCGATTTCCAGGGCGATGGTTGCCACATCGGGTGTCGAAGGCAGCGCCGTCAGTGCGCCCAGGCTCGCAGCCCTGGCGCGAAAGAGCGTTCCCAGAGCCGCATTCTTGGATGCGTGCGCCTCACGATCGGCGTCCGAGAACGAACCGCACAACAGCAGGATGCTCGCAGCCGGATGCGTGTTGTAGTAGTCCGCCGTCACCCTGATCGCGGAATCGACCCATTCCCGCCAGTCGCGCGTTGATCCATCTTCCGAATTGGCGAGCGCCTTCGTCAGGCCATCCATGTGCTTCACGGCCAGATGTGAGAACAGCGCGTACTTCTCCGGAAAAAACGGATAGATCGCCGCCCGCGGCACGCCGGTTACATCGGCAAGCGCCGGTATCGAAGTTCTCTCTGGCCCCACTTCCTCCAGCATGCGTTCTGCCGCCATGACCACCTTGGCGATCCGGGCCATGGAACGTTCCTGGACGGGACGACGCGTGGGACGCCCGTTGGTGCTTGCTTTTGAATCCGACATAAGTTAGATTTTGTATCCGACATTTGTTTGATTTTACTTCAACACGCTATCCGGATCAGGCGCCGTGACGGGAGATTTCGAATGAGCACCTATGCACAACAGGAAAACTGGAGACAGATTCAAGGTTTCCTGCCCGCCGAGTATCAGTTGAAGCCAGCCCAGGAGCCGCAGGAAGAATGGTGGTCATGGGGCAGGCATCGCATCCATCTCGACTGCTACCGCAATGCCAGCGCGCCGGTGAAGGTCATTCTTTTCCACGGCGTAGGAACAAACGGCCGGCAGATGTCGACGATCCTCGGTGCGCCACTTGCCCGCAGAGGTTTCGAGACTATCGCTATCGACATGCCGGAATACGGTTTGACACAGGTGGGCACTGGCAAGCCGGTTCGCTACGACGACTGGGTGCAGGCGGGAAGCGATCTCATCGACGTGGAACTGGCCAAAGATGACCGGCCCATTGTGCTCTACGGGTTGAGCGCGGGCGGCATGGAGACATATCACGTCGCGGCGAAGAACCGGAAAGTCAAGGGTATCGTCGGCATGACGTTTCTCGATCAACGCCTTCAGCAGGTTCGCGACGAGACGGCGTACAACCTGTTTATGAGCCGTGTTGGCGTGCCACTCGCAGCGTTGACCGCGCGCACGCCGCTTGCAGGTCTTCGCATGCCGATGGCCGCGGCGAGCAAAATGTATGCGCTCGTGAACGATCCGGTTGCCCTGAAGGCCTGCATGGCAGACAAAACGTCGGCAGGCAAGTGGGTGACGATGGGCTTTCTGGCTAGCTACGCAGCCTATCGGCCGGCCATCGAACCGGAGGACTTCGACGTATGTCCGATCCTGTTGACCCAACCCGCGCAGGATCGCTGGACGCCGTTGCATCTGAGCCAGTTGTTCCTGCAACGAATCCGGCATGTGCCCGTGAAGATAACAATGCTGGAGAATGCCGGGCACTATCCGCTGGAACAACCCGGATTGCAGCAGATGGTCAGCGCCATCCATGACTTCTGCGTCGAGCAGGCATGCGCGCGCTCGTGATCAAGCTGGTCGAGAGGAAAACTGGCGTTCCGATGCCCGAATGGGACGGGTCACTGGAAGTGCGATAAGTTGAATGGTGGCAATGGGTTGTACTGGGCCGGTTGCTGCACCTCACTGTTTCGTAGCTTCGCGCGAGGCAGATCAGACTGTTATCGGCCATGAACCGCCACTACCCAGCGAGTTCAAACGGACACTCGAACGTCTAGTCGAAGCCGCTCTGGCGACAGTCAACCTTCGATGAAGCCTCTCTCGTCTCGCTGCTCGCGCGAACTTTCGCGCAGACGCTAAATTGCGCGTGACCGGCAGTCCAGGCTAATCAACGCAGATACCCGGCACTGCGACCTTCTGGAAGAGGTGCGGTGAGGTAATGGCCGAAGATGGATAGGCGCTGAGGCTCGTCTTAAACTCCGGATGACCGAACGCTGCTCGAAAGTGGGCATTAGACTCCCACACGGCATAGTTCAGATACGTCGGACTTTCTCCGACTGCCCGGTGCAGTTGCGTCGAAATGAAGCCCGGCTGCCGCTTCATAAATGACGCGTCGTCCTGCCAGACTTTAAGAAAGAGCTGCTCGTCGGCTGGATCCAGCATGAAAACATTCACCAGGACGACAGGGGCTGTGTCAATGGCGAGCTGACGCTCGATCGGGAAGGAAGGGTCAAGCGGTCTCAGTTGCAGCATGGCCAACTCCGTTAACTGGAAAGGTGACGACAGCACGACATGCCCAATGTATAGTACATTGACATTATGATGTCAATTTGAGTTTATGGTGTCATATGACAAAGACGAAAAGAACACCAGCTGGCGAGCACCTGACGCGCGCTATTCTCGATTTTTTTAGGCTAAATAGCGGGCTTTTGACCGCGGGCGATCGTTTGGTCGAGGAACTCGGGCTCACAAGCGCGCGCTGGCAAATTCTCGGTGCCATCACTGCGGCAGAGCGACCGCAGCCGGTTGCCTGGATCGCTCGCGACCTGGGTGCCTACCGTCAAAACGTACAGCGAATAGTCAACGACCTGGCGGAAGAAGGATTGGTTAGTTTCGAATCCAATCCACACCATCGCCGCGCGCAGCTCGTGGTTTTAACGAACAAGGGGAAGCAAGCCTTTGACGCTGCCATGAGCCTTCAGGCGCCTTGGGTCAACCGACTCTCAGAAGGGCTAACAGTTGAGGAAATCGAGGCAGCGCATCGCGTCTTGATGAGGCTGCAAGAAAATCTGGACGACATGACCGACAACGATATGAGCGCGTAGCGATGACCGCTCCACCATCGAACTGGTCGTCGGATCGACGAAGAATTGGGTGACCGCTCAGGGTCACCACGAGTCAAAACGCATAGGACAGCAGGCGGCCAGGAGTCGCTGTTCGACATTGTGCCGATTCTCATCGACAATCGAGGCGAGGCTTAGCCCAACCACCTATCGACAACCAGGAACGTTTCTAGACCTTATGCGGCCAGGAACAAAACAACTGTTAGCTTTCGCGCTGATTTCCGCGACGCTTGTTGGGGTGAAGTTTGGAATCTACACGCGTAGCCATGTCTTTAATCTACTGTTGCTCCTCTCTTGCCTTGCCGCCTATACATTCATCGCTTTTTGCGCCTTCGCGCTAAAGCCGCCGTTACTTGGCGCGGCTTTGGGTACCCTGCTGTCGCTCCCTATCGCTGCCTCATTTCTGGCATGGCCTCTATCGCTCTAGCAGGTGTAGAGTGACGGCTTTGAGTCGCAGTGAGTCGGTCGCCGCCATCGATGCGGCCCTCGTTCATACAAAGCGCATCAGCGCGGTAGTCAGCCTCCTTAAGACATTCAAGCGAGGACATAAGTGGTTGACAATACCACACACGGAGACAGTTTTTCCCGGATGCATCTTTATGTTTGGCTGGCTTTCGGTGCACTGATCTACTGCTCCGACCAGCTAGACAGGTGGCTGAATCTTTCATATTTTTTGATACCCGTAATTCTCTTGCCAGCCGTGGTAGTCGCCATCGTTTGGTTCGTTGGTTTTGCCAGGAATTTATGGAATCGACGCTGGAGGTCGCTCGTTTCAGTTGTCCTCGCTCCAGTGATAACTGTCACGATATTTGGCTCATTGCTGGGGTTGCGAATCGATCCCGACTGGATTCGTTTTCAACTCACGCGAGCAACGTATTTACGGCTGGTACACGAGAGTGAGGGAGCCTCGCCAAAACACCGTCAGTGGGATTGGGGCAATACCGGAGCGGCAACCGGGCCGAACGTTTTCCATACACTGGTCTTTGACGATGCAGATAAACCACTTTCAGGACTTCCCCCGGCTCACGAGCAGGGCACGTCAATTTCCGTGCGTCCTATGGGGGATCATTTTTTCCTGATCATAGAGGTCTTCTGAGGACACCACGCCAGACATGCGCTCGTGCGAAATGTGCGAAACGAATGACCAAAAAGCGAAAAAACATCGCGCCGTTCGCACGGCCTCAAGCAGAGGGTAGTCGTGGGCGGACGGTCGGCCAGGCAGATAGAATCGGTGCCCATTCCCAAAGACAACTTGAGAATCCAACCAACGACGATGACTATGCAAATCCGGGATATTGACGCCGCCGCTGTCTGGATGCCGGTGGCAATTGCAGAATGCGGCGTCAGGCGTTTTCCGGTTGGCGAAACCAATCCACGAATAGTCGAGTACAACAGCCAAACGAATCTCGTGGGCTACGACGACAAGATCTCCTGGTGTTCCTCATTCGTCAACTGGTGCATGGCAGGTGCTGGGTTTCGCGGGACGCATTCAGCCTTGGCTCGATCCTGGCTCGATTGGGGCGTCGCTCTTGAAAACCCGATCTACGGTTGCATTACTGTGCTAACGCGCGACGATCCGACAAGCTGGAAGGGTCATGTGGGCTTCTACCTTCGCCACGACGAAGCGTTTATTTATCTCCTCGGCGGAAACCAGCTGGACGAGGTTCGCGAGCTGGCTTATCCGGTTGCCTTGGTCCTCGGCTACAGGTGGCCAGAGCAGTCCTAACGGCTTCATGCTCGTTGACGCATGACTGCTTTTGGGCGACGCCAGTTTCCCTTCAGGGTCGCGTACTGTCGATCGCAGCCTCGCGCGGTTCAACCTGCGCATGCTCATTGCATGCGACTGCACCCGGCCATGAAGGGACACTCGACGTCGCCCTCTGAATCGTTGACAATCCATCCTGTAGCGCGCTCACGCGAGATAAGCGCCTGTAGAGGATCCAAAGTGCGCCGGTTCTGCTCAAAAATATAAAAATTGATAACCCATTCTAGTAACGAGAAAAGCTGACCGTAGTTTTTGAGTAGTCGTCGATGATATTGACGTTACTTATACCAACGATGCAGCGGGAAACCTCGACATGGATGAATTCGAAAAACTGTTGAAAAAACACGATGGGACAATCGAAATATTTAAAAGCCTGACAGTAATTTCGATCCCAGTCCAGCTTCCCGGGCGGATCGACATAGGCTTCGCAACAAATTATTACGCTGCCTGGCTTGGCCGAATTTTTCCGATGCTTCGCCATTTCCCAATATTAAAAGGGCTATATATCTATGGCGATCGCGCAGAAGTCTTGTCTCGTATCATTGGGCGGGATGAGGCGTTGTGCACCGCCCTTCGCTATATCTTCGATCAATATGCATTCGACGTGGAGTGCTCTGAAATGCGATTGATCGCCAGATTGGGCTCGTTCTATCGAACACGCTCACTCGATCCGAGCGGCGGGTGGTACTTAATCTCACATCTGGAGACAGCTTCGAAGCGTTTGAGCGAACTCAACTATAGCGATTTTGAGGCAACACCTAAATCCGCATGGATCTGGGGACCCCGTACATTTCGAAAAATATTTAACATAGCGATGGCTGTGGCGGTGTTCCTAATTACACTTTCTATGATTTATTTCGCCGTACACGGTGCGCGCTCCTTGCAGATGCATCCATAGATCGCGCAAGAGTATGGCATCGGGCAGGCGCTGCTACGTGTTCGGTATTTTTTCACAGGACAAGACACTTTCATGACATTCAACTACACAGTGACGGATGCAGCGGACGCAAGCGTTCGACAGCAGATTGCAGGGCCACTTGTCCGATTCAATGAAAGCCAGGCCGGCCCAATCAATTTCCGTCCACTTGCAGTCATCCTGACAGACGGCGAGGAAAAGATCGTCGGTGGCCTGTGGGGTGGAACAGCGTACGGCTGGCTTCATATTGACCTACTCGTTGTCCCCGCCCAGGCTCGTGGCAATGGTGTAGGTACGCGTCTCATGCAATTGGCCGAAAAGGAAGCGCGATCACGTGAATGCCATAGTGCGTGGCTCGACACTCATGATTTTCAGGCAAGGCCATTTTATGAAAGACTCGGCTATGTACAATTTGCCGAGTTGCCTGATTTTCCCATTGGTCACTCCAAGATTTTTTTGAAGAAGTCACTCGTTGCTTAGGACGCGATGCAGGCAACCAAACTTCGCGTCATCGAGTCGTCGCTAGCGAGTTACCTGGTTGTCCCTTTGTCAGATGCTGTTTACTTGAATATATTTTTACGCACCACGCTGAAAGCGTACTTCCCGGCGCAAGGCGCACGAGGCCCTAACCGGCCAGAATCAGCCACCCGGACACGCTTGCCGATTGACCACGGCGGGGCTGGTCACTGACTTTAGCCGGGGCGCGTTGTTCTGGCGCAGATCGAACAGCGCCGCCGTGAAGTTCGCGTTCATGAACGTGGGCTGGATGGTCTGCTGATCGGCGCTCATGCTGTAGCCAAACAATGCCTGATTGCTCAAGTCCAGATGCGAGTAGCGGAAATTTTGCTTGAACTGCCAGTTCGGGTTGAAGCGGTGCTCGAACAGGTAGGCGCGTTCGTATTATTGCTATAAGCGGCAACATACGGGACAGTGCGCATGCCGGGAACTGCATTGCTCTGTCGATTGATTACAGCTCTGGATTGACCAGACTGGGTGCTGACCGCGTGAGGTCTAAGCGCGCCCAACTCAGCAGCCCATGCGCTTCCCTCCCCCACGGATGGATGGAAGCGCACGTCCGTTACATCAGTCACATCGTCATCACGACGCGTTCACGGCGCTCCGCTTGCCCCCACTGCGAGGCGATGTCGGCAAGCGGCGCGCTGTGCGTCGCGATCTCCAGACGCGCGGGTATAGCAGCGTGCAATACCTGTTCCACTGAGTACAGCAATCGTGTGAGGGGTACGCTGCCGATCCCACTGCCCATCAGCGTGATTGCCGATGCGCGCAAGGCGGCGCTCGGCAATTCAAGCGCGCTCCCCGCAATCGAGCCGATCTGCACAACGCGAAGTGGATAGGCATCAGGCAGTCCTTTCGCCGCGCCAATCAGCAATGCACGTGCGCTCTCGCCCCATAGATAGTCGAGCACCACATCAACGCCCGCACGGAAGTGCGGTTCGAGCGCATCGCTCAACGCGCGCTCTTCCTGCTCAAGCGAGATCACATTGTCGGCGCCCAAAGCGTGGAGCGCGTCGAGCGTCGGTTGATGCCGGCCGGTCGCGATGACCTTCGACGCTCCAAGATGCTTCGCGATCTGCACCGCGGGGCTGCCCGATGCGCCGGTCGCGCCGTTGATCAACACCGTCTCGCCGCGAACAAGCCTGGCTCGCTCCGTGAGTGCCGCCCACGATGACATGCCCGGAATAGCCAGCGCGGCGGCAAGATGGGGCGCCAGCGCGTCGGGCAGCGTCACGCAGTGCGAGTCAGGGACGAGCGTGCGTTCGGCGAGGCCGCCAAACGGCGCCGCTGGCGCAAAGAAATAGACCGGTGAGCCGTCCGCCCGTCGTCCGACACCGTCCACACCCGCCACGAACGGAAACTCGCCCGTGGACGAGTAATGCGTGCCGGAGGCGCGCGAACGGGTCACGTGACTTAACGCCGACGCGCTGACATTGACCAGCGTATGACCGGCAACCGGTGCCGGTTCGTCGAAGGATGCATAGACCGGGGCCACGCCCTTGTGAGTGACAACAGCGGCCTTCATGCGCGGACCTCATTCGAAGCGTGTTCGTCAATCAACTTGCGCAGCGCAGGATCGCGGACATCGAGCACCTCAAATAGACCGAGCGCGCGCAACGCCGGCAGTGCGTCGACGATATCGGCAGCAGCGTTCGCGCGCGCCGCGTCGTCGACGCTGCGATCGGCCCACACGCGAGCGTTGATAAGGAAGGCGCCGACTGTCCCCTTGCGGACAGTCACGCCGTTGAAATCACCGGTATTCAGATGATCGGGCAGAAGTTGTGCAGCTCGCATCGGATCTCTCCTGTGTAAGGACGCTCTCAGTCTAGGCGTGCAGCGGCGGCGCGACTCCGGTATAAATGACATTCGATACCGATTTCCGGCCACGCTACGATGCCCGATCCGACTCATTCGCCGTCAACGACCCAGCCGCTGATTCGCCCCGATCTCGTGCTGTCGCCCGATGGCCCATTTCTCGCGGCGGCCGAACTGACGCAGAGCGAGCCTCGCGAAACGTCCATGCACCACCATGCGCGCGGTCAGTTGATGGGCGCGTTGAGCGGCCTGGTGTCCGTGACCGTGAAGCTTGAGCAGTGGGTCGTGCCGGCGATTCACGCGATCTGGATTCCCCCGCATTGTGCGCATGCCGTGCGTTCCCACGGCCCGTTCTCTGGATGGAGCGTATTCATCGCGGAGGCGCGCTGTGCGGATCTGCCCGCGTTGCCGCGGGCGATCCGCACGACTGCGCTGCTGCGAGAGGCCGTGCATCGCGCAGCGACCTGGCCCGGCGCGACGCTCGACGTGCAACAGACCCGCATCGCCGAAGTGATCGTCGACGAAGTGGCTGCCGCGCCCGCCGAGCTATTGCGGCTGCCTGCTCCTCAGGACGCGCGGCTCGCACGCATCACCGATGCGCTTGCGAGCAATCTCTCCGACTCGCGGCGTCTGGAAGAGTGGGCTGCGTGGGCCGGCTTGTCACCGCGTACGTTGAGCCGGCGTTTCATCGCCGAGACCGGGATGAGCTTCGCGCAGTGGCGCCAGCAGGCAAGACTCTTACGCGCGCTGGAGCTCGTCGCGGAGGGCGTCAGTGTGACGGCCATCGCATTCGAGCTTGGTTACGATAACGTCAGCGCATTCATCGAGATGTTCAGGCGAGCGACGGGAGAAACGCCGGGGCGCTATAAGGCCGACAGCTCGGCGCCCCGACAAGATTGCAAAGATGAAAAGAAAAAAGGAAATCCGAAGTGAAGACGCTTTGCCGTCATGTACAGGCTTTTCCTTCACGGTGAAAGCCCTCGTTGATCAGGTGCTTTACGACCGTTACTTCGAACAACTCCTCAAACTCTTGCGCGTTCATCTTGCGCGTTCATTATCGTGTCGTTTGATGTGAGAGAGCTACCCTTCCAACGATGAACGGCCGCTACCGGCAAACCCCACAGTCCGCTTCAGGTCGACATGCCCTATTCAATGGCCAGCCGCTTTTAACTGGCAAACGATCAGCGCCTCCCACACGGCTTCACAGTCGGCGAACGGCGGCAACCCGTTCGCCTGTCGAAGTTCGAGATTCCAGATGGTCTGAGTGCGCTCCCATCGGATCAGCATCTGCGCGTCAAGCGGCGCTTCTCCGTCGACCAGACCGATCTGTTTCTATGGCTGCGCGTTCTGTATTTCGGACGCCGCCACAGGCGCCTGAGCAACGTCAGACGCACCGGTGGCGACAGACGCGGGCTGGGCCTGAACCGCAGTGATCTGCACCGTCAGTTGCTGGGCCGCAAGATTCTGGATCTCCCGGGAGCAATCATCCGGGGGGACAACATGGGCTCGCGCCAACAGCGTTTGAAGCCCGCTAATCTTTCGCTGGTCTTCAGCCAGCACAGATTGGCATTGGGCCTGCACCTGTTCCAGTCCATCGTGATCCAGAATCGACTGGAGATGTTGGGCCATCTGTCCGCGATCTTCCACCTTAGGCGCCTGGACACCGAGAACGCGCAAACTCTCCAGCACCGCGGGTTGGCATGCGCCAGTGTAGTTCAACACCTGGTTGCAGACTTGCGGTAGAACCCATGTAGGAGCGTGTGGCGTCTGGTCGGCCCACGGTTCTTGAACAACCGGCGCCCGTTGAGCGTGATAGACCTCTCGTGGTGCCCATGAACCGTGGTGCACAGAGTGCTTTTGAATCCGCACACGATGCGTATATTTTCGCCCGCCCGAATGGGCCGTCACCACTCGATTGTGTTGCACACGTTCCTCGTGCTTCGCTCGCCCGATGTGCTGCGAATGCGCAGGCCTCCGGTGTTCGTGTGACGACGGCACGGTCATCGGATGAGCGGCGTGCACGACGTGGTGGCCCCTGGCGCGATGGACTTCAGCGCCGGGACTATCCTTGATCGCCTTGTTCGCATGGGCTGCCTGAGCGACCAACGTGCACCCCACGATCACCACCATTGCTTTAATTTCGGCCGTCTTCTTCCTGTTGCTACGCACTCCCCGTCCTCTCATTCCGTTGGCACATTGACGTGTTAACGGCAATATACGAGCGCCCTTTAAATTCTTTTCCATCGCGCGTCGTTGTTCCTGGTTGCTTATCGGCATGTCCTTGCCGATAACGGGAGATGTCACGAGGGCGTCCTCACGGTGCTCCGCTGCGCCCGCGTCTCTCCGCGGTTTCCCGGTATGATCGGCCGATACGCTGAGACATTTATCGAGGACGATGCGCATGACCCATTCGATTCGTAGAGGCGGCCCTGGCTCCCGCCCGGCAACGCGGCGCACCTGCGCGATTGCGACGGCGCTGCTCGGCAGCCTGGCGATTTCGCTAGCACACGCCCAGACGCCGGCGCCGGGCGCGCTGCAGCCCGCCGACGCAACCCACGTGGTGGCTGCACTCAAGGCATCGGGCGTGCAGATCTACGTCTGCAAGCGCGACGCCGCTAATCAACTGACGTGGAGCTTTCAGGCACCGCAAGCCGATCTGTACGACGCCTCCGGCCAGCTCGTCGTCAGGCACGGCGCAGGGCCGTCGTGGGAAGCGCCGGACGGAAGCCGGATTACTGGCAAGCTGCTGCAGCACGCACCCAATCCCGACGACGGTGCGGCGATCCCCATGCTGCTCCTCTCGACCACCAATGCGGGCGGCCCTGGGTTCCTGAGCAAGGTACGTTACGTGCAGCGGCTTGCCACGCACGGCGGCGCGGCCCCCACGCAAGCCTGCGCACACGAGGGCGAGGAAGGACGTAGCCCCTATCTCGCGGAGTACGTGTTTCTCGAATGAGCGTGGAACAAGCGCATGTCTACTTGAAATGGGCTAAGGCAGTCGACACGCCAGCGCTGGGCCTCCGGGCCCAGCGCCGCACGCGATAACAACCCGATGAAAACGAAGCATACGCGCTACGCCGTCACTACTTCGGAGTCCCTATGATGCGTAGTCGGCGCACGCCGCTGTCGGTCATGAGTCGCTCGTCGCGACCTTGATCAGGCCAAGCTGGCTCAGCGCGGCGACGCCATCGTCCAGACCACGTTCTTCCACGATCTTGCCGTTCAGCACCTTCAACACCGTGGTGCCCGTGAAGTGCATCTTGCGGCCAGTGGCGGCGGGCAGGCCGCCCATCAGGAAGTCATCGTGGGCCGGCCCGGTGTGGGTGCCCCCGCCTTCCCACTGGCCCACGACATAATCGCCTTCGGCGATCAGGTCGGCCGTTCCCCAAAAATTGAGATCGGGGAATGCATTGCGGAAGTCGGTCATGAACGCCCGAATGTCTTCCCGGCCGCGCCGCGGCTCGTGCAGCGAATAATGCAGCAGCATGTCGGGCGCAGCGATTTCATCGATGACCGCCAGATTGGGGTTCTTGCCCCAGAACTCTGTGAACCAGCGGCCGACGATTGCCTTGTTGTCGTCTTCTTTACTCATTTCGGTATCCTGACAGTTCGTTTCGGAAAGGTCACCGAAGCCATTCGATAACCTGAGCGCAAGAATAGGCAATCTGTCGCGGTTCAACACTCCGATTCTTGCTGTGGCCTTCAGGCGCTACGCTGCCGAACTATCCATGCGCATTTCATGCCGGGTCTTGCGCAGAGACCATCGCTCCAGTACGCGATAACCCCACCTGCGCGGCGCACAAGTCTCCAGCAGGCCAGTCGCTCCCTCCTCCGCACCGCGTCACGCGTCCCGCCACAATTTCGAAACAAGTGTAATCAACTGTTAACCGCAGGCACACAAGCCCGTTTTGCGGCCAAAAACGCCATTGCACTTTGGTACGATCCGCGCTTTTCGTCCAGAGCGCAGCCGCCGTGAATCACCCGTATGTGTCGCTATTTCGTGAATTCTGCACACGCTGGGTGAGCCGTGCCCGCTCGCTGGCCGCCGTTATCGGCGCGAAGCAATGCCATCTTGCCCGTGCGGCGCTGCAAGGCGTTCGCCACCCGACGCGTCGCGGTATCGCATTGGCGCTAGCCGCGCCGCCGCTGGCTTGCCTCGCCTACACACTGGCGCTCGTGCCGTTCACGCCTCACCTCGGCGACATCCGCAAGGCGCGCGTCGATCGTCCCGCGCTGATTCTTTCCGCCGATGGCAAGGTGCTCACCGAATTCAAGCCCGTCAATCGCGAGTGGGTCTCGCTCAACCAGATATCGCCTCATGTCGTGGACGCGCTGGTTGCGACCGAGGATCACCGGTTCTACCAGCATCACGGGATCGACCTCCAGCGCGTGGCCGCCGCCGCGCTCCATACTTTCACCAGCAGTCGCCAGGGCGGCTCCACGATCACCCAGCAGCTCGCACGCAATCTGTATCCGGAAGAGATCGGTCGGGCGCCGACCTTGACGCGCAAGATCAAGGAAGCGATCACGGCGCTAAAGATCGAGTCCGTGTACAGCAAGGACGAGATCCTGGTGACGTACCTGAACACCGTGCCCTTTCTCTACAATGCGTACGGCGTGGAAATGGCTGCGCGTACGTACTTTGGTAAAACCGCCGCCGAACTCAACATCCTGGAGAGCGCGACGCTCGTGGGCATGCTGAAGGCGAACAGCGCCTACAACCCGGTCATCAATCCGGAGCGCGCGCTCGAACGTCGCAACACCGTACTCGCGCAGATGGTGAAGTTCGGCAAGCTTGACGCGCACGCCTACGCGTGGCTCCAGCGCCAGCCGCTGAACGTCAATTTCGAGCCGCAAGCCGAGCCGGTGGGCGCGGCTCCGCACTTCACGGCGCAGTTGCGCCGGTGGCTGACCGCATGGGCAGACCGCAACGGCTACAACATCTATTCCGACGGCCTCGTTGTGCATACAACGATCGATTCGCGGCTTCAGGCGATGGCAGCACAGGCAGTGGCCTGGCAAACGAACCAGTTGCAATGGATTGCCAATGACGCGTGGAACGAACGTACGGGCTGCTGGCCGGGCAATGCGCTGTTCCAGTCGTTCATCAGGCAGACAGCCGGGTATAAGGCCGCTCGCGATGCGGGCCTGCCGGACGACGCTGCCATCAGGAAACTGGCGAAGGACGCGCCGTTTGTCGAGGCCCTTTGCCATAGCAAGACGCAGATTCAGGCTGGGTTCGTCGCCATGGATCCCCGCAACGGCGATATCAAGGCCTGGGTCGGCAGCCGCGACTTTCAGGGCGAGCCGTTCGATCACGTGCAGCAGGCGCGTCGGCAGCCCGGTTCCACGTTCAAGGCCTTTGTCTACGGAGCCGCTTTTGCGGACGGTGCGCAACCGGGCGACACCATTGTCGATCGCAACGTCGCCATCGCCTTGAAGGGCAATGCGGTATGGAAGCCGACTGACGCAGAGCCCGCGACCGGTCGCCCGATGACGCTGCGTAATGCCCTTGCATTTTCGCGTAACCGCGTCACCGCCCAGCTCATGCAACGGGAAGGGCCCGAGAAAGTGGCCGCGCTCGCACGCGCAATGGGCGTGCGCGAAAGCCCTCTTGATCCGGTGCCGTCGCTCGCGCTCGGCACCAGTCCGGTCACCCTCAGGGAGATGGTGTCGGCGTATTGCACGATCGCGAATCGCGGGGCCTATGTCGAGCCGCGCATGGTGACGCGCATCGAAGACCGCGACGGCAAGGTGCTCGCCGAGTTTCCCGCGACGGGCCCACAGCAGGCACTCCCGACCGTGGCCGCAGTCAAGCTGGTCGACGTGATGCGCGATGTTGTCGATCGTGGTACCGGCGAGGACATCCGGACACGCTTCGGCATTCACGCCGACGTGGCCGGCAAGACGGGCACGACACAGGACAATACGGATAGCTGGTTCATCCTGATGCATCCCCAGCTCGTCGCGGGTGCGTGGGTGGGATTCGACGACGCACGCGTGACGTTGCGCAACGACTACTGGGGTGAAGGCGCCCACAGCGCCCTGCCCGTAGTCGGCGCGTTCTACGACATGGCGCTGCGCGCGCGCGTCATCGATGGACGTGCCCAGCTACCGTCGTCAGGAGGCAATGCGCCGCGACCAGCTCGTGCGCACAAGCGTCATCGCTTTCTTTTCTGGAGCTTTTGACGTAGCAGACGTTGCGACGACAAACTGGCCCAGCTAGTGGCAGTCCGCCCCGGATTCACCATGGTCATGCGTGGCCTGCACGTCGATGCAGTCTTCGGTCTCGACCTGAACGGTAACGTGCTCGACATTGAACTGCGTAGCAAGACGCCGCTGCACCGCCAGCACAACCTCGCGGGCGGCAATGCCAGGCGTCGGGTGAACGTGCAGGGTCACCATATGCCGCTCGCTGGTAATCGACCACGCGTGAATATGGTGAGCATCGCGGACTTCAACGACGTTGCGCTCCAGGTCCGCCTTGATTTCCGCGAGGCTCATGCCCTCGGGTGTGCCCTCCAGCAGAATATGCGCGGACGATTTGACGATGCCCCACGCGCTTTTGAGGATGATCAGCGCGACCACGATCGAGAGGATCGGATCGATCGGCGTCCAGCCTGTGAGCAGGATCACAACGGCGGCAACGATGGCGGCCACGGAACCCAGCATGTCGCCCAGCACGTGAAGCCAGGCGCCGCGAACATTGAGGTTCTCGCGGTTCCCGCCGTGCAGCACCAGAAACGCCGCGATGTTGGCGGCGAGCCCCGCGAAAGCGACGATCAGCATGGTCTTGCCGACGACCGGCACGGGCTCGGCGAATCGTCGTACCGCCTCCACCACGATCCACGCCGCGATAACGAAAAGCGCGCAGCCGTTCACGAATGCGGCCAGAATTTCGAGCCGCTTGTAGCCGTAGGAGAGCTGCGCGGTCGCGGGCCTGCGCCCGTACTGAATCGCCGCCCAGCTGAACCCCAGGGCGGCCGTATCGCTGATCATATGGCCCGCATCTGCAAGCAGTGCCAACGATCCCGACAGGATCCCGCCCACGATCTCCACGATCATGAAGACCGCGATGATGGCGAAGGCTACGCCGATGCGGCGCTGGTCGGTCACACCGTGCAGATGATTGTGGCCTGCGTGACTGTGGCCCGCGTGACTGTGGCCCGCATGGTCATGGCCCGCGTGAGCACCGCCATGGTCGTGGTCGTGATCATGGCCGTGTCCGCCATTTTCGTCGTGATTGTGCTGGTTAGGCGCCATCGCTATGCTCGACTGGTCAATGTAGTTGCGATTATCGCACCGTCCCGAGTACAAGCCCTACTTCACCAGGGCCCGCACAATCGCGCCCACTTCGGCATCTGGCAGGTTTGCTTCACCAACATTCATCACACGGAGTCGCAACAAGCCATTCAACGTCGAGTGAATCACGCGCGCCATCCTTTCCGTGTTGGACGACGCGGGCAGCGATCCATCACATATCGCACGATGCAACCCTTCCTCGATCAACAATTCGGAGTTGCGAACCGCTTCCATGAACCGCCTGAAAATCGGTTCGGCATCCAGCGAATTCGTGAACAGATTGAGCTGCAAAGCGTATAAACGTCTCATTCGCGGCGTCTGCGTTGCGTCGCGCCAGCAACGTTTAATCTCTTCGATCAACCGTTCGACCGCATGATCGCGGCATGCACCCAGCTTCACTGCGAAGGGATCGAGTGGCACAGCGGCATCGGCAAACAGGGCATCGAGCATCGCCAGCTTGTTGTCGAAGTGCCCGTACAACGCGCCCCGGGTAACGCCCGCTCGCCGGGCAATTTCGTCGAGCGTCGCACTGGCAAATCCCCTCTCGTAGAACACGCTTTCGGCCGCATCGAGCAGCGCGGCTCGCGTGGAGAGCGCCTGCTCGCGGGTTCGCTTCAATTTCATTTCCCCAATCGATAAGGCTGGCGTGCATCGCACACGCCAGCCCGTTAAGTCACGACGCTATCGGCTACTCACTAGTCGCTACGCGCTGGCGTCGCGGTCTGAGCAGATGCGGCTTTCACAACCGGTTCAGTCCATCCACCGCCCAATGCACGATAGAGGTCGACCGCGTTGTTCATGCGCGAAAGCTGGATCTTGACGAGATTCTGCTGTGCATCGTAGAGCGAGCGCTGATTGACGAGTACATCCACGTAACCGTCCACGCCTTGTCGATAACGCTTGCTCGACAGATCGTAGGCCGACTGGCTCGCCGCAACCAGCTCGCGCTGGGCGCTTTCCTCCTGCGCCCAGGTTGCGCGTCCGTCCAGCGCATCGGAGACCTCGCGAAAAGCCGTCTGTATCGACTTCTGATAGTTCGCCACCGCGATATCGCGGTTGACCTTCGCGACTTCGAGATTCGCGCTATTGCGCCCGTAGTCGAAAATCGGCATCGTAATCGACGGGCCGAACGACCACGCTGCGCTGCCCGGATCGAACAGGTCGCGCAGCGACGCGCTCGCGGTGCCGCCACTCGCAGTCAGCGTGATGCGCGGGAAAAACGCTGCCCGTGCAGCGCCAATATTCGCGTTCTGCGACAGCAACTGATGCTCGGCCGACATGACGTCGGGGCGGCGCGTCAGCAAATCGGACGGCAGACCGGCGGGCAAGTCTTCGTCGAGCTTGACCGACGCGAACGCTTCGGGCGCGACCAGGTCGGCGCCAAGCGGCGCGCCAACCAGCAGCGTCAGCGCATTGACGTCCTGGCGAACCTGGCGGTCATACTGCGCAAGATTGACTTCCGCGGTATGCACGGTGGTCTGCGCCTGACGCAGGTCGAGCAACGACGCCGTGCCGTTGCGATAGCCCGATTCCGTGATCTTCAGCGACGCCTGCTGGCTGGCCAGCGTGTTTGCCGTGAGGACTTTCAGATCCTGATCGGCTTGCAGCGTGAGCCAGCTGTTCGCCACTTCGGCGATCAGGCTGATCTGCGTGGCCTTGCGCGTTTCGGCCGTGGCCAGGTAGCTCTGAAGCGCCTGCTCCGACAAGCTGCGCACGCGGCCAAACAGATCCACTTCGTAAGACGCGGTGCCACCCACGTTGTAAGCGTGCGTCACGCCTGCCTGCCCCGTGGGCGAAACGTCCGCGGGCATGCGCTCGATCGTGCCGCCCGCGCTCGCCGACAGCGACGGCAGCAAATCGGCACGCTGGATGCGGTATTGCGCGCGCGCCGATTCGATGTTGAGGATCGCCACGCGCAGGTCGCGGTTGTTTTCCAGCGCCATGCCGATCAGCGCCTGCAAACGCGCATCGGTGTAGTAGTCGCGCCAGTCGATGTCCGCCGCCACGGGGCCCTTTACTTCCGCCTGCGCTTGCGTGGATGCATCGTAATGCGACGCAACGGCAGGATCGGGCCGGTGGTAGGCGGGAATCATGGTGCAGCCTGTCGCCAGCAAAATCGCCGGCAATATCGCGAGTTTCAACGACTTCATGCATCCACCTCTTCATTCAACTCGCTGTCTTCGGACTGGGCTTTCCTGCGACGCGCAAAGAAGCCCGTGACCATGACATAGAACATCGGCACAAAGAAAATCGCGAGGAACGTCGCCGTCATCATGCCGCCCACCACGCCGGTGCCGACTGAATGCTGGCTGCCCGAACCCGCGCCGTGCGAGATCGCCAGTGGCAACACCCCCAGCACGAACGCCATCGAGGTCATGATGATCGGTCGCAACCGCATCCGTGCTGCGTGCACGGCAGCCTGCGCGAGCGGCATGCCTTCCCGCTCGTACAGATCCTTCGCGAACTCGACAATCAGGATCGCGTTCTTTGCGGACAACCCAACGGTAGTGAGCAAGCCCACCTGGAAGAACACGTCATTGGTCAGGCCGCGGAAATACGTCGCGGCGACGGCGCCAATCACGCCCAGCGGCACGACCATCAGCACCGACAACGGAACCGTCCAGCTCTCGTACAACGCGGCAAGGCAAAGGAACACGATCAGCAGTGACAGCACGTACAGCGCAGGCGCCTGCGAACCCGACATCTGTTCCTCATACGACAGCCCGGTGACCGCGACGGTGTAGCCCTTCGGCAACTGCGCAGCGATCTTATGCACTTCCGCCATCGCTTCGCCCGAGCTATGCCCCGCTGCCGGTTGACCCTGCAGTTCGACGGCGGAAATACCGTTGTAGCGTTCGAGCTTGGGCGAGCCGAATTCCCAATGGCTGCTTGCCACCGCGGAGAACGGCACCATCTGGCTCTGGCCGTTGCGCACATACCAGCGGTTCAGGTCTTCCGGGCTCATCCGCGAAGCGGGATTGCCCTGCACATAGACCTTCTTCACCCGGCCGCGATCCACGAAGTCATTCACATATTGCGAACCCCACGCGGCCGTCATCGTGTCGTTGATGTCCGCGATGCTCACGTTGAGCGCGCGCGCCTTTTCATCGTCGATATCGACGTGGAATTGCGGCTCATCGTTCATGCCGTTCGGGCGGACGTTCATCAACAGCGGATTCCCGCGCGCGAGTTGCAGGAACTGGTCGCGAACCGCCATCAGCGCAGCATGGCCATTGCCCGTGTTGTCCTGCAGATAGATGTCGAAACCCTGCGCATTGCCGAGTTCGAGCACAGCCGGCGGCACAATGGGAATGACGATGCCATCCTGGATCTTCGAGAAAGCGCCGTACGAACGCTGCGCCAGTTCGAACACACTGGTGCCCGAGCCCTTGCGCTCTTCCGAAGGCTTGAGGCTCACGAATGCCAGCGCCGAATTCTGGCCGCGTCCCGCGAAGTTAAAGCCATTCACGGTAAAGACGCTCTCGACAACGCCCGATTCGTTCTTCAGCAGATAGTCGCGCACCCTGGTCAGCACGTCTTCCGTGCGTTCCGCCGAAGCGTTACCCGGCATCTGCACCTGCACGAACATCACGCCCTGGTCTTCTTCCGGCAGGAACGCAGTGGGAATGCGCGTGAACAGCGCGCCCATGCTCACCACAATCGCCGCATAGATCAGCAGGTAACGCCCCTTCTTGCCGAGAATCGAGGCCACCGCGCCTTCATAGCGCGCGGCGCCGCAATCGAACTTGCGGTTGAACCAGCCGAAAAAGCCCTTCTTTTCGTGGTGATCCGCGCTGACCGGCTTGAGGATCGTTGCACACAACGCCGGCGTGAAGACCAGCGCCACCAGCACAGACAGCGCCATGGCCGAAACAATCGTGATCGAGAACTGGCGATAGATCACGCCGGTCGATCCGCCAAAAAAGGCCATCGGCAGGAACACGGCGGACAGCACCATCGCGATGCCGACCAGCGCGCCCTGGATCTGCCCCATCGACTTCTTCGTGGCTTCCTTCGGGCTCAGGCCTTCTTCGGCCATCACGCGCTCGACGTTCTCGACCACGACGATCGCATCGTCCACCAGCAGGCCAATGGCGAGCACCATGCCGAACATCGTCAGAGTATTGATCGTGAAACCACACGCAGCCAGCACCCCGAATGTGCCGAGCAGCACGACGGGCACGGCCAGCGTCGGGATCAGCGTCGCACGGATGTTCTGCAAGAACAGGAACATCACGAGAAACACCAGCACGATGCCTTCAAGCAGCGTCTTCACCACTTCATGAATCGATGCCTGAACCACGGGCGACGTATCGTACGGAATCACGATCTTCACGCCTGGCGGCAACAGCGGCTCCTGTTCCTTGAGCAGCTTCTTGACCGACTGCACGGTCTCCAGCAGATTCGCCCCCGTAGCGAGGCGCAGCGCGATACCCGCCGACGGCTTGCCGTTATACAGGCTCGAAATCGAGTAATTTTCCGGGCCGAGGCTCACGGTCGCGACATCGCCCAGGCGCACCTGGGAGCCATCGGTGTTGACCTTGACGAGAATATTGCGGAACTCGTCGGCGGTACGCAGGCGCACCTTGCCGATCACCGTGGCGTTCAACTGCACGCCGCCGCGCGCGGGCAGCCCGCCCAGTTGCCCCGACGAAACCTGCACGTTCTGCGACTGGATCGCGCTGGTGACGTCCTGCGGCGTAAGCGAATAGCTGTCGAGTTTCGCCGGGTCGAGCCAGATACGCATCGCGTACTGCGAGCCCATCAGCAGGTAATCGCCGACCCCCTTGGTGCGCAGGATCGGATCCTGCAAATTCGAAGCGAGGTAATTGCCGAGGTCGCCGCTCGACATCTTGCCGTCTTCCGAAACCAGCGCCGCCACCATCATGAAGTTGATCTGGTACTTCACGACGCGAATACCCTGCTGCTGCACTTCCTGCGGCAACAGCGGCGTGGCGAGCGACAGCTTGTTCTGCACCTGCACCTGGGCGATGTCGGGATTGGTGCCCTGGTCGAAGGTCGCGATGATCGTCATGCTGCCGTCGGAATCGCTCTCCGACGACATGTAGCGAAGACCGTCCAGGCCGTTGAGCTGCTGCTCGATGGGCTGGACGACGGTATCCTGCACCGTCTGCGCGGACGCACCGGGATAGGTCACCGTGATCGACACCGCAGGTGCGGCGATATTCGGATACTGGTTGATCGGCAGCCCGCGAATCGCCAGGTAGCCCGCCAGCATGATGATGATGGCGACCACCCACGCAAACACGGGGCGTTTGATAAAGAACTGGGACATGTCCGCTCCGCCTAGCTACCGTTGGCCTGTGCGGCGGGAGATACATTCAGGCTCAGGTCGACATGGACGTTCGAAGCGGGCTTCGCGACGACCTTCATGCCAGGCTGGATACGCTGCACGCCTTCAGTCACGACGCGATCGCCTGCCTGGAGCCCCTTGTTCACCAGCCAGGTGTTGCCGATCGTGCGATCGACCACGATGGGCTTCTGCTGCACGGTGTTGTCGGCGTTCACCACCCAGACCACCGCCTGGCCGGTCGTATCGCGCGACAGGCCCTGCTGCGGCACCAGCACGGCCCCGTTGCGCGTGCCTTCGTCGAGCGACGCGTGCACGAACATGCCGGGCAGCAGGTCATGGTCGGGATTCGGAAATTCCGCGCGCACGGTGACCGATCCTGTGCCTTCATCGACCGTGACTTCGGAAAATTTCAGCGCGCCCGGACGGGCGTAGACCGTGCCGTCTTCGAGCGCGAGGTTCACGCTCGCATCGCCCGAACCGGTCGTGTGCAACTGGCCGCTCTTGAGCTCGCCGCGCAGGCGCAGCATCTCAGCCGAGGACTGCGTGACGTCCACATAGATGGGGTCGAGTTGCGTGATCACGGCCAGCGCCTGCGCCTGGCCGCTCGTCACGAGCGCGCCCTCCGTAATGGACGACCGGCCGATGCGCCCGGAAATAGGTGCATAAACACGGGTGTAATCCAGGTTGACCTTCGCCGTTTCCACGTCCGCCTGTGCCTGCCGGTACGCCGACACGGCGTCGTCGTATTGCTGCCGGCTCACGGCGTTGTCCGCCACGAGTCGCGAATCGCGGTCGGCCAGGTTCTTCGCCGACAGCAGCACGGCTTGTGCCTTGTCATACGCGGCGCGATAAGGCGCGTCGTCGATCTGGTAAAGCTGCTGCCCCTGCTGGACGTCTGCACCTTCCGTGAAGAGCCGCTTTTTTATGACGCCATTGACCTGCGGGCGAACTTCGGCCACACGACAAGGGTTGGTGCGGCCCGGCAGACGCGCCGCGAGCGTGACCGACTGCGCGGTCAACGTCACGACACCCACTTCGGGCGTCGTTGCCACTGCCGCCTGTTCCTTTTCGCAACCGGCGAGCGCAAACACACTCGCCACAGCACAGGCGACCAGGACGGTATGTTTTGCAAACGCGACACGCTCTCGTCGGGCGGCTCTGCGCTCCCTTTTCATTTCGCTATCCATATTAATTTCATCGACTCCGTGCGTCTTCTCGGGCGTTCTGGCTACGACTATTGCGGAAATTACCCGGCTCCCCAGGCCATCGCAGGCTCAGGGAAGGTTGCTCGAACAAATATTCAACGAGTGTTGAATTGAGCGCATGATAGGGGGTGGCTGGCGAGGATGTCAACTGGCACAACGCCAGGACGCGGTCGATGCGATGTCTTTTTACGAGGCGATGTCGCGCCTTGGCGGCCAGATGTTGACAGTTGCGCGCCGTTCGTCCAGAATCGCAATATTCAACACGTGTTGAATATTGCGATTCGAACCGATGCCGGTACGATCGTTCACTATGGTTGGGGATTCTGGTGGATCAACTCGAATCGATACGCACCTTCCTGGAAGTCGTGCGTTCGGGCAGTGTCGCTGGCGCAGCAACGAAGCTAGCCGCCAATAGCGTGGTGCTGGGCCGGCATGTGAAGGCGCTGGAAACGCAACTCGGCGCGCGGTTGTTTTCACGCAGCACGCGCAGCATGTCGCTGACGGAAGTCGGACAGGCGTATTTCGAGCGTGTGCTCAAGATAGTCAATGACCTGGATGAATGCGAGCAGTCGCTTGCCACCCTCGCGCAGCAGCCTGCGGGCAATCTGCGCATCGTTGCCCCTTCGTTTTTTTCGTATCGGCATCTGGCAACGCATCTGCACCGCTACAACTGTCGATACCCGCGCGTGCGCATCGCGCTCGACCTGGTCGACCAGCCGTTCGACCTGATCAATGACGGCTACGACGTCGCACTCCTCGCATCGGCGAGCATCGCTTCGAATAGTGCAATCGCGCGGCGGCTATGGGACGACCAACTGGTCGCGTGCGCCTCGCCTGCGTATCTCGAACGGTGCGGCACGCCCACGCATCCTCAGGATCTGGCCAGTCACACGCACATTGCCATGGGAACGCGGCACGTTCCGACGCGCACCCTGTCGCTCGTGGGGCCCGAGGGGAGCTTTGAACTCGAACATAAACCCGCGATGTTCGTCGACAACCTCGACGCGCTGATACAGATGATCAAAGTGGGGATGGGGATTGGTCTCGTTCCCCTGAAGATCGCGCACGAAGTTTTTGCGCAAGGCGACTTGACCGTGGTGCTGCCCGACTATGCGACGCCGCCGGTCTCCATCAGCATCGTCTATCCGAGCAGGGAGCACTTGCCCGCCAAGGTGCGGACGTTCATCGACTTTCTCGTGGAGTCGGCGGAACATGCTGGCGCGAACGTGCGCCCTGACGCTTTAAACGGCTGCGTACCATCGCGACGCGATGAACCCGCCGTACGCCCTACGCGAAAGCGGTTGCCGGACGGCCAGCACGCAAAGGTCAGCGAAAAATTCCGAACGCAATCTCCAGCACGGATTGCTTGAATGCGTCCGGGTTCTCCGGCAACGCCGAGAATTTCGAAAGCACGTGGCTATATGAGACCGCGCTGCTGATTGCATTCACCATCATGTAATGCATGATGTCGGGATCGTGAGCCTTGATCTTGCCCGCCTCCGTCGCATCGACAAGCAGCGGCACGAACGCTTCACGATACGGCAGCATCAGCCGTTCGATCAGCAGGTTCAGGCGCTCGCCCTGTTCGGTCGTCGCCGTCGAGAAGAACATGCCGATATAGCGATCCTCGAACAGATGATCGATAAACAGCATCAACGCCTGCTTGATGCGCTCGCGCGGCGAGTGGCGCGAATGCTGTAGCTGCCTGGTGGACTCGATCAAGGGCGCCAGTTGCTCTGACAGTTGCTCGACAACCGCCTTCCACAAGCCCTCTTTCGAACCGAAGTGATGCGACATCAATGCAGGATCGACTCCGGCCAGCCGGGCGATCTCGCGCACGCTGGTGCCCTCATAGCCCTGGGTCGCGAAGATCTGGCGCGCGCCACGCAGCAGCGACTCGAAGCCTGTCAGCGCGCTACCGGTCGGGCGTCCGCGCGCACGCTTCACAGCAGGGCGTCGCGGGTTCTTGCTGGAATCAGGCATCGCTTTTCTTGATCGTTGGTTTTCCACTGCCGGGCAGTATACCAAGCGGCGATTTACGGACGCCTGGGGGAAAAGCCAGTGTAAGCAGGCTGCTGGACACGCCGGTTCTTTAGCCGAGCATCTCCAGATATCGCTCGATTGCCCCCCACGCTCCTTCGATCCGGTTGATTACGACCAGCTCCGATTTTGGGCTGTGGTTGCCCAGTTTCCGGTAGACCACATTCGGCACCGCGATCCGGCTCACCGGTTCGGGCGCGATCGCCAGACCAAGTCCCGCCGCCGTCAACGCCAGCGCGGAAAGCGTGCTGCCCATCGTGTACTGGATGCGCGGCTCCTTGCCGAGCATCTGGCGCAGGATCGAACGTTGAGCCGCGTCGGCGCCATCGGCGGCGTAGACGATGAACGGCTCGTCTGCGATGGCAGCGAGGCTCACCGAGCGCCGCTTCGCGAGGGGATGATGCACGCTCATCGCGACCTCCCATGCCCAGCGCCCGACCGTGCGCACGGCCAGCCTCGCATCGAAG
This sequence comes from Paraburkholderia bannensis NBRC 103871, assembly GCF_000685015.1. Taxonomy (GTDB): domain Bacteria; phylum Pseudomonadota; class Gammaproteobacteria; order Burkholderiales; family Burkholderiaceae; genus Paraburkholderia; species Paraburkholderia bannensis. Next base: position 32,528 of record NZ_BAYA01000024.1, on the reverse strand, counting down.
TCCGTACCGAACGCCGGGCAATAACCAATATCGAGGCGGCCCTCAATAATCGCCTCCTGCTGCGCAGCCGGGGCCAGTTCGCTCAGTTCCAGCGCGACATCAGGACATGCCGCGTGAAACGCCGCCAGATCGCTGGACAGCCGCCCTGACGCCAGCGCATTGCCAACGAAGCCGATGCGCACGACGCCGGTCTCGCCGCGAGCCGCACGCTGGATCACGTTCTTCGCGCGCTCGGCCTGGTCGAGCGTACGTTGTGCCTCGACAACCAGCAGGCGGCCCGCGTCAGTCAGCGCCACCCTGCGCGTGCTGCGCTCGAACAGCGCCGTGCCCAGCTCATCTTCAAGCGCACGGATCTGCGCACTGAGCGCGGGCTGGACGATGTGGAGACGCTGCGCCGCGCGACCGAAATGTCCTTCTTCGGCGACGGCCAGGAAGTAGCGTAAATGACGAAGATCCATGAAATCGATTAATCACCAAAAACGATTAATCCTGAAATTTAACCTATTGGACTGAAAAATCAAGCACTCCCATACTGGACTGCACCATACCGCGCACCGGCGCATCCTCAAAGGAGTCGAATCATGTCCCGACGCAATCGCATCGACGTTCACCAGCACATCGTCCCGCCATTCTGGGCCGAAGCGCTGCCCTCGCATGGCGGGGATCCTTCGGGCTGGAAATGCCCCGACTGGAGCGTAGAAGGTGCGCTCGCCTTCATGGACGCGCAGGAAATCGCAACGGGCGTGCTCTCCCTCACCGCACCGGGCGTGAAAGGCTGGAGCGGCCAGGAACGGCGCGATATCGCCCGCAAGGTCAATGAATTCACGGCTGGCGTCGTGGCCCGCCATCCGGCGCGATTCGGCAACTTTGCGACCCTGCCGCTGCCCGACGTCGATGGCTCCCTGACGGAAATCAGCCACGCGTACGACGCGCTGAAAGTCGATGGCGTCGTACTCCTTAGCAATTACGATGGCACCTATCTCGGCGACCCGACATTCGAACCCGTCTGGGCCGAACTCGACCGCCGCCACGCAATCGTGTTCATCCACCCCTCAATGCCGCCGATCTCGCAAATGAAAGGGATGCCTGGCCCGATGCTCGACTATCCGTTCGATACGACGCGCACCGCGGCGCACCTCATGCTCAACGGCGTGGTCACGCGCTACCCGAACGTGCGCATCATCCTCTCGCACGCAGGCGGCTTCCTGCCCTACGCCGCACTCCGTATCGCCGAAATCTCGGCGATTACCCGTGACGACGTGCCGTCCGCGCAAGGCATTCTCGACCTGATGCGGACGTTCTACTTCGATACCGCCCTGTCGTCCCCTTCGGCGCTGCCGAGCCTCGCTGCATTCGCGAAGCCTGATCGCATTCTGTTCGGCAGCGACTTTCCATACGCACCGGCGCCAGTCAGCGGCAAATTTACGGCGAAGCAGGACGAGAGCACCGTGCTGGACGCACGCCTGCACGAGTCGATCAATCGCAACAATGCCCTTGCGCTGTTCCCCCGCCTCGCCGCGCTGTAAAACCGCGGTCTTACGACCGGCGAGTCAGTAGCGCGAAAGACGCACATCGGCTTCGATGTGCGTCTTTTTGCCATTCAGCCTCAGATAGCATCAGCGCCGGTGCCGCCGCGCTTGCGCCGATAAAGCAGCTGGCCGCGCGAAATGCCGAGCAGTGCCGCAGCGCGCGACATATTCCCCTGCGACTGGGCGATGGCTACTTCGACCATGGTGTTTTCCATCTGGTCGAGCGTGAGCCCGCGCTCCTTCATCCATTGCGCGACCACCTCGTCGAGCGAACGCGACGAAAGCGGCATGGCGTCACCCTCGCTTTGCGGCGCCCGGAAACTGTCGTTCGCAGCCCCCGCCGATGGACGCTTCAGCTCCTTCATGAGCACCACATGCACGGCATCGAGCGCACGACCGTCTTCAGCGAGAATGACGGCGCGCTCCACGACATTCGAAAGCTCACGGATATTGCCCGGCCAGGAATAGCCGAGCAGCATGGCCATCGCCTCCGGCGTCAGGCCGTGCACATCGCGACCGTAGGCGTTGGCGAAGCGAAACATGAAACGCTCGATCAGGACGGGCAGGTCTTCCTTGCGCTGACGCAGCGGCGGAATCTCGATCGGAAACACATGCAGGCGGAAAAACAGGTCTTCACGGAAATGTCCTGCCCGAACGGCTTCCCAAAGGTCTTCGTTTGTCGCCGCGACGATGCGCACATTGGCCTGCCGCGCGACGCCACTGCCGAGCCGCTCGAACTGCCCGGTCTCCAGCACGCGCAACAGCTTGCCTTGCGCAACGAGCGGGAGCGTCGCCACCTCGTCGAGAAATAGCGTGCCGTTTTCAGCGAGTTCGAAGCGCCCGGCGCGGGCGGCGTCCGCACCGGTGAATGCGCCGCGCTCCACGCCAAAGAGCTCCGACTCCATCAAGGTTTCAGGAATCGTTGCGCAATTGATCGCCACGAAAGGCCCGCTGCTGCGGTGGCTCTGCTCATGCAGCAAACGCGCGAAGGTACTTTTGCCGACCCCGCTCTCGCCCAGCAGCAGCACCGTCGCACCGGTCTGCGCGACGCGGTTGATCTTGCCCACCGCGGCTTGATAGGCGGGCGACAGGCCAACGATATCCGCGCGGCTTTTCGACTGCTCGAAGGCTTCGAGCGCGCTTTTCTGGCGACCCGCCTGGGCACTTTGAGTGCGCGTGGACGCGGGCGCTTCGGCAAAGACCGGCGCCTTGAGAAATTGCAGGTCGGCTTCTGCATCGTTCCATTCGCTCGCGGGGCGCGCAATCACGCGACAGGCGTCGAAGCCCGTCGCCCGGCATTCGACCTCGCGCACGACAATCAGCTTGCCCATGCAGGCGCTCAGGTAGCCGCTCGCGTAACCGGTCTCCAGCCAGCAGACGGGCGCGGTCTGCATGCCCTCGGCGTTCGCGTGATGCTCGTCTTCGAACGAGTGCTTCCAGAAAAATTCGAGCGAACAGCGCCCCTTCGCAACATCGACATCGGAACTGATCATCTCGACTAACGCGACGCCCTGCAACGCATGCAACTGCCCGCCGCGCGCCAGCAGGTCGAAGATGCTTTGTTCGACGGAGTGCAATTGCAGTGCAAGCTGTGCGTCGCGCGTCCCTGTCGAGAAACCGATGCGCGTGAGCAACGTGCGGGCAGTCTGGCTTCCGAGCGATGCAATCAATTCGCTGCGTAAATCGCTAAGCGACGCGGTGTGCATGAGCACCATGCGCTGCTCGCCCAGTGTGATTTCCGCACGTTCGGGCCGAAAGCGTAGCTTCTCCCGAATCGGTGCGATATCCGGGAAAGCCGGACTGTCGTATGCGTTGTTCACGGTTGTCTCCGAGTTCTCTTTTCTGTCTTTCTGCTGGCCAGGGCGCATGCAGAGCCACCAGAATTTTTCAGTTGCCGTCTATTTTTTGACACCGGCTGCGAATTTTCAAGCGCAGCGTTCGAGCCGTGAATTTGCTGCACCACGCGGCGCGGCATGCCCGACTTTCAGCCAACCCGCAGCGCCACAGCGTTCCACCTCGCAAATCGGCCCGCGTGCGATGCAACATCGGCAAGCTGGCACGACCATTGCATTAGATGCTGCGCCGCGATGCTCTCGCACCGCCGCAAAAAAATCAATCAACAGGAGACATCATGTCGGAGCTTTCAAGCCTCGGATACGTCGTGTTCAGCGTGAGCGATCTCGCACGATGGGAAGACTTTGCCGCTGGCATTCTCGGACTCATGCCCGGCCGCCGCTCGCCAGGCATGCTCGGGCTGCGCATGGACGAACTCGCGCAACGCATCCTGCTCGTCGAAGGCCATGACGACGATATCGCCGCCGCGGGCTGGCAGTTCGACACGCGCGACGACCTCAATGCCTACATCGAAAAACTCGCTGCACGAGGCATCGCCGTGCGGGAGGGCGACCGCGAGCTGGCCGAAAGCCGCCAGGCCGAATGCCTGTACGTCTGCGACGATCCCAATGGCTTCACCCACGAGTTCTTTTTCGGGCCGACGCACGCGCCCATCTCCACGCCCTTCCATTCGCCGCTGCTCAAGGGGCCGGGCTTCGAAACGGGCCGCCTGGGGATGGGCCATATCCTGCCGGTCGCACGCAACTACGCGCAATCACTGGAGTTCTACCGCCACGTGCTGGGCCTGCGCGTGAGCGACACGATCCGCGATTCGCATACGGTGCCCGGCGCCACGGTCGACGCCACGTTCTTCCACACCCGCACCGGCCGCCATCACTCGCTCGCGACCATGGCCATGCCGTTCCCCAGGCGCCTGCATCACGTGCTCGTGCAGGTGCAGGACATGGACGACGTCGGCATGGCCTACGACCGCTGCGTCAAGGCGGGACTGCGTATTCACGCGGGCCTCGGCCATCACCCGAACGACCGCATGTTCTCGTTCTACGTGGAGACCCCGTCTGGCTTCGGGCTGGAATACGGCTACGGCGGCATTGTCATCGACGATAACGCGTGGGAGGTCAAGAACTACAGCCAGTTGAGCGACTGGGGTCACCGGCCTCAGCCTGCTTCACACTAGATTCGCGCGCCATGCACTGGAAGGTGCCTGTTTCATTCGATTTGGATTACTAATCATGCAGCTAGAGACCCAAACCAGCGCCCTGCTCGCGGCCAGCAGCACGTCCGCCACAGCCGATGCCTTCAGGGCGGGCATGCGCCGTCTCGCGGGCGGCGTGTGCGTCCTCACCTCCGAGCTGGACGGCCTGCCGGTCGGCCTCACGGCCACCGCCGTCACGTCGCTCAGCGCGGAGCCACCGCGCCTGCTCGCCTGCGTCAACCGCAAGGTCTTCGCGCATGCGGCTTTCGAGCGTACCCGCACGCTCTGCGTGAACGTGCTTGCAGCAGAGGACGCATCGATCGCCATGCGCTTCGCGGGCATGGTGCCGGAGGTGAGCGGCGCGCAACGATTTACGCAGGGCGAGTGGCATGGATCGCCGCCGATGCTGACCAGCGCGCTGACAAGCTTCGCCTGTCGCGTAGTCGAGATCGTCGCGGCCCATAGCCACTCGATCCTGATTTGCGAAGTCGATCGCATCGCCATGAACGATGCGGAAACTTCGCCGCTCGTCTACGCGCAAGGTCAGTTCGGACACTTCAGCAGCATCAACTAGACACCCGGAGACAAAACATGAACGCCCTCACCGATACGCTTCAGGAACCCACCGTCGCCGAACTGGTGGAACGCGCACGCGCCATGATTCCGGCGCTGCGCGCCACTGCCGCCGATGTCGAAAAAGCACGCAGCGTGCCGAAGGAAACCATCGAAGCCTTCAAGCAGGCGGGTTTCTTCAAGATCCTCCAGCCGCGCCGCTGGGGCGGCTGGGAAATGAATCCCGCCGTCTTTTCAAAGGTGCTCATGGAACTGGGCCGTGGCTGCCCGTCGAGCGCCTGGAACATGATGATCCTCGGCGTCCATCAGTGGGAATTCGGCCTGTTCGACGAGCGCGCCGCCCATGACATGTGGGCCGACGACAACACCGTGCTGGTGGCATCGTCGTATGCGCCCTTCGGCAAGTGCCGTCCCGTGGACGGCGGCTGGATGCTCAGCGGCGAATGGAAGACGTCGAGCGGCTGCGACCACGCACAGGGCGGCGCGATTCTCGGCGCGTTCTGGCTCGACGACGAAGGCAATCGCCGCGACTACCGTTCGTTCCTGGTGTCGCGCAGCGACTACGAGATCATCGACGACTGGCATGTCGTGGGCCTCGCGGGCACGGGCAGCAAGAGCGTGCGCATCAAAGGCGAAGCCTTCATTCCCGACTATCGTTCGCACAGCATCGTCGACTACCGCAAGACCGAACGCGGCACCGCGTACCTCCATCCATTCAATCAGGTCTTCTATTCGGCGGTATCGTCGGTGATCGTGGGCTACGCGCGCGGCATGATCGATCTCTACATCGAACAGATGGCGCCGCGCCAGAACATCGTCGGGCCGGCGGGCGCCGCCGCGCAGAATCCTTATGTGAAGGACAAGCTCGGCAACGCGATGCTGCTGGTGCGCTCGGCCCAGGCGCGCCTCGCGCAGGTCTTCGCCGAAGCCCAGGCCCACGTAGAACGCGGCGAACTCGTGCCGCTGCACGATCGCGTGTTTCACTTCCTCGAAATCCAGCGCTGCGGCAAGGACTGTCTCGACGCCTCGACGATGCTCTGGAAGAAACTCAGCGCGCGCGCCATCTGGTTGAACAACCCCGTGCAACTGTGGATGCGCACGATGCTCGTCGCCGCGAATCACATCACGCAGAACGAGGACGACAACGCAGGCGTGCTGGGCGGCTATCTGCTCGGCCAGGGCGTGCCGCCGTTCATCTACGGCTTGCCCGAAGAAGCCGCCGCGTGCGCGGGAGCGCAGGCATGACGCTCGACGCCACCACCCTCGACGCGCTGGGCGAGCGCCTCTACACCGCCTGGCACGCGCGCGAGGCGATCGAGCCACTCACACAGACGCACGCGCAAATGACGATCGAGGATGCGTACCACGTCCAGCAGCGCTTCGTCGCGCATCGAATCAAGCGTGGCGAGCGCATCGTCGGCAAGAAGATCGGCGTGACCAGCGACGCGGTGATGTCGATGCTCGGCGTGAACCAGCCGGATTTTGGCCAGTTGCTCGACGGCATGATTCGCGACGACGGCACGTCGATCGACTCGAAAACGCTGATCCAGCCGAAAGCAGAAGCCGAGATCGCCTTCGTGCTCAAGCGCGAATTGCGCGGGCCTGGTATCAGCGCCGCCGATGTGATCGCCGCGACTGAAGGCGTCATGGCCTGCTTCGAGATCGTCGATTCGCGCATTCGCGACTGGAAGATCCGCATTCAGGACACCGTCGCCGACAACGCCTCGTGCGGCCTCTTCGTACTCGGCGAACGTCTGGTCGATCCACGCACGCTGGACTTGCGCACCTGCGGCATGGTGCTCGAAAAGAACGGCGCGGTCGTGGCCACCGGCGCAGGAGCCGCAACCATGGGCTCGCCCGTGGTCGCCGTGGCGTGGCTGGCCAACGCACTGGGGCGGCTCGGTACGGCGCTGGAGGCTGGCTCGGTGATTCTTTCGGGCGCGCTGGGCGCAATGGCGCCAGTCGCCGCAGGCGATAACCTGCGCGCGACGATTGGCGGCCTGGGCGGCTGCTCGATCCGCTTTGACTGAGGCGTCATCCCCCCGTTTGTTATCGCGGTACCCACAACGCAATTCAATCCTGAACAGGAGACACAGCATGACCGCATGGACAGAAGACAACACGAGCCGGTTCGCGCAAATCGATGAAGGCGGCCTGAAGCTGCGCATTCACTACAACGATGCGGGCAAAGGTGAGGCCGTCGTCATGTTGCACGGCTCGGGCGCCGGTGCATCGGGCTGGAGCAATTTCCATCGCAACGTCGATGCGTTTGTCGACGCGGGTTATCGCGTGATCCTGCCGGACTGCCCCGGCTGGAACAAGAGCGACCCCGTGGTGTGCGACAAGGGCTCGCGCGCCGTGCTCAACGCCACTGCATTGAAGGGCCTGCTCGACTCGCTCGATATCGACCGTGCGCACGTGATCGGCAACTCGATGGGCGGCGCGAACGCGCTCGCGTTTGCGCTGGCTTCGCCTGAGCGTCTTGGCAAGATGGTCATCATGGGCGGCGCAGGCGTGGGGCCCAGCCTGTTCCAGCCCATGCCGCTGGAAGGCATCAAGCTGCTGTTCGCGCTCTACAAGGCGCCGACGATGGAGAACCTGCGCAAGATGCTCAACGTGTTCGTTTTCGACCCGTCCGCGCTGACCGATGAACTCGTGCGTCAACGCTATGAAAGCATGATGGAGCATCCCGAGCATCTGGAAAACTTCGTGAAGAGCTTCGAGCTCAATCCCAACTGGCTGCCGGATGTAAGCGGTCGCCTCGCGGAAATCAAGGCGCCCACGCTCATCACCTGGGGTCGCGACGACCGTTTCGTGCCGCTCGACAGCGGCCTGCGCCTGCTGTGGGGCCTGCAGGACGCCGAACTGCACGTGTTCAGCCGCTGCGGTCACTGGGCGCAGTGGGAGCACGCGGAGAAGTTCAACCGTCTCGTCCTGGATTTTCTCGCGCACTAGCCTGCATGGCATGACGTGCGGATGCGCGTACTGCATGTCCGCACCATCAAAGGAATCACTTAGTATGACTACACGACTCAAGGCCGCGATCATCGGCTCCGGAAACATCGGCAGCGACCTGATGATCAAGATCCTGCGGCATGGCCAGCATATTGAAGTCGCCGCGATGGTCGGCATCGACCCCGCTTCGTACGGGCTCGCACGTGCGCAGCGGCTGGGTGTGGCGGCGATCGACGATGGCGTGGATGGACTCGTGCGGCATCCGGTCTTCAACGATATCGACATCGTCTTCGATGCGACCAGTGCTGGCGCGCACGTCCACAACGACGCCCGCCTGCGTGCGCTAAAGCCCGGTATTCGCATGATCGACCTCACGCCAGCGGCCATTGGCCCGTACTGCGTGCCAGTGGTCAACGGCGCAGCGCATCTGGATGCGCTCAACGTCAACATGGTGACATGCGGCGGACAGGCCACCATCCCCATTGTCGCGGCCGTATCGCGCGTCGCGCAGGTTCATTACGCGGAAATCGTCGCCAGCATTTCGAGCAAGAGCGCGGGCCCGGGCACGCGCGCCAATATCGACGAGTTCACGGAAACGACATCGCGTGCGCTGGAAGCCGTGGGTGGCGCCCGCAAAGGCAAGGCCATCATCATCCTCAATCCTGCCGACCCGCCGCTGCTGATGCGCGACACGGTGTATTGCCTGAGCGAAGCCGCCGACGAAGCGGCAATCGCCAACTCGATCGAGGACATGGCCGCCGACGTGCAACGCTATGTGCCGGGTTACCGGCTCAAGCAGAAGGTGCAGTTCGACCGCATTCCGGCCAGCGCGCCGCTGCGCATACCCGGCGTGGGACAAGTCAGCGGCTTGAAGACTTCTGTGTTTCTCGAAGTCGAAGGCGCAGCGCACTACCTTCCCGCTTACGCGGGCAATCTGGACATCATGACGAGCGCCGCGCTCGCGACGGCAGACCGGCTGGCCGCAGCGCTGGCCGGTGTCGCAGCAGCCGAATGACTACGAAAGGCAGACGTATGAAACGCGAGACTCCCCTCTATCTCTCCGACGTGACGCTGCGCGACGGCAGCCACGCAATCCGCCATCAGTACACCGTCGAACAGGCGCGCAATATCGCCGCCGCGCTTGACGCAGCGGGCGTGGACTCCATCGAAGTCGCGCACGGCGACGGCCTGCAGGGCGGCAGCTTCAACTATGGCTTTGGCGCCCACTCGGACGTCGAGTGGATCGAAGCCGTCGCGAGCGTCGTGCGCCGCGCGAAAATCGCCACGCTGCTGATCCCCGGCATCGGCACCATGCACGATCTCAAGGCCGCCTACGACGCCGGAGCACGCATCGTGCGCGTCGCAACCCATTGCACGGAAGCCGATATCGCGCTCCAGCACCTCGACTACGCGCGCACGCTTGGCATGGAAGCGGTCGGCTTCCTGATGATGAGCCACATGACGACGCCACAGAAACTTGCGGAGCAGGCAAAGCTGATGGAGAAAAGCGGCGCGACCTGCTGCTATGTGGTGGATTCGGGCGGCGCGCTCACGATGAGCGACGTACGTGAACGCTTTCGCGCCTTCAAGGACGTGCTCGATCCTGCAACGCTGACGGGCATGCACGCGCACCACAACCTGAGCCTTGGCGTGGCCAATAGCATTGCCGCTGTCGAGGAAGGTTGCGACCGCATCGATGCGAGCCTCGCGGGCATGGGTGCAGGCGCAGGCAACGCACCGCTGGAGGTGTTCGTCGCGGCGGCAGAACGCATGGGCTGGACGCACGGCTGCGATCTCTATGCGCTCATGGACGCCGCCGACGACCTCGTGCGCCCCTTGCAGGACAGGCCGGTGCGCGTCGATCGCGAAACGCTCGCGCTGGGCTATGCGGGCGTGTATTCGAGCTTTCTGAGGCACAGCGAGGCCGCAGCGCACAAATACGGCCTGCGCACAGTGGATGTGCTGGTCGAGCTGGGTCGCCGCCGCATGGTCGGCGGCCAGGAAGACATGATCGTCGACGTCGCACTCGACCTTCTCAAGCGCTAGTTCGAACATTCGAAGGCAATCGACGAGGAGAATCGCCCGCCATCAATCACTCGCAGTACGAAATAAAAATAGATCTGGAGATTTTTGCCGGGTGCCTGGAACGCAAAGCGTCGTGCACCCGGCCAGGAGACGAAAATATGCTGAAAGCAGGATATCGGTCGCTGCGCGCAACCGCAGGCGGATGCACGCTCCTTTGTGCCGCAGGTCTCGCGCATGCCCAAAGCAACATCACGCTCTACGGCATCGTTGACGGCAGCGTGCTCGTGACCAGCCGCACGCGCGATAGCGCCACTGGTGCCAATGACGGAGCGCGCGTTTCGCTTTCCGACAGCGGCCTCTCGCCATCGATGTTCGGGTTGACTGGAAAAGAAGACCTGGGTGGCGGCCTTGTCGCCGAATTCAAGCTGGAAAACGGCGTCAACATCGCGAACGGCGGCTACAACAACTCAAACGGCAATCTGTTCGGACGTCAGGCGTGGCTTGCACTGCACGGCAGCTTCGGTGAGATCAAGGCAGGCCTGCAGTATTCGCCCTTCTTTCTCGCCCTCTACGATCTCGACCCGCGCGGCTGCTCGCAATTCGGCAGCAGCCTCGTGACGTACCTGGATAACGTCGTGGGGACGGGCGTGTTCAATGCCAACGCGCTCAGCTGGACTTCGCCTGTCATCGCCGGCTTTCAGGGACGCGCGATGTTGGCGCCTGGCGGAGAAGCGGGAAACTTCCAGGCAGGCCGCCAGTATTCCCTTGGCCTGCGCTACGACAACGGCACGCTGGCTGTCGAGGGCGCCTTCTATGACGGCAACGGCGGCGGCACCGTAGCCACGCCGCTGCCAACCACCGTGCCGTTCGTGGGCCGTACTTTGGGGGCATCGTACAAGATCGGTTCGCTCACCGCAAAGGCCTCGTTCGCGAGTTACAAGGTCGCGGGAGGTTTCAGCAACAACGTCTATGGGGGCGGCCTTGACTACTTCGTGCTACCTCAACTGGACGTGAACGGCGGCGCGTGGTTCACGAGCGATCGCCACGATACGGCCAATCATTCGATTCTCGCGGCTGTGGGCGCGAACTACCTGCTTTCGCGCACGACCACGCTGTATGCGCAGATGGGCGTAGTCAACAATCACGGCGCGATGACGACTGGTCTTGACGTCGATGGTGCGGCGGAGAATAGCGCGCTCTATGGCACGCGTGGCACCACCGTGGGCGGCAACATTGGCATTCGCCATATGTTCTGACGTCTTCGGATACGCGGCGAAGCCCAGTCGGTGAACCGCTGCGAGGCGCCCGACCTCCCGCCTTGATTCGCGGCGACGGTCGGGCACGCAGGATGAGTCGTCGCCGTCTTCGCGGGCATCAGAGCTTCGAGCCGCCATCGACACGCAGCGTGTCGCCCGTGACCCAGCGCGCCGCATCGGATGCGAGGAACAGGGCGGCGCCCGCGATGTCGTCGGGTTGCGCGACGCGCTTGAGGGCCTGCATGCCGAGGGTGAAATCCCGGCCTGCTTCGGTACTGGCGAAGCTCGACATGTCGGTTTCGACGACGCCAGGCGCGATGGCATTCACCCGGATGCCGCGCTCGCCCAGCGAAGCAGCAAAGTGCTTGACCAGCGTGTCGATCGCACCTTTGGTCGCGGCGTAGGCCGACAGCGTGCCGACCGAGCTGCGGGCGGCAAGCGAGGACAGCAGGATCACGCTGCTGCCGTCGCCAAGCACAGGCAGCAGTTGCTGGACGAGGAAGTACGGCGCGCGCACGTTGACGGCAAACAGGCGGTCGAAGTCCTCGACAGTCGTTTCCGCGATGGGCGCGGCCTTCGATATGCCGGCATTCGCAACGAGAATGTCGAGGCGCTCGCCAACCAGCGTGCGTACCTGGCGGGCCAGTTCATGCGGGCCGTTCCTGGTGGCCAGGTCTGCCGCAATCTTGTCGGCCGCCCCGCCCGATGCACGGATCGTCTCGACCACGGTACTGGCAGCCTGTTCGTCGCTGCCAAAATGCACGAGCACGCGCGCGCCTTCGGCAGCCAGGGCCAGTGCGATTGCACGGCCGATGCCGCGCGAACCGCCCGTGACGAGCGCGGTCTTGCCATTCAGGTTAGTAGTCACGATTAATACTCCTTGAATGAAGCGATGAAATTGCAGTGATAACTACGAAAGACTCAGGAAAGACTCAGGAAGGAAACCTGGAAACGTCTTCGACGAAACGCTCCGGGTATTGATAGAGCGAGCCGTGATTGGCGTCCGGACACTTGCCTGAGGATTGAGTGTGGCGATGCCTGTTGATGGGTAATGTATGCCCTGCCCGGCACCAGGAAAAAGACTTTGTAGGCACGCTGCCATGCCTTGAAGGTATAGGCCGTGCATGGTCAGCCTCCCGCTGACCTGCGGCCACGCACTCAGGCAGTCCTGCCCCCGTTGACGCGCAGGACTTCGCCGGTCATATAGCTGGCCCTGCCCGAGCCGACGAAGACAATGGCCTCGGCGATTTCCTCGGGCGTTCCGGCGCGTTTGAGCGGGACGCTCGCCAGCATGCCGGCCTTGCGCTCGCTGGAGCCGGTCAGCCGGGTGAGCATCTCAGTGTCGATCGGGCCGGGCGCGACGGCATTCACGCGCACGCCCGACGCAGCCGCTTCCAGTGCCGCCGACTTCGTGAGCCCCTCGACCGCATGCTTGCTGGCCGAGTAAACCGACATACCGGCCGCACCGCGCAGCCCCATCGTGGACGACAGGTTGACGATGCTGCCGTGCTGCTGCGCCGTCATGACGCGCAACTCGTGCTTCATCGCCAGCAGGGTGCCGAGCACGTTGGCGTCGAAAACGGCGGCGTAGCGCTCGGGGGTCTGCTCCGTAAGCGGCCCCGTTTCTCCTTCGACGCCAGCTGCGTTGACGGCGATATCCAGGCGACCGAAGCGGGCAACGGCGCCACGGACGAGCGCTTCGGCCTGTTCCTCATGACGAACATCTGCCTGGATGAACTCGGCTTCAGCGCCGGTTGCGCGCAGTTCCTCAGCGAGCTTTTCGCCCACTTCGGCCCGGCGGCCGGCGAGCACGACACGGGCCCTGTCGCGGGCAAACGCGAAGGCCGTGGCGCGGCCAATGCCGGACAATGCGCCGGTGATCAATACGACGGGTGCCTCATTCATGCTGCTCCTCCTGTCGGGTGGAGATTGTCTTTGCAGGAAACAGAATCAAACGAAATCAACCTCAAATCGCATCGGTGGCCAGTTCCTCGATCGAGTCGATGCGGTCGGGGTAAAAAGCCAGGTGCTCGCGGATCGGTGCAACGGCCGCGTAAGGCCGCTCGTAAGTCCAGACAGCATTGATGCCCGGCTCGCCCGCTGAGGGAATCGAAAAGTAGGCGCAGTCGCCCTTATATGGGCAATAGGTCGCGTGGTCGGTGCGCTGGAGCAGCGTCATATCGACGTCCTTGCGCGGGATGTAGAACACGGCCGGATAGCGCGCCTCGCGCAGCGTCAGCGCCTCGCGGGTATCCGCGATGACCTTGCCGCCCGCCTTGACGACGATCCTCGACGGATGGCGCTCGATCGTGATGGGATGGTCGGGGCCCGGAAACTTGACGGCTTTGTCATTCGAATGCGTGTTGGACATGATTCATTCCTTTTGGAAAAAACGGTGTGTCGTGATTGAGTCGGCTGCGTGAGATGTATTGGGTGACAGCAATGCGCTATGCCACTGTCGATACGGCTAGAGCCTGGAGCCGCCATCCACATGGAGCGTCGCGCCGGTTGTCCATCGGGCCTGATCGGAGGCGAGAAAGGTGATCGCGGCGGCGATGTCGTCAGGTTCAGCAAGCCGCTTGATGGCCTGCAGGCCGAGCGCCATGTCGCGGCCCGCATCGGAGCGCGTGAAGCTCGACATCTCGGTCTGCACCACGCCGGGCGCGACCGCGTTCACGCGGATGCCGCGCGGCCCGAGGTCGGCTGCGAAGTGGCGCACGAGGGTATCGATGGCTCCCTTTGTCGCCGCATACGCCGACAGCTCGCCAACGGCCCCACGCGCTGCAAGCGACGACAGCAGCGTGATGTTGCTGCCCTTGCACATGATCGGCAGAAGCTGCTGAACGAGAAAATACGGCGCGCGCACGTTGATTGCGAACAGTTCATCGAAATCTTCGACGCCGGTTTCCTCAAGCGTGGCGGCCCTGGCGATGCCCGCATTGGCAACGAGAATGTCGAGCCGTTCGCCGACGATCGTCCGAACGTGGCGTGCGAGCCGGATAGGCCCTTCGGCTTCGCCCAGGTCGGCCTGGATGGCATGGGCACGGCTGCCCGCCGCGATGATTTCGGCGACGACGGCCTGCGCTTCGCGTGCGCTGTGGCCATAGTGAACGATGACCTGGGCGCCTGCCTTCGCGAGTGCGAGCGCGGCGGCGCGGCCGATGCCGCGCGAAGCGCCCGTGACGAGCGCAGTCTTTCCGGTGAGGGCTTTCATGATCGTGTCCTCCAGGCAACTGACTGGCGTTGAGATGAGAGGCGGTTTCGTCCCGCTGATGGAAACGAACGATAGACGGCGCTTGCCCTGCGGAAAAAGACTTTGTAAGCTGCCCTCCATACCTGACAGGCATGGCCTACCGTAAAGGACTGCACGCATGGAACTGCGCCATCTGCGTTACTTCGTTGCCGTCGCGGAAGAAGGCAGCCTGACTGTCGCGGCAGAGCGCCGGCTCTATACCTCGCAACCGTCCCTGAGCCGGCAGATACGCGACCTCGAATACGAAGTGGGCGCGCAACTGTTCGTGCGCAGCGCGCGCGGCATTGACCTGACCGATGCCGGCAAGGCATTTCTCGACCATGCGCGTCTGGCCCTGGCCCAGGTCGATGCGGCGTGCGACGCGGCCCGGCGTGCGGCGCGGCCTTCAAAGCCGACGTTTGCAGTCGGCTTTCTGAGCGGCCAGGAAGTCACCTGGTTGAGCGAAGCGACGCGAGTGCTCGCAGCCGATCTGCAGACCCTGGAAATGACGGTATCGAGCGAACACTCGCCGGATCTGGCCGAGGGGCTGTCGACGGGGCGGCTGGACGTCGCGTTCATGCGCGCCGAGGCCAACCGGCCCGATCTGGAGTACGTGACGGTCGCGCGAGAGCCTTTCGTCGTGCTGATGCCGAGCGACCATCGTCTGGCGAATCACAAGGAAATCGACGTGCATGAACTGGCGCAAGAGCCGTTTATCAGCGGCTCGGACGTGGCGGGCCCGATGCGCCGCGCGATCGAAAACTATCTGGCGGCAAACGGTCTCGCAATCGAACCGGCCCACCGCGTCCACAACCTGACGATGGCGATGTCGTTGATCGCCTCGACGCGAGGTGTTGCGTTGCTGCCCGCCTATGCCGAGCAACTGCTGCCCTGGTCGGTGACGAGTCGGCCACTCAAGGGCGAGCCGCCGACCATCGAACTGGTGGTCGGCTATAACAGGAACAACCGCTCGTCGATCCTCTCGACTTTTCTGTCGCGCCTCGACCAGATCAGGCGATAAGCGCGCGGGGAGATGGGTGGCGCGGGCCGGGGGTTATTGACTTCGGTGCTTCGAGTGAATGTGAATTCGGCATGGTTCAGCGCCTCGTGTATGTCACGTGGCGAGATTCAGATAGTGCATGATGAGCCTGTCGAGCTCAAGCGTTGCCGCATACCCCATGTTTTTTACGTTGTATTTGTAAAGATAGCGGAAAGATCCGACGATCTCATAGGTTAGCTTGCCCGCATCGGCATAAAATCGAAGCGTTTGATAGATTTCCTTGAATAGCGCCTCGGACGGATGTGCTGCAATCCATTCCGATCGAGACTGTCCCACAAAATCCGGATTATTTTTCTTTTTCTTGGTATCTTTGGCTTTGTTGCCAAAGGTATAGCCATTCATATGAATCCACTGCGGAATTGCAATGGCTCCACCTTCTGCCGGACTGAGACGACGCTTCTTTAACGCGTTTTGATTGTTTTGATGATCGCGATTCATCTGCATTTGAACGTGCGGCTTCGGGTCAGTCTCATAGTAGGCCGGTGTCCCTGCACCGCCTGGAACCCAGGTGGCGGGTCGGCTGGTGGTTGCCGCACTCAGCTTTCGTCTCTTAAGATTTCCGCTTCCCGTAGCATAGGGGCCGACGTCGCCCTCTTCCACCGGGTCGTCATTCCGGTCATCGCGCGCGCGTTTTTTAGAATTTCCCGCCTTGTCGGTAACGGCTTTATTGGGATTTCTGGACGGCAAGCGCTTTCCGCCATTTTTGAAGCGCACGAAATCCTCAGCACTGAGCCAAATCCAGTTTGGGGCTTCGCCTTGCACATTGTGCTTTGACGAGATTTCGAAGCGGGTAGCCGGAATGGCCCGTTCGGGCGCATACCATGATTTCGATGAAATCAATATATCAATGTAACTTTCGAGTGGAGGCGGAAAATAGTCATAGTTGGATGACCTTGTCCCTTTTACTGGGTAATAGTAAATATTCGAATTCTTGATGCAGACAATGACATCCATATTTTCATGGCTCCCCAGTCCGCCCCCACCGTCGGCTTACGGAACAAACGTGAAATCCGCGTACACGCCTGCGTGATCGGAGGTGTAACGCTTCACTGCGCTGATTTCCTGTTTCGCGAGGCCATTGGAGCTTGTCGCTTCGTCCACGATCTCCAGCGGATTGAGCACGCCTGCCTTCGTGCACTGCAGATGCTTCCCCGCAAGATAAAAAATGGCGTCGTACGCATTGTCATTGCCATCCGGATTGACGCGCAGGCTCGTGCCCTCACCGCCAATCGCCGTGCTGAAACCGGGCAATGCCTTGCCGACGTTCTCAGTCGACATATTGAAATCGCCACACAGAATCAGGTCGCCGAAATCGAATGCGCCCAGCTTGCCCAGCTCCTGAATCTGCGTGACATTCATGTCGCTCGGTTTAGGCGCATGAAAAACGGCGACGCTGAACACTCTCCCATCGCGGGTAGCAAAGACGCCGAACGCGGGCGCACGGTTCTTGAACCCGCTGACCTTTGCGTTGGCATCGTGATAGACCACGGTCGGGCTGCCGATCAGCTCGACGGTCGCCGGATTGTAGATAAACGCATAGAGTTCGCCCGCCGTAGGCTGCTTGACGGCATTGATACCACTGAACGCCACCCGCATGTTCCCGCCGATGTAAGACATCAACTGCTCGGTTGCGAGCGCGCCCTGGGAATGCTCCATCTGCTCGTTGACGGAACCCTTCGACGTACCCGGGCGAATCTCCATGATGGCGACGATATCGGGCCTGCAATCAGCAATAAACGTCGCGATCTGTTGAATCCGGAATTGCTGCTCTTCGTGAGACTTGTTGGGCGCAAAATTAAATTGCTTGATGTTCCAGCTGAGAATTCGCATGGGGCGTCCGGGTATCTGAAAGTATCGTCGTCAGACGATCTTGAAGTGCCACAGGAAGCGGGTCGAATTGAACAACGCATGGAAATCGACTACGTCGCTGCCGCCCGATACGCTGCGCGTCACCCAGCGTGTGATGTTGTTGTGTCGGTGCGATCCGACGCCGCTGCTCTGGTTCCACGAATTCGGGCGCGAATTGGGATTCCACTGCCTTCTCAGATTGGCCGCCGTGCGTTCGTTGATTTCGCTGCAACCGTGCGGTGCGTTGCTGCGGTTGCGCATGGGAATGGCTGCGCGCCACGGCGTAAAATTCAGCGTGAACAATTCCTGCTGCGCTTGCGTTGTCGTCAATGGCATGAGCTGTGGTCTCCGGTGTCGAACATGTCGTCAGTCACTGCGCGCATTAATTTGCGCTTCCATCTGCACGCTTCAATTTTCAGCAGGCAACAAACCCAGGGCAGTGCCGAGCGCCTGGCCCCGTCTCTCGTCGGTCAACTGCTTCAGCAATTCCGGCAACGGCATGGCTCCCCACTCCAGCGCCCGCTGGATCATGTAGGGAACGGGGCTGTGCGGCTCGTAATCCAGCAGGAATTCGCCGATCAGCGCCAACTGGCGATACGCCGCCTCGCGCGACTGCGGCTTGCCAGGGCGCGTGGCCTCGGCCGCGAGCGCATCGGCGGACGGTTGCGCCGGACTGTGCCCATCGTCCTGCACGGTTTCGACGAGGGGGGGAATGTCCATCTGTTCCGGCTGCATACGCATCCACTCCGCGAGTAAAGCCTCTGCACGTTTCAGGGTGTCATTGAGCGCGCCAAATGCAGGCGCATCGTCGCCAAGAAGCGAGGTGCACAAGGCATCGAGACGCCCAAGCGTCGCGCGCGCCTCGTCGATCACCTGCTTGTAGCGCCGCAGCGCAGCGCCCGGCATGGCGCGCACGGTCTTTTCCAGCTCCAGCATTGCCTGCTTCGCTTCTTCGCGCCGCGCAGCGGGCACGTCCTTGCGCTCGGCCAGCGCGACTGCCGCTTGCTGAACGCCCTGCCAGTGCGCGAGCGTGATGCCGCTGCCCGATTCACCATCGCCCAGCGCGATGCGTCCGGCCAGCAGGCCAGGAAACTGCGCGCCGAGCCACTCCAGCGGCGCCGCGCGATAGCCCCAGTCGTCGTCGCGCGCGAGTGGATGCAATCCGTCCCAGAAGCGCTCGCACAGCGCCTCGATCAAGCGCAGCCCGACGGGAAGCCCCTGCCAGCCATGACGATGAAGCCAGCTCTGCGTGAGCCACGCGGCAAGCATCAGATCCTTGCTGCGCGCGGCCAGCAATTCGCTGCAACGCGCCTCGACCCGCGCCCAATCCGCGACCTTGAGCTCGGTTTGCCAGACTCCTGCGGGCAGCGAGGGATCGTCCTCGCGCCGCGCGGCCTTGATTTCCTCAAGCGCTGGGTCGTGCAGCAACGACACCCCGCACGGTGCGTCGCCCGGAATCGGCTGCAACAACGTTTCGATATCGAAGGAGAAAGTCATTCCTGCCCCGCTGCGAGATTGAATTGCCGCGCCGGGTAGCGCGTCGTGCGCGTCGTCGTCATCGCGCGCGGCTGCATGCCCGGCGCGGCATACGGCAGGTCGGGATAATCGAGCGGCACCTTGCCATTGGCGAGGAAGCTCAGGCGCATATACATGCGCGCCGTCTGGTTCGCGCCGTGGCCGTCATGCACCGGCACGCTCAACTGCATACGCGAAGCCGAACCGTCCGCATCCGATACGCCCCCCGCATGCAGGCGCACGAGGCGCAGCAAAGCCCAGCTGTCGCCCACGCTCCAGGTCGCGGCACGCCCGTCGGTCGTCAAGGTCGGCTGCGCGCCGTCCTGCATCGGCTGCCACGACGAATTTTTCGCCCAGCGCAGCGTGAGCGCCGTGGGCGTGCCGGGCGACCAGCGCAGCGGCGTGGCGTCCGTCGACGGATAGCCAAGCGTCTGCGTTCCGCTCGCCAGCGACCATTCGATCACCTGGTCGGCGCCCGACTCTTCGCCGCGATCCACACGCCAGTCCACCGACACCTGCAAGCCCGTATAGCGCCCATCCGGCCCGCGCGCGACCAGCGCATCGAGCCAGGGTTTCGCGCGCGCGAGCGTGTCGAGAAACTGCTGCGCGTCCATCGGCGCGCGGCCCGTCGAGACGGCGGCGCTCATGCCGCGTTGCGCATCAGCCAGATTCGCGTCGAGCATCGCCACGAACGCGGCGGTCTGGCGCAGGTCGGCGGCAGGCGCATCGGCATCGGCGGCAAACGGGAAGCGGCCCGCCAGGTTGCGCCCGAAGAACGTGCGCAACTGGTCATACGCCGTCATGCCCGTGCCGATCTGCAGATGGAAGCAGCGCTCGCGCGCCGACGCCACCAGCCGCTCGCCCGCGCCCGAAACAATGTCCGCGCCATCGGGCACGTCCACATGCGCGAGCGTCGCGCCGCAGGTATTGAGATCCATCTTGTCGAGCTGATTGGCGACGATGGCCGGCACCGCCACCAGCGCGCTCGCCGGGCTTTTCGCGCGGTACTGCGCGAGATCGGCGTAGAGCGCCTTCCAGCGCGCGACAAGCCGTGCGTCGGCCGCGTCGAGCGGCGGGTTCTGGCTCGCGAGCCAGTCGAGCGCGCCCGCCGCCGTGCCCGCCGTATCCGCGATGGCGGCCGACTGCGCGTTGAGATACGCGCGCAGTTCGTCGGGCGAAGCCGCGCCATAGGCCCGCGTCGCGCCGCCCGTGTTGCCGTTCCAGTCGGAGAAGTCGCCGCGCACCGGGCGAAACGGCGCGAGCGTCTGCAATTGCGCGTCGCCGCTTTTCAGCACGCCGACGGCCGCGTCGCTCACGTGCAGCGCCACGCTCTGCGCAAGATCCGGGCGGCCCAGCGAATCGAACGCTTCGATCAGGTCGAGCGCGCCCTTGCGCAGCGTATCGAAACCCGGCGCCTGGCCGCCGACCGCGAACGACACATCGTGCGCCGCAGTGGACTGCACCTGCGCGGAGAGCGCCATCACCATGCTGCGCACGGCGGCATTGCCCGCCGCCGCAAGCAGCGCGCCGCGCCAGGTCTCGGGCGCCTGCGCCAGCGGCCCGGCAACGTACTGCCGATAAGCGGGCAGCACGGCAAGCGCGCGCTGCACCGAGGCGTCATCGACGCTGCGAATTTCCGCCGCGCCGCCCGCTTGCGCGACAAAGGACTGGCCCAGCAGCGTGCGCAGCGCATCGCGCAGCGGCAGCAGATCGGCGGCGAGTTGCAGGCCGTTCGCCGAGTTCGAGCTCAGCACGCCAGGCAGGTTGCCGCTTGCGAGCCAGCGCGCGGCGAACGCGCTCTGCTCCTGCTGCTCGTGGCCAAGCACGGCCGCCACCGGCGCCGCGCCGATCAGGTTCAACTGCTTTGCCGTATCGAACATGGCGGTCATGCCCGGCACCAGTTCCTGGCCACGCGCGCCCGCCCAGCCGTGATCGGCGGTATCGACCTGGGCCGCGAGCACGTCGATGTTCGCGGCGAGATTCGACAGCACTTCGGGCGTGGGCGTCGCGCCCGGCGCCTTCAGGTCGTTGAGCGTGGTCTGGATCTGCGCGGCGTTGGTCGTCAGCGCCGAATCCAGGTAGATCTGGTCGAACCAGCGGTTGAACGTGTCTTCGAAACACACGCTCGCGCGCTGCCGCGCCGCCACTGCAAGCGGCGCGTCGAACGGCAGCTCGCCGCCTTCGCCGCCGGTCTCGCGCACGGCTTCGTCGAGTCCCGCCCGATCGGCGACCTGCTCCGGCGAAAATTTCACGCCCACCGCCTCGTGCACGAGTTGCGCGAGCATCACCGCGTTGCCGGAGCCCGCTTCGACGAGCGTGTTGTAGCGCGTGACGAAGCGCTCGATCTGCGCGGTGTTCGTCACGAACTGCGTGCCCGCCGCGTAGAGCGGCAGATCCTGCGGACGCCGCACGGCCGCCGACGACGTATCGGCGGGCACTGTGCAGCCAAGCTGGCCAAGCCGCGTCACGAGCCGCTCGCGCAGCGGCGCAAACACCAGGCCGCGCAGCACGTAACGCTGGGCGTCGTCGAGCCGCCGATGCATCGCGAAGTATGAGAGCGGCATGAAGGGCGTCGAGAGGTGCCAGTGCGGCACGCGCACGAAGGTATCGGCGACGCTGGCGAGCGTGCGCGCCGCCGCTGCGTCGCTGTGATCGGAATCGCGCCACGCCGCACGTGCGCTCGTCAGCGTGTCGTAGCCGCTGGCCAGCGCACGCGCGTCGCCGCGCACCTGCCAGCCCGCCACCGCCACGCCGATCAGCCAGCAGCCGCCCAGCGCGAGCGCGGCCCACGTTGCGTAACGATGACGACGCATGCGCAGCGCCAGCACGCGCGGAATCGCCTGCACGAGTCCCTGGCCAGGCATCAGCACGTCATGCCAGAGGCACGCGGCGAACGCCGGTACACCACGTGCGGCCCCGGGCGCAGACTGCGTCGAAGGCTGGGCCGCAGCGCGCGCCGCATCGAGCGTGAAGACCGGCGCGCTGCCCGCCTGCGGCACGGCGCCCACGCACCAGATGCCGCGCAGCGACGGCGCGGTGCCGTCCGCGGCCCCGCGCAAGGCTGGCTCGATCCATTCGCGCAGCGGCTCGCGCAAGGCGTTGAGCCGCTGCGGCAAGAGGAACTGATCGGGGTCGAGCGCGCCGTCGAGCGTGCCCAGTTCCGTGATCGTGCTGGCCAGCGCACGGCGCATGGCGACAAACGCATCGTCGATCCAGCTCCGCTCGAAGCTGCGCTTCGGGCCATACGGCGACGCCCAGCCAAGCGCCGCATCGATACGCGCACGCTTGAGGCGCTCGCCCAGCGCTTCGAAACCCGGCAGCGCGTCGCAGCCCGTCACGACGATATAGACCGGCAGCAACTGGCCGAACTGACGCTGCAAGGCGACGAGCGTGCGCGACGCGTCGAGCGCGGCGTTGCTGTCGGCGTGCGGCGCGCCGCTTTCGTCGAGCAGCGCGTCATAGGGAATCGCCCAGAGCAGCGCATCGAGCGGCCTGCCCGCGCGCGAGCGCAGCAGCGCACGCGTGAGACGCGCCCAGTTGCCGCGCTGGCGCTGCGCCGCCGCGCCGAGTATGTTGCCGGGCTCGGTGATCAGGATGCCTTCGGCGTCGTGCCAGATGCGCCCGAACCAGCCCGGCTCGCCACTGCCCGCGAGACGCCAGCCGCGCGCGAGCGCCTCAAGTGCAGCCGGCGAGCCGGTCGCGAGCACGCGCGGAATCGAATAGGTATCGCGCACGCCCATGGCCGCGTGTGCGGCCCGCATCGCTGCACTGAAGGTGCGCAGCGGCTTGCGTTCGTCGCGTGTGCGCCGCCAGCGCACCATCCCCACTATCACGAGGCCGACAACCAGCAGCGCGATCAGCGCGAGCAATACGGCGATCAATGTCGTGGTCACGGTTGCGCTCCCGCTTCGGCGGCAAGCACGTTCACCGGTGCAGGCGGTGCGAGCGGCGCAATCGGTGCGATCGGCGTGTGCACCGCGACGCGCAACGGCATCACCGCACCGCTGAACACCGTGTTGAGCGGCTGCGGCGGATTCGCGCTGGGCGGCATCGGCGTCGCCGTGCCTCTCGCCGCGCCGCCGGTGTTGGTGCCCGCGGGCGGCACAACGCCTGGCGCGACTGAGCCGGATGCACGCGTGTCCGCCGCTTGAGCCTGCTCCACCGACACCGCCTCGAACTGCGCCAGCGACACACGCACGGGCGCGGTCTCGTACCACCAGATGGCGTGCGATGCGCCGAGCAGCGCCGCGCACCCACCCAGCACCAGCAACAGGAAGCGCGCGCGATCGGGAAACATCTGCGTCAGCATGCGCGGTTCGCGCGGCGGCAGCGCCGCTTCGTCGAGTGGCGTTGCAATACGCGCGGGGTCGGGATCGCGCTGCATCGCGAAACCGAACAGCGCATGCCGAAGCTGGTCGAGACGCATGGCGCCCGTCTCGCCGCGCAGCTTGCCCTTGAAGCCGAGTTCGAGGCACGCGAGATAGACGTTCGCGAGATCGCGGCGGCCGGGATCGCGCTGCGCAAGCAGCGTCTCGATCGCGTCCGGCACGCGCTCGCCCGCTGAACGCGTCCCGAAGATGCGCGCTTCGAGCGGCTGCGCTTCCCACGCGCTCGCGCCTGGCCAGTCGGAGAACACCAGCAGTTCGTCGAGCAGCGCCACGAACGCGAATTGCGCAGCCGCGATATCGGCTTCGCCTGCCGCGCCCGTCCACGCCATCGCATCACGCGCGAGCTTGCGGGTCGTGGCCTGGAGTTGCGTGGCGAGCAGATTGGCGACATCGTCGCCTTGCGCGCTGGCCGGCACGGCTGTCGCTACATCGGCGTACGCGTCGGCGTGCGCGTCGGCTTGCATCGCGTCGTGCTCGTCCGGGCTTTCGTTCGCCGCGTCGAAGGCGGCGATCTCGTCGGCGTCGAGCTTCGCTGCGGCAAACTGCGCGGCGATGCGCGAACGCGCGGTCTGCGCCTGCATGAACGCGCCCACGAACGCGCGCGAAAGTGGCGAGCGCTGGATATTGCTGTCGGCGGCTTCAGCCAATTTCGGCTCCCGTTCCTGCTCCGCGTTCTGCGCTCGCGTCTGCGATCTCTGCGGCTCCCGTTTGTGCGCCGTCGGCGGTTTCCTCGACGCGCATGAACAGTTGCACCGCCCACGGCGCGCGCCCGACCACCGCGCGCAATTCGATGCACAAGGGCTGGCTGCGATCGAACCAGTCGTCTTCGAGCGACACCGCATAGAGCACCGTGTCGTCGCCGGTCGCATAAGCGACGCGCTCTTCGCGTGCGAGACGGCGGCGCGCAAGGCCGCGCATGCGCTGGCGCGCGAGCGTGTGCACATAAGGACGCGAGGCGACCACCGCCTGGTCGAGCCACAGGTTGGCGTCGTGCTCGGTGGCGTCGCGCGGCATGCGCAGGCCGATCACGACCTCGCGCACCGTCGCGCCCGCGCCATCGAACGGCGGATCGACCCAGAAGCTGCCGCCCTGCTCGCTGAACGCGCGCACCCGGTAGCCCTGGCGGATCGTCGACAGGGCTTCGTCGATCCATTCGAGCAGCGGATCGAATGTCGCCAGCAGGTCACGGTAGTCGAACGGCGCAAACGCGGGCACGCCGCGCGCAGGACGCAACGCGGCAAGTGCGCCGCTCATGCCCGCAATCGTCCGATAGAGTTCGAGCGGATGCGCGATGTCCGATGCGGCCATCGCTTCGACTTCCGGCAAGCGGCTCCAGATTGCAGCAAGCTGCCGCTCGATCTGGGCGATATCGTCGTGCTCCTCGGCGCGTTGCGCGGCCTGCAAACGGCCCGCGAGAAACACGCATTTCTCGCGCGCGCGGCGCAGCATGCGCATCACGCGCTGCCCGAGCAGCGAGCCCGCGAGGACGAACGGCCCCGGCGGCATATAGTCGGCAAGCACCACGCCGCCGCCCTGCTGCTTCACGCGCATGAGCGGCAGGCGATCGACTTCATGGCGGCCCAGATCGGTCATCAGGTGCAGGCGCGGATACCACGTCGTGATCGACGCCGGTTCGCCCTTCGAGGACAGATCCGGCACATCGTCCGCTTCGCGCTGCGCGAAACGCGCGGCCCCCGCGTCGATCTTGCCGCCGCGATACAGCGGCGGCACGGCCAGATAGATCGTGACGATTTCATCGGGCGACCTGAACGCCCCTAGCACGTCGATCTCCAGCACCGGGTCGCTGCGCGTGTGGCGGATCGCCAGCCCGTCCGCGAGAATCGCGTCGAGTGCGCTGATGCGCACCTTGCCTTGCGCGAGGCCGGCCGCTTCGTGCGCGATCGCCAGCACCCCCCAGTAAAACGGGCGCGCCGCGCTGGCGAGCAAGGCCGCATGGCCAGCCGCGTGCAGCGCCTGCATCTGGAAATGCTGCGGCAGCAGCGGCATGCCGTCAGACCAGCAAACCGCATCGGGAAACGTTGTATGCATGTGAAGGATAGGCAGCGGGTGGTCGGCAAGCCGTTGCGCCGTCAATGCGCAGGCTGGACGCTCAAGTCCTGGTCGCCGAGTACGAGCAATGCGTTCGACGGCCCCGCGTCGAGCCGCACGCGATGCGCGCCGGGCGTCTGGTAGCCGGCGAAGATCACGACGCCAGCTGCGCGCTTGCCGCCGAAAGCGAACGGCGCCGGCGCGATCTGCTGCCCCGGCACCACTTCATAGGAAATCACGTTGAGATCTTTTGGATGGTCGCGCAGCCATTGTTCGCGCTGGTCGAACCATTTCGCCGAAGGCAGCGCGAGCAACGCGTCGAGAAGCTGAGGGCTACGAACGAGTACGGCGTCGACGGCGATCGGCGTATCGATGTTCGCTTCGCTCGTCACGGCGATCGCCAGCGTATCGACATCCACTTTCGGCAAGGCGCTGCCGCATCCCGTCAGCCATGCGCAAGACGCCAGGACGAGCGGCCAGAGGACGCTGCGAACCCAGCTCGAATCCATGCGCAAGGAAAACGTGAAATTCACTCGGCGAACCCCATCGATGAGCGAAAAAATGCTTTTGGCCAGGCTTTGGCCCTATACCCGGCGATGCCGGGATCCTTGAATCGTTTGTATTTCTAATCGTTATGCATCGCACAGACAAGTGCTTCGGTTCGTGTGCCGCGCGTAGTCTACAAGTGCCGATACGTCTGGCGCAAGATCAAATTTTTTATGTTCAATTGCAATAAAGCGTGTTTAAAAATTATGAAACGCTTTGCTTTTATGCGCGGTAAATACTGTTTGAGTTTTTTTGTTTACTCGCCTAAATTCCTGTCCGTCTGTCTACCGAGTCCCGCTTCACGGCCGTCGCTCCGTCAGGATGACGAAAGGTTGAGCGTGCGGCCCGGCAAATCGCGTCACGTCGATGCAGCCTGAATAATTCAATCAGGTCGCGGGATTCACACGCGATATGCTCTTTTTTATTTAGTTAGCATGACAGAACAATTCGAATTTATTACGTCATTTTACGCACCATAACGAAAGAGCCGCCGAGGTGACCATGTCAGACAGCACTCAACACTGGTTTGAACGAAATCGTCCGCCGCGTGTGCAGATCACGTACGACGTCGAAACCGGCAATGCCATCGAAAAGAAAGAACTGCCGCTGGTGGTTGGCGTGATGGCCGACCTCTCGGGCAACAAGACCTTGCCGAAAATGACGGAGCGCCGCTTCGTCGATATCGACCGCGACAACTTCAACGACGTGATGAAGTCGATCTCGCCGCGCCTGGCGCTGCAGGTCGACAACACGCTCGCCAAGGACGGCAGCAAGGTGAACGTCGAGCTCAATTTCAAGCACATCGACGATTTCGACCCGGTGGCCCTCGTGAAGCAGATCGCGCCGCTCAAGCAGCTTTACGACGCCCGGCTGCGCCTGCGCGACCTGCTCACCAAGCTCGACGGCAACGACGAACTCGACAAGCTGCTGCAGGACGTGGTGCACAACACGCAGGGGCTCACCGAGATCCGCGCGGCCCACCCGGGCGAAGCGCCGGTTGCGCAGCTGCCCTCGCCCGAAGCGAAGCCTGACGCCGCCCCCGGCGCGAATCCCGAGAGCAATCCGGAACCGTCCGGCGACCAGCCGGCCGCCTGAGCCACCGTCCCAAGGAAAACATCATGTCCGATATCCAGGCTGCCGCCCCTGCGGCGCAGGCGGAACCGCTCACCCTGCTCGACCAGATCGTGCACGAAGGCCGCATGGCCCACGACGAAGAACAGCAGAAGCACGCGCGCGAATTGCTGGCTGAGTTCGCGCTGCAGGTGCTCGACAAGGAAATGACGGTCAGCCGCGACACCGTCGCGGCGATCAACCATCAAATCAAGCTGATCGACGAGCTGATCAGCAAGCAGCTCAACAAGGTCTTGCATCATCCCGATTTCCAGGCGCTCGAATCGTCGTGGCGCGGCCTGCATTATCTGGTGAAGAACTCGGAAACCAGCTCGCGCCTGAAGCTGCGCCTGCTCGATGCAACCAAGAAAGACCTGCAGAACGACCTGGAAAAAGCGGTCGATGTCGATACCAGCGCGCTCTTCAAGAAGATCTATGAAGAGGAATACGGCACGTTCGGCGGCCATCCGTTCAGCGTGCTGATCGGCGACTACTATTTCACGCGCCAGACGCCGGACATCAGCCTGCTCGAAAAGCTGGCGGCCGTGGCCGCCGCTGCACACGCACCGTTCATTTCGGCCGCGCACGCGCAGCTGTTCGACATGGCCAGCTTCACGGAGCTTGGCGTGCCGCGCGATCTCTCGAAGGTGTTCGAGACCATCGACATGGCGCGCTGGCGCGAATTCCGCAAGAGCGAGGATTCGCGTTACGTCGCGCTCACGCTGCCGCATGTCCTGATGCGCCGCCCCTATGATCCGGTCAGCAATCCCGTCGAAGGCATGGAGTTCGTCGAAGAGGTGGACGGCACCGATCACTCGAAATACCTTTGGGGCAACGCCGCCTACGCACTCGGCCAGCGCATCACCAACGCGTTCGCGCAGCATAGCTGGTGTGCGGCGATTCGCGGCGTGGAAGGCGGCGGCGCGGTGGAAAAGCTGCCCGATCACATCTTCCAGACCGCGGCGGGCGACAAGGCCATGAAGTGCCCGACCGAAGTGGCGATCACCGACCGCCGCGAGAAGGAACTGGACGCGCTCGGCTTCATCGCGCTCGTGCACAAGAAGAACGAAGGACAGGCGGTGTTCTTCGGCGGCCAGACGGCCAATCGCCCGACCACCTACAACACGGCGGAAGCCAACGCCAACGCGCGTATTTCGGCGATGCTGCCGTACGTGCTCGCGGCTTCGCGTTTCGCGCACTACATCAAGGTGATCATGCGCGACAAGGTCGGCAGCTTCATGACGCGCGACAACGTGCGCGCGTACCTGAACACCTGGATCGCCGATTACGTCCTTGTCAACGATAACGCGCCGCAGGAAATCAAGGCGCAATATCCGCTGCGCGAAGCGCGCATCGACGTGACGGAAGTGCCGGGCAAGCCCGGCGCGTACCGCGCGACCGTGTTCCTGCGCCCGCACTTCCAGCTTGAGGAACTGACCGCCTCGATCCGGCTCGTCGCGAGCCTGCCGCCGCCAGCCGCGGCGTAATTGGCAGGCGGCGCATCTGCCGCCTTGCGCACTCCCCATTGACGACGACGCGCGCCTCATACGGCGCGCGCGCTCACACACGCTTCAGGAGCCCTGAAACATGGATTCGATTCTTCTCGATCTCGGCAGCGAAATCAAAGGCGAAAGCACCATCGAAGGCTATACCGACAAGATCGAGGTCATGTCGTACAGCCACAATGTCGCGATGCAGGTCACCAACGACGTGAGCAACTCCGAGCGCACCTCGGGCAAGCCGCACGTCGGCGAATTCACCTTGACGAAGTTCATCGACGTCGCCACGCCCACGCTTAACGAATACTGCTGCGGCGGCAAGGCGATCGCCACGGCAAGCATCATCGTGGGCCGCAACGCGGCGGAGAGCGACGGCAAGATCATGCCGTTCATCACCTACACGCTGACCAACGTCATCATCAGCAACGTGAGCGTGTCGGGCGGCGCGGGCGGCAAGCCGGTCGAGACGCTGTCGCTGAACTTCACGAAGATCAAGTGGGAAATGACCACGCAGAAGGACGACGGCTCGAAGGAAGGCACCGCCGCCTCCACGTGGGACATGGCCGCCAACAAGCTGTCGAAGTAAGCGCGCCAGCCGATGCCGCCACTGCGTCCGCCCGCTTTCGTCGCGCCGATGCCGCTGTTCGAGCGGCTCGCCGACGATGCGCCATTCGACGCGCACGAGCGCACGGACGCCATGGCGGCGCGCAGGCTCGACGCACAGGGCCTGCGCGATTCGGTGCGCGCCGAGTTGCTGCGCCTGCTCAACACGCGGCGCGGCCGCAGCAGGCGCGATACCGCCGACGTGCTGCACTACGGCCTGCCCGACTGGAGCGCGCTGAGCGCGGCGCGCGCGGGCGACCGCAGCACGCTGGAGCGCGACGTGGCGCAGGCCATTCGCGCGTTCGAGCCGCGCCTGGCAGCACCGCGCGTGACGATCGAGCCCGACGCCGACGCCCCCTGGCGGCTGTGCCTGCGCATCGCGGGCCTGCTGTGCGGGCTCGACGGCGTGCAGCAGCCCGCCCGTTTTCTCGTGCGTTTCGACGCCGACAGCCACACGCCGGGAATTGTCGATGAATGACTCCATCGATCCGCTGCTGCTCGATTACTACCAGCGCGAATTGACCTATCTGCGGCGAGCGAGCGAGGGATTCGCCGCGCGCTATCCGAAGATCGCCCGACGGCTCGAACTCGGCCCTGGCGAATGCGCAGACCCGCACGTCGAGCGCCTCATCGAAAGCTTCGCTGTCCTGACCGCTCGCATCCAGCGCACGCTCGACGACGAGTACTCGACGCTCACGGACGGCCTGCTCGAACAGCTCTACCCGTATGCATCGCGGCCCGTGCCGTCGATGACGCTCGTGCAGTTCGAACCGGACGCCACCCAGGGCAGCCTCGCAGCGGGTTACGCCGTGCCGCGCGCGACGCCGCTCACGCATGTCGACGCGAACGGCGACACGATCCACTGGCGCACGGCCATGGACGTCACGCTCTGGCCGCTCGCCGTTGCCGATGCGCAAGTGCTCGACGCCGAAGAAAGCCAGGCGCTCACCGGCGACGCACGGCTGCAATGCGCGCTGCGTCTGAGCGTACGTGCAACCGGCGCGGTGCCGCCAGGCGCGCTGCCCATTGAGCGCCTGCGGGTGCGCCTGGCCGGCTCGCCCGTGAACGTCGCCGCGCTCTACGACCTGCTAGCCGCCCACACCGAGGCGCTCTGGCTGCTGGATCCCGACGGCAGCGTACAGCGCCAGCGCGGCCGCCCGCAGCCGCTCGGCTTCGACGAAGACCACGCGCTGCTGCCGCGCGAAGACGGCGCACATCCGGCCTGCCGCCTGCTGGTCGAATACTTCGCGTTTCCCGAGAAATTCGCTTTCTTCGACCTGCCGTTCACCCCGCAAAAACTGGGCGTTGGCCAGAGCGGCGCGGTCGACCTGCTGATTGGCTTCACGGCCGCGCCCGAGGGGCGGCTCACCGTGCATGCGGAAGATTTCATGCTGGGCTGTGCGCCCGCGATCAATCTGTTCGCCCGCACGTCGGAACCGGTGCGTCCCGACGGCACGCAACGCGAACATCTCATCAGCCCCGACGCGCACCGCCAGGCCAGCACGGAAATCTACGCCGTGCGCGCGCTGCGCAGCGTGAACGGACGCGACGTCGCAGAGGTGCCGCCCTGGTATGGCGCACATCACGGCGACGCGTCGAGCGTCTACTGGCACGCGCGCCGGGTGAGCGGCCTGCACGCAAGCCGCCCGGGCAGCGACATGATGCTGACCTTCGTCGATACGCGTTTCGACCCGGCCGATGCGCCCGCCCGCACGCTGACCGCCGATCTGCTCTGCACCAACCGCGAACTGGCGCAGGCGCTCGAACCGGGCGCGCTGCTTTCGTTCGAGGTGCCGGGGCCGGTCGCTGCGGTGCGCATCGCCCATCGGCCCACGCGCCAGATCGCGGCGACACTCGACGGCAGTTCGCGCTGGCGCCTGATCTCGCAGTTGATGCTCAACCATGTGTCGCTGGTCGAAGGCCCGCAAGCGCTGCAGACGCTGCGCGAGATGCTGGTGCTGCACAACCTCGGCGCGAGCGCGGCGGCGCAGCGGCAGATCGCGGGCATCCACGCGCTCGCGGGCGAGCCGGTGGTCGCACATGTCGGCGAAGACCGCTGGCGCGGCTGGCGCAACGGGCTGGGTGTGCGCGTCGAACTGGGGCGCGACGGCTTTGTCGGCGCGAGTCCCGTGCTGTTTTCGGGCGTGCTCGCCCACTTCTTCTCGCTCTATGCGAGCGTCAACCGTTTTGTCCAGACCGCGCTTGTGCGCGACGGCAGGGAGATCCATCTATGGCGGCCGATGACGGGCAGCCCGCTCGTACTCTAGCGCAGCGGCTTTACGCGCAGCCGCACGCGTTCGAGTTCGCGCAGGCCGTGCGTCTGCTCGAACTGCTGCGCCCGGATGCGACGCCGCTCGGCACCGGGCTCGATCCGCGCGGCGAAGCGCTGATGCTCAGCGGCACGCTGTCGCCCGCGTTCGCGGCCAGTGCGATCGGGCCGCTGCGCGAACGCGCGCCGCGCTCGCTGGCGCTCGACGAACCTGCCGACGATCATCATGGCGCGTCTCATGCCATGTCCCATGCCAATTCCCTGCCGCAACTCCAGGTGAACACGTTCGCGCTGGGCGGCCCGAACGGGCCGCTGCCGGACGC
This sequence comes from Paraburkholderia bannensis NBRC 103871, assembly GCF_000685015.1. Classification (GTDB taxonomy): domain Bacteria; phylum Pseudomonadota; class Gammaproteobacteria; order Burkholderiales; family Burkholderiaceae; genus Paraburkholderia; species Paraburkholderia bannensis. Next base: position 699 of record NZ_BAYA01000024.1, on the reverse strand, counting down.
GTGGCAGGAGTGGATCCAGGATCGCCTGCGCCGCAAGGACACGTCGGCGCTCGCCTTCCTCGACCTGTTCCAGCACCGCCTGCTCGCCTTGCTCTATCGCGCCCAGCGCAAGTACCGCAGCGCCGAGCCCTATCCGCTGTTCTCGCAGCGCGCCGCCGATCCCGTGCTGCGCGCGATCACGGGACTGGCCTGGCATCGCGATGAGCAAACGCCCGCAGGCGAGGCGCAATCCGCCGATAGCGCTACGGATAACGTCACGAATAACGTCACGGATAACGCCACGGCCAGCGGTGCCGCTCGCGGCCCAACCGCACTGCGCGCCGTGCTGGCGCGCGCAGGCATGTTCGCGAACCAGCGGCGCTCGCTCGCGGGCTTCGACGCCCTGTTGCGCCATCACTTCGGCATCGAGGCGCGTTCGACGCCCTTCGTCGGCGGCTGGCGCACGCTGCCGGGCGCGAGTCGCACGACCGTCGGCCATGCGGGCCGCAACCGCACGCTGGGCGCGGGCGCGATTGTCGGCACGCGCGTGTGGGACGAGCATCGCGGCATTCGCGTGACGATCGGCCCGCTGGCGCGCGCGCAGTATGAAGCGTTCCTGCCTGGCGGCGGCTCGCACGGCCCGTTCCAGGCGCTGGCCGATGCCTGGTTCGGCGCTGAGCTTTACGTGCATGTCGACTTGCGGCTCGCGGCGGGACAACT
>NZ_BAYA01000025.1 GCF_000685015.1 Paraburkholderia bannensis NBRC 103871 | reverse complement strand
CTGGCGTTTACGCGTGCGAAAAGCGCAGCACTAGTCGCTTGCCTTCACAGCTAGCCCAGCGACTATTTCCAGACACCTGCAAGCTCAACATATCCAACACCACGGACATCGCGTCCGAACATCGAGCCCGAGACGTTCATTTTTCCCTCATATTTTGATTGGGCGTTGAGCCGTTGACGTCCTTCTTCACAAGGCAAAATTTCCTGTGCCTTGTAGGGGACGTCGAAATGCAGCTTCGCATCGAGGCTTGGGATACTGACATCGAACTGAGTTGGAAAGCGCTTGCCAGTTGCCGGACTAGTCCAATAATCATACATTTTTATCGGATTAATAAAGGCCACAACATGAGAGCCGTCCGGAAGCACCGCAGTCGCGCTTAATCGAACTTCGCTTTTATCGAACTCGTAAACAGCTGCGATACTCATTGAGACGCCGTTGTCGAGCTGGGGATTGAACCACGCCCATTGATCCTTGGTGAAGGCTGTTGCCGGCGTAGAAACGCCAAACTGGCGATCCAGCCAGGAAATCCCATCTGTATCGTATACATTATTTCCTATCGATATACGCCCAGATGTTTTCATCTTCACAAAAGCATATTCATATTGCTCCAGGCCATAAATATGGCTGATTCTCCCCTGTGCGTTGTCGACAAGAGGATTGTGATTGTTTTTCATGTCTAGTTCGACAATCGCATCATCAAATGCGACTTTGACGTTAATGCTTTTTTCATCTCCGCCGAACTCGCCATCTGGAGACTTTAGATAGAATTTACTGTCGCTAACTGTGACATCTTCTAATGCGTAGTATTTATCGTAGCTCCGATATTCTCTGGTTTTTTCATTGATCAAGCCAAAATTAACCCAGAGAAAGGCGGGTGCATCAGAAGGTGATTTGACGAAAAAATGAACCTGTAGGCCGATGGTGTCGCCATTCAATGCTGTGAGATTCGAAACTGTGAACCACGACTCCTCAGCATATTTTCCCTTATGGAAACGCAAGTCCGTTACAACATCGACAAGACTTGCATTGCCGCAAATTCTCAAACTCTGTCCATTGTAATCGAGCGTTTTTTCGAACTCACCTGGTCGGATCAACTCTTTCGAGTTGGACGTGTCTGACGGAGTCGTAGCGGTATTATTTTGATTTTGCGGCATATTAAATCTCCATATTTGACATAGAGCCAGCAGACTCCAAAGGTTTTTGGGCGGCGGCAAAGTCGGAGTGTTTTATCGACCTACAGATTTTCCAGCCGAACTTCGAACTACTCGATCTGTGGTTAGGCAACGCTGCCGTACGAAGTTCGTTGCAAAAGTCTAAGGGCTTGCGTCGTGCGGCCGGTTGACGATGGACAAGGCAGGTAGTACTTCGTGTACGCCGCCTTCTGGGTGCGCGACACAAAAAGCAGAAAACAAAAAAGCCGTCCAATGGACGGCTCTTTTGTGTGAGTCAGCTTCGCGAAATCGAAGTATTACTGCGCCGCCTTCTGTACAACTGCAGCGACTGCGGCATCCTTCGCCAAAGCGACATTCTCTGCGGCATCCGCGAGTTGTTCCTGCGTGAGTTCTTCCAGCAGCGCCATATCTCGCGCAATCACCTGCGGAAGATGCGCGCGTAAAAACTCCACCCAGGTCTTTGTCTTTGCATCGACGAATTTGCGCGACGGATATAGCGCGTACACATTGCTCTTCTGCAAGATGTGTTGCGGCAACACCCGCACCAGTGTGCCGTTTCGCAGCCCCTCGATCGCCGCATAAACCGGCAGCGTGCCGATGCCCATACCCTCGCGAATCGCCACGGCGAGCGATTCGGCGATATTCACCTGCACCGGGCCGTCCACGTGCATTTCGATGCTGCCTTCCGGGCCTTCCAGCGTCCATTCGTGCGCATCCGCTGTCGGCGTCTTCAGAATCAGGCAGTCGTGATGAGCCAGATCGGCGGGCGTGCGTGGCGCGCCGTGCGTATGCACATACGCCGGCGACGCACACAAGATGCTGCAGGTCGAACCGAGCTGGTGCGAAACCAGATCCGAATTCGGCAACGAAGCCGCCGTCACCACCGACACATCGCTGCTGCCCTCGAACAGATCGGGCAGCCGTTGCGACAACGTCAGCTCGACCGTGACTTCGGGATGCAAAGCGCGATAACGCGAGATCGCGGGCAGCACGTACTGCTGTCCGATACTCGCGAAGCTATGCATGCGCAGCGCGCCCGCCGGACGCTCGTGTGCGCAACTGGCTTCTTCCTCTGCGCTGTCGACGTCGGCGAGAATCTGCCCGCAGCGCTTCAGATACCGTTCCCCGGCGGGCGTCAGCGCGAGCCGTCGCGTCGAGCGATTGAGCAGACGCGTGCGCAGATGCGCCTCCAGCTCCGACACCGCGCGCGACATGGCGCCCGTCGTCGAATCGAGCGATTGGGCCGCGGCAGTAAAACTGCCGGCTTCGACGACGCGGACGAACACCCGCATGTTTTGTAGCGTATCCATCAGACCTTCTTTAAGAACTTCTTGTTTGGCACGAAAACGATATTGTCCGCCTCGCGGGCCCCGGCATTGTTGAGGGATCTGGAACGGACGTTCCTTGCTGCTCCCGTTAATTCGCTTTATTGGCGCTCCTACAATCGGCCCCTTGCACATCGAGGTTCGCGCCCTGGCGCGTAATCCGATTGCAAGCAGTTCACCGTAATCGTCTTAACAATCCGAGCGTAGTGCGTTTCCCATGAACCGGCAGCCAGCGATACACCGTGCGACCGACCCGCGTCGTCGCGCCGAAATCATTTGGCGTGCCGCCCGGCGCGCCTTGCGCGACTGGCAGGCGAGTCACGGCGCGATCTGGCTGCATTTGCTGAAAACGGTCACGGCGGGCTTGCTGGCGATGGGCATTGCAATGCTGCTGGACTTGCCGCAGCCGCGCATTGCGATGACCACCGTGTTCGTCCTGATGCAGCCGCTCTCCGGCATGGTGTTCGCGAAGAGCGTGTACCGCATCGTCGGCACCGCGGTCGGCATGGTCGCGGCGGTGGTGCTGGGGGCCGTGTTCATCCAGCAGCCCGAGCTCTATATCGCCGGGATGACGATGTGGGTGGCCGCCTGTACGGCGGCTGCCATGCGGAATCGGCATTTTCGTTGGTACGCGTTCGTGCTGGCCGGCTATACCGCTGCGCTGATCGGCATTCCCCTCGTGATGCAACCTAACGGCCTGTTTCTCGCCGCGCTGGGGCGCGGGGCCGAAGTGGCCGTGGGGATCCTCTGTTCCGGGGTCGTCAGCGCCGTTATCGTGCCCCGGCAGTCGGGCTCGGTGCTCGAACGCACCTTGCGCACACGATATCTCGATTTTACTTCCTTCGCTGCACGCGTGTTGTCAGGCGGCCTTGAAAGGGACGCATTCGAAGGACGATTTGCAAAGCTCGTCGATGAGATCGTGGGCTTCGAGGCCACGCGCGCTTTCTCATTTTTCGAAGATCCAACGATGCGCTCGCGCAGCCAGTTGCTCGCGCGCCTGAACGGCGAGTTCATGGATGCGAGCGCGCGCCTGCACGCGCTGCGCCAGCTGAAACGGCGCCTGCGCTGGAGCGACGAATCGATTGCGCCGCTCGCCCCGTATTTCAGCGAACTGGCGGCGATCCTCGCCCAGCGCCCAAGCCTGAAAGAGTCCGATCGCGCTTACGCCTTGCGCCTCGCGCAGGATCTCGAATCGTTCCAGCGCACGTTGCCGCGTCACGTACGCGAGACACGCCGGCCGCTCGAATCGGCGTCGCCCGACACGCTTCAGGACTTCGACACGTCCGCCGAACTGATCTACCGCTTCACGGCCGAAATCGCCCGCTACAGCCGCACCTGGGCGTCGCTTACCCAGGCGGGCCTGCCGCCCGAGCCGCGCGTCACGCGCTACGTGCCGCGCACGAGCTGGTACGTGGTGGCTTTCACCTTCATGCGCACGGCGGTGGTGGTGGCGGCCGTCGGCTGGTTCTGGGTCGAGACCGACTGGCCGAGCGGCGGCCTCGCGATGATCGCCGCCGCGATCACCTGCGCGCTGACCTCATCGGCGCCACGCGCGACGCGCATGGCGTTCCAGATGGCGGCAGGCGCAAGCTGCGCGGCCGTCGTCGGCTATCTGCTGATGTGCTACGTCTATCCAAACGTCGATGGCTTTCCGCTGCTTTGCGCCGCGCTGGCGCCCGCGCTCGCACTCGGCGCGTTCTTCGCGACACGCCCGCGTATCGCGGGCTTCGGGGTCGGGTTCTCGGTGTTTCTCTGCCTGCTCGCGGGGCCTGACAATGTGATCGCTTACGCGCCCGATCTGCTGATCAACAACGGCCTGGCGGTGGTCTCGGCGATGATCGTGGCGGCGCTCGCATTCGCCGTGGTGTTTCCGCCGCATATGAGCTGGCTCGTCGAGCGCATGTGCGCCGCGTTGCGCGGCCAGGTCGTGCTCGCGTGCCGGGGCGACCTCACGGGGATCGGCCAGCACTTCCAGTCGGGCGCACACGACCTGATGCATCAGTTGCGGCTGCTGCTCAACGGCCGCAAACAGGCGCACCGGCGCGCGCTGCGCTGGATGCTGGTGACCCTCGAAGTCGGCCACGCCGTGATCGACTTGCGCCACGACGCGCAAACGGCCGCCTGGCTTGCCGGTAACGATGACCGATGGAAGCGCGCGCTCGACCACGTGCTCGCCGATATCGCCCATCTCTTCGAGCAACCCGACGCCGCCCAGCTCGATCGCGCCCTCCAGGCCGTGCGCACGGCCACCTGGATCGCCCAGGAGGCGCTGCCGCATGTCCACCATGACCGCGAACGCCGCCACGACGTACAGCGGCTCCTGAGCCATCTGCACTTCATCCGCAGCGCGCTGATCGACCGCGACGCGCCGTTCGGCGCCCGCGCACGCCAGGCGCGCCGTCGTCGCGCCCTGCGTCTGCGCCTGTCCTGACACGGTTCGAGGGCATGGCCTGCGTGATCTTGCCGCAGTCTGGAAATATGCCTTCCACCCCGGCTTCTTAATCAATCCAGGCCCCGGTCATATAGTGGCATCACTGCTTCGGCAGTACCCGTTAGCACTGGAGAGTGAAATGAAGTCCCTGAAGATCGCTGTTGTTGCATGTTCCATGTTTGCCGCCGCCGCTGCTTATGCACAGAACGACGCAACGGCAGCGGGCGTCCCCGAGCAGGTCGCCCAAAGCGCAGCACAGCCTGCTGCTCAAGCGTCCGCGCACCGTGAAGCGACGCCGGCAAGGAAAGACGAATGCGTCGGACCTGCCAGCTTCTGCAACATTTATTTCGGTAGCTGAGATCGAGTAACCGCCCGCCATGTGTGCAGGCGCAAGCTTGAAATTCATGCCGCGGCGCCTTCCTGTGAGGCCCGCGGTTTTTGCGCATTCCGGCTGCAAAAGTGTTTTGTAAAAGCCGTAGTGCACGGCCGCCAAAGCAAGACCTGAAAATGGCATCTGGCGATCAGAGAAGTTTGTGGAGACTTTGATGTACGAAGACCGTATCCGTTGTGCCGCTCTGCGCGGCAAGATCACCTCGGCTGCCGAAGCAGCTCAACTCGTGCGCAATGGCATGCGCGTCGGGGCCAGCGGCTTCACGCGCGCAGGCGACACGAAGGCCGTGCCGATCGAACTGGCGCGCCGTGCGCGCGAAGAGAAGGAGCCGCTGCGCATCACGCTGATGACGGGCGCCTCGCTCGGCCATGACGTCGACCGCATGCTGACCGAAGCGGGCGTGCTCGAACGCCGCCTGCCGTTCCAGGTGGACACCACGCTGCGCAAGGCGATCAATCGCGGCGAAGTGATGTTCGTCGACCAGCATCTCTCCGAGACCGTCGAGATGCTGCGCGCAAACCTGCTCGGCAAGCTCGACCTCGCCATCATCGAGGCCGCGGCAATCACCGAGACGGGCGCCATCGTCCCCACGACCTCGGTCGGCAATTCGGCGAGCTTCGCGATTCTCGCCGAGAAAGTGATCGTCGAGATCAACCTCGCGCAGCCGCTCGGTCTCGAAGGCCTGCACGACGTGTGGATTCCGGGCCGCCGCCCGCATCGCGACCCGCTGCCCATCGTGCGCGTCAACGATCGCGTCGGCACGCAGGCCATCGAGATTCCGCCCGAGAAGATCGCGGCCATCGTCATCACCAACGAGCCGGACAGCCCCTCGACCGTGCTGCCCGCCGACGAGGAAACCGCGCGCATCGCGGGCCACCTCATCGACTTCCTGCAGCACGAAGTGAAGCATGGCCGCATGAGCGCGCAACTGCCGCCGCTGCAAGCGGGCATCGGCACGATCGCGAACGCCGTGCTGTCGGGCTTCGTCGATTCGCCCTTCGAAGCGCTTACGATGTACTCCGAAGTATTGCAGGACTCCACTTTCGACCTGATCGACGCGGGCAAGATGGTGTTCGCCTCGGGCGCATCGATGACGCTGTCCGCGCCGCGCCAGGCGCAGGTGCTCGCCGAACTCGACCGCTATCGCGACAAGCTCGTGCTGCGTCCGCAGGAAGTGAGCAACCATCCGGAAGTGATTCGCCGCCTGGGCTTGATCGCGCTGAATACGGCGCTCGAATGCGATATCTACGGCAACGTGAATTCGACGCACGTGGGCGGCACGCACATGATGAACGGCATTGGCGGCTCGGGCGACTTCGCGCGCAACGCGTCGTGCGCGATCTTCGCGACCAAGGCGATCGCCAAGGACGGCAAGATTTCGAGCATCGTGCCGATGGTGCCGCACGTCGATCACAACGAGCATGACGTCGACGTGATCGTGACCGAGCAGGGTCTCGCCGACCTGCGCGGTCTCGCGCCTCGCGAACGCGCCACGCTCATCATCGATCGTTGCGTGCACCCGCTGTATCGCGACCTGCTGCGCGACTACTACAAGGACGCGCAGAAGATTGGCGGCCAGACGCCGCACAACCTGGCCCGCGCATACGAGATGCATCTGCGCTACAACGAAACCGGCTCGATGCTGCCGGGCGCGCCGGAAGCAGCCGAAGCCGTCAATGCTTAAGCGTCACCGCTGACGCAAGCGCATAAGAAAAACGGGAGCACCTGCGAAGGTGCTCCCGTTTTGCGTTAACCGCAGCGCAATGAAGACAGCGCTACGCCCTTCGGAACATGCGGATAACGAACAGCAGGATGACCGCGCCGACGATGGCGGTGATGATCGAGCTGATGATGCCGGTGCCGATATGGATGTGGAGCAGGCCCGCGAGCCAGCCGCCAATGAACGCACCCACGATCCCGACGATGATATCGACGATCAACCCGAAGCCGCCGCCCTTGACGAGAACGCCTGCGAGCCAGCCAGCGATTGCGCCGATGATGAGCCAGGCGATGATGCCGTGTTCCATAAAGAAGACTCCCCTCGTTGGTGTGAATTAATCACGGTGAATGGAGCTTAGTCCAAGGGCGGGATCGAGTCCACGAAACGCAGCCAGAATTGACAGTTCTTGAAATCCGCCACGCGGTGTTTCAATTAGTGCAACGAAAGTGAAATGAAGTCGTAAGGAATGCGAGACGAATTTTGCAGTTATCGTCGCGTATGCATCGACATCATTCGGGCGAGACTTCCGTTTCCGCCGCTGTCCAGCTCACGCTGGAGACGCCTTTTTCCATACTCAGGCGGCTCGCCATCAATTCGAGCTTGGGCTGATATTTCGGATGCAGACGCACGGTGGCCGTCACGCGCAGGCGCTGCGGATCGCCCGGCAGGTCTTCGCTCGTGAGGCTCTGGAACGAAAGCGGAGTGGAGTACATCGAGTTCGACAGCACGGTGCGAATATGGATCTCGTCCTCTTCGCGGCACACGACCGTCAATTCATAGACACGCACGAGATCGGCATTCGATATCGGCGACTGGTTGATGATGCGGCTCACCTCGCGCAGCACGGTGTTGGTGAGCAGCACGACCGCCGTGCCCGCGACTGCCGGCACGTAGTGCCCCGCGCCGCAGAGCACGCCCACGGCGGCCGAGCACCAGAGCGTGGCCGCCGTATTGATGCCCTGGATGGAGCCCTTGTCGCGCATGATGACGCCGCCGCCCAGGAAGCCCACGCCTGAGACCACATAGGCCGCAATCTGCGTGACGCCGCTCGTGCCATTGCCCGTCAACACGCCGAGCGTGACGAACAGGCACGCGCCGCTGGCGACGAGCGTGATGGTGCGCAGGCCCGCCGTGCGCTGGCGCATCTGGCGTTCCAGTCCGATGGCGACGCCGCAGGCGAACGCCGCGAGCAGTCGCAAGGCGAATTCGTAAGTCATCGTTCTGTCATGAAAGCGGCCGGCGGGATGCCTCGCAACCCTTGTCGCGCGGGCGATTCGCCATCCAGGGGGCGCCGTGGATCATACGCGGGACAGGACAGATCGCCAAGCTGACCGGCCTGCCATTTAGAAGTCAGCATCGGGCCACGGCCTCCAGGCGACACTGGCGCCATTCGACTATCCACAATGAATCACGCCGGGAAGAGCAAGACGATGGAGAGGAGCCGCTGATGGACACGCTACGCAACATGCGTATTTTTGTAAGAGTGGTCGAGTCGGGCAGCTTCACGCGCGCCGCCGCGAATGAAGCGATGACGACGGCGCAGGTATCGCGCGCCGTCACCGACCTGGAATCGCGGCTGCGTACGCGGCTCTTGAACCGCACCACGCGGCGCATGTCGCTGACCGAAGCGGGCGAGCGCTATCTGCAAAGCTGCAAGCGCATCCTCGCCGATATCGAACAGGCCGAATCCGAGGCCGCCGCCGCCCATGCGAATCCCGCAGGCAAGCTGCGCGTCTATGGCGGCACGAGCTTCGGCCAGCACTATGTGATGCCGTTGATCGCGCGTTACCAGCAGCATCTGCCCGACGTCGCCGTCGACTTGACCATTGCGCAGGAGATGCCCGACATCATCGAGGAAGGCTTCGACGTCGCCGTGGTCGTGGCCGCCGAGCTTGAGGATTCCGCGCTGATCTCGCAGCAACTGGGCAGCACGGCGGCCATCCTGTGCGCGTCGCCGGACTATCTCCGTTCGCGCGGCGTGCCGCGATCGTTCGACGACCTCGACATGCACACCTGCCTGCATCTCACCGATGCGAGCCTGCCGGCCGGCCAATGGGTCTCCGAAGGGCCGCATGGCGAAACCTTCCGCCACACCGGCGTGACGCCCTTTCAGGTGAACAACCCCGAAGCGCTCGCGCTCGCGATCCGCGAGGGCATGGGTATCGGGCCGTTGCCGGTGCCCGTCGCGCTGCCGGGTCTCGCCGACGGCTCGCTCGTGCGCGTGCTTCCCACGCACCGTCTTCAGACGCTCAACATCTACGCGCTCTATGCGTCGCGCCGCTACCTGGACGCGAAGATCCGCACCTTCGTCGAGTTCCTGCGCGAGAAAGTGCCGCTCGTCCTGACCGAACAGGAGAGCGCGCTCGCGACCTGCAATACACCTGCCCGGCGTAGCGCGAATGCGCCGCTGCGCGAGGCACGCCCGTTGCATGCAGGCGCGCACACCAAGTCCGACAAGCACGACAAACACGAGATGGAGCGTCTGCGCCTCGTGAACTAGGCGCCCATCCAGTAAGCACGAAAAGAAAAACACGCGCGCGCCGCGTGAGGGGAGGGGTGCGCCCGACGTTTGCAAACGGGCGCCAAAGCCGCGCCACGCAAGCAGCGTGTTCGCGGCCCGACGTGGCTGGCAGTTTCGCCATGTTCGCGCCAGCAACCTGCCACGGCGATTGCCTATGATGCGGCACCGTTTCGTTCATGCGCGGTGCGTTTTTGAAGCAGTCGTTCAAGCGCGTCTTCCCTCTCGCCCGATTTCGTCTGATTTACCCGAAACCGTCTCATGTGGATCGTTAATCTCGCGCTGAAGCGGCCGTACACGTTCATCGTCATGGCCATCATGATCGTGCTGGCCACGCCGTTCGTGCTGATGTCGATGGCCACCGACGTGCTGCCGAACATCAATATTCCGGTCATCAGCATCATCTGGTCGTACACGGGCTTTTCCGCACAGGACATGGCCCAGCGCATCACCTCGGTCAACGAGCGCAGCCTCACGACCACGGTGAGCAACATCGAGCACATCGAATCGCAGTCGCTGCCCGGCATCGCCATCATCAAGCTGTTCCTGCAACCGGGCGCGAGCCTGCAGACCGCCATCGCCCAGGCCGTTGCATCGGAACAGGCGCAGCTCAAGCAGATGCCGCCGGGCGCGACGCCGCCGCTCGTCATCAGCTATTCGGCGTCGAGCATTCCGGTGATCCAGCTCGGGCTGTCGAGCAAGTCGATGAGCGAGCAGGCGCTCGCCGACGTCGCCATGAACTTCCTGCGCCCGCAGCTCATCACGATTCCCGGCGCGCAGGTGCCGTATCCGTACGGCGGCAAGACGCGCGTGATTTCCGTCGATATCGACACGCGCTCGCTGATTTCCAAAGGCCTCACGCCCGCCGATATCGTCAGCGCGGTGAGCGCGCAGAACCTGATCCTGCCGACGGGCACGGCCAAGCTCGGCCAGACCGAATACCGCGTGGACACCAACGCGTCACCTGACACGATCGCGGGCCTGAACCGGATTCCCGTGCAGACCGTCAACGGCGCGACCACGTATCTGGGCGACGTGGCGCACGTGCGCGACGGCTTCACGCCGCAGACCAACATCGTGCGCCAGGACGGCCAGCGCGGCGTGCTGATGTCGATTCTCAAGAGCGGCGATGCGTCCACGCTGCAAGTGGTGGGCAAGCTCAAGAGCCTGTTGCCGCAGGTGCGCAATACCTTGCCCGCGGATCTCGTGATCCAGCCGCTGTTCGACCAGTCGATCTTCGTGTCGGCCGCCGTGCAGGGCGTGGTGCGCGAAGCGCTCATTGCCGCCGCGCTCACGGCCGCGATGATCCTGCTGTTCCTCGGCAACTGGCGCAGCACGCTCATCATCGCGGTGTCGATTCCGCTCTCGATCCTGGCGTCGATCATCACGCTTTACGCGCTGGGCGAAACCATCAACATCATGACGCTCGGCGGCCTTGCGCTGGCCGTGGGGATTCTGGTTGACGACGCAACGGTCACGATCGAAAACATCGAACGGCACCTGCATCTAGGCGCCGATCTGCACGAAGGCATTCTCGAAGGCGCGGGTGAAATCGCAGTGCCCGCACTGGTTTCGACGCTGTGCATCTGCATCGTGTTCGTGCCGATGTTCTTTCTCACGGGCGTGGCGCGTTTCCTGTTCGTGCCGCTTGCGCAGGCCGTGGTGTTCGCGATGATCGCCTCGTACGTGCTCTCGCGTACGCTGGTGCCCACGCTGGCCATGCTGCTGTTCGCGGGCCACGATCCGTCGGAGCATCCTCAGACCGGCGCGCGCGCATCGATGTTCACGCGCGTGCATCTGCGCTTCAATCATGGCTTCGAGCGCGTGCGCGCAAATTACATCGCATTGCTGAGCGTCCTGCTCGCGAGGCGGCGCCTGTTTGGCGTGTCGTTCCTGTCGTTCTGCCTGCTCTCGCTCGGACTCGTGTTTTTCCTGGGCCGCGACTTCTTTCCATCGGTCGATGCGGGCAATATCCGCCTGCATATGCGCGCGCCCACGGGCTACCGTATCGAGGAAACCGCGCGCCTGGCCGATGAGGTCGAGCGCACGATCCGCACCGTCGTGCCGCCGGATCAGCTTGCGACCATCGTCGACAACCTGGGCCTGCCCTATAGCGGCATCAACCTCTCGTACAGTAACTCGGGGACGATGGGCACGCTCGACGGCGAGATCCAGATTGCGCTCAAGCCCGACCACGATCCCTCGCATGTCTATATCGACAAGCTTCGCACCGTGCTGCCGCAGCGCTTTCCGGGCGTGGAGTTCTTCTTCCAGCCCGCTGACATCATCACGCAGATCCTGAACTTCGGTCAGCCTGCCGCGATCGACGTGCAGGTCGTGGGCTCGGATCTCGGCAAGAACATGGCGCTGGCGAGCACCTTGCTCAAGCAGGTGCGCCAACTGCCAGGCGCCGTGGATGCGCACATCGAACAGCGCAACAACGAACCCGCGCTCATGCTCGCAATGGATCGCTCGCGCATGCAGCAACTCAACTTGAGCCCGCAAAACGTGGCGCAAGATGTGTTGATCGCGCTGTCCGGCAGTTCGCAGACTTCGCCCGCATTCTGGGTCAGCCCGCAGAACGGCGTGGAATATCCGCTTGCCGTGCAGACGCCGCAATACCGCGAAACATCGCTCAACGAAATCATGGGCACGCCGGTTTCCGCCCACGAAGGCACTGCGGCCGCGCCGCTGCAACTCGTGAGCAATCTCGTACAGCTCAAGCCACACGACGGCCCGGCCATCGTCACGCACTACAACATCCGTCCCGTGATCGACCTGCTGGTGAGCGTGGAAGGCAGCGACCTCGGCGCGGTGGGCGCGCAGATCGACGACCTCATCAAGAATGTGCAGGCGCATGCGCCGCGCGGCACGACCGTCACGATGCGCGGCCAGATCGACACGATGCGCTCGTCGTTTATCGGCCTGGGCGTGGGGATTGCGATGGCGGTCGTGCTCGTCTATCTGCTGATCGTCGTGAATTTCCAGTCGTGGGCCGACCCGCTCATCATCGTCAGCGCGTTGCCGGCTGCGCTTGCGGGCATCGCGTGGATGCTGTTCATCACCGGCACGCACTTGAGCGTGCCTGCGCTGACGGGCGCGATCATGACCGTGGGGGTGGCGACCGCCAACAGCATCCTGGTGGTGTCGTTCGCGCGCCAGCGTCTGGCCGATGGCGCGACGCCGCTGGCGGCCGCGCTCGAAGCGGGTGCAACGCGGATTCGCCCGGTGCTGATGACGGCGTTTGCCATGATGATCGGCATGGTGCCGATGGCGCTGGGCCTGGGCGAGGGCGCGGAGCAGAACGCGCCGCTCGGACGCGCCGTGATTGGCGGGCTGCTGTTCGCGACGGTCTCGACGCTTTTGTTCGTACCGCTGATGTTCGCAACGGTGCATGCGCGGCTTGCCCAGCGCGCGCAGCGCAAGCAGGCGCACGCGCAGGCGCGCGAGGCGCAACGTCGCCGCAACTGATGCGATGCACGACAACCGAATACGCAACGCAAACGTAATGGCTGAAGATATCCCTGGCTGACGACATGAACGAACCTCACCACCATTCTTCTCTCGACATCGCCGTGGGCGGCGAGCACGGCATGGATTTGCCCGCGCGCGCGCAGGCGGGCCGCCGTGCGCGCCTCGCGGTGATCGTGGTCGCGTTGCTGCTGGCGGCGGGCGCGGCGCGCACGATCGTCTCGAACGTGCTCAACGCCCACCATCTCGCTGATGTCACGAAGCAGAACGCGAAGCAGTATGTGAGCGTCGTGCAGCCTGCCCAGGCGGGCGCGGACGGCCGCATCGTCCTGCCCGGCACGCTGCGCGGCTACGTCGAAGCGCCGATCTATTCGCGCGCGAATGGTTACGTGCTCAAGTGGTACGCCGATATCGGCGCGCACGTCCAGCAAGGCCAGTTGCTCGCCGAAATCGATACGCCGGAAATCGACCAGGAACTCGCGCAGGCGCAGGCGCAGCGCGATCAATCGGCGTCGACGCTGTCGCTCGCCAAGACCTCGTTCGATCGCGCGCAGCAGTTGCGCCAGCGCGATGCGGTCTCGCAACAGGAACTCGACGACCGCCAGGGCGCGTATAACCAGGGCGTCGCGAACCTCGCGGCCGCCGACGCCAACGTGCGGCGTCTTCAGCAGACCAAATCGTTCCAGCGCATCGTTGCGCCGATTACGGGCGTGATTACGCAACGCAACGTCGATATCGGCGACCTCGTGAATGCGGGCAATGGCGGCGCGGGGCGCGCGCTGTTCGCGATTGCGCAGTCCGACCCGCTGCGGCTTTATCTGAACGTGCCGCAGACCTATGCGCCGCAAGTGGCGGTGGGGCAGCATGTGAGCGTGAGCGAGCAGGAAATGCCTGGCGTCGTGTTCGACGGCACGGTGACGCGCACTGCGCAGGCTATCGACGTCGCGACGCGCACGCTGCAAGTGGAGATCTCGCTGCCCAATCGCGATGGCAAGCTGCTGCCTGGCGCTTACGTGCAGGCGGCGCTGCAAACCGATTCGAAGGGACTCCTGACGGTTCCCGGCAACACGCTGTTGTTCCGCTCAGAAGGCCCGCGTCTGGCCGTCGTGGACGGCAACGGCAAGATCAAGCTCAAGCCCGTGGAGATCGCCCAGGACCTGGGGCAGACGCTTGAGATCAGTCGTGGCCTCGATCCGGGCGACCGCGTCGTGCTCAACCCGGGCGATTCGATCGCCGATGGCGACAGCGTCGTGGTGGTCGCGCCGCAAAAGGGCGCAGCGTCGGCGCCGCGAGGTTCGACGTGAGGGCCGTGCGCATGCCGCTGCAATGCACGCGCGCGACGCTCGTGGCGAGCGCGCTGGCCGGTCTTGCCGCCTGCACGGTCGGCCCCGATTACCACGCGCCGCAAACGGCCAGCCCCGCCGCCTGGCAGGTCGATGGCGCCGACGCGTACTGGCACGCCGCGCAGCCCTCGCACGCGCCGCTCGATCCGCGCTGGTGGATGGTGTTCGGCAACACGGAGCTGAACGGCCTGGAAGACGCGGCGTTGGCGGAAAACCAGACGCTGCGCGTGGCCGTCGCGCACTACGCGCAGGCGCGCTCGACGCTGGCTTCGGTGTCGTCGCAACAGTCGCCGCAGGTATCGCTCGACGGCAGCCTCGCGCGCGAACGCATTTCCGCGAACCGCCCGCAGACGAGTTACGTGACGCCCAATATGTCGACGGTGCAGAACGACATCAAGGTCGGGCCGACCATCAGCTATGAACTCGACCTGTTCGGGCGCATCCGGCGCATGGTGGAGTCCGCGCAGGCGTCGGCGCAGGAAGCGGGCGACGATCTCGCCAACGCGCGCCTCGTGCTCACCGCCGAACTCGCCACCGATTATTTCGCGCTGCGCGAACTCGACGATGAAATCGACGTGGTGAACCGCTCGGTGGCATTGCAGCAAAAGGCGCTCGACTTCGTCAACGCGCAGCACGACCTGGGCGCGGTGTCGGGGTTGACGCTGTTGCAGCAGAAGGCGCAGCTCGACGCCACGAAAACGCAGGTGCATCTGCTCGAAAACCAGCGGCAGCAGGACGAACATGCGATTGCCGTGCTGATCGGCAAGCCCGCGCCGGAATTCGCGCTCGCGCCGCGCGTCACGCCGTTGCCGACGCCCGTGCTGCCCACTGGCCTGCCCAGCGAGCTGTTGCAGCGCCGCCCCGACGTCGCGTCCGCCGAGCGCGCGATGGCCGCGGCCAACGCGCAGATCGGCGTGGCGCGCTCCGCTTACTTCCCGGACATCACGCTGTCGCCCACGCTGGGCTGGGAGTCGACGCGCTTCGGCAATCTGTTCACGGCGCCCAGTCTGCTCTGGTCGCTCGGCGCGAGTGCGGGCGAGGTGCTGTTCGACGGCGGCAAGCGTGCGGCGGGCGTGGATTACGCACAGGCGGGCTACGAGTCGGCGCAGGCGTCGTATCGCCAAACCGTGCTCACGGCCTTCCAGGAGGTGCAGAATGCGGTGACGGGCCTGTCCGTGCTCGATCGCGCGTCGACGGACGGCCAGGCGGCCGTGAACGACGCACGGCAGTCCTTCGATCTGGCCAACGACCGCTATCAGGGCGGCCTGGTCGCCTTCATCGACGTGCTCAACGCCGAGCAGCAATTGCTTGCCAGCGAGCGCCAGGAGGTGCAGATTCACGGACAGCAGGCGGCCACGGTGGTATATCTGGCGAAGGCGCTGGGCGGCGGCTGGAGCGCGGACGATCGCGCGCTCGCGTGCAGCATGGGCACGTGCCGCGAGGTGCCGGCGAGCGGTGCTCCGGGGAATCCGGGCAACGCCGGCCAACAGGATTCGCAGGACGTCCCGGCGGGACGAAGCTGACGGCAACACAAATACGATTCGACGCGGCCTTTGACGCCGCGCGCGAAGTGGAGGGCAAGCATGAAAGTACTGGTTATCGAAGACGAACGCAAAGTCGTGGACTATCTGCGCAGCGGCCTGAGCGAGCAGGGCTGGATCGTCGATGTGGCGATGGATGGCGAAGAAGGCGCGTGGATGGCGACGGAATACGACTTCGACGTGATCGTGCTCGACGTGATGCTGCCGAAGCTCGACGGCTTCGGCGTGCTGCGCGCGGTGCGGGCGAAGAAGGAAACGCCGGTCATCATGCTGACCGCGCGCGATCGCGTGGACGACCGCGTGCACGGCCTGCGCGATGGCGCCGACGACTACCTCACCAAGCCGTTCTCGTTCCTCGAACTGGTCGAGCGCCTGCGTGCGCTCACGCGCCGCGCGCGCGCCCAGGAATCGACGCTCATTTCCGTGGGCGACCTGCAGGTCGACCTGATCAGCCGCCGCGCGACGCGTGACGGCGTGCGCCTCGACCTCACGGCGAAGGAGTTTCAGTTGCTGTCCGTGCTGGCGCGGCGGCGCGGCGAGATTCTCTCGAAGACGCTCATCACCGAACTCGTCTGGGACGTTAATTTCGAAAGCAACGCCAACGTCGTGGAAACCGCGATCAAGCGGCTGCGCGCGAAGCTGGACGGCCCGCATGCGGCCAAGCTTCTGCACACGATTCGCGGCATGGGCTACGTGCTGGAAGTGCGCGAGGACGGAGGCTCGCTGTCATGAAGCGCTCAATCTCGCTGCGGCTTTCCGCGATGTTCGCAGCGGTGTCGCTGATCGTCTTCACGCTCACCGGCACGGGGCTGTTCCTGCTGATGCAGAACCAGCTCTTTAACGAGTTGCGCGAGACGCTCGACACGCGTGCGCGTATCGCGAGCCTGATCGTTTCGCATGCGCCCGACGTGAAGAAATGGGCCTTCGTGCAGGAGAAGCTGCGCGATCTCTCGCCCGCCGATAGCCGCATGCACTACTACGTGGAGGGCCCCGACCCGCGCTTTCGTTTTGGTGCGCCCATAGCGGGCAAGGTGAATGGCGACGTCGGGCCGAACCACCAGCTCGTGCGGCCGACCGGCTGCAATTACGACGTGATCGTCACGAGCATCATGGTGCCGGCAAGCGGCGACCGCCCTGAAGTGAAGCTTGTTGTGTCGAGCGACTGCGTGCGCACGGAAAGCATGTTGCGGCGCTTTGGCATAGCGCTAGGCGTGCTGATTGCGTTGTCGACGATTGCGGTGGCGCTGCTGAGCCGCGCCGTGACGCGCTTCGGTCTTGCGCCGCTCACGCGGCTCTCGCGCGAGGCCGCGCAACTGAGTCCGTCGAACCGGCGTCAACGACTGCATTCGGGCGAATTGCCCGAGGAACTCCACGAACTGGCGACCTCGTTCAACGGCGCACTGGAGCGTCTGGACAAGGCCTACGAGCGGCTCGAATCGTTCAACGCCGACGTCGCGCACGAATTGCGCACGCCGGTGAGCATCCTGATCGGCCAGACCCAGGTGGCGCTCACGCGCGACCGATCCGTTGAGCAGCTGCAACAGACGCTGCAATCGAATCTTGAGGAATTCGAACGATTACGCGTGATCGTCAACGACATGTTGTTCCTCTCGCGCAGCGATCGCGGCGAGCGCGCGACCGAACTGTCGGAAGTCTCGCTGCGTTGCGAAGTCGAGCGCATGCTGGAATTTCTCGACATGCCGCTTGAAGAGGCGCAACTGAAGGTGGAAGTGCAAGGCGATGCGCGCGCGTGGGTCAATACTTCGCTGATTGGTCGCGCGGTGAGCAACCTGTTCGTGAACGCGATCCAGCATTCCTCGCCGGGCACGCTGTTGCAGGTCACGATCGCCCCGCAGGACGGACATGTGGAGATTGCCGTGTCGAATCCGGGCGAGCCGCTCGACCCGGACGTGCGCGAGCATATTTTCGACCGCTTCTATCGCATCCAGGAAGCGCGTTCGAATAGCCACGAGAATCATGGCCTCGGGCTCTCCATTGTGAAGGCGGTCGCTGAGATGCATGGCGGCAGCGTATTCGTGCGCAGTGCCAACGGTATCAACACGTTCGGCTTCTCGGTGTCGGCGCAGGGCGGCTCGGCACCGAGCGCGAATGCGCCGGTCGTGCCCGAACCGCCGCGTCAGGGACGCGCGGGCTTGCCGATGCACGTCTCGTCCTGAGTGTCGCTGTAGCTCGTGTGCCGCGTCAGACCGGATCGTCGTCCGGATCGGGCGCGGCGACGCTGTCGCCCTGGTCGTACTGCTCGTGCTGGTCGCGCCGCAGCAAGTCCCAGCAACTGATGAACAGCGCGGCGATCAGCGGCCCGATCACGAAGCCATTGATGCCGAGAAGCGATATGCCGCCCAGCGTCGAAATCAGCACGACCCAGTCGGGCAGGCGCGTGTCCTTGCCGACCAGTACCGGCCGCAGCACGTTATCGACCGTGCCGATCACCAGCGTGCCGAACAGCGCAAGGCCGATGCCTTTGACGAGCACACCGGTCGAAATAAAGTAGATCGCCACCGGCAGCCATACCAGCGCCGCGCCGACGACGGGCAGCAGCGACAGCAGCATCATCACGAAGCCCCACAGCAGCGCGCCCTGGATGCCGACCACCCAGAGCGCGATGCCGCCCAGCGTCCCCTGCACGACCGCCACCACCACATTGCCCTTCACCGTCGCGCGAATCACCGTCGTGAACTTGCGGATCAGATGCTGCTTGTGTGATTCATCGAGCGGAATGGCGTCGCGAACCAGGCGCGAGATTTCGCGGCCGTCACGCACGAGAAAGAAGAACAGGTACAGCATCACGCAGAAACTCACCACGAACTGCACGGTGTTCTGCCCGAGACTGAGCGCACGCGTGGCGACGAACTGGCTGATCTGCGCCGCGCCCGCTGAAAGACGTTGCTGCAAACCGGGCAAGTCCATCAGGTCGTAACGGGCCAGCACGTTCTGGATCGACTGCGGCAGCGCATGCACGATCTGGCTGAAAAATGCGCCGAAGTCGAGACTGCCCGCACGCACCTGTGCGTAGGCATAGCCCACTTGCTGGATCAGCGTGCCGGCCACCAGCGTCAGCGGGAAAATCACGATCACGAGGCAAATCGCGAGGGTGATGAGCGCGGCCAGGTTGCGCCGCCGCCCGAGGCGCGCGACGATGCGGCGCTGCACGGGCTGGAAGATCAGCGCGAGTATCGCGCCCCACAGCACGGTGCTGAAAAACGGCGCGAGCACGAAGCACAGCGCGATGGAAACGACGAACAACAGCAGGTAAAAGGCGGTTTGATGAAGATGCTTGTTGCCGTCCATGAGCGATGGATTCCTGTGGTTCCGGGCAAGGACTAGTCAGGGCATGATAGCGGCTTTACGCATGCGGCCATGCGAAGACGCTGCCGGTGCAGATTGGATGCGTACGCAACAAAAAATGACGCGCTAATCAATGCGCGCCGACGAGGCGCACGCGCGTGATTTCCGAAGGCGCGCCCAGGCGCTTCGGCGGCCCCCAGTAGCCGGTGCCGCGGCTCGTATACACCCACAGGCTGCCGAGTTTTTCGAGGCCCGCCGTGAACGGCTGTTGCAGCCGCACCATGAAATTCCACGGGAAAATCTGGCCGCCGTGCGTGTGGCCGGACAGTTGCAGCGTATAGCCTGCATCGGCGGCGGCATGGGCGGTGCGCGGCTGGTGCGCGAGCAGCACGCGCGTGTTCACGTCGTCGGGTGCGCCGCGCAGCGCGCCTTGCGGATCGCTGCGATGCGTGGGATCGAAATGGCCCGCCGTGTAATCGGTAACGCCCGCTAGCACGAGCCGCGCGCCATCGTGTTCGATTACCACATGCTGGTTCATCAGCACGGTCAGGCCGATACGGCGAAACTCGGCGACCCAGGCATCGGCGCCCGAATAGTATTCGTGATTGCCCGTGACGAGGTACACGCCATGTTGCGCGGCAAGCTGCCCGAGCGGTGCGGTGTGGTTCGAGAGATGCTGCACGCTGCCGTCGACCACGTCGCCGGTGATAGCCACGATATCGGCGTCGAGCTGGTTCACGGCGCGCACGATGGCCTCGACGTAATCGTGCTTGATCGTCGGCCCGACGTGAATGTCGCTGAGCTGCACGATCGTGAAGCCATCGAGTGCGGCGGGCAGGTTGCGGATCGGCACTTCGACGTTGCGCACGGGCGCGCGCCGCCGCGCATTGAAAAAGCCGATGCCGCTCGAACAGAATGCGAGCGCAACGACCGTGGCGGCGCTCGCGATGCGCCAGTGCGCGAGATCCACGATGCCGGGCCACAGCGATTCGACGGTCATGAGCGACGCGAGCACGAGATCGCGCAGGATCGTGAGCATCAGCAGCGACGAAAAGAAGCCCATCGCCAGCATGCCGATCCATGCGAGGCGGTCGCCCAAGGGCTGGCGCTCGAAGCGGCGCGCGAGCAGGCCAGGCGGGATCACCAGCACCGACAGCACGAGCCAGAGCGCCGCGAGCCATTTGCCGGCGGCGGGCACGGGCAGATCGGGAATGAGCCGGAAACCCACATAGATATGCAGCAGCACACCGATGGAAACGAAACGAACCAGAAACGAAAGTCGGGGCATGGCGGGCGCGCAAGCAATGGAGGGGTTCGGCGGAAGGGCGTCGCGAAGATCCACGCGAGCCACGAAGCATTTTATCGACAGCGCAGACTTCGTGCCTTGGGCGGGCGAGCGGGCCTGGGAGGCGGCATCTGCGCAATTCAGGCGCGACCCAAGTGCGACCCAGGCGCGACCCAGGCAGGAGGATTTGCGCAGCGCGGCATTCGTCGTCTGCTCAAGCTTGCAGCGGCCTTGCGCATGGCTTGCAGCGCGCCGTACAGGCAGACTGTGGCACTGCGGCATAACCCTGGATTGCCAAAATGTGGGACGCGCAGCACTATTTTCACGTGGGCAATTCATCGGCAATGAGCGCTATTAAACGTCCATTGAACCCGCGCGAACTGTGAACTATGCTCGAATCGAGGCCCGTGCGGTTTCGGGCGCTCTGGGGGAGACGGGTCATGAAAATTACCAGACCGGCTGTGCAAGGGCTTCATGGTCGTCACGTCGGGCATGAAGGCAGCCACGTCATGCTGCCGCTCGTCGTGCTGTCGATCATGGCGATCGCGCTGTATTTCGCCGTCAAGCATGTCGATATCCTCGAAATCGGCCGCAGCGCGTTATTCGACATTGTGATGGTGTTCGTCGCGCTCGGCATCGCGGGGCTGTTCGGCGTGGCGGGCGGCTGGCTGCACTCTCGCACCACCGACGCCGCGCCCGAGGGCTTCTGCTTCGTCGGCGCGCTGATCGGCGCAGTCGTGTTCTACATCGCGCTGCTGACCTGATCCGGCGCGGAGCGCGGCAGCGACCCACCGAAGAAGTGCGCAAGGATGCGCAAGGATGGGAGAGGGCAGGCGTGCGACACTGCCGTTTTCGCTTTGCGCTTCAGGTCTCATGCACGCGTCCCCGATGTTCGATCTCTTCGACGATACGCCGCAACCCGACGTCGACTGGCATCCCACGTGGCTCAAGGCCACGCAGGCCGCCGATTACCTCGCGCGCATCGTCGCCGAAACCGGCTGGCGGCAGGAGCGCATCCGTACGCCCGGCGGCTGGGTCGACCAGCCGCGCCTGACCGCCTGGCAGGGCGACCCCGGCGCGGTCTATATCTACTCCGGCATTCGCAACGAGCCGCAGCCGTGGACGCCGGCCGTGGCTGAACTGCGCGAGGCGATTTCTGCGCTTTGCGAGGTGCGCTTCAACAGTGTGCTGCTCAACCGCTATCGCGGCGGCACCGACAGCATGGGCTGGCACGCCGATCACGAACCCGAGCTCGGCCCGGAACCGGTGATTGCCTCGCTGAGCCTGGGCGCGACGCGGCGCTTCGACCTGCGCCATACGGCAAGCGGCGTGACGCGCTCGTTCGCGCTATCCGGCGGCAGTTTGCTGGTGATGCGCGGACAGACGCAGGCGCAATGGCGGCATAGGGTGCCGAAGGAGCCAGCGGTCAGCGGGGAGCGCGTGAACCTGACGTTTCGGGTGGTGATGCCGGAACTGCGTAAGAAGTGAGCGAATTGACGTGTGTTGGCGGCGAGTTGCGCGAAGTCATCAATTTGACTTTATGCGCATAAAAATCGAATTTGAAATTTAGCGCGAATGCTCGTCAGATTTCACCCAAACGTCGCCGCACCGTCGCAACCAGCTGGTCGAGCGGCAACGTGGCGGCGCTCAATGCCGCCGTCTCCGGATACTGCTCGCGCGCGATATCGGTCAGCACTTGACCGGGTGGCGCTTCGACCAGCACGGTCGCGCCCGATTCGATCATGACCGTGAGCGCATCGAACCAGCGCACCGTGTAACGCATATTGGTGGCGAGATCGGCACGGATGGCGTCGCCGTCATAGAGCGGCCGTCCGCCGCGATTGTCGATATAGGTGCCCTCGGGCGTGCGGAACGGGATATCGCGCGCCCAGTCCACGAGCTGTTCCGCGGCATCGGATAATAATTCGCAATGCGAAGGAACCGAAACCGCCAGGCGCTGCGCCTTGCGCGCGCCTGCCGCGAGCGTACGCGCCGCGAAGGCTTCGAGCGCTGCGTCGGCGCCTGCCACGACTATCTGGCGCGGCGCGTTCACGTTGGCAACGTAGACGCGTTCGCCGCCGTCCTGCATGTGCGCGGCGGCAAGCGTCTCGACCTGCGTTTCGCTGAGGCCCGAGACGGCCGTGAGGCCATATCCCGATGGCCACGCGGATTCCATCAGTTCGGCGCGCTTGCGCACCATACGCAGCGCGTCGTCGAAAGCGAGCGCGCCGCAACCCACGGCGGCGGGATACGCGCCCACCGACAGGCCCGCGCTGAACTGCGGCGTCAGTCCCGCATGCGCGAGCGCGCGTGCATGCGCGACACCGGCGACCGTCAAGCCGATCTGCACGGCAACGGTCGATTGCAAGGCCTCGGCGCTATCGAGCGTGAGCACATCGCTGCCGAGCACGGATGAAGCTTCGTCGAGCGTCGCACGCACGACCTCATGCTCGGGCAGCCGATGCAGAAAGCCGGGGCTTTGCGCGCCCTGGCCGGGAAAAAGGCAGGCGAGTGTCATGACGTTAGCCAGGGATCCAGGGATCGGCGACGAGGCGTGCGCCGTCGCTCGCGCGCACGAGCACGCGTGGTTTGCGCGCGGAGAGTTCGGCCAGCGCGACGCCGCCAGAAGGCGTTTCGACCTGCGCATCGATGCGCGTACCGGCGTGCTGCGCCGCATGCGTGAGCGCTTCAAAGAGCGCCTCGATCGTCGCGGTATCGCAGCGCTCGGGCATGCGGATCAGCAAGTCCAGGTCGCTGGTCGCGCTGATCGTGGGCACTTGTGCGGCGAGTTCGAACCCCGCGCTGCCCGTTGGCCCCCACGCGAACGCGTTCAGGACATCGGCGTCGTTACGCAAGGTCGCAAGCGCCACGAACGCCGCTAATGACGCGCGCTGCGCAACAGGCTCGACGGCAAGCAGCAATTCGGGCGAAATGGATGATTCGATATCCTGAGCATTGATCCACGTCCCGAAGCGCTCCGAACGCGTGACGCCGCGCACGCCTGCCGCCACGAAACCCGCCGCCGCCTGGGCACGCCGAACCACCGCAAACGGTGCGCGCGCGAACGCGTCGCGCACCCATGCCGGTTCATCGGCGACCGGCGCAAGTCGCGCCAGTCGCAACAGATCGTGCGCGCGCCAACGCGATTGCTCGACGCGTGGCGCGTCGGCGGCAAACGGCGGGGCGGCGCACACGCGCATCAGGCTGCATCCCACTGCTGCGCGAGACGCTTGCGCACCTCGATCGACGCCGCGCGCGTGCGCTGCGCCGCATCGCCTTGCAGACGATGCGCGAGGCCGCTGTTGTCGTCGCGCGCCTCACGCACTTTCTGTGCGAGTACGTCACGCACCTGGGCGACCTGCGCCTCGCTGGGGGCATCGGCGTCCACGCCCTGGATCAGTTCGTCGAGCAGGCCGAGCTTCGCGAACGACGCCATCGTGTACGACATCGGCACGATCTTTTCGCCGAGTGCATCGAGATCGTCCACGCTGCGTCGCGTGACGCGCGCCGCCGCTTCCTTGCCCATCGCGTGCACCATCGTGCCCGGCGCGTCGAGCGCGACGATGCGGTTAGCCTGGTAACCGTGCGCGAGAAATGCCCCCGACATCGCAGGCCCGACGATCAGCGCGATCACGGGATGACCCGCAAGGCGCGCGCTCGCATAGGCATCGACGCCCGCCGCGCAGGCCAGATGAATGCCCAGCATTTCCTCGCGAAAGCCGTAGGCCTGGCTTTTCACGTCGACCACGGCGATGATCGGGCGGCGCTTGCCGCTGGCTTCGTCTTCGGCGATTGCAGTGCGCACGGCTTCGGCCAGACGCCAGCCTTGTTCGAGGCCGACCACGTTATCGCGCGCACGCGGGAAGCGGTTCTGCGCATCGGGCACGACCGCGATGAAGCGCGCGGTCTCGCCGTCGAGCGGCGCATCGGCGTATTGCACGCACGCGCCGTGCACCTGGTCGCCCGCGAGCGCGCGCAGCCAGGTTGCGCCCCGGCTCGTCGTCGTATGCGTCGTATCGTTCATGCCTTTTCTCCGGGGATGGTCAGCGGCGATGCGGCGAACACTGCGCGCATCGTTTCGGGCGTCACGCTCGCGGGATCGATCTGCGCGAGCCTGGCGAGCGTCGCTTCGACGCGCTCGCTGCGATGCGACGCGGGCACGCCTTGCGCGAACGCGGCCTGCACGGCGGCGCGCACGTCATCCACGGCATCGTCGACGAGGGCATCGGCAAAACCGGTATTCGAGCGCTGCTCGCCGCCGATCAGTTGCCACACGCGGCGGCGATCGCTTGCATCGAGTTCCTCGATGCCCGCTTCCTGTTCGATCACCTCGGGGCCGTTCATGCCCAGGCGGCCTTGCTTCGTCATCACAAGATACGAGCACAGTGCAGCCGCCAGCGACATCCCGCCAAAGCAGCCCACCATGCCCGCGATGACGCCGACCACGGGCACGTGACGGCGCAGCGCGACGATGGCCGACTGGATCTCGGAGATCACTGCGAGGCCCAGGTTCGCTTCCTGCAAACGCACGCCGCCGGTTTCGAACAGCACGACCGGGCGCACGATCTTGCCGCGCTCGCAGTCCGCGAGCGCGAGTTCGAGCGCGGCGGCGATCTTGCTGCCCGACACTTCGCCGATGCTGCCGCCCTGGAACGCCGATTCGATGGCGCACACCACGGCCGGTTCGCCGTCGATGGTGCCGCGCGCGATCACCGCGCCGTCGTCCGCCTGGCAGACGATGCCTTGCAGCGGCAGCCACGGCGACTCGATGCGATCGAACGGCCCGAGCAGTTCACGGAAGCTGCCTTTGTCGAGCAACGCGGCGGCGCGTTCGCGCGCACCCAGTTCGATGAAGCTGTCGCGCAGCAGCGCGGTCGTCGCAGTGGAATTGGGCAACGCGCTCATGGCTGGCCTCCCGGTGCGCCGTCCTGGGTCGCTTCGACGGCCTCGGCGAGCCGCAATGCCACGACGCCCGGCGTCGCACCGAAGTCGTTGATCTCGATGAGCGCCGCGCCGTCGTAGCGCGTGAAAAAGCGGTCAAGCACGCTCTTCCAGATGTGGCTGTAGCCATCCACGCTCGTATGCACGACCACGCGCGCCTGCATATCGGCGGCGGGTTGCAGCAGCACTTCGAGATCGCCCGAACCCACCACGCCCACATGGGCGCGCGTCGTCACGGCGCGCTGCGCCGGATAGTCGAATGTCAGTTGTTCCATGAAACCGTCCTTCCGCCGATGCGGTGCTGAAGCAGTCTGTCGATGAAGAGCGTCGCGGCGAGCAGATCGGCCGCGCCGCCTGGCGATGCGTTAAGGGCGAGCAGCGAGCGTTCGAGCGCGTCGAACGCGGCGCGGCCCGCGCGCGTGGCAATGCCGCCCGCGTCGCGCACGCGTTGCGCGCCGCCTTGCGCGGCCTCGTGACCGGCGAGGCCCGCGCGATGCAGCACGCAGGTGTCGTCGAGCGAGGCCATGATGGCGAGCAGCGTGTCGACGCGCGCCGTGGCTTCGTCATGGCCCTGCGCGCGCGCCGCGTGGAGCGCGGGCAGGCCGACGCGGATCACGTGCGGGAAACCGTGCTGCGCCTGCTCGCGCGCGCCGCCGACCTGGTAGCGCGCCCGCACGCGCTCGCCGTTGCTGGGCGCAGCGGGTGCCGCCAGGCAGTCGTCGAAGCGCGCGATCCGCGCGGCCGTATCGGCGATGGCATGGGCGTGTGCGAATGCGCTCGCGTCACCGGCAGGGGTATGCATGATCGTTGCGCCCGCAACCAGCAGGCCGACAATCCAGATCGCGCCGCGATGCGCGTTGCTGCCGCCCGTGGCGCGCATCATTGCGACTTCGCCGGCGCGGCCGATGCGTGCCAGGTCGGTGCGCAGCGCGCTGCCCGGCGTCGCGCCGCGCGAGGCGCGCGCGAGCGCTTCAAACGTGGGTTCGAGTGCGTGGGCGGAGCGCAGCATCGTCGCGAGATCGAGGTCGACATGCGCGCCGCTGCCGCGTGCATCCACGAGCGCAGGCTTGGGCGTGAGGCGTGCCTCCTCGATCAGCGCGTCGCGTGCGAAGCGCGCCAGTTGCGCCTCGGGGCTCGGCGCGGGGTCGCGTGTGTAATGCGGCGCGGCGCTGTTCGCGAGCGTGTCCAGCAGCTGGGTCTGCATGGCGCTTACCAGCTGCGAAAGCGCGCGGGCGGCATGTACAGGCCGCCCGACCACGTGACGAGATCGTCGATGCTGCGCGCCGCGAGCAGCGAGCGTTTGGCGTCGCCGCGCCGGATATCCAGATCCTCCGGAAACTGCACGATGCCGCGACGGCGCAGTTCGGCGGTCTTGTCCGCTTTCGCGCGCAGGCCGATGGGCGTCACGCCCGCAACCGCCGCGAGCGCCGCACGCCGTTCGTCGATGCCTTCCGCGCGGTGCAGATGCGCGATGCCTTCCTCTGTGACGACGTGGCTGACGTCGTCGCCGTAGATCATCACGGGCGCGACCGGCATGCCGCTCTTTTCGCCCACGGCGATGGCGTCGAGTTCATCGACGAAAGTCGGCTCGCCGCCTTTCTTCCACGTCTCCACCAGTTGCACGACCAGCTTCTGGCCGCGCGCGATCTGCGACTGCGGATCGGCTTTGCGCAGCAGTTTCAGCCACGCCTCGCTCGCATGGCGGCGTCCGCGCGGGTCGTGACCCATGTTCGGCGCGCCGCCGAAACCCGCAAGGCGCCCGCGCGTGACGGTCGACGAATTCGCATCGGCGTCGATCTGCAAGGTCGAGCCGATAAACAGGTCGACGCCATACTGCCCCGCAAGCTGGCACAGCACGCGGTTCGAGCGCAGGCTGCCGTCGTTGCCCGTGAAGAACACGTCGGGGCGCGCGGAGATATAGCCTTCCATGCCCACTTCGCTGCCGAAGCAATGCACGCTTTCGACCCAGCCCGATTCGATCGCGGGAATCAGCGTGGGATGCGGATTGAGCGTCCAGTTGCGGCAGATCTTGCCGCGCAGCCCCAGCGATTCGCCGTAGGTGGGCAGCAGCAGCTCGATCGCGGCAGTGTCGAAACCGATGCCGTGATTGAGCGACGTGATGTTGTAGGGCGCATAGATGCCCTTGATCGTCATCATCGCCGTGAGCACCTGGAGGTCGCCGATGTGGCGCGGGTCGCGCGTGAACAGCGGCTCGACGGCGAAAGGCCGGTCGGCCTGCACGACCACGTCGACCCACGAACCGGGAATGTCCACGCGCGGCAGCTCGTCGACAATTTCGTTGACCTGAACGATCACGATGCCCTGGCTGAACGCGGCGGCTTCGGCAATCGTCGGCGTGTCTTCCGTGTTCGGGCCGGTGTAGAGATTGCCGTGACGGTCGGCTTTCTCGGCGCACAGCAGCGCGACCTGCGGAATCAGGTCGACGAACATGCGCGCGTACAGCTCCACATAGGTGTGGATCGCGCCTACTTCGAGCTTGCCGTCTTCAAGCAGTTGCGCGACGCGCAAGCTCTGCGGGCCGGCGAACGAGAAATCCACACGATGCGCGATGCCGCGCTCGAACAGCGTCAGGTGTTCCGGCCGGTTGATCGTCGAAATCAGCAGGTGGACGTTGTTGAGCCTGGCGGGATCGGCTTTGGCCAGCGAGCGCGAGAGGAAATCGGCCTGCTTCTGGTTGTCGCCTTCGAGCGCGACGCGGTCGCCCGGGCGGATCAGCAGTTCGAGTGCATCGGTCATGCGTGCGGCGGGCAGCACGCCGTCTTCAAGCCAGCCGGCGATGGAGGCAAGGCGGCGGGCTTTCTCGTCGCGGCGCGTCGTCCACGAGCGCGGGCCCGCATGGGTGGCCGCATTCGGCGAGGAGGGCGTTTCAGCTTGAGGCTTCATCGGATGTTCGGCTCCGGGAACGGGGTGTTGCGGGAGAGGCGGAATCGGTGGAATCGGCGGAATAAGGGGCCGAGGCAGCGCGCGTGGCCTGGCCCGCACGCCGCTTTTTGCGGGCGGGTTGGGCCGCCTCGCGCTCGGTCAGGAAACGGTAGATCAATTCGCCGGTGCCCAGCAGATGCCCGGCGACGAGCGCCTGGGCGGCGGGAATGTCGCGGCGCTGCACGGCGGCGAGGATTTCGGCGTGCTCGGCATCGGATTCGCCCTTGTAGGCGGGAAAGCCGAATTTGAGGCGCAAATAACGCTCGCCGCGCCGGTGCAACGTGCTGAGCATCTCCATCAGTTGCGGACGTCCGGCGGGCGCGTAGAGGCTCATATGGAAGGCCTCGTTGCGCGCGACGTACAGCGACGGATCGGTTTCGTGCGAGCCGGACGCGGCCAGCGCGCTGACTTCGCGCAGCGTTGCCTCGGTGTGGTTCGGGATCGCGAGTCCCAGCGCGAGGCTCTCCAGCGCCGAGCGGATCTCGTAGATCTCGCGCGCTTCGTCGCGCGAGAGCGGCGCGACGCTCGCGCCCTTGTTCAGTTCGATGCGCGCCCAGCCTTCGCTCGCCAGTTGGCGCAGCGCCTCGCGCACGGGAATTGCACTGACCGAGAAATGCCGCGCGATGGCGTCCTGACGCAGCGGTGCGCCGGGCGCGAGCGTGCCCTCGACGATGGCGGTGCGCAACGCGTCCGCGATCACATGCGAGGTGCTGGTGGGCGGCGCGAGCGGGGCCGCCACGCC
This sequence comes from Paraburkholderia bannensis NBRC 103871, assembly GCF_000685015.1. Lineage (GTDB taxonomy): Bacteria > Pseudomonadota > Gammaproteobacteria > Burkholderiales > Burkholderiaceae > Paraburkholderia > Paraburkholderia bannensis. The sequence continues at coordinate 101,638 of NZ_BAYA01000025.1, read as the reverse complement.
CGGCATTGCCGTTCGCGACGAGGTTGCCGCAGCCCCATCCAGGGGAAAACCATTCGTTGCGTTACTCATGACATCAAATATTATATATAAAACGGTGACACTGAAAGTCTCGCAAACCCGCAACACAGCATAGACGGGGCAGACAACAGCCAGCTCGCGACGGCCTTACAGCGAGCTTCCACGGCGCGCGGGCCCCAGGCCAGCGCGCATTCCAGGCAACCACGTTGCACGGGATCGGCCAGGTGTGCAGGCACCTTGCCGACCCACAGGAGGAGACAAGCATCATGAATTCGATTACCGGGTCGGCGCGGCGAGCGCAGAAGACGCCGCTGAACCGTTCGCAGATCGCAGGTTTCTGGGGCGCATGGGCCGGCTGGACACTCGACGGGATGGACTCGTTCATCTACGCGCTCGTGCTCACGCCCGCGCTCACCGAGTTGCTGCCCAAGTCGGGCTATGCGGCCACGGCGTCGAACATCGGCCTTGCGGGCTCGATCCTGTTCGCGCTGTTTCTGGTCGGCTGGGGGCTGTCGTTCATCTGGGGGCCGCTGGCCGACCGCTTCGGACGCACGCGCGTGCTGGCGGGCACCATCTTCATGTTCGCGATCTTCACGGGGCTTTCCGCCACCGCGCAGAGCGTGTGGGCGCTGGGCGTCTTCCGCTTTCTCGCGGGCGTGGGGATCGGCGGCGAGTGGGCGCTGGCGGGCACCTATGTCGCCGAGTCGTGGCCCGAGGATCGCCGCAAGATGGGCGCGGGTTATCTTCAGACGGGCTATTACGCAGGCTTCTTTATCGCAGCGGCGCTCAACTACACGGTGGGCGTGCACTTCGGCTGGCGTGCGATGTTCCTGACCGGGGCGATTCCGGTCGTGGTGGCGATTCTCGTGCTCACGCGCGTCGAGGAACCGACCACGTGGAAGAAGTCCGAAGCGAGCCACGTGCATCGCGGCAGCCCGCTTCGCGAGATCTTCGGGAGTGCTTATCGCAAGCGCACCGTCGTTGCATGCGGCTTGCTGACGATTGCGATTATCGGGCTGTGGGCGGGCGCGGTGTACGAGCCGTCGGCGGTGATCCAGCTGGCGACGCGCGCAGGCGCAAGCAAGGCCGAGGCGATCCGCACGGCGTCGATCGCGACCGGCATTCTCTCGATCGGCACGATTCTCGGTTGCCTCGCCCTGCCGCCGATGGCCGAGCGTATCGGCCGGCGCTGGACGCTCGCGGTCTATTTCGCCGGGATGGCGGTGACGATTGCGGCGAGCTTCGGCTGGGCCTACTACCTGCAAAACGGGCTGGTGCCGTTCATCGCGCTGCTGTTCGTGCTGGGATTCTTCGGCGGCAATTTCGCGCTGTTCAGCCTGTGGCTGCCGGAGCAGTTCGAGACGCGCGTGCGGGCCACGGCGTTCGCGTTCTGCACGTCGTTCGGGCGCTTCGTGGGCGCGGGCGTGAACTTCCTGCTGGGCGCCGCGGTGCTGCATATGCACACGCTGGGCGTGCCGGTCGCACTGACGGCAATCGCGTTCGTGATCGGGCTGCTGATCATTCCGTTTGCGCCGGAAACGAAGGGCGAAAAGCTGCCGGTTTGACGTGATGAAGTGGCAGACGCGTGCGCGGCGCGCGTCTGCGCTACAGGCGTCTTAACGTCGCCTGAATGCCAGCCGTGGCGGCAGCAGACGCCAGCCGAGATTCACGCCGAGGCTCGCCGTCACGATCAACACCATGCCCGCACATTGCGGCATGCTCAACGCGCGGCCATAAACGAGCGCATCGACGGCAATCGCCGTAAGCGGATACACGAACAGCAGTACGGCGATCACCGGCGTCGTGAGCCTGGGCAGCGCGCCATAAATCAGCACATACGACAGCCCCGTATGCAGCACGCCCATGCCGACAATCCAGCCCCATTGCACCGGCGAAACATGCGTGAATTCGAGCGGCGCGACGAAGGGTGCGATTATCGGCAGACACACCGCGCCCACGGCGCATTGCGTGAGCGTGAGCAGATGCGGGCGGAAATCGCGCAGGCTCTTGGCGATCAGCGTGACGCTCGCGTAGAGCACCGATCCGCCCAGCGCTTCGGCGAGTCCGATCAGATAGCTCGAATGATCGGCGACATGGCTTTCCGCCAGCACGCCCGAAGCCAGCACGAGGCCCACGAACGCAATCGCGATCCAGCACAGCCTGTCCGCGCCCAGACGCTCGTTAAAGAGCGCCGCGCCGATCAGCACGACCCAGAACGGCTGCACATGAAACACGACCGTCGCCACCGCAATGCTGGTGCGATGGATCGAATCGAAAAAGCCGACCCACTGCGTCACCATCAGCAGGCCTGAAATAAAGGCCAGCGCGAAGGTGCGGCGCGTGAACTGCTGGGCGAGCTGGCGCGGCGTGAGCCAGCCGCGCCACGCGCAGTAAGCCGCGAGTGCGAGCATGCCGAAGAAGCAGCGGAAGAACACGAGCGTGAGCGCGCCCAAACGCGCTTCCTCGACGAACACGCCGATCGTGCCCATCAGCAGGCCGCCGCCCGCGAGCATGGCGACGCCGTGACGGCGGCTGGTCTGGAGATCGGATTGCATGGGCGTTTGGCGGGTATCGGCTGATGGTGCGTGGTGGAACGGCCCAGTATTCGTCAGTTGCGGGGTGTCGGCAAACGAATTAAATTGAAGAATTCCATCAACGCAGCTGATGAATCATGAATCCCGAGTTCGACCTCGATCTATTGCGCACCTTCGCGGCCGTCGCGGACGCGGGCAGTTTCACGAAGGCCGCCGTGACCGTGCATCGCTCGCAGGCCGCCGTGAGCATGCAGATCAAGCGGCTGGAGCAGATGCTCGGCACCACGCTGTTCGCGCGCGACACGCGCAACCTGGCGCTCACGCGGCCCGGCAACACGCTGCTGGAATACGCGCGGCGCGCGCTCGATTTGCAGGAGGAGGCGTGGTCGGCGCTAGTGCGGCCGGAGGTGACGGGGCGCGTCGTGCTGGGCGCGCCCGATGACTATATGGCCGCGCTGCTGTCGCCGGTGCTGCGGCGCTTTTCGACGCTTTATCCGCATGTGGAGATCGAGATTGTCTGCGCGCAGAGCGTGGCGCTCGGCCCGATGCTGGCGGACAACAAGATCGATGTGGCCTTCGTCACGCGCGACCGCAAGCTGCGCGGCGAATTCGTGCGCAGCGAGGACATGGTGTGGGTGGGCTCGCCCGACGATCCCGCGCCGCTTTCGATGTCACCGTTGCCAGTGGGCCTGTACGAGCACGGCAGCGTGGCGCGCGCGCATACGGTGGCGGCGCTCGATGCAGCGCGGATCCGCTATCGCGCGGCGTATAGCAGCGCGAGCCTGATGGGCTTGATGGCGACCGTGGAGGCCGGCATCGCAGTGGTGGCGCTCACGCGCTGCAGCGTGCCGCCGCGCTTCGAACTGCTCGGCGAGGCGCATGGCCTGCCGAAGATCGAGCCGCTCGACATCATCGTCGCGCGCAGCGTGAAATCGAACCGGCCAACCTGCGATTACTTCGTAGAACAGATGATGCAGGATCTCTCGATCAAACGTCAGCGCGGATAGACGTTGACTTCGCCGCCCACGGCGATCCGCACGCGCTCGCCCGCGCGCGGCGTGCGATAGCCGGGCACGCGGGCGCGGATCGTCGTCGGCGTGGCGGTCAGTTCGAGCGTGAGCGCGGCGTCCTGGCCCTGGAACGTGACATCGCGCACGAGCGCTTCGAGCCCGTGTGCGTTGCCGTCTGCGGCTTCGTCTGCGTTAAGCACGTCGATCTGTTCGGGGCGCAGCATCACGTCAACATCGCCGTCATCGGGCCGTGCGCCTTCTGCAAGGGGCAATTCGCCGAGCGCGCAATGCGCGCGTCCGGCCGTGACGCGCCCCGGCAGCAACACGGCTTCGCCCACGAACGCGGCCAGTTCGCGCGTGACGGGGCGGCGATAAAGCGTCTGCGGCGCGGCGGTCTGTACGAGGCGGCCGCGCCACAGCACCGCGACTTCATGGCCGAGCGACAGCGCTTCGGCCTGATCGTGCGTCACCAGCACGGCGGTTGCGCCCGCCGCTGCGAGCGCACGCGCGACGGCTTCGCGCGTTTCCACGCGCAACGCGGCGTCAAGCGATGAAAACGGTTCGTCGAGCATCACGAGTCCGGGCGTTGGCGCGAGCGCGCGCGCCAGCGCCACGCGTTGCTGCTGCCCGCCCGAGAGCTGCTGCGGCGCGCGACTCGCATACGACTGCGGCAGGCCCACGAGTTCGAGCAACTCGGCCACGCGATGACCCACGCGGCGTTGCGCACGCGGCAGGCCGAAAACGATGTTCTCTGCGACCGTGAGATGCGGAAACAGCGCGCCTTCCTGCGGCACATAGCCGATCTGGCGTTGCTCCGAAGCCAGGTGCAACCCATCGCCCGCCACGCGCCGCCCGCCGATTTCGATGGTGCCCGCATCGGCGCGCTCGAAACCGCACAGCAGGCGCAGCAGCGTGGTCTTGCCGCTGCCCGACGGGCCGAGCAGGGCGACCAGCGCGCCCGACTTCACCGTGAGATGGACGTCGTGCAGCACGGGGTGGCCGTCGAAGGACTTGGAGACGCCGGAAATGCGAAGTGTGCTCATGGAAACTTGAAAACGTCGATCGAACGTAGATCAGGCCGCGTCGCCTGAAGGCGCGTCGGCAGGTTGCGCAGGCAAGGGCGCCGACGTGTGCGCCGCGAGCGCGGATTTCCCCGCGAAAGCGAACAGCAGCCCCGAGGCCGCGAGCGAGAGCGCCGTGAGCAGCGCGGCATAGGGCGCGGCGGCGGCGAACGCGAGCGTCGAGGTATCCGACCAGACCTGGGTGGCGAGCGTGTGCGTGCCGATGGGCGCGAGCAGCAGCGTGGCGTTGAGTTCGGTGACGACGGAGATGAACACCATCGACGCCGCCGCGCCCAGCCCCGGCCCGGCGAGCGGCAGCACCACGCGCCGCAGCGTGGCGAACCAGCCGAGGCCGAGCGCGCGCGATGTCTCTTCGAGACGTTGTTGCGCCTGCAACAAGGCCGCGCGCACGCTCACCAGCGCAAGCGGCAGGAACAGGATTGCGTAGGCCACGATCAGCAGCGTGGTGCCCTGGTAAAGCGGCTCCAGCGCGCGCACCGCGAGCGACACGATGGCCAGCGCGATCACGAGCCCCGGCACGCCCTGCGCGATAAACGCGGTGCGTTCGAGGAAGGTGGCTGCACGGCTCGGGAAACGTGCGAGCAGATACGCAAGCGGCAGCGCCAGCAGTGTCGTGAACACGGCGGCCATCAGGCCGAGCCGCAGCGATGCGAACGTGGTCGAGACCAGCAGTTCGGCGGACACTTCGGCGGGCGTGATCGCGGCGGCGCCTGGCTGCGTGAGCCAATAGCCGATCATGCCGAGCGGCACGCCCAGCGTGCCGATATTGAGCGCGACAAAGCCGAGCGCCACAGGCCAGCGCCAGCGTCCGAGCACATGGCGCACGCTCGCGCGGCGCGTGCCGCGATCGACGCGTTCATAGCGCGCGCTGCCACGCACGCGGAACTCGAACACAAGGCAGACGAGACACAGCAGGATCAGCACGCAGGCGAGCAGCGACGCGCCGCCGCCATCGAAACTCGTGCGGTATTCGGCGTAAATTTCGGTGGTGAAAGTGCGAAAGCGCAGCAGCGTGAAAGCGCCGAATTCGGACAGCACGCCCAGCGCCACCAGCAGCATGGAGCCGAGCAGGGCGGGGCGCAACTGCGGCAGCACCACGCGCACGAAGGTGCTCCAGCGATTGCAGCCGAGCGCGCGCGCGGTTTCTTCGAGTGCGGGATCGAGCCCGCGCAGCGCGGCGGCCACGGGCAGGTAGACGAGCGGGAAATACGCGGTCGTGATGACGATGAGCGCACCCAGAAAGTCCTGCAAATCGAGGCTCAACGAGACCCACGCATAGCTCGTGACAAACGCGGGCATGGCGAGCGGCGCGGCAGCGAGCAGCGCCCAGGCGCGTCGGCCCGGGACGTCGGTGCGCTCGACGAACCATGCGCAGGCCGTGCCGAGCACCGCCGACGCCAGCGTCGCGCTGACCGTGATTTCAAGCGTATTGACGAGCAGTTCGCCCACCAGCGGCCGGAAGATCAGGTCGGCGGCATCGGCGAAACCAGAGTCCTGGGCATACGAAAGCGCGCGCCAGAACGTCAGCGCGAGCGGCAGGAGAACCAGCAACGGGCCGAGCGCCGCGGCCAGCAGCAAGGCACGCGGCGCCCGCCGGCGCGCGGGCTTGCCCGCCGCGCCGTCCTGGTCGTTCAATGTATCCGGCAGGGGACGTGCCGGTGAAACAGCTTCACTCACAATTTATTTAGACATCCTTGTGAATCGTCGTGGCTTTACAGCAGCCCCGCCTGGCGCAGCAGGCGTGCGGCCTGGCTATCGTCGCCAAGCTGCTGGATGGTCAGCGCAGGCGGCTTCAGCTGGTCGAACGGCTTGTTGATCGGGTCGCCCGCCACGCCGGGGCGCAGCGGATATTCGAAGCTGATGCGACCTTGCGCCATGAGCTTCTGCGCACGCTCGCTCACCAGGTAGGCGAGGAACTTCTGCGCGCCGTCCGGATTGTGCGCCGCCTTCAGGATGGCTGCGCCCGAGACGTTCACGAGTGCGCCCACGTCGCCGTCGGCGAAGTGCGCCACGGCGCTGCGCGTCTTGCTGTCGCCGATCTCGGCGTGCAGGCGGTCCCAGTAGTAGTTGTTGATGATGCCCGTGGCCACTGCGCCGCGGTTCACGGCGGCGACGACGCCTTCGTCGTCGTCGAAGACCTGCGAGTTGGTCTTCAAGCCCTTGAGCCACGCGAGCGTGGCGGCTTCGCCCTTGGCGGCCAGCACGGCGTCCACGAGCGGCAGGAAGTCGGCGTCGCTCGGCGCGATGCCCACTTTGCCCTTCCATTCGGGCTTGGCCAGATCGAAGATCGACTGCGGCAGTTGTGCGGCCTGCACCTTCGTCGTGTTGTAGGCGAGCACGTTTTCACGCGCCGTGACGCCCACCCACTCACCGGCCGGCGAGCTGTAGCGATCGGCCACGACGCCCAGCGTGCTCTTTTGCACGGGCGCGAGCAGGCCCTTTTCTTCGAGCAGCATCAGCTCGGGCGAATTCTCGGTGAAGTAGACATCGGCGGGCGTCTTCGCGCCTTCGGCGACGAGCTGCGCGGCCAGCGCCGGGCCTTCGCCGCTGCGGATCTTCACGTCGATGCCGGTCTGTTGTTCGAAGTCCTTCGCAAGCTGGTTCACGACCTGCTCGTGCTGGGCGTTGTAGAGCGTGATCGAAGCGGCGTGCGCAGCAAGCGGCGCCAGGCCAGCGATAGCCAGTGCGAGGGCAGCGGCGCGCAGGCGCGCGCCAGGGAATGTTGTTTTCATGATCGGTCGTTATCCGTTCTTGTCGATTGCTTCAGGCAAATGCGTGTGTCGAATACGTCGGCGAAAAGGCCGGTTTTTTCAGGCTTCGAACAGTTCGGCGCCAATGTACGAACCCGGCTTCGCGCCCGGCGGGCACGCGAAGATCGCGCTGCCCACGTGGGTCGTGAACTGGTTCATCATGTCGAACTTCGCGAGCTTCTCGTTGATCGGAATGAAGCCCGTGCGCGGGTCGGCCTGGTGGGCGATGAAGATGAGGCCCGCGTCATATTCGGTTTCCTGGCGCCATGGCGGCCAGCGCTCGATATAGAAGTTCGTGCTGTCGTTGTACGAATACGAGCGGCGCAGGATCTGCGCGCCGTTGTTCGATGCGCGATTCGACAGGCGCACGTGCGAGTTATCGGGGATCAGCGCATTGCCGTCCTTGTCCTCGGCAGTGAGGTCGACCGGGTCGAACTCCTTCTCCTTGCCGATGGGCGCGCCGCTGTACTTGCGACGGCCGAACACCTGCTCCTGGAAGCCCAGTTCCATCTGGTCCCAGTGTTCGAGCGTGATACGGATGCGGCGCACGACCGTGTAGGTGCCGCCTTGCATCCACGGCGTTTCGGCGGACGTCGCCCAGACGAATTCCTTCATCGCGGCGGGGTCGCCGGTCGGCGGATTGTTGGTGCCGTCCTTGAAGCCCATCAGGTTGCGCGGCGTCTGGCCGCGCGGGCCGGACAGGAAGCCCGCCTGGCCCCAGCGCATGCGCAGCATGCCGTAGCCCTGGCGCGAGAGCTGGCGCACCGCGTGAAAGGCCACTTGCGCGTCGTTCGCGCAGGCCTGCACGTAGAGATCGCCGCCGGTTTTCTCGGGGATCAACTGGTCGCCGTTAAAGCGCGGCAGGTCGACGAGCGCGGCGGGGCGCTTGTGCGCGATGCCGTAGCGATCCTTGCCTTCGGACATGAAGAGGCCAGGGCCGAAGCCGAACGTCACCGTGAGGCCGGCAGGGCCGAGGCCCAGCACGTCGCCCGAATCGGGCGCCGGTTGCTGGTCGCTCACGCCGTCGAGCGCGACGGCGCTATGGCCTTGCGTCATGCGCGCGGCGGAGTCAGTCCACTGGCGCAGCAGCTTGATGACGTCGTCGCGCGAGGTGGTCGTCAGATCGAACGCGGCCACATAGGTATGCGCCTGCTGCGGCGTGACGATGCCGCCTTGATGCGGCGCGTAAAACGGCTCGACGGCGGCCAGCGGGTCGGCTGCTTCCGTGCGGTGCTTCGCTTCGGCAGCCTGGGCCTGGGACGATCCGAGCGTCGCGCCGAGCGTGGCGCTCGCCGCGACGGCCGCGCCGCCCGCCTTCAGGAAACCGCGCCGCGCGGGTTGCCGCGGCCGGTCTTGGGAATCATCGGAGGACATGATTTATTTCGCCAGCACAAGAGTATTCACATCGTCTTCCACGTAGTAGAAGCCGTCGCCCGCAGGCGTCAGCGCGATGCCGAACAGGTCGCCGTTGCCGGGTGGCGTCTGCGCCTTGTCGGTATCGATCCAGCGCGCGTAGAGCTGCTTCGCCGCGACCGGGTCGATTTCCACGACCTGGCCGTTCAGTGCGTTGGTCACCAGCAGGTGACCTTGCGGCGTCGTGATCATCGCGAGCGGGCGGTGCAGCAGGCCGTCGGCGGTCAGCTGGCGGCCCACGCCTGCGCTCGTGTCGCGCGTGAGCGGATCTTCGATCACGTTGATGCGGTTGCCGATTGCGTCGGACACGTACAGCAGCTTGTTGTCGGCGGACAGCGCGAGGCCGGTCGGGCCGACGAGGAACACGCCCTTGTCCGCCTGCGCGCCGAAGCCGCTTGCCACCACCGTTTCGCTCTTCACGACCGGCGCCTGGCCGGCCGGAATGTCGAGATCCAAGCGCAGCACCGTGGCCTGCTTGAACACGGGCGGCGGATTGCCGTTCGCGTCGCCCACGCCGAAACCGGCGTTGCTCACGAACAGCGTGGCGTGGTCGCCGTTGTCGACCACGGCCATGTTGCCCCACGGATCGTTGATGTTCGGACTGCTGATGACCTTCGCAATCTTGCCGCCGCTGTCGAGCACGATCATGCAGCCCGCGCCCTTGGTGCCGGTCGTGCCGTCGTTGCTGGGCGTGCTGCCGACGATCACCCAGCCCGACTTCAGCATCGTCATCGCCGTGGACAGTCCCACGCCGCCGGGGCATTCCTTGAGGTCGCGCGGGATCGTCGCGAACAGCGTCATCTGCTTCGTATCGGGGTGATAGTCGACGATGGTGCTGCCCGTGCCCTGCAGGTTGGCGGCGTTGTTGAAGTTGTCGATCAGCACGTCGCCCTGTTTCACCGTGCCCGCACTCACCGGCGCGACGAAGAGTGCGTACGGGTTCTGGTCGCCGTTGTCGGGCACCGTGTTGATGAGCGTGGTGTGATGGTGAACGGTCTCCAGCAGACCTTGCGGATCGGCATGGGCCGCGAGCGGTGCGCCGAGCATGGCGGCAGCGGAAAGCGCGAGCGCCGCGCGGGTGGCGTGAGCCGAGCACAGCAGCAGCTTGCGCATGGCGTGATTCATGGTAATTCTCCGTGCCTCACGCAGGCGCGCGCGCACGTCGATGTGCGCGGCGTTGGGGCGTGAGGGCTTGGTGTGGGTCATAAACGGATGCAGCGATCAGAACGTGATGTTCGTGCGCACGCCCAGCACAAAGGTGTTGCGCAGGGCCGCGGTCGGATCGTTCGGATTCTGGCCGGCGCCGGCATTGAAGGTGTATTGCGCGTCGGCCTGCAATTGCCACCACGGCGTGACCTGATACTGATAGGTCGCTTCGAGCGTGGTTTCCTGGGTGCGCACGCCATAGGTCGACGCGTTGAAATCGCGGTAGTCCAGGTCGAGGTCGTGCACGGCGTTGCTGACCTTGATATAGGTGACTGCAAGACCCACGCTGTCGTTATCGCGGCCCTTGAACGGCGCCTTCATGACGATGCCCGCATTGGCCGAGAAGCTGACCAGGTTGCGGTCGCCCGGCGCGCCCATCACGCGCGCAAACACGCCGATGCTGCGCGGCTCGTCGGGATCGGGACGCCAGATCATCTGGTCGGCGACGGCGTAGATGCTGTAGTCGCCCTTGTGCGTCGCGTTGACGCCCGTGCTTGCCGGGTTGTTCAGCGAGAGGCCGGTGTTGTCGTAGTGCTGGTCGCTGAACGTGCCGCTGTTGTACCAGAAGCCCAGTTTGTAGGTGCCCGGCAAGCCACGGTTGTCCGCGCTCACAAGCTCGCCTTCGGACGGCTGGTTGATGGCGTACTGCAACTCGCCGATCACGAGCGCGCCGTTATGCAGGTTAAAGTTCGTACCGCTAAGGTTATTCGGATTGTTGCCGAGCGGATCGCCGTCGAACACGCCGATCAAGCCGGTGAGCGAAGGCGCGATCTGGCCGCGCACGCGCACGCCCAGGTCAGCGAGCGGATAGGCCGGGCCGCCCGAGGGCATGTCGTACGAAGGCAGCGCGGGCCAGCCGAACATCGTGTTGACGAACAGCGCCGCGTACTGGCTCGTGATGAATTCCTGGTCGATGCTCTGCTGACCGACCTTGACGTCGAGCTTCTTGTCGAAGAAGGACTGCTGGTACCACATCTCCCACAGGCGCGTGGTGTCCTGCGCCTCGATGCCGCTCGCCGTGTTGAGCGTGCCCAGATTGTTCGCGCTCAGATTCGAGCCGTGAATCTGCAATGCGCTGATGTTGAACAGGCCACCCTGGATGCCGAGCGCCTTGCTCGTATCGACCTGCACCGTCGCGGTCGTGAGACCGTCATAGGTGCCGCCGCGATTCAGGCCGCCGCGCAGGTTGGCGAGATATTCGCTCGTCTCGGTCAGCTCGAACGTGACGCCGTATTTGCCGAGCCACGGACGCAGGCCACCCATGTCGCCGAGCAGGTTCTGGCGCGTCCAGATACCCGTCCAGAAGTTCGACGGCTGCGCCTTGATCGAGAGATCGGCCTCGGGGGCTTCCGGCGCGGCATCGGGGTTGCTCGTCTGGGCTTGCGCAGCGCCGCATGCGAAGGTCGCACAGGCGGCCCACATCGCGAGACCGCGCAGGGCAGGCACACGCCGTCCGAACGAACGGGATGACCGGTTGAGTTTCATCGTATTCCTTACTTATTTAATTCTTTATAGCGGGATCGAATCTCCATGCTCGCCGTAATCGGCGCGCGTGAATCGTTTGTCTCCGAGACGGCGCAATCGTACTCATCGGTAAAATAAGCGTCAACACAAATGAGAATGATTCTCACATTAATTACGTGCCGTAAGCGCATTGTTTACACAGCGCTTTCATAGGTGATCCTGATAATTACAGATGGTCAGCTTTGAAGCTATACGGTATGAGGAATTGACGCGAAAATCGCTATTCGCAAACGCCATTTTCTTGTGTCGTTATTTCATTTATTTGCCCGCAGGTGATCGATGTCTGCATTCCACGAATACCAGGTAAATCTGAACGATTATTTCTCCCGCATCGGCTATGACGGCCCGCGTGAGGCGTCGCTCGACGTGTTGCGCGCGCTGCATGAACGGCATCCCCGCGCGATAGCGTTCGAGAACCTCGACCCGTTTTCGGCGCGGCGCGTCTCGGTCGCGCTGCACGAGATCGTCGCGAAACTGGTGTCGTCGCGGCGCGGCGGCTACTGCTTCGAGCACAACACGCTGTTTGCGCACGTACTCATGCAACTGGGCTTCGCCGTGGAGCCCATGGCGGCGCGTGTGCTGTACGGCCATCCGGCAGGCGCGAGTACGCCGCGCACGCACATGCTGCTGCGCGTGCACGTGGACGGGCAGGCGTGGCTGGTCGACGTGGGCTTCGGCGGTGCATCGCTGAGCGCGCCGCTCAGGTTCGACGAGCGTGGCGTGCAACCGACGCTGCTCGAACCGGCGCGCCTGACGCCGATCGATTCGACCGAGTGGAAGCTGGAGACCTTCGACGGCACCGCGTGGCTCGACGTCTATCGCTTCGACGACAAGCCCGCGCAGTGGGTCGACTACGAAGTGGCGAACTGGTACACGTGCGCATCGCCGCAATCGTTCTTCAGGGATAACCTGATCGCATGCGTCGCGCATGAAGGGCGGCGCGCCGTGCTGTTCAACGATCGCTACACCGAGCGCGACGCCAACGGCCAGCGGCTGACCGAGCGCTTCATCGAGAGCGTGGACGAACTCGCGCAATGCTTGCACGAGTGTTTCAATCTCGATACGGCGGGTTTCGATCTGCCTGCATTGTTCGCGCGTGTGGAAGGGCGCGAGCGGAGCAGCGATCGCTGACGCACGCTTTACGCGTGATCGAGCGTGATCGAGCGCGGCTCTGCGCTGATCGCGCCCGATACCCCGCGCGGTGTGCGCGAAGGAGGAGACGATGAACAAGCCGCTGGTCGCGCGGCTCTTCGCGCAAACCTTCATCTGGCTGGTGTTCCAGGGCGTGCTGCTGTTTGTCGGCGCGGGGACGCTCGCGTGGACTGCCGCATGGCTGTGGCTGCTCGAATGGGCTGCGTGCTGTGCGTGGATCGGCATGTGGCTCGCGCGCACCGATCCCGGCCTGCTCGCCGAACGTCTCGCGCCGTTCATGCAGCGCGAGCAGGCGCGCTGGGATCGCGTGTTCATGATGGCCGTCGCGCTGGCGTGGTGCGCGTGGCTGTGCTTTATCGGCATGGACGCCGTGCGCTTTCACTGGTCGCGTGTGCCGACGTGGCTGGGCGTATGCGGAGCGGTGGCGATTTTCGTCGATATCTACGCCACGCGTGGCGTGTTCGCGGCTAACCGTTACGCGGCGCCGGTGGTGAAGATCCAGCACGAGCGCGGCCATGCGGTGAGCGACCGCGGGCCGTATGCGTATGTGCGCCATCCGATGTACGCATTCGCGATCCTGCTGCTGGCGGGCACGCCGCTCATGCTGGGATCGTGGTGGGGGCTGCTGTGGGTGCCGCCGATGGTGGCAGGCGTCGGCTGGCGCGCCGTACGCGAAGAGCGCGCGCTAGCCGCCGAACTGCCGGGCTATCGCGCGTATCTGGAGCGGGTGAGGTATCGCTTCGTGCCCGGCATCTGGTGAAGCCGGGCAGAAGACTCACTGCGCGGAAGAGGACGCTGCAGCGGAAGCCGGGCTCAGCGCATTCGCATAGCGCCGATAGAGCCACGCCAGCGCGGTGCTGGTGAGCAGCGCGAAGGCGAGATTGACGACGCTCTGCATGATCGCAAGCGCCGTGTACCAGCCGGGCGTCTGCACCACAGCGGGCGAAATGCCCACAAGACCCATGCCGATCAGCGCAACGACGCAGCACACGATCAGCGGCAGCGCCGCGACGCACGAGACGCCAAGCAGGTTCCAGAAGTGCCCCTGCGTGTCGCGCCACGCGGCGCCCAGCGAAAAGCGCCCGCCGATCGCCAGTGCCGGATAAAGCAGGCACACGCGCACGCCGACGAACATCCAGATGACCGCGACGACCAATGCCAGAAAGAGCTCGCTCGCTACGTTATGAGGCGTCAGCGCGATCCACAGCCCCGCGCCGGTGCCGATAAAGAACAGCACCATCAGCACGCCCAGCCCGAGCATGCGCAGCATCGGCCGCGCGCCGTTGGGCAGGAACGGCGACGCGTGCTCGCCGAGCAGCACGAAGCGGTAGACCTTGAGCGTGAACCAGAGGTAGACGAGGGCGTTGAAGATCGACGCCAGGTTGCCGAGCAGGACGAGGCCGGTGGACGGCATGTCGCCTTCGCCCGGCATGGGGCGGCCGGCCAGCGCGAGCCAGCCCAGCGCCGCGTACAGCACAAATGCGCCGAGCATCACCGCGGGCATGCGCGTGATGGCTTCCCCGGCGCTGGCCCACGCGCGTTTCACGCATTCCATGAAGGTCATCTGTTGCATGGTTCTTATGATCGAAGTTACAGACGGCCTACAGTCTAACGCGGCGTGGGCGTTTGGCGCGGCTTGGCGCGCTGGATTGTGGGTTATTTCACGGCAAACAGCGTGAGGTTCATGAAAATCCTGAACACATAGCCGAGCGAGACTGCCCCGGCCACGCCGCCGCACCACAGCAGCACGAACCAGAGCCAGCCCGGCAGGGCGCGTTTCTTAATGGTAGTGGTGAGCGTCGCCATGATTGAGCTTGCCTCTGAAGACCCAGTAACCGAGCGCCGTATAGGCGAGGATGATCGGCAGGATGACCGACGCGCCGATCAGCGTGAAGGTCTGGCTTTCGCGCGGCGCGGCGGCTTCCCAGAGCGTGAGGTGCTGCGGAATCGCATAAGGCCACAGGCTCACGAGCAGGCCGACATAACCGAGCAGCACCAGCGCGAGTGCGGCCATGAACGGCGTCTTGTGATGGCGCGACTGCACGGCCCAGCGCATCCACACAGTGCAGGCGATCACCAGCAGCGGCACCGGCGCGAGACGCCAGAACAGGCCCGAGTAGAACCAGCGGTTGGCGATCGACGGGTCTTGCAGCGGCGTCCACAGGCTCACGAGCGCGATAAAACCGAGCAGCATGACCGTGAGCGGCCACACGAGCTTGTGCAGGCGGCGTTGCAGGTCGCCTTCGGTCTTGGCGACGAGCCAGCAGCTGCCGAGCAGCGCATACGTGGCGACCAGGCCGAAGCCCGTGAGCAGGCTGAACGGCGTGAGCCAGCCGAACGCGTCGCCCGCGAAATGGCCGTCCTGCATCGGAATGCCTTGCAGGAAGGCGCCCAGCGCGATGCCCTGGAAGAACGCGGCGCCCGTCGAGCCGCCGATGAAGGCGAGATCCCACAGGTGTCGCGTGCGGTTGGCCTTGGCGCGGATCTCGAACGACACGCCGCGGAAGATCAGGCATGCGAGCATGAAGATGAGCGGTAGATAGAGCGCCGAGAGCACCGTCGAATAGACGATGGGGAACACGGCGAACAGTCCCGCGCCGCCCAGCACGAGCCAGGTTTCGTTGCCGTCCCAGACGGGCGCGACGGTGTTCATCATCAGGTTGCGTTCTTCCTCGTCGGGGAAGAACGGAAAGACGATGCCGATACCCAGATCGAAGCCGTCCAGCACGACGTAGAGTAAAAGACCGAGCGCGATGATCGCGGCCCAGATGACGGTGACATCCATGTTGCGTTGCCTCGTTTCTGTGTGCGTATGTTGGGGCGCTGGTTGCGGCGTTTAAGCCTGCATCAGGCGTCGCGTCAGGCGTCGATCAGTTGATCGGCGGCAGCCATCGGGCGGCGCGCGGTCTGGTTCGCGGCGATTGCGGGATGGACTTCGGCAACAGCCTCGCCGTCATCGCGATCGCCATGGCCGTCGTGGCCGCCATGCGAAGGCTCGCCAGGCAGCGCCGGGCCCTTGCGCATGAGCTTGAGCAGGTAGTAGATGCCCGTGCCGAACACGAGGAAATACACGAACACGAAGGCCATCAGCGAAATGCCCACTTGCTGTGCCGTCAGCGGCGAAACCGCTTGCGACGTGCGCATCACGCCATACACCACCCACGGCTGGCGGCCTGCTTCGGTCGTGATCCAGCCCGCGAGCAGCGTGATGAAACCGGTCGGGCCCATCAGCAGCGTGAAGCGCTGGAACAGGCGCGATTCATAGAGCGTGCCGCGCTTGCGCAGCCACCAGCCGGACAGGGCCAGCACGATCATCAGGACGCCCAATCCCGCCATTACGCGGAACGTCCAGAAAATCAGCGTCGAATTCGGGCGGTCTTCGGGCGCGAAGGTCTTGAGGCCGCGAATCTCGCCGTCCCAGCTATGCGTGAGGATCAGGCTGCCCAGGTGTGGAACCTGCACGGCGTAGCGCGTGGTCTCCGCTTTCATGTCGGGAATACCGAACAGGTTGAGCGCGGTGCCGCCCTTTTCGGTGTCCCAGATGCCTTCGATCGCGGCGATCTTGGCGGGCTGGTATTCGCGTGTGTTCAGGCCGTGCGCGTCGCCCACGAAAGCCTGCACCGGCGCGAGCACGAGCAGCAGGCCCAGCGCCATCGAGAACATCTTCTTCACGGCCGGATCGCGGCGACCCTTGAGCAGGTGCCACGCGCCCGTCGCGGCCACCACGAGCGCGGCCACGATGAAGGCGGCAATCGCCATGTGCGCGAGCCGGTACGGGAACGACGGATTGAAAATGATCTTGAGCCAGTCGACCGGCACCACATGGCCGTTTTCGATCTTGAAGCCTTGCGGCGTCTGCATCCAGCTATTGGACGCGAGAATCCAGAACGTCGAAATCAGCGTGCCGATGGCGACCATCAGCGTCGCGCCGAAGTGAGCGCGCTCGCTCACGCGGTTCCAGCCGAACAGCATGATGCCGAGGAAGCCCGCTTCCAGGAAGAACGCGGTCATGACTTCGTACATCAGCAGCGGCCCGGTGACGGGGCCCGCGAACGACGAGAAGCCGGCCCAGTTGGTGCCGAACTCATAGCTCATGACCACGCCGGAGACGACGCCCATGCCGAAGGCCACGGCGAAGATCTTCGACCAGTACTGGCAGAGCTCTTTGTAGAACGGTTTGCGGGTCTTGAGCCAGCACGCTTCGAGCACCGCGATGAAACTCGCAAGGCCAATCGAAAGCGCCGGGAAGACGATGTGGAATGAGACGGTGAAGGCGAACTGGAGCCGGGCCAGATCGAATGCCGATAGTGCCGGCAAGGCGGGGAGTGACGGGGGCATAGGCGTGCTTTTTGTGCGTACTGTTTGCTTGCTTGATCGTCGGGAAAACCGTCGCGCGAAGCGTCGTGCGATTGGACGTAAGCGTAGGGGAAGCGCGCCCGTTTTGCTGCGCCGCTCTATGCGCCAGCATGTCGCAGCAGTCAATCGTCGACCGGCGACTGGCTGCGCTAAAGCATTGATATGGATTAATTTAGGCGATGAATTCGCTGAGTCTTGATTTAACGCAAGATGTGCGCGCTGCGGCAATATGCGTCAATTTTCAAGGTGCGCGCGTGCGGTGCGTCAATTGGCCCAGGTGCGCGAAGAAACGGTGTTCGAACCGGATTTTTGGGAAGGTGCCGGGAGGGGCTGAGAGGCGAGAAGCGAAGCATCGCGGGCAAGGCGATGCTTCGCGAAAAAATAATCAGGATACCGACTTAACTGGCGATGCGGCGATGCGATGATTAGCGCGGGTCGCTCCACAGCTTGCCTGCCGTCGCCCAGTTTTCCGGTTTGACGTCATGGAAAATGATGTCGACGGACTGGGCGTCGCAGCCCAGCACCTTGACGGTGGTTTCGGTGAGTGCGGCGGCGAGTTCGCGTTTTTTCTCGACGCTACGGCCTTCGAACAGTTCGACATGGAACGTGGGCATGGGGATCTCCTGGTGGGTGTTCAAAGCGATAAAGGATTGTTCAGTCCCGGTACGACGGGTCGAGGCGATCGAGCTTGCGCAGCAGCGCGGGCCATTCGAGCACGCCTTCGATCGCGCCGCCATCGAACAACTGCGTCGCGGTGCGCGCACAGACTTCAGGCGGCGGCACGACGAGCGGCACGCCGCCCGCCTGCGCCTGCAACTGGATTTCGCAGGCCTTGATGAGCGTGGCCATCAGCACGAAGGCTTCGGCGATGGTGCGGCCCGTGGTCAGCGTGCCGTGATTGCGCAACAGCATCGCGGGCTTGTCGCCGAGACTTGCCGTGAGGCGCGCACCTTCGGCAGGCGTGAACGCGAGGCCTTCGTAGTCGTGCCAGGCCAGTTGGCCGTAGAAGCGCAGCGCGTGCTGCGAGGCGGGCAGCAGGCCGTCGCGCTGGATCGATACGGCGATGCCCGCCGTGTTGTGCAGGTGCATCACGCAGATGGCGTCGGCGCGCGCGAGATGCACGGCGGCGTGCAGCGCGAAGCCGGTCGCGTTCACAGGATGTTCGCTGTTGCCGACGATGCGGCCTTCGGTGTCGATCTTGACGAGGTTCGACGCGCGCACTTCGTCGAAGGCCAGGCCGAACGGGTTGATCAGGAAGCGGCCCGGCTCGCCGGGCACGGCTGCGGAAACATGGGTGTAGATCAGGTCGTCCCAGCCGTGGAGCGCAATCAGCCGGTAGGCGGCGGCGAGATCGACGCGCGTTTGGTGCTCCGCTGCGGAAATCGGCGTGGCGTCGGCGATGCCGGCCGGGCGATGGGCGAATGACATGGCGGCTCCTTTAGCTCTCTTGGCGTGCGGTTGGGGTAGTCGGCTGGCGCGGGCGCAACGGCAGACGCCACGCCAGATGCACGCACCAGCCCGCGAGCGCGAACGGCGCGGTCATCGCGGGCAGGCCAAGGCGCGAGGCGGCCAGATGCAGCGCTGCGGCCAGCATCGTCGCACAGATCGCGGCGCGCGGCCCGAGCGCTGAAGCGGCCAGCGCGGCGAGCGCACCGTTGAAGCCGCACAGGCCTGCCGCGAAGCTGGCGGGCGGCGCGCCCGCCAGGTATTCGAGCACGCTAGCCAGCGCTGCGCCGCCCAGCGCGTAGGCCGCCGCGCGCCGCGACGACCACGCAATGCCAGCAAGCAACACGATGCCGGGCAGCGTGCCCGACGCGAAAACGGTTTGCGCGACGCCGCTCATCAGGCCCGCAAACGCATCGGCCGCGTTCAGGGCCGTCGGCACTGAAACCGGCGTCAGGGCGGCGTGCTCCCCACTCGCCCCCAGCGCCATCCAGAGCCACGTCGCGGCCAGACACGGCGCGGAATACACGGCGAGGCGCACGCGGCCGAGCCCGCGCACCATCGGCGTGCCGATCCACGCGCTAAAGGCCGCTGCGAGCAGCGCGAGCGCGAAGGCCGTGGCCGTATCGGCGGCGAAGGTGAAGGCGGCGAGGCCCGCGAGCGCACCGTTGAAACCCGCCAGGCCGTCGCGGATCGCGTCGAACGGCGCGCGGCCCAGCAGCGCGCAGACATTGGCCGCCGCAGCGCCCATCAGCGCCGCGCACGCCAGCCGCCAGTCGCACAGCGCCAGCGCGGCAAGGACGCACGCGCCCGTGCCCGCGTGCTTTTGCAGGACGATCTGGCCGAGGCTGCGCAGCAGCGTGCGCAACGGCTCGGCGAGGCTGGCGGCGGAGTCGGCGGAAGCGGCTCGAACGGTCGCAGGGGATGACATGGCGGGGCGAATGCGAAGTGAAATCGACGTGCAGTGGGGCATACAGCGCGGCGAAGCACCGCGTGCGCGCCGCTTCGCGAGGATAGGCGAAGCGCGCCGTCTTGCGCGTGCGCGGGCGTGATAGTCGCTATTTGCGGGTTGTGCCAGGATAGCCGTCTGTTCCGCACGGATCGACGTTCAACACGGCACGTTCAACACGGAGACGCACCATGCGCGAAGTACGTTGGGCTTCGGAGGAAGGCGAGGGCATCGAGCATCTGGCATTCGATGCGAGCGGCGGCGCGATCCGCGTCGAAAGCGTGGTGGTCGGGCAGCGCTACGGTAGGGCTTATGGCCTGTGCTACACGGTGCACTGCGACAGACAGTGGCGCGTGACCTACGCGGCGTTTCGCGTGATGGGCGGCGCGAGCTTCGCAATGCACAGCGACGCTCGCGGGCACTGGCGCGACGGCGAGGGCCGTGCACTCGACGCGATCGAAGGCTGCATCGACATCGACCTTGCTGCGACGCCGTTCACCAATACGCTGCCGATTCGCCGCCTGGGTCTCTCGCGCGGCGAGCGTCAACCGATCGAAGTCGCTTATGTCGCAGCACCAGAACTCGGGGCCACGCGCGTCGCCCAGGCGTACGTGTGCATCGAGCCCAATCGCGAGTACCGCTACGAAGGCATTTTTCGCGACTTCACCGCGAACCTGAAGATCGACGAGGATGGCCTCGTGATCGACTATCCCACCTTGTTCCGGCGCTTGCCTTAGGGCGTCTGTTGTGCGGCAGGTGCATCGGCTGCGCTTTCGCCGCTCTCGCCGCTTTGCACGATATGCAGTTCGCGCGAGCGCAGCGGCAAGGCGAAATGCGCGTCATTGAGCGTCTGGCGCACCTGGCGCGAAAGCGCCCAGCGCATGTCCCAGAACGTGTCGATGTTGGCCCAGACGCGAATGTTCAGCACTGCGATGCTATCGTCGAAGCGCGTCACCATCACTTGCGGCGCGGGCGCGGCCAGCACGCGCGGATCGGCGGCCGCGAGCGCGCGCAGCGCGTCGATGGCGCGGTTCACGTCGTCGCGCACCGAAATCTCCACTTCCAGGTCGAGACGGCGCGTGGGATTGCGGCTGTAGTTGCGGATCGAATTGCTCCACAGCGCGCTGTTCGGCACGTATTCGCAGATGCCGTCGGGCTTGGTCAGGCGCGTGGTGAAGAGATTGACTTCCTCGACGGTGCCCGCGACGTTGGTGCCGCCGTCGATATAGTCGCCCACCTTGAAGGGGCGCAGCAGCAGCAACATGATCCCGGCGGCGATGTTCTGCAGCGTGCCTTGCAGCGCGAGGCCGATGGCCAGGCCCGCCGCGCCCAGCACCGCGACGATGCTCGCGGTCTGAATGCCGATCTGCGAGAGCGCGCCGACGATCGCCACGAGCCGCACACCCCACACGGCGCTGTCGCGAACGATGAGGCGCAGCGTGGCGTCGATGCTGCCCTGGCGCGAGAGCCAGTTGCCCGCGCGCCGCGCGACCCACCAGCCGAGCCAGAGTATCGCCACCGCCGCGCACAGGCGCAGCGCGAAGGCGGTGAGCGCGTCCCACAGGAAACTCCAGTTGGACGGATGGACGTGCACGAGTAGCGATTGCATGGGGCGATGATCCTCGATGTAAGCGGGCGCGCCGGTGAGGAACCGGCGCACGTGGAGGATCTATTTTAAGGGCGCATGCGCCCGTAATGCGTTCGCTAACGTTGCGCGTCTGTGCGCTCAGGCCTTTGTCGCGACGATGAAAAGGCGCGGGAACGGCAGCAATACGGTGCCGTCGGGCAATGCCGGATACGCCTGTGCGATGGCCTCGCGATAACGCGTCGTGAATTCCGCGCGCTCCTCATCGTTGGCGAGCGCGGCGAGGAAAGGCCGCAACGCGCTGCCCTTGAACCACTCGACCACGGCGTGCGCACCGCCCGCGAGCGCGTGGTAATAGGTCGTGCGCCACACGTCAACGCGTGCGCAGAGCGGCGCGAGCAGCGCGTAATAGTGGCGCGCGTCAAAGCGTTCGGTGCGCGCGGTGCCGGCAAGACGGCTCGCCCAGGGGCCCGACGCGGCGATCTCGCGCAGCAGCCGGTGCGCGGGTTCGTCGAGGTTGTCGGGCATCTGGATCGCGAGATGGCCGCCCGGCGCGAGGCGTTGCACGAGCTGCGCAAACAGCGTGTCGTGATCGGGCAGCCATTGCAGCACGGCGTTCGCGAGCATCAGGTCGAAGCGCGGCGCATCGTCTTGCGCGTCGGCGCTCCACTGCGCGATATCGGCGAGCGTGAAATCGATCTGCGGCAGACGGGCACGCGCGGCATCGAGCATATCCGCCGACGCATCGAGACCGCTTACGCGCGCTTGCGGCGCATGCGCGATCAGCAGCTCCGTGGAGTTGCCAGGCCCGCAGCCGATATCGATGGCATTCGACACAGGGGTTGCAGGCACGGCGGCGAGCAGGTCGCGCACGGGACGCGAGCGCTCGCTTTCAAACTGTACGTACTGCTTCGCATAGCCAGCACCCTGGGTCAGGTTTGCGTTCGCCATTGCGTTCTCCTTATGCGTGCGGTGTCGTGGGGACGACGGGGAATGCGCGTATTCTGGTCGCCGGCTGGAAATCAGTAAAATGAAATAAATTGACGGATTGATGCAAATTTCTTATGAAAATTGACACGCTGGGTGTGCAGGCATTCGTGGCGATCGCGGAAGGCGGCAGCTTCCGGCAAGCGGCGCAGACGCTCAACGTCACGCAGACGGCCATCACGCAGCGGCTGCGCAAGCTCGAATCGTATCTGGGCGTCGTGCTGGTCGAGCGCACCACGCGGCATTGCGCGCTCACGGAAATCGGCGAGCGGTTCCTGCCGCAAGCGCGCCGGCTGCTGGGCGAACTGGCCGACGCGCTCACCGAAATCCGCGAAACCGGCATGAGCCAGCGCGGCGACGTGTCGATTGCGTGCGTGCCGACGGTCGGCGTGCAGTATCTGCCGCGCGTGTTGCGGCGCTTTTCGGCGAGCCGTCCGCATGACCGCGTACGCATCCTCGATCACGCGTCCGCGCATGTGCGCGCCGCCGTGCTCAGGCGAGAGGCGGAATTCGGCATCGGCGTGGCGGGCGAGCAGCATCCCGAACTGGCGAGCGTGCCGCTCACGACCGATCCCTATGTGCTGGTGTGCCGCGACGATCACCCGCTGGCGAAGCGCCGACGCGTGAAGTGGTCGGCGCTGGGCGCGCACGCGTTGATCCTGGCGGGCGAGGTGAGCGCGAACCGCGGGCCGCTCGACGTGGCGCTCGAAACGAATGGGGTGAACCTGCGCGCGTTCTACGAAGTGCAGCGTAGTTCGACGGCGCTTGGACTAGTGGCGGAAGGGCTGGGCGCGGCGGTGGTGCCGCGCCTCGCGGTTCAGAAGGACGTGTTTCCGATGGTGCGGGTGATCGAGCTGGCCGAGCCTGCGGTCTCGCGCACGCTGGTGCTGCTGACGCGCAAGGCCGCGCATCTTTCGCCCGCGGCGCAGGCGCTTTATGACATGTTGCTGGATCAGGCGACGGGTTAAACAGCCGCCTGATTATTTACCTGGGAATCCCTGGCTTTAATCGGCGGGCAGGCTCTGCGCGCCTTCACCCAGCACGCGCTGCATCAACGCCGTATCGCGCCACTCGCCGTGCTTGAACCCAACGGATCGCAGCGTCCCCACCGGCTCGAATCCCAGGCTCGCATGAAGCGCGAGCGAGCCGCCCTTCGGGTCGGCCACCACGGCGATCATCTGCCGCCACGGCCCCGCTTCGCAGCGCTCGATCAGCGCGGCAAGCAGCGTGCGGCCCAGTCCGCGCCCGCGGAAGTTCTCGTCGATGTAGATCGAATCCTCGACGGTATAGCGATACGCCGGGCGCGGCCGATAAGGCGTGGCGTAGCAGTAACCCGCAACATGGCCGTCGATTTCCGCGACGATCCACGGCAGCCCGTGTTCGCGCACGGCGGCATGACGGCGCAACATCTCGTCGAGTGACGGTGGCGTTTCTTCGAAGGAAGCCGCGCCAAACTGCACGTGATGGGCGTAGATCGCGGCGATGGCGGGGAAGTCGGCGGGCGTGGCGTCGCGCAGCAGGGGCGCGCTGGTGTGCGGTGCGTTCATGATCGGCTTGCGGATTCAGTGCGCCGCGCAAGCAGCGCGGCGCTCGCATCCACTATGCCCTGCGCGCGCACCGAAATGAAGCGCGTCAAAAATCCGGTCTCGCTGCGAAGCGCTCAACCCGCCCGCGCCGGAGCCGCTGCGGCGCGTCCGAAGCGCCGCGCGCCCGCCACGCAGCCGATCACCACGGCCGTCACGGCGATCATCGCGGGCGGCACGGCTTCGTGGAGCAGCAGCGCGGCCAGCACGAAGCCGAAGAACGGCTGCAACAACTGCAACTGCCCGACGCCCGCAATGCCGCCAAGCGCGAGCCCGCGATACCAGAACACGAAGCCGATCAACATGCTGAACAGCGACACGTAGGCGAGTCCCCACCACGACGCGGCGCTCACCGCGGCGAACGACGCGGGCAGGAACCACCACGCGAGCGGCGCCATCACGGGCAGCGAGATCACGAGCGCCCAGCAGATCACCTGCCAGCCGCCCAGCCGCCGCGAGAGCCGCGCGCCTTCCGCGTAGCCCAGCCCGCAGACGACGATGGCGGCCAGCATCAGCGCGTCGCCGACGGGCGAGGCGTCGGCGCCATGGCGCAGCGCGAAGGCGACCACGGCCGCGCTGCCGAGCGCCGAGAACAGCCAGAACACCGGCTGCGGACGCTCGCCTGCGCGCAGCACGCCGAACAGCGCGGTGGACAGCGGCAACAGGCCGACAAAGACGATCGCGTGCGCCGAACTCACATGCTGCAGCGCCAGCGCCGTGAGCAGCGGAAAGCCCACCACCACGCCCAGCGCCACGATCACGAGCGGCCAGACCTCGCGCCGCTCGGGCCGTGCGGCGCGAAACAGCACCAGCAGCAGCGCGCCGAGCGCCCCGGCGAGCGTCGCGCGCGCGCCGGTCAGAAAGAGCGGATCGAGGCCGAGCACGGCCACGCGCGTGGCGGGCAGCGAGCCGCTGAAGATCAGTACGCCTGCGAGGCCGCAGAGCCAGCCGTCGGTGGTGGAGTCGAGGGATTTGCGCATGGAGTGGGCGTGAATGCGATGCAAGGAGTGGCGTAAACCGGTTGACCGATCATGCGCGCGCGGGGCCAAACCGGTAAGCTAAGCATCAGTACAATTTCGACAAACTGTATTGAATACGGAGCAGTACAGATGGAAGACATGCGTCATGCAGCGGGCGGGACACCGGTTCCACTGACCCGCGTCGAACAGGTGATGCAGGCGGTACGCGAGCGCATCGCCACGCGCGCGCTTGCGGCGGGCGCGCGGGTGCCGTCGATCCGCTCGATGAGCGAGCAGATGGGCGTGTCGAAGTCGACGGTGGTGGAGGCCTACGAACGGCTGGTAGCCGAAGGGGCGCTGGCGTCGCGGCGCGGTTCCGGTTTCTTCGTCGCGGGCCATGGGGCCGCGCTGGCGCGCGGACAGATCGGCCTGGCCGGAACGCCGGGCCCGAAAATCGACCGCGAAATCGACCCGCTATGGCTCACGCGCCAGTCGCTCGAAACCGATGCGCGTGCGCTGCGTCCCGGCTGCGGCTGGCTGCCCGCCGACTGGTTGCCGCAGGACGCGGTGCGCCGCGCGCTGCGCGCGATTGCCCGCGACCCGCGTGCCCAGCTGACCGATTACGCCACGCCGCTCGGCTTGCCCGCGTTGCGCCAGCAGCTTGCGTGGCGGCTCGGCCAGCACGGCATCGAGGCCGCGCCCGCCCAGATCATGCTCACCGACGGCGGCAGCCAGGCGCTCGACCTCCTGTGCCGTTTCTTGCTCGAACCGGGCGACACCGTGGTCGTCGACGATCCGTGCTACTTCAATTTCCAGGCGCTGCTGCGCGTGCATCGCGTGCAGGTCGTGAGCGTGCCTTATACACCCACGGGCCCCGATCTCGCCGCGTTCGAGCGCGTGCTCAAGGCGCACCGCCCGCGCCTCTACGTGACCAATTCGGCGATCCACAATCCGACCGGCGCGACGCTCGCGCCCGCGGTCGCGCACCGCCTGCTCAAGCTCGCCGAAGAACACGACCTGCTGATCGTCGAGGACGACATCTTCGCCGACTTCGAGACCGATCCTGCGCCGCGTCTTGCGGCCTTCGACGGCCTCGCGCGCGTAGTGGCCATCGGCAGTTTCTCGAAGACGATGACCGCCGCCGCGCGCTGCGGCTATATCGCGGCGCGCGCGGACTGGGTCGAGCCGCTCGTCGATCTCAAGCTCGCGGTGTCGTTCGGCAATGGAGAACTGGCGGCCGATCTGGTGCAGCGGCTGCTGGTGGACGGCACGTATCGGCGCTATCTGGACGGGCTGCGCGCGCAGCTTGCGGACGCGATGGGCGAGACCTTGCGTCGCCTCACGTCGGCGGGCTTGACGGCCTGGACGCGTCCACAGGCGGGCATGTTGTTGTGGGCGCAACTACCTGGCGGACTCGATGCCGCGCAGGTCGCGCGCGAGGCGCTAGCCGATGGCGTGGTGCTGGCGCCGGGCAATGTGTTCAGCGTGGCGCGCAATGCGGCGAGCTTTCTGCGTTTCAATGTCTCGCAGTGCAACCGGCCCAAGGTCTACGAAACGCTGCAGCGCGCGATGGAGCGCGCTGCAACGCCTGCCTGAGCGCTACGTCAGGCGGCCAAGCAAGGCCTTAAGCGATCAGGGCTCGTGGCGCAGGTAGCCTTCCTTGCTCGGATCGCGCATGCGCCACGAGACGATCAGCGAGATCGCACACAGCGCGCTCACGTACCAGTAGAAGGTCGTTTCGCTGCCGACCGACTTGAACCACAGCGCGACGTATTCCGCCGAGCCGCCAAACAGCGCGTTCGCGACCGCGTAGGACAGGCCCACGCCCATCGCGCGCACTTCGGGCGGGAACATTTCCGCCTTGATGAGGCCGCTGATCGACGTGTAGAAGCTCACGATGGCAAGCGCCACCGTAATCAGCGCGAAGGCCGCGAAGGGGTTCGCAACGTCCTTGAGCGCGTGCATCAGCGGCACCGTGCCGAGCGTCGCGAAGATGCCGAACAGGATCATCGACTGACGGCGGCCAATGCGATCCGACAGCGCGCCGAACAGCGGCTGCATCAGCATGTACACGAGCAGTGCGCCGGTCATCACGTTGCTGGCGGTCTTGGCGTGCATGCCCGCCGTGTTGACGAGGTACTTCTGCATGTAGGTCGTGAACGTGTAGAAGATCAGCGAGCCGCCCGCGGTGAAACCCACCACCGTGAGGAACGCGCCTTTGTGCTGCCACACGCCGCGAATCGTGCCCGCGTCCTTCTTGTGGCGCGATTCGTTGGTCGAGGTCTCGTCGAGCGACTTGCGCAGGTACAGCGAGATCAGCGCCGCCGCCGCGCCGCAGACGAACGGAATGCGCCAGCCCCACGCCTTCAGTTCTTCGGTCGAGAGCGTCTGCTGAAGGATCACGAGCACGAGCAGCGCGCAAAGCTGGCCGCCGATCAGCGTCACGTACTGGAACGACGCGAAGAAACCGCGCCGGCCTTGCAGCGCGACCTCACTCATGTAGGTCGCGCTGGTGCCGTATTCGCCACCCACCGACAGGCCCTGGAACAGGCGCGCGACCAGCAGCAACAACGGCGCGAGCGCGCCGATCTGCGCATAGGTCGGCAGCACGGCGATGACGAGCGAGCCGCCGCACATCATCAGCACGGAGATCATCATGGCGGCGCGACGGCCGTGGCGGTCGGCGATGCGGCCAAACAGCCAGCCGCCGATCGGGCGCATCAGGAAGCCCGCGGCGAACACGCCGGCGGTGTTGAGCAACTGCGTGGTGGTGTTGCCGCTCGGGAAGAACGCGGGCGCGAAATAGAGCGCGCAGAACGAATAAATGTAGAAGTCGAACCATTCGACCAGGTTGCCCGACGATGCGCCGACGATGGCGAGTACGCGGCGGCGGGTGTCGTGCGGGTCGTTGGCCCTGGCTGCGGCAGGCGCGGAATTGACGTCCATGAGGGTCTCCTGTTATGTCCCTCCGGGCGGCGGAATGCAATCGCCCAGAGCGGGCGTATTGTAATTAATCGAATGGCATTTGAAAGAAAAAAGCCCGGCGCAATGGCCGGGCTTTGAGAGGGCAATGCCGCCCTGTTTTAGTGATGCGTGCGCAGCGGCGCGTTGCGCATGAGCCACGAGAGCACGAAGGCCAGCACGACCACGCACGCCGCCGAGAGATAAACCGTGTGGAGCGCCCCCGCGAACGCGTCGAGATACTGCGCGTGGAGCGCGGGCGGCAGATGGCGGATCACTTCGGGCGTGAGCGGCTGGGGCAGTTCGACATCGGCGCTCATCAGCGTGGCCAGGCGCGTATGCAGGCCGTGCGAGAACACCGCGCCAAAGGCCGCCACGCCGACCGACCCGCCAATCGAGCGAAACAGCGTCGCGCCCGACGTCGCCACGCCCATGTGGCGGAATTCCACCGTGTTCTGCACGGCGAGAATCAGCACCTGCATCACCATGCCAAGTCCGCAGCCGAGCAGTCCCATGTACAGGTACATCTGCGTGATCGGCGTGGCGATTTCGAGCCGCGCAAGCAGCATCATCGCCACGGCGACACAGGCGGTGCCGATGATCGGAAACATGCGGTACTTGCCGATCTTGCTGATGATGCGGCCCGCGATCACCGACATGAGCAGCACGCCGCCCATCATCGGCAGCATCTGCACGCCGGCCTGCGAGGGCGTCGAGCCCTTCACGATCTGCAGATAAAGCGGCAGGAACGTCACCGAGCCGAACAGCGACACGCCCACGATGAAGCCGATCAGGCTCGACAGCACGAAGGTGCGCTCGCGAAACAGCGCCAGCGGCATGATCGGTTCGACGGCGTGCTTTTCCTCGTGGATGAAGCCCGCGACGGCCACCACGCCCATCAGCAAGGTGAGCCAGAGCTGCGGCGAGTTCCACGGCAGCAGCGAGCCGCCTTCGCTCGTGAACAGGATCAGGCAGGTGAGCGCAGCGGCGAGCCAGCCCGCGCCCATATAGTCGATTACGTGCTTGACCTGCGCGACGCGCGGCTTGAAGACCGTGCCGATCACCACGAGCGCGAGCGCGCCCAGCGGCAGGTTGATGTAGAAGATCCAGCGCCACGACAGATGCTCGACGAGGAAGCCGCCGAGCAGCGGCCCGACCACGGTCGCGAGGCCGAACACGCCGCCGAACATGCCCTGGTACTTGCCGCGCTGCGCGGGCGGAATGACGTCGCCGACGGCGGCCATCGTCACGACCATGAGGCCGCCGCCGCCAATGCCCTGAAGCGCCCGCAGCGCGATCAGCTGCGGCATGTCCTGCGCGACGCCGCACAGCGCGGAGCCCACCAGGAAGATCACGATGGCCGCCTGCAGCACGATCTTGCGGCCGAACAGGTCGCCGAACTTGCCGTACAGCGGCACCACGATGGTGGAGGTGAGCAGGTAGGCGGTCACGACCCACGACAGCCGGTCGAGCCCGCCCAGTTCGCCGACGATGGTGGGCAGCGCGGTCGACACGATGGTCTGGTCGAGCGCGGCCAGCAGCATGACGAGCAGCAGCGCGGGAAACAGCAGGCGCAGCGGCGGGTGAGCCGGGGCGGCGATCTCAGGCGCCGGGCCGGCGGTTTGCGTGTTGGATTGCATGGGGGAATCTCCAGCCTTGTAGAACCTGGAAGGCATCGGGAATCTTGAAATTAATTAACTCAGCGATTAATATTAGGACAATTCCTGTTGCCGGTCAAAGCCAGAAGAAGTAACGAGATGAAAGAGTCGAACGAATCGAAGGATCCAGAGGTTCAAGCAAAGCCGGACAAGCCCGCTGGACGCCGTCCCGGCCGCCCGAGCGGCGGCGCGGGCGGGGCGGAGCAGCGCGAGCGCCTGATCGCCGCGGCGCTCAACCTGTTCGCTCGCCAGGGCATCCTGGACACCACGCTCGCGGCGATTGCGCGCGAGGCGGGCGTCACGTCGGCGATGGTTCACTACTACTTCAAGACGCGCGACCAGTTGATCGACGTGCTGATCGACGAGCGGTTCCTGCCGCAGCGCGCCGCGTTTGGCGGCTGCTTCGAGGCGCATCCCGACGATCCCGTCGCCGCGTTGACGGCGCTCACGCGGCGTTTCGTCGAGGTGGGCGAGGCTAATCCGTGGTTCGCGCCGCTGTGGGTGCGCGAAGTCATCACCGAAGGCGGGCTGCTGCGCCAGCGCATGCATGAGCGCTTCGGCCAGGCGCAGCAGCATCGCGTGCACGAAGCCATCGTGCGCTGGCAGCGCGAAGGCAAGCTCAACCCGGCGCTGGAGCCGTCGCTGCTGTTCCAGTCGCTGCTCGGCCTCACGCTGCTGCCGCTCGCCACCGCCCCGATCTGGCGCAAGGACGTGGTGCCGCGCAACGTCGGCGCGGAGGAAATCGCGCGCCATGCCGTCGCGCTCATCACGCAAGGCATACGACCTGCTTGAACCTCGCCGATCCGGCCAGCGTACTGGTGGCTTGCGGTGGCTTGCGGCGCGCGTGGTACGCTGCGCGTCGCAAGCCGCGGCCGCCGCGCACGGCAACATCTTCGTCGAGGTTCGTCTGTCTCCGAAAAAATCCGCTTCCGCGCCCGTGATCGTCTGGTTTCGCGACGATCTGCGCCTCGCTGACCAGCCCGCGCTCGCGCACGCCGCCGCCACGGGCCAGCCGCTGATCTGCCTGTATATCCACGACCCGCAGGCAGCGGGCGAGCGAGCGCCCGGCGCTGCACTGCGCTGGTGGCTGCACGGCACGCTCAAGGCGCTCGACGCGTCGCTGCGCGAACACGGCGGGCAGCTGCTGATCGTGCAAGGTGCGCAGGACGAGGTGCTCGACGCCTGCATCAAGGCGAGCGGCGCGACCGGCGTGTTCTGGAACCGCCGCTACGGCGGCAAGGCCCGCGAAGCCGACGCGGCGCTCAAGGCGCGCCTGCGCGACGACGGCCTGACGGTCGAAAGCTTCAACGGCGCGCTGCTCTACGAACCCTGGACAGTGCTCAACCAGTCCGGCGGCCCGTTCCAGGTCTACACGGCGTACTGGCGCGCCTGCCGCCGCGCGGGCGACCCGCCGCCGCCGGAACCCGCACCGGAACGGATGAATTTTCAACGTCTACCGGCAGGACTTACCCAACTCGCATCGAAACTCGACGATCTGGGTTTTGAGCCGAAGCAGCCCGACTGGGCGGGCGGCATGCGCGACGCCTGGCCGGCGGGTGAAGAGGCGGCGCTGGAGCGCCTGCGCGCGTTCCTGCACGGCGACCTGGAAGCCTATGCCGAGGAGCGCGACGACCCGAGCGTCGCCGCCACCAGCCGCCTTTCGCCGTATCTGGCCGTCGGGGCGATTTCGCCGCGCCAGGCGTTTGCGGCCTTGAAGGCGGCGCAGCACGGCAGGCACAGCGGTTCGGCCACGCGCCGCGAGACGAGCGCCGAAAAATTCCTCAGCGAACTGGGCTGGCGGGAGTTCTGTTACTACCAGCGCTTCCACTGGCCCGATCTCGCCGAACGCAACCTGCGCGCGGCTTTCGACACGATGCCGTGGCGTCGCGACGCGAAGGGACTGCGCGCGTGGCAGCGCGGCATGACGGGCTATCCGCTCGTCGATGCCGGGATGCGCGAGCTTTGGCACACCGGCTGGATGCATAATCGCGTGCGCATGGTGGTCGCCTCGTTCGTCGCCAAGCATCTGCTGCTGGACTGGCGCGAGGGCGAGGCGTGGTTCTGGGACACCCTCGTCGACGCCGATGGCGCGAGCAATCCGGCCAACTGGCAATGGGTGGCAGGCTCGGGCATGGATGCGGCGCCGTACTTCCGCATCTTCAATCCGGTGCTTCAGGGGCAGAAGTTCGACCCCCGCGGCATCTATGTGCGGCAATGGGTGCCGGAACTCGCGGGCCTGCCCGACAAGTTCATCCACCAGCCGTGGAAGGCCAGCGAGGCTCAACTGGCCGAAGCCGGCGTGAGGCTGGGCACCGACTATCCGCTGCCGGTCGTCGAGCATGATATGGCGCGCCAGCGGGCGCTCGAAGCGTTCGCCATGACTGGCAAGGGCAAGAACTCCTCGGTCGATCAGGAAGACAAGGACGAGCCCAAGGCAGGGCGCAAGGCGAAGAATTAAAAGGGCAGCGTGGCTGTCATCGGCGTGACGCCGACGGCGGTTATCGTGCGCGCGGCTGAACGCACGGCATCAATATTGCTCTAATGGAGCGCCTGGGCAGGCAGTCGCGTGAATCCGCACCATTGGGATCCCCGACAGTGCGCCGCCCCGGCAGGGTTGCCAGCTGCGAACCGCGCCGCCTGAAATGGCCGCGCGGCAAGCCAAACAGACAGAACGGCATTCAAGCAAACACAATGAACGCAGTACACAAGCTCGACCAGGCGACCATCGTGCTGGTCGAAGACGACCCGCAGAGCCGGGATTCCCTCGCTTCGCTGCTGGAGGCGGAAGGGGCCCGGGTCGTTGCGGTGGAGGACGCCGAAACCGGCGTCGAAGCAGCGCTCAGCCTGCTCCCCGATGCAGTGGTATGTGACCTCGATCTGCCCGCGATGGACGGTTTTTACCTGATCCAGCGCCTGCGCGATCACGAGATTCGCGGCGATCACGCACCGGCTGTCGCGGTGGCGCTCACGGGACACACCGACGAAAGCTGGCGCTTGCGCAGCATCGGCGAGGGTTTCCAGCACTTCATGACCAAGCCGGCCAAGCCGGAGGCGCTGGTCGCGTTGCTCAGCGACGCGATCGACGCGCGCCAGTCGTCCTGATGCCCTGACGAAGCGCGGCGGTGTTCTTTGTTTTGAGCGCCGCCGGTGCATAGCGCCATGCACGTGCGCGGCCCGAGCGCCGCGCGGAGTGCGCGCAACCTTCGCTGGCGGATTCGGCCCTCAAATCGTGGGCGTCTTCTGGAGGTGGTGTGAGCTTACGAGTGCGCTGGGGCTTTCGCGGCTTCGGCGCCGGTTTGCTCGTTGGCCTGGCATTGCGCGCAGACGCCCTTGAGTTCGATACCATCGCCCGACAGGCGATAGCCCGCCGCTTCGATCTGTGAAACCAGCGCCTGGCGCAGCTTGGGCTCGTGCAGTTCGGTGACGTTGCCGCATTGCTGGCAGACCACCAGGATGCCGTGCTGACATTGCGTCAGATCGTGGCAGACCGCGAACGCATTGATCGATTCGATGCGGTGGATCAGCCCCGCCGAGAGCAGAAAATCGAGCGCGCGATACACCGTCGGCGGCGCCGATCCGGGGTGGATCTGGCGCATTTCGTCGAGCAGGGAATAGGCCTTGGTCGCGCGACCCGACGCGAGCAGCAGTTCGAGCACCTTGCGGCGGATCGGCGTGAGCTTTTCGCCGCGATCGCGGCAGTAGGCCTCGGCCATCTCAAGTGCGCTTTCGAGCGATGCGCCACTCGCACCACTAGCACCAGTCGCTGCATGGCTGTGCCCGTGCGCATGATCGTGGTCGTGCGCCGATGCGGCGTGAACGTGATCGTGGGCCTGGTCGTGCGTGTGCAGGGCCGCGGTGTCCGGGGACGGTTTTGCTGTCTTCATCCTGCGATTATACGGGGCGTGTCGCGCGCGCGCCCGGCGCTAGCGGCACGCCCGCACAGGGGGCAGACCGCGCCGCTCAAGTGAGCGGCAGGTCGATGTACTTGCGGAACCCCTGGCGCTGCGCGAGCCGCTGATACCAGCGCTCGAGGTTGGGCAGCGTGGGGCGCTCGACGCCTTCGAGACCGTACCAGCGGCGCGCGAACGCACCCAGCACGATATCGGCGAGCGAGAAGCGCTCGTTCTCCAGGAAGAAGCGGCCTTGCAGATGCTGGTCGAGCAGCGTCCACTGCGCGGCGGTATTGGCGAGATCGGCTTCGATCTTCGCGGCGTCGCGCTGCTCGGCGGGCGTGCGCACCAGCGCGAGAAAGAGCGGGCGCTCGGCGGGCGCGAGCGTGCCGATCGACCAGTCGAGCCAGCGCTCGACGCCGGCGCGCACCTTCGGCTCGTTCGGATAAAGCAGGCTCGACGGGCCGTACTGCATCGCGAGATAGCGCAGGATCGAATTCGATTCCCACAGCACGAAGTTGCCGTCCTGAATCGTCGGCACCTTGCCGTTCGGATTCATGGCGAGAAAGGCGGGATCGTCCAGATGGCCAAACTTGCCGCCCGCGTCGATGCGCTCGAACGGCAGGACGAGTTCGTCGCAGCACCACAGCACTTTCTGGACGTTCACCGAGTTGGCGCGTCCCCAAATCTTGATCATCCGGTGCACTCTCCTTGAAAGCGATGACAGGGCGGGTTGGGATCGCCACGATACACGATGCGGCGCGGTTTTTTCGCGCGCACCGTGTGGGCGATCCGGGTCGTGATCGGCGAAGCGATCTGTACAGGATAGGCGCTACAGCGCCTTCAACCCCAGGCCGACGCCCCGATCATCGTTCCCACGCGCGCCTGCGCGTTCCACCAGATCACGCGCAGCAACGGGGCCAGTTGCGCGATATAGATGGCCTGCACCGGATCGCTTTCGATGAAATGCGTGACGCCGCAGCGCACGGCGGCGGCGGCCTTGTGGGCGGCGGCGCCCGACGGCGTGTCGTCGTGCTCGCCCGGCGCGCGCATCATCAGTTCGAGATGCCCGAAGCCATGGCGGTCGAGCCACGCCTGGGTGCGCTCGCGGTCGACTTCCGGGCGCCCGGTGATGATCGCGCGGGCGCGCTTGATGTCGATATCGGGAATACGGTCGAGCGGCAGCAGCGCGTCGCGTTCGGCGAGCGCGGTTTCCAGGTCTTCGTCGTAACGCGCCAGCGCGATATCGGGCAGCAGGATGCCGTCGAGATCGATCGCATAGACCGTGTACTCGTGGTCGTCGGCCATGCGCGTGCCTTCGCGCGCGCCCTCGCGCACCCAGTCGGCACGGTAGCGGTCGGTGTAGGCCTGGCGCTCCCAGGGGAACAGCGCGAAGTAGCCGCTCGCATCGATCGAGTAATCGGGGCGCAGGCGGCTCAGGTCGTCATAGGCGCCCGTGAGCGTGCGCACCACGAGGCCGTGTTCGCGCAGGAACGCCATGCAATCGACCAGCGTATGGCCGCGGCCGGCGATGTCCTCGCAGAGCAGCACCTTCGCGCCCGGCTCCGGCATGGGCAGCGTGGAGTCCCAGCGCACTTCGCGGGTCTCGCGCGAGTAGCGCAGGAAGGCGACGCTCGCGCCGGTCGCGTGCGAGACCATCAGCGCGAGCGGCGCGCCGCCGCGCAGGATACCGACGACGACGTCGAATTCCTCCTCGACCAGCAACGGCTGCAACGATTCGACCCAATGGTCGAGCTGTTCGTAAGTGAGCGGAACGACGGGTTTATTCATTTGATGGCAAATGCAGCACGATGACGGTCAGTTACGCGACGCTTATAGGCGTGTAGGCGAAGAACACGTCTATTGTCGGAGCAATGTTTGACGATATTATGCCTATGCTCGCCGTCTCATGCAGACCGGCGGCACTCGGGGATCCCGCGCAGGCCACGCCGCAGGCGCAGGGGCTCGAACGCAAGACCACACGACCGACTAGCGCCAGGGGGCGAGCAGATGCAGGATCGCAATGGCCTGGAGCATGGGCAGGAGACGAAACGGGACGAGAGCCGGCAGCAAGACCGGCCCGCAAACGGCGAGCGCCGGCGCTTTGGCGCGGCGCTGGCGGGGCTGATCGCGGCGGCCGCGCTGCCGCTGTCACTATCGCTGTCGCGCAAGGCGCAGGCGGCCGAGGCCGGGAGCCTCGCGCTCGACGTGAACGGCGCGGTCAAAGTGACCAATAACGCCGCGCACACGGCCTATCACTTCAGCGAGGCGCAGCTGCTCAAGCTGCCCCAGTATTCGATCGAGACGGCCACGACGTGGACGCCGCGCTCGACCTTCACGGGGCCGCGTCTGGCCGACGTGCTCGCGACCGTGGGTGCGTACGGCAGCCAGATCGAGATTCACACCATCGACGATTACACCTGCATCGTGCCGGTGTCCGACGCCACCCGCTACGGCGCGGTGCTGGCCTACGCGATGAACGGGCGGCGCCTGAAAGTGAGCGACTTCGGCCCGCTGTTCCTGATCTATCCGCGCGACCAGTTCCCGCTCGAACTCGATGGCGCGGCGGGCGATTCCAAGTTCGCCTGGCAGATTGTTTCCATGACCATCAAGCCTTGAGTTCCACGTAATGCATCGTCCGCTGCGGCGCTTCCTGCATGTGCTGATCTGGATTGTCGCGCTCGCGCCGCCGGTGATGGCAGTCGGCTACCTGCTCTACGCAAACCTGCTCAATCCCAAGGTCGTCCAGCGCCTGACCGGCAACTACGACGGGCTCTACTGGGACGCCGCGCAGATGCAGATTGCCTACGCTCGCTTCGAGAGCCAGTTGCTGATCTACGCCGACGGCATCGACCGCGATCTGGACAAGGTGCGGCTGCGCTACGAGGTGCTGCAATCGAAGCTCAACGTCATGAAGGGCTCGACGCGCACGCTCGCGAGCATGCCGAGCCTGATGAAACTCCAGCAGCAGGATCTGGCCGTGATCGACGCCACCATCGCGCCGTTCGACGCGCAGATCGCCACGCTCGCCGAGAAGCCCGAGCGCGCCGTGCCGATGCTCACCGCGCTCGACACGCACTGGACTGAGGTGACCGATCTCGCGCTCAACCGCCGCTTTGCCGACGTGACCGAGCGCGAGGCGATACGCCGCGACTTCATCGCCAAGCGGCGCGAGCTGTTCGCGGCGGGCCTGGTGCTGCTGATGCTTTCGGCGGCGGCGGCCGTGCTGCTCGTGATGAACGGCTATCGGCGCACGCGCCTGATTCGCCAGCAGCACGCGGCGCTGGAAGCCGAGCACCAGGCGACCCGCGCCGCGCGCGAGGCGAGCAACGCCAAGGACGCGTTCCTCGGCATGATCAGCCACGAGCTGCGCACGCCGCTGCACGCCATCGTCTCGTCGATCGAGCTGCTCGGCTTCAACTCGCATTCTGAAGCCGACCGCAAGGTGATCCATCGGCTCGAAACGGCCGCGCGCCAGCTCGAAGCGCAGATGAAAGACCTGACCGATTACGCGCGCCTGGGCGCGGGCAAGCTGGAGCTGCGCCAGGAAGAGTTCTGTCCGCGCGAGCTGCTGCAATCGATCGTCGATGAAAACGAGCAGGCAGCGCGTGCGCGCGGGCTCGAATTCGCGCATGCGTGGCGCGGGCCGCAGCGCAACGTGGTGGCCGATCCGCACCGGATCCGCCAGATTGCGAACAACCTCGTGACCAATGCGATCCGCTATACGGAGCGCGGGTCGGTGCGCATCGAGTTCGCCGCGCGCGACACCGATGCAAGCGGCGCGCAGACGCTGGCGATCGTCGTGAGCGACACCGGGCCGGGTCTGGCGCCCGCGCAGATTCCGCTGATTTTCAAGGAGTTCACGCAGCTCGATACGTCGCGTTCGCGGCGTTTCGAGGGCGCGGGGATGGGGCTGGCGATCGTGCGCGGCCTGGTCGACCTGTTCGGCGGCACGATCGAAACCGATAGCCGCGTGGGCGAGGGCACGACCTTCACGGTGACGATCCCGGTCACGGCCGTCGAGCCGCCGTTGCCCGACGTGCCTGCGCCGCCCCTGCGCGCCGAAGCCGCGCCGCCGCTCGTGCTGGTGGTGGACGACAACCCGCTGGTGCGCGAGTCGCTGTGCGAAATGGTGGCGCATATGGGCTACGCGGCGCTCGCCGCGAGCGATGCCGATAGCGCGCTGGCGAGCCTCGACACCACGCCCTGCGATGTCGTGCTGCTCGACCTGCACATGCCGGGCCGCGACGGCTATGCGTTCGTGGCGGGGCTCAGGGCGAAAGCGGGTTTGCGCGCTTACAGTCAGCAGCCGCGCGTGATCGCCGTGAGCGCCGATGTGGCCGCGCTCACGTCATCGGAGCTGGGGGAGAATCC
Source organism: Paraburkholderia bannensis NBRC 103871 (assembly GCF_000685015.1). Taxonomy (GTDB): domain Bacteria; phylum Pseudomonadota; class Gammaproteobacteria; order Burkholderiales; family Burkholderiaceae; genus Paraburkholderia; species Paraburkholderia bannensis. The sequence goes on along the minus strand of NZ_BAYA01000025.1, from coordinate 64,204 downwards.
GTTCTTCGACGCGTTGCCGAAGCCCGTGCACTACGAAGTGCTGCGCGCCGCCTTGCAGCGCGCGTTCAATGCGCCGCGCGCCGGTCAGGACGCGAAGCGGCCGGGTTAGCTGCGATTGAGCCGCTTGGACAGATCGGCGACCAGGATCGCCATGCGCGCGGGCTTTTCGTAACACGCGACGTTGTAGTGGCGCACCACCTGACTGATTTCCGACTCGCTTGCCTTGCCGGTCAGCAACTCGCCGGTGAGCACGAAGATCGGTGCGTCGGGGTTCTCGGAGGCGCGCACCTGGCGGATCGCCTCGGCGGCGGTCTGGCTGCCGAACAGCCAGTCGATCACCACGCCGTCGAACACGTTGTGCTCCAGCGCCTGCGCAAACGCCGCGAGGCCGTAGAGCGCATGGGCCGCGTAGCCGCTGTGCTCCAGATAGTCGCGCAGGTTGTCGGCGGACGCCTGGTCGTCGTCCACCACGGCGATGAGCGGCTTGTCGGCTTCTGCGCGGCGCGGATAGATCTCGATCTTGTGGACTTCGCGCGCGTTCAGGTAGAGCGCGCCGTCCGGGCGCACCACGCGCCATTGACCCTGCTTCTCGTAGGCGACGAAGTCGGGACGCGTGCCCGGCTCCACCGGCGCGCCGATCCACGCCGTGCAGGCCAGCTCCACCGCGCTCACGCACAGCAGCGCGTCCTGGGCCGTCGCGCCCACCATGCCCGGATCGAGCAACTGCGCGCCGAACAACTGGGCCGCCGGTTCGCCGAACGCCTCGGCCACTTTCTTGATCTGCGCGAGCGTCCACGGGCTGTTGCCGCGCAGCTTGCGGTGCCCTTGCGAGAAGCTCAGCTCAAGAATCCTGCACAGCTCGGTGGTTTGCTGACGCTTGCCAATGCCATGACGGCTCATCAGCTCACGTACGCGCTCCGCGACCGCGGCTGAGTCGGTTGTGTGTGCAACGTTCGGCATACTGCTAATGGGGGAGGATCGAGTCGGATTGGGCTAATTATCTCGTGCCGCTGCAGGTCTGCCACAAGAAAAAATTCTGACAGAGCAAGGGCGCTCAATATTCTAAACGCATCATTTAACAATCGCTTGGCTTTTGTATGACAACATTAAGGGTCGGATTGAATCGGCGTTGCCGACGGGCCCGACCGCCCTGCGCAAGCGCCTGGCAGCGAGTCTTGAGCATTGCACCCGCACGCGTCACGAGGCTTTGCGACAATGGACTTTGTACGCGCATTTCTGAAGCCGGGGCGCAGATTTGCCCTTCAGACTGATTACAGTCGCATAACGTCACTGGGATGAGAAAAGCTTGAACGAAATCAACATGCAAGCATCGCGCGAACAGGTAACCGGGCAGCGCCGCGCGCTCGCTCAAGAGAAAGAAATCCGCCATTTCGGCGTGCCGTATTACAGCCAGTGGGGCAGTCCGGAATGGGTCGAGCGCATCGTCATGGACGACGCCGATCCCTGCGACGACCCCGCGTGGCGCGCGAGCGGCTTCGCGCAGCCGGAGCAATACCGGTTCTGGGCCAAGCGCTTGTGCGGGCTGACCTGCTTCGAATCGGCGCTCGATTACTGGGGCATTGAGCACGCGCCGCGCGCCGCGATGCTCGAAGAGGCGCTCAAGCACGGCGTCTATCGCATGCGCGAAGACGGCGGCGTGGACGGGATGATCTATGCGCCTTTCGCGGCTTGGGCCGAGTCGGCCTACGGCGTGCGCGTCGAGGTCATGACCGACGAAACCATTCAGGCGAGCGCCGCGCGTCTGTCCGCGGACACGCTCGCGATTGTCTCGGTGAGCCCCGAGATCCGCTACCCGGAACGCCCCAACGACAGCCAGGGCGGCCATCTGATCCTGCTGCACGGCCGTAGCGACGGCGGCGTCTGGTTCCACAATCCGTCGGGCGTGAAGCCGTACCAGGCCGATGCCTGGCTGCCCTACGACACTGTCTCGCGCTTCCATGCCCGGCGCGGCATGGCGCTCACGCGCATCGTCGACGACAACCTCGCCGACGACTAAACCCGTAGCACATCCAGGCGGCGCGGCGGCTCTGATTCGGGCCGCCGCGCCGCTTTCTCATCACAACCCCTCACGCCGGCTGCAACCCGCCCAGCAACTGACGCACGCGCGACAGGTCGCGGTTGAGCGCGCCCGCGTCCTCGAACAGCTCCGCAAGCCAGTCGATGAACACGCGCACGCGCGGCGCGGGTTGGCGCGCCTTCACGAACGCCACCGAAACGGGCGTCGGCAGCGGCTTCCACTGCGGCAGCACCTCGATGAGCGCGCCGCTGTCCAGGTACTGCTGCGCGGCCAGCAGCGGCGGCTGGACGAGCCCATAGCCTTGCAGCCCGCAGGTGAGATAGGCGAATTCGTCGGAGACATGCACGAAGCCGTCCACCTTCACCTTGGTCGGGCTGCCGTCCACCTCGAAGTCGAACTCGTACGGGCGGCCCGTCAGCGGCGACAGGAAATTCACCACGCGATGCTGCGCGAGTTCGTCGAGCGAAGCGGGCGCGCCGTGGCGCGCGAGATACGCCGGACTGGCGCAGGTCACGTGTTCGAGCAGGCCGAGGCGGCGCGCGGCGAGCCCCGAATCCGGCAACTCGCCGAGCTGGATGCTGCAATCCACGCCTTCGCCGACCAGGTCGACATTGCGCAGGCTCACGCCGATCACCAGATCGATCTGCGGATAGCGCGCGTGGAAATCGTGGAGTGCGGGCAGCACGATCGCGTTGGCGATCAGCCCCGGCATTTCCACGCGCAGACGTCCGCCAATCGCGCCAGGCGACTGGCGCACGCTGGCTTCGGCATCGTCGATATCGGCGAGGATCTGCGAAGCGCGTTCGTAATAAGCGGCGCCTTCGGGCGTGAGCGAAAGACGGCGCGTGGTGCGCACGAGCAACTGCGTGCCGAGCAGCGCTTCGAGGCTTTGCATCAGCGTAGTGGCGGTGGCGCGCGGCATGTCCAGCGACTGCGCGGCTTTGGTGAAGCTGTTGGTGTCGACGATGCGCACGAACGTACGCATCGCCTGGATGCGGTCGATCACGGGCGAGCTCCTTCAATGACGGGCTTGAAAACTGAGCTAAAACTGCTGGAACGATTTCCGCGAAATATTCACGTGACGGCGCTCAAGCGCGCGGTGACGCAAAACGGCTGGAAAGCAGTGAGCCGCGCTGCGTTGAGAAACGCTTCGCGACGCCGGCGTCTCGCGGAAAGCGACGCGCGGCAGCGGTTGACCGTGCTGGTTCAGGCTTGAACGGCAAAGGCTTCGTTGGGTGGCGACGCACAAGGGCGCCGGCTCGACTACCTGAGGTACTGCGGGAGGCCGGAAAAGTTGGCCTCGAAGCGGAGGGCTGGCGGGCCGTCCGGAATGGACGGCCCGGCGGGGCAGAGCGTTACGTCGTGGGCTGCGCGCTTACTTGCGCAGCGTGTCGATATCGATGACGAAGCGGTACTTCACGTCGCTCTTGAGCATGCGCTCGTAGGCGTCGTTGATGTCCTGCATCTTGATCATTTCGATATCGGACGTAATGCCATGCTTGCCGCAGAAGTCCAGCATTTCCTGCGTTTCCGCGATGCCACCGATCAGCGAGCCCGCCAGACGGCGGCGCTTCATGATCAGGTTGAACACCTGCGGCGACGGGTGATCGTGCTCGGGCGCACCCACCAGCGTGAGCGTGCCGTCGCGCTTGAGCAGCTCGATGAACGGGTTCAGGTCGTGCTGCGCAGCCACCGTGTTGACGATCAGGTCGAAGCTGTTGGCGTGCTTCGCCATTTGCTCCGGGTCTTTCGAGATCACGACTTCGTCGGCGCCCAGGCGCAGGCCGTCTTCGATCTTCGAAGGCGACGTCGTGAACAGCACGACGTGCGCGCCCATTGCGTGAGCGATCTTCACGCCCATGTGACCGAGGCCGCCCAGGCCGACGATGCCGACCTTCTTGCCGGGGCCCGCGCCCCACGTGCGCAGCGGCGAAAACGTGGTGATGCCGGCGCACAGGAGCGGCGCGGCGGCAGCGGCGTCGAGGTTATCCGGCACGCGCAGCACGAATGCTTCGTCGACGACGAGTTGCGTCGAATAGCCGCCGAAGGTGACGTCGCCGCTCACGCGGTCGTTGCCGTTGTAGGTGCCGACGAAACCGTTCTCGCAATATTGTTCGAGACCTTCTTCACAGCTCGAACAGGTGCGGCACGAATCGACGAGACAACCCACGCCGACCAGGTCGCCCACCTTGTAGCGCGTGACGCCCGGGCCCACTTCGGCGACGCGGCCGACGATTTCATGGCCCGGCACGACGGGGAACATCGTGTTGCGCCACTCGTTGCGCGCCTGGTGCAGGTCGGAGTGGCACACGCCGCAGAACTGCACGTCGATACGCACATCGAGTTCGCGCAGGTCGCGGCGCTGGAATTCGAAGGGAGCGAGCGGCGACTGGGCGTCGCGGGCGGCATATCCGTAAGTCGGGTACATATCGTGTGGCTCCTGAAACTGGGTTGCCTTAAAAAGCGCGGAAGAATGCGGTACTGATTTGCTACAAACGCAGCGCAAATGCCGAAGCGCAACGCGTGACGGCGCTGGACGATTCGGGTGTTGCGGCAGGGTTCCCATCGTAAGGATCGGGGCTCACCCAGGGAATACCTGAATCTATCGAAGACTTGCCTGATTCTCCTGGTCATCTGCGCAGTCAGGCATTCGGTGATAGATTGGCAAGCCTGTTTCTCCGCCTTTGTCGATGAATTTAGGGGCGCTTCTGTCATGAAAAACGCACAAATCGCCGATGCGGCGCCGCTCGCGGCCAGCACGGTTTCCCCAGCAGTTTCCCTTCCCGCTCATTGCGCATCCCAGCCCGCCGCGCAGGTCGCCGTGCAGAACGAGGACGCCATGCAGCGCCGCGTCGTCGACCTGTTGCTGCAACTCACGCAGCGCGACGGCGCGCACGAAAGCGCCATCGAAGGCGTGCGCCTGTATCGCGGCAGCGAGGGGCACCCACGCAAGCCGGTGATGTACGAGCCGAGCATTTTTATCGTCTGCCAGGGCCGCAAGCGCGGTTTTCTCGGCGACCAGACTTTTATCTACGACGCGCAGCAATATCTCGTGCTGTCGGTGCCGCTGCCGTTCGAATGCGAAACCGAAGCGACGCCCGAAAAGCCGCTGCTGGCCATTTCGGTGCGCGTCGACCTGACGATGGTCGCCGAATTGCTGATGGCGCTCGACGACACGCGCGGCAGCGCCGTGGCGGAGCCGGTCGGCATTTACGCCACGCCGCTCGACGCGCCGCTCTCGAACGCCGTGCTGCGCCTGCTCGAAGCGCTCGCGCATCCGGGCGACGCGCGCATCCTCGGGCCCGCGATCGTGCGCGAGATCTGCTACCGCGTGCTCACGGGCGAGCAGGGCGACGCGATCCGCGCGGCGCTCACGCATCAGCATCACTTTGGCCGCATCGCCAAGGCGCTGCGCCGCATTCACGCCGATTATCGCGGCGACCTCGACGTGGTGACGCTCGCGTCCGAAGCGGGCATGAGCCTCGCGGTGTTTCATGCGCATTTCAAGGCCGTCACGCTGACTTCGCCGATGCAGTACGTGAAGACCACGCGCCTGCATCATGCACGCATCCTGATCGCGCACGACGGCATGAACGTGAGCGCGGCGGCCACGCGTGTGGGCTACGAAAGCGCCTCGCAGTTCAGCCGCGAGTTCAAGCGCCTGTTCGGTTGCAGCCCCGCCGACGAGATGCGCCGCGCGCGCTCCGCCGCCGAAGGCGCCGTGCCGCGCGTCGAAGTCGTGGCGCGTTACGCGACTGCCGCCTGAACGTGATGCGAGCGTGATGCTGAACGTGCCGAATTGATTCGTATGCCGAAGGAATGACGCCGATATGAACGCCGCGATCCCCGCCGACAAACCCCGCCTGCTCGTGCTGATCCCGCTCACCGACGGCGACCGCGCCGTGCTGGCTGAACGTTTCGACGTGCTCTACGCGCCAGACGCTTCGCAGCGCGCGGCGGCGGTCGAGCAGCAGGGCGGGGCCGTGCGCGCGGTGCTCACGAACGGCACGACGGGCCTTACCGCAGACGAAATCGATGCCATGCCCGCACTCGAACTGGCGGCGGCACTGGGCGCGGGCTACGAGAACATCGCGCTCGACCATGCGCGCTCGCGCGGCATCGCGCTGTGCAACGGCGCGGGCGTGAACGCCGATTGCGTCGCCGATCATGCGATGGCGCTGCTGCTCGCCGCCGTGCGTGCGGTGCCCCAATACGACGCCGCCTGCCGTGCGGGCGTCTGGCGCGACGCCTTGCCGATGCGGCCCACGCTCACGGGGCGGCGCCTCGGCATCGTCGGCTACGGGCATATCGGCGCGAAAATTGCGCGGCGCGCGGCGGGCTTCGACATGGTCATCGGTTATCACAACCGCAAGCCGCGCGAAGCGACGACCGCGCGTTACTTCGAATCCACGCTCGCGCTCGCGCAGTGGAGCGATTGCCTCGTGATCGCCACGCCCGGCGGCGCGCAGACGCAGCACCTGGTCGATCGCGCCGTGCTCGACGCGCTTGGGCCAGATGGTTTCCTCGTCAACGTTTCGCGCGGCAGCGTGGTCGATACGGCGGCGCTGGCCGCCGCGCTCACGCAAGGCACGCTGGGCGGTGCGGGCCTCGACGTTTATGAAGGCGAACCGCAGCCGCCGCAGGCGCTCATCGCGCTGGAGAACGTCGTGCTCACGCCGCACGTCGCGGGCACGTCGCCCGACGTGCGCGCCGCCACGGTGCGCAATTTCATCGACAACGCCACGCGTTGTTTTGCAGGCGAGGCGCTGCTGACACCGCTTTATCGCTGCCTTGAAACGGTTTTAACGCAGCGGCGCGCGCAGTGCCGCTTTTTGCCGCCAACGCCTGGCGTTTTCCCGCCCCTGACCCCGCTATGTACGCTGGGGCACGGCCGTGCGCGCGGCCATGCCGTATCATTGCGCCTAAAGCATCGCGTACTCGCTCGCTGCTTCGCCCGTTGCCTCGCGCGCCGCGCATGGACGGCCGACTTCCCGCCCGGGAGCCTAGAGGCGTTAAGCAAATGCACACACTCATCGAGGCATTGCAAGGCACTGCAGACCTCGTGGTGAACCGTTTCTACGAGGAACTGGCTCGCCTGCCCAAGTCCCGACGCATTCTGGAAATGTTGTCGGAGCAGGAGCTCGCCCAGCTAAAATCGCGGCAGATCCAGAATCTCCTCGCTATCGCCGAGCCCGGATTGACCTCGAAGGCGCACGCCGAAATGGCAATGCGTATTGGCCGCATTCACGCCATCGTCGGGCTCGACAAGGAAGAACTGGTGCGCAGCCGCGGCATCCTGCAAGAACTGCTCTACAAGCTGATTGGACGCAACGTGAGCAGCCAGGCACTCTCGCTTTATGCACGACGCCTTACCTCCGATACCGCCTGGCAATTGAAAGCTTATCAATCCGTCGAAGACTCGCAGCAGGACGTGCTTCAGCGCATCACGCGCATCGTCTGGGAAGCGGGCAGTTACACGCACTTCATCGACCAGGTGATTGCAACGCTCGCCGCCCACGATGAAGTTACGGCCTGCGCCATCGGCCGCCCCGACGCGGCCGGCATTTTCCATTTCGAAGCCGGCACGGGCGGCACCGGCGGCGACGGCCTGCTCGACGTGCTGGTGACGCAAGGCCAGGAAATCAGCGTACGCGCCGATCATCCGCACGGCCAGGGCGCCGTGGGACGCGCGTGGCGCAGCGGCAATCCCGAGCGCGTGGTGAACTACCAGACCGATCCGCTCGTGGAGCACTGGCGCGAGGTGGCGCAGCGCGAAGGGCTGCGCTCGGCGGTGGCGCTGCCGCTGGCCGCGCCGGGACAGACGCCCATCGCCATCCTGATGCTCTACAGCGCGTATCCGGGCGGTTTTGTCGGCCCCGATCAGGTGGCGTTCATCGAGCTGCTGCAAACGCTGCTGGGCTGCGCCGTGACGCGCCTGCAAACGCAGGATGGCCTGCATGTGGCCGCCGTGCCGATGAGCGTGCGCCAGCATTGGGCCGCGCTCGTGCGCACCGGCGCGCTGGAGATGCACTACCAGCCGCTCCTGAGCCTCGCGAGCGGAAACTGCAGCAAGGTCGAGGCGCTCGCGCGGCTGCGCGACGGCGACCGCCTGCTCATGCCCGACGAATTCCTCTTCGCGCTAGCTTCCGACGACCTGCTCGAACTGTTCGCGCGCGGCCTGCAACAGGCGCTGTCCGATCGCGCGCAATGGCTTGCGGCAGGCCACGACCTGGAAGTGTCGATCAACCTGCCGCCTGCCGCGCTCAACGATATCCGCTACTTCGACGCCACCTGCGAGACGCTGGCGGCGCACCAGTGCCCAAGCGGGCGCCTGACACTCGAAGTTCTGGAGAACGAAGCATTGTCGCTGAACCAGGGGCAGCGCGCGATTCTCGCGAAATTTCGCACGCTGGGCGTGCTGCTGGCGCAGGACGATCTGGGCTCGGGACATAGCGGTCTTGCGCGGCTGCGCGAGCTGCCGTTTGACTGGATCAAGATTGACCGCGAGATCGCGCATCTGGGCGGCGACACCACGCTTGACGCGCTGCGGGTGGTTTATCAGGTGACGCGGCTGGGGCATTCGCTGGGCAAGCTGGTGCTGGCCGAAGGCGTCGACGCGGCGGATCTGCTCGAAGCGCTGGCGATTCTCGGCGTGGACGGCGCGCAAGGTTATGTGATCGCACGGCCGATGCCGGCTGACGAACTCGCCGTGTGGATCGGCGGCGCGCCGCACGTGCCGCACACCGGTGCGGCGCAGAGTGTGCTCGCGCGGCTTGCGCGCTTTATCGTGTGGGAAGAACGTGTGCGGATGATCATGGCGACGCCTGGCGCGGCACGCGACCTGCCAGGCGCAGCTGAATCGCGCGAGCCGCTGGCCGAAGCGCTGGTGGGTCTCGGCGATATTCTGCCTGCCGGTGAAACGCGCGACGAGGTTCAGCGCGACCTGCTGCGCGCGCTGCCGGGCGGCCGCGAAAGCGCCGCGTGGCGCGTGGCGATGGCGCGGCTGATGCTGGCTATCGAAGCCGCCGCGCAAGAGGCCACGGCGACTGCCAGCTAGACCATAAAATGAAATGGGCTTTCCACATCCTGTGGAAAGCGACTCGCCGTTTGTTTCAGCCGCTCCCGGTAGACCCGCAATCTGGCAATTGCAACACTTTGATTTTTGCCTGCCGGCAGAGTTGTCGCAGACGCGGTGAGCTCGTCACCCAGTCCGCAGCCCATCTGGCGAGCGGCATGTCCGCGCGAACCAGGGCGCGGCGACTATCTCCTGCATGGGCGTCCATTGCACTTTGTGGCCAGCGATTATTGCGGTGAAAACGACTGCTGGAGACTGATGAGATTGAGCGGCGCAACCCGGATAAGTCCTCCGCGCGGGCTGTCGATATCGGCGATCAGGGCAAGCGAGAGGGACACGGTAAAGGGCAGCACGAACAGCAGCACGCGCCGCCCGCTGCCCGCCCGGATGCCGTAGCCCTGCATCAGGTTGCTGAAGAAGGCAATAACGATCATGAGCATCCACGCCGAGAGCGGAATACGGTTGATCCAGGCCGCCTGAGTGTAGCCCTGCGTATTGAGCACATCGTTCATCCCCGCGACGGCGAGCGCCGTGACGGGATTGGGCTGGATGAGGGCGGCGTCGCGCACCGTCGACCACAGCCGTCCTTGAAGATCCGCCGTCTTGCGGTTATTGGCGTCGAGTTCGTCGGTATTGCGGGTCTTGTAGTAATCGATGCGCAACTGAAGATACTGCGCCAGCAGCGGCCTGATGGTTGCTCCGCCTGCCGCGCCGAGCAGGTCGGCGCGGACGTACTCCGTGCCTATCGCATTGGCTTCTTCCTCTTCGTAGTTCTTGCGCTGGTCATAGCGGCTCACAGCCATCGACAGCGTGAAGCCGATCAATAACGCAAGAAGCGTGAGCGTCGCGCCTTGCACCACATTGAAGTTTTCGCGTGCGTCCTCGGAAAGCGGCGCGATGCGGTGCAGCAGGAGCGCGCCGAGCGATGCGCCGATCGAGAGCAAAACGACTAGCACGACGAAAAGGATCGCCGGATGATGGATGAGCTGTGTCATAAAGGTTTCCAGATGTCGTGCGTTATTGATCTTTTTTTGACGGAATTTACACCATTTATTTTCATGTCAACTGTGAGGCCTTTTAAAGCGTGTTTTTCAAATATTGAGAAAATTTCCATTGGGCATGTTTGAAAACTATTTGAATAATCCTGTGAGTCGATCTGTGAAGTCGATTCATAAAGCACTTATGTCCGGTATTCGGACAGCCAGGCAACATCATTTCAAATAACTTGCTATAAAGCTTTCCATCTGCACAGTTCCGAGAGCTCAGGGAGGGGCGCGAGGAAAAAAATAACGTGCGCATGCAAATGGGCTGCAGACCTCTGTCCGGTTTCGGTTATTGCAACAATGGAGCAAACCGTGAGCGAATCTGCAAACAAGCTGGTTCATGTGGTCGATGACGACGCTTCCATGAGAAAGGCACTGGGTAGAGTGCTCAATCACTCCGGCTATGCGGTGAAGGAATACGCATCGGTGGGCGACTTCCTCGTGAGCGACCCGCACGACTGGACGGGCTGCCTGCTGCTCGACCTGGTGCTGGGCGGCCCGAGCGGACTTGAGCTTCAACAGGTGCTGTCGCGCCAGCAGCGCGCACTCCCTATCGTATTCATGAGCGCATACGGCGACATACCGCAAACCGTGCAGGCCATGAAGGCCGGTGCGGTGGATTTCCTCGTCAAGCCTATTGAACGCGACGCCTTGCTGGGCGCGCTGGCAACGGGCTTCGGCGGAGCTGCGGCCAGTGACTCCAGTCACACGACCGTGACACCGGAGTCGACCAACGATGTGATCTCGTATGACCTTGGCGAGCGTGAAAAAAGCGTGCTGCGCGGCATTGTTGCAGGGCGGCGCAACAAGCAGATCGCAGCCGACCTCGGACTGTCCGAGCGGACGATCAAAAGCTGCCGCGCGGGCCTGATGCGAAAGTTCGGCGCGGGCTCGCTTGCCGATCTGGTGCGTTACGCGCAGACGCACGCTTGCGCTGCATAACGCTCGGTAAAAGGGCGCCGGCTCGCGCGGTATCGTGACAGGCCCGGCAAGCCGCATCCACCTGCTGAGCATTCTTCGAACGACAGGGCGTGTTTATGTACGGTCGTGAGACTGGCTGTGCGTATTGTCCGGGCGGAGCTTCATCGTGATGGTCAGGGCGAAGACAAGCGGGCATCTCGTCGGTGCCTGGCTACGCGCGGGCGTGTTCGTCCTGTGGAGCATCGGTGTGCAAGCCGCATCGTCGATGCAGCCCGTGCAACCCGTGCAACCCGTGCAACCCGTGCAGCCCGTGCAACCCGTGCAGTCGGTGCAGCCCGCGCGCTGCACGGCGAACGTGGCGCAGATCGAGCGCTACGGCCTCGCCGTCGCCGCGCTGCCGCCCGATTGCCTGTTGCTCAATCTCCCGCACTCGCTGTTCCGGGAATATCGCATCGCGATGCTGGTGATGCTGGGCGTGCTGATTGCCCAGGGCGCCACTATCCTCGCGTTGCTCGCGCAGCGCCGCACCCGGCGGCGCGCGCAAGCCGAAGCCGTCGCGCGCCGCAGCGAACTGGCGCGGGCCGCGCGCTTCGCGACGGTCGGGGAATTGAGTGCATCGATCGCGCACGAAGTCGGGCAACCACTCGGCGCGATCCTGAGTAATGCAGACGCCGCGGAACTGTTGGTGAAGGCCTCGCGTGTCGATCACGCCGAACTCCAGGAGATCCTGGCCGATGTCAAACGTGACGCGCTCAGGGCCAACGAAGTGGTGCAGCGCCTGCGCGCCTTGCTGCAGAAACAGGGAGTGACCTTCTGTGTGCTGCCTCTTGATGAAACCTTGCGATGCGCCCTCACACTCGTCGAACCCGAGGCGAGGCGCCGCAACATCATGGTCGACACGCGCCTGGCTGCCAACCACGTCGAGGTGCTGGGCGACCGCGTGCAACTGCAACAGGTCGTGCTCAATCTTGCCATCAACGCGATGGACGCCATGCACGACACCGAGCCGGGGCGTCGGTTGCTCACGCTCGAATCGGCGCTGCTGGAGCACGGCGTCGAGTTCAGCGTCACGGATCGCGGGGCAGGAGTCGATGCGGCGCTCGCGCAGCGCCTGTTCGAACCGTTCTACACGACCAAGGAGCATGGAATGGGGCTGGGGCTTTCGATCGTGCGATCGATCGTGGAGGCGCATCGCGGCAAGGTGAGCGTCGCGTCGCGGGACGGGGGCGCGACGTCGTTTGTTGTGTGGTTGCCGCGTGCAACGCGCTGATTGCACTGATTGCATCGACTGCACTGATTGCACTGCATGCGCTTGCCAGCGCGCAGCGTTCAACCCTGCCGCGGCGGAAGCGGGCCGAAGAACATCCGCTTGAGCGTCTTAGTTCCTGGTTCGCGGCAGCGAAGCCGCCGGTCTCTTTCCAGAAGTCATAGAGCCGCTCAAGATAGTGGATGACGAGCGCGACAATTGCATACATCAGCGTCTTCCAGCTTACGTTCCAGACCAGTGGCTTATCAGGGAAGCGGTTGATGAAGGGCAGCATGTCGGCAAGCAGCACCGACTTGCCGAGAATCAGCGATGAAATCAGCACCGACGCCGTGGTCTCCGGCGAGATGCCGCTTTCCCTGACCATGAGCGCGCGGATCAGCGCGACGATGTGAAGGATGACAAAAAAGAAGATCGTAGGCGGGAGCACCTTGAGGAACTCCTCCTTGATCTTTTCCACGACCGCGCTCATGGTGCCCTCCTGTCCCAGGTCAGTACGGTGCGTTGACCACTACGTACTGCGAACCTTGTGGCTGGTACCAGGTGCTGCCGCATTGCTGGTAGATCATGCCCCGGTAGTTGACCGGTGCACAGTTGGGCGGCACGGAGCGCACGATTGAACCCACGACTGCGGACGTCACGCCAACCGCCGCCGTCACCGCGGCCGCCGTTGCGACCGGATGGTAGTCGTCGTCCCAGCCGCCGTGGTGATAGTCGTTGTGCACATCCACATTGACGTTGCGGTTGACATTGACGTTGCGGTTAACGTTGTTCACGCTCGTATTGCGCACGTTGCGCGTGCGATCGTCGGCGCGTGCGCTGTTGACCTGGCGAGCGCCGCCGCCTGCGGGGCGTTCCCGCGCTGCATGGCCGCCGCCGCCGCGTCCGCCCACCGCTTCTGCGAGAGGCACATGCGCAACGGCGAGACCGACCATCAGGACGACAGGGAGCAGGAGGGCGCGCGGGCGCTGAAAATGGATTTTCATGGGCCTACCCCTTGTTCGTTGCGTTCGTTGCGACTGGGACGAACTCGATTTTCTTCGCCCCTGACGGAGGTTTGAACGTGAAAATCGCATCCTTGAAATCGGGGCGGGTCGTCCAGTTGATGATGGAAACCGATTGTGGGCGCGCGTCATCGTCGCGGCGCGTAATCACCAGTTTGCGCGGCAACGGATGGGCGCCTGCCGTGATCCAGATTTGCCAGTCGAGATCCTTCTGGCGGAACGCGTAGTGATCGCAGAGATCGTTTTCGACGTAGTCCTCGCCAGCGAACATCGCGGATTCGAACTGATCCGTTGGGGCCGCAGGAGTGCCCCACACGAACAGGTCTGCGAGCGGAAACTCCACGCCATAGTGCTCATGCAGCCGATCGATCAACGCGCCGACCGTGCCGTCGAACGCCACCGTCGAGTAGTAGCGCTGGGCGGGCGTATAGAGCGTGACCGACTTGCCGTCGTAGACAATCTCGCGATCGCTGCGCGCGCTCGTCATGACCGCACGAATCCGATTGGGCCGGTCGACGTCGAGATCGGCGCTCGCGGAATGCTGGAGTTTCTGACCGTCTTCGAGTACGCGCTCGCCGGTCAATTCGGTCGATACGCTAAAGCGCTTGAGCGACTGCAGATACGTGCCCATTTTTTTCAACGCGTCGACAGCCGCAGGGTCGACGGCTTGTGCCGCACTTGCGGCCTGGGGCGCGGAGGCGGGCGCTGCGGTCTGCGCGTAAAGGTGGGGCGCAGCGAGCGTCGCTGTGAGGATCGCAATGCATAAAGCCCTTCTCTTCATCGTATTCTCCCGGTGCGCGAGCGAGGGGGATGAAAATGCACGTTCATTTTCGAATGAATTTGCGTGAGTGCACAACGCAGTTGCAGTGCGTAATGTAGTGGCCAGTGCACCGAAAGAAAAGGCAATTGCCCGATTTTGCCCAAAAGGGAAATGCGATTGCCCCGAGTCCCTATGGATGTATTACCGCTTTCAGGCAAGACTGCACGCATACCGAATCGTAAGGTGCCGCCACGCCGCTCGCGCATGCGAGCGCCGGCGACGTGTGGTACGCAAATGTCCTGTGGCGACAGGGCGTAATCCCACGGCGTCAGTGGATGGGCGAGAGTCGCATAACGCTGAGCTAACGAACGCTGGGCGGATGATGGATGGAAACGGCGAGTTGATCGTGATTGTCGAAGACGACGCGGGATTGCGACGCGCGGTCGAGCGCCTCTTGCGTCTGTCCGGATTCGACACCCATGCGTTTAATAGTGCTGAAGATCCCGGGGCCGTCATGTGGGCGTCTTCCGCGCGTTGCCTGATCGTCGATGTCCAGTTGCCGGGCGCTTCCGGGCTCGCATTCTACGAGGGGCTCCCTCAAACGCGTCCACCGGCGATATTCGTGACGGCTTTTGATGGGGCGGCCGCCCGCCAGGCGGTTATGGACGCAGGCGGACGCGTGTTGCTGGCGAAACCGTTTCTTGGGCGGGACTTGCTCGACGCTGTGCGCGACGCACTGTAGTGCGTCGGATGCGTGTGGCGCGTCAAGGCGCACAACGCGGGGTTGCGGCCACGCGCGGTCGTGATCGATGGTTCACGACCGCGCTGGCGTCTGGAGAAGGTGCGTGGCGGCTGCCGGTCAGACGCGGAAATCCGCGGCCATGTCTTCGTCGCTGCGCGCTTCCAGTTTTCCAGACCGGCAGGCACGCATGAAAACGTCGTAATCCTTATTGTTTTGCACGGCATAGGCAAAAGCATAGTCGGTCAGCGCGTCGGAAAAGCGCTCGCCGTTGCCCAGATACGCTGCAATCTCGACCGCCTTGCCGCCCGCTTTCGCGTGCGCGCGAGCCAGGGCCCAGCCACAGATGCGCGCGTAGCCCTGCAGGAGCGTGTTGCTCATTCGCTCGACTTCCGCCGATACCTTCATGTCCCGCAATTGCCGGAAATAGAATTCGCGGCCTGCGGGCCCGGTCGTCCAGCCAAGGAACGCGTCGCTTGCGGCTTGCAGCAGACGCTGCCCGGACACCACGCGCTGTCCCTGATGCGCAATCGGCTCGGAGCGGAAGTAACGTGCAATCACGGACTCGCGCGCCTCCTTGACCTGCAGGAACAGCGGCGCGCCATGTCCGTCCACGAACAGCATCACGAGGCAAAACGTCCCGACGCTACCCACGCCAACGACCTTGAATGCGACGTCCTGAAGCTGAAATTGTCCGATCAGCGCCTGGCGGTCGGCGGGAAGCGTGCGGAGATATTCGTCGAATGCCGCGGCCAGCTTGCCCTCCCAGGCTTTGGTATCTGTCCACGCTTCTTCCTTGCCGAGCAACGTGTTGGGGCCGCCCGGATGGAACAGGGCGGGGGGCGCATCCTGCAACAACCAGCGGCCGTTCTTCTGGACGGCCATTTTGGACAGCATGCTTTCATTGGTGCGCGTGGTGGCTTTCTCCCTGGTCTTGAGCAGCAGGCGGCGGCCTTCGTCGGTGGCAGCCGTATCGATCATGCGCTCGAATGTGACGATGTCGTGCCAGAGTTCGAGCGTGCTGCACTCGGCGTACGCGTGCATGCGGTCGCGGTATTCATGCGCGACGGTCGCCACGAAGTCAGCGATCGGCCCGTTGCTCACGCCCATATGCTGCCCCGCAATCGCGAAACTGGCCGCGAGGCGCTTGACGTCCCATTCCCACGGCCCGGGCGCGACTTCGTCGAAATCGTTGAGATCGAAAATCAGTTGCCGCTCAGGGGTGGCAAAGCCGCCAAAGTTGGAAAGGTGCGCGTCGCCGCAAATGGGGAACGCGATGCCGGTATTCACCGTTGCGCCCAGATCGTGCGCCTGAATGATGGCGCTGCCGCGATAGAACGTGAATGGCGAGACGCCCATGCGGCCATATCGAAGCGGGACGAGCGCGCTGACACGGCCGGCGCTATTTTGCTTGAGCAGGTCGACGGGGTCGCGATCCGTGTCGCCGATTTCAGCATGCTGCGAGCGCCGTGCACGCTCGCGTGCTGCGCGTCCGATCTCCCGCCGCCGGGCCAGCGTTTCGATTTCTGCCATGGTGTGCTCCGCTGTATGTTCCGAGAGTGTCATCCAGGGCGCGTGCGCAATCGATAGGGAGTTGGGGCAATTCGATTGCCCTTTGGGGCAATTCGGGGCAATGGCCTTTAAATCTTTATCCGCGGTTGTTAGATTACCCCGTTGGATAGGGCCACGGCGTGGCTCCCGGCCCAAGGATGAGCATGCAAAAGCTGTCCGACGATATCTTTCGAAGGCGCTCTGGCAAAAACGCGCGGTTGTTCGTCGGCGCGTTGCTGGTGGCGCTGGCGCAGGGCTTCGTGACGTGTGCAGCGCTGGCGCAAAGTACGCCTGCGTGGACTGGGCCCGATGTTCAGAAACGTGCAAACGGCGTGCTGGCGCTGCTCTCCTTTACGGTGACGCCGGATCTTTCCGCGAGTTCGCTCGGGATCCGTAATGGCGCGACCGGCGATCCATCGTTGAATATGACCCAGGTGGGCGGCGGCTTCACCCTGAGCCCGAGCTTTCCGCTTTATCTGGAAGGCGCGATCGGCGGATCACGCTACGATCCGACCTTCGTCGTCTCGGACGGACAGGAGCAGCGCGCGCTGCCGACCCGTTGGACGAACGTGGCGGCAACAGGGGGGATCGGCTGGGATTTTCCGCTCAACGAAAAGAAGGATCTGGTGATCCGGCCGATCTTCAATTTTTCGCTCGGCGAAGTCCTGAGCGACGCGAGCGCCGCGCAGTTCCTCATCAACCGTAAAACCGACAGCAATATCGACTTCATTCGCGACGGCTCGATGAGTGCTTACGGGCTGGGTGGTTCGCTGATGATCGGCTGGTATCCTCGTCAGGAACCCTATGAATTCGATCTCGAACTGCGCTACACGGATATTTACCTCCAGAGCTTCGGCTCTTCCAGCGCGGTGCGGGGATCGGCCAACGCGGAGTCGACGAATCTCTATGCACGCTGGCGTGCGCCGACCGGCTTGCTCGCGTTCCACCGGCCGCTGCGTTACGTGCTCGAACTCTCGCATTCGACCTATCTGGGCAGCCAGGCGGACATTCTCGGCTTCAACCAGTTGACCTCGCTGGGCGCTGGCATCGAAATCGATACCGGTGCGATCACCAGGCTGTTCTCGCGCTTGCGCATCGTCGCACGCTATGCTTTTGGCAAGGACATCACTGGCGCATCGCTCGGCCTTGCGCTGAGCTTCTAGATCGCGCGAGGCGCGGCGCGCAACGTGATCGGCGACCCGTGCGCTCCACCGGTTCGCAGCAGATTCGGGAGAAAGGCGATGCGCAAGCCAGGTTTGCGGCAAGCGATGTGGGCGACCCTGATCGTCCTGTCGATGAAAGCGATGCCGGCCGCAGAGGCCCAGACGGCGGCGCCGTCCGGGGCGAGCGACCCGGCGACCACAATAGCGGCCGCGCAGACCGGCGCGCAAAGTCCACTGCGTGTCGCGATCGCGCCCGTCGCGCCTTTTGTGATTCCGCAGACCGCGACGCCAGAAGGTTTCAGCATCGATATCTGGAATGAAATCGCACGCCGCCTGCATGTCGATTTCGCCTGGCGGCCGGTTGGCACGCAACCTGAACTCCTGGCGTCTGTCCAGCGCGGCGACGCGGATGTCGCAATCGCGGCCATCACCATGACGCCGACGCGCGAAAAGAGCGTCGACTTCTCGCTGCCTTATTTCGACTCCGGCCTGCAAATCATCGTGCGGGCGCAGAACGACAATTCCGTCATGGCGCTGCTCCAATCCGTGCCGTGGCTGGCAATTGCGCAGCTCGTGGCGATCACGGTTGGCATCGTATTTGTTCTCGCCAACCTCGTGTGGCTGATGGAGCGCAAGCGCGACGCCAATTTCCAGAAGCCGTACTGGCGTTCGATCGGCGAGGGCATCTGGGTGACCATGTTGATCATCGCCACGGGCGAGCATGGCGAACGTGAAACGCCCGGCATTTTCAAGCGCATTCTGGTGCCGGCGATGTGGCTGATTGGCGTGGTGCTGATTGCGCAACTCACCGCTACGGTCACGTCGTCGCAGACGGTGGCGCGTTTGCAGTCGAACATACGCGGGCCAGACGACTTGCCCGGAAAGAAGATCGGCACCGTGCCCGGCACGATTGCGGCGCAATACCTGACGCAGCGCGGCCTGTCTTTCGTGGACGTGACCAATGCGGACGACGGCTTTCGTATGCTGATGGAGGGCGACGTCCAGGCCATCGTCTACGACGCACCGACCTTGCAATACTGGGCGGCGCGGCGCGGCAATGGCGCGCTCACCGTCGTGGGGCCGGTATTCCGGCCAGAAAAATACGGTATCGCCGTCGCCAACGGCAGCCCGCTGCGCAAGTCCATCAACGAAACCTTGCTCGCGATGTACGAGGACGGCACCTACGAACAGATTTACGGGAAGTGGTTTTCGCAGTCCAAATAAATGCGCGCCGGTTTGAATTGCCCGAAAGGGCAATTCGCTTTGCCCGAAATCCCTATGGCGACATGAAACACGTCCGACGATACTCGTTCGCAATGGCTACGCAGAATAAGACATTGGCGAAATGGGCAATGCATATTTCCGTGACGGTACATCTGCGAGAAACGCGCAACCTTATCGGTTGATCGCGCTCGCGTGCCTGCTGCTGGTCGGCGTGCTTGCGTTCATCGTGTGTCTGCGTTCGAGCTGGGCCGGGTTGCGATGGCTCGCGCCGCTCGCCGCGATGTGGCTGAACGTGATGCTCGTGGCGATTGGTTGCGAACGCAACTTGATGGCCGCAGCGGATGCAGCGCGCAAACGAACCTCGCGCGGTGCACGTCCGGCGAACTGGAACCTGCTCAAGCGTGCAACGTGGCGCGCGATAGCGGGGTGGACATGGGGCGGGTTGCGCGCCGTTCGCTGGTGGCCCTGGTGTGTGCTGGCGGGCGCGCTCGTGTCGTTGATGCTTTGCGCGGCGACCGTGTTCGTCTTCGACCGTCACGCAGCGGCGGCGGGGCCCCATGTGCGCAACATCATGGCGCTGGCGTGCGGCGCCGTGCTCGCGATGGCGTTCGTCACGCTGGTGATCGAGCGCGTGATCGTGGCGCGGGTGCCGGTACAGCACGCCGATACCGTTCTCGCCGGGGCATTGCGCATTGCGCTCGTCGTCGCGCTGGCTTGTGCGGCTTGCGCCGGGCTTTACTTGTGGCGCGGTGTCGATAGCCGCTGGCTGGCGATGGCGATAGCGTTGCTGCCCGCGCTTGTTGCCGGTGAATACGCCTTGCGCGCCACACTGGCCTGGTTCACGCCGCCGCGTGCGTCAGCGTCGCCACTCGCGCTGGTGGACAGCACCGTCGTGCACTGGCTCGTGCGCCCGCCAGCGTCGCCCGCCGAACTGGGCGAATCGCTGCGCAGCCGCTTCGGTATCGACCTGCGGCAAAGCTGGGTCGTGCATAGCACGCTGCGCATGTTGCCCGCCGCGGGTGTCGCGCTCGTGGCGGCGGGATGGTTGCTGAGCGGCATCACGATCCTGCAACCGGAGCAGCGCGCCGTCTACGAGCGCTTCGGCGCGCCGCGCGCCGTGTGGCAGCCGGGTCTGCACATTGGGCTGCCCTGGCCCTTCGGACTCGCGCGCGTCATCGACAACGGCGCGGTTCATCAAATCGTGGTGTCGGATATCGCCGATGCTGCCGATGTTGCCAATGGCGCAAGCATCGCCGCACCGCTGATTGCCGCCGACGCGCGCGCGCCCGAACAACTCGACCGGCTTTGGGACGTGGCGCATCCCTGGGAAACCAGCCAGGTGATCGCGGGCGCGAATGCGCAGCAGCAGAATTTCGAAATCGTCAGCGCCGATGTGCGACTGGATTACCGCATCGGGGCGAGTGACGCCGACGCGCGTGCCGCGCTCTATCGCGCGGCGAATATCGCCGACGTCACGCGCGCGATCGCCAATCGCGAGATCGTGCGCTACCTGGCTTCGCACACGCTCGACGCGCTCGTCGAAGCGCGCCAGACCGTGATTGCCGATGCGATCCGCCAGGCGACGCAACAGCAGCTCGACCGGCTCGGCAGCGGCATCGAAGTGACGGCGGTGGTGATCGAGAGCGTGCATCCCCCGGCGGGCGCCTCGGCGGCGTGGCATGGCGTGCAGGCCGCGCAGATCCGCACGGCGGCGAGCGTCGCCGAAGCCCGCGGCCTGGCCGCCACGCTCGTGGGCACCGCGCACGAACAGGCACAGGCAAGCGTCGCCGAAGCCAATGCAAGCGCTGCAGAAACACTTTCTGCGGCCCACATGCAGCAGACCACCTTCAGCGCAGATATCGCGGCCCAGCAGGCGGGCGGCCCCGCATTCGCCTTCGAGTACTACCTGCGCAATCTGCAGCAGGGGTTGCAGAACGCCAACCTGACGGTGATCGACGATCGCCTCGTGGGCGACAGGCGCGCGACGATCGACCTGCGCTCGTTCAATACGGGCGATGCCGCCGGGGCCAAGAAGCTGTTTTGAGCGACTGTACCGAGCCTGAGGAGCAGACCTTGAGCGGTTCACATCTTCACATTCATCACGGCCACGCGGGACATGCGGGTCATGCGGGACACGGGCATCACCATCACGGCGAGTCTCGCGAAGCCCAACCAGGCGGCGGATGGGGCTTTGGGTGGCGCGTGGCGCTGGCGCTGCTGTGCATCCTGGTTGCCGTGGCGACTGCGAGCGTGGTGCAGGTTCATGAAGGGGAAGCCGCCGTCGTCACGCGCTTTGGCGAACCGGTGCGCGTCGAGCTTGAGCCGGGCCTGGCGTGGCGGCTGCCCGCGCCGATCGAAACCGCCGTGCCGGTCGACCTGCGCCTGCACACGACGTCGAGCGGACTGCAGGACGTCGGCACGCGCGACGGCCTGCGCATTCTGGTGCAGGCCTACGTAGCGTGGCGCGTGCCCGATAACAGCGCCGATGTTGGCCATTTCGTGCGCGCCGTGCGCAACGAACCCGACGAGGCGGCGCGCCAGATCCGCTCGCTGCTCGGCTCGGCGCTGCAAACCATTACCTCGGGCTTCGATCTTTCGACGCTCGTCAATACCAACGCGAGCGACGTGAAACTCGAACTGTACGAGGACGAACTGCGCCGCCAGATCGACTCGCAGCTTTACGCGACCTATGGCGTGCATGCGGTTCAGGTCGGGCTGGAACGCCTGACGCTGCCCGCCGCGACGCTGTCCGCCACCGTCGAGCGCATGCGCGCCGAACGCGAGACGGTCGCGGCGCAACGCACCGCGCAGGGCAAGCTCGAAGCGGCCCAGGTGCGCTCCGATGCCGACCGCGACGCACGTGTGGCCGTGGCCGACGCCAACGCGCAGGCCGCCGGCATCGAAGCCCAGTCGCGTCGCGATGCCGCCGCCATCTACGGCAAGAGCTATGCGGGCAATCCGCAGCTTTATACGATGCTGCGCTCGCTCGACACGCTTTCGACTGTCGTGAACGGCAATACCAACCTGATCGTGCGTACGGACGCCGCGCCGTTCCGGGTGCTCGTGCAAGGGCCGGCGGGACTCGAAGCCGTCACGGCATCGCATGATGCTCGCGCCGCCGCGAGCGCGCGCCGCCAGCCATGAGCACGGCCGCTTCGTTACCTTCGCGCACGGCGCCTGGCATCCAGGCGGTGCGCGGGGCGTTCTGGTTTATCGCCGCGTTGACGGTGCTCGCCGCGCTGGCGTGGCTGTTCTCGAATGTGCAGCGCGTGCCGCCCGACAGTCAGGCTGTCGTGATGCGCTTCGGCAAGTTCGTGCGCGTGCAGGGCGCGGGCCTGCTGGTCGCATGGCCGCGCCCGTTCGAAACGGTGGCGCTGCTGCCCGGCCCGGCACGCGTGCTGGAGCAGCGCATTGCCTCGCTGGATCGCGACCCGCGCGCCCGTGCACTCGATCCCGCACCCAACGCGCCCCCCACCGATACGAACTTGCCCTTCAACGACATGTCTTCATGGGGCTTTCATCCGGATGCCGCAATGGGCGCCAACGGCTCGCCGCTGTCCGATGCGCTCGCGGGTTCCGGCTATGTGCTGACCGGCGACGATGCGGTGGTGCAGCTCGGCGCGCGGCTCTATTACCGCGTGAGTTCGCCGTACGACTACGTGAGGCAGCAAACGCTGCTCGCCCCGGCGATCGAACGCCTGACGGCTTCGGCGGTTGCGGAGGTCGGCGCGTCGCGCGATCTCGACACCATTCTCGTCGCACGGCCCGAACTGCTCGCCGCCGACGCGCAGATGGCCGCGCGCCGCGAGCGACTGCGCGACGACATCGCCGGCGCGATCGAGCGGCGCCTGCATGCACTGGAAGCGCAGCATGCGGGGCTGGGCATCGAGGTTTCGCGCATCGACGTGCAGGCGAGCGTGCCCGCCGCGGCGGTCGATGCGTTCAACTCGGTGCTCAGTTCCTTGCAGAGCGCCGAGCGCACGGTCGCCGACGCGCGCACTGCTGCGGAAACCACGCGCCAGGACGCCCAGCAGCACGCCGACCAGATCCTGCAAAGCGCGCAGGCCAGCGCGACAGAACGCGTGACGCGGGCCCAGACGGAAACGCAGACGATCCTGCAGCTCGAAGCGCCGCTCGGCGCGAACAGCGACCAGGGGCTGCTGGCGCGCGCGTATCGCGACCGCATCCAGCAGATTCTTTCGAAGGCGGGCCACGTCACGACGATCGATCCTTACGACACGTCGAGCCTCGTGCTGCCAGGGAAGGCGCCATGAATGCCCATGTGGAACCGCTCGCGCGCATCGATGCCGCAACGCATGGTCATGAGCACGGCCATGACCCTGACCATCCCGGCGCAGCAGGAATGCCGGATCTCGACGCGCTGCCCGGCGTCGCGCTGGCGCCCGAAGAGCGTGCGGCGATCTCCCGGCGCATCGTGCTCGCGCTTGCGGCGGCGGGCCTGCTGCTGCTCTCGCTGGGCTGCCGTTATCTCACGGCTCAGGGCGCGCAGGTGGCCGACGTGCTCGCGGGTCTGGCGTCGCTGCTGGTCGCGGGGCCGGTCTTCACGGGCGCCTGGCACAGCCTCAGGCATCCAAGCCTGCATGGCGTGACCGACCGGCTCATCGCGCTCGCCATGCTCGCGGCGTGGGCGACGGGCGACATGGCCACGGCCGCGCTGTTGCCCGTCGTGATGACGTTCGGGCACGCGCTCGAAGAGCGTAGCGTGCTCGGGTCGCAGGAAGCGATCCGCGCGTTGACGAAACTGGCCGCCACGCGCGCGCTGCGTGTGCGTCCCGATGGCGGCGTCGAAGACGTGCCCATCGAAGCACTCGCGCGCGGCGACCTGCTGGAAGTCGCGCCAGGCGCGCGCATTCCCACCGATGGCATCGTGAGAGGAGGCCGCTCGGCGGTCGACAACAGTCCGATTACCGGCGAGTCGTTGCCGCTCGAAGTAGCGGCGGGCGATGCGCTCTACGGCGGCGCGATGAATATCGAAGGCGCGCTGCGCGTGGAAGTGACCGAAGTCGGCGAGCATTCGACGCTCGGCAAGATCGTCGAGTTGCTGGCCCACGCCGAACGCGCCAAGCCGCCCATCACGGAAGCGCTCGAACGCTACATGGGCGGCTACCTCGCGCTGGTGCTGCTGGGCGCGGCGCTCGTGTGGTTCGCCTCGCAAAACGCCTCCGCGATGCTGGCCGTCATCGTCGCGGCGTGTCCGTGCGCGCTCGTGCTCGCAGCGCCGGCCACAGCCATTGCAGGCATCGCCGTGGGCGCGCGCCACGGACTGCTGCTGCGCAATGCCGCGTTCCTCGACCGCGTGGCCGATCTCGACTCGCTCATCATCGACAAGACCGGCACGCTCACGCACGGCGAACTGCGCGTGGTCGACGTGGCGCTCCAGCCGGGCGTCGATGCGGCAGGCGCGCTGGCGCTCGCCGCACGCCTGGCGCGCGGCAGCGCGCATCCGGTGAGCCGCGCGTTGCTGGCTTACGCGCGGGAGCGCGGCCACGCGCCGGTCGCGAACGAGGCCGACGACGCGATCCGCGAGTGGCGCGGACTGGGCGTGACGATGCCAACACCTGAAGGCCTGGCGGTGCTCGGCCGCGATGCGCTGCTGCGCAAATACGTGCACGAACTCGCGCTGCCGGAATGGCGCTACGCAGGTTCCGTGGCGGGCGTCGCGCTCGATGGCCGGCTGCTCGCCTGGTTTGTGTTCGCGGACGCGCTGCGTCCCGAAGCGTCCGAAGCCATGGCGGAACTGCGCGAACTCGGCGTCGTGCATCAAACGCTGCTGTCCGGCGATCGCGAGGCCGTCGCGCAGGAGGTCGCCGCGCAAGTCGGCATCGAGCATGTGATCGCCGGTGCGCTGCCGCACGACAAGCTCGAATTCGTGAAGCAGCAACTCGCACTGGGCCGTCATCCGCTGGTGGTGGGCGACGGCGTCAACGACGTGCTGGCGATCAAGGCCGGCGCGACGAGCATCGCGATCGGCGGACGCGGCGTGGACATCGCGGTGGCCGCCGCCGATGTTGTCCTGCTCGGCGACGACCTGCGCCGTATTCCCGCCTGCATCAAGCTCGGCCGCCGCTGCCGCCGCACGGCGGCGCTCAACGCGATGATCGGCGTGACATGGACGGCGGCGGTGATTGCCGTGGCCGCGCTCGGGCTGGTTTCCGCTGTATGGATCGCCGTGCTGCACAACATCGGCACCTTTATCGTGCTGGCCAATGCCGGGCGTCTCCTGAGGATCGCTGGGCCGGGGCCGGAGCAGACCGTTTCCTCCAGTGGCCGCGCGGAGGAAAGCGCCCAGCATCCGCCGCGAGGGGAGCCGGACAAGGAGTCTGACAAGGAGCCGAAGCCACGCGGCACTTGAGATTCGGTTGGGAAATGGATCAAACGACGACGTTCAACACCCGAGTTCATCACCCGAGTTCATCACGTGAGGTTGCCCATGAAAGCCCGCTTTCTCCTGCCACTCGTGGCGCTTGCAGTGAGCTTCGGCGCGACGCTTGCCGCCGAAACCAACAAGGACGCGACGCCCGCGACCCAGCAGGCAAACGCCGACTTGCTCAAGACCCTGCCGATGAGCGATCGTCAGGACTACGAAGACGCGAAGCGCGGCTTCATCGCCACGTTGCCGAATATCGACGTCAAGACGCCCGACGGCAAGACCGTCTGGACGCTCGACGGCTATCAGTTCCTGCAGGCCCAGAACGCGCCGCCTTCGATCAACCCGAGCCTGTGGCGCAACGCCCAGTTGAACATGAACAACGGCCTGTTCAAGGTCGTGGACGGCATTTACCAGATTCGCGGCTTCGACCTGTCCGATATGACGATCGTCGAGACCAATAACGGCATCATCGTGATCGACCCGCTCATCTCCACCGAAGTGGCGAAGGCCGGTCTCGACCTGTACTACCAGCATCGGCCGAAAAAGCCGGTGGTCGCGGTCATCTACACGCATAGTCACGTCGACCATTACGGCGGCGTGAAGGGCGTGGTCAACGAAGCCGACGTCAAATCCGGCAAGGTGAAGATCTACGCGCCGGAGGGCTTCCTGGAAGAAGCGGTCAGTGAAAACGTCTTTGCCGGCAACGCCATGAGCCGTCGCGCGATCTACATGTATGGCTCGCTGCTGCCGCGCAGCGACAAGGGGCAGATTGACGGCGGCCTGGGCAAGACCACGTCGAACGGCACGGTCACGTTGATTCCGCCGACCGACATCATCAGGAAGACGGGGGAAAAGCGCACCATCGACGGACTCGACGTCGTGTTCCAGATGGCGCCTGGCACCGAAGCGCCCGCGGAAATGCTGTTCTATTTCCCGAAGTATCACGCGCTGTGCGCGGCGGAAGACGCCACGCATACGCTGCATAACCTCTATACGCTGCGTGGCGCGCAGGTGCGCGACGCGAACAAATGGTGGCAGGCGCTCGACACGACGATCGACATGTTCGGCCCGCAGGTGCAGGTGGTGTTTGCCTCGCACCACTGGCCGATGTGGGAAAACGATCGCATCAACGATTACCTGTCGAAGCAGCGCGACACATACAAGTACGTGCATGACCAGTCGCTGCGTCTGCTGAACATGGGCTACACGATGGACGAAATCGGCGACATGGTGAAACTGCCGCCGAGCCTGGACAAGGAGTGGTACAACCACGGCTATTACGGCACGGTCGTGCACGATGCGAAGGCCGTCTATCAGCGCTATATGGGCTGGTATAGCGGCAACCCGGCCGACCTGCACCCGCTGCCGCCGGTGGACACCGCGAAGCGCACGATGGAGTTCATGGGCGGCGTGCCAGCGGTCACGAAAAAGGCGCGGGACGCTTATGCAAAGGGCGACTATCGCTGGGTGGCGCAGGTCATGAACCTGGCCGTCTATGCCGAGCCTGACAATCAGGAAGCGAAAAACCTGGAAGCCGACGCCCTGGAGCAATTGGGCTACCAGTCCGAAGCCGGCCCGTGGCGCGACGTCTACCTGATGGGCGCGTATGAGTTGCGCAATGGCATCCCGAAGGTGCCGGCGGTGCAGACCGCGAGCCCCGACACGATCCGCGCGATGTCGCCTGAAATGGCGCTGGAGTTCCTCTCCATGCATATCGACGGGGACAAGGCAGACGGCAAGAAGATTTCAGTGAACTGGGTCTTCCCGGACATTCACAAGCAGTACGCGGTGCGACTGGAGAATTCGGTGCTCGTGTACAGCGAAGGCAAGCAGATCCAGAACGCCGATGTGACGCTGTCGCTGCCGAAGTCGAGCCTCGACAACATCATGCTGCATCAGACGAACCTCGATAAGGAAGTGCAGGCAGGGCGCGCGAAGGTGGACGGCGATCGCGGCAAGATCACCGAACTGCTGTCGCTGACCGACAGCTTCAATCCGCTGTTCCCGATCGTGACGCCGCGCCCGAATCCGTAAGCGCACGCGTGACGAAAGACGGCCGTGCAGCCTCGATGAGGTTGCACGGCCGTTTCTGCTGGGCGGCGTCCTGATCCCCGCTGATGCGATGGCTCATGCGTATTGAAACGCACTCACCCGCAAACCCCGATCTCCCCGCACGCCGTGCAGAAGTCGCAGCCGTCCTTGCGAATGACGGCGTTCGCGCCGCACGAACCGCACTTGCGGCCGAACATCGCGTGCTGCGCGCCGAAGGTGGCATCGGCGGGCAGCGCATTGGGGCCGTCCAGCACCTGGTCGCCTGCGCGTGCATCTACTTCGTCATCCTTAACGGTCGCCGCTGAAACAGCCGAAGCCTCGCGCCGCTGCGCCAGCAACCGCGACGGCACCTGCCTGCCTTCGGCATCGAGAAACCCGCGCCGATGCAGGATCTGCTGGATTGCATACGCAATCGCGGCCACTTCCGAGTCGTGCCACAGCGGCGTGCGCTTGCCGTCGAGCCGCTGCGTCTCGCCATAACGCACCTGGCCGCGATCCCACGACACCTTGCGCAGATCCTGCAGATTGCGCGCGACAAAGCCGCCGCGAGCGGCCAGCGACAGCGAGCGCATCGTCGCCGTGATCCATTGCTGCGATTCGTCGCGCTGGCCCACGGGGATGAAGAACTCGATGGGGCGCTCGATCGTCGTGGTTTGGCCGCCCACCTGGCCCGTGACTTCGAGAAACGACACCGCTACGTAAAGCGACACCTTGCCTGTCTGCGTGAGGTATTCGATCTTCTCGATCACGGCGGGCAGCTCGCCTCTCGGCCGATGATCGATCGCCACGCGCAGCGGATCGAGCAGCGCGTCGTTCTGTGCATCGGCGGGCGTGTCTTCGTTGACGGGCAGAGTCTGCAGCACCGCGCCCAGCGTCTCGTTGGGCCGGTACGTCGCCAGTCCCTTGAGCCCGCGCCGCCACGCGTCCAGGTACAGATCCTCGAATGCTTCGAACGGGTAATCGGCGGGCACGTTCACGGTTTTCGAAATCGACGTATCGACGAAGGGCTGCACCGCCGCCATCATGGCCACGTGTTCCTGCGCGCTCATTTGCAGCGCGTTCACGAAGTAATCGGGCAGCGCGTTCACGTCGCCGCCCTTCATGCGATAGACGCGCCACGCGTGGTCTTCGACGGCGAAGGTTTCGTGGCTGCCGTCGGCCATGCGGCGCGTGCGCTGGTAAGTCCATGAGAACGCGGGTTCGATGCCGTTCGAGACGTTATCGGCGAAGGCGAGGCTCACGGTGCCGGTCGGCGCGATCGACAGCAGGTGGCTGTTGCGAATGCCGTGGGTGCGGATCGCGGCTTGCAGGTCGTCGGGCAGGCGCGAGGCGAAGGTGCCGGGCGCAAGATACGTGTTGGCGTCGAACAGGGCAAACGCGCCGCGCTCGCGCGCGAGTTCGACCGATGCGCGATAGGCGGCGTCGCGCATCGTGCGGCCGATGCGCGCGCCGAACGCGCAGCCTTCCTCCGAGTTGTAGCGAATGCCGAGCATCACCAGCGCATCGCCGAGCCCCGTGAAGCCCACGCCGATGCGGCGCTTGGCCATCGCTTCCTGGTGCTGCTCGGGCAGCGGCCAGAGCGTGACGTCCAGCACATTGTCGAGAAAACGCACCTGTGTCGTTGTGCGCGCAACCAGTGCGTCCCAGTCGAACGACGGCGACGCGAACGGATCGCGCACGAAGCGCGTGAGATCGAGCGGCCCGAGGTTGCAGCAGCCGTAAGCGGGCAGGGGCTGCTCGCCGCACGGATTGGTGGCCCGGATGCTTTCGACGGCGCGCAGGTTGTTGTCCTCGTTCATGCGCGAAATGAAGACGACACCCGGTTCGGCGACGTCGTAGGTCGAGCGCATGATCGTGTCCCAGATCGCGCGGGCGCGTTTTTCGGCGTAGATCCACAAGCCGTCGTCGCGCTGGCGCAGGTCGCCTGCCGCGCGCAACGCGGGCGAAGGCTCGGCGCGATGCACGAGCTGCCAGGTCTCGTCGTTTTCGACGGCGCGCATGAAGGCGTCGGTCACGGCCACCGAGACGTTGAAGTTGTTCCAGCGTCCCTTCGAATGCTTGGCCTCGATGAATTCGGGCAGGTCGGGGTGGTCGCAGTCGAGCACGGCCATCTGCGCGCCGCGCCGCGCGCCCGCGCTTTCGACGGTGCGGCACGAGGCGTCGAACACGTCGATATAGCTGCACGGCCCCGAGGCGCTCGATCCCGTCGAATGCACGAGCGCGCCGCGCGGCCGGATCGCCGAGAAGTTGTAGCCCACGCCGCCGCCGCGCCGCATGGTTTCGGCGGCCTGCAGCAGCGCGACGTAGATGCCGGGGCGGCCTTCGTCGTCGACGCCCTGGATGGCGTCGCCCACGGGCTGGACGAAGCAGTTGATCAGCGTGGCTTCGATGCCGGTGCCCGCCGCGCTCATGATGCGGCCCGCGCCCAGCGCACCGTGGCGCAGGTTGTCGGCGAAGCGCGCCTCGATTTCGGCGCGCAGTGCGGGCGGCTCGGCCTGCGCGACGCCGTGGGCGACGCGGCGATAGATGTCGTCGGCGCTGCGCTCGTCGCCTTTGGCGTACTTCTCCAGCATGACGTCGAGCGAGAAAGGCTGGAAATCGGGCTGGATGTAGGGTTTGGCGTCGGGTTTGACGTCTGAACGTGAGTCGGACTGCGGACGTGAGTTTTCTGCCATGGCCGGTTCCTTGCGATCGGATCGCTCTGCGTTAGCTCAGAGTAGCGCAGAGGCAGCGCGCGTGCCTGCGCGTTTGCCGGTGGCCGCGACGGCGCGATGGGTTTGGCCCTATGGGTCTGGCGCTATGAGTAAACTGGATGCGCCGCTCCGCACGGAGCTGCACACAGGAGGAGAGATGAGCGACCACGTCACCAGCGTCGTCTACCGCGAACGCGTGCGCGCGCAATGGGTCGATTACAACGGCCATCTGCGCGATGCGTTCTACATGCTGATCTACAGCCAGGCGACCGATTTGCTGCTCGACGCGATCGGGCTCGATCACGCGCGGCGCGAGGCGCGCGCTCAATCGATGTACACGCTCGAAGCGCACGTGAACTATCTGCGCGAGGTGAAAGAGGGCACGCCGCTGCGGGTCGATGTGTGGGTGCTGGAGCACGACGCGAAGCGCGTGCGGGTCTATCTGGAGATGTTCGCCGAAGACGGCGCAGAAGGCGGCGCAGAAGGCGAAAAGCCTGTCAGCGCGAGCGAGCAGCTGTTGCTGCATGTTGACCGCTCGGGGCCGCGCGCGGTGCCGTTCGACGCCGACGTGCTCGCGCGCGTGGCTGCGCTGGGCGAGGAGTCGGCTGGGATGACGGCGCGCTATCTCGGGCGGCCGATTTCGCTTGCCACGGTGCGGCAGGCGGTGGGCTACAGCGGTTGAGCCTGGCGGCTGCGGTGCTTGCGGTGCTCGTGGCGGATAAGGCGGCCTGCGTGGCTAAAGCGGCTAAAGCAGCGTCGGGAGTCGTCCGTGTTCGCCTGAGGCGTTTGCGATCGTCTGGATCGCGATTATTACGGGAATCTCACCTAATCGCTTTGTCGCCGCTGGCCTGAAATGCAGCCGCTTCGACCCTGCCTGAGGCGGCTCAGGCCGCTTCGCTATACGGCACGTTGGCAACCAGATCGCCGAACACTTCGGCCGCGATCATCACCGACGCATTGAGCGGCGCGGGGCGCTCAGCCGGTTTGAACACGGCGTCGCCGCGGCGGATCTTGCGGCGCGAGACGGCGCAAGTGCCCGACGTATGCGCCGAGCGGCGGCGCCAGCGCTGTTCGCCATAATGACAACGGCCAGGTTCCACCCAGCGGATCACGAGCGCGGAATCCGTTTGTTCGAGGATTTCGATGCGTTCACCGTTGGCTCCGTCAAGCGCGAGGCACGCTTTTTTCTTCATTGTCGGCTCCGTAAGTGGGGTTGCCGCAATGTATTCCTCTAAAGCGTCAAGTGCCATTGTGTCGCCGTTGAAACACCATTCCAAAATCGGCAACAATCGATCTGGCACATATACGGGTTAACGAAGGAATGCGGGTTTGCGGGCGATCGAGACCCGACCCTTCGAATTTGTGCAACGCAGTGTTGTGCGAGGCGCGACATGAAAATCGGCCTGAAGTGGGGCGTCGGGAGGGGTTTGGAACGCTGGAGGCTGGCGCGGATCAGACTGAAAACCGCGCCGGGCGAGGGCAGTTGAGTCGCGTTTTTGGTCTGTCGCCCTTATGCTGGCGGCTCGTCTCGCCGCCCGGACAATGACTGTCCTGCAGAATTTTCACGAGGTTACATGATTCATCGCCCGCCTGCTCCGAACTCCGCAAACGAGCAAAAACTCCAGCGCGCCGCCTCGGCCGCCTTGTACGCCGTGCTCGTCCTGCTCGCCCTGTGGGTCGTGCGCGAATTCCTGCCCGCTGTCGCGTGGGCGTGCGTGCTCGCCATCGTCCTCTGGCCGGCGTACCAGGCCACGGAGCGCCACCGGCTGTTCCGTGGCCGCACGACCTGGCTCGCGACGGTGCTGACGGTGGCCATCGCGCTGCTGGTCGTCCTGCCGATCACGCTCACGGCGATCCAGGCGGGCGGCGAGGCCCATGAACTCTACCTGTGGGCGCGCGCCGCGCAGGAGAACGGCGTGCCGGTGCCCGATTTCGTCTCGCATCTGCCGGTCGGCAGCCGTCAGGTAAGCGAGTGGTGGCAGGCCAACCTGGCCCAGCCGCTCAAGCAATCGCCCGCGATGAAGGGCCTGCACGGCGACGCCATCGTGTCGTTCGGGCGGCACTTCGGGGCGCGCGCGGTGCATGCGTCGATGACCTTCGGCTTCATGCTCGTCACGCTGTTCGTGATCCTGCAAGCGGGGCCGAAGCTCTCCGGCACGGTGATGCGCGGCGCGCGCCGGGCGTTCGGCGCAGACGGTGCGCAGTTGCTCCAGCGCATGGCGGCCGCCGTGCGCGCGACGGTGACGGGGCTCGTGGTGGTCGGGTTGGGCGAGGGCGTGCTGCTCGGCATCGCCTACATGTTCGCGGGCGTGCCGCACGCGGCGCTGCTCGGCACGATTACGGCCATCGCGGCGATGCTGCCGTTCTGCGCACCGCTCGTGTTCTGCGGCGCGGCGCTCTGGCTGGCGGCGCAGGGCGGCATCGTGGGCGCCATCGTGGTGGCGGTGACGGGCGTGATAGTCGTGTTTGTCGCCGAGCATTTCGTGCGGCCCGTGCTGATCGGCAACTCGACGCGCCTGCCGTTCCTGCTGGTGCTGTTCGGCATTTTGGGCGGCGCGACGACGTTCGGCCTGATCGGCATTTTCATCGGCCCCGCGCTGATGACGGTGCTGATGGTGCTGTGGGCGAACTGGGCGGAATAAGCCGCGCGCGTGCAGGGCTGCGCGAACGCGCGCTCAGTGTGCGCTTAGTGGATGCTCAGTGCACGCAGGCGAGCGTGTACTTGAGCGCGGCGGGCAGCAGCTCGCGCCAGACCGGCCAGACATGGCCGCCGTCGACGATGCGCAGCGCCGCCGGATTGTTCGCCTCGCGCAGGCGCGTGTAGAGCAGCGACGATTCGGCCTGGATCACGAGGTCGTCGTCGCCCGAGGCGATGAAGAACGGCACGCGCCACGGCCGGCCGAAGTAGCCGCTCCAGAGCGCCGGATAGTTGAGCGTGCGCCAGATGTGCGAGTCGAACTGATGCTCGCCGAACACGCCCACGCGCCGCGCCGACGAGGCCAGCGGCGGATCGCCCGAATAGATCGCCGGGGAGAGCAGCATCGTCCCGCAGAACATATCGGGATGCTCCAGCGTATAGCGCAGCGCGCCGAAGCCGCCCATCGACACGCCGCCGATCGCGCGGCCGTCGCGTGAATCGGCGACGGCGAAGTGCGACTCGATCTCGGGCATCAGATCCGAGAAAAACGCCGTCTCCATCTTTTCCTTGCGATCGACGTACCAGTCGGTGCCGCCTTGAGGCATGACGATCACGACGGGCGGAATCTCGCGGCGGGCGATCAGCGCGTCGGCGGTGACTTGCAGGCTGCCTTGCGTGACCCAGTCCATCGGCTCGCCGTTGTTGCCGTGCAGGAGATAGAGCACGGGATAGCGCGTGCCGTCGGCGCGATAGCCGGTGGGCAGATAGACCACGTAAGGCCAGTCGCGCTCAAGCGCGTTGGCGTGGAAGGTGCGCGAGGCGATCGTGCTGGCGGCGGCGTTATCCGCGAAGCCGGTGAGGGCAGTGAGGGCGACAGAGGCCAGCAAGGCCGCAAGCGCGGCGCGCAGGGGCCACAGCGGCGAAGCGAACGGCGCGGTGCGTAGGAAGCTGCGCATGGCAGGAAAGCGGGCTCGTGGAGACGCGCCTGCGGCGCGGGGTCAACATACTAGCAGCGCGCCATGGCGGCTGGAAACCGCGTCGTGTGCGGCCTGGATCGGGCGCAGTGCCCGTGCACTACTGCGCAGTGGCCAGGCCGCGCTGATACCCGCTGCGCCGGTCAGGCCGACGCTTTCGCGCGCGACGGCAGCAGGCGTTTGAGCGGATCGGAGCAGCGCGCGACGGCGAAGAGGGCGGTCAGCGCGATGGCATCGGCGGCGAGGCCCGCCGGAATGTCGAGATAGCCGTCCGTGTACCAGTACAGCACCGAATCGACGGTCAGCGAAATCACCGCCCCCGCCACGAACGAGAGCATCCCCTTGCGGCCGACCAGGCCGATCCACGGCAGCGCCACGGCGAGCTTTTTCGCCCAGCCCAGCCGGATCGCGTGCGCCGTCAGCCACGCAATGCCGAAGAAGTTGAGCGCGCGGAACCACGCGAGATTGCGCTTGAAGTCGGCGTCGAGCGCGGTGTTGCCCAGATGCAGGCGGTAGATCGCGGCGGCGGCCACCACGGCGAGCGCGAGCATCGTCACGATCGCGCCGAATTTGGGCCGCGCGGTCACGCTCTGAAACACCGGCTGCGCCTGGGCGATCGCGCCGGCGAAGAACAGCAGTTGCCACGCGAACGGGTTGAAGTCCCAGTTGACGTCGTCGACGTGCGGGAGATACGGCGTGAGATGCGGCGCGACGCCCCACAGCGCGAGGCTGATCGCCGCCAGGATCCACGGCCGCGAGCGCGCCAGCGGCAGTGCAAGCGGCGCGGCCAGCGCGAAGCACGCGTACATCGGCAGCACGCCGGCCAGATAGGGCTGGCGGCGCAGCAGCACGATGTCGCGCAGCGCGGCGGCGGGTGCGAGCGTCAGGTCGTCGAGATCGGTGGTGGCGAGATTGGGGGCATCGACATTGCAGGCGACGAGGATCGCCGTCACCAGCAGCATGAGCAGCGCAGTCACCACGAAGGCGCGATAGATCTCGAACGCGCGCTTGATGAAGCGCTGGCGCGCGGCGGCTTCGGTGCGGCGCGCGCTGAGCGCGGCCCAGGCCGTGGCCGTGGCGAAGCCGCCGAGGAACACGAACACTTCTGCCGCGTCGCACAGCGCGTAGGCGTGCAGTGTGACGCGCGACAGGATGCTGCCGCCGATGTGGTCGACGACGATGATCAGCAAAACGAGCCCGCGAAAGAAGTCGAGCTCGACAAGACGATTGGATGACTGTGACATGGATCCGGCGCCGCCTGGCTGGCGCACCCAATGGCGCGCACGGCCGTGCTGGCGCATGCAAAAAAACGCTGCGAGGGCCCGCTGCCGGAGCGAAGGCTCGACGGCGGCGGCTGCGCGGGGCAGCGGCGAATAAAGTCGGTGACGACGGAATGTAACCCGCGATGGACGAAGTCCGCAGGTTGCCCAGGAAATGACCCGATTGACGCGGTGAGGTTCCAGTGGGGCGGATTCTACCGGGATGTGGGCAATACTACCTTAATTTCAAAGGGCTTTCAGTGCGCTGAACCGGATGTTGGCCATACGGATAAGGCACGCATAGCGCGCAACGAAGCGGGTTCAAGTTCTCGCGCAGCCTGCCGTTATGCAGAAGAGATAAGGGGCACGATCTGGCGCGATGGGCAGGGCGATGGAGCCGCGAAAATTCAGGTGCGCAAGAGTTGTATCGAAGTGTAGTGGCCTGAATGCTGCCTATGAAATGCGCATTACAATGCCGGATCGCTTTTGAGATGGAGCGTGGTCGCGCGAAGAGGAGTTGTGCGACGCTGGGCGCTTTTATTCGATAAAGCACGCAATTTGAACGAAGAAGTAAGCGGGTCGGGCGCAGGGTTTCGTGTCGATGAGGTTAGAGCGGGAGCGCGTTAGCACGCAGCAAACCGCCCATTGCCGACCGAAGCGAGCGCACGCCGCTGTAACAAGGAGCAACGAATATGTACGAGGATCGCTCGGGGCAAGCCGCCTCCGGTCTGGCACGTTTTTGGGCGGGGCTGGCAGGCCTCGGTTTGACCCTTTTGCTGGGCGCGTGCGCTAACGTTAGCGACCCGCAGGCGCCGCAGCCGCAACCCGATCCGTCGGCGGCCGCGAGCCCGGCGTCGGACGCCGCCAGCGCCGCCGCGCAGCAGGCGGCGAGCGCGCCGGTCAAGCGCACCGTCACTAAAACTACTTACGTGCGCGTGCGCCGTGGCGACTCGCTGCAACGCATCGCATCGGCGCATAACGTTTCGGTCAGGGATCTGACGGCCTGGAACCACTTGAAGAACGGCCGCCTGCGCGCGGGCCAGTCGCTGAAGCTGGTGTCGACGCAGACGATCATCGTGCAGCAGGCCGCGCCCGCACCTGCCGGGGCAGCGTCGGCGGCTAACACGGCGCAAAGCACGGCGCAAAGCCGCGCGGTGGCCGCGGAAGTCGGGCGTCATGCCAACAGCGTGGCGCTCATGTGGCCGGCGCGCGGACATGTGGTGGAGCCGTTCGAGCCGGGCACCACGCGCGGCATCGAGATCGGCGGCAAGGCAGGAGATCCCGTGCTGGCCGCCGCCGACGGCAAGGTCATGTACGCGGGCACCGGGTTGAACGAATACGGCAGCCTCATCATCGTCCAGCACAACAAGGACTTCCTGACGGCGTACTCGCACAACCGCCGTTTGCTCGTCAAGACGGGCGACACGGTGCATCAGGGCCAGCAGATCGCCGAAATGGGCAACGAGAGCAACGACCGCGTGGCCGTGCTGTTCGAAGTGCGCCGCGACGGCAAGCCGGTCGATCCGATGCCGTATCTGCCGACGCCGCAAAGCTGAGGCCGCCTGAAGGCGGATTTCCAGCGCGACAAAAAAACACCCTGACGCTGCGATGCGTCAGGGTGTTTTGCCTTGGGCGGCGAGTCCTGCTTAGAACGCGTCTGCCGGCACCCGCACCCAGCCTTCCATCAGCACACGTGCGCTGCGGCTCATGATGGCCTTGGTGACGCTCCACTCGCCGTTTTGCTGGCTTGCCTCGGCGCCCACGCGCAGCGTTCCCGACGGATGGCCGAAGCGCACGGCGTTGCGCTCGCCGCCGCCTGCCGCGAGGTTCACCAGCGTGCCCGGAATCGCTGCGGCGGTGCCGATTGCCACGGCCGCCGTGCCCATCATCGCGTGGTGGAGCTTGCCCATCGACATCGCGCGCACGAGCAGATCGACGTCCCCGGATTCCACGCGTTTTCCGCTCGAAGCGGTGTAGGCCGCTGGCCGCGCGACGAAAGCGATCTTGGGCGTGTGCTGACGCGTGGCGATCTCGTCGAGGTGCTTGATGAGGCCCATGCGCAGCGCGCCATGCGCGCGCAGGGTCTCGAACTTCTCCAGCGCCTTCGCGTCGCCGTTGATGGCGTCCTGCAACTCGGTGCCGGTGTAGCCGATTGAGTCGGCGTTGACGAAGATCGTCGGGATGCCGGCGTTGATCATCGTCGCCTTGAGGGTGCCGAAGCCGGGCACGTCGAGATCGTCGACGAGATTGCCGGTGGGGAACATGGCGCCGCCCGCGCCATCTTCTTCGGCGGCGGGGTCGAGGAATTCGAGCTGGACTTCGGCGGCGGGGAAGGTCACGCCGTCGAGTTCGAAGTCGCCGGTTTCCTGCACGTGGCCGTTGGTGATGGGCACGTGCGCGACGATGGTCTTGCCGATATTGGCTTGCCAGATGCGGATAGTGGCGATGCCGTTATCGGGCACGCGGGCCGGGTCGACGAGGCCGTTGCTGATGGCGAACGGGCCGACTGCCGCCGAGAGGTTGCCGCAGTTGCCGCTCCAGTCGACGAAGGCTTTATCGATGGCGACCTGGCCGAACAGATAATCGACGTCGTGGTTGGGGCGGGTGCTTTTGGCGACGATGACGGTTTTGCTGGTGCTGGAGGTTGCGCCGCCCATGCCGTCGATCTGCTTGCCGTAGGGATCGGGGCTGCCGATGACGCGCATGAGGAGTTTGTCGCGAGCCGGGCCGGGTTGCTGCGCGGACGCGGGCAGATCCTGAAGGCGGAAGAAGACGCCCTTGCTGGTGCCGCCGCGCATGTAGGTGGCGGCAATCTTGATTTGTGGCAGATGGCTCATAAAAATCCCAATGTTTTTACCTCCCCTCTCCCTGAAGGGAGAGGGGCTGGGGGAGAGGGGGAAAGCGCGGCTCCGTTGACTGCTTTAAGAATCGCCTCAAGCACGCCGTCGGTGTTCTGCAATACCTCGTTGTTCCAGAAGCGCAGCACGGTGAACCCCCGGCTCCGAAACCACGCATCGCGCGCTACATCGCTCGCGCTGCCGTTGTGGTGTCCGCCGTCGGCTTCGATGACGACGCGGGCGCCGCAATGCATGAAATCGACGATGTAAGGGCCGATGGGATGCTGGCGACGGAATTTTTCGCCGCAAAGACGGTGAGCCCGGAGGTGGCGCCAGAGCAGGCGTTCAGCTTCCGTCATGTTCTTGCGGAGGTGCCGGGCTTGCTCTAGTTGGGTCGTCTTGCTCATTCTCACCTTTCCCCTTTCCCCTCTCCCCAGGGAGAGGGGCTATTCCGTGGTCAGGCGGCCTGTGATGACTCCAGGAAGTCCTGCGCAAATCGTTGCAGCACGCCGCCCGCTTCGTAGATCGACACTTCCTCAGCCGTGTCCAGTCTGCATGTCACCGGCACTTCCACCCGCTCGCCGTTCTTGCGTTCGATCACGAGCGTCAGATCTGCACGCGGTTTGCGCTCTCCAGTCACGTCGAACGTTTCCGTGCCGTCAATCCCCAGCGTCGTGCGGTTCGTGCCCGCCTTGAACTCCAGCGGCAATACGCCCATGCCGATCAAGTTCGTACGGTGGATCCGCTCGAATCCTTCCGCCACGATCGCCTCCACACCCGCCAGCCGCACACCCTTGGCCGCCCAGTCACGCGACGATCCCTGGCCATAGTCCGCGCCCGCAACGATGATCAGCGGCTGCTTGCGCTCCATGTAGGTTTCAATCGCTTCCCACATGCGCGTAACCTTGCCTTCCGGCTCCACGCGCGCCAGCGATCCCTTCTTCACCACGCCGTCCACCACCGCCATCTCGTTGATGAGCGTCGGGTTCGCGAAGGTCGCGCGCTGCGCCGTCAAGTGGTCGCCGCGGTGCGTCGCGTACGAGTTGAAGTCCTCTTCGGGCAAGCCCATTTTCGCGAGGTATTCACCCGCCGCGCTGTCCGCCAGGATCGCATTCGACGGCGAAAGGTGATCCGTCGTGATGTTGTCGCCCAGCACCGCCAACGGTCGCAGTCCACGCAATGTGCGCTCGCCCGCAAGCGCGCCTTCCCAGTACGGCGGGCGACGAATATACGTGCTCTGCGCGCGCCAGTCGTAAAGCGGTTCCGTCGTCTCGCCGCTTTGCGCCGTCACCGCGAACATCGGTTCGTACACCTTGCGGAACTGCTCGGGCTTCACGCTCTGCGCCACGATCGCGTCGATCTCCTCGTCGCTCGGCCAGAGATCCTTCAGGTAAACCGGCTCGCCGTTCTGATCCTTGCCCAGCGCATCCTTTTCGATGTCGAAGCGGATCGTGCCCGCAATCGCATACGCCACGACCAGCGGCGGCGAGGCCAGGAACGCCTGCTTCGCATACGGATGAATGCGGCCGTCGAAGTTGCGGTTGCCCGAGAGCACCGCCGTCGCATACAGGTCGCGATCGACGATCTCCTGCTGGATCTTCGGGTCGAGCGCGCCCGACATGCCGTTACACGTCGTACACGCAAACGCGACAATGCCAAAGCCCAGCTTTTCCAGGTCCGGCAGCAGCTTCGATTCTTCCAGGTACAGTTCGACCGCCTTCGATCCCGGCGCCAGCGAACTCTTCACCCACGGTTTGCGCGTCAGGCCGCGCGCGTTCGCGTTGCGCGCGAGCAGCGCGGCGGCAATCACGTTGCGCGGGTTGCTGGTATTCGTGCAGCTCGTGATCGCGGCGATGATGACCGCGCCGTCCGGCATCTGGCCCGGCGTCTCTTCCCACTTGCCCGCAATGCCGCGCTCGGCCAGTGCCGAGGTCGGCAGGCGCTTGTGCGGGTTCGACGGGCCAGCCATATTGCGCACGACGCTCGACAGGTCGAACGTCAGCGTGCGCTCGTACTGCGCGTGCGCAAGCGCATCGGCCCACAAACCAGCGGTCTTCGCGTAGGTCTCGACCAGCTTGACCTGTTCTTCCTCGCGGCCCGTGAGGCGCAGGTAGTCGAGCGTCTGGTTGTCGATGAAGAACATCGCCGCCGTGGCGCCGTACTCGGGCGCCATATTCGAGATCGTGGCACGGTCGCCCAGCGTGAGGCTCGACGCGCCTTCGCCTCGGAACTCCAGGTACGCACCCACGACCTTTTCCTTGCGCAGGAATTCGGTGAGCGCGAGCACGACGTCGGTCGCCGTGATGCCCGGCTGGCGCTTGCCTGTCAGCTCCACGCCGACGATATCCGGCAGGCGCATCCACGAGGCGCGGCCCAGCATCACGTTTTCGGCTTCCAGGCCGCCCACGCCAATGGCGATGACGCCCAGCGCATCCACGTGCGGCGTGTGGCTGTCGGTGCCGACGCAGGTGTCCGGATAGGCAACGCCGTCCGTCACGCCGATCACCGGCGACATTTTCTCCAGATTGATCTGGTGCATGATGCCGTTGCCGGGCGGAATCACGTCGACGTTCTTGAACGCTTTCTTCGTCCAGTTGATGAAGTCGAAGCGGTCGATGTTGCGCCGGTCTTCAATCGCGCGGTTCTTCTCGAACGCCTGCGGGTCGAAGCCGCCGCATTCCACGGCGAGCGAGTGGTCGACGATCAGTTGAACCGGTACGACCGGGTTGACCTTGGCGGGGTCGCCGCCCTGATCGGCGATGGCGTCGCGCAGGCCCGCCAGGTCGACGAGCGCGGTCTGGCCCAGGATGTCATGGCAGACGACGCGCGCCGGAAACCACGGGAAATCGAGGTCGCGCTTGCGCTCGATGAGCTGTTCGAGCGACGCGGCGAGGGTAGCCGGCTCGCAGCGGCGCACGAGGTTTTCGGCGAGCACGCGCGAGGTGTAGGGCAACGTGTCCCAGGCGCCGGGCTGGATCGCTTCGACGGCTTCGCGCGCGTCGAAGTAATCGAGCCGGGTGCCGGGAAGAGGCTTGCGGTGGGCAGTATTCACGGCTGGGGACCAATATGTAGTAAGCGGGCGGAAACTGGCGCAACGCTACGCGCGCCAGTCTCCGTTTCC
Source organism: Paraburkholderia bannensis NBRC 103871 (assembly GCF_000685015.1). Lineage (GTDB taxonomy): Bacteria > Pseudomonadota > Gammaproteobacteria > Burkholderiales > Burkholderiaceae > Paraburkholderia > Paraburkholderia bannensis. The sequence continues at coordinate 23,457 of NZ_BAYA01000025.1, read as the reverse complement.
CATTAGCCAGATGGCTAGCAATGCAGGATCAACGCTTGTTGATCGGCACGAACTTCAGGTTCTCCGGGCCGGTGTAGTTGGCGCTCGGGCGAATGATCTTGTTGTCGACGCGCTGTTCGATGATGTGCGCGCTCCAGCCTGCGGTGCGCGCGATCACGAAGAGCGGCGTGAACATCGCCGTCGGCACGCCCATCATGTGATACGAAACCGCGCTGAACCAGTCGAGGTTCGGGAACATCTTCTTGATTTCCCACATCGTCGATTCGAGGCGCTCGGCGATATCGAACAGCTTCAGGTTCGACTGTTCTTTCGACAGCTTCTTCGCGACTTCCTTGATGACCTTGTTGCGCGGGTCGGAGATCGTATAGACCGGATGGCCGAAGCCGATCACGACTTCCTTCTTCTCGACGCGCGCGCGGATGTCGGCTTCCGCCTGGTCCGGGTCTTCGTAGCGCGACTGGATTTCGAACGCCACTTCGTTCGCGCCGCCATGCTTCGGGCCGCGCAGCGCGCCAATCGCGCCCGTGATCGCCGAGTAGATGTCCGCGCCCGTGCCCGCGATCACGCGGCCCGTGAAGGTCGACGCGTTGAACTCGTGTTCGGCGTAGAGGTTGAGCGAAACGTGCATTGCATCGACCCACGACTTCGACGGCTCCACGCCATGCAGCAGGTGCAGGAAGTGGCCGCCGATCGAGTCGTCGTCGGTTTCCACTTCGATACGCTTGCCGTTGTGCGAGTAGTGATACCAGTACAGCAGCATCGAGCCGAGCGAAGCCATCAGGCGGTCGGCGATGTCGCGCGCGCCCGGCAGGTTGTGGTCGTCCTTCTCCGGCAGCACGGTGCCGAGCACGGACACGCCCGTGCGCATCACGTCCATCGGGTGCGCCGATGCGGGCACCCATTCGAGCGCCGCCTTCACGTTCGCGGGCAGGCCGCGCAGCGACTTCAGCTTCGTCTTGTAGGCGGCCAGTTCGGCGCTGTTCGGCAGCTTGCCGTGCACCAGCAGATAAGCGACTTCCTCGAACTCGCAGGCCGTCGCGAGGTCAAGAATGTCGTAGCCGCGATAGTGCAGGTCGTTGCCCGTGCGGCCCACGGTGCACAGCGCCGTGTTGCCCGCCGCCACGCCCGACAGCGCGACCGACTTCTTCGGCTTGAAACCGCCTGCGCTTTGCGTGGTGTTGTCCGTTTCGCTCATGGTGTCTTCCTCTCTCGATCTGATAGGCAATTAGTGGGGCGCGCGCTTACTTCTTCGATGCAAACAGCGCGTCGAGCTTGTCTTCGTATTCGTGATAGCCGAGGTATTTGTACAGGTCTTCGCGCGACTGCATCGTCGAAACCGCCGCTTTTTGCGTGCCGTCGCGCTTGACCGTCTCGTAGAAGTTCAGCGCGGCTGCGTTCATGGCGCGGTAGGCGCCGCAGCAGTAGAGCGCGATATCGACGTTGGCGCTCTTGAGTTCGTCGACCGTGAAGAACGGCGTCGAGCCGAATTCGGTCAGGTTCGCGAGGATCGGCACCTTCACGGCGGCCTTGAAGCGGCGATAGTCGTCGAGCGTCTTCATGGCTTCGGGGAAGATCATGTCCGCGCCCGCTTCCACGTAGGCGACGGCGCGCTCGATCGCGGAGTCGATGCCTTCGGCTGCGGCCGCGTCGGTGCGCGCCATGATGACGAAGCCGTCGTCGGTGCGCGCGTCCACGGCGGCCTTCACGCGGTCGACCATCTCGTCGATCGGCACGACTTCCTTGTTCGGGCGATGGCCGCAGCGCTTCTGGCCGACCTGGTCTTCCATGTGCACGGCTGCGACGCCGGCCTTGATGAACGACTTGATCGTGCGCGCGATGTTGAAGGCGCCGCCCCAGCCGGTGTCGATGTCGACCATCAGCGGGATGCTCACGGCGTCGGTGATGCGGCGTGCGTCGATCAGCACGTCGTCCATCGTGCTGATGCCCAGGTCCGGCACGCCCAGCGAGTTGGCGGCCACGCCGCCGCCCGACAGATAGACGGCCTTGAAGCCGGTTTGCTCGGCGAGCTTGGCGGCGTAGGCGGTGATCGCGCCCACGACCTGCAACGGTTGTTCGGCAGCCACGGCCGCGCGGAATTTCGCGCCGGCGCTTGCGGGGATTTTGCTGTTCATGCGTGAAGTCTCCGAAGGAATCGGCGCTGATAGTGCAGATACCGTGCCAGCGCGCAGGCAGTGAGCGTTGCGTTGCCTAAGGCGTTGATTTTGCGCCTGAACTCCGCCGCCGGGGTTCTCGCCCCGATTTCTGCTGTGAAATTGAGATTTCAAATATGAAATCGAAGCGCGATAATGAAACACTGCGTGAAATCCCGCGTGACATTGCCTTGCGAGCCGACGTGAATCCGATCAACCCGCTCAACCCGCACAACCGTTTCCCCGCTGCCTCCGAGCCCTTCCGCCCGCGCGTCTGGGCGATGGGCATCAGCCGCCTGCGCGACCTGTTTCGCGATATCGCGGGCGAGTACGACGAACTCGCCGACCTGCGCGTGGTGCCGCGCGGCTTCGAGGAAGCGGTCGCGGAAATCGCGGCGGCGGGCCCCAACCAGCGCCCCGACGTGGTCGTGGCCGCCGGCTCGAACGGCACCTACCTGAAGGCGCGCATCGACCTGCCCGTGGTGCTGGTGCAGCCCACCGGATTCGACGTGATGCAGGCGCTGGCGCGCGCCCGTCGGGAAGCCGACCTGGTCGCGCTGGTGACCTATGGCGAAACGCCAATGGAAGTGCGCCGCTTTGCGAGCGCCTATGGCATCGACGTGGTGTTCGCTTCCTATCGCACCGTGCAGGACGCGGAAGCCTGCGTGCTCGACCTGCGCGATCGCGGCGTGGGCGCGGTGGTCGGGCCGGGCCATGTGAACGACCTGGCGGCGCGCTTTGGCCTCGTGCCGTTCTTCGTGTATTCGCGCTCGTCCGTGCGGGCGGCTTTCGACAATGCGCTGGAAGTCGTGCAGGCGACGTGGCGCGAAACGCAGCGGCGCCAGCGTCTGGACAGCGTGCTCCAGCACCTGCGCGACGGCGTCGTGGCGCTCGATGCGCGCGGGCGTGTCGAGGCGATCAACCAGCGCCTCGCGGGCGTGCTCGGTATCGATCCTGCGACGGCTGCGGGACAGCCGCTCGCCACGCTTGCACCCGATATCGCTTTCGCGCTGCCCGACGCCGATGGCGAATCGCTCGAAACCATCCGCGGCGTCAGTTATGTCGTGCATCGCGGGCCGCTCGTCGATAACGGCATGACGACGGGCGCCGTGCTCACGTTCCAGGAGTCGCGCGCCGTGGAGCGCCTCGACCGCACCTTGCGCTCGCGCCAGCGCACGCAGCAGTTCGTGGCGCGCTACCGGATCGGCGACCTGAGCGGCGCGACGGCGGGCATCGCGCGCGTGCGGCAACTGGCGCAGCGCTACGCGAAATCCGATGCGACCGTGCTGATACGCGGCGAAAGCGGCACCGGCAAGGAAATGGTCGCGCAGGGCATTCATCGCGAGAGCCCGCGGCGCGACTTTCCGTTTGTCGCGATCAATTGCGGCGCGTTTCCAGAGGCGTTGCTGGAGAGCGAACTGTTCGGCTACGAGGAGGGCGCGTTTACGGGCGCGCGGCGCGGCGGCAAGGTTGGCCTGATCGAGGCCGCGCATCGCGGCACGCTATTTCTCGATGAAATCGGCGAAATGCCGTTGCCGCTGCAAAGCCGCTTGCTGCGCGTCTTGCAGGAGCGCGAGGTGGTGCGGCTGGGCGCGACGGAGCCCACGCGCGTCGATGTGCGCGTGGTCGCCGCGACGCACCGCGCGCTGACCGAACAGATCGAAAGCGGGGCCTTTCGCGCCGACCTGTTCTATCGCCTGAACATTCTCAACCTGGTGATCCCGCCGCTGCGCGAACGCGGCGACGATATCGTGCCGCTCGCGGCGGAACTGCTGCTGCAATCGGCGCGGCGCGAGCCGCGCGTGGCGCTGCGTATCCGCACCCAGGACGACGCGCTGCGCGCGCTTGGCGCCATCGGCCACGCGCTCGAACGTCACCCGTGGCCGGGCAACGTGCGCGAATTGCAGAACGTGGTCGAACGCATGGTGGTGGAACTCGCCGATTCGGACGTCGATGTGCTCACGCCCGACGTGCTGCGCGCGATTGCGCCGGAGGTGTTCGAGACCGCGCGGGGCGAGTCCCATGCGCCAGCGGCTCGCGTGATCGAACCGCTGACCTTGCGCGAACGCAGCCTGAACGTGGAAGCCGATGAAATCCGGGCGGCGCTCGATGCCTGCGGCGGCGACCGCGATCGCGTGTGCGCGATTCTCGGCATCAGCAAGACGACTTTGTGGCGGCGCCTGAGCGCCGCGAAGAAAGCCGCGCGCGACCTGTGAGTCATGACGCGCGGCCTTCAAGGCCTGGGCCGGAGCCTCAGTTCTTCAGCCCATTGAGCAACTGCGCGACCACGCCGTGCAGTTGCAGCACTTCCGGGCTCTTCTGCAGGAGCGCCTGATAGCGCTCGAAGAATTCCGCCGATTCCTCGCCGGAAAAGAGCCCCGTCACGCCTTCGGCCGCGCCGATGCGGTCTTCGGGCTGGGCGTCCTTTGCATCCAGCGTTTCGTCGACGTTGGCGATCACCGTCGAGAGCGGCATCAGCCAGCGAAATCCCGTGCCGTTGATGAGCACCTGCAGAAAGGCCGCGGGCGTGGTGGGCCCGAACTCGCGCTCGTATTCGGCGCGCTCGTGGTCGAGCATCGCCTTGTGTAGATTGAGCAGCGGCTTGCGGACTTCGGAGAGAAATTGAATCGCGCGGGCTTCGTCCATCGTGGCGGCTCCTTGGAGTACATCGGGGTGCATGAAGGTGCGTATATGCGCTCGATAGGGCGCGGCTTCAAGGGATGGTAGCGCAACGTCAAATCGCATGTCGTCATGGCGCGGACGGTGCGTTCCAGGCCGCTTCCAGGCCGCTTCCAGGCCGCTTCCAGACGCACCCCGAACGCACGGCCAGGCGCGCTTAACAGCGCGCAAATAATGTCGGCGCTACACTCGCGCAGTCCTTGCAAGGCCGCATTCGCGTGCCGTATGCGCAAACGCCCCACGATTTGCGCACGCTGCTGGAACAACGCGCACGCATGGCCTTCGATTGATCGAATGCAGTCAACAATCATCGAATCATCCCCACACCGGAGAGCCGCCTCATGACGACGCTAACCATCAATGGCGAGACCCACACCATCGACGCGCCCCCCGACATGCCTTTGCTCTGGGTGCTGCGCGACATCATCGGGCTGACGGGCACCAAGTTCGGCTGCGGCATTGCGCAATGCGGCGCCTGCACCGTGCATCTGGACGGCGAGGCCACGCGCTCCTGCGTGCTGCCGGTCGCGGCGCTCGAAGGCCGCAAGATCACGACCATCGAGGCCGTGGGCGCGACGCCCGCCGGGCAGAAAGTGCAGAAGGCGTGGCGCGAGATCGACGTGGTGCAGTGCGGCTACTGCCAGTCGGGCCAGGTGATGGCGGCGGCGGCGCTGATCGCGCAGAACCCGAACCCCACCGACGCGGATATCGACGCCGCCATGACCGGCAACATCTGCCGCTGCGGCACCTATAGCCGCATCCGCGCGGCTATCAAGCAAGCCGCGAAGGAGGCCTGAGCGATGTCACAAGGTCTTCTCGATGCGCAGAACGGTGCAACACGCGCGGCGTCCGTTGCGGGGATGTCGCGGCGCGGCTTCCTGAAGCTGGGCGCGGCGGCGGGCGGCGGCCTGCTGCTCGGTTTCAGTTTCGATGCGGGTGCGCAGGGCGACAGCGCGGCGCGTAAATCGGTTGTGGGCGGCGACGGCAACGAAGCGCCGCAGGACGGCGTGTTCGAGCCGAACGCCTTCGTGCAGATCGACCGCACCGGCAAGGTCACGCTCATCATCCCCAAGGTGGAGATGGGGCAGGGCGTGTACACATCGATTCCGATGCTGATAGCGGAAGAGCTCGAAGTGCCGCTCGACAGCGTGACGCTGGATCACGCGCCGCCCGATGCGAAGCTTTTCTCCGACCCGCTGCTCGGCGGCCAGTTGACGGGCGGCTCGACTTCGATCCGCTATGCATGGGAGCCGATGCGCCGCGCGGGCGCGACGGCGCGCGTGGTGCTCATCGCGGCGGCGGCGCAGCAATGGCAGGTCGATCCCGCCGCGTGTCACGCGAAGAACGGCGAAGTGCTGCACGACGCGAGCGGGCGGCGCGCGTCCTATGGCCAGCTGGTCGACGCGGCGGCCAAACTGCCCGCGCCGCAAAACGTGACGCTCAAGAATCCGAAGGATTTCACCATCATCGGCAAGCCGACGCGGCGGCTCGATTCGCCGGAAAAAGTCGATGGCTCGGCGCTGTTCGGGCTCGACGTGCGCCTGCCCGGCATGGTCTACGCGGCCATCGTCAACTGTCCGGTGTTCGGCGGCACGCTCGCGCGCGTGGACGACACCCACGCGAAGCAGGTGCCCGGCGTCACGCAGGTCGTCAGGATCGACAACGGCGTGGCCGTGATCGGCGCGCACACGTGGGCCGCGAAGCGCGGCGCGGCGGCGCTCGTGATCGAGTGGAACGAAGGCGCGGCGGCAAACCTGTCGATGAAGCAGATCGTCGGCGACCTCGCCAATGCGGCGCAGCAGCAGCCCGGCGCGGTCGCGCGCAAGGACGGCGACGTGCAGCAGGCGTTCGGCGGCGCGAAAACGCGCGTCGATGCGGTCTACCAGCAGCCCTTCCTTGCGCACGCGACGATGGAGCCGATCAACTGCACCGTGCACGTGCGCGCCGACGCCTGCGAGATCTGGGTCGGCACCCAGGTGCCCACGCGCGCCGTCGATGCAGGCGTGGCCGTCACCGGCCTCAAGCCCGAACAGATCGTGCTGCACAACCACTTGCTGGGCGGCGGCTTCGGGCGGCGCCTGGAGGTCGATGCGATCACGCAGGCGCTCAAGGTCGGCAAGCAGGTGAGCACGCCGGTCAAGGTGTTCTGGACGCGCGAAGAAGACATCCAGCACGACATGTACCGGCCGTTCTACTACGACAGGATTTCGGCCGGACTGGACGCCAACGGCAAGCCGGTGGCGTGGCAGCACCGCATCGTCGGCTCGTCCGTGATCGCGCGCTTCGCTCCGCCCGCGTTCAAGAACGGCATCGACCCGGACGCCGTCGAAGTGGCCGCCGATCTGCCCTACGACCTGCCCAACCAGCTGGTCGAATACGTGCGCCAGGAGCCGCATACGGTGCCCACGGCGTTCTGGCGCGGCGTCGGGCCGACGCGCGGCACCTTCGTGGTGGAGAGCTTCATCGACGAATGCGCCGTGGCCGCGAAGACCGATCCGGTGCAGTACCGGCGCAACCTGCTCGGCAAGTCGCCGCGCGCGCTGGGCGTGCTCGACGTCGCCACGCGCGCCGCCAACTGGGGGCCGCCCATGCCGAAGGGGCAGGGGCGCGGCGTGTCCGTGATGCACGCGTTCGGCAGCTTCTTCGCGATGGTCGCCGACGTGAGCGTGACCGACGGCGAAGTGCGCGTGAACCGCGTGGTCGCGGCCGTCGATTGCGGCATGGTCGTGAACCCGACCACCATCGAGGCGCAGGTGCAGGGTGGCATTGTGTTCGGCATTTCGGCGGCGCTCTATAGCGAGATCACGATTGAGCGCGGGCGCGTGCAGCAGCGCAATTTCACCGACTACCGCATCTTGCGCATCGACGAAGCGCCGGTGATCGAAGTACACATCGTGCCGAGCGCCGAAGCGCCAGGCGGGATCGGCGAGCCGGGCACGGCGGCGCTTGCGCCCGCGGTGACCAATGCGATCTACGCGGCCACGGGCCAGCGTCTGCGGCACCTGCCCGTGGGCCGCCAGCTCATGAACACGAAATCGGCTTAAGGAGGACGACGATGAAGCCATTCAACGCATCCTCCATCGCGCGAGGATTTGCTACTAACTGCCTGGCCGCCGCGACGACCGCAATCGTGGTGGCCTTTGCGCCCGCCTATGCGTTCGCGGCGGATGCGACCGCCAGCGCGCCAGCCAGCGCCGATGCCGCCACGATCCAGCGCGGCGCGTACCTGGCGCAGGCGGGCGACTGCGCGGCCTGCCACACCGCGCCCCACGGCAAGCCGTTCGCGGGCGGCCTGTCGATGGCCACGCCGATGGGTCACATCTACACGACCAACATCACGCCCGATCCGGACACGGGCATTGGCGGTTATACGCTCGACGATTTCGCGCGCGCGCTGCGCGAGGGCGTGGCGAAGGACGGCCACAACCTTTACCCGGCCATGCCGTACCCGTCCTACGCGAAAGTGCGCGACGACGACGTGGCCGCGCTCTACGCGTACTTCATGCATGGCGTGCAGTCGGTCAAGGAGCCCAATCGCGAGAGCGACATCAAGTGGCCGATGAACATGCGCTGGCCGCTCAAGCTGTGGAACCTCGTGTTCCTCAAGAAGGGCGTCTATCAGGACAAGCCGGGCAAGGATGCGGCCTGGAATCGCGGCGCGTATCTCGTGCAGGGGCTGGGGCACTGCGGCTCGTGCCATACGCCGCGCGGCATCGGCTTCAACGAGCAGGCGCTCGATGAAAGCGGCACCGAGTACCTGAGCGGCGCGCTGCTCGACAACTGGTTCGCCTCGAACCTGACCGGCGAGCACAACACCGGCCTGGGACGCTGGAGCCAGGCCGACCTCGCGCAGTTCCTCAAGACCGGGGCGAACCAGCACGCGTCGGCGTTCGGCGCGATGACGAGCGTGATCAACAACAGCACCCAGGCGATGAGCGACGCCGATGTCAGCGCGATAGCGGGCTATCTCAAGTCGCTGCCGCCGGCGGGCGGCGATGGCGGGCCGGCCTATGCCTACGATGCACAGGCAACGAAGGTATCGCTCGCGCGGCCCGCGAACGATGCGGGGGCGCGCGTCTACACGGCGTTTTGCATGCACTGTCACGGCGTCGACGGACGCGGCCTGGCGCCGATGTTCGCGCCGCTCGCGGGCAATCCGAACGTGCTGGAAAAGGAGCCCGCGTCGCTCATCAACGTGACGCTCAACGGCACCGGCGACCTCGTGATCCAGGGCATGCCCGCGCCGTACCCCATGCCGCCGTATCGGGATCAGCTCAACGACCAGCAGATCGCCGATGTGCTGAGCTTCATTCGCGGCGGCTGGAACAACAAGGCGGGCGCGGTCGGCGCGGGCGATGTTGCGAAGTTGCGCGCAGCGACGCAACCCGAGTCGCAGGCGGCGCAATGAAGCGGGCGGCGGGCGCTGTCGCGGTTCAGGCGTCCGCCGCGCATTCGTCATCGTCGCCATTGCCGATCGTGCCGCTGTGCCGTGCCGATCTGCCCGTGGAGACCGTCGCACTCGCGCGCTTCATGGTCGGCAAGTATCTCGTCCACGATCTGCCCGAGGGACGGCTGGTGGGCCGTCTCGTCGAGATCGAGGGGTATCCGCCCGGCGACTCCACCGGGCACGCCTTCATCGGGCCGCGCGGGTGGAATGCGTCGCTGTTTCTCTCGCGTGGGCATGCGTACGTGCGGCTCACCTACGGCGTGTCGTACATGCTCAATATGTCGAGCGAAGCGGAAGGCGTGGGCGCGGGCGTGCTGTTTCGTGCCGTCGAGCCGCTCGAAGGCCTGGACGCGATGGCGTCGCGCAGGCCGGGCGCGCCGCTGCGCGACCTGACGCGCGGGCCGGGCAAGCTCACGCAGGCGTTTGGGGTTGGCGCGCGATTCGATGGCGTGGATCTTTGCGCGGGAGAGGAACTGTGGATCGGTCGCCTGGACGCCGCCGCGCCGCCGCAACAGGGAGTGGGCGTCACCACGCGGATTGGTTTGTCGCGGGAGCAAGACCGACCACTGCGCTTCTACGAGATTGGCAATCCTTACGTCAGCGGCCCGCGCAAGCTGCTTTCAATCGCCTGAAAAACGGGTTGGATCGGATTTTTACGGCGATCCTTGCGGACGCCGCATTGTTGCTCATAGCGGAACTGTATTTTGGAGAAATAAGTATTTCCCCTGGTCGCCTGTCTTCATAGACTTCTAAGCACTGGCCCGACGCATGACGATCAACGCAGCGATCGATGCAGCACCGAGGCCCGGCACAACAAGCGATGGAGGTAAATATCATGAAGACCCGTACCCTGATTCAGGCCGCGTTCGTCGCGGCGCTCGTGGCCGCACCGGCACTGTCGTTTGCGCAGTCGGTCGACCAGAACAACGCTCCCAAGACCCGCGCCGAAGTGCGCGCCGAACTCGTCCAGATCGAACAGGCGGGCTACAACCCCGCGATCGCCGACGACGCAACCTATCCGCGTGACATCCAGGCAGCCGAAGCGCGCGTTGCGCAGCAACAGGCCGTTGCCCAGACCCAGCCGACCGCCGACACCAGCTACGGCGGCGCTTCGATGGGCTCGTCGCAGTCGGGCGCCCAGCCTGCACAGATTGCGCCGTCGCAACGGGTTTATTTTGGCAACTGAGTTTCGGCAACTGAGCCAATCGAGCCGACCAGGCCAGCCATTGCGCTTTAGCTGATCCCATCGTCGCGGCGTGCCAAAGCACGCGGCCTGCTTGAAGCAGGCCGCGTCCGATATCGCCAGTATTCGACTGTCACGCCCCGACTCGCACCTTCGCGTGATTTTTCATGCGTGGAACCTCCGCCGCCGTATGGTGGCTTCGCCCAACCCGCCCCCGGATTGGGCTTTTTTCGTGGCTGGCCTAAGCGAAGCCTGTGTGCTTGAACATGCGAGCGGGTGCAGTTGCGTCCTCAGGTGCCAGGGCCGCCGGTGATGTAATGCTCCAGCTGCGAGATCGTGAACTGCTGTTCGGCGATGATTTCCTTCACCAGGTCGCCGATCGACACCATGCCGATGAGCTTGCCGTCTTCCATGACCGGCAGGTGGCGCATGCGCCGTTCGGTCATCAGCGCCATACAGTCGTAGGTGGTCTGGTCGAGCTGCACGAAACGCACATGCGGGGTCATGATGTCGCGCACGGCGGTCGTCTTCGAGGAGCGATCCATCAGCACGATCTTGCGCGCGTAATCGCGCTCGGTGACGATGCCGACGATGGCTTCGCCGTCCAGCACCACCAGCGCGCCGATGTGCTTTTCGGCCATCAGGCGGATGGCGTCATAGACGGAATCGTTGGCGCCGATCGTATGAACAACCTGTTCCGGCTTGGATTTGAGTACCTGTGCAACGCTCGTCATAGGGCGACTCCGGTTCGTCCTTCTTGTCGTTTGATCGGTTCGGTTATTGCCCGGCGCGGGGCGCGCCGTTTCCGCCGGGGGAAGAAAGCCATTGCAGTATAGGCGGACGGCCGCGCGCGCGGCGTCGGGGTAAGCGCGGGGTTGGCCCGCGCGCGGCGCTGTGCGGGCATGCTTCATGCCGATCCGGGCTGCCTGGCTTGCGCAGGCTGCCAGAGGTGCGCGGGGCGGCCCAGGCCAAATGGCGGTACACTCCGATTCCTAACTTCAACCCGGCATCGCGCCGGTTTTTGCCAGTCATTTGTTCCAGATCATGCCTACGCTTCAAGAGCCGTCCTGTGCTGACGGCGACAACGCCAACGAATGCGTCGTGCTTGACGCGAGCGCCACGCTGCCGACCCGTTACGGCACCTTCGAGTCCTACGTCTATCGCGTGAAAGACGGCGGCGCCGAACACTGCGCGCTCGTGATGGGCGATGTGGGAAGCGGCGAGCCCGTGCTGGCGCGCCTGCACTCCGAATGCCTGACCGGCGACGTGTTCGGCTCCTACCGCTGCGACTGCGGCGAACAGCTCGATCTCGCGCTGCGCTACATCGCCGCCGAAGGGCGCGGCGTGCTGCTCTACCTGCGTGGCCATGAAGGCCGCGGCATCGGCCTGTCGAACAAGATCCGCGCGTATCAGCTCCAGCAGCAGGGCCGCGACACCGTCGAGGCGAACCTCGACCTCGGCCTGCCCGACGACGCGCGCGAATACGATTCGGCGGCGGCGATCCTGCGCATGCTCAAGGTCAGCTCGGTGCGCCTGATGAGCAACAATCCGAAGAAGTTCGACACGCTTTCGAAGCACGGCATTCCGGTGATCGAACGCGTCGCGCTGGCGATCCCGATGCGCGAGGAAAACGAGCGCTATATCCGCACGAAGCAGGTCAAGTTCGGCCACTACTTCGAAGAAAACGAGTAAGCGGTCATGCGGGCGCTTGCGCCCGTCTTGCGTGCATGTCAATCAGTGGGCGCCTAAAAGGCGCCCAAACAGCCCCCCGTTGCGAGTAGGTGTGCAACGGCGCGCCAGTCTCCACACTCCCTTGGGTCGATGCGTTTCGCCCGACTGTCCCGATTGTCCTGAATCGGCGGTCGGCGGCGCGCCTATCCAGGGGAGCGAGGCATGCAGCAGTCCATCTTCGAGTATCCGCGTGCGCCGCGTTACCGCAGCGCGCGTGTCCCGGCATGGCCCACGACGCTGCGCACGCTGCCCGATGGCAGCCTGCTCCTGTCGTCGCCGGCCGCGCCCGCCGTGCCGCAAAGCGGCTTCGTCGATTCCGCGGCTTGCTGGGCGCAGCAACGCGGGACAGCGACCGCGTTCAGCGAGCGCGACGCCAGCGGCGCATGGCGCTCGATCACCTGGGCCGAACTCTGGCGGCAGGTGAGGGCGATCGCGGCGGCCTTGCTCGATCTCGGCCTGGGCCCGCAACGCCCGGTCATGCTGCTGTCGGGCAACTCGATCGAGCAGGCGCTGCTGCTGCTCGCCGCCGAATACGCGGGCGTGCCCACCGCGCCGGTTTCGCCAGCCTGTTCGCAGGCGGGCCGCGATTTCGCCCGGCTCAAGCAGCTTTATGCCTGCGTGCGTCCTGCCGCGCTCTTCGTGCAGGATCGTGCCGCGCATGCGTCTGCGATTGCGGCGCTGGGCGCGGACGCGGCGCCCGTCATTGCCGTCAACGGCGCGACCGCTAGCCGCTACGCCTGGTCGACGCTCGCAGCGACCGCGCTCACGCCCGCGCGCATCGCCGCGCTCGCTGGCGCGCGCGCGGCCATCCAGCCCGCCGACACGCTGCGCATCCTCTTTACTTCCGGCTCGACCGGCGTGCCGAAAGCCGTCGTCATGAGCCACGCCAACCTGCGCGAAGTGACTGCCTATCTGGCGTTCCTGTTCGGCCCGCTTGCCGATCCGCAGCCGGTGTTTCTCGACTGGATGCCGTGGCATCACACGATGGGCGGCCTGCTCGGGTTTGGGCGCGCGATGGTGACGGGCGCGAGCCACTACCTCGACGATGGTGCGCCGCAACCAGGGCGTTTCGAGCGAACGCTGCGCAACCTGCGCGAGATCTCGCCGACGATGTTCGCCAGTGCGCCCGCCGCGTTCGCGATGCTCGCCGATGCGCTGGAGCGCGACGATGCGCTCGCGCAGAAACTGTTTGCGCGGCTCGTGAGCTTCGGTTACGGCGGAGCGGGCCTCTCGCACGATGTGTGGGCGCGCATCCAGCGCGTCGCCGAACGCACGGTGGGCGAGCGCATCGCGTTTCGCACTTCGCTTGGCGCCACGGAGACGAATGGCATGGGCACGCACCTGGCGTCGCCTGGCGGCGAGCCCGGCAACGTCGGCCTGCCGGGCCCCGGCATCGAAGCGCGGCTCGTGCCGCTCGCGGGCGAAGACGGGCGCTACGAGCTGCGCCTGCGCGGCGGCTCGATCTTCAGCGGCTATCACGAGGCGCCCGAACTGGACGCCGCCGCGTTCGACGCCGAACGCTTCTTCCGCCTGGGCGACGCCGTGCGGCTCGCCGACCCGCGCGACCCGCTGCGCGGCCTGCTCTACGCGGGGCGCATCGCCGAAGACTTCAAGCTTGCCAGCGGCACCTGGGTGCGCGTGGGCCAGTTGCGGCTCGCGCTGCTGGAGCGATGCAGTCCGCTGCTGAACGACGCCGTGATCTGCGGCCACGACCGCGACTATGTCGCGGCGCTGGCGTGGCCGAATCTCCCGGCCTTGCGCGCGCTTGCGCCCGAACTCGACGCGCTGGATGCCGTGATGCTCGTACGGCATCCCATCGTCATTGCACAGTTATCCGAACTTCTGCGCTCGTGTGAACAATCGGGTGCGAGCCTCGTCGTCAGGCGCGTCATGCTGCTCGCCGATCCACCCTCGATCGACGCCGGCGAAATCACGGACAAGGGCTACCTCAACCAGGCGGCGTGTCGTGCTCACCGCGCCGTTCTTGTCGATCGGTTGTTCCTGGACTTTCCCGAGGCCCATATCGCCGTGATCTCCTGATGCAGTGTGGGATTTCTCTGACTGGCCCTGCGCAAGCCGCCGGTTACAATCCGATGGCCTCGCGCCCCCCACACTTGCCGCTCGCGTCCCTATGGATACCTTCCAGACCCCTGCTGGTTTCGAGACATCCGACGTCAATCAAAGGCTGCGGCCGCCGCGGCGCAGCACGCGCGTGATCGGCCGGGAACGCCTGCTCGCGCAGATGACCGAGGCGCGCCGCCATCACTGCGTGGTGCTCGAAGGCGCGGCGGGTTTTGGCAAGACCACGCTGCTGGGGGCGTGGTACCAGGCGCTGTTGCCGTTCAGCTTCGACGTCGCCTGGCTCACGCTTTCGGCGGAACACAACGATCTCGCGCGCTGGCTCGACGACCTGATCACGAGCCTCGGCCAGGTCGATGCAGACATGGTGCGCGAGGCCGCGCTGCTTGCCGGACGCGGCGAGGACGAGCAAGCCACCGAGCGCACGCTGATCGCGCTCGTGAGCGGCATCGGCCGCCGCACGCAGCAACTCGTGCTGATCCTCGACGACGTGCATTGCGTCACCCACCCGGCCATTCACGACACGCTGCAATGGCTGCTCGACTATGCGCCTGCCAATTTCCATCTTGCGATGGCGTCGCGCGCCGCGATTCCGGTGTCGCTCGGCCGCTTGCGCGATCGCGGTCGGGTGCTCGAACTTGGCATTCGCGAACTGCGCCTGAGCGCCGCCGAATCCGAAGCATTCCTGAAGGCCCGGCTCGGCGAGGTCAGCCGGCGCGACGCGCGCCGCATGCACGAGTTGACCGATGGCTGGGTGGCCGGGCTGCAACTGCTTTCGCTGCACCTGGAGCGCAGCCGTCATGCGAAAGGCGCGCCGCGCACCGAATCTCCCGCGCCGATCACGCGCAGCCATTTGCTCGACGCGCGCGGTTACGCCGACTATTTCGAGCGCGAAGTCCTGGTGCATCTCGCCGATGTCGAAGTCGACGTGCTCGCCGCGCTCGCGAGCTGCATGACGTTCTGCGCGTCGCTGGCGGTTGCGTTGACGGCGGGCGGCACAGGGCACGATCGCGCGCCCGAAATGCTGGCGCGCCTCGAAGGCGATCATCTGTTCGTCGAACCGGTGGGCGAGGCGGCGGGCGCGACCTGGTATCGATTCAATCCGCTGTTCAGGGAAACGCTGCTGCTGCGCTTTCGCCAGTGGGACGCGGCGCGGCAACGCGAGGTTCATCGCCGCGCGTGGACGTGGTTCCGCGAGCACGGCCGCCCCGACGACGCGGTGCGTCACGCCGTGCTGGCGGGCGAGGCGGCCGCGGCGGCGGATCTCGTGCTTGAAGTTGCGCCGCAGCTGCGTCTGCGCGGCGAGTTGCGCAAACTGCTGGGCCTCATGCGGCTGCTGCCCGCCGACGAGATCCGCGCGCGCGTGGGCTTGCGGCTCTGGGAGGCGCAACTGCAACTGTTCACGCGCGAGTTCGACGCCTGTGCCGCGAGCCTGCCGCACCTGCTCGCGGACGTGCCCGAGGACGACCGCCTCGCGCGCTTTCGCCTCGCGATCGTGCGTGGCACGCTGGCCGTGCAGCGCGACGACAGCGAGTCGATGTCGGCCATCGTGCCCGACCTGCTGGCCGTGCCCGCCAACGCGGACAGCGTCGGCATCGGCGGGCACAATCATCTGCTGTCGTGGCACGCGATGCATCAAGGCGATTTCGAACGCGTGCGCGACATCCAGGCCTCGGCGCCCGCGCTGTTCGTCGATGGCATCGCGCTCGTCGGCACGCCCTCGGGCGCGCTGTTCAGCCGTTGCGTGATGGGCCTGAGCCATGCACTCGAAGGCCGTTTCCTGCAGGTCGAGCGCATCTGCCGCGACGTGCTCGCGGAAGCCGACCGCCGCGGCAACGAGGCCGTCGAGGCCGCCTGCATCGCCGCCGCGCTGATGGGCGAGGTGCTCTACGAATTCAACGAACTCGACGCGGCGCGGCAGTTGCTTGAAGAGCGCATCGACGTGCTTGAGCGCACCTCGATTCCGGATTCGGTTTTGCGCGTGCTGCGGGTGCTGTCGGCGGTGCAGTGGATGGCCGGGCATCAGCTCGACGCTTTCGCGTGGCTTGAGCGGCTCGAAGAATATGGCTTGCAGAATGGACTCGAACGCCTGGTCGCGCATAGTCTGGCCGATCAGGTGCAGCGGCGCCTGGAATGCGGCCAGCACGGGCAGGCGCAGGCCATCCTGGCGCGCCTGGAGGCGTTGGGCGCGGGCGTCGATCCGACGCTGGCGGGCACGCGTGCGCATGTTGCGGCCCAGGCGGCGCGTGGCCAGATACTGAATGCAATCGCGAACGGCCAGGACGAACGCGCGGCGCAGCAGATCCTGCGCTTGATCGACGTCTGCGACGCTCACGGCTGGCAGCGCGACGCCGCCCATTTCCAGTTGCTCGGCGCGTGGCTCGATCAACGTCGCGGCCAGGCGGACAAGGCGCGGCGGGCGGCCGTGAGCGCCCTGCGGCGCGGCCATCGGCTTGGCTTGACGCGCAGCATGCTCGACGTCGCACCGGACGTGCTCGAACTGATCGTCAGCGCCGCGCAGTCCGATCCCGCCGACGCCGTGCTGCCGTTCTACGCGAGCCGCCTGCAATCGGCGCATCTTGCGTCGCGCGGGGCCTTTGCCTCAAGCGGCGAGGGGGGGCCGCGTCAACAGGCGAGCGCACTCGACCTGCTCAGCGAACGGGAAACCGAAATCGTGCGCCTGCTCGTGCACACGATCCCGAACAAGCGCATCGCGCGGGCGCTGTCGATTTCGCCCGAGACCGTCAAATGGCACCTGAAGAACATCTACGGCAAGCTCGGCGTGTCGAGCCGCGATGAAGCGGTTGCGCTGATCCGCAACCTGCAGCCGGGGAGCGTCGACACCGCCTGGTTCGCCGACGATCTCCCCTGATTTTCACCTGATTCTCACCTGGCTTTCACCCGGTGCTTGCACGCACTTTCACGGCACGCACGCGACGTGCGCGGCGGGCTCGCATCGATACAGCGCTTCGACAAGATGCGCGCGGCGCGCGCGCGTGATGGCCTGGTTCACGTAGCCTTTATCGGCGATCTCGCCTGCGTCGATTGACGGCGGCTCGGCCATCAGCAGCACGCGCTTGACCGTGACGCTCGCGCCGGTGCCGTGCGTCGCGCTCAGGCGCGTGCGAATCGCGTCGATCACGACGGGGTGCGCCACGAGCGTTTCGGCGTCCATCCCGGCCAGTTCCGGCGCGAGCGCGCGGCAGGCGTTCACGTTAGGCCACGCGAGCACGCCGACATAGTCGCGGTCGTGGCCACAGATGACGGCGTCGGTCACGAGCGGCGCGCAGCGTTCCACGAAGCCCAGCCGCACCGCGCCCGTGCGCACCCACGTGCCGTTCTCCAGCTTGAAGTCTTCGGCGATGCGCCCCGCGAACTGCAGCCCGCCGCGGGCGTCACCAGGCGTCGCGAGCCGCACTGGATCGCCAAGCCGGTAAAAGCCTTCGCCGTCGAATGCGGCGGCCGTCATTTCGGGATGCTTGACGTAGCCCGAGAACAGGAACGGGCCGCGCATGCGGATTTCGTAACGCCCGTCGCCGCCTTCGAGCGGCACGAGCTTCACCTCGGCGCCCGGCATCGGCACGCCCAGGTTGCCAGGCACGTCGCTTGGCCAGCCGCAGAAGATACCCAGGCCGCTGGTTTCGGTGCAGGCGAGTCCCGAACAGAACATGACGCGTTCGCCGACGGTGCGCTCGGCCACGGCTTCGATGCGCTCGATCACGTCGCGCGGCAGGCTCGCGCCGCCGTAGCTGAAGATCGCTGCGCGCGCAAAGACGCTGCGCGCAAGCTCGGGGTCGCGCTCCAGCTCGCTGGCGAGCATGCTCCACGCCGATGGCACGCTGGTCAGCGCGACCGGCGAGATTTCACGCAGGTTGCGCACGGTGCGCTCGAACTGGCCCGGCAGCGGGCGGCCATCGTCGATGTAGTGCGCGCCGCCCAGCGCGATCGTGCGGGCGAAATTCAGCAGGCCGCCCAGCCCGTGATGCCAGGGCAGCCAGTCGAGGAAGACCGGCTGCGGCTCGCTCATCGCGCGGAACATATCGGCGAAATAGTCGGCCACGGTATGCATGTTGCCGTAGGAAATGGCCACGCCCTTGGGCACGCCGGTCGATCCGGAGGTGAACAGCACGCGCCCGGTCTGCGCGAGCGTGAGCTGCGCGCGTGCGCTCGCCAGCGTGTCACGCCGCGCGGGCGTCAAGGGCGTGCTGGCCAGGGTCTGCCACGCCGTCTGGCCGGCCCTCGCGCCGTTGACCGCGATCACAGGCACCGGCTGCGCGAGCGTCGTGTCGATCGCACCGATCGCATCAACGGCGCGCGCAAACTGCGCCGCATCCTGCACGAACAGCGCGGCGGGCGGCACGAGTTCCACCACGCCCTTGAGCCGCACGAAGTCCTTGCTGATCAGCGAGTAAGCGGGCGAGACGGGCGCTGTTGGCACACCGGCGTACTCGGCGGCCAGCTGCACGACGGCCTGTTCGAGCGAATTGCCCGAGAGCAGCATCAACGGCCTGTCCGCGCCCAGGCCCATCTCCAGCAGCGCCGCGCCGACCGATTGCACCTGCTGCCACAAGTCGTTCCACGATAGCGTGCGCCACGCGCCATCGCCGTCGCGCTCGGCGAACACGACGGCGTCGCCGCGCTGCTGCGCCCAATGCTGGATGTACTCGGGCAGCCCGTGCTTGCCGCTCGCGCGCAGCGGCGTCTCGCAGCGCAGGATCAGCGTGCCGTCCGGGCGATGTTCCACCGACGTCGGACGCTGCGGAAACATCGACGTGCGCCATGCCCTGCCTGGTTCAATCGTTGCTGTCTGCACTTGTTCTGTCTCCTGATTCTGGCGCGATGCGTGCCGCGCCTTGCTCTCTCGTTTTGCCATTCTGTGGCAAGTGCTTTTGATCCGCCGCGCCACGGCGATGATGTGCTGTAAGCGTGCACGGAGCATAGCAATCCGGTCTACGCGGCCGCTCCCTAGGTTCGACATCTTGAACCGTCTTGTGCTCCATCGCGCCCCCCAGTGTGGGTGGGCATAAGGCAGGTGGCGGTAGCGTGGCACATCGCATTAAATCGCGATAAAAAAGCCCGTTCGAGCGTCACTTCGAACGGGCTTGGTGCACGGCAGGCTGTCGCCTTACTGGATGTTGCCGGCAACGGCGATGGTCTGGCCGGTGATGTAGTTGGACTCGGGCGTGCAGAACAGATAGACGCCGCCTGCCGCTTCTTCCGTCGTGCCGCCGCGTCCCAGCGGATTGCGTTGCGCGTGCGTCTTGAGCATCTCCGGATTCACGCCCACGCGGATCTCGCGCCCGTCGATGGTGACCGTCGAGCCAGCATGCGCATCCGTGCTCGTCATGCGTGTGAGGATCAGGCCGAATGCCACGGCGTTCACGTTCACGTTCAGGCGGCCCCACTCGCGCGCCAGCGCGCGCGTCATGCCGATCATGCCAGCCTTGGCGCCCGAGTAATTGATCTGACCTGCGTTGCCATTGAGCGCCGAAACCGACGAGATGTTCACGACCTTGCGATAGACGTCGCGCCCGGCTTCCTTGTCCGCCGCGTGCAGCGCCTTGATGTGCGGGTAGGCGGCGCGCAGGATGCGAAACGGCGCGGTCATATGGCAGTCCATGATGGCGTACCACTGCTCGTCGCTCATCTTCTGCACGACGTCGTCCCACGTATAGCCCGCGTTGTTGACGATGATGTCGATGCCCTTGAAGTGGCTCATCGCCGTGCCGATAAAGCGCTCGGCGAAATCGGGCGCGCTGACGTTGCCCACGCACGCGACGGCCTGCGCGCCCATCTTGCGCAGTTCCTCCACGGTGGCGTGCGCCGGTTCCGCATCCAGGTCGTTGATGACGAGGCGCGCGCCTTCGCTGGCGAGCTTGGTGGCGATGGCGTGGCCGATGCCGCGCCCCGAGCCGGTGACGAGCGCCACCTTGCCGTCGAGTTTACCCATTGTGTTCTCCTGATGATATCGATGCAGCGTGTCTATTGAAGGGCGATCACCGCGTCGCCGACGATGCGCGGCTCGCCATATTGGTTCGCCGTCTGAAGCTCGACCTTGATGCGCGTTTCGCCATCGGCTTCGAACTTTTCGACCACTTTCCCGGTGCAGGTGATGGCATGGCCAAGCTGCGTGATGCCCACGAAGCGCACGCCAAACTGGCGAAGCTGGCGCTGGTCGACCCACAGCGTGAGCAGGCGGCCCAGCCACGCCATCGACAACATGCCGTGCGCGAACACGTCCGGCATGCCGGCCTTGCGCGCGAAGTCGATGTCGATGTGAATGGCGTTATGGTCGTTCGACGCCCCGGCGAACAGCGCCAGCGTGGTGCGATCGACCGGCGCGAGCGTGAGCGCGGGCAGGGCGTCGCCGACCTGGACGCGCGCGAAAGTCAGTGCCTGGTTCATGAGGTGCCTCCCGTTCAACCGGCGCGATGGACGGTCACGCTGCGCAGGTCTGCCACGTGTTCGCCATGCTGGTTGGTCACGCGCGTCTCGCGCACGATGAAGTCGAGCGCGCCGCCTTTCTTGTCGAAGATATCGGCGATCTGCGTGCGAAAGTGCAGCGTGTCGCCCGCGTAAGCCATGCGGTGATACGTGAACGACTGCTCGCCGTGCAGGATGCGCTCCGGCTTGATGCCCGCTTCGTCGCGCCAGCTATTGGGCGGCGCGAGCATTTCCAGCGAAAAGAGGAACGTGGGCGGCAACGGCAGGCCGGGATGGCCTGCATCGCGCGCAGCGGCTTCGTCGAGATACTCGGGGCGGGTCTCGCCCGTCGCTTTCGCGAAGAAGCGCAACTGGCTCGCGGGAGCCGTGGCGATGAAATCGGCGGTCACGCGGCCGATGAATTTTTTGTCGATCATGGCGTATCGCTCCTGTGCGGCCCCCGCATCACGCCGTCTTCTGGTAGATCGTCACGACGCACGCGCCGCCCAGCCCCACGTTGTGAGCGAGCGCGAGCTTCGCGCGATCGACCTGGCGTTCGTCGGCGTTGCCGCGCAATTGCTGGGTGAGTTCGTAGCACTGCGCGAGACCCGTTGCGCCCAGCGGGTGACCTTTCGACAGCAGGCCGCCCGAGGGATTGACGACCCACGCGCCGCCATAGGTGTTGTGCCCGTCGTGGACGAGCTTCTCGGCTTCGCCTTCATGGCACAACCCGAGCGCCTCGTAGCTGATGAGCTCGTTCTGCGCGAAGCAGTCGTGCAGCTCGATTACGTCGATGTCCTTCGGGCCGACGCCAGCCTGCTCATAGGCGCTATTGGCCGCCGCTTGCGCCATGTCGAAGCCGACCACGCGGATCATGTCGCGCGCGTCGTAGGTGCTGGGCGTATCGGTGGTGAGCGCCTGGCCCGCGATCATCACGTCAGTGCGCAGGCCTTTCTTCTTTGCAAAGGACTCCGAGACGACGATTGCCGCCGCGCCGCCGCAGGTCGGCGGGCACGCCATCAGGCGCGTGAGCACGCCGTCCCAGAGCATCGGCGCGGCCATCACGTCCTCGGTCGTGACGACGTTGCGGAACACCGCGAGCGGATTGCGCGCCGCATGGCGGCTGGCTTTGGCGCGGATCGCCGCGAACGTTTCGAGCTTCGTGCCGTACTTCTTCATATGCATCATGCCCGCGCCCGCGAACTGGCGGATCGCATTGCTGAGTCCTTCCTGGCGGCCGACAAGTTCGTCGACGACTACATTGGCGCGTTCGAGCGCGCTCGCGCGGTCGGTGAAGAACGGCTTGAGCGCGCCTGGCTGCATGAATTCGAAGCCCACGGCAAGCGCGCAATCGACGGCGCCGCTGGCGACGGCCTGGCGCGCGAGAAACAGCGCGGACGAGCCGGTCGCGCAGTTGTTGTTGACGTTGATGATGGGAATGCCGGTCATGCCAACCTGATAGAGCGCTTTCTGTCCGCAGGTGGAATCGCCGTACACGTAGCCCGCATAGGCTTGCTGCACGTCGCGGTAATCGAGGCCCGCGTCGGCCAGCGCCTGACGCACGGCAGTGGCGCCCATGACGTCATAGGTTTCGCTGGCACCCGGCTTCTTGAACGGAATCATGCCGACGCCGGCGACGAATACTTTGTTGCTCATGTCCTGTCTCCTTCGTTAGGGATGCTGAGGTGGTTGATCAGAGCTTGCGCGAGATGAGGTCGCGCATCACTTCGCTCGTGCCGCCGTAGATGCGCATGACGCGGGCATCGGCGAACGCGCGGGCCACCGGATATTCGAGCATATAGCCGTAGCCGCCGTGCAGCTGCACCATTTCATCGAGCGCCTTGCCGAGCGATTCGGTGGCGAACAGCTTGACCACCGCGGCTTCTTCAAGCGTGAGGCGGCGGCTCATGTGTTCGGACAGGTAATGATCGACCATGAGACGCACGGCGATAGCCTGGGCCTTGATATCGGCGAGCTTGAACTTGGTGTTCTGGAAATCCCACACAGTCTGGTTGAAGGCGCGACGGTCTTTCACGTAATTGATCGTGTGCTCAAGGCTCGCTTCGAGCCGCGCGGCCGCGCCGACGGCGATAGACAGACGTTCCTGCGGCAGTTCGCCCATCAGGTAGGCGAAGCCCATGCCTTCTTCGCCAAGGCGGTTCGAGACCGGCACGCGCACATCGTCGAAGAACAGTTCCGCCGTGTCCTGGCCGTGCTGGCCGACCTTTTCCAGCTTGCGTCCGCGCCGGAAACCCGCGCGATCCGCTTCTACGACGATCAGGCTCACGCCTTTCGAGCCCGCAGCCGGATCCGTCTTGCAGATCACGATGACCAGGTCGGCGTTCAGGCCGTTGCTGATGAAGGTCTTGCTGCCGTTAATGACGTATTCGTCGCCCTGGCGCACCGCAGTCGTACGCACGGCTTTCAGGTCGCTGCCGGTGCCGGGCTCGGTCATCGCAATCGCGAGAATGTGTTCGCCGGTGCAGCACTTGGGCAGCCACTTCTGCTTTTGCTCTTCATTGCCGATGCGCGCGATATACGGGGCGATGACGTCCGAATGCACCGCGAACCCCAGGCCGCTCAGGTTCAGGCGATGGACTTCTTCGTTCAGGACGGCCGCGTGGCCGAAATCGCCGCCGCCGCCGCCGTATTCGGTTGGCAGCGTGAGGCAGAGCAGGCCTTCGCGGCCGGCTTTCAGCCAGGTTGCGCGATCGACCTTGCCGGCCTGATCCCATTCCGCCTGCTTCGGCAGGCACTCCTTCTCT
>NZ_BAYA01000026.1 GCF_000685015.1 Paraburkholderia bannensis NBRC 103871 | reverse complement strand
GCGGCCGCAGCGGCGCGACGTGCGGCGGCGCGGGCTTCGGCCGCGTCGCGCTCGGCGGCCAGACGCGCCTGATGGCGGTCGTGGCGCAGGCGCGCCTGGTCGGCCTGCTGCTGCGTCCAGGCGTCCCAGCCGGTCGCCTCGCCGGTCACCGGGATCATCGCGATGCAGTCCACGGGGCAGGGCGCCACGCACAGGTCGCAGCCCGTGCAGAGATCCTTGACGATGGTGTGCATCTGCTTGGGTGCGCCGACGATCGCATCGACCGGACACGCCTGCAGGCACAGCGTGCAGCCGATGCACACCTGCTCGTCGATGAACGCAACGGGGCGTGCACGTTCGACGCCGTTATCGGGGTTGATCGGGATGACGGGCTTGCCGAGCAGGTGGGCAAGGCGCGCGACGCCCTCGGCACCGCCTGGGGGGCACTGGTTGTAGCTGGCAGTACCGGCGGCGACGGCTTCGGCGTAGGGCCGGCAGCCGTCGTAGCCGCACTTGGTGCATTGGGTCTGGGGCAGCAGATCTTCGATGCGATCTGCGAGTGTTCTGGAATTGTTCACGGTCGCAATTTCTGCGCTGGCCCGCTGGGGTTCAGGCGGGCGCTAGCGGGTACAGGCTGGTGCAAGCGGGGTATCGGGTATCGGGGTATCGGGGCAAACGCGCGGCAGGACGCATCGGGCGGGAAGCATGCGCGTACTGCCCAGGCGCGTCGCTTCGGGCGCATGAATCCACGTCCATGACACGGGCAATCCGGCCTTCGCGGGGACTGCGCGCGTGTTGCGCCAAAGCCCGCATTATCGCCGATTTCCCGCATTGCCATCGGCAGGGCATGTGCCATAATCAAAGTGCTTAATTCGAATGTCCGACCCACGGGACAAGCGGATCGGGCAATGCAGGTCGGCTTAAGACAGGCAGCGTCGCACGAGGGCCTCGGTGCGCTGCTCATAAAGAAAACGAACGTATACCAACGAAGATCGTGAAACGAAGGGTGTCAGTCCATTAACCTGGCGCGCCCCGTGAAACGCTGCCGCTACATGGGTTTTTTGGAGAGACCCGGCAGTGCCCGACGGGAACCCGCGCGCCTATCGAACGATCCTGCCACCATGAATCAGCCGAAAATCAAAAGAGATCCTGAAGGCACACGCCGCCGCATCCTGCTCGCAGCGGCGGAAGAGTTCGCAAGCGGGGGCCTGTTCGGCGCCCGCGTCGACCAGATCGCGCGACGCGCCGAGACTAACGAGCGCATGCTCTATTACTACTTCGGCAGCAAGGAGCAACTGTTCACCGCGGTGCTGGAGCACGCCTTTGGCGCGCTCAACGAAGCCGAACGCGCGCTCGATCTTGCGGGCCTCGCGCCCGTCGAGGCCATCACGCGTCTCGCGCATTTCGTCTGGGATTATTACCGCGACCATCCCGAACTGCTGCGGCTCGTGAACAACGAGAACCTGCACGAAGCGCGCTACATGCTCAAGTCGACGCGCATCCACGAGATGGTGTCGCCGATCGTCGCCACGCTCGGCAGCATTCTGTCGCGCGGCGAAGCGGCGGGGCTGTTCCGCTCGAACATCGATCCGCTGCGTCTTTACGTGACGCTTTCGGGCATGGGCTATTACATCGTGTCGAACCGCTACACGCTCAACGCTACGCTGGGCCGCGACTTCAGCACGAGCGCCGAGCGCGCCGAAATCATCCAGCTCAACACGGACATGCTGCTCGCGTTCCTGCTGCGCAAATAAGTACACCGGCCAGCGGGCTAACGGCGAACGCCAAATAAAAACGCCGCGTCCTCATTGGCATGAGGCGCGGCGTTTGTGCGTCTAAAGCATCGCGAGATCGCGCAAAACTCAGACGACAGCGCTTTCCTTGGCGGGCTGCTTTGCCTGCGGCTGATGCTGGCGGATGAAGTCGCGCAGTTGCGGATAAATGATGGTGCGCCAGCGGCGGCCCGAGAAAATGCCGTAGTGGCCGCACTTTTCCGCGGTCAGGTGGTGCTTGTCGTTCTCGGGGATGCCGGTGCACAGGTCGTGCGCGGCGCGCGTCTGTCCGGAGCCCGAAATATCGTCGAGTTCGCCTTCGATCGTAAACAGCGCCGTGTCGCGGATATCCTGCGGACGCACACGCTCGCCCGCGACGTCCCAGGTGCCCTCGGCGAGGCTGAATTCCTGGAACACCGTGCGGATCGTTTCGAGGTAATACTCGGCGGCCATGTCGAGCACCGCGTTGTATTCGTCGTAGAACTGGCGATGTGCTTCGGCATCCTCTTCGTCGCCGCGCAACAGGCTCTTGTAGAAGTCCCAATGCGCCGTCGTGTGGCGGCCCGGGTTCATCGCCACAAAACCCGCGTGCTGCAGGAAGCCCGGATAGACCTCGCGGCCTTCGCCCGGATAGTTCGCCGGAACCGGATGAATCACGTTGTTCGCGAACCATTCGAGCGAGTGCTCGGTTGCGAGCGAGTTGACGGCCGTGGGGCTGCGGCGCGCGTCGATCGGGCCGCCCATCATCGTCATGGTGAGCGGGGTCGGCTCGCCGCGGCTCGCCATCAGCGAAATGGCCGCGAGCACCGGCACCGTCGGCTGGCAGACCGACAGCACGTGCAGATTCTTCGCACCAATGTGACGGATGAATTCCTGGATGTACGCGACGTAGTCGTCCAGATGGAACGCGCCTTCTTCGAGCGGCACCATGCGCGCGTCGATCCAGTCGGTGATGTAGACCTTGTGGTCCTGCAGCAGCGTGCGCACGGTGTCGCGCAGCAGCGTCGAATGGTGGCCCGACAGCGGCGCGCACACCAGCACCGAAGGCTCGTCCTTGAGCGCGGTCACGGCGGCAGGATCGTCCGCGTAGCGCTTGAAGCGCAGCAGGCGGCAGAACGGCTTTTCGACAATCGTCTGTTCGACGATGGGGATGTGGTGGCCATCCTTTTCGATCTGCTTGATGTTGAATTCGGGCTTTTCGTAGTCCTTGCCGAGCCGGTAGAGCAGTTCGTAGCCGGCGGCCAGACGCGACGCGCCCGGCACGAGCGAGAACGGGCTCGACGGATTGGTGAACGACTTGGAAGCAGCCTGGGCCCACGCGGTAAGTGGGCTAAGCAGTGCGCGCTGGTATTCGCGGATTTGGTAGAGCATGGATGCTCCAGCATCAGGGGCCGGATCGAATCCAGGCCGCGCGGCAAAAACGCGACAAGGAGACGGCCCGCATGTTGATCGGTCAGGCCTGAATCAGGCTTTAGTCATACTGTGACAGGCTATATATCGGCTGCGCATCGCGCCGCTTGAGCGAAAACACAAGGGCGCGCCGCGGTCGCACCTGCCCGGACTGCATGACAGGCTGCACGACCCGCGGATCATCCTATCGAACCCCAGAACGTTGTGCAACGCAGCAAGTCAAGTTTAGCGCACCTCCTACAAACGCGTCGGCGCTTTCGTACGTTGACGCGTGCATCAAGTCCTTCGCGATCCTGATTTCACCTACGCGTGGCTCGCATTCCTCACTAAGAAGCGGTGGCCTCGAAATCGGCTTCCATCGGCGGGACGCCCTCGGGATGGCCGGTTTCGCTGGCCATTTCCTGCTCGTGGCGCATCAGGTTCAGGCCCGTGTGCACAAGCGCCACGTGCGAGAAGGCTTGTGGGAAATTTCCCACAAGACGGCCTGCGATCGGGTCGTATTCCTCGGCCAGCAAGCCGACGTCGTTGGCGAGTCCGAGCAGGCGCTCGTACATCGCGCGCGCGTCGTCCATGCGGCCCTGGAGCGCGAGGTTATCGACCATCCAGAAACTGCACGCGAGAAAGGTGCCTTCGCCGGGTGGCAGGCCGTCGTTGAAGTCGGTGGTGCGGTAGCGCATCACAAAACCTTCACACATCAGGTCGCGCTCGATGGCCGCGACCGTGCCCGCGATGCGCGGATCGTCGGCGGGCAGGAAGCCGACCAGCGGCATGAGCAGCAGGCTCGCGTCGAGATCGGTGCCGCCGTAGATCTGCGTGAACGAGTTCAGCTCGCGGTTGAAGCTGCGCTCGCAGATCTGCGCGTGAATGGTCTCGCGCAGCGCGCGCCAGTGATCGAGCGGGCCCGGCAGGTCGAATTTTTCCGCCGAACGCACGCAGCGGTCGAACGCGACCCACGCCATCACCTTCGAGAACGTGAAATGCTGGCGGCCGCCGCGCGTTTCCCAGATGCCTTCGTCGGGCTCCGTCCAGATCTTTTCGAGGTGTTCGAGCATTGCGCACTGGATCGACCACGCGGTGTCGTCGGCTTGCAGGCCGCCCACGCGCGCGAGGTGCAGCGCGTTCATCACTTCGCCATAGACGTCGAGTTGCAGTTGCCCGACTGCGTTATTGCCCACGCGCACGGGCTTCGAGTTTTCGTAGCCGGGCAGCCAGTCGAGTTCGATTTCGGGCAGGCGCCGCTCGCCGGCGATGCCGTACATGATCTGCAACTGCGAGGGCGACCCGGCCATCACGCGCCCGAGCCACGCGCGCCACGCGCGGGCTTCGTCGTAGTAGCCTCCGCGCATCATGGCGAGCAGCGTGATGGTCGCGTCGCGCAGCCAGCAGTAGCGGTAGTCCCAGTTGCGCGTGCCGCCCAGCTGCTCGGGCAGCGAAGTGGTGGGCGCGGCGACGATGCCGCCCGTGGGTTCGTAGGCGAGCGCCTTGAGCGTGATGAGCGAGCGGCGGATCGGGGCGGCCCAGCGGCCTTCGACCGTGCCGCGCGCGGCCCATTCTTCCCAGAAGTTTTCGGTGCGGGCAAGCGCCGTAAACGGATCGCGCGGCGGCGGCAGGCGCAGGTGCGACGCCGCGTAGGCCATCGAAAACGGCACGCGCTCGCCTTCCTTGACGTCGAATTGCGCGAGCGTGCGCATGTTCTCGCCTTCGAGATCGACGGGCGTGCGCAACACGATGGTGTCCGGGCCGACCGTGGCCTTGATGCCGCTTTCGTAGGTCAGGCGGCTCACCCACGGCACCGAAAAACCGTAGTCGAAGCGCAGCACCAGCTCGCATTGCATGCGCACCGTACCGCGACGGCCCACGACGATGCGCACGAGTTCAGTCCAGCCGTTGCCGGGCGGCATGAAGTCGATCAGCGTGACCGCGCCTTCGGCGGTTTCGAAATCGGTTTCGAGGATCAGCGTTTCGCCGCGATAACGGCGTGTGGTGGTGATTTTCGCGGGCGTGCCGTCGGCGGCGGGCGCGGGGGCAATCTGCCAGCGGCCATTCTTTTCGTCGCCGAGCAGCGCCGCGAAGCAGGCGCCGGAGTCGAAACGCGGCCAGCAGAGCCAGTCGATGGAACCTTCGCGGGACACGAGCGCGGCGGTGTGGCCGTCGCCGATCAAGGCATAGTCTTCGATAAGTGCGGGCATGGTAAGCGGATTGACAGCTTGCGTGGTGCGGTTGGTACGTTGCGTTGTGACTTTTCTGGAACGTGAAGCGACTGCGACTGCGCATGCACGGACAAGAGTAGTGGCTCAGGGGCGGAATGCGCAACGCGTTTTGCGGCGCCGGGCACGCCAGCGCACGCAAAACATCGCTGCGGGGACTGTCGCGACGCGCGGTTCGGGGCGTGCGAAGGGGACTGGAGAGGGCCGCTTTCGGCGGTCAGAAATGCCCGCCCGTGCCGAACAGGCCGATGAGCCCGATGATGATGAGATAGAGCGCGACGATGTAGTTGAGCAGGCGAGGCACAACCAGAATCAGGATGCCGGCGATGAGCGCGACGAGCGGGCCGATGGCGACATGGATATTCATTGTTCACTCCTTGATGGACGAGGCCGCGCGCTGCGCGCTGGCAGCGCGATGGCGCACAACCTCTCGTATACTGGCCCCCCAACCCTCATAAGATTCGCCGCGCGCAGGATGACGCGTGCGGACGATCAGCACCAGATTCGACAGTTCGACAAGAAGAAAGGAGGTCGACATGATTCAAGGCCATGCAGCCGCAATCGCCGTGCCCATGCAGTCGCATGAACGGGACGCACCGCGCACCCACAAGCGCGGCGTCATTCATCAGATCATCAAGGGTATTGCCATCATGGCCTCAGTCGCCGCGTCCGTAGCCGCTCCCCAGGCGTTCGCGCAAAGCGGCGCGTCCGCCAATGTCGCGGGTAACGGCGTGTATGACCTGATCGTCGGCACTTACACGGGCGGCAAGAGCGAAGGCCTTTACGTCTACCGCTTCGACTCGAAGACCGGCGACGCGCAGCAGGTCAGCGTCGCGAAGACCGTGAACCCGTCGTATCTCGTCGTGAGCCACGACAAGCGCTTCGTCTACGCAGTGAACGAGCTGCCCGGCGACAACGGCCCGGCCACGACGCGCGGCGACGTGAGCGCGTTCGGCTTCGATGCCGCGAGCGGCCAGCTCACCTTCCTCGACAAGGTCTCGGCGCAGGGCAACGATCCGTGCTACCTAAGCCTGTCGCCGGACGGCAAATACCTGCTGGTGGCCAACTACTCGGTCGCCGCCGATCCGGGCGGCAGCTTCGCGGTGTTGCCCATCGAGCAGGACGGCAAGCTCGGCCAGTCGGTGCTGACCGTGCACCATGAGGGCGGCGGCCCGGTGAAGGGACGCCAGGACAACGCGCACGTGCACTCGACGGTGTTCTCGCCCGATGGCCGTTATCTCTTCACGCAGGATCTGGGCACCGACAAGCTCTGGACTTACCGCTACACGCCGGACGGCACGCGCGGTCTGGTGAGCCCGGCCGAGTGGCGCTACACCGACGTGAAGGCCGGCACCGGCCCGCGTCACCTCGTGTTCGGCAACGACGGTCGCCACGCGTACCTGACGAGCGAACTCGCGGGCACGGTCAGCGTGTTCAACTACGAAGACGGCCACCTGAAGCTGGAGCAGGTCGAGAAACTCGCCGAACCGGACTTCAAGGGCGCAGTGGGCGCAGCGGCATTGCACCTCTCGCCGGACGGCAAGTTCCTTTATGTGTCGAACCGCGGCGACGCCAACGACATCTCGATCTTCGCGGTCGACCCGACGAGCGGCAAGCTCAAGCGCGTGGGCCGTCAGGCGAGCCTCGGCAAATCGCCGCGCGAGTTCGCCATCGACCCGAGCGGCCAGTGGCTGATCGTCGGCAACCAGAACAGCGATACGGTGTACGTATTCCGCCGCGACCAGGAAACGGGTCTGCTCGAAGCGAATCCGAAGAAAATCGACATCGGCTCGCCGGTCGATTTCAAGTTCGTGACGCCTTGAGTTGATGAAGCCGACGCGAGTCGGCAAGAGATAAAAAAACGCCGCGTGGAGTTCATCCACGCGGCGTTTTTTGCTTTGACGGCGGCGATGCTGTAACGCTTATTCAGCCTGTCCCGGCACGAGCACTTCGCGGCTGCCGTTGATGCCCATGGGCGAGACGAGGCCCGCCGCTTCCATCTGTTCGACCAGGCGTGCGGCGCGGTTATAGCCGATGCGCAACTGACGCTGCACCGACGAGATCGACGCGCGCCGCGTGCGCACGACAAAGGCCACCGCCTCGTCGTAAAGCGGATCGGCTTCCGCTTCGGGCGACTCGCCGAACAGGTCTTGCGGCGCGCCTTCGCTCGCCGGGCCGTCGAGAATGCCCTCGACGTATTCCGGCTCGCCGAACTGCTTCAGGTACTCGACCACGGCATGCACTTCCTCGTCGGCGACGAACGCGCCGTGCACGCGCTGCGGGTAGCCGGTGCCTGGCGGCAGGAACAGCATGTCGCCCTGGCCGAGCAGCGATTCCGCGCCCATCTGGTCGAGAATCGTGCGCGAGTCGATCTTGGACGACACCTGGAACGCCACGCGCGTCGGAATGTTCGCCTTGATGAGGCCGGTGATGACGTCCACTGACGGACGCTGCGTCGCGAGAATCAGGTGGATGCCCGCCGCGCGCGCCTTCTGCGCGAGACGCGCGATCAGCTCTTCGATCTTCTTGCCCGCAACCATCATCAGGTCGGCAAGCTCGTCGATCACCACGACGATCATCGGCAGCGGCGAGAGCGGCTCGGGCGCCTCGGGCGTGAGCGAGAACGGATTGCCGATCTTCTTTTCCTGCGCCGCGGCGTCGCGAATCTTCTGGTTGAAGCCCGCGAGATTGCGCACGCCCACCGCCGACATCAGCCGGTAACGCTTTTCCATCTCGCCGACGCACCAGTTGAGCGCGTTGGCCGCGAGCTTCATGTCGGTCACGACCGGCGCGAGCAGATGCGGAATGCCTTCGTAGACCGACAGCTCCAGCATCTTCGGGTCGATCATGATGAGGCGCACATCCTCGGGCGTCGCCTTGTAGAGCAGCGAGAGGATCATCGCGTTGATCGCGACCGACTTGCCGGAACCGGTCGTGCCCGCGACGAGCATGTGCGGCGCCTTGGCGAGATCGGTGACGATCGGCAGGCCGATGATGTCCTTGCCCAGCGCGATCGTGAGCTTCGATTGCGAACGCTGATACGGCGTCGATTCGAGGATCTCGGACAGGCGGATCATCTGGCGCTTCGCGTTGGGCAGTTCGAGCCCCATGCAGGTCTTGCCCGGAATCGTTTCGACCACGCGGATCGACGTGAGCCCGAGGCCGCGCGACAGGTCTTTCATCAGACCGACGATCTGGCTGCCGCGCACGCCGAGCGCAGGCTCGACTTCGAAGCGCGTGATGACCGGGCCCGCCGAAGCGCCGACCACCGTGACCGGCACCTTGAATTCCTGCAGGCGCTGCTCGATCAACTGGCTGGTTTCGGCGAGCTTTTCTTCGGAGACGTACTCGATCTCGGTCGAGGAGCGCTCCAGCAGGTCGAAGCCGGGCAGCTCGACCGTCGAGGCGCTGAGCGGCTGGAATTCGAACGACGTGGGCGCGTGGCCGCGTACCGGCTGGCGTGCCGGTTCTGGCGCAGGTGCGGGGGCAGGCATTGCGGTTTGCGTTGCCGCTTCGAGCGGGGCTGCGGGTGCGGCGGCCGGGGTGGCGGCGCTTGCCGGCGCTTGCTCCCACGGCGGCGTGAAGGCTGCGGGCGGCGCTGGCGGTTGAAGCGGCGCGATCGGCGCGATCGGCGTGATCGGCGCAATCGGCGCGATCGACGGGAAGGCCGTTGCAGCAGGTTCCGGCGGGAAGTGCCATGCGGGCGCTGCCGGGATCGGCGCGAGGGGGGCGGCTTCGATCGGCGCGGCGGGGACGAAAGGCGCGGGCGCCGGGGTGAGCGCCTGCTCCCACGGCGGCACGACCGGCGCGCTCGGGGCGGGTGCAGGTGCAGGTGCAGCAGGCGCCTGAATGATCGGCAGGTGCCATGCAGGCGCTGCTGCCGGTTCGATTTCGGTGCTTTCGGGCGTGGTTGCGGCTGCAACGGTGTGCGCCGTGCCAAGGGCCGGTGCGATTGTGGCGATTGCGCCAGTCGTGGCAGTCGTGGCGATTGCCGCGTTCGCTACGGTCGGCGTGACGGCGGCTGCAGCCGCAGCAACGGCGGCGAGCGGTGCAGCGATACCGAACGGCTCCGATGCCGGTTGCGGTTCGGCCGCCGTGCTTTCGACCGGAGTCGGCGCCGGACGAACGATCTCGATGGCGGGCGCTTCGGTTGCAAAACTGGCTTGCGCGACGACCGGCTCGGGTTCGGGCTCGTGCTCAGGTTCCGGCTCGATCAGTGCGGGTTGTGTCGCTGCGGCTTCGGCTTCGATGGGTTCGGCTTCGACGGCTACGGGTTCTTCAACCGGCGTCGTTTCGATCGCAGGCGCTTCGTTGTGCGCTTCGTTGTGCACTTCCTGCTCGCGTGCAGTGACGACGCTCGGAAGCGGTTCCGCTTCGACGATTGCCGGCGCTTCGGCTTGAGCCAGCGCTTCTTCTGCGGCCTTCGCTTCTTCCTCTTCGGCGGCTTTGGCGATGAAGGTCGGCAGCGCGGCGCTGAACGCTGCGGTGAAGATATCGACGGCGGCGGGCGCCAGCGGCTCGGCGACCTCGGGTTCCGGAGTCGCGACGCTCGCAACCGCTTCCTGCGTGCTTGCGGCTTCGACTGCCGGCTGTTCGATTTCGGCTTCGGGTTCGTCTTCCAGTTGCTCGACCGGCACGTGCGCAGTCACGAGGCGCGGGAAGCGCACGATGTTGCTCGTGGTATCGGCGGCGGGTTCCGAAGGCGTCACTTCCTGCACCGGTGCGGCGGTTTCAGCTTCGATGGCTTCATGGGCCTGCGGCTCGTCATCGAGCATCACCCACGGCATGCCATTGTCGAAGTCCGGCCACTTGACCGGCGCTTCTTCCGACGCGGCGGATGCGACCGGTTCCGCCGATGCGGGCTCATTCTCTTGCGCGCCGATCAGGAAATCGGGCAGGACGTTATCGGTGTCCGGCGTCGTCTCGCTAGCGGGCGCTTCGACTTGCGTTGCGGCAGCGGCTGGCGTGGCTTCGGCTTCAGCTTCGACGTGAACGGCTTCGGGTATCGAAGCCGTCGCTTCCTCGTCGGGTTGATGCGTCGGGACGAGCGGTGTTTCCTGCACTGGCTCGGTGGGCGCTTCAGGTGTTGCAGGTCTTGCAGGTGCTTCAGCCGCAGCGTGAGCGACGTGATCCGCCGCTTGAACCGGGGCGGCGACCTGCGGGGCGTGCGCCTGTTCCAGCGACACCTTGGGTGCTGCGGCGTCCACTTGCGCGACTGGCTCATCGACACTATTGCGGCGCGCAAGACTCGCACCAGCCAGCGATGTCCAGCGTGCGGCGTTTTCTTCGATCGAGCGCAGCGTTTCGAGCACGCTGGACGAGAGCGGCGCAGGTTCGGCGGCGGGGGCGGGCGTCACCGGGCGCGAGTAGGCCGGCATGACGGGACTGACTTCGGCGACCGGCGTCGTCATGGGCGCGGCGGCGATCTGCGGGCTGATCGCGGGGGGCGTACGCACTGCAGCGGTCGGCGTCGTTTTGGTCGGCCAGACGAACGGACGAGCGGGCTTTGCCTGATGGCGCGGCTGCGGCGCAGCGGCAGCCGCGGCGCGTGCGGCCGTGCTGCCCGCAACCGGCGGCGGCGCGCTACGGCGCAAGGGCGCCGGACTCGCGTAAGGCGAGACGATCGGATCGACGGCGTTCGGCACGGCGCTGCGCGGCATGACCGGCACCGAAGTCGTCGAAGCGAGCGGCGCGGCGTGTGCCGCCAGTGCCGCTTGTGCCGCTTGTGTCGCGTGTGCTGCGGCAGGTGCTGGCGGGCGCATCGAGGGTGCGCGGATCGGTGCGCTGCCTTGTGATGTACCCATTGCCGCCGAGGCACCGTTCGGAGCGGAACGCCCAGGCGCGACGCGCCACGGCGAAGCACCGCCCGCCGCGACCTGCGCGCCTGCCGCAGCCACGGCGACGCCGCCAAGGCCCGTCATCGCCTGACGTTGCACGTCGGCGGGGAAGGCGACAGCAGGAGCGGGCACCGGCACGCCATTCGGGCCGCCGACGCTCGCGCGCCGTGCGTCGCCCGGCATGCCGCCGTTCAACGTGCCAGCGGACGCGGGCAACGGCGCGCCACGGCGAAGCTCGCCGGTCATGGCGCCCGACTGCGGCGCGGACGGCATCGGTGCACGCGCACCGGGTTGTCCTTCACGCAACCAGCCCACCGGCGCGGTCGGTTCGCTGCGCGCCCACGCGGCGGCGGGACTCGGAGGCGGCGAGGCGAAATCCGGTTCGGTGCGCCACGGGGAGTTGTCCATTTGCGCGACGCCTGCGCCGTGTGTGGCTTGTGCGGCATTCGCGGCGCCAGCCACGCCTGTCACAGCCGCACCTGCTGCACCCGCAGCCGTGCGCTTGCCCGGCATCTGCGGACGCCAGACCGTGGGGCGCTTGCGGGGCGGATCGTCGTGCGGCGCGGTCGTGCCTGCGCCGGAGCCGATATTCGGGCCGTCGCCCGAGGCGAGGCCGCCGCCCAGGCCTAAAGCGCTGCCGAGACTGCCCAGTCCGGCGAGACCTGCGCTCATGCCGGACGAAGCGCCCGATGCCTTGGCGCCGTCCTGCGTGTCGTGGCGGTTGCGGCGGCTGCGGCGCGAGACGCGCTCGCTGCCCTCGTCGTCGTCATCGGACGGACGGATGTTCAGGCCGAGGCCAAGCGAGACATCGGCCCAGACGAAAAAGTCGCGCCAGCGGAACTCGATGAGCCAGGGCAGGCTGATGAAGAACAACGCCGCCATCGCGAGCGGTGCGGCGACGTGTCCGATCAGCTTGCCGAGGCCGCCCGCGAGCGCGTGGCCGAGCGCATCGAAACCCTCGATGTTCAGGATCGACGCTTCGAGCGCGCAGCTTGACAGCAGCACGCAGAAAAAGCCGAGCCACAGGCGGATCGTGCCGGGGCCGCGCAGCCCCGCGCCGCCGGGCAGCACCGACTTCACGAGACGCCAGATCAGAGGGATGAACCAGACGGCCGATAAGCCGAACCAGCCAGGAACTACCGTGTGCATGCCAGAGATCTACGATGAAAGTTTGGGCAAGGTGTCGAGTGTAACCGCTCGACCCTGGTGCGCCGCATTGCGCGTTGTCGCGGCGCCGCAGTGGCGGGGGGCGCGCTCAGGGGGGAGCGGAAAACCGGCAAAAAGCTGTAGCAAAAAAACAGCCGCGCGGGGTGAGCGCGCGGCTGCGGGGCGGTGCGCTGCGTCACTGACCCTGCGTCGCCGATGCGGCTGCCGGGGCGCTGGCGCCTGCCTGTGCGAAGGTCAGGTGATCGCCGTTTTCGAGGATCAGCAGGAGCGCCTGCGGCGAGCGCATCTGCACGCCGGTGCGCGCGATATGCGCGAGCGCATCGAGATACGGGCCTTCGATTTCGCCGCCCGCGCCGACGCACGCCATGCGCGTGCCCGCAAGCTGGTCGAACGAGAGCAGGCCGCTCTTGAGCGTGTAGCGGCCCATGTAGCGATTGCAGCCCGAGAAGCCGCTGGCGCGGCGCTGGCCGTTCGCCGTGGACAGGTCGAGCGTGAGCGGGCGTGCGCCCGGTGCGGCTGCCGCACCGGCATCGGCATTCGCGCCGGGGATGGCGCGCAGCGAACCGTCCGCGCGTTTCCATTCGACGAGCTGCCATTGCGTGTTGTCGAGCAACTGCGTGGCGGCGGGATTGAACGGATCGGGCGCGGGCGCCGACGAATCCTGGTGAACCGGCAGCTTGCACGCAGCAAGCATCAGTGCTGCGCCGATGGCGGCCGCGAGCGGCGCCGCGCGCGACGCGAGCAGGCGCGTCATCGTGTGCCCGGCGGGGCGTGTGCTCAAGCGGTGGGACATCGCATTTCCTCGTAACTGGCGAAGGCGTAAGGGTAACGCACCATGAGACGGCATGCGAGCGCAAACGTTCGCTAAATGGTGACTTCTTCACGCGATTGTTCACGCGATCGCGTGGCAAGCCCGGGCGACGCGCCGCTCTCGTATCGGCCGTCTGGCCAGGCAAGACGCATGGGTGCGCGTGTTAACATCGACGCTTTCTCGCATTCGTGCGTCATCCATGAAGCGCGCGCGCTTCATCGTCATTCTTTACCGTGATTTCTGGAGACATCATGCAGACCGGCCCCCGCATCGGCACGCCGCTTTCCGCTTCCGCCACCCGCGTCATGCTGCTCGGCGCTGGCGAGCTCGGCAAGGAAGTGATCATCGCGTTGCAGCGCCTTGGCGTTGAGGTGATCGCCGTCGACCGTTACGAGAACGCGCCCGGCCATCAGGTCGCGCATCGCGCGCACGTCATCGACATGGCCGATCCCAAGGCGCTGCGTGCGCTGATCGAAGCTGAACGCCCGCACCTGATCGTGCCGGAAATCGAGGCCATCGCCACGGATGCACTCGCCGCGGTCGAGTCCGAAGGCGTCGCCGAAGTCATCCCCACCGCGCGCGCCGCGCAGCTCACCATGAACCGCGAAGGCATTCGCCGCCTCGCTGCTGAGGAACTGGGCCTGCCGACTTCGCCGTACGCGTTTGCCGATTCGCTCGACGAACTCAAGGCCGGTATCGCCAAAGTCGGCTATCCGTGCGTGGTGAAGCCGGTGATGTCGTCGTCGGGCAAGGGCCAGTCGGTGCTGCGCAGCGACGCCGATGTCGAGCACGCCTGGCAATACGCGCTCGCGGGCGGCCGCGTGAACCATGGCCGCGTGATCGTCGAAGGCTTTATCGATTTCGAATACGAAATTACGCAGCTAACTGTGCGTGCAACGGATTCGGGCAGCGGCCAGGTGCAGACGTATTACTGCGACCCGATTGGCCACAAGCAGGTGGACGGCGACTACGTCGAGTCCTGGCAGCCGCAGCCGATGAGCGCGAAGGCGCTCGAGCGCTCGCGCGAGATCGCCCACAAGGTGACCGAGGCGCTGGGCGGGCGCGGCCTGTTCGGCGTCGAGCTGTTCGTGCGCGGCGACGAAGTGTGGTTCTCGGAAGTCAGCCCGCGTCCGCACGACACGGGTCTCGTCACGCTGGCGTCGCAACGCTTTTCGGAGTTCGAGCTGCACGCGCGCGCGATTCTCGGCCTGCCCGTCGATACGACGGCGCGCGGCCCGGGCGCGTCGGCGGTGATTTATGGCGGCATGGACGCGCGCGGCATCGCGTTTGAAGGCGTCGCCGATGCGCTGGCCGTGCCGGGCGCGGATCTGCGCCTGTTCGGCAAGCCGGAAAGCTTTGTGAAGCGCCGCATGGGCGTGGCGCTCGCGACGGGCGCGGATCTCGAAGAAGCGCGCGCCCGCGCCCGGGCCGCTGCTGCGGCGGTGCGTCCGGTGGCGGGTGACGCGTCGAAGTAAGCGCATACGCGCGCAGCTTGATCCCGCTTAAGCTGCGCGCGCCGTGTCCAGCCGATAATCGCGCGCTCAGCCGGCGCGCGCTTGTTGCATGCTTGCAGCACGCATGCAGCATGTAAAAGGCGCGGCCGGGGTATTGCGGGTTATCGTGTCGGCAGAGGCCGGGAGGCAGGTATGTGCGGATCGCAGGTGTTTCGTCTGGCGTGCTGGATCGGCGTGTTGTCGCTGGCCGGGGCGCTGTCGGGTTGCGGGCTGGCGGCCGCGCCTTGCCGGGTTGCGTCGGCGGGGCTGAAGATCGTGCCGCTCGTGGGTCACGTCGCGGCGGCACCGACCGATGCTTGCGCCGATGTGATCGATCCGTGACCGGTGCCTCCCGGTGCCTCGTCCCGCAGACATGCCACGCCAGGAGAACGCCATGATCGACGCCCGCGCCGGCGCACGCTCTTTCTTCACTTTCCGCTCTTTCCTGTCACGCCAATGCCGCACGCTTGCGTTCATCGGCGTGCTCGCGGCCATCGCCGCACCCTCCGCACCCGTTGCGCACGCGGCATCCGCCAATGGCGGCCCGCTCGATGTCCGCGACATCCACGTCCAGTCTCGTCATACCTTCAGCTACACCTGCGCCGACGGCAAGACCTTCAAGGTCAGCTATCTCAACGCGGCCAACGGGCAGAGCTTCGCGCTCGTGCCGGTCGAGGGCCGCAAGCTGCTGCTCGTCGGCGTGGTGGCGGCGTCGGGCGTGAAGTATGTCGGCGACCGCTACGTCTGGTGGACTAAAGGCCCCAGCGGCGATCTCTACGACACCATGGCCGACCCTAACTCGAAACCCATCGTCGCGGGCTGCGCGACGATTATGCGGTAGGGCTCCAAACAGGCGCTGCCCATTGCTTGAGCGGCAGCGATGCGAGGAGTACCTTCAATTGGGGCCGGGCGATGACCTGGTCCGTTCATCCGGCAAGACTTCGTCAGTCGCAGATCTCAGGAGTGATCGGGCTGAGCATGCGTCCCCGCTGTACCGGATCGAGTAGCGCGAACCAGCCGTTCGGCCACATCGCATGGGTGAATGCGTCCCAAAGCACGGCGCGATCGGCAGACGGTGCGGGTACCTCGATGAGCGACGTGGTTGCAGCATGCCCACTCGCATCGACACGATGAGGAAATGTGCCAAGAACGGCGGCTTCCTCGGCATCAGGACTCGACAGCAGACGGGTCCATGCCAGCCCAATCAGCGGGCGGAAATCCCAGTCATGCGTCGCACGCGGCAACATATCGAGCGCATCGTCGATGAACTGCCTGCATGCATCGTGCGCCGCCTGCAGGAATTCACGTTGTTCCGGTGAATAGGACTCTCCCGCCGTCACTGGCAGGATCTTGTCGGTGCTTTCATCATGACGAACGTCGATGTAAGTCGGGTGGTTCGCGCTAATCAGCACTTCCATCAGCGACAGCGATGCGCCAAGAATGTCCTGCGGACGCTCCTGCGAAGGAAGTACGAATGGCGAGTCGGCGCGTTGCGCATCTTCCCGGTCAAAGAAGTATGCGTGCGATTTGATCGACTCTGGGATCGCAGTATTGGCGCGAGAATTCAGCCCGAAAAAGAGCGCCCTGCAATCGACCATGGGGTTGATCTTTTCGAGCATGCTTCTGAGCGGCTGCATCATGCTGCCGGCCCAGCCAAGATCGACCATTGCGACGCGAGTGGCGTGGCCGACGTCGGCGTTCTGCTCGTAATAGGTGCGCAGAATGTCCTCACGCTCCCTGGTGCGACTGAGCGTGAGTGGCGCGAAGTGGCGCACCAGCGTGAGCAGGCGTTGATGAATTACGCCATATTCGCGAGTGAAGTCCGTGTTTGCTGCGATTGGCTGGTGAGCGTCGCCGAACCCCAGGCGATCAGCGTGAATCTTTACGTCCTCATACGTCAGCTGGAAGACGTCAAGATACTCGTCGAGCGTCGTATCCTTGGTGAAGCCTATGTGTCGGGCAACCTTGACTATGTCGTCCTCTGTCTCGAACGACGTGCAGTAGAGCAGGCGCCGGGACGCCGCCACGTAGCGCGAGCTACAAAGCGAGCTGTCGCGTGCGCGCAGGCGCTCGTATGCAATCGATGGCAGATAGCCGTCGCGCGCCAGGAATAGTACTCGGTCCAGCTTCGCCTCTCTAGCATGTTGCGCGATCCACGCCGCGAAACCGAGCACGGTTGGGCCGAGCACCTCATAACCGATATGCCGCGCCAGTCGGCTGCGAGAGTCGAGTTGTGACGCTTCGACGCGCGCGCGGTGCAGGTGTGCGAGCCCGACCGCGACGGACGTTGCGACGTTATCGATGTGCAGTTTCGACGTGTCGATAAGCTGCAACGCGTAGGGCAGTGCCGCGACTGGATCGCGATAGTGCATCGCGCGCCAGCCCGCGCGTTCGGCGTGAACCTTGTCCGAATTGAAGTTGTCGCCGATGTGCAGAATCTTGCTGCCGTCAACGCCACAGCGCGTTGCGACAATC
The DNA here is from genome assembly GCF_000685015.1 of Paraburkholderia bannensis NBRC 103871. Taxonomy (GTDB): domain Bacteria; phylum Pseudomonadota; class Gammaproteobacteria; order Burkholderiales; family Burkholderiaceae; genus Paraburkholderia; species Paraburkholderia bannensis. Next base: position 113,085 of record NZ_BAYA01000026.1, on the reverse strand, counting down.
TCGAAGAGCTTCTCTTCCCACTTACCGGCCGAATGCTCACAGGACACGAACACATCTGTATGAGGGAAGCCTTCGCGCACGAGAATCTCGCGCAGGAAGTCAGACGGCAAATACATATCGCTCACGAAGATTACGCGCTTGCCCTTTGCGAGAGCAGCGTTCGCCATTGCCAGGATCGTCGGATTGGCGGCCAGCGCTTTGCGTTCCTCATCCATTTCTGCAAGCATGAACGATTGCGCCTCATTCCTGCCCATCCCGAGGAACTCGACTACGACTTCATAGATCGCCTCAAGATCTATTTCCAGCGAGCCCTTTTGTGCAAGGCCGCGTTTTCGTGCCTCCCGCTCAGCCCAAAAGCGGATATCTGCGTACTGATATGGCAACTCCGCAAGCGTCTTGTCGAATCGCTCGCCGAGCAAATCGAAAATCGTGGTTGGATGCATCGTGCGCCGGTAGAGCGCAGTGTCGAAGATGTCAAAGGACACGATCTCGATGGTGTCAAGCTGCGCGTGGAATGGCTCGGCGCTGAACGTGTGATCCGGGGCACGAAGCGGTGGTACGTATGGGATCGGCAGGCTGGACGGCACGTCTCCGTAAGTCTGCTGGGATAGGCTCCAATTGCGCTTCGGCTGGCGAAGCTGGTGCGCTGGGCGTTCGTTGAGATTTTCGATGAAGTGGGTGAGCGGTGCCGTCTGTTGCTCTTCCAGCTCAGGGTGGTGCGACAGATACCAGCTCACATCGAAGAGCGGATGAGGATTACGGTGCTCACGCCAGCCGTGCTGCGTGAAGTGGGTGTACGGATCCATGCCGGCTGCGGCGACATCGGGATATTCCAGCTGATACCACTCAGGATCGAACCAGCGCATAAGCTCGACCGTCATCTCGTGGGTGGGATAGACCGGATTGGTCAATGGCGTAATGCTTGCGCTCGGGATTGTCGTCTGTACTGTGGCGTTTTTTCTACGCTGCTCAAGAAAGCGCAAACGTGCCGCCGTGCGATGCGGTGTCGCGAGCCAGAACACGCTTTTTGCGATGCGCCTGAGCATCAGCCGTCCGCCCGGCGAAAATCTGGCGAAAGCCTTGCGCAGCGGCCGGGTTGCTCGCCAGATGGTGCTCGATTCGTAGCTGGCGTTCCGGATTTCGAGGTTGGCACAGTGGACTTCCAGTCTTGTCGCGTGGTCTTGCGTGCTGACTTTCAGATTGTGCGCTTCGGCGAGTTGCTGGCGCGTGTGCGTCAGCTCTTCCCGAAGTCGCTCACGTTCTGTTTCGGATCTGACTGCGGTCGAATGCAGATGTTTTAGCTCTGCCTCGAACTCGGTCTCGGTTTTCTGGGACTCGTGAACTGCAGCGAGTTCATGCTCGAGCTGCGTGGCGCGAGCCACCTGTTCGGCGAGCGCCACATGTGTTTGCTGTGCCCGCTCGGTCGATCGAGCCAACTGCAATTCGAGATCGGCGGCTCTTTTCGATTGTGAGATGTTTTGCCGAGCCACATCGGTGGCCCGGGCATCCAGCATTTCCTGACGTTTTGCTGTTTCACGCGCCTGTGCCTCTAGCACCGAGACCTGGTTGCGCAATTGACTCGCATCGTTCGCGTTTATAACCATCTGCGCATACGTTTCCTTGAGAACCGCGCGCTGGGTCACATGCTGGCCGAGCTGTGAATAGGTGCGACGTACTTTGGACGCCGTGGTGCTGTCGCATGCAAGTAACGCCTTGATGTTAGGCGAGAGGTCTGTGCCGACCCCGAGCACGCCCAGTCCGTGGCCATGGAAAAATTCGAAGTTCGGAAACTTCGGAGTGAGTTCCTGCCAGAGTTTCCAGACGCCGAATTCGTGTTTGCGAACGTTGATGTCGTGAAGCAGTACGATTCCGCGATCAGACATTTTCGGTAGCCACGTCGAAAAATCTTCCAGTACATCTTCGTAGCCGTGACGGCCGTCAATGTGCAGCAGGTCGATTTCGCCGTCGGAAAAGCAGGGTAATGCCTCATCGAAGCGCATTCTCATCAAGCGCGAGAAACTCGAATACGATTTCTCGTTGTTTATGTTGAGTTGATCGAACACTTCGTTGCCATAGAACCCGGCATGATCGTCGCCGACCCACGTATCGACCGCGAAGCAGCGTGTGGGCAGATTCAACGCCAGCACGGCCTGGCAAAACGCAAGATACGAAAAGCCGAAGTGAGAACCAAGTTCGACAAATACGCGCGGTTTAACCGCCTGGGTAATCCAGAATGCAAAAGGGGCGTGTTCGAGCCACGCTGAACTGAATATTTGATCAGGAACCCATAGTGATTCGGGGGTGGTGAATTCGAGAGGGTGGTGATTCATTATCTTCTCTGGCTGCGCGCCGTTGGCGCGCGTTGTGCGGAGCCGTACATGCTCCGGTACCGGTGAATACTTGTCTGAGGTACGGTCAGATATATTCGATGTTGCGCGGCTTGCGAATTCCGCTAATCACGTTGCACATTTGATCGAGATTGTTGGCGGAGATAGGTTGAGTAAAGATTGATCTCTTGATAAACGGAAAATCGCTTTTATAGAGCACATCCCAAAGTTCGACAGTGGGATTTGTGATGCCGCGATTGCGCACGAGATCATTGCGCCATTCGGACGCGGAGTAGCAGTCCGCGGCTTGCAGGACTTCGGCATATCGCCATCCGGCAGCCATGGGTACGCCGTGGCGGCTCATCCATCGCGAAAAGCCCATCTCCTGGCTGTTTATGACACACCATTTGTCGTTGTGATGACGGTACGCGTCCCAGAATCCGGTCCAGGCATCGGTCTGAACGACCTGCGCGCCGCAATAAATGAAAAACGACTGAAGGTGCCAGTCATGCAGCAGACTGTCGATTGCGCCGGTAACGTGTGATGCGTCTGCTCGCGCGCGAGCGAGTAAGTCGTCGAGTCCGTGGCCGGTGTAAACGACGCTGTCGTTTGCCATGAGAATCGGGCTGTCGGGATACGCGTCCCTGATAGATTTCACGCCGATGAAATAGAGCCCCCAATCGTAGGCGCGATTGGTGGTGGTGACGACACGCCATACGCGCGAGTGCAGGGCTTGCATCGCGTGCGACTGCAGTCTTGCGCTGTTTGTGAGAAACACGATGCTAAAACCGCGTTTCTTCAGCGCGTCGAGATAGTCAAGTACGTAGGGCTGAACCTGGGCAGCTTTATCGAAGTGCACGAATAGACATATTTCCTGCCCGGCAGCAGGGGCGTTGCCAACGATCTCGTCTTGCACGACGATCTGACCTTCTTCATACCGACGGCGCTCTCGGCGCGAGAAACGCGCTTCCTGACCAAGCGTGCGAAAGAGTTCGGTGCGCCACGCATCGGGATTCGCAATACGCCAGCCGTGCGTCTCGTGCCACTGCTTCGTCGAAAAAAGCGGGTTGGGATCGCGTGGCGATTCCTTACGCTGCCTGCAGAAGTGTTCCAGGCAGGACATTCCCTCGGGAATCTCAGCTGCGTAACGGTTACGGTAGAAGGCCGTGTCGAACAGGATATTGGGTCCGACTTTTTCCTGGTGTTCAAGGCATTCGGCAACGGAAAGGGATGCGTCGCCGCAGGCTTGCCGAATCCACGAAAGATCCAGTAACGGGTGTGGGCTGTCGATATCAACGATCTGCATAGCTCTCAACCTGGTCGCGTCGTTAGCCGGCGTTCCAGTCGATAGGGGTGAATTTGAATTTCGCGCTGCGCTAGAAGGGCGAATCGACGCTACGTTATGCGAATTCGGCGGGTATTTTGGTCAAATGATGTCAATACTTTGGCTTTATTGACCGAAAGCGATGGAGTGCGAAGAAGGCCGGTGTCGCTGAAACTTTTCGGCCCGAATACAAACGGGTTGCTGTGTCGACACAGCTTTAGACGATTTCATGCGCGCGATGATTGAAAATAGGGCTGGATTATTGGGCGCGGCGCCATCGGAGTCTTGTCCGTGTGGTTGTGACAAACTAGCGCAATTGACGCGATAAGCAGGCACCCAACCTCGCGTACGGGCGCGCACCTTGCGCGTTCGTGCACTGCACGAATATCGGCGCGGCGTGACCGGTTCGGCATGGCGCGCCGCGTCTTTTGCGGAGAACGCGTCATGCTCAAACCGACTTATCCCTACTACCTGGCGAACGAAGCCGTCGCCGCCAACACCGATCTCGACGTCACCGACAAATACAGCGGCGAGGTCGCCACGCGCGTCGCGCTGGCCGACGCAAAGGCGATCGACAAAGCCATCGCCGCCGCCGAGGCCGCCATGCCCGCGCTGCGGGCGTTCCCGCCGTTCAAGCGCCAGGCCGTGATCGACCATTGCGTCGCGCGCTTTCGCGAGCGCTTCGACGAGCTGGCGATGGCGTTGTGCATCGAGGCCGGCAAGCCGATCAACGACGCGCGCGGCGAAGTCACGCGGCTGATCGACACCTTCCGCGTGGCTTCCGGGGAAAGCGTGCGCATCGATGGCGAGATCGTGAACCTGGAAATCTCGCCGCGCGCGAAGGGCTATCACGGTTACGTCAAACGCGTGCCGATCGGGCCGTGTTCGTTTATTTCGCCATTCAATTTCCCGCTGAACCTGGCCGCGCACAAGGTCGCGCCCGCGCTGGCCGCGGGCGTGCCTTTCGTGCTCAAGCCCGCGAGCCGCACGCCGGTCGGCGCGCTCATCATCGGCGAGATCCTCGCCGAAACCGACCTGCCGAAGGGCGCGTTCTCGATCCTGCCCGCGCACCGCGACGGCGCGGATCTTTTCACCACCGACGAGCGCTTCAAGCTGCTGTCGTTCACGGGTTCGCCAGCGGTCGGCTGGGATCTCAAGGCGAAGGCCGGCAAGAAGAAGGTCGTGCTGGAACTGGGCGGCAACGCGGCCGCCATCGTCGACGCCGATCAGGGCGCCAAGCTCGACTACGTGGTGGAGCGCCTCGCGTTCGGCGCGTATTACCAGTCGGGGCAGAGCTGCATCGGCGTGCAGCGCATTCTCGTGCACGCCTCGCTCTACGACGCGCTGCGCGACAAGCTGATTGCCAAGGTCAAGACGCTGAAAATGGGCGATCCGAAGGACGAGAAGACTTTCGTCGGGCCGATGATTTCCGGATCCGAATCGAAGCGCCTCGCGGGCTGGATGGAGAGCGCGGTGCTGGCGGGCGCGAAAATCATCGCGGGCGGCAAGGTCGACGGCGCGATGTTCGAGGCCACGCTGCTGGAGGACGTGGGGCGCGGCACCGATCTTTATCGGCGCGAGGCATTCGGGCCGGTGGCGATCCTGGAGCGTTTCGACGATTTCGGGCAGGCGCTGGATATCGTGAACAACAGCGACTTCGGCCTGCAGGCGGGCGTGTTCACCGATTCGCTCGCCAATGCGCATCGCGCGTGGGACGGGCTCGACGTGGGCGGCGTGGTCATCAACGATATTCCGTCATTTCGCGTCGATAACATGCCGTATGGCGGCGTGAAGGATTCGGGGCTGGGCCGCGAGGGCGTGCGCTACGCCATCGAGGACATGACCGAGCTGCGGCTCATGGTGATGCGCGAAACGTGGTGAATGCTGAACGCGGCGCTTCGAACCTCTACGCCCGAACAAGGCAAAGGGAGAAAGGGCCCGACCAGAAGCGCCGCGCCGTTGCAGAAGGCCGCCCTTGGGGCCATAGGGATTTATGCCGAGGTGCTACAATACCGGCCTTTCGCCGGATTGCGCCTGCGCAACGCCGGTGACACCGAAGCGGCCATGCAACAGGGTGCGAGCGCCTGTCCGGGCCCAAGCATCGGCGAGTAAATAAGGGAACGAGCCACGGTGAACCCACCGGGTGAGTCGAGCGAAGCGGGTCGAGCGCGGCAGCATGCCGGCGCACCCCGTGCCAGAGCGCTCCTGTCCGCGCAAGCGGCCCGTTCCACAAGCTGTCCGCCACGACCGGCGCTGCCGGTCGCCGTGGGCAATCCCGGCAGAACCAGGCTGCGCCATGCAGCGTCTGCCAGCACCACCGCAGTCCCGCAGTGATTATTTGAGGCGCATGGCGCCTCGTGCGCCTAGCGCCTTTATAGCGAAACCCACCATGTCCGACACCGACGTCAAGCCCAGCACTGCGACCTTCGATCAGTTCGGCCTCGCGCCCGACATCCTCAAGGCGATCCAGGAGCAGGGCTACACGACGCCCACGCCGATTCAGGCGCAGGCCATTCCCGTGGTCCTCACGGGCCGTGACGTGATGGGCGCCGCCCAGACCGGCACCGGCAAGACGGCGAGCTTCTCGCTGCCGATCCTGCAACGCCTGCTGCCGATGGCGAGCACGAGCGCATCGCCCGCCCGCCATCCGGTGCGCGCGCTGATCCTCACGCCTACGCGCGAACTCGCCGACCAGGTCGCCAACAACGTGCGCACCTACGCTCAGCACACGGCGCTGCGCAGCGCCGTGGTGTTCGGCGGCGTCGACATGAATCCGCAGTCGGAAGAGCTGCGCCGCGGCGTCGAAATCCTGATCGCGACGCCGGGCCGCCTGCTCGACCACGTCCAGCAGAAGACCACGAACCTCGGCCAGGTGCAGATGCTCGTGCTCGACGAAGCCGACCGCATGCTGGACATGGGCTTCCTGCCGGATCTCCAGCGCATCCTGAACCTGCTGCCGAAGGAGCGTCAGACGCTGCTGTTCTCGGCGACGTTCTCGGCGGAAATCAAGAAGCTGGCCGCCACGTACCTGCGCACGCCGCAGACCATCGAAGTCGCGCGCAGCAACTCGACGAACGCGAACGTCACGCAGATCGTTTATGAAGTCGCCGAAGGCGACAAGACCGGCGCGGTCGTGCAACTGATCCGTTCGCGCGGCCTGAAGCAGGTGATCGTGTTCTGCAACAGCAAGATCGGCGCAAGCCGTCTCGCGCGCCAGATCGAGAAGGCCGGCATCGTCGCCGCCGCGATTCACGGCGACCGTTCGCAGAACGAGCGTATGCAGGCGCTGGAAGCCTTCAAGCGCGGCGAGATCGAGGCGCTGGTCGCCACCGACGTCGCCGCGCGCGGTCTCGACATCGCCGAACTGCCGGCCGTCATCAACTTCGACCTGCCGTTCAACGCCGAAGACTACGTGCACCGCATCGGCCGTACGGGCCGCGCGGGCGCGACCGGTGACGCGCTGTCGCTGTGCAGCCCGAACGAGAAGAAGCAGCTGGCCGATATCGAGAAGCTCATCAAGCGTCCGCTGACGGTCGAGCATCTGGTCGTCGATGCGCCGGTGGCGCATCACGAAGGTGGCAGCCGCCGCCGCGAGCGCGATGGTCACGAGGGCCGTGAAAGCCGCGAAGCTCGGGGTGAACGCAGCGAGCGCGGTGAACGTGGTGAGCGTGCCGAGCGCGGCCATCGCCGCACGGGCAGCTTCGAGCGCCCGCACCACCATCGTTCGCAGCCGGTCGACGACTTCTTCCTGAAGCCGTACGAGCCGTCGGCGGCCGCGCGCAACAAGGCCGAAGACAACAAGCCCGAGCAGGCCGCCGCGCCGCAGAAGTCGTCGAAGCAGCCGCTGGCCGCGCTGCTCGGCGGTCTGGGTTCGTCGTGGCGTAACAAGCCGACTCCGTCTTCGTCGTCGTAATCAGACGGCCTGGATGTGAAAACGGCGTGCGGGTTTTAACCCGGCACGCCGTTTTTTTTCGTCTGCGTTTTTTATGCGGGCAGGTGCGTGAGACGCCGTTTCCAGGCTTCGATCGCATCGGCCTGAAACGCGACGAGCGAGGCGGGCGTGGGGTCGCGCAGATCGAGCCCCAGATGCTTCGCTGCGGCCAGCAGGGCGTCCAGCGGACGCGAGGCGTCGAGCGGCTGCGCGCCAGTCTGCTTCGAGAGCTTTTCACCCTCGGCGTTGGTGACGACCGGGACGTGCAGGTACGTCGGCGTCGGCACGTTCAGGCACTGTTGCAGCCAGATCTGCCGCGCCGTGGAATCGAGCAGGTCGGCGCCACGCACGATGTGGGTGATGTCTTGCGCGGCGTCGTCCACGACCACGGCCAGTTGATAGGCCCATTGGCCGTCGGCGCGCAGCAGCACGAAATCGCCGACCTCGTTGGCCAGATCCTGTTGCTGCGGGCCTTGCCAGCGATCGTCGAAGCGGATCAGCGCCGGGTTGTCCGCGCCCTGCGCCGCGTGCGCGAGATCGTCCGGCACGCGCAGCCGCCACGCGCGCGCGGTCTTGCCGTGCAGGCCGTCGCGGCAGGTGCCGGGATAGATCAGCGTGGTGTTGCGCCGGTGCGCGTGCAATTGCGAATCGGCGATTTCCTTGCGGGTGCAGCCGCACGGGTAGACGTGGCCTGATGCGATCAGCGCATCGAGCGCCTCGCGGTACAGGCCGATGCGCGCGCTTTGCCACACGGGCGGCTCGTCGGCGTGAAAGCCGAAGTGTTCGAGCGTCGCGAGGATGTCCTGGGCGGCGCCAGGCACGGTGCGTGGGCCGTCGATATCCTCGACGCGCACGAGCCACGCGCCGTCATGCGCGCGTGCATCGAGCCAGCTCGCGAGCGCCGAAACGAGCGAGCCGAAATGCAAAGGGCCGGTGGGCGAGGGCGCGAAGCGCCCGCGATAGCGGCTGGCGGGTGCGCTCACGCCGGAGTTACGCGGCGTGCGCTGCCGTCGTTGCGTCCGTGCCCTGCTCGCGCGCCGGGTGGCACGCCGGGCAGCTCTTGCCCACTTCATAGAGCGGCGATGCCTGCTCGGCGGCCGTCACGACGGCGCGGCACGCGAAGCACTGCACCGTGTCCGTCGGCTCCAGCTGCGGATTGAGCGCGGTGCGCTGGTCGAACACGAAACAGTCGCCGTTGTAATGCGCGCCGCCCACTTCCTCGAAATACTTCAGGATGCCGCCTTCGAGCTGGTAGACGTTTTCGATCCCCACTTCCTTCATGTGGATCGCGGCCTTTTCGCAGCGGATGCCGCCGGTGCAGAACGACACCACCGTCTTGCCTTCGAGATCGGCGCGGTTCGCCTCGATCACGCCGGGGAATTCGCTGAATTTGGTCAGGCGGTAGTCGAGCGCCTTGTCGAAGGTGCCGACATCGATTTCGAAGTCGTTGCGCGTGTCGAGCATCACGACCGGGCGGCCTGCGTCGTCGAAGCCGCGATCGAGCCATTCCTTGAGCACGACCGGCGCGACCGAGGGCGCGCGGCCTTCTTCGGGACGGATCGCGGGCTTCTTCATCGTGATGATTTCGCGCTTCAGGCGCACGAGCATGCGATTGAACGGGCGATCCTCGGAAAAGCTTTCCTTGAACTGAAGCGTGGCGAACTTGCCTTCGAAAAGCGGGTCGGTACGCACGAATTCCATGAAGGCGCGCACGTTCGGCTCGTCGCCGGCGACGAACAGGTTGATGCCTTCGGGCGCGAGCAGGATCGTGCCCCGCAAATCGAGTTCATTGCAGCGCGCGAGCACGAGCGGACGCCATTCGGCGGTCTTCTCAAGTGTCGCGAACTGGTAGGAGGAAAGGTTGAGGATACGCATGGCCAACAAACACTCAAAGCTGATTCGGACGGGCCCGCAGTCAGTGAGGCGGGCGCAATCCGCTATTATCCCTCAAGCGGGCGGCGAGTCGCCTGCAACGCGTTGACTCGCCTGCCGCAGTGTCGCGCGGCGCTGACGGCGCGCAAGCTTGCGCGCCGCTTCTGCTCGGGTTCTGCACCAGTTCTGCACCGATCGCGCGCACCCGTTTGCCCACGCCAAAACCGCCTTGCCCGCGCCGCCGGCGGCAAAATTCGCCGGGTCGTAGAGGTACAATGACGCCCATGTCAGATCCCCGCTTCGTCCATCTCCGCGTCCACTCCGAATTCTCGATTGCCGACGGCATCGTGCGCCTCGACGACCTCGTCAAGGCGGCGGCCAAAGACGGCCAGGGCGCGCTCGCGCTCACCGACCTCGGCAACGCATTCGGCCTCGTTCGTTTTTATTCGGAAGCCCGTGGCAAAGGGGTCAAACCCATTGCCGGCTGCGACGTCTGGATCATGAATCCGGACGACCGCGACAAACCTTCGCGCCTCCTGCTGCTCGTGAAGGACAAGGTCGGTTACCTGAATCTCTGCGAACTGCTGTCCAAAGCGTGGCTCACGAATCAATATCGTGGCCGTGCGGAAGTCGACGTCGCGTGGCTCGAAGCCGGTCTCGGCGAAGGGCTGCTGGCGATCTCGGGCGCGCAGCTGGGCGACGTGGGCCTCGCGCTCGCGGCGGGCAACGCCGAAAGCGCAAAGCGCCATGCGCAGCGCTGGGCCACGCTGTTCCCGAACGGTTACTACATCGAACTGCAACGCTGCGGCCAGCCCGGCAGCGAGCAATACATCGAGCAGGCTGTCGCGCTCGCGGCGGAACTGCAACTGCCGGTGGTCGCCACGCACCCGATGCAGTTCATGACGCACGAGGAATACACGGCGCACGAAGCGCGCGTGTGTATCTCGGAAGGCGACATCCTCGCGAATCCGCGCCGCCAGAAGCGCTTCACGACCGACCAGCGTTTTCGCACCCAGGACGAAATGGCCGCGCTGTTCGCGGACATTCCCTCGGCGCTTGCGAACACCATCGAAATCGCCCGGCGCTGCAACCTGACGCTCGAACTCGGCAAGCCCAAGCTGCCGCTGTTCCCGACGCCCGATGGCATGTCGCTCGACGACTACCTCGTGCAGCTGTCGAAGGAAGGGCTGGAAAGCCGCCTCGTTCAGCTCTATCCGAATGAAGCCGAGCGCGAGAACGAACGCGCGCGCTACAACGAGCGGCTGGAATTCGAGTGCGGAACCATCATCAAGATGGGCTTCCCGGGCTACTTCCTGATCGTTGCGGACTTCATTAACTGGGCCAAGAACAACGGCGTGCCGGTGGGCCCTGGCCGGGGTTCGGGCGCGGGCTCGCTGGTCGCGTACGCGCTCGGGATTACCGATCTCGACCCGCTGCGCTACAACCTGCTGTTCGAGCGTTTCCTGAATCCGGAACGCGTCTCGATGCCCGACTTCGACATCGACTTCTGCCAGCACGGGCGCGACCGCGTCATTCAGTACGTGAAGGACAAGTACGGCGCCGATGCGGTGTCGCAGATCGCCACCTTCGGCACGATGGCGGCGAAGGCGGCGGTGCGCGACATCGGCCGCGTGCTCGATCTCGGCTACAACTTCACGGACGGCGTGGCCAAGCTGATTCCGTTCAAGCCGGGCAAGCACGTCACCATCGCCGACGCGATGAAGGAAGAGCCGCTGCTGCAGGAGCGCTACGACAACGAAGACGAAGTGCACCAGCTGCTCGACCTCGCGCAGCTCGTGGAAGGTCTCACGCGTAACGTCGGCATGCACGCGGGCGGCGTGCTGATCGCGCCGGGCAAGCTCACGGACTTCTGCCCGCTCTACACCCAGGGCGACGAAAGCGGCGTCGTGAGCCAGTACGACAAGGACGACGTGGAAGCCGTCGGCCTCGTGAAGTTCGACTTTCTGGGTCTGACGACGCTGACGATTCTCGACTGGGCCGAGCGCTATATCCGCATGCTCGATCCGTCGAAGAAGGACTGGTCGCTCGCGCAGGTGCCGCTCGACGACGCGCCGTCGTTCCAGATTCTCAAGAAAGCGAATACGGTCGCCGTGTTCCAGCTGGAAAGCCGCGGCATGCAGGGCATGCTGAAGGACGCGCAGCCCGACCGCTTCGAAGACATCATCGCGCTGGTGGCGTTGTATCGTCCGGGCCCGATGGATCTGATCCCGAGCTTCTGCGCGCGTAAGCACGGCCGCGAAGTGGTGGAGTATCCCGATCCGCGCGTCGAACCTGTCCTGAAAGAGACCTACGGCATCATGGTCTACCAGGAGCAGGTGATGCAGATGGCGCAGATCATCGGCGGCTACTCGCTGGGCGGCGCCGACTTGCTGCGCCGCGCGATGGGCAAGAAAAAGCCCGAGGAAATGGCCAAGCACCGCGAGATCTTCGCGGAAGGCGCGGCGAAGAACGGCCTCACGCGCGAGAAAGCCGACGAAACCTTCGACTTGATGGAAAAGTTCGCGGGCTACGGCTTCAACAAGTCGCACGCGGCTGCGTACGCCTTGCTCGCGTATCACACGGCGTGGCTCAAGGCGCACCATCCGGCCGAATTCATGGCGGCGAATATGTCGCTCGCCATGGATGACACCGACAAGGTCAAGATCCTCTTTGAAGATTGCGCGACCAATAACCTCAAGGTGCTGCCGCCGGACGTCAACGCGTCGGCGTATCGCTTCGAGCCGGTCGCCGATCAACACGTCGCGGAAGGCAAGCGCTCGCGCACGATCCGCTACGGTCTGGGCGCGATCAAGGGCAGCGGCCAGAACGCCATCGAAGAAATCCTGCGCGCGCGCAAGGAAGGTGGCCTGTTCAAGGATCTGTTCGACTTCTGCGAGCGCATCGACCGTCGGATGGTGAACCGCCGCACGATCGAAGCGATGATCCGCGCGGGCGCGTTCGACACGATTCATGCGAATCGCGCGCAATTGATCGCGTCCGTGCCGATGGCGATGGAAGCTGCCGATCAAGCCAGCGCCAACGCGATGCAGGCTGGTCTGTTCGATATGGGCGATGCGCCGCTGGCCGCGCACGAACTCGTCGACGAACCGGCGTGGGAGGAAAAGCGCAAGCTCCAGGAAGAGAAGGGCGCGCTGGGCTTCTATCTGTCGGGGCACCTGTTCGATGCCTACAAGGACGAAGTGCGCCGCTTCGTGCGCCAGAAGATCGGCGAACTGAAGGAAGGCCGCGACAAGCTGGTGGCGGGCGTGATCGCTTCGCTGCGCACGCAGATGACCCAGCGCGGCAAGATGCTGATTGCGCTGCTCGACGACGGCACCGGCCAGTGCGAAGTGACGGTGTTCAACGAGCAGTACGAGGCGCACAAGGCGCTGTTCAAGGAAGACGAGCTGCTGGTCGTGCAGGGCGGCGCGCGCAACGACGCGTTCACGGGCGGCATCCGTTTTACCGTGGACACGGTGATGGATCTTGAGCGCGCGCGCAGCCGCTACGCGCAGGCCGTGAAGGTGCAGATGAACGGCAACGCCGACGCGGCGTCGCTGCGCTCGGTGCTCGAAGCGCATCGTGCGAAGCCCGATGATTCGCTGCCCGCGCCGGTGGTCGAGACGCGTGGGCGCGGCGGGCGCGATGGCGGTGGTGGCTTTGGCGGCGGTCGTGGCCGCGAGCGCGAGCAGGTCGTGATTCCGAACGGTCTCGCGGTGCAGATCGTGTATCGCAACGAACGCGCGCAAGGCGAAGTGCGTCTGGGCGACGCGTGGCGCGTGAAGCCCACCGACGATCTGCTGGCCGCGTTGCGCGGCGAGTTCGCGGGCAGTGCCATCGAGATCGTGTACTAAGCGATCTATTGCGAGCGACAAGGCAAAACGGGCGACCTCAGTGAGGTCGCCCGTTTTTCATTTGAAGCTAGCCCAGCGCAGCGGCTTAACGCTTCTTCGCCACCTTGCCGTCGCGCGTGAGCAGGGCGAGCTTGGCGTAGCGGTAGTACGTCGTTTCGGCGTTGTTGATCGCGAGCATCAGCCCTTCGGCGCCGTCGAGGAAACCCGCGCGTATCACCCAGGTGCGGAAAAACGCCCAGAAACCCTTGCCGAGCGCCTTGGCGAGCGACGAGCGCTTGCCCGCTTCGGCCATCGTCAGCGCGCCCGCGCTCGAATAGGCGTTGGTCTTCTCCAGCGCCTCGTGCAGGTCGGGCATCGAGATATGGATGATCGGGCCGTCGAGCTTGCCGATCGTGCCCTCGATTTCCAGGTGCGTGTGCGTGCGCACGTCGGTGAAGCGTGCGCTGCCGCGCCGGAACAGGCGCTCGATGCGGTCGGGCCACCAGCCCGAGTGGTTCATGAAGCGTCCGCAGAAACTGGAGCGGCGCGGCGTGCTGAAGGCGTTGTGCGGCGTGCCTTGCGCGAGGATCGCGGCGATTTCGGTGCGCAGTTCGGGGCTCAGGCGCTCGTCGGCGTCGAGGCAGATGACCCAGTCGCCGCGCGCCTCAACGAGTGCGCGGTTCTTTTGCGGGCCATCGCCCGGCCAGTCGGTTTCGAACACGCGTGCGCCGAGCTGGCGGCAGAGTTCGGGTGTGCCGTCGGTGCTGCCGGAATCGAACACGATGGTTTCCATCGCGAGCCCGCGCACCGATTCGAGACACTCGCCGATGTCGTGCGCCTCGTTCATCGCCACCACGATCACGGAAAGCGTGGCGGGCGGCGTGCCGCGGGCTGCGGAGCCTGGGCGTGTCGGGGAAAGTCCGTCGGACATGAGTGGACGCCTGTTCTGATTCTTGATGTGAACACGCAGGCGGCGAACCGGTGCGGTTGCGCGCGCATGGCGTGTCTGTCGAAGTGCGATTGAGCGCCTATCGATCGATTATGGACGGTGTATTGCTCAACCTGGCGGACCAGGCGCGCAGAGGTGCGTATTCTAGACCATGCGCATCAGGTAACCGACCGGAAGGCGCGGGAAGATGGCGGAAGAAGCGGGAAGGCCCCGCAAGCAGCAGAAAGCACACTGCCGGCAGCCCGTCTGACGGATCGAGTGGGCCGCCGCGCCGACCGTATACAATGCGTACCGCGCTGCCGCAGCGTCATCCCGACGCCGCCGCGCCCGTTTTCAGAACACGCTTTCCAGAGGATTCCTTGAGCGAGCAGCCCCGACAATCCACCCTCAGCAAGCCGATCGGCGCTGGCGAGGCCTCGAACCCCGGCTCGGTCGGCCGCAGGCTGTGGCCCTATCTCAAGCCGCTCATCTGGGTGGCGATCGGCGCGGTCGCCACGCTGGCGATCGTGGCCGCGACCGAGGCCGGCATTCCCGCGCTGCTCAAGCCGCTGCTCGACCACGGTTTCGGCACCAAGGGCAGCCCGAACGCCACGTGGATCGTGCCGGTTGCCGTGATCGGCCTGTCGCTCGTGCGCGGCCTCGCGCAGTACGCGTCCGGCTACCTGTTGCAGTACGTCTCGAACAAGATCCTGCTCGACCTGCGCCTGAAGATGTTCGAGCGCATGATCCACGCGAGCGTCGGCTTCTTCCAGCGCGAGACGGCCAGCACGGTCATCAACGCCATCGTGTTCGAGGTCAACCAGATCCTGAACGTGCTGATGTCGGTGCTGGTGACCGCCGTGCGCGACTCGCTCACGGTGGTCTTCCTGCTCGGCTACCTGTTCATCCTCAACTGGCGTCTCACGCTGATCGTGGCGGTGCTGCTGCCGGCGATCGGCTGGCTCGTCAGCAAGATCAACCGCCGCCTGCGCCGCCTGAACCGCGACTACCAGATGCTCACCAACGACCTGTCGTACATCGTCGAAGAGACGGTGGGCGGCTACAAGGTCGTCAAGGTGCACAACGGCGAGCAGTACGAAATCAACCGCTTCACCGAACTGAGCAAGCGCCTGCGCGGCTACCAGATGCGCATGACGGTTTCCGGCGGTCTTGCCCAGCCGATCACGCAGTTCCTCGCTTCGATCGCGCTCGCGGTCGTCGTGACGATTGCCGTGGTGCAGGCTTCGCACGACCAGACCACGGTGGGCGGCTTTGTCTCCTTCGTCACGGCGATGCTGCTCGTGATCTCGCCGCTCAAGCACCTGATCGACGTGAACCAGCCGCTGCAACGCGGCATGACGGCCGCCGAGCTGATCTTCGGCCTGATCGACGAGCCCGTCGAGCCGGCTGGCGGCGGCAAGCCGCTTGAGCGCGCACGGGGCGAAATCGAGTTCCGCAACGTCTCGTTCGCCTATGGGCCGGAAGGGCGTCCGATTCTCGAAAGCGTGCATTTCACGGCCGCACCGGGCGAGATGATCGCGCTGGCGGGCCCGTCGGGCAGCGGCAAGACCACGCTCGTGAACCTGCTGCCGCGCTTTTTCGATCCGAGCGGCGGCCAGATTCTCGTCGATGGCGTGCCGGTGTCCGAGTACGACATCCACGCGCTGCGCAGCCAGATCGCGCTGGTCAGCCAGGACGTGACGCTCTTCAACGACACGGTGGCGAACAATGTCGCCTACGGCGAGACCGCCGACCTCGAACGCGTCGAACGCGCGCTGCGCGCCGCCAATCTGTGGGACACCATCGCGGCGCTGCCCGAAGGCGTCAACACGCTGGTGGGCGACAACGGTATGAAACTGTCGGGCGGCCAGCGCCAGCGTCTGGCAATCGCGCGCGCGATCTACAAGGACGCGCCGATCCTGATTCTCGACGAAGCGACCTCGGCGCTGGATTCGGAGTCGGAGCGCCACGTGCAGGCGGCGCTGGAAACGCTGATGAAGGGCCGCACCACGCTCGTGATCGCGCACCGCCTGTCGACCATCGAGCGTGCCGACCGCATCCTCGTGATGGAAGCAGGGCGTATCGTCGAGCGCGGTTCGCACCAGCAACTGCTGGAGCAGCGCGGGCTGTACGCGCATCTGCATCAGATCCAGTTCCAGCAGAGCGCGGCTTAAGTTCCACTGCTGGCGGCCTTCAAGGCCGCTGCGCAAAGGTGCAAACAAAGACAAACGGCCCATCGCGCGAGACGCGATGGGCCGTTTTTTTATCGGTTACCGAAATAGCGGCAGATCGGCGATGGATCAGATTCCGCTGGCGATCTCGCGGCGGCGCGACACGATGGTCGCAAGGAACGTCGCCGTAAGCAGCGAGATCAGCACCATGACCTGGATCGGCACCAGCACGTCGATCGTGAGGCCGAACAGGATCGTGCTGAGCGACACGGCCAGCCCGCTGCACGCGGCCGTGCGGATCACCGAATCGGCGTCGCGGCGCGCGCGCCAGAAGTACACCGAAGTGCCGAAGTAGATCGTGAGCAGGCTCAGCGCGCCGATGGCGCCCATTTCGGCGATGGCCGAGAAGAAGTCGCTGTGCGCGCGTTCGTTGACGATGGCCTGGGCGGCTTCGCCATGCTGCGCGAGATCGCCCAGCGCGGCTTCCAGGCGGCCCTTGCCGACGCCGTAGACCGGATGGCGCTCGAACAGGCGAATCGATGCGCTCCAGAGTTGCAGGCGCAGGCCGGTCGAGGTGTCCTTGTCGCCGCGCTGCATGAGCGAGACGTCGGAGGTGGCGTCCGCGATACGGTGCTGGATGCGCTCGGTCGAGAGCAGCGCGCCGCCCGCCACCGCCACCAGCGCGATCGCCACGACCACGCGCTTCCAGTGCGTGAACCAGCCGTATTGGACGCCCAGCAGGAACATGAAGACGGGAATCGCGATCCAGCCGCCGCGCGTGCCCGAGAGATAGGAGACGAAGCCGCCCGCAAGCAGCGCCGCGAGCTTGACGACGAGCGCGAGCGGCCGCGCCTTGCGATCCCAGCCGAACGTGAAAACCGCGAGGAAGGCGAACAGCAGGGCGGTATCGCCGAACGGAATCGCGTTCGTGTAGTAGTTGTTCAGGCGCTCTGCGTCGCTCCAGCCGCCCACGGGGCGATCGACGAACACCCAGGCGCTGGCGGCGAGCGCACCAAGTGCACAGCCCCAGCCGACGGCGGTGAGATTGCGCGAGGGCACGCGGCTAAGCAGCAGGAAAACCGGCAGGGCGAGCGCGAAGCGCGAGAGCGCGTCGAACTGATGCGGCGCCCAATAGCCCATCAAGGCCTGCTGGCTCACGATCACGACGAGCGGCACGAGCATCGCCGCCGTGTACCAGCCGTATTCGCGCCACGGCGTGAAATAGCCAGGCAGGCGACGGTTGGCGTAAAGGCCCCAGAGGGCGAACGCCAGCAGCAGGAAAAAGCAGTAGCCCGTGCCGCCGCGCCAGACCAGGTTGGTCGCCGGGCCAAGCACCAGCAGCAGGGAGACGATTGGGGCCAGACGGCGAGGGAGGGTCGTTGTTTCGTGATTCATGTCGGCCGGCGCAAATCGGACGGGCAGTCAATTTGTTATGTCGATGTAGCCGGTGAGCGCGATATCGACGCTGCACGGCCAGGGATGGACGCTTTAATGCCCAAAGCTCGCCGATTATACCGGAGGCCCCTTGCCCCAAACGGGTTCGGCGGGGCTGCGCGCGGGCAGGGCTGTTACTGCGGCTTTCCTTCGGCGTCGTGCAGAAGTGGGGCTATATAATCGGCGCACGCAGCTTTCTGCACAGAAAATTTACAAGTCGGACAGGTCATGAAGGTTGGTATTTCCGCGAACGCGCTCAAGCACAGCGGCGGGCTGGAACGTTATGCGATGGATCTCGTCCAGGGGCTGGCTGCGCGTCGCCTGCGCCCGGCATTCTTCGCGCGCAAGTTCGACCCGTCGCTCGCCGAATACGCGCTCGTCGAGCCGCACCGCATCAACGTCTCGCTGTTGCCGGGCAAGCTGCGCGACAGCTGGTTCTCGTGGCGCCTGGCCGCGCTGCGCAGGCGCTCGGGCGTCGACGTGCTGATCGGCTGCAATCGGGTCGACTCGTCGGAAATCGCGATTTGCGGCGGCACCCACCGTGGCTTCCTGCGCGCGACGGGCCGCCCGACGCGCGGTTCCGACCGGCGCCAGATCGAGCTGGAAAGCCGTCAATATGCGCAATCGCGCGTGATCGTCGCGCATTCTGCACTCATGCGCGAGGAACTCCTCGAACTCTACGGCGTGGACGACGCGAAGATCCGCGTGCTGTGCCCGCCTGTCGACGGCGCGCGCTTTTCGCCCGTCGGGGACGCCGAGCGCGCGAAACTGCGCCAGCAATATGGCTTCGGCGAGCACGAAACGGTCTTGCTGTTTCCGTCGAGCAGCCACGAGCGCAAGGGCCTTCCGCTGATCCAGACCGTCGTAGAGGCATTCGACTTGCCGATCGTGGTGGCCGTGGCGGGGCGTCCGCCCGAGCGCGTGAGCGAGCGGGTGCGCTACATCGGTTACGTCAAGGATCTGGAGAACGCCTATCGCGCGGCGGACTACACGATCCTCGCGTCGAAGTACGAGCCGTTCGGCCTGGTCGGCATCGAATCGGTGATGTGCGGCACGCCGGTGATTTTCTCGTCGAATATCGGCTGCTGCGACGCCATCGCGGACGACGCTAAATACGTGTTCCGTCCCGATGACGCCGCCGATCTGCGCCGCACGCTCGAAGCGGCGCTCGCCGCGCGCGGCCGGCGCATTGTCGGCAATGCGGACGCTGGCCTGCATCCGGCGATCCGCTACGACGCCAGCGTGACGGCCCATGTCGACGCGCTGCTTGGCCTCGCGAGCGAGATCGTTGCGTCGCGCGCTGCTTCACTTTAATTCCCCGCCGCGCCCGCCCGCGCGCGGGCGCTGCTTCTTCCGACCCTCCGCAAACGCCCGTCCCACGGGGCTTCACGCGATCCTTCTGCGAGATGGAAAGGTCTTGTTTGAGTTTAGGGGTTAACCCTGAAACTCGATAAGCCTACGATGCGTACATCGGTCGCATGCACATACCGTCGCACGTCGACCGTCTAGTCCAAACTGGAGGTCGTTACCATGAAGTCCCTTATTCAAGCCGTTGCCGTTGCCGCTGCCCTTATCGTTCCGGTTGCTTCGTTCGCCCAGCAGGCGCCCGTGACCCGCGCCTCGGTGCGCGCCGAACTGGTTCAACTGCAGCAAGTCGGTTACCACGTTGGCGACGGCGACCAGGCGCATTACCCGGAAGCGATCCAGGCTGCCGAAGCCAAGGTCGCCGCGCAAAACGGCAATAGCGCCTACGGCGGTGTCGCGAATGCATCGCAATCGGGTGTGCGCGGCGCTACGGTGTCGCAGCAAGACTGGAACGCGATGTACACGCGCTAAGCGCAGCGCAGCAGGACAGCGCGTCGGATCGCGGAGGGCGGTGCGGCGCGAGTGGTAGAGCGGGTGGCTGCGCGGTGTGAAGACACTGGCTCAGCGCGCTGCCCGCATGGAAAAAGCGTCGAATCGATACCTCCACCATCGGCCATTCCGATGGTTTCGCCCGGACACGGAATGGGTGTCCGGGCGCTTTTTCCTGAAGGCCGCCATGCGTATTGCTGGCGGCCTTTGTGCATTTCTGCGGTGCTTTTGCGGCTTTCTTGCTGCGCTTTTATTGCGCGGCGGATTTGCTAGAAAGATCGACGTCTTCGAGCTGCGCGAGCAGCGAACGCGCTTCCTCGACGGCATCGGCCGACATCGGATGGAACGTGAAGTGCGGCGCGCGGGCCAGCGATTCGAAGTGCTTGCGCGTGCTGCGCGTGTAGGCCGGATCGTAGTGCTGCGTCACGAGGGCCTCGGACAGATCCGCGCGGCGATCCTCGTCGAGCAGCTGGCACCAGGACGCGATGCGCTCGCGACCATGCAGCGGCGTGAGCTTGAGCAACTGCTCGCGAAAGTAATCGCGCTCGGCGAGCAGGTGGCCGTATTCCTCCAGCAGCAGCGCGACGCGCTCTTCGCGCGCCACATCGACGACGACGCAGGGCGCGCCGTGCAGCCCTTCGACCAGCGCGACCGGCAACGTGATCGCGCCGATGCGCCGGCTCTCCGCCTCGACGAAGACCGGTCGCGCCCTATCGAAACCGCGCAGTGTCTGCACGAGCGACGTGTCGAACGCTTTTTGTGGCGGCTGCTGGCGCGCAGGCAACGCGCCCAGCAACGAGCCCCGATGCGCGGCGAGCGCTTCGAGATCGAGTATCTGCGCGCCCGCGCGACCTAGCGCATTGAGCAGACGCGTCTTGCCGCTGCCGGTAGGCCCGGTCAGGACAACGAAGCGGAATTGCTGCGGCAACGTGCCGAGCGCTTCCAGCACGCTATGGCGATACGCCTTGTAGCCGTCTTCAAGCTGCCGCGCGCGCCAGCCAATCATGTTGAACATCGCCGTCATCGAGCCCGAGCGCTTGCCGCCGCGCCAGCAGTAGATGAGCGGGCGCCAGTTGCGCGGCCGGTCGGCGAAGGTCGTATCGAGATGCATCGCGATATTGCGCGCGGCGAGGGCCGCGCCCACACGCGTCGCGTCGAACGGCGACTGCTTGTAAAGCGTGCCGACGATCACGCGCTCTTCGTTGCTGAGGACGGGGGCGTTGATCGCGCCGGGGAGGTGATCCTCGGCGTACTCGAGCGGCGTGCGCACGTCGACGACTTCGTCGAATTCGCCGAGTTGGGA
Organism: Paraburkholderia bannensis NBRC 103871; assembly: GCF_000685015.1. Lineage (GTDB taxonomy): Bacteria > Pseudomonadota > Gammaproteobacteria > Burkholderiales > Burkholderiaceae > Paraburkholderia > Paraburkholderia bannensis. The sequence continues at coordinate 92,108 of NZ_BAYA01000026.1, read as the reverse complement.
CAGGGTGACGCGCTGGTGATTCAACTGCGGTGCTCCGGTGAGGCAGGCGACGGTGGTGCGGGTTACATCAACACAATGTCATACTGCTCCTGGCTCAAATTCGACTCCACGCGCAGCGACACCGGCTTGCCGATGAAATCGATCAACATGGCCAGATGTTGCGATTCGTCTTCAAGAAACAGATCGATCACCTGCTGCGACGCCACCACGCGGAACTCGCGCGGATTGAACTGGCGCGACTCGCGCAGGATCTCGCGCAGCACGTCATAGCACACCGTACGCGCCGTCTTCACCTGCCCCTTGCCCAGACATGTCGGGCACGGTTCGCACAGCACATGCGCGAGCGATTCGCGCGTGCGCTTGCGCGTCATCTCCACGAGACCGAGCTGCGAGAAGCCATTCACCGTTACCCGCGTACGGTCGCGCGACAGCGCCTTCTTCAGCTCGCCGAGCACCTGGTCGCGATGCTCGACGTTCTCCATGTCGATGAAGTCGATGATGATCACGCCGCCCAGATTGCGCAGCCGCAACTGACGCGCGATCGTATGCGCCGCTTCAAGATTGGTCTTGAAGATCGTGTCGTCGAAGTTGCGCGCGCCCACGTAACCGCCCGTGTTCACGTCGATGGTCGTCATCGCCTCGGTCTGGTCGATGACCAGATAGCCGCCCGACTTCAGGTCTACGCGGCGCGACAGCGCACGCTGGATCTCGGCCTCGATGTTGTAGAGGTCGAACAGCGGACGCTCGCCAGTGTAGTGATGCAGCTTGGGCTGCACGGCGGGCGTGAATTCGGTGGCGAATTCGCTGAGCTTCTGGAAGGTCTCGCGCGAATCGACCTGGATGCGCGTGGTCTCGTCGTTGACGAAGTCGCGCAGCACGCGCTGGCCCAGGTTCAGGTCCTGGTAGAGCAGGCTGGTCGCGGGCAGGCGCTGCGCCTGCGAGAGGATCGTCGCCCACGTCTTGCGCAGATAGGCGACGTCGGCGGCGAGTTCTTCGCTTGTCGCGTCTTCGGCGATCGTGCGCACGATGTAGCCGCCTTTTTCATCGGCGGGCAGCACGGCGGTCAGGCGCGCGCGCACGGCTTCGCGCTCGGCCTCGCTCTCGATCTTTTGCGAGATGCCGATGTGCGGTTCCTGCGGCAGATACACGAGCGTGCGGCCCGCGATGCTCACCTGCGTCGACAGGCGCGCGCCCTTGGTGCCGATCGGGTCTTTCACGACCTGCACCATCAACGTCTGGCCTTCGAAAACGGTCTTTTCGATAGGCTGGTGATGAGCGTTCGTATGCGGCTCGCCCGCGAGACGCGGGTGCCAGATATCGGCGACGTGCAGGAAGGCGGCGCGCTCCAGGCCGATGTCGATGAAGGCGGACTGCATGCCCGGCAACACGCGCACGACCTTGCCGAGATAGACGTTGCCGACGCGCCCGCGCGAGAGCGTGCGCTCGACGTGAAGCTCCTGGACTGCGCCTTGCTGGACCAACGCAACACGCGTCTCCTGAGGCGTGACGTTGATCAGGATTTCTTCGTTCATGATTGGTTTTAGAAGTCGATGCCCGCGGCGCGCAGGAGGGCGGCTGTTTCGAAAAGCGGCAAACCCATGATACCCGAATAGGAACCGTCGATTCGCTCGATGAATTCGGCGGCGCGGCCCTGGATGCCATAGGCGCCGGCCTTGCCGAACGGCTCCTTGCTCGCCACGTAATGGGCGATGGCGGCGGGCAGCACGGCTGCAAAACGCACGTGCGAGCGCGATACGGCGACCGGCAGCACGACGCCTTCGGCGTTGACCACGGCCACGGCGGTGAGCACTTCATGCTCGCGGCCGGCGAGGCGTTCGAGCATCGCGTAGGCGTCGGCGGCATCGTGTGGCTTGCCGAGAATATGGCCGTCGATGCTCACCGTGGTGTCGGCGGTGAGGATCGGTGCGTGCGCGTGCGCGCCTGCCACCAGCCGTGCGCGCGCGGCGTCGGCCTTGGCGGCGCAGACGCGCTCGACATAGACGGCGGCGGTTTCGCCGGGCAGCACCGCTTCGAGCGCTTCGGCGTCTTCGTCGGGACGCGGCAGCAGCAGCTCGAAACGCACGCCGAGCTGCTGGAGCAGTTCCTGGCGGCGCGGGCTCTGCGAGGCCAGGTAGACGAACGGATAAGTCGCGGAGTGGGTCATCGGGCGTAGTTACGTCTTGAAGAGACGGAGTTCGGATGAGCGCCTGAGCGCGCGGGCGGGCGTCGTGCCAATCGCGCACGCACGCCCTGCACGCATGCCGGCACGCAGGGTCGTCATGCAGGCTCACACAGGCCGCTGATGCGGCTTGCATGGCCCGTTACGTGCTTTCAGGCGCGCTTAAACGCGATGATAGGGGTGATTCTGCGTGATGGTCCAGGCGCGGTAAAGCTGCTCGGCGAGCAGCACGCGCACCATCGCATGCGGCAGGGTGAGGGAGGACAGGCGCAGCAGTGTGTCGGCGCGCGCCTTGAGCTGCGGATCGAGCCCGTCCGCGCCGCCGATCAGGAACGCCACGTCGCGCCCGTCCTGCTGCCAGCCCGGCAGGGCCTGGGCGAGCTGCATCGTAGTCCAGTCGCGGCCACGCTCATCCAGCGCAACGATGCGCGCGTTCTTCGGCAAGGCGGCTTCGATGCGCGTGCGCTCGGCGGCCATCACGCTTTCGGCGGAACGGCCCGACGAGCGCTGCTCGGGCTTCACCTCGCGAAGCTCGATACGCAGCTCGGGCGGCATGCGCTTCGTGTACTCCTCGAAGCCTTCGGCGATCCAGTCCGGCATCTTGTGGCCGACGGCGACGATATGCAGTTTCATGTGCCAGGGAGTGCGAACGTGCGACCGGGCTTACTTCGCGGTCTTGCGCGCAGCCGTCTTGCGGGCGGGCTTCTTCGCCGCGACCGGCGCTTCTTCGCCTTCGTCTTCGTCGTCCATCGGCTCGCTCGGACGCGCGCCCACGAAACCCGTGTTGGCGGCCAGCTTCAGGCGCACCGGCTTGTCGCCCCAGATTTCTTCGAGGTTGTAGTACTGGCGCAGCGCCGGTTGCAGGATGTGGACGACCGCGTCGCCGCAATCCACCAGCACCCATTCGCCGATGTCTTCGCCTTCCGTGCTGACGATGTCGCCGCCGGCTTGCTTGACCGCCTCGCGCACGCTGTTGGCGAGCGCCTTGGTCTGGCGGTTCGAGGTGCCGCTCGCGACGACCACGCGGTCGAACAGCTCGGTCAGGTGGCTCGTGTTGAAGACACGGATGTCCTGTGCCTTGACGTCTTCGAGACCGTCGACGATAGCGCGTTGAAGTTTTCGGATGTCCATATTTACCCGTGGTGCCTGTACAGATGATGTTGATGAATATAGTCCCACACGGCTGCGGGGACTTTTCCGGCGGCCAGGCCGCCGGGTGTCGTTGTTTGCGCGCCGTTTTTATCGGACGTCGCGCTTGTCGTGCTTGTACCGCTTTGGCCGCTATTGCCGCTATTGCCGCTTTTGCCGCCTGTACCGATCGCCTGGCGGATCTGCGTCGCCGACACGTCGAGCGCAAGCGTGTCGTCGATCAGCAGATGACCGCAGCGCGTGGCCGCCAGCGTGGCGGCGTTGGCGCGGCGTGCGGCCACGGCGGCGCCCACTTCGCGCGGCAGCGTCGCGAAATCGAAGCCGGGGCGGCTCGCCACGCCCAGATGCGCGAGGCCGAACAGCTCGCGCCATTCGTGCCACGAATCCAGGTGCAGCAACTGATCCGCGCCCATCAGCAGCGTGAGCGCGGCGTTCGCGTTGCTCGTGCTCTTCGCGCGCCAGCGGCGCAGCGTGTCCACCGTATAGGTGGGGCCGTCGTGCTCGATCTCGTCGGCGTCGACCGTGACCGTCACGTCCGGCAGGTCGAGCGTGGCCGCGGCCAGGCGCGTCATGGCAAGCCGATGCATGGCCGCGCTCACCTCCGGCTTCTGCCAGGGCTGGCCGGCAGGCAGCAGGATCACTTCGGTCAGGTCGAGCACGCGCGCGAAATGGCGCGCGAGCGCGAGATGGCCGTCGTGAATCGGATCGAAGGTGCCGCCGAGCAGGCCGACGCGCCGCTCCAGAGGAGCGGGCGCCTGGGTTGCCGGGGTGACGGAAGCAGTCGTCACGTCGTCAGATCCAGTCGCGCACCGGCAGGAAGTCGCTGTAAAGACGCGCTTCCGGCGTGCCCGCCTGCGGCTGCCAGTCGTAGCGCCAGCTCGCGCCCGGCGGCATCGACATGAGGATCGACTCCGTGCGCCCGCCGCTTTGCAGGCCGAAGTGCGTGCCGCGATCCCAGACGAGGTTGAACTCGACGTAGCGGCCGCGCCGGTACGCCTGGAATTCGCGCTCGGCTTCGCTGTAGGGCATCGCGCGGCGCTGTTCGATGATCGGCAGGTACGCCTTCAGGAAGCCGTCGCCGACGCTGCGCATCATCGCGAAAGCCTGGTCGAAGCCGCCTTCGGCGTAATCGTCGAAGAAAATCCCGCCAACGCCGCGCGCCTCGTTGCGGTGCTTGAGGAAGAAGTACTCGTCGCACCAGCGCTTGAAGCGCGGATAGAGCGTGTCCCCGTAAGGCGCGAGCGCGTCGCGACAGACGCGGTGGAAATGCTGCGCGTCTTCCTCGAAGCCGTAATAGGGCGTGAGATCCATGCCGCCGCCGAACCAGAACACCGGCGCTTCGCCGGCTTTCGTCGCCATCAGCAGGCGCACGTTCATGTGCACGGTCGGGCAGTACGGATTGCGCGGATGCAGCACGAGCGAGACGCCCATTGCCTCGAAGCCGCGGCCGTTGAGCTCGGGGCGTGCGGCGGTCGCCGAGGGCGGCAGGGCGTCGCCTTGCACGTCCGAAAAGCCGATGCCGCCGCGCTCGAAGAACTGGCCGTTTTCGAGGATGCGCGTGCAGCCGCCGCCGCGCAGCTTTTCGCCGGGCGCGCGCTGCCATGCGTCGGTCGCGAAAGGCGTGCCGTCGAACTCGCCGAGCGCGTCGGCGATGCGCATCTGCAGGCCGGAAAGCCACTCGCGCACTGCGGTGCTGTCATGCGTCGCGCCGTCGGGCGCCACGCCGGATTGAATCGTTTCGGTCATCGATGAAGGGGCGCAGGAGGCTCATAGCCGGCGCGGCGCCAGGATTACTTCGGATTCGGAATGCAGACCGCGCGTGGCGCGGTTTTGTCGGCGAACGGATGCTGCAAAAGTATCCGTTCTGCGCAAGTTTACGCCGATCTGCGCGGGTTTGGCCCTTTGCGCGGCTCCTCGAACGGCCCTTGAGCTGCGCTCCGGCAGCCTGTTGGGGCCGGATGGCGTTCGAGCGTTCGCGGGGTTGCCGATCACGGAGATCAGCCCAACCGCGCGGCGTGCCCATGCGTCCTGCGGTTTTCAGGCGGCAAAGTGAAGCCGGAACCTCAAGCCGCATGGGCACACCGCGAGCCGGGCGCTGGCCAGCGGCACAAGCCGCGAGCGAGCGCCCGTCAACACCTTACTGCTTGCGCCCCGCCGCGCGGTAACCGATGTCGTGGCGATACTGCATGCCATCGAACGAGATGCGGTTCACCGTTTCATACGCGACGTTCTGTGCGCTGCGCACGGAATCGGCGAGACCCACCACGCACAGTACGCGGCCACCCGAGGTCACGAGCTTGCCGTCGACGAACTGCGTGCCCGCGTGGAACGTGACCGAGTCAGCCGTTTCCGCCGGGATGTCGCTGATGCGATCGCCCTTGCGCGGCGTTTCCGGGTAGTTGTGCGCGGCCAGCACCACGCCGAGCGCCGTGCGGCGATCCCATTCCAGCTCGACCTGGTCGAGCGTGCCGGCGATGGCGTGCTCGAACACCTTCGAGAAGTCGCCCTTCAGGCGCGCCATGATCGGCTGCGTTTCCGGGTCGCCCATGCGGCAGTTGAATTCGAGCGTCTTGGGGTTGCCTTGCGCGTCGATCATCAGGCCGGCGTACAGGAAGCCCGTGAAGCGAATGCCTTCCTTCTCCATGCCCGCCACGGTCGGCAGGATGATTTCGCGCATCACGCGGGCGTGCAGTTGCGGCGTGACGATCGGCGCGGGCGAGTAGGCGCCCATGCCGCCCGTGTTCGGGCCCTGGTCGCCGTCCTGCAGACGCTTGTGATCCTGGCTCGACGCCAGCGCCAGCACGTGCTTGCCGTCGACCATGACGATGAAGCTCGCTTCTTCGCCCGCGAGGAATTCCTCGATCACGACACGCGCGCCGGCATCGCCGAGCTTGTTGTCGGCCAGCATCGAATCGATCGCCTGATGCGCCTCTTCCAGCGACATCGCGACCACCACGCCCTTGCCCGCGGCAAGGCCGTCTGCCTTGATCACGATCGGCGCGCCGTGCGTGTCGACGTAAGCGTGCGCGGCCGTCGCGTCCGAGAAGGTCTCGTACGCGGCGGTCGGGATGTTGTGGCGCTTCATGAACGCCTTGGCGAAATCCTTCGAGCTTTCGAGCTGCGCGGCTTCCTTCGTCGGGCCGAACACCTTCAGGCCGCGCGAACGGAACACGTTGACGATGCCCGCGGCGAGCGGCGCTTCCGGGCCGACCACGGTGAAGGCCACCTGTTCGCGCTCGGCGAAATCGGCGAGCTCGTTGATGTCCGTGATGTCGACGTTGGCGAGCCGCTCGTCCTGCGCGGTGCCGCCGTTGCCCGGTGCGACGTAGACGAGCTGGACGCGCGGCGCCTGGGCGAGCTTCCACGCCAGTGCATGTTCGCGGCCGCCAGAACCGACGACGAGTAACTTCATGAGAATCCCCGAAAGACCAGAACCAGAAACAGTTGCGGCTGGCGCACGTGCGCCAGCCGTGAAAAGCGAGGGGGCGCGCCGCGGCGTGAACCGTGCTGCGCGCGCCGCGCCGATGCCGTTATTCGTCGGCGATCGACGCGTTGGAGTAGACCTCCTGGACGTCGTCCAGGTTTTCGAGCGCGTCCAGCAGCTTCTGCATCTTCACGGCGTCGTCGCCCGTGAATTCGACTTCCGTCTGCGGCTTCATCGTGACTTCGGCCATTTCCGCCTTGAAGCCGGCGGCTTCGAGCGCGTCCTTGACCTTCTGGAACTCGAACGGCGGGCAGACCACTTCGATCGAGCCGTCTTCGTTGGTCACGACGTCGTCGGCGCCGGCTTCGAGCGCGGCGTTCATGAGGTCGTCTTCCGACGTGCCCGGCGCGAACACGAACTGGCCGACGTGATCGAACAGGAACGCGACCGAGCCGTCCGTGCCCATGTTGCCGCCGAACTTCGAGAACGCGTGGCGCACTTCCGCGACCGTGCGGGTGCGGTTGTCCGTCATGGTGTCGACGATCACCGCCGCGCCGCCGATGCCGTAGCCTTCGTAGCGGATTTCTTCGTAGTTCGCGCCATCGACGCCGCCCACGCCGCGCTGGATCGCGCGGTTGATGTTGTCCTTGGGCATGTTGGCGTCATAGGCCTTGTCGACGGCCAGGCGCAGACGCGGGTTGGAGTCGATGTCGCCCCCGCCCATGCGCGCGGCCACCTGGATTTCCTTGATCAGGCGCGTCCAGATCTTGCCGCGCTTCGCGTCAGCAGCCGCCTTCTTGTGCTTGATGTTGGCCCATTTGCTATGACCCGCCATACCTTTCTCCGTCGCACGCGCGAGGCGTGCATGGTGCAATTGTCGTTGCTGCGGTGTAGTCGCCGCAGTGTCCAGGTGACGATGACCGGGCGCGGCACGGCGCGCGTTCGCGCGTCATGCGGCCTCTGGAAACGTCGAGTGTCTGTCCGCCTGGGGTCGGTGCGCCGCGCATGCGCTGGCGCCACACGTGCCGCCCGGGGCGCTGCGCAGCGCGAGGGCGGGGTTGCCGCCCGCCCGTGATGGAGCGCCCGGTGTGCGAGGGCGGCCAGGGCCCGGCCAGGCGCCGCGCGAGGCGGGCAGCCATCCGGAGCCGTCGCGACCGTCAGGTGGATCTGAATTTTATCACGCCGCACCTGCGCGGCTGCGGCCCCTTTTGTGGCGCTTGCGTGGCGCTTGCGTGGCGCTTGTGTGGCGCTTGCGGCGCTTCGACAGCGCCTTCACGCTCAGTTCTTGGTGCCGAACAGGCGGTCGCCCGCGTCGCCCAGACCCGGAATGATGTAGGCGTGGCCGTCCAGGTGCGAATCGAGCGACGCCACGTACAGCTTGACGTCCGGATGCGCCTTCTGGAACACGTCGACGCCTTCGGGCGCGGCCACCAGCGCGAGGAACAGGATGCGATCGCCCGGCACGCCACGGCGCTTGAGCACGTCGATGGCGTGCGCGGCCGAGTAGCCGGTCGCGACCATCGGATCGCACAGGATGAAGGTGCGGTCTTCCAGGTCGGGCAGGCGCACGAGGTATTCGACCGGGCGATGGTCGTCGGCGCGATACACGCCGATGTGACCCACGCGCGCCGACGGCACCAGCTCCAGCAGGCCGTCGGACATGCCGACGCCCGCGCGCAGCACCGGCACGATGGCCAGCTTCTTGCCGGCGATCACGGGCGCGTCGACTTCGACGAGCGGCGTCTGCACGCGGCGCGACGCGACCGGCAGGTCGCGCGTGATTTCATAGCCCATCAGCAGCGTGATCTCGCGCAGCAGCTCGCGGAACGTGCGCGTGGACGTGTCCTTGTCGCGCATGTGGGTGAGCTTGTGCTGGATCAGCGGGTGGTCGAGGATGAAGAGATTCGGAAAACGGCTGTCCTGTTTCATGGCGGGGCGCACAAGGCTGCAAGAGAATTCGGGGAGATTCGGGCGGGGCCCGTGGCGCGCGGCAGGCGCCCGGACAGGGCGTCCGGGGCGATTCGCGGCAGCGCTGGCCCGCGCTACAGCCGCAAGTATACGGGAAGCGCGCGCGAACCGATCCACGAACTGTTGGGGGCGCGGCGCCTGGGGCGGCGACTGCAGGCAATTAACGCCGAATACCGTCGACGACCCTCGAATACCGGCGACCACGCGCCCGAGCCGATTCTTCTAGAATCGCAAAAACCGATGAAGCGGGGGCGACGAGGTCGCCGCCCGCGTTTTAAGCCGTTACCCAACGCCGTTATTCAACGCTGTTACCTAACTTCAGCAAGCGACGAGGAAGAACACCATGGACATGGGCATTGCAGGACGCAACGCGCTGGTATGCGCGGCCAGCAAGGGACTGGGGCGCGGCTGCGCCGAGGCGCTCGCCGCCGAAGGCGTCAACGTGACGATCGTCGCGCGAACGCAAAGCACGCTGGAGGAGACCGCCGCGCAGATCCGCGCGAGCACGGGCGTCGAGGTCAACGCCGTGGCCTGCGATATCACCACGGAAGCGGGCCGCGCCGCGGCGCTGGCTGCCTGCCCGTCGCCGGACATTCTCGTCAACAACGCGGGCGGCCCGCCGCCGGGCGACTTCCGCAGCTTCACGCGCGAGCAGTGGCTCGCCGCGCTCGACGCCAACATGCTCACGCCGATCGCGCTGATCCAGGCGACCATCGACGACATGATCGCGCGCGGATTCGGGCGCATCGTCAACATCACGAGTTCGTCCGTGAAGGCGCCCATCGACGTGCTGGGGCTGTCCAACGGTGCGCGCTCGGGGCTTACGGGCTTCGTCGCGGGTGTGGCGCGACAGGTCGCGAGCACGGGCGTAACGATCAACAGCCTCCTGCCGGGCGTGTTCGACACCGACCGCATCAAGACCACCATTGCGGCGCAGGCCGGCAAGAGCGATCTGTCGCTCGACGAAGTGCGCGCGCGCCGCATGAAGGCGATTCCGGCGGGCCGCTTCGGCACCCCGGACGAGTTCGGGCGTGCCTGCGCGTTCCTGTGCAGCGTCCACGCGGGCTATATCACCGGACAGAACTGGCTCATCGACGGCGGCGCCTATCCGGGCACCTTCTGACGTGCGAGGATGCCTGCGCATTCATTTCACCCGCCAACCCAACCGAAGCCAGGAGCCGAACCCATGCCCACCCGCGTCGCACTGATCGCGCACGACCACAAGAAAGACGACATCGTCCGGCTTGCCGGCGAATACGTCGATACGCTGCGCCGCTGCGAGCTGCTCGCGACCGGCACGACCGGCGGGCGCATTGCCGCCGCGCACGGCCTGAACGTCGAGCGCCTGCTGTCGGGGCCGCATGGCGGCGACTTGCAGATCGGCGCGCGTCTGGCCGAAGGCAATGTCGAGGTGGTGATTTTCCTGCGCGACCCCATGACGCCGCAGCCGCACGAACCCGACATCAACGCGCTCGTGCGCGCCTGCGACGTGCACGACGTGCCGTGCGCGACCAATATCTCGACGGCGCGCATGATTCTCGATGCGCTCGCGCTGCGCATGAAGGATGTGATCTAGGCGCTGCGCTTTCCTGCGCGGCCTCAACATGGAAGAGACATGATGACCAAGGCAATCCGATACGAGCGAACCGGCGGCCCCGAAGTAATGCAGTGGGTCGATGTCGAAGTGGGCGCGCCGGGCGAGGGCGAGATCCGCGTGAAGCAGAGCGCGTGCGGCCTGAACTATATCGACGTGTATTTCCGTACCGGCCTGTATCCGCAGCAGCTGCCCGCGGGACTGGGCATGGAAGCGGCGGGCGAGGTGGTGGCCGTCGGCGCGGGCGTGACCAGCGTGAAAGTGGGCGAGCGCGTCGCCTACGTGGGCCGCCCGCCGGGCGCTTACGCTCAGGAGCGCGTGCTGCGTGCCGACCAGGTGATCCGCTTGCCCGATGCGATCAGCGACGAACAGGCCGCCTCGGTGATGCTGCAAGGCCTCACCGCGCAATATCTGCTGCGCCGCACTTACCGCGTGCAGCCTGGCGACACGATTCTGATCCAGGCGGCCGCGGGCGGCGTGGGCCTGCTCGTGTGCCAGTGGGCCAAGGCGCTGGGCGCGACGGTGATCGGCACGGTCGGCTCGGACGAAAAGGCCGAAGTCGCGAAAGCGCATGGCTGCGACTATCCAATCGTCTACACGCGCGAGGACTTCACGGCGCGCGTGCGCGAAATCACGGGCGGCGCGGGCGTGCCGGTGGTGTACGACTCGATCGGCAAGGATACGTATGTGAAGTCGCTCGACTGCCTCGCGCCGCTGGGCATGTTCGTGAGCTTCGGCAATGCGTCGGGGCCGTTGCCGCCGATTGATTCGTCGGAGTTCTCGTCGCGCGGTTCGCTGTTCTTTACGCGCCCGACGCTGTTCTCGTATATCGCCAAACGCAGCGACTATGAGGCGATGTCGGCGGAACTGTTCGAGGTCATTGCATCGGGCAAGGTCAAGACGTCGATCAACCAGCGTTACGCGTTGAAAGACGTAGGCCAGGCACACGCCGATCTCGAAGCGCGGCGCACGACGGGTTCGACGATCCTGATTCCGTAAAGCAATATCGCAGCACCAGAAAACCCAAAAGCGCGCATGCCAGTCATGCGCGCTTTTTTATTGTCTGGCGTGATGGACACGATGGGGCTCAATCGCCTGAATAGCTTACGAAAACTTCCGTAAGGAAAGAATACAGCTGTAAAGAAGGCATATTCCTTACCGAGTTACGTCAGGTCTCTCATAAACGGTAACGCTGCGAAATGCCTCGTAATGAATTATCGAGCGCTGGCGGTGCATCGTCACGAAGGGTAATACACGTAATCTCAACCGAAAGCCGATCCAAAAGATGGCTCCCTACACTGCCTCGCAATTCGGCGGCAGTGCCGATTACAAAATGAAATCGGGGGCTTTCTTTCATGTCGATTATCCCAGCGCCTGCTTCGCCTGAAGCGCCTGCGCCAACCCATGCACCGGCACCTCAAACGCTTGAAGAATCGACTACGCTCGCACAGGCTCAATCGATCATTCGGACTGCGATGCAAACCGAGCCGCTTGCGCTCGAACGACAGACGTTGTCGCAAAGCGGCAACGCCGTCTTTCGCGTCGACCTGGCAGGCGGGCGAACGGTGGTGCTGCGCATGAGTCCCTTGCGGGGCGCGTTTGCGTGGACGGCGCACAATCTCAACGTGCTGCGCACGATCGGCGTGCCGGTACAGGCGGTGCTGGCTTCGGGTGGCGCATCGTCGGGCGGCTCCTATGTCGTGATGAGCTGGCTGCCGGGACGCGATCTGATGTTCGAATTGCCGCTGATGCAGACTGCGCACGCCGCCGCGCTCGCCGACAGGGTCGCTGCCTGCCAGCAGCGCGTTGCGGCGCTCGCGCAAGGGCAGGGTTTCGGCTGGGCGCCGATTGGACAACCCGCACTGGCCGCGAGCTGGGGCGAAATGTTCGGGCGTCCGGTCGAAGAACCGCTAAACGAACCGCAGACGCCGCTCAACCTGTTGCGCGCACGTCTGCGCGCGTTGCGTCGCGAGCTGGAGCCGTACTTCGGCTCGGTTCAGCCGGTGTGCTTTCTCGACGACCTGACGACCAAAAACGTCATCGTCGAAGACGGGCAACTGAGCGGACTCATCGATCTGGACTTCGCCTGTTACGGAGACCCGCTGCTCGCGGTGGGCAACACACTCGCGCAGCTGGCGGTGGAGGACAGCGCGGCGGCGCGCGTCTATGGCGCCGCGCTCGTGGAGCGTTGGCAGCCGCGAGGCGATGCGCGCCGCGCGATGCATTTTTATAGCGCGTTGTGGCTGACGACGGCCATCGCCGCTGCCGATTCGATGGGCGACGCCGCCCGCGTCGACGCCCTGCGTCCCGTCGTCCACGCGATCCTCGACGCCGCCGCCGCGTAATTTCCCGCCTCGAAGAAACGGCGCATGGACGCCGTAATCGCGCCGCGTTTACGCGATTTTTATACGCCCACCACAAGCTTTGATCCGGATTTAACGCGATAAACCTTACCTTACCGCCATCCATCAATGGAGAACACGACAATGGATGTGCTGTATATCGGGGGGCTGGCGGTCTTCGCTGCGCTCACATACGCGTTGGTCGCCGGCTGCGGAAAGCTCATGCAGTTCCGTCGCGTCGACCAGAGCGCCACGGGAGCGCGCTCATGACCTGGATCTTCTGGCTGTCGGGGGCGGCGACGCTGTTGCTGTTCGTCTATCTCGTCCATGCGCTGCTGCGCGCGGAGGATATCGAATGAACGCCAACAACCTGCTGCAAACGGGTATTTTCGTCGTCGTCCTGCTCGCGCTGGCGGTGCCGGTCGCGGGCTACATCACGCGTGTGCTCGACGGGCGCTCGCGCGTCGTGCGCCTGTTCGCGCCCGTGGAGAACCTGCTGTACCGCATCGCCGGCGTCGATCCGGCCGCGGAGATGAACTGGAAGCGCTATGCGCTCGCCACCATCTCGTTCAACGTCCTTGGCGTGGGCTTTCTCTACGTGCTGCTGCGCGTGCAGGGCTGGCTGCCCGGCAACCCGCAGGCCTTCGGCGCGATGACGCCGGACGGCGCGTTCAACACGGCGGTCAGCTTCGTCACCAACACGAACTGGCAGGACTATTCGCCTGAGCAGACCGTGAGCTATCTCACGCAGATGCTCGGCCTCACCGTGCAGAACTTCCTGTCGGCGGCAACGGGCATCGTGGTGGTGATCGCGCTGATCCGCGGTTTCGCGCGCCATTCGGTGCAAACCATCGGCAACTTCTGGGTCGACCTCACGCGCACGACGCTCTACATCCTCGTGCCGATGTCGGCGCTCGTCGCAGCGTTGCTGATGAGCCAGGGCATGATCCAGAACTTCAAGTCCTATCAGGATGTGCCGACGCTGCAAACCACGACCTACGCCGCGCCGAAGCTCGATGCCCAGGGCAACGCCATCAAGGACGCGAAGGGCAACCCCGTCACGGTCGATACGAAGGTGACGACGCAGACGCTCGCCATGGGCCCGGTTGCTTCGCAGGAAGCGATCAAGATGCTCGGCACCAATGGCGGCGGCTTCTTCAACGCGAACTCCGCACATCCGTATGAGAACCCGACGCCGTTCTCGAACGTCGTCGAAATGTTGGCGATCCTGATCATTCCGGCGGCCCTGTGCCTCGTATTCGGCTCGATGGTCGGCGACCGCAGGCAGGGCGTGGCGGTGCTCGCGGTGATGACGATTGCGTTCGCGGTGGCGGTGGGCGTGGAACTGTCGGCCGAACAGGCGGGCAACCCGATGCTCACGACGCTGAACGTCGACCAGCACGCCAGTGTGTTGCAGGCGGGCGGCAACATGGAAGGCAAGGAAACGCGCTTTGGCATCGCGCAGACGGGCATCTTCGTCGTGGCGACCACGGCGGCTTCGTGCGGCGCGGTCAACGGCATGCATGACTCGCTCACGCCAATCGGCGGCCTCGTGCCGATGCTCTTCATCCAGCTGGGCGAAGTGATCTTCGGCGGGGTGGGGTCGGGTCTGTACGGGATGCTGGTGTTCGCGCTGCTCGCGGTGTTCGTGGCCGGCCTGATGATTGGGCGCACGCCGGAGTATGTGGGCAAGAAGATCGAATCGTTCGAGATGAAGATGGTGTCGATCGTGATCCTGCTCACGCCGCTGCTGGTGCTGCTCGGCACCTCGATTGCCGTGCTCACCGACGCGGGCAAGGCCGGCATCGCCAATCCGGGCGCGCACGGCTTCTCGGAAATCCTCTACGCGTTCAGCTCCGCCGCCAACAACAACGGCAGCGCGTTCGCGGGCCTGACCGTCAGCACGCCGTTCTACAACTGGCTGCTGGGCGTTGCGATGTGGTTCGGCCGCTTCGGCACCATCGTGCCGGTGCTCGCCATCGCGGGTTCGCTCGCGAGCAAGAAGCGTATCGCCGTCACGGGCGGCACGCTGCCCACGCACGGCCCGCTGTTCGTCGTGCTGCTGCTCGGTTGCGTGCTGCTGGTGGGTGCGCTCACCTATGTGCCGGCGCTTGCGCTCGGGCCGGGTGTCGAGCATCTGATCATGCTCGGCGTGCATTGAACGGGGACTTCTTCAAATGACACAACATAGTGCAACACGTTCCATGTTCGATCCGGCGCTCCTGCGTCCGGCCATCGTGGATTCGTTCAGGAAACTCAAGCCGCGCACCCAGTTGCGCAATCCGGTGATGTTCTGCGTCTACGTGGGCAGCGTGCTCACGACGATCCTCTGGATCGCGGCGCTGATGGGCCAGGCCGAAGCGCCCGCGGGCTTCATTCTCGCGGTCGCGCTCTGGCTGTGGTTCACGGTGCTGTTCGCGAACTTCGCGGAAGCGCTCGCCGAAGGCCGCTCCAAGGCGCAGGCCGCATCGCTGCGCCAGGCCAAGCGCGACGTGATGGCCAAGAAGCTCAACGAGCCGCATCCGAAGGCGCCGATCCGCATTACGACCGCCACCGAACTGCGCAAGGGCGACGTGGTGCTGGTCGAAACCGGCGACGTGATTCCCGCCGATGGCGAGGTGATCGACGGCGTGGCCTCGGTCGACGAATCGGCGATCACGGGCGAATCCGCGCCGGTGATCCGCGAGTCGGGCGGCGACTTTTCGTCGGTGACGGGCGGCACGCGGGTGCTGTCCGACTGGATCGTCGTGCGCGTCACGGCCAATCCGGGCGAGGCGTTCCTCGACCGCATGATCGCGATGGTCGAAGGCGCCAAGCGCCAGAAGACGCCGAACGAAATCGCGCTGACGATCCTGCTGGTGGCGCTCTCCATCGTGCTGCTGATGGCGACCGCAACGTTGCTGCCGTTCTCGATGTTCTCGGTCGAAGCCGCGAAGATGGGGCACGTGGTCACCATCACGGCGCTCACGGCGCTGCTGGTGTGCCTGATCCCGACCACCATCGGCGGGCTGCTGTCGGCGATTGGCGTGGCGGGCATGAGCCGCATGATGCAGGCCAACGTGATCGCCACGTCGGGCCGCGCCGTGGAAGCCGCAGGCGACGTGGACGTGCTGCTGCTCGACAAGACCGGCACGATCACGCTGGGCAACCGCCAGGCATCGGCGTTCGTGGCCGCGCCCGGCGTCAACGAGGAAGCGCTGGCGGACGCCGCGCAACTCGCCTCGCTCGCCGACGAAACGCCGGAAGGCCGCAGCATTGTCGTGCTCGCCAAGCAGCGCTTCAACATTCGCCAGCGCGACATGGCGGCGCTGCACGCCGTGTTCCTCGCCTTCAGCGCGCAGACGCGCATGAGCGGCGTGGACATGCCGGGCCGCGAGATCCGCAAGGGCGCCGCCGACGCGGTGAAGAACTACGTCGAGCAGCACGGCGGCCGCTTCCCGGCGGAAGTCAGCGCGGCGGTGGACGAAGTCGCGCGGCGCGGCAGCACGCCGCTGGTGGTGGCCGAGCGCCACGGCGAGGGCGACGACGCGCAGGCGCGCGTGCTGGGCGTGATCGAGCTGAAGGACGTGGTGAAGGGCGGTATCAAGGAGCGTTTCGCCGAGCTGCGCAAGATGGGCATCAAGACCGTGATGGTGACGGGCGACAATCGCCTGACCGCCGCCGCGATCGCCGCCGAAGCAGGCGTGGACGACTTCCTCGCGCAAGCGACGCCGGAAACCAAGCTCGCGACCATTCGCGAACATCAGGCGCAGGGCAAGCTGGTGGCGATGACGGGCGACGGCACCAATGACGCCCCGGCGCTCGCGCAGGCCGACGTAGCCGTGGCGATGAATACGGGCACCCAGGCCGCGAAGGAAGCGGGCAACATGGTCGACCTCGATTCGAACCCGACCAAGCTCATCGAGATCGTCGAGATCGGCAAGCAGATGCTCATGACGCGCGGCTCGCTCACGACGTTCTCGATCGCCAACGACGTCGCCAAGTACTTCGCGATCATTCCGGCGGCGTTCGCCTCGACGTATCCGCAGCTGCGCGTGCTCGACGTGATGCACCTGACGTCGCCTGCTTCGGCGATTCTCTCGGCGGTGATCTTCAACGCGCTAATCATCGTGATGCTGATTCCGCTCGCGCTCAAGGGCGTGAAGTACCGGCCGCTCGGCGCTGCGACGCTGCTGCGCCGCAATCTGCTGGTCTACGGCCTCGGCGGCATTCTCTTGCCGTTCCCGTGCATCAAGCTGATCGACATGGTGCTGACCGCGTTCGGCTGGGTTTAAACCATCGCTCTCTTTCTTGTTAGCCAGGAATCCAAAATGAAAGCGCAGTTTCGTCCTCTGATCGTGTTGTTCGCCGTACTCGCGGCGATCACCGGTCTCGTCTATCCCGCCGTGATGACGGTGTTCGGCCAGGCGGTGTTCCATCGTCAGGTCAACGGCAGTCTGGTCGAAGTCGGCGGGAAGGTGGTCGGCAGCGAGCTGATCGGCCAGCAGTTCGATGCGCCCAAGTACTTCTGGGGCCGCCTGTCGGCGACCACGCCGATGCCGTACAACGCGCAAGGCTCGGGCGGCTCGAACCTCGGCCCGACCAACCCGGCGCTCGCCGATGAAGTCAAAGGCCGTATCGACGCGCTCAAGGCCGCGGGCACCGACGTCTCGCAGCCGATTCCCGCCGATCTCGTGACGTCGTCGGCCAGCGGTCTCGATCCCGAGATCTCGCCCGCCGCCGCCGCGTACCAGGTCGCGCGTGTCGCGAAGGCGCGCAATATCAGCGCGAACGATGTGCAGGCGCTCGTGGATCGCTACACGAAGGGTCGCCAGTTCGGCCTCTTCGGCGAGCCGCGCGTGAACGTGCTGGCGCTGAACCTGGCGCTCGACGGCAAGGACGCAAGCTGATCGTCCTGGCCGGATGCGAATGCACCGCACGCCGTGCAAGCGGCGTGCGGTTTGCCGTTTGCCGTTGTTTTTGCGCGTAGTTTGCTTATTGAGGGCCACGGTGCGACCATCATCGTCTGCGCCGCGATGCCCGCCCCGAACACGACACTATTGGCCCAAGCTGCATGAACCGCCCCGATCCCGACGAACTCCTCGATCGCCTGCAGCGCGAGGAAGAAAAGCGCCGCCGCGGCAAGCTGAAGATTTTCTTCGGCGCGTCGGCGGGCGTCGGCAAGACCTATGCGATGTTGCAGGCCGCGCGCCGCCGCGCCGAAGAAGGCGCGGACGTGGTGGTCGGCATCGTCGAAACGCACGGGCGCAGCGAGACCGCCGCGCTCACCAGCGGCCTCGACGTGCTGCCGCGCCTGCGTCTGGCGTATCGCGGGCGCATGCTCGACGAATTCGATCTCGACGCCACGCTCGCGCGCAAGCCGCAACTCGTGCTGGTCGACGAGCTCGCGCACTCGAACGTGCCGGGCGCGCGCCACCTCAAGCGCTGGCAGGACGTCTACGAACTGCTCGACGCGGGCATCGACGTGTACACGACCGTCAATGTCCAGCACCTGGAAAGCCTCAACGACGTGGTCGGGCAGATCACCGGCATCCGGGTGTGGGAGACGGTTCCGGATCGCGTGTTCGATGGCGCGGACGAAGTCACGCTGGTCGACCTGCCCGCCGAGGAACTGCTCGACCGCATGCGCGACGGCAAGGTCTATCTGCCTGCCCAGGCCGAGCGCGCGGTGCGCAACTTCTTCCGCAAGGGCAATCTGATCGCGCTGCGCGAGCTGGCGCTGCGCCGCACCGCCGACCGGGTCGACGCGCAGATGCACGAGTACCGCGCCGACCGTTCGATTCAGCATGTCTGGCAGGCGCGCGAGCGGCTGCTGGCCTGCATCGGCCCGGGCCCCGAGGCGCCCGCGCTGGTGCGCGCGGCGGCGCGCCTCGCCGCGAGCCTCAAGGCCGACTGGATCGCCGTTTATGTCGAGACACCGAAGCTCCAGCGCCTGCCCGATGCGATCCGTGAACGCACGCTCAGCGCGCTCAAGCTCGCCTCCGAACTGGGCGCGGAAACCGCGACGCTCGCCGGTGAGGATGCCGCGGTCACGCTCGCCGGTTATGCGCGGCTTCGCAACGTCTCGAAGCTGATCGCGGGCGCGTCGCTGCGCACGGGTTTTTCGCGCTGGTTCAAGCGCCCGTTCGGCGAGCGTCTGGCGGAAAAGGCCGGCGACGCCGACCTGACGCTCGTGCGCGCAAGCGGCAACGAAATCGACCGGCTGAATAGCCGCGGGTCGTCCGAAGGCGGATTTGACAGCGGCTCGGCCGCCGCGCGCGCGGCCAACGCCTGGCGCGCCGCGATCGGGCAGGGCGGCGCGAACCGCTCGCCGCCGCGCGCCTACGCGGCGGCCATGGTGATCTGCGCCTGCATCACCTTGCTCGCGAACCAGCTGAACGACCGCATCGCGCTCGCCAACCTGGTGATGCTGTATCTGCTCGGCGTGATCTTCACGGCGACGAAGCTCGGGCGCGGCCCGGGCGTGCTGCTCTCGTTCGCAAGCGTGGCCGCCTACGACTTCTTTTTCGTGCCGCCGCGCCTGTCGTTTTCGGTGAGCGACACGCAGTACCTGCTGACCTTCGTCGGCATGCTGCTGACCTCGCTCGTCATCAGCCATCTCACGTCGAGCCTGCGCCGCGAGGCGAGCGTCGCGCAGCGCCGCGAACAGCGCACGGGCGCGATGTACGCGATGGCGCGCGAACTGGCGGCGGCGCTGGCGACCGAGCAGATCGTCGCAATCGGCAGCCGCCATGTGAGCGAGGTGTTCGGCGCGCGCGTGGCGATCCTGCTGCCCGACAGCGCCGACAAGGTTCAGCAGAAGATCGAAGATCCCGATCCGCAGATCATCCTCGATGCGTCGAGTCTCGATATCGACGTGGGGCAGTGGGTGTACGACCAGCAAAAGCCCGCGGGCCACGGCACCGATACCTTGCCCGCGGCGACGGCGCGCTATCTGCCGCTGAAGGCGCCGATGCGTACGCGCGGCGTGCTGGCCGTGGTCACGCGCGACGCGCGCGAATTGCAGGTGCCCGAGCAGCAGCGCATGCTCGACGCCTTCGCCGCGCAGATCGCGCTCGCGCTCGAACGCGTGCACTACGTGGAGATCGCGCGCGATGCGCTCGTCAACATGGAGTCCGAACGGTTGCGCAACTCGCTGCTTTCGGCGATCTCGCACGATCTGCGCACGCCGCTGACGACCATCGTCGGTTTCTCGTCGATGCTCGCGCAGACGCATGAGCCGACCACCGGCTTGCACGATCCGCAGAATGCGCGCGAGGGCGAGCTGATCGAGGCGATCCACGACGAGGCGCTGCGCATGACGGGCATCGTCACGAACCTGCTCGACATGGCGCGACTCCAGGCGGGCAGTCTCAAGCTCAACCGGCAGTGGACGCTGCTGGAGGAAACCGTGGGCGCGGCGCTCGCCGCGTGCCGCCGCGTGCTGGCGCGCCATCCGGTACAGGTGAAGCTCGAAGAGGACTTGCCGCTGTTGCAGCTCGACGCCGTGCTGATGGAGCGGCTGTTCTCGAACCTGCTGGAAAACGCCGCCAAGTACACGCCGGCCGATACGCCGCTGACCATCGCCGCGCGCCGTATCGAGCAGGGCGGGCAGCCCTTCGTGCGCGTGAGCATCGACGATCGCGGCCCGGGGCTGCCGCCCGGCATGGGCGAGCGCGTGTTCGAGAAGTTCACGCGCGGCGAGAAAGAGTCGGCCAAGCCCGGCATTGGACTGGGGCTCGCGATCTGCCGCGCGATCGTGGAGGCGCACGGCGGTACAATCGGCGCGACCAACCGCGTGGATGCCGATGGCCATGTGCTGGGCGCATCGTTCTGGTTCGCACTGCCGGTCGAGGAGCCGCCGCCGCTGCCCGCCGACATTCCCGAAATCCCTGAAGTCCCGGAAGTCCCGGAATCCGCCGAAGACGAACCTGCGCACGGGCCGACCGACGACGCGCACGCAGCGCCTACCAAACCTCTCGATTCGAATGCCGCCCATGAGTGACCCGAGTCTCGCCGTTGTCCTGATCGAAGACGAAAAGCAGATCCGCCGCTTCGTGCGCGCGTCGCTGGAGGGCGAGGGCATTGCCGTCTACGACGCCGAAACCGGCAAGCAGGGCCTCGTGGAAGCGGCCACGCGCAAGCCCGATCTCGTCATCGTCGATCTGGGGTTGCCCGATACGGACGGCCTCGACGTGATCCGCGAACTGCGCGGCTGGAGCGACCTGCCTGTGATCGTGCTCTCGGCGCGCACGCAGGAGAGCGAAAAAGTCGCCGCACTCGATGCGGGCGCGGACGATTATCTGACCAAGCCGTTTGGCGTATCGGAGCTGCTTGCGCGCATCCGCGCGCATCTGCGCCGGCGCAACCGCGGCGGCGCGAACGAGGAGCCGCAGGTGAGCTTCGGCGCGGTGACCGTCGATCTGGGGCTGCGCCAGGTGACGCGCGAGGGCACGCTGGTGCACCTCACGCCCATCGAATACCGGCTGCTCGCGACGCTCGTGCGCGACGCGGGCCGCGTGCTGACACACCGGCAACTGCTGCGCGAGGTCTGGGGGCCGTCGCATGTGGAGAGCAGCCACTACCTGCGCATCTACATGGCGCATCTGCGCCAGAAACTGGAGCGCGATCCCGCCCAGCCCGAGCACATCATCACCGAGACGGGCGTGGGGTATCGGCTCGTTGGCGTGCAGTAGAGCGCGCAGGTTAAACGTTAAGGCAGCGAGGCACGCCTGAAGCCCGCTCCGGCCACGTTTGCTATACTTACAGAAGCGTAAGGACGACCTTGCGCGGTTCTTTTTTCGGGGACGGCCCCATTTTTCTTATGGAGCGTTCCTGATGCCTTGGCTCTATCTCCTCATTGCCGGCCTGCTCGAAGTGGCGTGGGCCACCGGTCTCAAATCTTCCGAAGGTTTTACGCGGCTGTGGCCGTCGGTCTTCACCGTCGTGACGGCGCTGGGCAGTTTCTGGCTGCTCGCGCTGGCCATGCGCCAGTTGCCGCTGGGCACTGCATATGCGGTCTGGACGGGTATCGGCGCGGTCGGTGCGTTCGTGCTCGGCATCGTCGTCATGGGCGAAGCGGTGAGCGCGGCGCGCGTGCTGAGCGCCTTGTTGATCGTGGCGGGCTTGGTCGGCCTGAAGCTGTCGTCGGCTGCGTAAATCGGCTGTCGTAGCGGAAGTGCTCCCGTTCATGTGCGCCGCTATGTGATGCGGCGCGCATTTTCGGGCAATTTATCGCCTGAAAGACGTGGTTTTGACGCACCAGAACGGCAAAACCGCGCTGCTGCGGCGCAGTCTGCGTGGCTATAATGAGGCGGTCACCACCCGATTCACCCGATAACACCCAAGCGCCGCGAACGTTGCGAGCGCCGCTGTCTTTTTGTCGCGCGGTTTTATCGATGTTCTGAGAGCCGCCGGACAAATCTGGACGCCGCGCTACGCCACGTTTTGTGGGGAGCGGCGCCGCGCGGGCCTCGCGCGAGGAGGCAGTCATGCTGGAACCCTTATCTCTCGCCGCTGGCCTGTCCTGGGGCAGCGGCCTGCGCCTCTACCTGACGGTGCTGATGGCCGGCGTGATGCAGCGCCTGGGCGTCATTCATCTACCCGACACGCTCGCGATCCTGTCTTCGCCCTGGGTGATCGGTGTCGCCGGTGCGCTCACCGTGCTCGAATTCCTCGCCGATAAAATCCCCGCGTTCGATTCGCTGTGGGATGCGGTGCATACCTTCATCCGCATTCCGGCGGGCGCCGTGCTGGCGGCCGGTGCGCTCGGCCACGCCGATCCAGCCGTGCTGACGATCGCCGCGCTGGCGGGCGGCACGCTTGCCGGCACCGCGCACCTGGCCAAGGCCGGCACGCGCGCGCTCATCAATCTGTCGCCCGAACCGGTCTCGAACGTCGTCACCTCCAGCGCAGAGGACGGCATGACCTTCGTCGGCGTGCTGCTCGCGTTTTTCGTACCCCTTTTGTTCCTGGTGATGCTGGTTGCGTTCCTGCTGGTCGCGACCTGGGCGCTGCCGCGACTGTGGCGCGGCGTTCAGGGCGGCTTTCGCGGCATGGCCACGCATATGGTCACGCGGTTCTCGTTGCGGAGCCATCACGATTGAACGGTGTTAATCCCTCTGCGTCTGCTGCTTCTGCTACTTCTGCCGCGTCTACGCGATCTTCCCTGAGCTGGCCCGATCTCGTGCGCCTCGCCGCGCGCATGAGTGCGCGCGACTGGCGCGCGGGCGAACTGACCATGCTCCTGCTGGCGCTGGTGCTGGCCGTAGCGGCGCTGTCGAGCGTGGGTTTTCTCGCCGATCGTCTGCAACGCGGCCTTGAGCGCGACGCCAAACGCATGATCGCCGCCGATTTCATCGTGCGCGCCGATCGTCCGCTCGATCCGATGTTCGCGCGCGAGGCGCAGTCGCTCGCCTTGAAGATGGCGACAACGGCGATTTTCCCGAGCATGGTGACCGTGCCCGCCGCGAGCCCGGGGGCGCAGACGCCCGCGCGCCTGGCCGCCGTCAAATCGGTGTCGCCGGGTTATCCGCTGCGCGGCGCGCTGCGCATCGCGTCCGCGCCGGGCGCGCCCGATCGCGAGGCGCAGGGCATTCCGCCGCCCGGCACCGTCTGGGTGGACGATGAACTGCTCGATGCGCTCAAGCTTCATGTCGGCGGCACGGTGAAGGTCGGCACACGCAGCCTGACGGTGGGCGCGATCATCACGCGCGAACTCGACCGTGGTTTTTCCTTCGTCAACTTCTCGCCGCGCCTGATGCTCAATGCAGCCGATCTGCCCTCGACGGGCCTGACCGGCTACGGCAGCCGCGTGACTTACCGCCTGCTGGTGGCGGGCGCGGATCCGGCCGTCGCGCAATACGCCGCGTGGGCGCGTGAGCGCGTCGATGGCGGCAAGATGCGCGGCGTCGCGCTCGAATCGCTCAAGGACGGCCAGCCGCAGGTGCGTCAGACGCTCGACCGCGCGCGCCACTTCCTCACGCTCGTGTCGCTGTTGACCGCGCTGCTTGCGGCGGTGGCGATCGCGATGGCCGCGCACCGCTACACGCGCCGCCATCTGGACACGTGCGCGGCGATGCGTTGCCTCGGCGCGAGCCAGCGCACGCTGCGCTCGATCTTCGTGCTCGAATTCGCAGGCCTGGGTCTGGTGGGCGGGGCGGTGGGCGTGGCGCTCGGTTATGTGGGGCATCTTGCCCTGCTTGCCTGGCTCGGCACGCTGATCGACGTCGCGCTGCCTTATCCCGGCCCGGTGCCGGCGCTCGAAGGCATCGCGGCGGGGCTCGTGCTGTTGCTCGGCTTTGCGCTGCCGCCGCTGTTGCCGCTCACGCGCGTGCCGCCTGTGCGCGTCCTGCGCCGCGAGTGGGGCGACGAAAACCGCACCGCCTGGGCGGCGTACGCCATCGGCATCGTGCTGTTCGCGGGGCTGCTGGTGCTGGCGGCGGGCGAGCTGAAACTCGGCGGCATCGTCGCGGGCGGCTTCGCGATGGGTCTGCTGGTGTTCGCCGCGATTGCGCGCATTGCACTGTGGGGCGCGGCGCGCGTGGCGCGCAGCCAGCGCAACGGTCTTGATTCGCGTGCGGGCGTGGGCTGGCGTTATGCGCTGGCGTCGCTGGAGCGGCGACCTGGCGCAAGCGCGTTGCAGATCACGTCGCTCGCCATCGGCCTGATGTGCCTGTTGCTGATCGCGATGACGCGCAACGACCTGATCGACGGCTGGCGCAAGTCCACGCCGCCCGACGCGCCCAACGAGTTCCTTATCGATATCCAGCCCTTGCAGCGCGACGCCGTGGCTGCGTGGCTCAAGACGCATGGCATTGCCGACCCCGATCTGGAGCCGATGGTGCGCGGCCGTCTTACGTCGATCAACGGCACGCCGGTGAATCCCGATCAATACAAGAGCGAGGATGCGCGCCGCCTGGTCGATCGCGAATTCAACCTCTCGTACACGACACAACTGCCGGACGATAACCGCATCGAGGCCGGCGCCTGGTATGGCGACGCAAGCACGCCGCAATTGTCGATCGAACAGGGCCTCGCGAAGATCCTCAAGGTCAAACCCGGCGATGTGCTGACCTTCGACGTGGCGGGCCTCGAAGTCACCGCGCCGGTGACGAGCGTGCGCAAGCTCGATTGGGGTTCGTTCAAGGTCAACTTTTTCGTGCTCATGCCGCCCGCGCTACTGCACGATTTTCCGGCCACTTTCATCACGAGCTTCCATTTGCCTGAGTCGCAGCGCGCGGTGGTCGACGGCCTGGTCGCGCAGTATCCGAACGTGACCGCCATCGATGTCGGCCCGATCCTCGCGCAGATCCAGCGCATGCTGGAGCAGGTGATCGGCGCGGTGCAGTTCCTGTTCATCTTCACGCTCGCGGCGGGCGTGCTGGTGCTCTATGCGGCGCTCGCGGGCACGCGCGACGAACGCATGCGCGAGTCGGCGCTGCTGCGCGCGCTGGGCGCGTCGCACGCGCAGGTGCGCTCGGTGCAGATCGCCGAATTTGTGGCGGTGGGCGCACTTTCCGGCCTGATGGCGGCGGTGGGCGCGCAGCTTGTCGGCTCGGTGCTGGCGACGCGTGTGTTCGAGTTTTACCTGCCGTTCGATCCGTGGCTCCTGCCAGCAGGTATCGCGGCAGGCGTGGCATGCGCGGGCGTGGGCGGCTGGATCAGCCTGCGCCACGTGCTTGCGCGTCCGGCGCTGCAGTCGCTGCGGGACGCGTGATGCGCGATGCGGCACGCGTAGCGCGTGCCGCAGGCGGCGGCCGATCCATTCCCTTCACGCTGCCCGGTTGTCCGCACAATGCCGGTGACTTCCGATCTATGTACGATGATTCTGATGCATCTGTAGTTCGATGTATAAATCGCGGCGTTATTTGATCGAGTCATCGGAACGGTCTGAATGTCGCCCATCTCGATATGTCTGAGTCAGTAGAATCAATCCTCCTGCGAAACGGTATTGGGCTACGGGATGCATTTCCCGGTAGCTGGCATTGCGCAGGTTGAAAATTCAATTGATCGAATTGTTTGCATGTTTCGCCGATTATGTCGGCGGATCCTGGGCAAACAAATAGTGACATCTATCGAGTCATGAAATTTAGACGCTGGCATTTAATATGGTTCGGCATCCTTATTAGTTGTTTGCCGATATCTTCGTGGTCTAAATCGTCTTCGAACGATGCCGGCAATGTCATGCTGATCCAGCGCGGCGCCTATCTGGCAGTGGCTGCCGATTGCGCGGCTTGTCACCGGAGCGCGACCGGTGCGACCCAGTATGGGGGCGGGCTTGCGATCAATTCGCCGGTCGGAAAAATCATTGCGAGCAATATCACGCCTTCTGTGTCTGGCGGTATTGGCTCCTTTACAGAAGAGGATTTCAGGCGCGCGTTAAAAGAAGGCATTGGCCGGGGCGGCACGCCGCTTTACCCCGCGATGCCCTATACCGCTTACCGTAATCTGACCGATGACGATGTGCGCGCGCTCTACGCGTACTTCATGAATGCCGTGCCGCCCGACGACCGGCGGCCGCCGGCAACGCGGCTCGACTTTCCGTTTTCGATTCGCACGTCGATGAGGGTATGGAACGCGCTTTTTCTCGATGACGGACGGGAGGTCAAACCCCTTTCCCCGCAACTCGAGCGTGGCCGGTATCTGGTCGACGCACTCGGACATTGTTCGGCCTGCCATAGCCCGCGCAACTGGCTGATGGCGGAAGACAATCGCAAGCGCTATCTGTCCGGGGGCGCGGTGGATGGATGGTATGCGCCGAATATCACCTCGGATCCTGATGTCGGAATCGGCAGCTGGACCCAGGCGGAGCTCGCGCAATACCTGCGCAGCGGCCATGTCAGAAACAAGGCGCAAGCAGCCGGGCCGATGGCCGAGGCCGTTGAATACAGCCTGCGTTTTCTCGACGAGGCCGACTTGAATGCGATAGCGGCCTATCTCAAACAGACGCCGGAAATTGGCACGCCGGATGCAGGAGGCAGCTCATTGCCCGCGCAACGCTCGAATGCGGCGCCGTTGCCGGTGGATGCATCGATCTCAGTACCCGGCGCCGCGCTCTACGCGAGCGCCTGTGCGTCCTGCCACCGCATGGCCGGACAAGGGGCGTACGACGGCTATTTCCCGTCGCTCATACGCAACGCCGACGTTCGCGCGGTCAAGCCCAACAATCTTGTCATGACGATTCTCTATGGCGTCGAGCGGCGCGGCGACAACGGCCAGGTGTGGATGCCGGCGTTCGGCCAGACGCTCAATGACGCTCAGGTCGCCGACCTCGCCAACTACGTCAGCATGCGCTTCGGCCGCCGCATGGAGCACGTGTCGGCAGATGACGTTGCAACCTTGCGCAACGGGGGGCCTACGCCGGTGATCGCATGGTTGCCGTACGTGCTAGCAACGTTCGGAGCGTTGTTTGTCGTGGCGCTCGGGTATTGGGTGCTGGTCGTGCGCGGGCGGCGCGCGCGCAGGGATGCGGGGCAGCCTGATTGAGGAGGAACTGAAATGGAATTCGTATTGAACGACAAACCCGTGCGTTTCGACGGCGAGCCGGATACGCCGTTGCTCTGGGTGATTCGTGAACACTTCAAGCTGACCGGCACCAAGTTCGGGTGTGGCATTGGCGCCTGCGGCGCCTGTACGGTGCACGTCGAGGGCGAGGCGGTGCGCTCATGCTGCTATCCGCTGGAGCTGGTGAAGGGCAAGCGCGTCACGACGATCGAAGGCCTCTCGAAGGACAGCAGCCATCCTGTCCAGCAAGCATGGATCGCCGAAGACGTGCCGCAATGCGGCTACTGCCAGTCCGGCATGATCATGGCGACCGTTGCGATGCTCAAGCGACACCCCAAGCCATCGGACGCCGACATCGACGCGAATCTCACGAATCTGTGCCGCTGCGCGACCTATCACCGGATTCGGGCCGCGATACACCGTGCCAGCAGCGAAGGCGGAGCGTGACGATGGCCCTCGACCGCAGGCAGTTCCTCAAGGGCGGTGCGCTTGTAATTGGCTCAATGCTCATCCCTGTTGCCCCTCGCGTGCGCGCGGCCATCTTTTCCCAATCGGGCGAGCCGCCCATTGCGGACGCGGCGATTAGCGACTGGGTCTGGATCAACCGTGAAGGACAGGTTGTCATCGGTGTGTCGCAGTGTGAGGTCGGGCAGGGCATTTATACGGGGCTGCCGCAAGTCCTGGCCGATGAAATGGACGCGGACTGGGAGCGCGTGGTCGTCCGGTTCGTGACGGGAAAGGATGCCTACCGGCAGCTCGCGGGGGGCGAATCGTTCTCGCAGTTCGTCGCTGCCTCCACTTCGATGACGAAGTTCTACGAGCGCATGCGTGTTGCCGGTGCGCAGGCGCGCGACTTCTTTTTGCGCGCCGGCGCGCTGCATCTGAACGTGCCCATCTCGCAGTGCAGAACCGAAAAAGGGCGTGTGCTCGACAGGACGTCCGGGCGCAGCATCGCGTACGGCGAACTCGTGGCCTACGCCCCGCGCATCGCGCTGAACCCGAAACCCGTGCTCAAGAGCGCCGAACTGGCCAGAGACGGCATGGTGGGCAAATACGTCCACCGCATCGACACGCCTGAGAAGGTC
This sequence comes from Paraburkholderia bannensis NBRC 103871, assembly GCF_000685015.1. Classification (GTDB taxonomy): domain Bacteria; phylum Pseudomonadota; class Gammaproteobacteria; order Burkholderiales; family Burkholderiaceae; genus Paraburkholderia; species Paraburkholderia bannensis. Next base: position 63,883 of record NZ_BAYA01000026.1, on the reverse strand, counting down.
AATGGGAGCGCGATTTTCGGCATCGATGTCGAGGTGCCGGGCATGTTGATTGGCGTGCCGTGGATCACGCCTTCGTTGACCGGGACGGTTCTGGGCATCCGGAACGAGGCGGCGATTCGTAGCATGCCAGGCATCGTGGATCTCGTAACGACACGCCATCTGTCCATGTTGAACATGATGGGCATTGACAGCAACCGGCGGCATAACACCGTTATCGTGGTGGCGCAAAGCTATTGGCAGGCGAAGAAGGCGGCGGATCTGCTCGACGTCGAGTTCGAGCGCGGTGACGCCGCGACGCTCGCCAGCTCCGCGATCGACGCGGCCAACCAGGCCGCGCTGAATCAGAGCCAGTTGGCGCAGGTCGTGAACAGGGGCGGTGCAGGCAGTTTGATTACTGCGGCCCAGGCCGATGCATCGCGCTACCATGAGGCGCGCTACGGGGCGCCCTATGTTGCGCACGCATCGATGGAGCCGTGCAACGCCACGAGCCACTTCCGCGACGGCACCATCGAAACCTGGGGGCCGTTCCAGGGGCAGGACATGGTGCGCACGGCGTTGAGCGGAATCTTCGGGCTGAAGGCCGAGAACGTCGTGGTCAACACGACATTCCTTGGCGGCAGTTTCGGGCGCAAGTACCTGCCCGACGCGGTGATTCACGCAACGTTCGCTTCGAAAGCGGTTGGCAAACCGGTCAAGGTGATTTATCCGCGCGAAATTGATATCCGGCAAGATTATCTTCGGCCGCCGTGCATCAGCCATTATCGCGCTGCGCTAGATCGCGAAGGCTATCCCACCGCAATCTGGGCGCGCTACGCCGGCCAGTCGCTGTTCTGGCAAATGCGCCGCAAGACGGTCGAGAAGGCAGGCGGTTGGGATGAGAGCATGGTCGAATGCGTGTACGCGCCGGTCTATAAATTTCCCGCATTGCACGTGGAAGCGAACATCGTCGATCAGCCGATTTCGCTGAGCTATCTGCGGGGCGTCGGTAGCGTCGCGAGTCTGTTCTTTCTCGAAAGTTTCATCAACGAGCTCAGTGAAAAGGCCGGTATCGATGAACTCGAATACCGGCGCAAGCTACTCGCGCAATCGCCGCTTAGCCTGCGCGTGCTCGACGCAACGGCTCGTGCGGCCGGCTGGCATTCGCCCGCACGGAAGGCGCATTTCCGGGGGCTCGCCGTGAATGAGTGGGTCGGCCGCAACAATGCGTTCACAAGCTACCTCGCGATCGTCGTCGAAGTCCAGGTGGAGCATGGGCGCGTGCGTGTGGTGCGGGCCGTGTGCGGCATCGATTGCGGCAAGGTGATCAACCCGAATCTCGTGACCGCAAACGTCGAGGGCGGCATCGGCTTCGCGTTGACGACGGCGCTGCACAGCGCGATCCATTTCGCCGATGGGGCGATCGTCGAAGGAAACTTCAACACCTATCCGCTGTTAAAGATTGCGCAAATGCCGAAGGTCGAAGTCGTCATCGTTGAGAGCGAGCGGCCTCCTCAAGGGTGCGGCGAGGTCTCCACAGCGGTCGTTGCGCCGGCGCTGGCAAGCGCGCTACGCAAAGCGACCGGCACATACTTCAGGTCGATGCCGTTCGGGCCGCAACTGCCAGCGCCGCTCTGAGCGCGCGTACCCGGCGCCGGTTCTGGACGCCGGCAGTCGCGTGTGCGACCGCCAGGCTGTATCGACAATCGATCGTAGCGATCGTCGAGCAACAATCGACCGCCAATCGAGCCCGAAAAATAAGGAATGCGTAGCGTAATGAGGAAGTGCGCGGTGATGGCGGGTATTGCGCTGATCGCCATCCCGACTCATGGTCAAGGTAGCGTCTCGATGTATGGCCTTGTCGACACCGGCGTCTCCTACTATGACCGTGCGACGGCGGCTGGCGGTACCTTCCTCGGCGTGCCGTCCCTGCCGGGTATGCCCTCGCGATTCGGTTTCCGGGGCAGCGAGGAACTCGGCGGCGACCTGAAGGCTTTTTTCGTGCTGGAGAACGGTTTCGCGGCCAATGACGGCAGCCTTAGCGACGGGGGCCGTCTGTTCGGCCGCCTGGCGAACCTCGGAGTGGTCGGCCCTTATGGAACGCTGACGCTGGGTCGTCAGGCGACGATGACGATGCTCGCGCTCGGCAAGGCGGACGTGCTCGGTCCGTCGATTCATTCGATGGGCAACTTCGACACGTATTTGCCGAATGCCCATAGCGACAACGCGATCGGTTATCTGGGGACGTTTCAGGGCGTCACGGTTGGCGCCACCTATAGCTTTGGGCGCGACGCAGCCGGCCCCGATGGGCCGTCGGCAACGAATTGCCCCGGCGAAGTGGCAGGTGACTTCATCGCATGCCGGCAATACACGGCGATGCTGGCCTACGACGCCGAATCATTCCGCGTAGCGGGGGCGTATGACGTCATGCGCGGTGGCCCTGGCGCGAGTGCGCCCCTTACGAGTTCTGCTTACGTAGACACGCGTATGTTGCTCGGCAGCTATGCACAATTCGGGCCCACGAAGATCGGTGTGGGGTGGGTCAGGCGCAACACCGCGGCCGCGACGCACGTTCAGTCCGATCTCGTTTTTGTTGGAAGCGCCTGGTCCGCGACGCCCGCGCTGACAATCGACACGCAGGTGAGCCGCTACGTGCAGCGACGTGAGGCCGCGGCCACGCTGCTGGTCGCGCGCGCGGACTATCACCTGTCGATACGCACGAAAGTCTATTTGTCGGTCGGCTATATGTTCAACGGGCAACTGGCCGCGTTTCCGGTTGCGTCGGGGGGAACCGTCATAACCGGCGCGAACCAGTTCGGCACGATGCTCGCGCTGCAACAGCGCTTCTAGCTGCCGTTCGTGCCGGAGGCGGCAAAGATCTGGGTCGATCTCTTGCAGCAACGCAGCGCAGCGTCCGGAGTGGGGCGGGCGCCGCCTGCGCTGCCGTGCGAAAATGGAAGCTAACCCGGCAGGACGCGACGCGCGTTGCCGCCCCCGTTTTTCGTATCGATTCCCCTGTATGACTGATCCAGCCGACGAAGCGCCGCAGCAACCCACGGCCTTCGAACTCGTCGGCGGCGAGGCGCGCCTGCGCGAACTCGTCGACCGTTTCTATGACCTGATGGATCTCGAACCCGAATTCGCGGGCATTCGCGCACTCCATCCGCAATCGCTCGACGGTTCGCGCGACAAGACCTTCTGGTTCCTGTGCGGCTGGATGGGCGGCCCGGATCACTACATTTCGCGTTTCGGCCATCCGCGTCTGCGTGCGCGCCATCTGCCGTTCGCGATTGCGTCGTCGGAGCGCGATCAGTGGCTGCGCTGCATGGCGTGGGCGATGCAGGACATTGGCCTGGCTGAGCCACTGCGCGAACGTCTGCTGCATTCGTTCTTCGAAACCGCCGACTGGATGCGCAACCGTCCGGGTTGAGCGCGGTCGTCGCGACGCCGAAACGTCGAACGTCGCCGCCGACTGGCCCGGTGCAGGCACCGGTACAGTCCGGCCACGGGCGCTTCGGGCTGTATTTTGCGAGCGCGCTCACATCGCGATAATGGAACCTTGTGCCTCAAGACGAAGGCCCACAACAAGGAGACAGCCCATGCCCAACGCCACTCGCGCGCTATTTCGCGAAGACGCCTATCTGACGCATTGCGACGCCACCGTGCTCGCCGTGAGCGAAGAGGGCGTGCAACTCGATCAGACCGTGTTCTATCCGCTGGGCGGCGGCCAGGCGGGCGACACCGGCGCGCTGGTGCTGGCGGACGGCACACGCATCCAGATCGCCGACACCCGCAAGGCGAAATTCGAAGGCGCGACGCCCGACGACGCGCTGCATCTTCCCGCACCCGGCCAGGAGGCGTTGCTCGCACGTCTGGCGGCGGGCGAGCGCGTGCGCGCCGAAATCGACTGGACGCGCCGCCATCGGCATATGCGGCTGCATACGGCCAGCCATCTGATGTGCGCGGTGCTGCCTTATGCGGTGGACGGTTGCAGCATCACGGCGGACTATGCGCGCCTTGACTTCGCGACCGTCGAGCCGATCGAGCGCGAGCACGTCGAGGCGCGACTCGCCGAACTGGTTGCGGGTGAGCACGCGGTCGCAACCGAATGGATCACCGACGAAGACATGGCGCGGCGCCCCGAGCTCGTGCGCACGATGAGCGTGAAGCCGCCGATGGGCCTCGGTCGCGTGCGCTTGCTGCGCATCGATGGCGTCGATCTTCAGCCGTGCGGCGGCACGCACGTGCAGAACACGCGCGAGATTGGCGTGCTGCGCGTGGCGAAGCTGGAAAAGAAAAGCGCACGCACGCGCCGGCTCGTGCTGGAGCTGGTGGCGTGAGCGCGGACGCGCTCGATCCGCGCGCCCGCGAGGTGCTCGACTTCTGGTTCGGCGCGCCTGAATCGGCGCAATTTGGGCGGGCGCAGAAGATGTGGTTCAAGAAGAGCGCGACCTTCGACGCGTCATTGCGCGAGCGCTTTGGTGCGTTGCTCGACGCGGCTTGCGCTGGCGAACTCGACGTGTGGTGCGCGTCGCCCGAAGGCGCGCTGGCGCTCGTGATCGTGCTCGACCAGTTTTCGCGCAACTGCCATCGCGACACGCCGCGCGCGTTCGCCGCCGACGATAAGGCGCTCGCCATTGCCCGTGCGATGGTGGCGAACGGCGACGATCTGCGCCTGCCCACGACGGAGCATCGCGCGTTCGCTTATCTGCCGTTCGAGCATGCGGAATCGGCGGAAGCGCAGCGCGAGTCGCTGCGGCTATTCGGGGAGCTTGCGAAGAACGACTCGCAGGCGCAGGGCTACTACGATTACGCGGTGCGGCACGCCGAGGTCATTGAGCGCTTCGGCCGTTTCCCGCATCGCAACGCGCCGCTAGGCCGCGCGAGCAGCGAAGCCGAAGCAGCTTTCCTGCTCCAGCGCGGCTCGCGCTTCTAGCCCGAGATTGCAGCACAAGTTTCCAGCTTCAGCGTCCGCCGCTCACGTCGAGCAACGCGCCCGTCACATAGGACGCGGCATCGCTCAACAGCCACACGATGGTTTGTGCGACTTCTTCGGCGCTGCCCGGACGGCCGAGCGGCGTCTGCGCGCCCAGCACGGCGGCGCGCTCGGGCCGCCCGCCGCTTGCGTGGATTTCGGTGTCGATCAGGCCGGGCCGCACGGCGTTCACGCGCACGCCTTGCGGGCCAAGCTCCTTGGCGAGGCCGATCGTCATGGTGTCGATCGCGCCTTTCGACGCGGCGTAATCGACGTATTCATTGGGCGAGCCCAGCCGCGACGCCGCCGACGATACGTTGACGATCGCGCCGCCGTCGCCGCCGCGATCCTTCGACATGCGACGCGCCGCTTCGCGCGCACACAGGAACGCGCCGTACACGTTCACGTCGAACATGCGCTTGAGGCGCGCCGCATCCATATCGGCGACCGGGCTGCCAGGCGCGACAATGCCCGCGTTGTTCACGAGTGCGTCGATGCGCCCATAAGCCGATTCGAGCGCATCGAACATCGCGACGACATCGGCTTCGTTCGCCACGTCGCCGTGCAGCACGCGCGCGTGGCCGCCGGCGCGGCCGACTTCGGCGGCGGTTTCTTCGGCGGCGGGAGCGTTGTGCAGATAGTTGACGCCCACAGTCCAGCCGCGCGCGCCGAGAAGCTGGGCGCACGCGCGGCCGATGCCGCGGCTCGCGCCGGTAATCAGGACGACCTTGCCCATCGCTTATCGACCTCCGAAGCTGAACGTGGAGCGCGCGTCAGACAGCACTAGCCGCGCCGAACGCGCCAGATGCGTCAAACGTTGTTGCGCTGTTGCGCCCACTTGTCCTGCGCGGGCGCGTGGTAGTGCTGAAGCTTGCCGATCAGCGCGGCGGGATCGCTGTCGATCTGCAGCAGATCGAGGTAGGTCTGGCGCATGAAACCTTCGCTGACCGTGTGTTCGAGCATCGTCACGAGCGGATCGTAGAAGCCGTCGATATTGAGGATGCCGACCGGCTTGTGGTGATAGCCGAGTTGCGCCCACGTAAAGACCTCGAACAGCTCTTCGAGCGTGCCCGCGCCGCCCGGCAGCGCGACGAAGCCATCCGAGAGATCGGCCATCATCTTCTTGCGCTGGTGCATGTCGGGCACGACGTGCAGCTCGGTCAGGCCGTTGTGGCCCACTTCCTTGTCGACCAGCAACTCGGGAATCACGCCGATTGCGCGGCCGCCTTCGGCCATCACGGTATCGGCGATCACGCCCATCAGGCCGACCTTGCCGCCGCCATAGACGAGGCCCAGATTAGCTTGCACGAGCGCGCGGCCAAAGGCCTGGGCGGCTTCGTTGTAGACCGGCTTGGCTCCAAACGAGGAGCCGCAATAGACACAGACTGCTTTCATTCGCGCACTTCCTTGCTTTCCTTTGCGTCCTTCGTCGCGCCGTCGCGCGGCGGCAGATAGTCGTAGAACTCGCGCTGCGGGTGCTTGCCCGACACCAGATCGTCGAACAGCTGCTTCGCGCGGCCACGCAGATACGGCGCCATCAGCGACACGATCTGCACGCTCACCTGATGCAACTCGACGCGGATCGCTTCCTGATCGTTGTATTTGCGCGGGTTCATCACGAACTGGTACGAGAGCCAGTACGTCGCGATCACGCCGATGTTGGTCGAGATCACCGCGATTTCGGCGGGCGTGGCCACCATCTCGCCGTCTTCCACGAGCTGCTCGCAGAACTGCTTCGCGAACGCCACCTTGTGGCTGATGATCTGCTTGAAGTGCATCTCCAGCGTGCGGTTGCGCGCGAGCAGGTCGTTCAGGTCGCGATAGAGAAAGCGGTAACGCCACGTGAAGTCGACCATGTACTGCAGATACGCCCACATCTCGTCGATGGTGGCGCGATGGTCGTCGGGGAAGCGCAGACGCTTGTCGATCTCCTGCTCGAACTGGCTGAAGATGCTGTTGATGATGTCGTCTTTGTTGCGGAAGTGGTAGTACAGGTTGCCTGGACTGATCTCCATTTCCTCGGCGATGGTCGTCGTAGTGACGTTAGGCTCGCCGATCTCGTTGAAGAGTTTCAACGACAGTTCGAGTATCCGTTCGCGTGTGCGGCGGGGAGGTTTGGCATCCATGTCGTCCGGCCCTGAAAGTACGGCGTCGGGCGGACAACGCAGCTGCCTGAGATGGCTCATTGGCGGCTGCGTGGGTGCCCGGACGCGGTTGGTCGTTTTTTAAGACTGTCGTTCGATTATAAACCGACGCCAGGGGCGCGAAACGTGCCAACGGGGAATGAAGAAAATCGGCGCGCACGTGGCGGCGGCCACATGCGCGCGGAATGTTTTGACGCTGGACTGCCGGCGACAGCCTTTAGCGTGCGCCGATCCAGTGCAGCAGCGACGGGCCGAAACGCGGCACGAGGATCAAGCCCCAGGTCATCACGCAGGCGAGGAGCGCGACCGTCACGGCCGCGCTGCCCAGATCCTTGGCGCGGCCCGACAACTCGTTGCGCTCAAGACCGATGCGGTCGACGGCGTTCTCGATACTCGAGTTGAGCAGCTCGACGATCAGCACCAGCATCACCGAGCCGAGCAGCAGCACGCGCTCGACCGGCTCGACGGGCATGAACAGGCCGATCGGCACCATGATGGCCGCGAGCGTGAGTTCCTGGCGGAACGCGCTCTCTTCGCGGATCGCGGTGCGAAAGCCCTTGATCGAGTACTGGAGCGCCTTCCACGCGCGCATCAGGCCGCGGTTGCCCTTGTACGGGTTGAACGGCAGCGGGGCGAGCGGATCGTCGGGGCCGAGCGGTTCATGCAGATGCGGCGGCTCGGGCGGCTCGGCCTGCGCGTGCGCATGAGGCGTGGGCAGGTTCTGCGGCGCGTTGGCGGCGCCCGTCACATGGACGGGCGAGGGGCCGCCGTGCGTGGGCGGCTGGGTGGCGTGCGGCGTCTCGGAATCGCGAGGCGCGGCAGAGGCGTGCGATGGTGACGAAGGACGTGGGGCCATAACGGTGCGGGTTGATGCCGCAGTATCGCACGCGTGGTTTCCGGTTGCGCCGGAAACGTCTGACCATGCCGCGCCCCGTTGGGCGGGGGCGGCAGCTTCAGCCAGGACGTCCTGTTCGTCGTCGATCCCGTCGATGGGCGACGGGGAGGTGGGGGCGCAGGGCCGGTTCATCGTCGTACTCCGGGCCGTCAGCAGGACGAGGTGGGGGCGAAGCGGGGGGCGAGTTCAGGCCGCCGCGCTGCTTTCCTGCATCGATGCGCGCGAACGCGGCTTGAGGTGCGAGGCGAACTGCTCGGATGCGGCGCGCCACGAGAAGCGCTCGGCCCAGGCGCGCGCCGTCGAGCGCTCGATCTTGAGCGCTTCGAGGCAGGCTTCGCGCAGGTCTTCGTTCATCGCGCCCGCGCCGCCCGTGCCCAGCACGTCGATCGGGCCGGTGACCGGGTAGGCGGCGACCGGCGTGCCGCAGGCCAGCGCTTCGAGCAGCACGAGGCCGAAGGTATCGGTGCGGCTCGGGAACACGAAGACGTCGGCGGCGGCGTAGACCTTGGCCAGCTCGGGCTGGCTCAGCACGCCCAGATAGTTCGCCTGGGGATAGCGCGACTTGAGCTCGGCGAGCGCCGGGCCTTCGCCGCAGACCCACTTCGAGCCCGGCAGGTCGAGCTTGAGGAACGCTTCGACGTTCTTTTCGACGGCCACGCGGCCCACGTAGAGGAAGATCGGGCGCGCCGTGTTGAGCACCTTCGATTCCATCGGCTCGAAGATTTCGAGATCGACGCCGCGCGTCCACAGCACGACGTTGGTGAAGCCGAATTTTTCGAGGTCGGTCTTCACGACCGGCGTGGGCGCCATCACCGCGAGCGAGGGCTTGTGGAACCAGCGCAGGAAGCGATAGGTCGCCGACAGCGGAATGCCGAAGCGCGCCTGCACGTACTCGGGAAAGCGCGTGTGGTAGGCGGTCGTGAACGGCAGGTCGTGTTCGATCGCGTAGCGGCGCGCGGCGAGGCCGAGCGGTCCTTCGGTGGCGACGTGGATCGCGTCGGGGCCGAAGGCGTCGATGCGCTCGCGCAGATGGCGCCTCGGGAACAGCGAGAGCTTGATCTCGGGATAGGTCGGGCACGGTATCGTGCGGAATTCGAGCGGCGTGAGCAGATCGACCTGATGGCCGAGCGCGATCAGCTCGCGCGTCGTGTTCTTCAGGGTGCGTACCACGCCGTTGACCTGCGGCTCCCATGCATCGGTCACGATCATCACTTTCATCGGTCGTCGGCCCTCGGGGTTCGGGTGTTGCAGTGGGTTAGCGAATGCGTGGAATTAAAACGGTGCCAAAGCGCGGTGCCAAAGCGGTGCGCGCATCAGGCGGCGCTCACGCGCGCCTTGCGCGGTGCGCTTTGGGCTTCCGGCGACTTCATGACCGTCCAGTAGACGATGCGCAACTCGCCTTCGAAGGTCTCGACCAGCGCCGAGAGGCTCTCGACCCAGTCGCCGTCGTTGCAATAAAGCACGCCGTCGATTTCGCGGATTTCGGCCTTGTGGATGTGGCCGCAGACCACGCCGTCACAGCCGCGGCGGCGCGCTTCGTCGGTCATCACGCGCTCGAACGAGGAGATGAAGTTCACCGCGTTCTTGACCTGGTGCTTGAGGTACTGCGAGAGCGACCAGTACTGGAAGCCCATGCGCGCGCGAATGCGGTTGAACCAGCGGTTGAGCACGAGGATCACCGTGTACGCCGAGTCGCCCAGGTACGCGAGCCACTTGGCATGCTGGATCACGCCGTCGAACAGGTCGCCATGTACGACCCACAGGCGCTTGCCTGCGAGCGTCGTGTGGAAGGCTTCCTCGCGCACGTGAATGTCGCCGAAGGCGAGGTTGCAGAACTGGCGCGCGCCTTCGTCGTGATTGCCGGGGATGTACACCACCTGGGTGCCCTTGCGCGCCTTGCGCAGCACCTTCTGCACGACGTCGTTGTGCGCCTGCGGCCAGAACCAGCCCTTGCGCAACTGCCAGCCGTCGATGATGTCGCCGACGAGGTACAGGTATTCCGATTCGTTGTGGCGCAGGAAATCGAGCAGATAGTTCGCCTGGCAGCCATTCGTGCCGAGGTGGATATCCGATAGCCAGATCGTGCGGTAGCGATGCGGGGCGGGGTGATCGTCGTCGTGCGAGTCGGACGAGCCGGTGTCCTTGAGGGGCAGCGGCGGGGTGGGGAAGACAGCGGCGCTCGGACCGGAGTGGAAGGCGGCGGGATCGCTGTCCTGACCGGAGGTCTGCCGGAAAAGTGGGGTCGCGGACGTCTTCTGGGCCATGGCTCACGCGGCAGGTTGCAATACGCGCATTGCGCCATGAGGCCGTGACGGCGCCGTGACATTCACAAGAAGGTCTTGTTACGCAGTCCTTGCTAGAGCGGAGCGGCTGCCGCCGCAGCCGCGCGGGGCCTGGCTGGGCGGCTGACGATGCCGGTGCGCGCCGATTTCACGTGTCGTGACGTGACGCTTTGATGACGTGGTGCGCCGACTACGGTGCGGTTTTATGCGCCGCGCGCAGCACCGAAACGATGCGCGTCCCTGCGATCCGGTCGTGCGGAAACTGGCGGTCGTGGCTTAACCGGGCGCTGGCGGCCCAGAGCACGACCCAGAGTGCGGCGAGCACGAGCGTATGCGGGACGGTGAGATGCAGCAGCGGATGCAGCGCGAGCGGCGGCAGGAACCAGAGCCAGGCAGCGAAGTATCTGAGCGTGGCGCGGCCGGTCGTGGGGGGCTGGCCGTTCGGGCCGACTACGCGCAGACGCCAGGTCTTCATCGGCAGGGTCTGGCCGCCGTGACGCCAGAAGCCGACGAAGTACGCGCCCGCGACGAACGCAATCCACGCGGCCATCGCCTGGTGATACGTGTAGCCGTTGCGCTGCTGGAGGACGAGGCTGAACGCGAGGCCCGCGAGGAACACCACGCCGAACAGCAGCACGCTCTCGTAGACGAGCGCGGCGAGGCGTCGGCGGATAGTGGGCGGCGATACGATTGCGCGCGGTACGTCATGGGAGACGTCCGCAGCGGTGACGGCGGGCGCAGCGGTAGCGTGTTCGGTCACAGGGGCGCGAAGTGGACGAGACACGTCAGCATAACCGTGAACGATGGCAGCCAGAAACGCGGGAAAACGTGGGCAGCGTGGGCGGCGTAGGCGGCCTGAGCGGTGCGTGCAGTGCGAGCGCGCTCAGGAGCCCTTGAACGCGGCAGGCGCTTCCGAAGGCGACACCGGCACCGGGATCGCCGGTTCGAAACTGCCGGCAGCCGGAATGCTGGCGGCCATGGCTGTGGCAGGCGGTTCGGCGAGCTGGCCCGACGTGCCGGACTGACCCGGCACCGCAGGCGCGGACGTGCCGCCTGGCACGGAAGCCCCCCCGGCGGCGGTGCGCGCGCGGGTGCGATGCTCGCGCTCGTTCACGAGGCGTTCGATGTCGCGGATTTCGCTCTTGTTGCCGCTGGGCGGCGCGCTCACGACGGTGCGGCGCTTGCGTTCGCTCGCGGCAAGCTTGGCTTTCTGGTCTTCGGAGAGTTCCTGATAAGCCTTCCATGCGCGCTGGCGGGCCTGCGGCGGCAACTCCTTCGACACCTGATAGTTCTCGCGCGCGACGCGGCGCTGCTCAGGCGTCATGCGCACCCATTCGGTCATGCGCTCCTGCAGGCGTTTTTGCACATCGGGCGTCATCTTCGGATAACGCGCGGCGATGCGCAGCCATTTGCGCTTGCGCGCATCGCTGAACTTGTCCCATTCGCCGGAGAACGGCGCGAGCGCGGCACGCTGGGCGTCGGTCAGGCGCGACCAGGAGAGCGGGTTGTCGGAATTCTCGTCGGCCGGCGCTGCGGGCACGGCCGCCACAGAGGTGGCGGCGTCGGACGCCGATGGCTGGCCCTGGGCCTGCGTGGCAGGCGAAAGCGCCGATTCCGGGGCGGAAGCCTCGGGGTGAAAGCGCGGATACGTCGCCGCATACGACACCAAAGCCGTGACCACGCATCCGATGACAACGGCCAGGCCGCGCTTGTAACTCACCCCGTCAATCCCCCGCTTATTAGTGCGCGCGCGTCAGGTACGCATTGAAGCCGTGATCGAGATAGGCCGTGAGCGGCAGGTCGTCGCTCAGCATGGCCGCGTCGATATCGGCAAGTTCTGCGGTCCGTTGTTGGTCTTCGAAATAGGCGATCGCGAACAGGCCCGCGACCAGCGCGGCCAGCGGCCAGGCCAGCGCGAAGCGTGCAAGCGCCGAGCGGCGGCGCTGCGGCAGGCCGCCGGGCAGCGCAGCCATGCCCGCGCCGGCACCCGCTGCAGCCAGCGACGGCACGCGCACGAGCACCGGCTCGGCCTTCTTGCGGGCGAGCGCGGCCTTGCGGGCGGCAGTGAGGCGGGCAGTGGTGGCGGACGGCAGGCTGGCCGCGCTCTCGTCGAGCGCGCGGCGCATCCCCTGCACGAACTCTAATTCTTTGTTTTCGAGAGCGGAGCTCATAGCGTGATTCCTTTAGCCTTGAGCGCCTGAGCCAGCGTGTGCGTGGCCCGCGAACAGTGCGTTTTCACGCTACCTTCGGAGCAGCCCATGGCGGCGGCGGTTTCGGCGACATCCATATCTTCCCAGTAACGCATCAGAAACGCCTCCCGTTGACGTGCCGGTAATTTCTGGATTTCTTCTTCGATCAGCTTGAGGACCTGTTCACGCTCGAATTGCTGTTCGCTGCTCTCGACGCCGGGCGAACCCGACTCGGACTCGAAAGTTTCGAGGATGTCGAACTCATCGTCGTCGGCGCCGCCGAGGGACGAGAAAAGGCTCACCCACGTATTGCGAACCTTCTGCCGACGGAAATAGTCGTGCATCGTGTTCTGCAAGATACGCTGGAAGAGCAGGGGGAGTTCGGCGGGCGGGCGGTCTCCGTATTTTTCCGCGAGCTTGATCATCGCGTCCTGCACGATATCGAGCGACGCGTCGTCGTCGCGCACGGCGTAGACCGTCTGCTTGAACGCGCGTCTTTCGACGCCCGCCAGAAAATCGGCGAGTTCCTTGTCTGATGCCATCCGTTGCAGGCGCCGCCACCAGCGTACGCGTAATCGTTCGAAAAATGTCGTAAAACTGGCGGATCCTAGCAAATTTTCGCACAAGCGGGGTGGCTGTCTGGCAAGACGCTTGCGCTAAACCCTGAAAGAATCGCACGCGCTGCTTTCGGCGGGCTTGTGTGAAGGTTGCTGGAGTCTTTCAATTGCCTGATCGTCTGCCCGGTTCGCAAGTGGTCTGCAGGCGGATCTGCAGTGGATCGCCGTCAATTCGTCGCTCACGCAACGTTTATTCCCGATGCGTGACGAATGAACAATAAGCGCTTGACCGAATGCTTTCGAGCCGCTATCTTCGACGGTTCGCAACATAAGTGACTTGTCTCAATTCGGATGTGGCCCAAGAAGCTCATCTGTCAACTGGACGCGCCGCTTGAACCCGAGCCACAAGCCCGGCAGAGAGCACCCGATCAATTTTTTGCCGAAAATTCGAAAGGTGAATGATGAATATGCCCAGCGCGGAATTCTCCACGTCGGTCCCCTCTTCGCAAGAATCTGACCCTCAAGGCAACACCCAATCCATCGGCGGAACTGTGCTGATGAAGGCGCTCGCCGACGAGCAGGTCGAATTCATTTGGGGTTACCCCGGCGGCTCGGTACTTTACATCTACGACGAGCTGTACAAGCAGGACAAGATCCAGCACGTTCTCGTGCGCCACGAACAGGCAGCCGTTCATGCGGCCGACGCCTACGCGCGTTCGACCGGTAATGTCGGCGTGTGTCTCGTGACCTCGGGGCCTGGCGTCACCAATGCGGTGACGGGCATCGCGACGGCCTATATGGACTCGATCCCGATGGTGATCATCAGCGGCCAGGTGCCTACCGCCGCGATTGGTCAAGACGCCTTCCAGGAGTGCGACACGGTCGGCATCACGCGTCCCTGCGTGAAGCACAACTTCCTCGTGAAGGACGTGCGCGATCTCGCCGCTACCGTCAAGAAAGCTTTCTACATTGCGCGCACCGGCCGTCCCGGCCCCGTGCTGATCGACATTCCGAAGGACGTGTCGAAGACGCCGTGCGCGTATGAACCGGTGAAGAACGTCACGCTGCGTTCCTACAACCCGGTCACCAAGGGCCACTCGGGGCAGATCCGCAAGGCGGTGTCGCTGCTCCTCTCGGCCAAGCGTCCGTATATCTACACCGGCGGCGGCATCATCCTCGCGGATGCGTCGCGCGAACTGAACCAGTTCGCCGATCTGCTCGGCTACCCGGTCACGAACACGCTGATGGGTCTGGGCGGCTATCGCGCAAGCGACCGCAAGTTCCTCGGCATGCTCGGCATGCACGGCACCTACGAAGCCAATATGGCGATGCAGCACTGCGACGTGCTGATCGCGATCGGTGCGCGCTTCGACGACCGTGTGATCGGCGACCCGGCCCACTTCGCTTCCCGTCCGCGCAAGATCATTCACATCGACATCGACCCGTCGTCGATCTCGAAGCGCGTGAAGGTCGATATCCCCATCGTCGGCGACGTCAAGGAAGTGCTCAAGGAGCTCATCGAGCAGCTTCAGCACGCCGAACACGGCCCCGACACGGCGGCACTGGCCGACTGGTGGAAGGACATCGAAGGCTGGCGTGAAAAGAACTGCCTGAAGTTCGACCGTTCGAGCGAAATCATCAAGCCGCAGTACGTGGTGGAAAAGGCGTGGGAACTCACGGGCGGCAACGCCTTCGTGTGTTCGGACGTCGGCCAGCACCAGATGTGGGCCGCGCAGTTCTACCGCTTCAACCAGCCGCGTCGCTGGATCAACTCCGGTGGTCTCGGCACGATGGGCTTCGGCCTGCCGGCGGCGATGGGCGTGAAGATGGCGCACCCGGACGACGACGTGCTGTGCATCACGGGCGAAGGCTCGATCCAGATGTGCATTCAGGAGCTGTCGACCTGCAAGCAGTACGACACGCCCGTGAAGATCATTTCGCTGAATAACCGCTACCTCGGCATGGTTCGCCAGTGGCAGCAGATCGAATACAGCAAGCGCTATTCGCATTCGTACATGGATGCGCTGCCTGACTTCGTGAAGCTCGCCGAAGCGTTTGGCCACGTCGGCATGCGGATCGAAAAGACGGCGGACGTCGAACCGGCGCTCAAGGAAGCGCTGCGTTTGAAGGACCGCACGGTGTTCCTCGATTTCCAGACCGACCCTTCCGAAAACGTCTGGCCGATGGTTCAGGCCGGCAAGGGCATCACCGAGATGCTGCTCGGCTCGGAAGACCTGTAACGGTATTCGAAAGGTGCCGCTCCGACCTCGCGCGGCGCGCGTCCACACAAAGGGCGCGCGAGTTCGCGGGGGAGGGCGGCCACCTCGTCAAACTGGATAAATCGCGGATCACATCATGAGACACATCATTTCCGTTCTGCTGGAAAACGAGCCGGGCGCGCTGTCGCGCGTGGTCGGTCTGTTCTCCGCACGCGGCTACAACATTGAAACCTTGACGGTGGCGCCGACCGAAGACCGTTCGCTGTCGCGCATGACCATCGTTTCCATTGGCTCGGACGACGTGATCGAACAGATCACGAAGCATCTGAACCGCCTGATCGAGGTGGTGAAAGTGGTCGACCTTACCGAGGGCGCCCACATCGAGCGCGAGCTAATGCTGATCAAGGTAAGGGCGGTCGGCAAGGAACGTGAAGAGATGAAGCGGATGGCGGACATTTTCCGCGGCCGCATCATCGACGTCACCGAAAAGACCTACACGATCGAACTGACGGGCGCGAGCGACAAGCTCGACGCATTCATCGAAGCGATCGACGCAACCGCGATTCTCGAAACCGTCCGGACGGGCGGCTCGGGCATCGGGCGCGGAGAGCGCATTCTGAAGGTGTGACCCGACCACAGTCGATCTTGCACCGGAACTTGACCGGGTGCGTGCGTGTTGAACGCGCCGCATCCGGCGCAGCAAAAGCTAATAGCAGTACCGAAATTCACCAGACTCTCGCCAAGGAACCAACATGAAAGTTTTCTACGACAAGGACGCCGATCTCTCCCTCATCAAGGGCAAGCAGGTCACGATCATCGGTTACGGCTCGCAAGGCCACGCACACGCGCTGAACCTGAAGGACAGCGGCGTGAACGTCACGGTCGGTCTGCGCAAGAACGGCGCATCGTGGAGCAAGGCTGAGAACGCCGGCCTGACGGTCAAGGAAGTGGCCGATGCGGTGAAGACCGCCGACGTCGTCATGATGCTCCTGCCCGACGAGCAGATCGCCGATGTCTACGCGAAGGAAGTTCACGCGAACATCAAGAACGGCGCAGCGCTGGCATTCGCGCACGGCTTCAACGTTCACTACGGCGCAGTGATCCCGCGTGCCGACCTGGACGTCATCATGATCGCGCCGAAGGCGCCGGGCCACACGGTTCGCGGTACGTACTCGCAAGGCGGCGGCGTGCCCCACCTGATCGCTGTCCACCAGGACAAGTCGGGCGCAGCACGTGACATCGCCCTGTCGTACGCAGCAGCGAACGGCGGCGGCCGTGCCGGCATCATCGAAACGAACTTCCGCGAAGAAACGGAAACCGACCTGTTCGGCGAACAGGCTGTTCTGTGCGGCGGTACGGTCGAGCTGATCAAGGCTGGCTTCGAAACGCTGGTCGAAGCAGGTTACGCGCCGGAAATGGCGTACTTCGAGTGCCTGCACGAACTGAAGCTGATCGTCGACCTGATCTATGAAGGCGGCATCGCCAACATGAACTACTCGATCTCGAACAACGCCGAATACGGCGAGTACGTGACCGGCCCGCGCGTCGTCACGGCAGAGACGAAGAAGGTCATGAAGGACGTCCTGAAGGACATCCAGACCGGCGAATACGCGAAGAGCTTCATCCTTGAAAACAAGGCTGGCGCACCGACGCTGCAATCGCGCCGCCGCCTGGGCGCCGAGCACCAGATCGAAACGGTCGGTGCGAAGCTGCGCGCGATGATGCCGTGGATCGCTGCAAACAAGCTGGTCGACCAGTCGAAGAACTAATCTGACGGGTCAGGACTTCAAGTCCGGTCGGCTGCGCGGTTTTGATGGCTGCGCAGCCGTCGTACCCGACTCAGACTCAACAAAAGCCGCCCAGGTGCGATGATGCCTGGGCGGCTTTTGCTATGCTACGGTTTTTAAAATAACAGCGAAGCCACTATGAATTACCCCCATCCGATCATCGCGCGCGAAGGCTGGCCGTTCATCGCCATTGCGGCCGTCGTCACGCTCTTGATCCATGCGGTCGCAGGCTTCGGGCTCGCATGGCCGTTCTGGCTCATCACGATCTTCGTCGTTCAATTCTTCCGCGATCCGCCGCGCCCGATTCCGACCCAGGCCAATGCCGTGCTGTGCCCGGCCGATGGCCGCATCGTTGCAGTCGAAACCGCGCACGACCCGTATGCCAACCGTGAAGCGCTGAAGATCAGCGTGTTCATGAACGTCTTCAACGTCCATTCGCAACGCTCGCCGGTGGACGGCGCCGTCGCCAAGGTCGAGTACTTCCCGGGCGCGTACCTGAACGCCGCCATCGACAAAGCGTCGACCGAGAACGAGCGCAACGCCGTGGTGCTCACGATGGCCGACGGCACGACCGTGACCTCCGTGCAGATCGCGGGCCTGATCGCGCGCCGCATTCTTTGCTATGTGCGCGCAGGCGAGCCGCTCTCGCGCGGCCAGCGCTATGGCTTCATCCGTTTCGGCTCGCGCGTCGACGTGTACCTGCCGGTGGGCAGCCGTCCGCGCGTGTCGATCGGCGAGAAGGTGTCCGCCTCGTCGACGATCCTTGCTGAACTGCCGACCCAATCGGCATAAGGAGGGTAGCGATGGCCGGACTCAAACCGCGTCGACCCCGTAATCCCGGCAACGCGCCGCTGCCGCGGCCGTTCCGCCGCAACAAGGCCATGCAGGAATCGGTGGGCCCAGCGGCGAGCCGCCGTGCCGCCCGCCAGGAATTCCTGAAGAAGCGCGGCATTTATCTGCTGCCCAACGCGTTCACCACGGCTGCGCTGTTCTGCGGCTTCTTCGCGGTCGTGCAGGCCATGAATGTGCGCTTCGAAGTGGCGGCCATCGCCATTTTCGTGGCGATGGTGCTCGACGGCATGGACGGACGCGTGGCGCGCATGACGCACTCGCAGAGCGCGTTCGGCGAGCAGTTCGACAGTCTGTCGGACATGGTGTCGTTCGGCGTCGCGCCTGCGCTCGTGATGTACGAGTGGGTGCTCAAGGATCTTGGGCGCTGGGGCTGGCTCGCGGCCTTCGTCTACTGCTCGGGCGCCGCGCTGCGGCTCGCGCGCTTTAACACCAACATCGGTTCGGTGGACAAGCGCTTCTTCCAGGGCCTGCCTAGCCCGGCCGCGGCCGCGCTGATCGCTGGTTTCGTGTGGCTCGCCACCGATAACCGCGTGCCGGTCAAGCTGTCGTGGCTGCCGTGGGTCGCCTTCGTGCTGACCATCTACGCGGGCGTGACGATGGTGTCGAACGCGCCGTTCTACAGCGGCAAGGCGCTCGACGTGCGCCATCGCGTGCCGTTCGCGGCCACGCTGCTGGTGGTCGTGGCGTTCGTGCTGGTGTCGTCCGATCCGCCGCTGATGCTGTTCGGCCTGTTCGTGCTCTATGGCCTGTCGGGCTATGTGTTCTGGGGCTGGCAGTCGGTGCGCGGGCGCCATAACCCGGCGCGCTCGTCGCCAAGAGAGCGGTAGAACATTAGAGTTGCTGGATCCAGAAGGGCTGCGCGCGAGCGCGGCCCTTTTTGTTTTTGGCGCTTTCAGATCGCGCGCGTTCGGATTGCGCTATCGCCGGAATCCGGCTATAGTCGGCTGATGGACACCATCCAGTTCCCCTTCTTCTCCCTTCAAGCCGGCGCGCTACTAAGCACGCTAGCGCTAGCGCGCCTGCCGCGCTGATCTCGCTCGCCCTCCGTAAGCCTCGTTCATTGTCAGCGTCGCCATCGGTGGCGCGAACACCCAAAATCCGTTTTTAGACACTGAACAAGTCCCCCCGGAGACCCAAAATGGCAGCAGACAAGCTCATCATTTTCGATACGACGTTGCGTGACGGCGAGCAGTCGCCTGGTGCGTCGATGACGAAGGAAGAGAAGATCCGCATTGCGAAGCAGCTTGAACGGATGAAGGTCGACATCATCGAAGCGGGCTTCGCGGCCAGCTCGAACGGCGACTTCGACGCGATCCACACGATCGCAGGCCTCGTCAAGGACAGCACGATCTGCTCGCTGGCCCGCGCCAACGACAAGGACATCCAGCGCGCCGCCGACGCCCTCAAGCCCGCCGATCACTTCCGCATTCACACCTTCATCGCCACGTCGCCGCTGCACATGGAGAAGAAGCTGCGCATGTCGCCGGAACAGGTGCTCGAGCAGGCGAAGCTCGCCGTGCGTTTCGCACGCAAGTTCACCAACGACGTGGAGTTCTCGCCGGAAGACGGCAGCCGCTCGGACATGGACTTCCTCTGCCGCGTGCTCGAAGCGGTCATCAACGAAGGCGCGACCACCATCAATATCGCCGATACGGTCGGCTACGGCGTGCCGGAGCTTTACGGCAACCTCGTGAAGACGCTGCGCGAGCGCATCCCGAATTCGGACAAGGCCGTGTTCTCGGTTCACTGCCACAACGACCTCGGCATGGCGGTGGCGAACTCGCTGGCCGGCGTGCAGATCGGTGGCGCACGTCAGGTCGAGTGCACGATCAACGGTCTCGGCGAGCGCGCGGGTAACACCTCGCTCGAAGAAATCGTCATGGCCGTGAAGACCCGCAAGGACTACTTCGGCCTCGACCTGGGTATCGACACGTCGCAGATCGTGCCGGCTTCGAAGCTTGTCTCGCAGATCACCGGTTTCGTCGTGCAGCCGAACAAGGCAGTGGTCGGCGCGAACGCGTTCGCGCACGCTTCGGGCATCCACCAGGACGGCGTGCTCAAGGCCCGCGACACCTACGAAATCATGCGCGCGGAAGATGTGGGCTGGACCGCGAACAAGATCGTGCTCGGCAAGCTCTCGGGCCGTAACGCGTTCAAGCAGCGCCTCCAGGAACTGGGCATTTCGCTCGACAGCGAAGCCGAACTCAACAGCGCGTTCGCACGCTTCAAGGAACTGGCCGACCGCAAGGCCGAAATCTTCGACGAAGACATCATCGCGATCGTCACCGAAGAATCGGCTGAAGCCCACGAGAAGGAGCACTACAAGTTCGTCGCACTGTCGCAGCGCTCGGAAACGGGCGAGCGTCCGCATGCACGCATCGTGTTCTCGGCTGACGGCGCGGAAGTGACGGGCGAAGCTGCCGGTAACGGCCCGGTCGATGCGACCTTCAACGCGATCGAAACCGAAGTGGGCAGCGGTTCGGAACTGCTCTTGTATTCGGTGAACGCGATCACGACCGGCACGCAGGCGCAGGGTGAAGTGACCGTGCGTCTCGCTAAGGCCGGCCGCATCGTGAACGGCGTGGGCACCGATCCGGATATCGTCGCGGCTTCGGCGAAGGCGTATATCTCGGCGCTCAACAAGCTGCATTCGGATAACGACAAGCTCAATCCGCAGCGCTCGTAAGCGTCTGAATTCGCCCAGGCGATAAAAAACCCCCGGCCCGTGAGGGCGCGGGGGTTTTGTTTTTCAGGCGAGGGCGGCGCTCAGAACCGGTTGCGCATGTCGGGGTCGTGCAACGGGTCAGGCGTCTTTTGCGTGAGACGCAGGATGCCCTGATCGTCGAAGTAGAAGCTGTAGAGCATGTACCAGACGCCGTCTTCCAGATAGCGATATGTCCACGCTTCTTTCTTCATCAGCGGGAAATAGGCGGTTTCCTCGGGGCGGCCGAAGTTCACGAGCACGTCGGTGCGCGTCCATTTGCCGATCTCGGCCTTGTAGAACTCATTGGGTTGCAGAACCTGGCGAACGCTCACGACCTTGCCGCTGCGGTCGATGTCGGCGGCAATGGTGATTTCGCCCATCGGCTGGGTCGGCCACATCAGGCGCTTGCCGCCGTCGGGTAAGTCATAACTTTCGCGCGCCGGCCCAAAGCGGGCGATCACGGACTGGGCGTCGTCGCCTGCGTGAAATTGCTGCCACGGCGGCACGCAGCCAGCCAGCGCGAGTGCGCCCATGCCGGCGACAATCGCGCGGCGCGGCAACGAAAGCCGACGCGCAACGACAGCGGCGAAGGCGGAGGAAAGGCGGTTGAGCATGAAGTCTCCCGGACGCAACTGCACATCGACAACGGTTGATGTGCGGTGCGCGATTTCGAACTGGGTGGACGAGCGGCCCGACCAGTTATGGAACCGTTATTTTGACACGGCGCGATTTTGCAAGGTGGCCCGATGAACGACGCCGGGCTTGTCTCGGCGCCCGTGCGCGGCCTATGATCCGCGCTTCGAATGAGCCAGATAGATGAAACGAGGAACGAGCGCATGACCTTCCATTACAGGCGCAAGGCTGCGGCGCTGATCGCCGCGCTCACCGCAGCGGCGGGGCTGTTCGCGTTGCCCGCCGCGGGTGCGCAGGCTGCAAGTGCTGGCAAGCCGATCCAGCTCGCGCTGATCGAAGGCACGTCGGGGCCGTTCGCCGATGCGGGCGCGGCGGTCGAACGCAATCTGCGCTTCGGCGTCGAACGCGTGAACGCGGCGGGCGGCGTGGCGCTGCCCGATGGACGACATCCACTGGAACTGGTCGTGCTCGACAGCAAGGGCAGCACCGAGGCCGCGCTGATGCAGTTGCGCGCCGCCCAGGATCGCCATATCGGCTTCGTCCTGCAGGGCAACAGCTCGGCGGTGGCAGCAGCGCTTGTCGCGGCTATCGATCGCCAGAACGCGCGCGAGCCCGGCAACCGGGAGCTGTTCCTCAACTATTCCGCCGACGATCCCGCGCTCACCAACGCCAATTGCAGCTTCTGGCATTTCCGCTTCGACGCGCACGCGGGCATGCGCATGGACGCGCTCGCCGACGTGATTGCCGCCGATAAATCGGTGAAAAAGGTCTACCTGCTCAACCAGGACTACAGCTTCGGCCATGACGTCAGCACGCTCGCCCGCGCGGCGCTGGGCGCGCAGCGTCCGGACATCGCGGTAGTCGGCGACGAGTTTCACCCGATCGGGCGCGTGAAGGATTTCGCGCCGTACATCGCCAAGATCCGCGCATCGGGCGCCGATGCGGTCATCACCGGCAATTGGGGCAACGACCTCACGCTGCTGGTGAAGGCGGCGCGCGAGCAGGGTCTCGACACGCGCTTCTATACGTTCTACGGCAACAGCCTGGGCGCACCGGCGGCGCTCGGCGACGCGGGCGTCAAGCGCGTGATCGCGGTTGCCGACTGGCACCCCAACGCGGGCGGTGCGTCCTCCGACGCGTGGTATCAGGCGTTCCGTGCGCGCTACCCGGCCGCACAGGACGACTATCCGGTGCTGCGCATGGAAATGCTGGTCGAAATGCTCGCGCAGGCCATGACGAAGGCCGGTTCCGCCGATCCCGAGGCCGTCGCGAAGGCGCTGGAAGGCGCGCGCTTCGACAACGGCTTTCATCCGATGTGGATGCGCGCCGACGATCACCAGATGATCCAGCCCCTTTACGTCATGCAGATGGACAAGCAGGGCACGCCGGGCGTGCGCTACGACAACGAAGGGTCGGGCTACGGTTTCCGCACCGTGCTGGCGCTGCCAGCCGAGCGCACCGTGCCCGCGACGACCTGCAAGATGAAGCGGCCTTGAACTATAAGAAGCGTCGCCCGAACCCAGGCGGCTCTCGGCCCGGTCGGGCTGTGCTACAATGCCGGACTCGCCGTATTTTGCGGTGGGTAAGAACCAGTAAGAATCAAGCACGGCACGGCCTTTCTTCCGTGACCGCTCGTTTGTTTTAAAGGAAAAGCAAAATGTCCGTAGCAGATATCAAGAAGTCCGACATCGTCGCGCAATTCGCGCGCGGCACCGGCGACACGGGTTCCCCCGAAGTTCAGGTTGCACTCCTGACGTCGCGTATCAACGAACTGACTGGCCACTTCAAGTCGCACGCGAAGGATCACCACAGCCGCCGCGGTCTGCTGCGCATGGTGAGCCGCCGCCGCAAGCTGCTCGACTACCTGAAGGGCAAGGACGCTGATCGTTACCGCGCTCTGATCGAGAAGCTGGGTCTGCGCAAGTAATCGCAAGGTCTTGCAAAAAGATGCCTGTGTCAGTTCCACTGATACAGGCATTTTGTTTTTGAACGGTACGCTTCTCGCGATGCGTACCGGATAGCGGTACAAGGCAGCACAAAGCAGGACATAGCAGTACAAGGCAACACCAGGCAGTAGAAGCATCACAAAAAAGGCAGTACACCAAGCAGCAGGGCCGGGCCACGGGGCAGAGTTTTGTGTCATTCCATCGCATCGTGCGGCGCGACAGTGCGCCGCAGCGTGTTCGCCGCCGCGCGATCCGCTGGAATGGCATAACACTCCTCTGACCTGCGCGGTATCGGAACCTGTCTTGCCGCGTCGTCCGCGTGTGCGGGCGTCGCATAACAAATGAGTAAGGAGTGAGTGACCATGACCATGTTCAATAAAGTCGTGAAGGAATTCAAATGGGGCCAGCACAATGTGCGCCTCGAAACCGGTGAAATCGCCCGTCAGGCGAGCGGCGCCGTCATCGTCGACGTCGAAGACACCGTCGTGCTCGCGACCGTCGTCGGCGCGAAGACGGCCAAGCCGGGTCAAGACTTCTTCCCGCTCACCGTCGATTACCTCGAGAAGACCTATTCGGCCGGTAAGATCCCGGGCGGTTTCTTCCGCCGTGAAGGCCGTCCGTCGGAAGGCGAAACGCTGATTTCGCGCCTGATCGACCGTCCGCTGCGCCCGCTGTTCCCGGAAGGCTTCTACAACGAAGTCCAGGTCGTGATCCACGTCCTGTCGATCAACCCGGAAATCCCGGCTGACATCCCCGCGCTGATCGGCGCGTCGGCTGCGCTGGCGATCTCGGGTCTGCCGTTCAACGGCCCGGTCGGCGCCGCACGCGTGGCCTACATCGACAACCAGTTCGTCCTGAACCCGACGCGCTCGCAAAGCAAGCAGTCGCGCCTTGACCTCGTGGTCGCCGGTACGGAACGCGCAGTGCTGATGGTGGAATCGGAAGCCGATCAACTGCCGGAAGACGTCATGCTCGGCGCGGTCGTGTTCGGCCACGAGCAGATGCAAACGGCAATCGACGCGATCCATGAACTGGTTCGCGACGGTGGCAAGCCCGAGTGGGACTGGCAACCGGCCCCGAAGAACGAAGCGCTGATCGCACGCGTGACGGAACTGGCTCACAGCGACCTGCTCGCTGCATACCAGCTGCGCGACAAGCAACAGCGTTCGACCAAGCTGAAGGAAGTCTACGCAGCGACGTCGGCGAAGCTCGAAGAAGACGCGGCTGCGGCCGGCACGACGGCGGCCGACAAGGCGACCGTCGGCAACATGCTGTTCGACATCGAAGCCAAGATCGTCCGTTCGCAGATCCTGAACGGCGAGCCGCGTATCGACGGCCGTGACACGCGCACGGTTCGCCCGATCGAAATTCGCACTGGCGTGCTGCCGCGCACGCACGGTTCGGCACTGTTCACGCGTGGCGAAACGCAGGCGCTGGTCGTTGCGACGCTCGGCACGAAGGGCGACGAGCAGATCATCGACGCGCTCGAAGGCGAGTACCGCGACCGCTTCATGCTCCACTACAACATGCCCCCGTTCGCGACCGGCGAAACGGGCCGTGTTGGTTCGCCCAAGCGCCGTGAAGTCGGTCACGGCCGTCTGGCCAAGCGCGCGCTCGTCGCGTGCCTGCCGAGCGCTGAAGAATTCGGCTACTCGATCCGCGTCGTTTCGGAAATCACCGAATCGAACGGCTCGTCGTCGATGGCTTCGGTCTGCGGCGGCTGCCTCGCACTGATGGACGCTGGCGTGCCGATGAAGGCGCACGTCGCCGGTATCGCGATGGGCCTGATCCTCGAAGACAACAAGTTCGCGGTGCTGACCGACATCCTCGGCGATGAAGATCACCTCGGCGACATGGACTTCAAGGTGGCAGGTACGGAAGCTGGCGTGACCGCGCTGCAGATGGACATCAAGATCCAGGGCATCACCAAGGAAATCATGCAGGTCGCGCTCGCGCAAGCGCACGAAGCCCGTCTGCATATCCTCGGCAAGATGACCTCGGCGGTGTCGGGCGTGAACACGGAGCTGTCGGCTTACGCTCCGCGCATGATCACCATCAAGATCAACCCGGAAAAGATCCGCGACGTGATCGGCAAGGGCGGTTCGGTGATCCGCGCACTGACGGAAGAAACCGGCACGACCATCGACATTTCGGACGACGGCGTCGTGACGATCGCTTCGACGTCGAGCGAAGGCATGGCCGAAGCGAAGAAGCGCATCGAGAACATCACGGCTGAAGTCGAAGTCGGTCAGGTCTACGAAGGCGCGGTGCTGAAGCTGCTGGACTTCGGTGCAATCGTGAACCTGCTGCCGGGCAAGGATGGTCTGCTGCACATCTCCGAGATCGCTAACGAGCGCATCAAGGACATCAACGACTATCTGAAGGAAGGCCAGATCGTTAAGGTCAAGGTCATCCAGACGGACGAGAAGGGTCGCGTGCGTCTGTCGGCGAAGGCACTGCTCAACGAGCAGGCCAACGGCGGCGCACCGCAAGGCGAACCGCAGCAGTAAGGCGGCAAGCTGAAACGGCCGGCAGCGCGATGAGCGCGCCGGCCGTTTTTTTATGAGAATGTAGGTGGGATTGCCGTGCGCGCCGCGTCGCGGGCGCAGCGCCATCCACACCTGGGCCAGGCCCTTGGGAGACGCGAAATGTTGGCAGTCGAGATTACCGAATTCGGTGCACCGGACGTGCTAAAACTCGCCGAGCGCGCGACGCCGGAGCCCAAAGCGGGCGAAGTGCTGATCAAGGTGAGCGCATCGGGCGTCAATCGCCCCGACGTGTTCCAGCGCAAGGGCGCTTACGCGCCGCCGCCGGGCGTTTCCGATCTGCCGGGGCTGGAGGTCGCGGGTGAAATCGTCGGCGGCAACATCGACGAAAAGAACAATCCGTTTGGCCTGAAGCTGGGCGATCGCGTCTGTGCATTGATCGCGGGCGGCGGCTACGCCGAATACGCGGTCGCACCGCTCGGCCAGTGTCTGCCGGTGCCCAAAGGGCTCACGGATCTCGAAGCGGCGTCGCTGCCGGAAACCTTCTTCACGGTCTGGAGCAACGTGTTCCAACGCGCCCACCTTGGCAACGGCGAGGGCGGCGAGAACGAGACGCTGCTCGTGCAGGGCGGTTCGAGCGGAATCGGCGTAACGGCGATCCAGATTGCGCACGCGCTGGGCTTTCGCGTGTTCGCGACGGCGGGTTCGGACGAGAAATGCCGCGCGTGCGAAGCGCTCGGCGCCGACCGGGCGATCAATTACCGCAGCGAGGATTTCGTCGAAGTCGTGAAGGCGCTCACGAACGACCGCGGCGTGGACGTGATCCTCGACATGGTGGCGGGCGGTTATGTGGCGCGCGAACTGTCGGCGCTCGCGACGGGCGGACGCATCGTGCTGATCGCGACGCTCGGCGGCTCGAAGGGCGAGATCAACATGGGCGAGATCCTGCGTCGCCGCCTCACGATCACGGGTTCGACCCTGCGCGCGCGTTCGGTCGAGTTCAAGGCGCAGATTGCGCGCGAACTGAAGGAAAAGGTCTGGCCGCTGCTCGAAGAGGGGCGGATCAAGCCGGTCATCTACAAGGTGTTCCCGGCCGCGCAGGCCGCGCAAGCCCACGCGCTGATGGAAAGCAGCGAGCACATCGGCAAGATCATGCTCGACTGGAATCAGGCGGCGTAATCATCGTCGGGTTCGCTTTCATGAAAGGGCAACTCGCCGCAGCAACAGCAGCGGCGAGCTTCGTGCTTGATCGTGCTTGATTTTCCTGGCTTTTTCGACGCAATTTTTCGTGCGCAAGGCGCGGGCCGGTTTGACCCGCTTCAATTACACACAGTAAAATGATGTGTTTTGCGTCCGCTTTTAACAGCAACCGGAACAATGACGAATCAACGATCGAAGCTCGTAGTCGGTAACTGGAAGATGCATGGTCGCCTGGCGGCCAACGCAGCATTGCTCGAAGGTGTCGCACAGGGCGCTCAGGCGCTGCCGGCCGACGTGCGCGTCGGCGTGTGCGTGCCGTTCCCCTATCTCGCGCAGGCGCAGGCATTGCTCGGCGGCAGCCGGGTGGTGTGGGGCGCGCAGGACGTGTCGGCGCACGAGCAGGGCGCTTACACCGGTGAAGTCGCTGCGGGCATGGTCGCGGATTTCGAAGCCGGCTTTGCGATCGTCGGTCACTCGGAGCGTCGCGCGTATCACGGCGAAAGCTCGGAGCTCGTCGCGGTGAAGACGCAGCGCGCACTGGCGGCCGGCCTCACGCCGATCGTCTGCGTGGGTGAAACGCTGGAGCAGCGCGAAAGCGGTGCGACCGAGCAGGTGGTCGGCGCCCAGCTGGACGCGGTGCTCGCCGTACTGTCGGCAGAGGAAGCGGCGCAGATCGTCGTCGCCTACGAACCGGTCTGGGCCATCGGCACGGGCAAGAGCGCGATGTCGGAGCAGGCGCAGCAGGTGCACGCGTTCCTGCGCGCGCGTCTGGTTGCGAAGGGTGCAAACGTGGCGGACGTGCCGCTGCTGTACGGCGGCAGCGTGAAGCCGGAGAATGCGGCGGAGCTGTTCCGTCAGGCCGATATCGATGGCGGCCTGATCGGTGGTGCGGCATTGAAGGCACAGGATTTTCTCGCGATCTGCGCGGCCGCTGCGGCGGGCGCAAGCGTCGCAGGCTAAAGGTTCGCGCACGGCGCCTCTCGCGGGCCGTGCCGGCTTACAATGCGCATCCTCAAGAAGGATGCGTTCAACCAGGACTCAGGTGAGTGTGATGCTGTATTTGAAAACGTTGATTATCGTCGTCCAGCTTCTGTCGGCGCTCGGGGTGATTGGCCTCGTCTTGCTGCAACACGGCAAAGGCGCCGACATGGGCGCGGCCTTCGGTAGCGGCGCGTCGGGCAGCCTCTTTGGCGCAAGCGGTTCCGCCAACTTCCTGTCGCGTACTACCGCAGTTCTCGCAACGGTATTTTTCGTGTCGACGCTTGCGTTAACCTACCTGGGGTCGTATCATGCGAAGCCTTCGGCGGGCGTGCTTGGCGCTTCGGCACCTGCCCCGGTCGTGGCTTCGGCACCGGTCGCAGCGAGTGTTTCCGCAGCGTCCAATGTCAGCGCAACGGCAGCTGCATCGGCTGCGGTAGCGTCTTCGGCACCGGGTAACGACGTTCCGAAATAAGTTTCAAAAATCTGTTTTTGTGCATTGAACAAACGGCGGGAACAGGTTAGAATTTAAGTCTTGAAGCGATTCGCGGTTTGCAATAATTGTTCTCCCGGATTGCATGTAGTGCCGACGTGGTGAAATTGGTAGACACGCTATCTTGAGGGGGTAGTGGCGAAAGCTGTGCGAGTTCGAGTCTCGCCGTCGGCACCAATGTATTCGAGAAAATGCCAGCCGCTTGCTTCATCAGCTTCGGCTGGCATTTTTGCTTTATACGTCGTGTTTGTTTCGTTCGCAGCGCGAAATACGTAAAGCACTTCCCGCGGAGCGACCAGAAGTTCTCCTGCGGAACCTCAGAACCAACCGATAGAGGATAGCCTTGAACCTCGCTACCTATTACCCCGTCCTGTTATTCCTTCTTGTAGGTCTTGGTCTGGGCGTGGCGCTGGTCAGCATCGGCAAGATCCTCGGTCCCAATCGGCCAAACAGCGAAAAGAATTCACCGTACGAGTGCGGCTTTGAGGCGTTCGAAGACGCGCGCATGAAGTTCGATGTACGGTATTACCTCGTGGCCATTCTCTTCATCATCTTCGATCTCGAAACGGCATTCCTGTTTCCGTGGGGCGTTGCCCTGCGCGACATCGGCTGGCCGGGTTTCCTGTCGATGATGCTGTTTCTGCTCGAATTCCTGCTGGGCTTTGCCTACATCTGGAAGAAAGGCGGTCTCGACTGGGAATGACGGGTTAAATCGCCGGATAGCATGGGCGGCACTGTGGGGACACTGCAGGCCGTCCGCTGGAGTGGAAAGCACATGAGTATCGAAGGGGTCTTGAAGGAAGGGTTTGTCACCACCACGGCTGACAAGCTGATCAACTGGACGCGCACTGGCTCGCTGTGGCCAATGACGTTCGGCCTGGCGTGTTGCGCGGTCGAAATGATGCACGCGGGCGCGGCCCGTTACGACCTCGACCGCTTCGGCGTGGTGTTTCGCCCGAGTCCGCGTCAGTCCGACGTGATGATCGTCGCCGGCACGCTCTGCAACAAGATGGCGCCTGCGCTGCGCAAGGTCTATGACCAGATGGCCGAGCCGCGCTGGGTCATCTCGATGGGATCCTGCGCCAACGGCGGCGGCTACTATCACTATTCGTATTCGGTCGTGCGCGGCTGTGATCGGATCGTGCCGGTCGACGTCTACGTGCCGGGTTGCCCGCCCACGGCGGAAGCCCTCGTCTACGGGGTGATCCAGTTGCAGGCGAAGATTCGCCGCACTAGCACCATCGCCCGTCAATAAAGGCCAAACGCCTCCCCCACAATATGGCAAGCAAACTCGAGACCCTGAAAGCGAACCTCGAAGCGGCCCTTGGTGCGCGCGTCGTCAGCCTCACTGAAAAGCTCGGTGAGTTGACCTTGGTCATAAAAGCGGTAGATTACCTGAATGTCGCGACAGAATTGCGCGACAATCCGTCGCTCCGCTTCGAACAACTGGTCGACCTCTGTGGCGTCGACTATCAAACCTATGGTGACGGTGTCTGGGAAGGCCCGCGTTTTGCGGCCGTCTCGCATCTGCTCTCCATTACGAACAACTGGCGTCTGCGTCTGCGCGTCTTCGCGCCGGACGACGAAGTGCCTATCGTGCCCTCCGTCGTGGAGATCTGGAATTCGGCCAACTGGTACGAACGTGAAGCGTTCGACCTCTTCGGTATCGTCTTCGAAGGTCACCCCGACCTGCGCCGTATCCTGACCGACTACGGTTTCATTGGCCATCCGTTCCGCAAGGACTTCCCGGTCTCCGGCTATGTCGAGATGCGATATGACCCGGAGCAGAAGCGGGTAGTCTATCAACCGGTTACGATCGAGCCGCGCGAGATCACGCCGCGTGTGATCCGCGAGGATCGCTACGGCGGTCTGAAGAAACACTAAGAGGGTCGCATGTCAGAGATCAAGAACTACACGCTCAACTTCGGCCCGCAGCACCCGGCAGCGCACGGTGTGCTGCGCCTCGTGCTGGAGCTCGACGGCGAAGTGATCCAGCGCGCCGATCCGCACATCGGCCTGCTGCATCGCGCGACCGAAAAGCTCGCCGAGAGCAAGACCTTCATCCAGTCGGTGCCGTACATGGACCGTCTCGACTACGTGTCGATGATGGTCAACGAGCACGGCTATGTGCTCGCGATCGAAAAGCTGCTCGGCCTCGAAGTGCCGATCCGCGCCAAGTACATCCGGGTGCTGTTCGACGAAATCACGCGCGTGCTGAACCACCTGATGTGGATTGGCTCGCACGGTCTCGACGTCGGCGCGATGGCGGTGTTCCTCTACGCCTTCCGCGAGCGCGAAGACCTGATGGACGTCTATGAGGCGGTGTCGGGCGCGCGTATGCACGCGGCCTACTATCGTCCGGGCGGCGTCTATCGCGACCTGCCGGACGCAATGCCGCAATACAAGGCGTCGAAAATCCACAACGAGAAAGCACTGGCGAAGATGAATGAAGCGCGCCAGGGCTCGGTGCTGGATTTCATCGACGACTTCTTCACGCGCTTCCCGGGCTGTGTCGACGAGTACGAAACGCTGCTCACCGACAACCGCATCTGGAAGCAGCGTCTCGTGGGCATCGGCGTGGTGAGCCCCGAGCGTGCGATGCAACTG
Organism: Paraburkholderia bannensis NBRC 103871; assembly: GCF_000685015.1. GTDB lineage: Bacteria > Pseudomonadota > Gammaproteobacteria > Burkholderiales > Burkholderiaceae > Paraburkholderia > Paraburkholderia bannensis. The sequence goes on along the minus strand of NZ_BAYA01000026.1, from coordinate 32,960 downwards.
GGTCTCACGGGGGCGATGCTGCGCGGTTCGGGCATCGAATGGGACCTGCGCAAGAAGCAGCCGTACGAAGTCTACGACCAGCTCGATTTCGACATTCCGGTGGGCGTGAACGGCGATTGTTACGACCGCTATCTCGTGCGTATCGAAGAGATGCGCCAGTCCACCCGGATCGCGAAACAGTGCATTGAGTGGCTGCGCAAGAATCCGGGCCCCGTGATGGTCGACAATCACAAGGTTGCGCCGCCGTCGCGCGTGAACATGAAGTCGAACATGGAAGAGCTGATTCACCACTTCAAGCTCTTCACGGAAGGCTTCCACGTGCCCGCAGGCGAGGCGTATGCAGCCGTCGAACATCCGAAGGGTGAATTCGGCATCTACCTGGTGTCGGATGGCGCGAACAAGCCGTATCGTCTGAAGATCCGCGCGCCGGGTTATGCCCACCTGTCCGCGCTGGATGAAATGGCGCGCGGCCACATGATTGCCGACGCGGTCACGATCATCGGCACGCAGGACATTGTGTTCGGTGAAATCGACCGCTAGGTAGCAAGCTGCCGGCGCGCCCGCAGGTGCGGTGCGCGCGGCGAAATACCGGGAACGCCACGTCTGACGCAGCGAGCAGGAATGCACAACGCGCGGCAGGAGTTTGTCTGGCGGGAATTGAAACGGTAGGAATTGAAAGAGTCGTGTCTGAAAATGATCTCAGCTGAAGGCCTGAAAGAAATCGATCGCGCGCTGTCGAAGTACCCCGCCGATCAGCGACAGTCCGCCGTGATGGCGGCTTTGGCCGTTGCTCAAGAAGAGCATGGCTGGCTGTCTCCCGAACTGATGCAGTTCGTGGCCGACTACATCGGCATGCCGCCGGTTGCCGTCCAGGAAGTCGCCACCTTCTATACGATGTTCGAGACCCGGCCGGTCGGCAAGCACAAGATCACGCTCTGCACGAACCTGCCGTGTCAGCTCGGCCCGGATGGCGGTGCGGAAGGCGCCGCCGACTATCTGAAGCAGAAGCTCGGTATCGACTTCGGCGAAACCACGCCCGACGGCAAGTTCACCTTGAAAGAAGGTGAGTGCATGGGCGCGTGCGGCGACGCACCGGTGCTGCTCGTGAACAACCACCGCATGTGCAGCTTCATGAGCCGCGAGAAGATCGACCAGCTGCTTGAGGAGCTTTCGAAATGACTGCGTTGCACGACCGTCACATCAAACCCCTGATTCTCGCGGGCCTCAACGGCGAGAACTGGCATCTCGAAGATTACGTTGCACGCGGTGGCTACAAGCAGCTGCGCCGTATCGTCGAAGAAAAGATTCCGCCCGAGCAGGTGATCGCCGACGTGAAAGCGGGCGGTCTGCGCGGCCGCGGCGGCGCGGGCTTCCCGACCGGCCTGAAGTGGAGCTTCATGCCGCGTCAGTTCCCCGGCCAGAAGTACCTCGTCTGCAACTCGGACGAGGGCGAGCCGGGCACGTTCAAGGATCGCGACATCCTGCGCCTGAACCCGCACGCGGTGATCGAAGGCATGGCCATCGGCGCGTACGCCATGGGCATCACGGTGGGCTACAACTACATCCACGGCGAAATCTTCGAGGTGTATCGCCGCTTCGAGGCCGCGCTGGATGAAGCGCGCGCCGCGGGCCTGCTCGGCGACAACATTCTTGGCTCGGACTTCTCGTTCCAGTTGCACGCGCACCATGGTTATGGCGCGTACGTGTGCGGCGAGGAAACCGCGCTGCTCGAATCGCTCGAAGGCAAGAAGGGCCAGCCGCGCTTCAAGCCGCCGTTCCCGGCGAGCTTCGGCGTGTACGGCAAGCCCACCACGATCAACAACACGGAAACCTTCGCGGCCGTTCCGTTCCTGCTGACCGTGGGCCCGCAGGCTTACATGGAACTCGGCAAGCCGAACAACGGCGGCACCAAGATCTTCTCGATCTCGGGTGACGTCGAGCGTCCGGGCAACTACGAGATTCCGCTCGGCACGCCGTTCGCGACGCTGATGGAACTCGCCGGCGGCGTGCGCGGCGGCAAGAAGCTCAAGGCCGTGATTCCGGGCGGCTCGTCGGCGCCGGTCATTCCGGGCGACCTGATGATGCAGACGGACATGGACTATGACTCCATCGCCAAGCAGGGCTCGATGCTCGGCTCGGGTGCGGTCATCGTCATGGACGAAACGCGCTGCATGGTGCGCTCGCTGCTGCGTCTCTCGTACTTCTATTACGAAGAGTCGTGCGGCCAGTGCACGCCGTGCCGCGAAGGCACGGGCTGGCTCTATCGCGTGGTGAACCGTATCGAGCACGGCCAGGGCCGCCAGGAAGACCTGGATCTGCTGAACTCGGTGGCGGGCAACATCATGGGCCGCACGATCTGCGCGCTCGGCGACGCAGCGGCCATGCCGGTGCGCGGCATGCTCAAGCATTACTGGGACGAATTCGAATATCACGTGCACAACAAGCGTTGTCTCGTCGGCGGTCATGCCGGCTCGCACGCGGCCCCGGAAACGGTGGCTGCCTGATCGGGCGAATGAGGACAGCGCGTTGTGCGCGCACCGCGCGGCACGACGCAACGGCGATGAAAGCGGGGAAGGCCGCTGTGAAATTGAGCGGTAACAGGTTAGGGACGATTAACCATCATGGTTGAACTTGAAATAGACGGCAAGAAGGTGCAGGTGCCCGAGGGCAGCATGGTGATCCAGGCTGCGCAGCGCGTGGACACGTACATTCCGCACTTCTGCTATCACAAGAAGCTGTCGATCGCGGCCAACTGCCGGATGTGTCTCGTCGATGTCGAAAAGATGCCGAAGGCCGTGCCCGCATGCGCGACCCCGGTCTCGCAGGGCATGGTCGTGCGCACGACGTCGGACAAGGCCGTGCAGGGTCAGCAAGCCGTGATGGAATTCCTGCTGATCAATCACCCGCTGGATTGCCCGATCTGCGATCAGGGCGGCGAGTGCCAGCTCCAGGATCTGGCAGTGGGTTACGGCAAGTCGGCGTCGCGCTTCAGCGAAGAAAAGCGCGTCGTGTTCCACAAGAACGTCGGCCCGCTCATCTCGATGGAAGAGATGTCGCGCTGCATCCACTGCACGCGCTGCGTGCGCTTCGGCGACGAGATCGCCGGGGTGATGGAGCTCGGCATGCTCGGTCGCGGCATGCACTCGGAAATCAGCACCTTCCTCGGCAAGACCGTGGATTCGGAGCTGTCGGGCAACATGATCGACCTGTGCCCGGTCGGCGCGCTTACGAGCAAGCCGTTCCGCTTCTCGGCGCGTACGTGGGAACTGTCGCGCCGCAAGTCGGTTAGCCCGCACGATTCGACGGGTGCGAACCTCGTCGTGCAGGTCAAGAACAACCGCGTGATGCGCGTGCTGCCGTTCGAGAATGAAGCCGTCAACGAATGCTGGATCTCGGACAAGGATCGCTTCTCGTACGAAGGCCTGAACGCCGAAGACCGCCTCACGCGCCCGATGATCAAACAGGGTGGCGAGTGGGTCGAGACCGACTGGCAGACCGCGCTGGACTACGTGGTCAAGGGCATTCGCGGCATCAGCGACGATCATGGCGAGAACATGCTCGCCGCGCTGGTCAGCCCGCACAGCACGATTGAAGAACTGCACCTCGTGAAGCAGCTCGCGGACGCGATCGGCACGCCGAACGTCGACTTCCGCCTGCGCCAGAGCGACTTCTCGGCGCCGCTGGAAGGCACGCCGTGGCTCGGTGCGAAGATCGCCGATCTGTCGTATGCCGATTCCGCATTCATCGTCGGCTCGTTCCTGCGTCGCGACCACGCGCTGTTCGCCGCGCGTCTGCGCCAGGCAGCGAAGGGCGGCGCACAGGTGTCGTTCCTCAACGCGACGGCCGATGGTTCGCTGATCCCGAACGCGCAGCGCATCGTCGCCGCGCCGTCGGCATGGCTCGACGAACTCGCGGCCATCGCTGCCGCTGCGGCTGAAGCGAAGGGCGTCGCGCTGCCGGAAGGCTTCGCTGGCGCACAAGCGACGGAAGCCGCGAAGCAGGTCGCCGCCTCGCTCGCAAGCGGCGAGCGCCGCTTCGTGCTGCTCGGCAACGCTGCCGTCCAGCATCCGGAATTCTCGCGTCTGCACGCGGCCGCCCAGTTCATCGCCGAGACGACGGGCGCCACGCTCGGTTTCCTCACGGAAGCGGCGAACACGGTTGGCGCGCACCTGGTGGGCGCACTGCCGGGTCGCGACGGCCTGAACGCACGCGAAGTGTTCGAGCAGCCGCGCAAGGGCTATCTGCTGTTCAACGTCGAACCCGAGTTCGACACGGCCAACCCGGCTGCTGCGCGCGCCGCGCTCGCGCAGGCCGAAATGGTCGCCGTGTTCTCGCCGTTCAAGACCGGCCTCGACTACGCCGACGTGCTGCTGCCGATCGCGCCGTACACGGAAACGTCGGGCACCTTCGTCAACGCCGAAGGCACGGTGCAGATCTTCAACGGCGTCGTGCGCCCGCTCGGCGACACGCGTCCGGCCTGGAAGGTCCTGCGCGTGCTGGGTACGCTGCTCGGCCTGCCGGGTTTCGAATACGACGCAGCCGAAGAAGTGCGCCGCAAGGCCATCGGCGACGGCAGCTTCGAAGCACGTCTGTCGAACAGGACTGGCGCTGCGGTTGCGCGCGCAAGCGTCGCGAAGGCAGCGGAAGGTCGCTTCGAGCGCATCTCCGATGTGCCCATCTATCACGCCGACCCGATCGTGCGCCGCTCCGAAGCGCTGCACCTCACGACGGCCGCGCGCGTGGCGAACACGGTCGGCCTGCCGGCTGCGCTGTTCGACCAGCTCGGCCTGAAGGAAGGCGACGCCGTGCGCGTGCGCCAGGGCGAGCTGTCGGTGACGGTGCCCGCGACGCGTGACGCGAATCTTGCGCCGACGGCCGTGCGTCTTTCGGCGGCCACGCCGGCCGGCGCGCAGCTCGGCAGCCTGTTCGGTGAACTGCTGGTGGAGAAGGCGTAAATGAGCTTGTTCGATACGATCAATGCAGGCGGCAGCCAGCTGCTCGGCGTGGCCTGGCCCACGGTGTGGGCGCTGGTGCGCATTCTCGTCGTCGCGGTGGTGATCCTGCTGTGCGTGGCGTACCTGATTCTCTGGGAGCGCAAGCTCATCGGCTGGATGCATGTGCGTCTGGGCCCGAACCGCGTCGGCCCCGGCGGCTTGCTGCAGCCGATCGCCGACGTGCTGAAGCTGCTGCTCAAGGAAGTGATCCAGCCCGCCCAGGCGAGCCGCTGGGTCTACATGGTCGCGCCGATCATGGTGGTGGTGCCGGCCTTCGCGGTCTGGGCGGTGATTCCGTTCCAGGCGGGCGCGGTGCTCGGCGACATCAACGCCGGTCTGCTCTACGTGATGGCGATTTCGTCGTTCGGCGTCTATGGCGTGATTCTCGCGGGCTGGGCTTCGAACTCGAAGTACGCGTTCCTTGGCGCGATGCGCGCCGCGGCGCAGATGGTTTCGTATGAAATCGCGATGGGCTTCGCGCTCGTCGTGGTGCTGATGGTGTCGGGCAGCCTGAATCTGTCGGACATCGTGCGCCAGCAGATGCAAGGCATGTTCGCGAGCCATGGCATCACGTTCCTCTCGTGGAACTGGCTGCCGCTGCTGCCGATGTTCGTCGTCTACTTCATCTCGGGCCTCGCGGAAACCAATCGCCACCCGTTCGACGTGGTGGAAGGCGAATCGGAAATCGTGGCCGGTCACATGGTCGATTACTCGGGGATGGGCTTCGCGCTCTTCTTCCTGGCCGAGTACATCAACATGATCGTGATTTCGGCGCTCACGTCGGTGCTGTTCCTCGGCGGCTGGAGCGCGCCGTTCGCGTTCCTCGATTTCATCCCGGGCGTGTTCTGGCTGGTTCTGAAGACTTTCTTCTTCCTGTCCGTGTTCATCTGGGCTCGCGCGACGTTCCCGCGCTTCCGCTATGACCAGATCATGCGTCTGGGCTGGAAGGTGTTCATTCCGGTGTGCGTGGTCTGGCTGATTGTGGTTGGCTTCTGGTATATGTCGCCGCTGAGCATCTGGAAATAAGGGGGCGACGAAATGACCGCTATTCAACAGTTCTTCAAGACGTTCTTCCTGACCGAGTTGCTCAAGGGCCTTGCGCTGACGGGTCGTTACACCTTCAAGCGCAAGGTGACGGTGCAGTTCCCGGAAGAGAAGACCCCGATGTCGCCTCGTTTCCGCGGTTTGCATGCACTGCGCCGCTATGAAAATGGCGAAGAGCGCTGCATCGCGTGCAAGCTGTGCGAAGCCGTGTGCCCGGCGATGGCCATTACCATCGAATCGGACGTACGCGCCGACAACACGCGCCGCACGACGCGTTACGACATCGACCTGACCAAGTGCATCTTCTGCGGCTTCTGCGAAGAAAGCTGCCCGGTGGACTCGATCGTCGAAACGCACATTCTCGAGTACCACGGCGAGAAGCGCGGCGATCTGTATTTCACGAAGGAAATGCTGCTGGCCGTTGGCGATCGATATGAAGCGCAGATCGCCGCGAACAAGGCAGCAGATGCACCGTACCGTTGATCTTCAGTTTGACGCTGCATCGGCCCGCGTTGCGGGCCGGCTGCGGGGCACGCCTGCGCCTGAAAATGCCGCGACTCCGTATGCCGCCCGCCGCGGCGCGACGCTTCCTGGTCTGGCCGCCAGTCTGCGCTGCGCAATCCGCCTTATGATGGCCTCAACGATGAACCAGTAATCATGGAATTCACGACCGTCCTGTTCTACATCTTCGCGCTGCTGCTCACGCTATCAGGGCTGAAGGTGATCACCGCGCGCAATCCTGTCTCGTCCGCGCTCTTTCTCGTGCTCGCGTTCTTCAACGCGGCCGCGGTCTGGATGCTGCTCGAGGCCGAATTCCTCGCGATCCTGCTCGTGCTCGTCTATGTGGGCGCGGTGATGGTTCTGTTCCTGTTCGTCGTCATGATGCTGGACATCAACGTCGACGTGCTGAGCCGCGACTTCAAGCGCTTCATCCCGGTGGCGACCATCGTGGGCGCGATCATGGTGATCGAGACCGCGCTGATTCTCTGGCACGGCTACGGCGCGACCACCACGCCGGTGGCCGACGGCTCGCTGGCCGCGGCGCAGTCGGGTGCGATGTCGAACACGCATCTGATCGGCAAGATCATCTACACCGATTACATCTTCGCGTTCGAAGTGGCCGGGCTGGTGCTGCTGGTGGCGATCGTCGCGGCGATCGGCCTGACCGTGCGCGAGCCGAAGGACAGCAAGCGCCAGGACGTGTCGAAGCAGGTCGCCGTGCGCGCCAGGGATCGTGTGCGCATCGTGAAGATGCAGGCCGTGGTCGAAGTGCCGGAAGTGGAAGAACCCGCACCGGCCGATGTCGCTGCGGCGCCTGCAGCACCGGCAGCGGCGCCCGGCGCCGCCCCGGCCGCGCCTGCAACAAAGAGCTAAGCGCGAAGGAGCGAACCACTATGTTGACCCTGGCCCATTACCTCGTCCTCGGCGCGATCCTCTTTGCGATCTCGATCGTTGGCATCTTTTTGAATCGGCGCAACGTCATCATCATCCTGATGGCGATTGAGCTGATGTTGTTGGCGGTGAACACGAACTTCGTTGCGTTCTCGCATTATCTCGGTGACGTTCACGGACAGATTTTCGTGTTCTTCGTGCTTACAGTTGCGGCGGCGGAAGCAGCAATTGGTCTGGCTATTCTTGTGACTCTGTTCCGCAGCCTCGACACGATCAATGTCGAGGATCTCGATCAGCTCAAAGGCTAAGGCAGGCGGTTATGGCTACGACACTCAACGAAAACTTGCTGCTGGCGATTCCGCTGGCTCCACTCGCCGGCTCGCTCATCGCGGGTCTGTTTGGCAAGACAGTGGGGCGCGCTGGCGCGCATACGGTCACCATTCTCGGCGTCGCGATTGCGTTCGTGCTTTCGTGCATGACGTTCTTCGACGTGCTGAATGGCGCGAGCTTCAACTCGACGGTCTATGAATGGATGTCGGTGGGCGGCCTGAAGTTCGAAGTCGGCTTCCTGATCGACTCGCTCACGGCGCTCATGATGATCGTCGTGACCTTCGTGTCGCTGATGGTGCACATCTACACGATCGGCTACATGGCGGAAGAAGAGGGCTACCAGCGCTTCTTCTCGTACATCGCGCTGTTCACGTTCTCGATGCTGATGCTCGTGATGGCCAACAACTTCCTGCAGCTGTTCTTTGGCTGGGAAGCGGTGGGTCTGGTCTCGTACCTGCTGATCGGCTTCTACTTCAAGCGTGAAAGCGCCATCTACGCGAACATGAAGGCGTTCCTCGTGAACCGCGTGGGTGACTTCGGCTTCCTGCTGGGCATTGGTTTGCTGCTCGCGTACGGCGGCTCGCTGAACTACAACGACGTGTTCGCGAAGGGCCATGAGCTGGCCGCGCTGACGTTCCCCGGCACCTCGTGGAACCTGCTGACGGTCTCGTGCATCTGCCTCTTCATCGGCGCGATGGGTAAGTCGGCGCAGTTCCCGCTGCACGTCTGGCTGCCCGATTCGATGGAAGGCCCGACGCCGATCTCCGCACTGATTCACGCGGCAACCATGGTGACGGCCGGTATCTTCATGGTCGCGCGCATGTCGCCGCTGTTCGAACTGTCGGACGCCGCGCTCTCGTTCATCGTCGTGATCGGCGCCATTACCGCGCTGTTCATGGGCTTCCTGGGCGTCGTGCAGAACGACATCAAGCGCGTGGTGGCTTACTCCACGCTCTCGCAGCTCGGCTACATGACGGTGGCGCTCGGCGTGTCGGCGTACCCGGTCGCGATCTTCCACCTGATGACGCACGCGTTCTTCAAGGCGCTGCTGTTCCTCGGCGCGGGTTCGGTCATCATGGGCATGCACCACGACCAGGACATGCGCAACATGGGCGGCCTGCGCAAGTACATGCCGATCACGTGGATTACGTCGCTCGTCGGTTCGCTCGCGCTGATCGGTACGCCGTTCTTCTCGGGCTTCTATTCGAAGGATTCGATCATCGACGCCGTGAAGCTCTCGCACCTGCCGGGTTCGGGCTTCGCGTACTTCGCAGTGGTCGCCAGCGTGTTCGTCACGGCGCTGTACTCGTTCCGCATGTACTTCCTCGTGTTCCACGGTGAAGAGCGCTTCCGCGGTCCGAAGCATCCGGAATCGCCGATGGGCATCGAGGCCGCACATTCGGCTCAAAGCGGTCACGGCGACCACGGCCACGACGACCATCACGTCCACGTGCCGCACGAATCGCCGTGGGTGGTCTGGGTGCCGCTCGTGCTGCTCGCGATCCCGTCGATCATCGCTGGTGCTTATGCGATCCAGCCGCTGCTGTTCGGTTCGTTCTTCCAGAGCGGCGTGGCGTTCGACAAGGTCATCTTCATCGGCCAGAACCATCCGGGTCTGAGCGAGATGGCAGAAGAGTTCCAGGGCTGGGCCGCGATGGGCGCGCATGCGTTCTCGGGCGCACCGGTTTGGCTTGCGCTTGCGGGCGTGGTGGTGGCGTGGTTCTTCTATATGAAGCGCCCGGATCTGCCCGCAGTCGTGCAGCGCACGTTCGCACCGGTCTACAAGCTGCTGGCAAATGCGTATTACCTCGACAAGATCAACGAAATCGTCTTCGCTCGCGGAGCAGTCGCGATCGGTCGCGGTCTGTGGAAGGAGGGCGATGTCGTCGTGATCGACGGCGTCGTGAACGGGAGCGCCAAGTTTATCGGCTGGTTTGCAACTGTCATTCGTTTCCTGCAATCCGGCTATATCTATCACTACGCATTTGCCATGATCATTGGCATGCTTGGCCTCCTTACCCTGTTTGTAACGCTCAGCGGCAAATAAGGCGAGGAAACGCATGCACGCAACCCCGATTCTCAGTATTGCGATCTGGATGCCGATCATCTTCGGCATCGTCGTTTTAGTAGTGGGTTCCGACCGGAACCCGGGCCGAGCCCGCTGGCTCGCGCTCATCGGTTCAGTGCTTAGTTTCCTCGTTACGCTGCCGCTCGTTTCGGGCTTCGACACCACCACGGCTGCCTTGCAGTTCGAGGAGAAGTCGGTCTGGATCGACCGTTTCAACATTGCCTATCACCTGGGCGTCGACGGCATCGCGGTGTGGTTCGTGGTGCTCACGGCGCTCATTACCGTGATCGTCGTGATCGCGGGCTGGCAGGTCATCAAGGAAGACGTCGCGCAGTATTTCGCCGCCTTCCTTGTCCTGTCGGGTCTGATGGTCGGCGTCTTTTGCGCCGCTGACGGCCTGCTGTTTTACGTGTTCTTCGAAGCCACGCTGATCCCGATGTACATCATCATCGGTGTCTGGGGCGGCCCGAATCGCGTCTACGCAGCCTTCAAGTTTTTTCTGTACACGCTGGCCGGCTCGCTGTTGATGCTGATCGCGTTGCTGTATCTGTACCGTGTGACGCACACGTTCGAACTGGCCGCCTGGCAGGATGTGAAGCTGGCGATGACGCCGCAGATCCTGCTATTCGTCGCGTTCTTCTTTGCGTTCGCGGTCAAGGTGCCGATGTTCCCGGTTCACACGTGGTTGCCGGACGCGCACGTCGAAGCGCCCACGGGCGGCTCGGTGGTGCTGGCCGCCATCATGCTCAAGCTCGGCGCGTACGGTTTCCTGCGTTTCTCGCTGCCGGTGACGCCGGACGCGAGTCACTATCTGGCGCCTGTCATCATCACGTTGTCGCTGATCGCCGTTATTTATATTGGCCTCGTGGCGATGGTGCAGTCGGACATGAAAAAGCTGGTCGCGTATTCGTCGATCGCCCACATGGGCTTCGTCACGCTCGGCTTCTTTATGTTCGGCCCGTCGAGCCAGCTTGCAGTCGAAGGCGGGATCATCCAGATGATTTCGCACGGCTTCGTCTCGGGCGCCATGTTTCTGTGCATCGGGGTGCTGTATGACCGCATGCATACGCGTCAGATCGCCGATTACGGCGGCGTCGTCAACACGATGCCGAAGTTCGCGGCGCTGGCCATGCTGTTTGCCATGGCCAACTGCGGCTTGCCGGGCACCTCGGGATTCGTCGGCGAATTCATGGTGATTCTGGCGGCTGTGAAGTACAACTTCTGGATCGCATTCGGGGCGGCGTTCACGCTGATCCTGGGCGCGGCCTACACGTTGTGGATGTACAAGCGGGTGTACTTCGGCGCCATCTCGAACGATCACGTTCGCGAGCTGAAGGACATCAACTGCCGTGAGTACGGGATTCTGGTCGTGCTCGCGCTGTTCACGCTTTTCATGGGCATCTACCCGAAGCCCTTTACCGATGTGATGCACGTTTCCGTGGAAAACCTCCTCTCCCACGTCGCAGTGTCGAAACTGCCGCTGTCACAGTAATACCGAGCGGAGGAACAAAAGATCATGCCAAACGCCCCTATGTACGCTCTGCTACCCGATGCGCTGGTCCTCGCCGGCATCATCGTCGCGTGGCTCAACGACACGTTCTCCGGTCCTTCGGGCCGGCGTACGACCTATCTCATCGCCTTGCTGACGACGATCGTCGCCGGCATCTGGTTCGCGGTGAACGCCTTCGACACGCAACAGCCGAGCTATTTCTTCTCGCGCATGTACGTGATCGATGCATTCGCCAGCGCGATGAAGGCGGTCGTGACGCTCGGCTACGCCGTGTCGATCGTGTACTCGCGCAAGTACCTCGAAGACCGCGACCTGTTCCGGGGCGAGTTCTTCCTGCTTGGCATGTTCTCGCTGCTCGGCCAGATCGTGATGATCTCGGGCAACAACTTCCTCACGCTGTACCTCGGCCTCGAACTGATGTCGCTGTCGCTCTACGCGCTGATCGCGCTGCGCCGCGACGCTTCGCAGTCGAACGAAGCCGCGATGAAGTACTACGTGCTGGGTGCGCTGGCTTCGGGCTTCCTGCTGTACGGCATCTCGATGCTGTACGGCGCGACCGGTTCGCTCGATCTGTCCGACGTGTTCAAGGCGGTTGCCTCGGGCCACATCAACGACATCGTGCTGCTGTTCGGCGTGGTGTTCGTGGTCGCGGGCGTGGCGTTCAAGATGGGCGCGGTGCCGTTCCACATGTGGGTGCCGGACGTCTATCAAGGCGCCCCCACGGCAATGACGCTGCTCACCGGCGGCGGCCCGAAGGTCGCGGCATTTGCGTGGGCCGTGCGTTTCCTCGTCATGGGTCTGCTGCCGCTGGCCGTCGACTGGCAGGAAATGCTGATCATTCTCGCGGCGCTGTCGATGATCGTCGGCAACATCACGGGTATCGTCCAGCGTAACGTCAAGCGCATGCTGGCGTACTCGGCGATCTCGAACATGGGCTTCGTGCTGCTCGGCCTGCTGGCCGGCATCGTCGACAACAAGGCGACGGGCGCAGCCAGCGCGTACAGCTCGGCGATGTTCTACAGCATCGTCTACCTGATCACGACGCTCGGCGCGTTCGGCGTGGTGATGATGCTCGCGCGCCGCGACTTCGAAGCGGAAACGCTCGACGACTTCAAGGGCCTGAACCATCGCAGCCCGATGCTCGCGTTCGTCATGATGCTCGTGATGTTCTCGCTCGCTGGCATTCCGCCGACGGTCGGCTTCTACGCGAAGCTCGCTGTGCTTGAGGCGACGATGAACGCTGGCCTCACGTGGCTCGCGATCCTCGCGGTGATCACGTCGCTGTTCGGCGCGTTCTACTACCTGCGTATCGTCAAGCTGATGTACTTCGATGCGCCGCAGGACAGCTCGCCGATCCAGAGCCATGCAAGCAACCGCGCGATGTTGACGATCAACGGTGTGGCCGTGCTCGTGCTCGGCATCATTCCGGGCCCGCTGATGTCGCTGTGCCTGCAAGCCGTCACGCATTCGCTGCCCCTGTAATATGTCGGCAGCAGGGTGGTTTATCGTGTTGTTGGCGCTTGCGGGCGCCAACCTGCCGTTTCTCAATCAGCGTCTGTTCGGTTTCCTGCCGATGCGCGCGCCCAAAAAGAGCGCGTGGATCCGCATCGCAGAGCTGATCGTGCTGTATTTCGTGGTCGGTGCGTTCGGCTTCCTGCTGGAAGCGCGCGCCGGTAACCGCTTCGACCAGGGCTGGCAGTTCTACGCCATCACGTTCAGTCTTTTTGTCGTGTTCGCGTTCCCCGGCTTCACCTGGCAATATCTCGTCAAACGCCGTTCGGCGTGATGTGCGCGCCTCGCTCGACAGCGGGGCGCCTGCACCTTCGATTGCTGCGCGGCTTTTGCCGCGCCTGCCCAGTTCCAGTTCCAGTTCCAGTTCCAGTTCCAGTTTCAAGTCCAATTCCTAATTCCGATCCTCCCGAGGTTGAACATGGCTGCTGAAGATCAGAAACACGACCCGGCGCTCGCCGAGACGTGTGTGGAAAGTACGACGCTCCACGCGGGCAAATTCCTGACGCTCAAGTGCGATACGGTGGCGTTGCCCGACGGCAAGCACGCCACGCGCGAATACGTCCAGCATCCGGGCGCGGTGATGGTGATTCCGCTCTTCGACGACGGCCGCGTGCTGATGGAGCGCCAGTACCGCTATCCGCTCGCGCGCGTGATGACCGAATTCCCGGCGGGCAAGCTCGATCCGCAGGAAGGCGCGCTTGCCTGCGCGAAGCGCGAGCTCAAGGAAGAAACCGGCTACACGGCGCGGGAGTACATCTACCTGACGCAGATTCATCCGGTGATTTCGTACTCGACCGAGTTCATCGACATCTATCTCGCGCGCGGCCTGACGGCGGGCGAGTCGAAACTCGACGAAGGCGAATTCCTGGAAACCTTCACCGCGACGCTGCCCGAACTGCTTGAGTGGGTGCGCGAGGGCAAGATCACGGACGTGAAAACCATCATCGGCACGTTCTGGCTGGAGAAGGCGCTCTCAGGTAGCTGGCCGCTCGGGCAGCCGGCGTAACGCTCGACAGTGCTTTAAAAACGGCGGCCCACAAGGCCGCCGTTTTCACATGCGCGCCACACATTTGCGGCAGGCAAAGGCAAGCGTGCCGCAGCGCGCAGCGCTACAATCGACCACCGATTCGCTGCCGATTGAGCACCGGTCAACAGCTGGCATCGGTGTTTTCCCCGTCCGGAAATTTTACGAACGATCGTTCACAAATTTTCATTTTGCGATACACTCCAACGCAAGCCTCGATTCCCCATGAAGGTCCTCGATTTACAGTGCCCAGACGGCCATCGGTTTGAAGGCTGGTTCGCTTCCGCTGACGATTTCGAATCGCAGCTTTCGCGCAAGCTGGTTGAATGTCCGATGTGCGGCGCCACCAGCGTGGCCCGCGTGCCGTCCGCGCCCCGGCTGAATCTGTCGGGCGCGACGAGTGCAGGGTCATCGGCTGCGTCGGCTTCTTCGCCCGCAGCGGGTGGCCAGTCCGGCAACGCCGGGCCGTCCGCGCAGTGGCAGGCGCAGGCGTTGCGCGCGATCCGCGAGGTCCTGGAGAAAACGGAGAACGTAGGCGACCGCTTTGCCGAGGAAGCCCGGCGCATGCACTACAACGAAGCACCCGCGCGCAATATTCGCGGCGTCGCTTCGGCGGAGGATGCGCGAGCTCTCGTCGAAGAAGGCATCGATGTGATGCCGCTGCCGGTACCGGCCGCGCTGAAGGGTCCGCTGCAATAGCCATGCGGATCTTCGCCGCGGTTCGGGTTCGCTCCCAACCAGCCGCGGCCAGGAGACAAACCGCATGGATCTCGACTACTCCCCCACCGACGAAGCATTTCGCGCCGAAGTCCGCAACTGGCTTGAGGCCAACGTGCCTCAGGACGCCCGCGCCAAAGTTCTCAACCACAAACGCCTGAGCCGCGAAGACATTGCGGACTGGCACAAGCTGCTCGGCACAAAAGGCTGGTCGGCGCCCGCGTGGCCTGCCGAATGGGGCGGCCCCGGCTGGACCGAAGCGCAGCGCCACATCTGGGACGCCGAGTGCGGCCGCATCGGCGCGCCGCCGGTCCTGCCGTTCGGCGTGTCGATGGTCGCGCCCGTGATCATGAAGTACGGCAACGAGGCGCAAAAGCGTCGCTATCTGCCGCGTATTCTCTCGGGCGAAGACTGGTGGTGCCAGGGCTATTCGGAGCCGGGTTCGGGTTCCGATCTCGCCTCGCTGCGCACGAAGGCCGTTCGCGAAGGTGACCACTACATCGTCAACGGCCAGAAGACCTGGACGACGCTCGGCCAGCACGCCGACATGATGTTCTGCCTCGTGCGCACCGACCCCGCCGCGAAAAAGCAGGAAGGCATCTCGTTCCTGCTGATCGACATGAAGACGCCCGGCATCACGGTGCGCCCGATCATCACGCTCGACGAAGACCATGAGGTCAACGAAGTGTTCTTCGAGGACGTGAAGGTGCCGGTCGAAAACCTCGTCGGCGAGGAAAATCGCGGCTGGACTTACGCGAAGTACCTGCTGGGCCACGAACGCACGGGTATCGCGCGGGTTGGCGCGTCGAACCGCGAACTCGCGTTCCTCAAGCACGTCGCGCTGAACCAGAAGAAGAACGGCAAGCCGCTGCTGCTCGACCCGGTGTTCGCGTCGCGCGTGGCCGCCGTCGAAATCGAGCTAATGGCGCTGGAAGTCACGGCCGAGCGCGTGATCGCGAGCAGCAACAACGGCCGCGGCCCTGGCCCCGAGGCGTCGATGCTCAAGATCAAGGGCACCGAGATCCAGCAGGCGCTGACCGAGCTGATGGTCGATGCGGTCGGGCCGCTCGCGGCGCCGTTCGACCCGGACTTCCTTGAAGGCGAGCACGCGCATTCGGCGGCGGGCGACGACGACGCGGCCCCGCTCGCGGCTTACTACTTCAATTACCGCAAGACGTCGATTTACGGCGGATCGAACGAAATCCAGAAGAACATCATCGCGCAGATGATTCTGGGGATTTGAGGAGCGGCGCAATGGACTTCAATTTCACCGAAGAGCAACAGCAACTCGCCGACGCGCTGCGTCGCTATCTCGACAAGAACTACGGCTTTGAAGCGCGCCGGGCGATCGTGAAGACGCCCGAGGGCGTGTCGGCCGCGCACTGGAATGCGTTCGTCGAACTGGGCCTGACCGCGCTGCCGGTGCCGGCGGAGCAGGGCGGCTTCGACGGTTCGACCTTCGACATGCTCGTGGTCATGCAGGAGCTGGGCCGCGCGCTCGTGGTCGAGCCGTACTGGGCGAGCGCCGTGAGCATCGAAGCGCTCAAGCTCGCGGGCGCAGACAATGCGGACAATGCCGCGCTGCTCGAACGCGTCGCCACCGGCGAGATCAAGCTGGCACCTGCGTTCCACGAACCCGGTTCGCGCTACGACCTGCTGACGCTGGCCACGACGGCGAAGGAAACCGGCGACGGCTTTGCGCTCACTGGCGCGAAATCGGTCGTCCAGCACGGTGCGCAGGCCGACTACTGGATCGTGCCGGCCCATCTGGCGGGCGAAGTGGCGCTGTTCGTGGTCGCGCGCGACGCCAAGGGCGTGACGGTCGCCGACTACCGCACCATCGACGGCCAGCGCGCTGCGACGCTCACGTTCGACGGCGCGCAGGCACGACGTCTGGGCAACGCGGGCGCAGCGACGTGGGAGCAGGTGGCCGACTACGCGACCTTCCTGCTGTGCGCGGAAGCCGTCGGCGCCATCGACGCGCTCAATCACGCGACGGTCGAATACACGAAGACGCGCCAGCAGTTCGGCGTGCCGATCGCGCGTTTCCAGGCGCTCCAGCACCGCATGGCCGAGATGCTGATTCACGGCGAGCAGGCGCGCTCCCTCACGTATCTCGCGGCGGCGCGCTACAGTAGCGCTTCGCCCGACGAGCGCCGCCGCGCGATTTCCGCGGCAAAGGTGCGCGTGGGGCAGGCGGCGCGCTATGTCGGCCAGCAGGCGGTGCAGCTGCACGGCGGCATGGGCGTGACCGACGAAGTTGCGGCGGCGCATCTGTTCAAGCGTCTCGCGATCATCGAAACCACGCTCGGCGACGTCGACTATCACCTCGAACGCTTCGCCTCGCTGCCGGGTTTCGCGCAGGCCGCCGCGTAAGCATGGGGTTGTAGTCGAATCGATCTGGAGAGCCATCGATGGGTTTGAGTTACGAAGATCTCGAAGTGGGCAAGTCGTATGAAGTGGGCTCGCACACGTTCGGGCGCGAGGAGATCGTGGAGTTCGCGCAGAAGTACGATCCGCAGCCGTTCCACCTGAGTGAGGCGGGCGGCGAGGCGTCGATGTTTGGCGCGCTCGTGGCGAGCGGCTGGCATACCTGCTCGACGATGATGGGCATGCTGGTGCGCAACTTCTTCAAGGACTCGACCTCGATGGGCTCGCCGGGCATCGACGAGATTCGCTGGATCAAGCCGGTGCGCGTGGGCGACACGCTGTCGATGACCAATATCGTCGTGAGCAAGCGCGTCTCGCAGAGCAAGCCCGATCGCGGCATCGTCGAAACGCGCTGGGAAGGGCGCAACCAGCACGGCGAACTGGTCGTGACGGTCAGCTCGAAAGGCCTGTTCGGCCTGCGCCATCCGGGCGCTTGAATCCAGGCATTCTGAAAACAGGAGACACGGCATGAGCGCAGTCGCTGCAACTGTGGAAATCGCCGATCTGGCCGCGCTGCGCGCGCTGGTCGGCGCCGAGCCTTTCGTGAGCCCGTGGCGCGAAGTGAGCGCGGCGAGCGTGCAGGGTTTCGCCGACGCAACCGGCGATCATCAGTGGATCCACATTGACGCGGAGCGCGCGCGCCGCGAGTCGCCGTTTGGCGGCCCGATCGCGCATGGCTTTCTTACGCTTTCGCTGATGCCGGTGCTGCTGGCGTCGACGGTGACGATACGTCAGCGCATGGGCGTGAACTACGGGCTGAACCGTGTGCGCTTCACGTCGCCGGTGCCGGTCGGCGCGAAGCTGCGCGGGCGCTTTGCCGTGAAAGAGGTGAGCGATGTCGAAGGCGGCGGCGCGCAGGTGGTCTGGAACGTGCACCTGGAGTGCGAGGGCATCGATCGACCCGCGTGTATCGCCGAATTCATTTCGCGGCATTACTTCTGATCCGGCGCATTCGCTGGAATCAAAAAAGGGCGTCGGGTTTTTCACCCGACGCCCTTTTTTACGGTCTCGATTCAACGGGCGATCAAGCCGCCTTCGAATCGTGCTTCGCGTATTGCGTCGCACCGAACAGCATTTCCTTCGCCTTGTCGTCCATGAGCGGCTTGCGCGCGCTGGCCAGCACCTCGACGCCGCGTTGCACGGCCGGACGCGCCGCAATGGTCTCGTGCCAGCGTTTTACATTGGGCAGCGCATCGAGATCGACGCCCTGGTTTTGCCACGAGCGCGTCCACGGGAACGCGGCGATATCAGCGATGGTGTATTCGTTGCCTGCCAGATATTCGGTTTTTTCGAGCTGTGTTTCCATCACGTTGTAGAGACGCTTCGCCTCGTTCGTGTAGCGATTCACCGCGTACTCGATCTTCTCGGGCGCGTAGATGCGGAAGTGGTGCGCCTGGCCGAGCATCGGGCCTAGGCCGCCCATCTGGAACATCACCCATTGCAGCACGTCGTAGCGCGCGGCCAGGTCTTCGGGCATGAACTTGCCCGTCTTCGCGGCCAGATAAACGAGGATGGCGCCGGACTCGAACAGCGAGAACGGCTTGCCGTCCGCGCGCACCGGGCCTTCGGAGTCGGTGATCGCCGGGATTTTGTTGTTCGGGCTGATGTCGAGAAATTCGGGCTTGAACTGGTCGCCCGCGCCGATATCGACGGGATGCACGCGGTACGCGAGACCGGTCTCCTCCAGCATGATGTGGACTTTGTGGCCGTTGGGCGTCGCCCAGCTATAGACGTCGATCATCGTGACTCCTTATCGTGACTTTCGTGATTGCGTAAGCACCTGGGAGGCGCACGGTTGCCGGGCGCCGGATCTCGCGGACGTTAGCATAGTTCGATGCACGCCGCCAAAGCCGTGCGAGTGACCTCAATGCCAGCGTGGGGATCGCGCGCCGCCCGGTGATGGCATCATGTTGGGCAACGTTCACGGAAGGCGATTTCGCCTATGGATGCGATGGTCGATCGAACCGCGTCACCTGCGCCATTTCTTGCGGATTACACGTTCTACGAGCGGCACGAAGCGACGATGGGGCAAGCGCCGCCGTCGCGCATCATCGATGCCGTTGCGGCATTCGACATGCGCGACGATCCAGTCATCGACACGCTGCTGCGCGTGCGCGAATGGCCCGAGCGGCTGGTGCAGCGGCTGGGCGGCAAGCAGTGCGAGCCGTTCGGCCTGTCGGCGTTTACGCCGTTGCATCGCGATGAGCGTGAATTGACGTTCGGACTCGCGGGCCGGTTCTGGCGTCCCGATTTCGGCCTTGTGAAGGTGGCCGATGCCGACGCGTTCATCGCACTCGCGCGCAACGATATCGCCAGGCTGGTGCTGCGCTTTCGGGTGCTGGAGGAAGGGCAGAGCGAGGCAAGGCTCGTCACCGAGACCTTCGTCGATTGCCCGTCGTTGACCACAAAAGCGCTGATGACGCCGTACTGGTGCGCCATTCGCGTGGCGAGCGGCTGGATCCGCAAGCGCACGCTGGCCGCCGTGGCGAGCGCGCTCGCCACGCAGCCCTGACGGTGCGGCAACGTTACGAGCGCGTCACCGGCATTTCCACGCGCGACGCTGCGCCTGCATCCATATAGCGCGCGAGTTCGAGCTTGGCGATGGCGTTGCGGTGCACCTCGTCCGGGCCGTCGGCGAAGCGCAGCGTGCGTGCCTGCGCGTAAGCGTAGGCCAGCGGGAAATCGCCGCTTACGCCGCCGCCGCCATGCACCTGGATCGCCCAGTCCAGCACCTGGCAGGCCATGCCCGGCGCGACCACCTTGATCATCGCGATTTCGCCGCGCGCGCCCTTGTTGCCCACGGTGTCCATCATGTACGCGGTCTTGAGCGTGAGCAGGCGCGCCTGCTCGATCATGCAGCGCGCTTCGGCGATGCGCTCCTGCGTGACGGTCTGTTGCGCGATGGTCTTGCCGAAGGCGACGCGCGAGAGCGCCCGCTTCGACATGAATTCGAGCGCGCGTTCCGCGAGGCCGATCAGGCGCATGCAGTGGTGAATGCGGCCCGGCCCGAGGCGGCCTTGCGCGATCTCGAAGCCGCGACCTTCGCCCAGCAGGATGTTCGACGCCGGTACGCGCACGTTTTCCAGCTTGATTTCCATATGGCCGTGCGGCGCGTCGTCGTAGCCGAACACGGTGAGCGGGCGCTTGACCGTGATGCCGGCGGCGTCGGCGGGCACGAGAATCATCGACTGCTGCGCGTGGCGCGGCGCGTCGGGATCGGTCTTGCCCATCACGATATAGATGGCGCAGCGCGGGTCGCCCGCGCCCGACGACCACCACTTCGTACCGTTGATGACGTAGTCGTCGCCGTCGCGCTCGATGCGCGTCTGGATATTGGTGGCGTCCGATGACGCGACTTCCGGCTCCGTCATCAGGAACGCCGAGCGGATCTGGCCTTGCAGCAGCGGTTCGAGCCACTGGCGCTTGTGCTCGTCATTGCCGTAGCGCTCGATGGTTTCCATGTTGCCAGTGTCGGGCGCGCTGCAATTGAACACTTCGGGCGCCCAGATCACGCGGCCCATGATCTCGCACAGCGGTGCGTATTCGAGGTTCGTCAGGCCCGCGCCGCGATGCGATTCGGGCAGGAACAGGTTCCACAGGCCTGCTTCGCGCGCCTTGACCTTGAGTTGCTCGACGATTTCGGTCGCGATCCACGGGTTGCCGTTGGCGCGGTTGCGCTCGACTTCCGCGTGATAGACGGCTTCGTTCGGGTAGATGTGTTCGTCGAAAAACGCGAGCAGCTTCTCGCGCAGCGCCTGCACCTTCGGGGTGTAATCGAAATTCATCCAGGACCTCGGCAATAGAGCACTAAAGAAGCACTGAGCAGTATCGAGTGCGGATTGTGTACGGCTTGGCGGACAGCCTAAGCGAACAGGTTTAGCGAACCTTCTGCGCGTAATGCCACGCGAGTTCGGCCATCGGTTTCGCGCGGCGGCCCGCATCGGCGGCTTGCGCGCTGGCGGCCGTGCCGTCGACGACGCGCTTCATGATCCCCTGCAGGATGGCCGCGATGCGGAACATGTTGTAGGCAAGATAGAAGTTCCAGTCGCCGTGGATCGTGAGGCCCGTGCGCTCGCAGTAGCGGCGCACATAGGCCTGCTCGTCGGGGATCCCGAGCGCCGCCCAGTCGAGCCCGCCGATGCCGCGAAACTGTCCCGGCTCCACGTGCCACGCCATGCAGTGATACGAAAAATCGGCGAGCGGATTGCCGAGCGTCGACAGTTCCCAGTCGAGCACCGCAAGCACGCGCGGCTCGGTAGGGTGGAAGATCAGGTTGTCGAGGCGGAAGTCGCCATGCACGATCGATACGCGCGCGCTGCCCGCGCTGCTTTCGCTGCTTTCGTCCGGGACGTGTTTTGGCAGCCACTCGATCAGTCGATTCATCGCTTCGATCGATTCGGTTTCCGACGCCTGGTACTGGCGGCTCCAGCGATCGATCTGGCGTGCGAAGTAATTGCCGGGCTTGCCGTAGTCGGCGAGGCCAATGGCGTTCGGATCGACGTTATGGAGCGCGGCGATCACGCGGTTCATTTCGTCATAGATCGCGCCGCGCTCCTCGCGCGTCATGCCGGGCAGCGACTGATCCCACAGCACGCGGCCTTCGACAAACTCCATCACGTAGAACGCGCGGCCGATCACGGCTTCGTCCTCGCAGAGCGCGAGCATCTTCGCGACCGGCACGTCGGTCGCGCCGAGCGCATCCATCACGCGGTATTCGCGCTCGATGGCGTGCGCCGAGGGCAGGAGCTTCGCCTTCGGGCCGGGCTTCGCACGCATGACATAGCTGCGCGACGGCGTCACGAGCTTGAAGGTGGGATTCGATTGGCCGCCTGCGAACTGCTCGACGGTGAGCGGGCCTTCGAAGCCCTTGACGTGCGCCGCGAGCCAGGCGGCAAGCGCCGCCGTGTCGAAGCGCTGGCGCTCGGCGACCGGGCGCGTGCCTTCAAATGCCGAAAAGTCGTTCAAGCGATCTGCGTCGCTTGGCTTGAGGTTCTGGCTGTGGTTCTGGTTACTACTGTGGGTTGTGCGGGTTGTGTCTCCATCCGGCGTGGCTTGCGCCATGTCTGTCTCCCTTTTTCAGTATTCCAGTATGAGGTGCTTGTGCTAGCGCTCCGGGCGATAGCGCAGGTATTGCGCGTACAGCATCTCCATCGTCGTGTTGCGCACGTCGCGGTGCAGCGGAGTGGGCGGGGCGTAGTTGAGCGTGCGCACGACCCAGTCATGCGGCGCGTCGCCGACGTCGAGCGCGTTGATGCAGCCCGTCGTCTGCGCAAGGTGGCCGAAGAACGTGCGGCCGCCCGCAGTGATCGCGTGCGAGAGAATCGCGCGGTTCACGCCGCCGTGCAGCACCAGCAGCGCCGTGTCCCACGACGTATCGGCGCGCAGCGCGGCGACGGCGGGCAGCACGCGTTCGAGCAGCTCGCCGATGGACTCGCCGCCAAGAAAGCGCGTCTGTTCGGGCACCACGCCATCGAAGGCGCGCAGGAAGGCGTCCTCGACATCGGCGGGCGGGATATCGGCAAGACGTCCGCCGCGAATTTCCTGCCACGCAGGTTGCTCTTCCATCGCGATCTTCTGGCCGGTCGCGGCAAGCACGTGCTGCGCCGTTTCGACCGTGCGCCGCAAGCCGCTCACGATCACGCGATCGAAGCGCACGCCTTGCTGCGCAAATGCCTGGCCCGCCGCGCTTGCCTGCGCGCGGCCGGTTTCGTTGAGCGGCACGGTGTCGGGATCGATCGCGCGGCCGCTGTCGTCGAAGTAGGTGACGTCGCCGTGGCGCATCAGGTAGATGCGGCGGCGCTTGGGGAGTTGGAATTCGCTCATCGTCTGTTCATCGCTTGCTTATCGCTTATAGACCGGCGCGCGCTTTTCGAGGAACGCGGTGATGCCTTCGAGCCCGTCGCGATGATGCAGCGAGCTCACGAAGCTCTCGCGCTCGTCGACGAGTTGCGCATCGAGCGTCTGCAGCGGCGCGGCGTTCGTCAGCGCCTTGATGCGCGAGGCGGAATTCGGCGAGATCTTCGCGAGTTCGTCGGCCCACGCGAGCGCGGCGTCGAGTGCGCTGTGCGGCTTGACCACGCGGTTCACGACACCCAGATCCGCTAGACGCTGCGCGCCAATCGGCTTGCCTTCGAGCATCACCTCGAAGGCGAGGGCGCGCGGCAGCGCATGCGAGAGGAACCACGAGCCGCCGCCATCGGGCGTGAGGCCCACGCGCGAATAGGCCATGACGAACTTGGCGTCGTCAGCGGCCACGAGCAGGTCGGCGGCCAGCGCGAGCGAGAAGCCCGCGCCCGCAGCTGCGCCCTCGACGGCGGCGATCACGATCTTGCTCGACTGACGCATCGCCGTGGCCCAGTGCGAAAGCATGTCGATGCTGGCGGCCTGCACCGACGGATCCCTGGCGCGATTTTCCAGCAGGCGGTTCAAGTTGCCGCCCGCGCAAAAGAAGTTGTCGGCGCCGGTGAGGATGATGGCGCGCAGCGACTCGTCGCGCTCGGCCGCGTCGAACGCTTCGATGGCCGCGGCGTACATGTCGGGGTGCAGCGCGTTGCGCGCGCCGGGATTCGACAGCGTGAGCACGAGCGTCGATTCATGGTTCTGCGGGCGGCTGGTGCGGAGTTCGGCGCTCATTGCGATGCCTCGGTCGAGAGAATGTGCGGATGAACGGCAGTCATCGCGGACGTCATGCGCGATGCGTCGAGCTTGCCTTTTGCCGCGAGTTTGGCGAAGGTGTCGGCGGTGCCGGGTGTCTCAATGTTGAAATCGTAATAAGTCATTGGAAGCGTGGCTCCATGATTGGCCTAGAATAGCACGGTCGTACATTTTTATGAAAAAGGTTCTGCGCTTTTCCGTCGTGTCCAGGGTTCACCCCGGCCGGCACGCAGGCCGTCGCCCCCCCAGGAGGAAACGAGGATGATCAAGCTGCATGGTTTTGCCCTCTCGAACTACTACAACAAGGTCAAGTTCGTGCTGCTCGAGCACGGCATCGAGTTCGAGGAAGTGCTGACGAAGCTGCCGCTCGCCGAAGCGCAACTCGCCGAGTCGGCCACGGGCAAAGTGCCGTTCATCGAGACGGAGCAGGGCTTTCTGTGCGAATCGGAAGTGATCGTCGAGTATCTGGCGGCGCGCTATCCCGACAAGCGCATCTTTAGCGCCGATCCGTGGCAGGCGGCCAAGGAGCGCGAGCTGATCACCGTGATCGAGACGCATCTGGAACTGGCCGTGCGCGAGCTTTACGGCGAGGCGTTCTTCGGCGGCACGGTGAGCGACGAGGTCAAGCGCAGCGTCGAAAAGCGCGTGACGCGCTATATCGCGAGCCTCAAGCGTCTTGCCACGTTCGCGCCGTATGCGCGCGGCGCGCAGTTCGGCATCGTGGATATGTCGGCATTCGTGAACCTGCCGCTGATCGGCATGGCGACGCAGAAGATCTACGGCCGCGACATGCTGGCCGAGGCTGGCGTGGACTGGAAGGCGTACGTGAAGCTGCTGGGCGAGCGGCCTGCCGCACAGCGCGTGGGCGCCGACCGCAAGGCGTATATCGAGGCGACGTCTTAAGCCGCGTCTTGAAGCACTAGCCGCGCGTGCGGGAACGCGAGGCAACTCGCGCGATGCCCGGGAACGATCTGACGTTCGCGGACGCATCGCGCGGTTTGACGTGTGATGCCTGTGAAGCGCGCGTCAGAGGCGCGCGAGGCGTTCGAGTGCGCTCGCGAGCGTGCTTTCCTGCTTCGCGAAGCAAAAGCGCACGACGCCCGATTCGTGCGGCTCGTGATAGAACGCCGACACCGGAATTGCGGCTACGCCGATTTCGGCGGTGAGCCACTTCGAGAACTCGGCTTCGGGCAGGTCGCTGATCGCCGAATAATCGACGCACTGGAAGTAGGTGCCCTCGCAGGGCAGCAGCTTGAAGCGCGAATTGGCGAGACCCGCGCGGAAGAAGTCGCGCTTCTTCTGATAGAACGCGGGCAGTTCCAGATACGGCTGCGGATCGCGCAGATAGTGCGCGAGCCCGACCTGCATCGGCGTGTTGACGGTGAACACGTTGAACTGATGCACCTTGCGGAATTCCGCCGTGAGCGCGGCGGGCGCGGCCACGTAGCCCACCTTCCAGCCCGTCACGTGATAGGTCTTGCCGAAGCTCGACACGATGAAGCTGCGCGCGGCCAGTTCCGGATAGCGCGCGACGCTCTCGTGCGGCTGGCCGTCGTAGACCATGTGCTCGTAGACCTCGTCGGAGAGGATCAGCACGTTGGTGCCGCGCACGATCTCTTCGAGCTTGCGCATGTCGTCAGTGCGCCAGACCGTGCCCGTCGGGTTGTGCGGCGTGTTGATGAGGATCAGGCGCGTCTTCGGCGTGATCGCCGCGGCGAGACGATCGAACGGAATCGCGTAGTCGGGCGCTTCGAGCGTCACGAACACCGGCTTGCCGCCCGCGAGTTCGATCGATGGGAGGTAGCTGTCGTAGGTCGGCTCGACCACGATCACTTCGTCGCCGGGATGCACGGTCGCGAGGATTGCCGTGAGCAGCGCCTGGGTCGCGCCCGCCGTCACCGTGATCTCGCTGGCGGCGTCGTAGCGGCGGCCATAGACGCTGGCGATCTTGTCGGAGATCGCTTCGCGCAGTGCGGCGACGCCGGCCATCGGCGGGTACTGGTTGTGGCCGTCACGCATCGCCTGCGCGACCGCATCGACGATACGCTCGTCGCAGCCGAAATCGGGGAAGCCCTGACCGAGGTTCACCGCGCCTTTTTCGGCGGCGAGCGCGCTCATCACCGTGAAGATCGTCGTGCCGACATTGGGCAGGCGCGACGGAAAAGAGGGTGTGAGCAGGTTTTGCTGGGACTCTTGCGACGGATGCGGTGCGTTCATGGCGCGGACAGTGGATGACGGTGGGACGGGAAGGCTTTCAGAAAACCCGGAAGCCCGATTGTAGGACAGCGCCGGTCAGGCCGCTTCAGGTGGTTTCAGGTGGCTTCAGGTGGCGTCAGCCCGCATGCAGCGACAAACGTATCCGGCGTGCCGATCCGAAACCCGAAGTCGCGTGCGATGCGCCTGGCCATCTTCAGCACCGCGCGATCCTTCGAGACCAGCCACGCCGCGCCGCTCGCGCGCGCCAGTTCCAGGAACTTCTGGTCGTCGCGGTCGCGGCATTGCGGCAGGGGGCGTGCGTCGGCGGGCAGCTCCGGCGGCTCGATCGGGCGCACCAGCGTGGCCAGCATGGCGAGCGCGCCGGCCTTGTCGGTGCCGCGCCCCTGAAACTGCGGATAGTCCAGCACATGGGCCAGTTCGCCCTGACAGCGCGCGTCGATCAGCGCGACCAGCGCACCGCGTTCCAGCGCCGTGCGGATCGCCCGCGTATGCGGGTCGTCGAAGACGAGAATATCGAGCCAGATGTTGGAATCGAGCACCACGGCCAGCGGGCCGGCGTCGGTCTGGGAGAGGGCAAGGTCAAGGGGCGTGAAACCGGTCATTCGTGAATTCGCTACAATCGGGCTTTCGCCTTAAACATCGGCACCTGGGTGCCTGCAAGCCTCTATGATAATCGTTCTGTCGCCGGCCAAATCGCTCGACTATGACACGCCGGCGCACATCGACGCCCACACCATCCCCGATTTCGTCGACGACGCCGCCGAGCTGATCGACGGCCTGCGCCGCCTGTCGCCGCAGCAGATCGGCACGCTCATGAGCATCTCGGATCCGCTTGCGCGCCTGAACTTCCAGCGCTACGCAGACTGGTCGACGAAGTTCAGCCGCGACAACGCCAAGCAGGCCGTGCTGGCCTTCAATGGCGATGTCTACGAAGGCTTCGACGCCCGCTCGCTCTCGCATGCCGATCTCGACTACGCGCAGAACCACGTGCGCGTGCTGTCGGGGCTCTATGGCGTGCTGCGTCCGCTCGACCTGCTGCAGCCTTATCGTCTGGAGATGGGCACGCGCTTCGAGAATCCGCGCGGCAAGGATCTCTACGCGTTCTGGGGCGAGCGCATCACGCACGCACTCAACGCGCAGCTGGAGAGCAACAGCAAGGGCGCACGCGTGCTGGTGAACTGCGCGTCCACCGAATACTTCAAGGCCGTCAAGCCGAAGAAGCTGGCGGCGCCCATCGTCACGCCGGTGTTCGAGGACTGGAAGGGCGGCCGCTACAAGATCATCAGCTTCCACGCGAAGCGCGCGCGCGGCCTGATGGCGCGTTATGCGGTCGAGAACCGCATCGCCGAACCCGAAGCGCTCAAGGGCTTCGACGTCGAAGGCTACGCATTCGATGCCGACGCATCGAACGATTCCACTTATGTATTCCGCCGGCGCATTGCCGACTGAGCGGTTGACTCAACGATTTGATTGCTGACCCAGCGAAGGAAAAGTCATGACGATTTCCATTTCCAGCCAGTTCGACGCGGGTGCGATCGACGTGCTGTCGTGCGAAGAGGCCGACAAGATCCGCCTGCGCGTGCGCCCCGATAATCAGTCGGAATTCGCGCAGTGGTTCTATTTCCGCATTTCGGGCGTGCGCGGCGAGCGCTGCGTGATGACGTTCGAAAACGCGGCGCAGTGTGCGTTCCCGGAAGGCTGGCGTAACTACGAAGCGGTCGCGAGCTACGACCGCGTGAACTGGTTCCGCGTGCCGACGTCGTATGACGGCAAGGTGCTCACGATCGACCACACGCCCGATTTCGACAGCATCTATTACGCCTATTTCGAGCCGTACGGCGAGGAGCGCCATTCCGAGTTCATCGGCATGATGCAGCAACTGCCGCACGCGATGCTCACGGAACTCGGCCAGACCGTCGAAGGCCGTCCGATGTCGCTGCTGACGCTCGCGACGCCCGGCGACGACACGCCCGCGGGCAAGCCGAAGAAAACCGTGTGGATCATCGCGCGCCAGCATCCGGGCGAGACGATGGCCGAATGGTTCGTCGAAGGCCTGGTGAAGCGTCTCGCGGGCATGGGCGACTGGGCGGGCGATCCGGTCGCGCGCAAGATCTTCGATCATGCTGTCTTCCACATCGTGCCGAACATGAACCCGGACGGCAGCCGCCACGGCAACCTGCGCACGAATGCTGCGGGCGCGAACCTGAACCGCGAATGGATGGAGCCGGACGCGCAGCGCAGCCCTGAAGTGCTGCTCGTGCGCGAAGCGATCGAAGACACCGGCTGCGATCTGTTCTTCGACATTCACGGTGACGAAACGCTGCCGTACGTGTTCGTGGCGGGCTCGGAAATGCTGCCGGGTTTCACCGATCAGCAGCGCAAGGAGCAGACCGCGTTTATCGAAGCGTTCAAGATCGCGAGCCCGGACTTCCAGGACAAGCATGGCTACGAAGCGAGCCGCTATCGCGAAGACGCGCTCAAGCTGGCGTCGAAGTACATCGGCCACAAGTACGGCTGCCTGTCGCTCACGCTGGAAATGCCGTTCAAGGACAACGCGAACCTGCCCGACGAGCGCGTGGGCTGGAACGGCGAGCGCAGCGCCGCACTGGGCGCCGCGATGCTGCAGGCGATCCTGCATCACGTCGAGACGTTTGCCTGAATCTAGTCACAGGCGCTGCCGTGCGCTGAGCGCGGCGGCGGCATAAAAAAGGGGGAAGCGGTGTGAGCCGCTTCCCCCTTCGTGTTTTCTGGTCGCGTGCGCTTCAGATCGAAGCGCGCGAGATCATTGTGTTGTCGACTTCTTCTTTGTTGTCGATTTCTTTGCCGTGGACTTCGCGGTGGACTTCGACGTCGATTTCGTCGTGGACTTCGTGCTGCTCTTCGATGTCGCGGACGATTTGTGGCTCGACTTGCTTGACGTCGCTTTCTTCGAGCCCTTGCTCTTGCCCTTGACGGCGGCCTTCTTCGATTTGCCGCCGTGCCGGCTGCTCACATGCGAAGCCGTGCCGCCTGCTGCGGCGCTGCTTTCGCTATGCGCGCGCGACGGCGGCACTGGATCGTTCCAGCTGAATGCGAGAATCTGCTGGCCGACATAGCCACAGCGGAACTTGAGATCGTAGGGTGCGTGAGCGCTGTCCTGCGGTACGCCGACGCCATCGACGGTTACGATCGTGTCGACTTTCACGCGCTGCTTGCCTTCGTCGAACGAATCGTTCCAGGGCGTCACGGTGGCGTGCGTGCTGTCGAAGGAGCTGGGCGGAAATTCGACGTGATCGAGGACAGTCGACGTGCTGGCGATGAACTTGCCGTGCGCCGCGCAACTGGCGACGAGCGGATCGGCGTGCATCTGCGTGACGTACGTGTTGACGAGATCGTTTTGCTGTTCGAGCTGATCGGCCTGGGCGGGGAGCGTCCACAGCAGCGTGAGGCTCGCGGCGCAGGCGGCCAGGCGGCCGAATACGGTCAGCAACTGGCGGGATGCGTTGTTGCGGTCCATCTGATTGTTCTTGATGAGGGTGGGACGTCAGGCAACGTAAGATGCGGTGGCGCTGGAATGAGTTCCGGGCCTGCAACAAATAAATTCGTTCACACGGCCGAATAGGGCGGATTGCGGCTGGTTACTGCTGTTGCGATTGCATTGCGCGGAGCTGGCGGGCGGTCATTGTCCTCGGGCCAGACGCGTGCAGGCGCCGGGCCATTCTAGCGCAGGCTTACGGTAAGGCGTTCGAGGAATCTGTCAGACGCGAGCGTACGGTTATGGTGCAGTGCGCGGGCACGCTCGGACAATCTTGCGCACTCAGGCGCGCGGGCCGCCGAGGCGATAGCGGCGCACGTCGTAGGTCGTGACCCAGGCGGGGCGATAGACCGCAATCAGTGCGGTGGCCATGCCGGTGAACCACGCTTCGCCGGACGCGAGCAGGAATACGCTAAACGCATAACCCGCAGGCACGGTGAGCATTGACCCGTCGTTGAGCGCCATGTGCGTGCCGAGCGCGAGATACGCCGCCGCAGACACCGCGATGGCCGGCGAGACGAAGCCCTGGCCGACGATGAACATGAAAAGATTGCGCGGCAACCAGGCGACGCAGGCGCGTTGCAGCAGCGTCGAAACCCCTACTGGAAAGGCGCCAAATACGAGGAAGGTGAGGGCGACCCCGTCCCACGGGGCATCGAACACCAGGGCGGCCAGTGCAACCACAACCGCCATGGCGACGAGCGCGAGCCCCCAGTCGAATAGCGTGACCACCAGGGTGGCGCCGAGCAGGTGCAGCACGGTGCCGTCCTCGAGCCAAGCGTTGCTCGCCCACAGCACGGAGACGGCCACGATGATGGCAAGCCACACGTGCTGGAGCGTCGCGTCCTGAAGACGCTTGAATGGGTTGTTCCATAACGCGAGCGCAAGCAAACCTGCCGATGCAATCCATGCAACGACGATCACCCAGAGCGGAAGCGGCGTGTATAGGAATCCCATGTGCTTCATATTACTCGTTGGAGGGCAAAACGTGTGCGCATCCGGGCGGCGTCTCCTGCTCTTCGCTCGCGTCCGCTTGCGTTGCGGCGAGCGGCGCGGGCGGGCCGAGCGCGTCTGGCGCGGCGGCGCTATAGGGCGTAGCCGCCTCGGCGGCGAGCGGTAGTGCTTCCAGGGTGTCGTCTGTCTGCAACGGATAGCGGAAGGCCGCTTTGCTGCGCTTGCGTAACGGCACCTGGCCGTGTTCGCCATAGGCCGGTCTCGGCGCGCTTTCGAGTTGTGCGCGCAGCACCTGCAACTGACTCGACAACAGGCCGTGGTAGATCGCGACGGCGGCGGCGCGGTTGGGCGCGCCGAGCTGCTGGAAGATGCTCGCCAGATGAACCTTGACGGTGCCCTCGCTGATGCCGAGGGCGCGGGCGATCATCTTGTTCGTGCTGCCCATGTGCACGCAACGCAGGATCTGCTCCTGGCGCGGCGAAAGATCGATCTTTCGCGTGCCTTTGCGTAACGCCGTGGCGCTTCTCGTATTGCGGCGCGGCGGCACCGGCCACGGTGCCGGTGGGCAGAAAGACGGCCCGAAAATATCGGCAGGCAAATGATCGCCGCCGAGCATGATCAGCTCCAGCAGCTTGACGATGAGAATGGAATCGGTGGTGCGCCGGATGATGCCGCGCGCGCCTTCGTCGAGCACGGCCCGCACGCTATGCGGTGGCTCGGTGCGATCGACGAGCACCGCGATCGGCAGTGTTCGATGCCGGTTGGCGAAGTGCCGCAACTCGCCCGGCAAGATGCCCTCGTGCCAGTCGATGACCAGCAGGTTGGGCGTGAAGCGCTGCATTGCGCGCTCGGCGCTGCGCCAGTCGGGTGCGTCGTTAAAACGCGCGCGCCGGTCGATTTGTCGTAACAGCGCCTTGAGCCCTTCGCGTCTTTCGGCGTCCGGATTGAATACTGCAAACCGCATGGGAATGCCCTCCTCTCGTATCAGGCCTCTCGAAATATCGGACGCGACAGTATGTGTGCGCGCCGTTTTGAAACCGGGCCAACAGCACCATCATGACAAAAAGAGAAGCTTCCGACGGCCTGTCCAGATGGCGTAGGACGTAGGGCAAAAAAAAGTCCCGCACACAGGCGGGACTCGGTAGGAAAACGTCAGGTTGCTTAGTGGAAGTGTGGCTGAACGGGCTCAGCATCTTCCGGCATTTCTGCATGAACAATCTCACCGAGGGGATCGGCATAGAGCGGCACACCGCAGTCGTCGCAGTACTCGGGCTCGAAACGGCCGGCATGACGGCGGATATCGTTGATACCCGATTCCTTCAGCAGCGCGACGATTTCTTCGATCGGGCCGCCTCCTACATTTTCCTCGGACGGTTCTTCGTCGATGTCAGCGTCGCCATTTTCGCGGCCATAAAGCGGCCACACGACACCGTAGAGAACATCGTTGCTGCCGCGCTTCGTGAAGCCGACGCGGTACTCGTCGATGCGGCGTTCGCCGAAGCCCGCGACAACCGCGCGCAGGTCTTGCGCCGTCGCGCCGATGGTGTCGATCAGATAGCGCACGGCGGTGCGGATCGTGTGCGGGCGCACGCGCTCGTCGGCATCGCGGCAGGCCGAATAGTAGGCGTCCGGCAGCAGACATTCGAATTCGCAGCCCGGCATGACGACAGCGAGGTTCGCGCCGCCTTGCGTCGCCCATTGCTCAAGGCACTGGCCACGCTCGATGCGCGAGCCGTTTTCTTCTTCCTGCCAGCGGAACAGCGGAGTGCCGACAGGCGCGGCCACCACGGCCAGCAGGAAACGGGGATCGGCGAGGATCGGCGAAGTCTCCGGCAGTTCGCTCGCGCTGATCTTCGCGGCCGAGCCCGTGAGCGCGGCCTGGGTCAGTTGCTGCGCGAGACGCCAGGTCTCGACGTGGTGGCGCGGCAGTTGGTCGATGCTATAGAGATAGGGCGCCATCGCAACACGCGAACCGCTCGCCAGCACGTGCGCCTGCAGATGGGTGCGCAGCGCGTCGGACGCTTCCGCCTTCAACGGGCCCGACGGGATCACATAGCGCGTCCAGGCGAGTACGGGCGCAGCGACGAGGAGCGCTTCGTACTGCACGCCGTCGTGCTCGACGACAAACGACTCGCTATGGGTCTCGGCCATGTCCGCGAGCGCGCCGTAGGCATCCGGGTGGTTCTGCTGCAAATGATCGAGCGCGGCGTCGAGCGTAGTCTGATTGCCGTTTCGCACGACCTTCGCGAGCAGCGTGTCGAGCTTGGCCTCCCAGAAGCGGTCTTCAGTGCGGCTGCCCGATGCGAACAGGGCGAGCGACAGGCCGACGAGCTTGTCGGCATCGGGAGGGAGGCGTTTGGCGATTCGCGAGCGCATAAATCTTGTGTGTTTGGGATGCGGAGAACCTCATATTCTAGTCGGTTCCGCGCAGGCCATCGGTTTGGCCTACAGGAGGCGCGCTGGAGGGAGCATTGCGGCGGCGCAAGGAGGTGACAATGAGATGGCGCAGGAGCGCCAGGAGGGGCGTGCGAGAAAAGACTTGCAATGTGTCATCTGCGTGACTAGAATTCCGCTCCTTCGCTGCTTGCCGTACCGGCTGC
>NZ_BAYA01000027.1 GCF_000685015.1 Paraburkholderia bannensis NBRC 103871 | reverse complement strand
GCTGATAAGTGTCCATCGCATAAGTACAACTGGAAACGGACACTTCCGTTCGTGCTGGCTCAACGAGAGCGTCGCGCGTTCAGGGCCGACGAAAGAGCGGGCGAACGCGAGGGCGACGTGGTTCCGGAGTGTTGACCGGCAAGCTCGGCCTCACCTGGAACGCAGGCGGAACTGCGCCGGAGCGGGGCGTTAGCATTCGTCAGCCATTCGCTACGGCTGGCTTCACAGAATCGCTGGGGATGTGCACATCGAGCTCGTGGCTCACGTGCGACGTGTGGTGAGGCGTCGCGCCGCGCCAAGTCTTCGTTGCCCCCACCACGGGACGCCCGGCAGGGCGACGTTTTCTGAGAGCCAGCATTGCCGGCTACGGCTGCCTACGGCGAAGTTTTAGCCGCTGCTGTCTGCCGCTGGCTGGCAAGCTCCGCCGATGAATAGTAAATCAGCGGATTCGGCATGCGCGTTGGCGTCGCGCAGGCTTCGATTGCGTGCGCGTGCGGCGGCGGGCAGGCGGCCAGATCCTGCAGCATGGCCTGGGTGCGTTCCTGATAGCGCGCTGCGGTTTCACCCGGCGATGGCAGGCCGCCTGGCGTAATCAGGCGCATTTCGATCTTGCGGATCGGCACGGCCGCAGCAAAGGTGCTCTGGTATTGCAGCACGACGCGCCGGTTGCTCAAATCGACGGTGGCCAGCACCATGCGCATGGGTACCGGGATGATCGCCCCCGAGCGATAGCGCAGCAGCACGTAGGGAACGAAACGTTGCGGCAGTTGCAGGTCGACGCGCGCACCTGCGTCTGCGCGTACGCGCAGCAGCGCGCCGTCCGGAATGTAGCGCTGGGTTCGCCAGCCGCGTGTCACGCGTTGTGCGCCGACGCACGGCGCGTAGAAGAACTCGGTTTCGTCGGCGTCGTGGCCGGTGTAGATCATCGCGCCATCGTTGCGCGCCGACAGCGACTTGATGCCGATGTTGGCGCCACGGGATGAGACCGCCGCAAGCGTGCCGCCGCGCACGAACACACCCGTATAAGGAAACCATGTCGTGCGCTGGTTCGCCACCGCGCCAAAGGGCTTGCACGCGGTCGACATCGTCTCGCCCTGCATATCGGCGGCGCCAGGAAGGGGCTCGCCCGAACGCAGATCCAGCAGGCGCAGCTTGCCGGGTGCGTCGATGGCGAAGGTCGCCTTCGCGTCCAGCGAGTAGTACGCGCCGGCCTGATCGTGGCCCGTGAATAGCTGGCTGGCGAGCGACGTGAGGTTGGCGACTTCGGGTTCGAGGGCCTGTGACTGCGAGGGCGTCGCCGGAGCGCAAGCGGCAAGCGCGAGCGCCACGCCAGCCGCCAGGGCGATCGTGCAACTGCAGGTCGCTGGCGTTCGCTGCCGCCACGGCTGCAACGCCTGGCGCGTGCTTGCGAGGAGCCGGCCGGTCAACGTGTGAAATCGTCTGCCGGAATGGGAGGGGACGGGACGTCGGCGCTCGCTCATTTCCGCCTCGAAGTAAGTAGCGGGAATGTCATTGTCCTGGAACGCGCGAATCGACGGCGGCTGCTTGCCAAACGATGCAGCGAGCGACGCGAAGCGCCGCGATCGATCGACAAGGCTTAATTACGCGCGAGTTTTGATGCACAAGACGACTTAATCGTCTGGAGATTATTGTGAATGTCGTGTCGCGCACCGATATCCGGAAAAAACGTCAACCGCTCACGCGCGCGACCGGTGGTCGACGCAGTGGCGACTGGAGGCGTTCAGAAAGTTCAACCGGCCTTGCGCTGATAGCCCTTCGTCGCGAGCAACAGGCTGCGCGAATACTCGTTATCCACTTCCTGCGCTCTGAGTTTCTCCACAGTAAGTTCTTCGACGATCTCGCCATTGCGCATGATCGCAACACGCGAGCACAGAAAGCTGACGACAGCGAGATTGTGGGTGACAAGAATCATCGTCAGATTGCGCTCGCGATGCAGGCGCTTGAGCAGGTTCAATATCTCAGCTTGCACAGAGACATCGAGCGCCGATGTCGGCTCGTCGAGCAGCAACACACGCGGCTCGACGATCAGCGCGCGCGCAATCGCCACGCGTTGCCGCTGCCCACCCGATAACTGATGCGGATAGCGAAACCGAAACGACGCATTGAGCCCGACTTCACGCAGCGCATTGACGATACGCTCGTCATGCTGGCCGATGCCGTTGATACGCAACGGTTCGCGCAATGTCTGATCAACG
The DNA here is from genome assembly GCF_000685015.1 of Paraburkholderia bannensis NBRC 103871. Taxonomy (GTDB): domain Bacteria; phylum Pseudomonadota; class Gammaproteobacteria; order Burkholderiales; family Burkholderiaceae; genus Paraburkholderia; species Paraburkholderia bannensis. Next base: position 120,825 of record NZ_BAYA01000027.1, on the reverse strand, counting down.
GTGAAGCGTGGATGCAGCGAGCCGTATGGATCCTGAAACACCATCTGCACAGCGCGCTTTTGCACAACATCGCCTGGCTGCGCAATGTGTACCGTGCCTTGCGCAATGGGCGTCAAACCGCTCAACGCACGCAGAATGGTTGACTTGCCGGAACCGGACTCACCGACGAGCCCAAACGCTTCGCCTTGCGCTACGTAAAAGCTCGCAGCGCGGACGGCATCGATGGCGCCCGCGACCGTCTTGAAGCGCACGGTCAACGCATCGACGTCGATCATGCGGACGCTCCTTGTGTGTCGCTGAGCCATGCAGGATCGCGCGACAGAACAGGCAATTCGGCAGGCGGATTGGCAAGCGGCGGATTGGCGGCAAGCAACCCGCGCGTATAAGGATGCTGCGCATGCGCGAGATCGCGCGCAGCGCATGTTTCGACGACACGCCCCGCATACATCACAGCCACCCGATCGCAGAACGACATAACCAGCGGCAAGTCATGGCTGATAAAAATGAGGCCGGTATCGTGTTTAGCGATCATCTCGTCAAGTACGGCAAGCACCTGCATCGATACGAGCACGTCGAGCGCACTGGTCGGCTCATCGGCGATCAGCAGGCGCGGCCCGGTCGATACCATCATTGCGATCATCACGCGCTGTCCCATGCCGCCGGAAAGCTCATGCGGATACGAATCCGCGACGCGCGCGGGGTGGCGGATATGCACCGCTTCGAGGGCCGCGATGATCTTCTCACGCATCGCACGCCGGGTGAGCTTCGGATCATGCAGTGCGAACGCCTCGCGCATTTGCTGCGCGACCGTCATCACCGGGTTCAGCGAGTACTTCGGATCTTGCAGGATCAGGCCCATTTGCTGACCGCATAGACGGCGGCGCTTGTCGGCGCGCATAGTCAGCAGATCATTTCCGTCGAAGCGCAACCTCTTCGCGGTGCAATGGGCGGCAGGCGGCAGAAGGCCGGGCAACGCGCGGCCCGTCAGCGACTTGCCGGAACCCGATTCACCGACGATGCCAAGCCGCTCGCCTCTATGCAGCGTCAGCGAGAGGCCGCGCACCGCTTCATTGAGCGTACCGTCGTGCGTGCGAAATGCGATGCGCAGATCGTCGATCTCACAGAGCGGCGCTCGCGTGTCGTTCGTGCTCATATCAGTCTCCATGGCGGGGATCGAACACGTCGCGCAAGCCATCGCCGAGCAGATTGAATGCGAGGCTCACGAGCAGAATCGCGATGCCCGGTACCGTCGCCACCCACCAGGCGTCGAGCAGCACGTTGCGGCCCGACGCGACCATGAAGCCCCATTCTGGACTGGGCGGTTGTGCGCCGAGTCCCAGAAAGCCAAGGCCTGCAACAGTCAGAATGATGCCCGCCATGTCAAGCGTCGCGCGAACGATCACCGACGACGAACACAGCGGCACGATATAGCGCAGCAGAATGCGGAGGTTCGACGCGCCTTGCAGCCGCGCGACGTGTATGAAATCGGCTTGCACCAGCCTCAACGTTTCGGCGCGCGCAAGACGCGCATACGCGGGCCACGCGGTAATCGAAATAGCGATCACCGCGTTGAACACCCCCGGCCCCAATGCCGCAGCGAATGCGAGCGCGAGCACGATCTTCGGGAACGCTAGCGCGATATCCGTCACGCGCATCAGCACGTTATCGACCCAGCCTCCGAAGAAGCCCGCCGTCGTGCCGATCATCAAGCCGATCGGCACGACGACCACGACAACGAGAATCGCAATCGACAGCGTCAGGCCCGAGCCATCGATGAGGCGCGAAAGAATATCGCGTCCGAGCTGATCGGTGCCAAGCCAATGAGAGGCCGACCCGGGCGGCAGCAGACGGTCGGACAACACTTGTTGGATCGGATCATGCGGCGCGATCCAGGGGCCGATGGCGGCGACGATCACGAGCAGCATGAGGATCAACAAGCCGAACACCGATAGCGGATTACCCGAGAAACGTCGCCAGCGCCGATACGCAAGACCCAGTGCCGCTTGCCTGCGCGAAGCTGGCGAATCGGTCAGCAACCAGGCTCTCCATGTTGAGCGAGGCATGTTCATCGGCAAGTCCTGCGTTGAAGTTTCAACAGGTGGACACACGTTGCAGATCTCCGTTGCATCAGCGGGCACGCGGATCGAACACGCGATAGAGCGCATCCGTCAGCAGGTTCAACGCGATGAAGGTCATGCCGATCACGAGCGTGCTGCCGAGCACGGCATTCATATCGGCGTTGAGCAGGGCGCCCGTCAGATACGAACCGATGCCCGGCCACGCGAATACGATTTCGGTGAGCACGGAGCCTTCGAGCAAAAAGCTATAAGACAGTGCGATTACCGTCAGCAGCGGCACCGAGATATTGCCGAATGCGTGCACCCACACGACTCGCCGCTCGGACAAGCCTTTCGCGCGTGCCGTCGTGATGTACTCCTGGTTCAACTGGTCGAGCATGAACGCGCGCGTCATCCGGCTCAGATAGGCGACCGAGTAGTAGCCCAATATCGCTGCGGGCAACGCGATATGCGAAACTGCATTGAAGAACACATCCCATTCCCGCGCGATCAGCGAATCGATCAACAGGCTGCCCGTGCGCGTATCGACCATGCCATCGAACACAGGGTCGATTCTTCCTGGCCCCGAGACCCAGTGCAGCTTCGCATAGAACAACAGCAGTCCCATCAGGCCGAGCCAGAACACGGGCACCGAACTGCCGATCAGGCCGATGAAACGCGCAATGTGATCGATCCAGCGGTTGTGCCGTGTCGCAGCCATCACGCCGAGCGGCACGCCGACCAACACGCCGATGATCGTCGATAGTGTCGCGAGTTCCAATGTGGCGGGAAAGACACGCTTGATGTCGTCGAGCACGGGATTCGCCGTCAGCAGCGATACGCCCAGATCGCCGTGCAGCACGGCGCGCACATAGATGAAAAACTGTTCGGCGAGGGGCTTGTCGAGTCCCAACTGAATGCGCGCGGCCGCATAAGCGCTCGCCGACGCGCGATCGCCGAGTATCGCGAGCACGGGATCGATCGGCACCTTGCGGCCGATCACGAAGGTCACGGCCAGCAAGCCCGTGAATGTGATGGCCAGCGTGAGCGCCCATTGCAGCACGCGCAATGTCCAGCGCACGGTCGCGCTGCGTGCGGACGCAGCGCGTATCGGGTCAACAGGAGTGGTCGTCGTCGACATGATTCACACGCTTATTGCTTCTTCACATTCCGATACGACACGAGATCGTTGATTGGGCCGACTTCGAGGCCCGACACGCCCGGACGCATTGCCACTTGCGACACCTGCTGGAACATGATGACGAACGGCGACTTTGCGAGCATTTCCTTCTGCATCGTCTGATAGAGTTGCGCGCGCTTTGTCGTCGACGATTCGGCGAGCGCCGCATCGGTCTGTTTCGTCAGGTCGGGAATGTCCCACGAATTACGCCATGCGAGCATCTTGTACGCCGACTTGTCGGAGTTGTCCGGATTCCATGCGTAGCCCTGCGCATTGCTGTGCGGGTCGATGTAGTCGGCTGACCATTCGCCGATATAGATATCGTGTTGACGCGCACGATACTTCGCGAGCGTCTGCTTGTTGTCGCCCGGAATGATCTCGACCTTGATGCCACCTTGCGCGAGATTCGCCTGCAAGGCTTGCGCTATGTCGTTGTACGGGTAGGTGCTGCGCACATCCATCGTCACGTTGAAGCCATTGGGCAAGCCCGCTTTGGCGAGCAGCGCCTTGGCCCTGGCAACGTCCTGGTGATACGGATTGGTATTCAACGCGCCGAGGAAACCTTCGGGCAGGAACGTTTGATGAACCTTGAACGTGCTCTTCGTCACGTTCTTCTGAATGCCGTCATAGTCGATCAGCCATTTCATGGCTTCCTGCACTTCCGGCTTCGCGAGATTCGGGTTCTTCATGTTCAGGCCGAGGTAGAGCAACGTCGCTTGCGGTACCGACATCACCTGCACCTTGCTGGCCTTGGTCAATGCGGTGAGATCGTCGGGGCTCAGATTGCGCGCGACATCCGCGTCGCCATTTTCGAGCAGAAGGCGCTGGCTCGCGGCTTCCGGCACATGGCGCATCACAATGCGTTTCATCGCGAGCGGCAATCGGTAGCCGTCGTATTTCTGCAGGATGAGGCTGTCGTTCGCCGTCCATTTGACGAGCTTGTACGCGCCGGAGCCCGCTTCGTTCGTGCGCAGCCATTCGTTGCCGAAATCGTTGCCCTTCTGATGCGACATCAGGAGCTGCCTGTCGACCACTGACGCGGGCCACGCACCCAGCACGTTCAGCACGAACGTGGGCGAGTATTTCTGGGCAGTCGTAATGCTGACCGTCGAGTCGTCGATCTTCTTGACGTTTTGCAGCACGTTGTCTTTGGTTAGACCAATACCTTGCAATACGGCCGCCGCGCCTTTATCGAGCAGTACGCAGCGCTGTATCGACCAGGCGACATCATCGGCGGTCAGAGGATGGCCCGAGTGGAACGTGAGTCCCGGGCGAATCTTGAACGTGAACGTAAGTCCATCTGGGCTGACCGTCCACGATTGCGCGACATCGCCATTGAATTTCGCCGGGTCTTTCAGGTCGACGCGCACCAGTCGATCATAGGTATTCGCGACATATTCTTCCGGCACGAGCTCATAGACTTCTCCGGGATCGAGCGTCGAGAATTCGTCGAGCGTGGTGGCGATGACCAGCATGTCTTTCGGCGTCGCCGCAAATGCAGTACTTGTTGTCGTCATCGTAAGCGTCAGTGCGGACACGACCGTGACTGCCGCCAGCGCATTGCGCAAAACCAGATTCATACTCGCTCCGTATCGAGAAGGAGAGGCGGTGAGAAACCCGTAAAACGAACAGCAAAGAACCAGAGCGCGATTACATTAATTTCAGGGGGCCGCTTTCGGCATTGTCAATCACGGGCAGCGAGCGTGAACCCGGAATTTCGTAATGCCACCATTCGCTCGGAATATGGGTGAATCCTGCCGCATGCATGATGCCGAGCAGCAGCAGGCGATTGCGCTGCACATGCTGCGGCAATCCCTGATGGAAATGCTCGGACTCCTTGATCATTGCATCGAAGTCCGTGCCCATGTCGAGCGCCTCACCGTTGCCGTCGATCAAGGTAAGGTCGAGCGCCGTACCCCGGCTATGGTTCGAGCCTCGGCCAAGTTCTGCGACATAGGTGGGATCGGGCAGAAAATCCCACAGTGCTTTTTGTGCTTGCGGCGGACGGTACGCGTCGAAAATGCGCAACTTCATGCCGGCGCTTTCAGCAAGTTCGACGGCTTTGCGCAATCGGGCTTCAGCGGGCGCGAGCAGCAGCGCGTGCGCTTCCTTGTAAATCGCCTTGCCGGTGAAGTTGCGATCGGTCGCATACACGAGGTCGAGTTCGACGCCGTGCGTTTGCGGCGTGATGTGAATGAGGTGCGGGGTATCGGTCATGATTGTCAGAGATCGAATTGGTCGAGTTCGCGTTGCAACTCGCGGTTCTGCGCGACACGTTGGTCGATAGCGGAGCCGAGCTGCCCGACAATCGACGTAATCAGCAGGTTGAACAGGCAGGTGAGCGGCGCAAGCGAATCCCAGAACTGACCGACATCCGTTTTCACTTGCAGCAGATCGCAGGCGAAGTCGCGCGCCCACGGGCAATAGAGATCAGTGACAAGCGCGAACGGCAATTTGCGCCGTGCCGCCGCCTCGCAATAGCGGCGCGCGATGCGCGAGTAGGCACGTGTGTCGGTGACGATCAGATACGGCGACGCGAACTCCGAATTCAGCGACTCGATATACGAGCCTGACATGCCATCGGAAAAGAACACACGGGGCCGCAAATATTCGAGGTAACTGTAGAACGCATTCGAAATGCCGCGCGTCGATTGGATCCCGAGAATATAGACGGCATCCGCAGTGGCGATGCGCTGCGCGACGCGGGCGAAGGTGTCGCCTAGCGCAAGCTGGTACACATAGCGGATCGCATCGACCTCAAGATCGAGCGAGCGCGCAAGCGCCATGTCACGCTTGTTGTCCACGCCGTTGGCGTAGCCGTCGGGGCGCTCGCTGCGCCAGGCGTCGAGACGATCCGTGATGAACCACGGCCGTGTTTGTGCACCGCGCAATTCGCGCTTCAGGTCGTCGAGATTGCGATAGCCCACGCTGCGCAGAAAGCGCCCGACCGAAATACCACTCGTGCCCGTCTGTTGTGCTATCTGATCCGCCGTCTCCAGCCCGAGGCGCTCCAGATTCGCAAGCATATAACTGGCAATGCGCTTGGCCGTGGGCGTGAGCGTCGCAAAACTCGCTTCGACTGTATGAGCGAATGCGGTGGACATCGAGTCGCGATTCCGGTCTTCTCGTTAGTTATCTGTCATGGCTCGGCGAACTGGTATGTATATGACAAGGACAATAAAGCGAGTGCTAGCTTGATTTTTTTATCGGATCACGAAAACCAATAGCGAGAAGGCGCATTGCTGCGCGACTCGCTATATAGGGTGACGGCAACGAATACATTTGCCGCCTAGAAACCGAAGCCTCCGCCATCGACATTGATGACCTGGCCGGTGACGAAGCACGCATCGTCGCTGACCAGGAAGGCAAGCGCGCCGGTCAGATCGTCCGGCTGCTCGGTGCGCGGGATGAATTGCCGCGCGCGCACCGCCTCGAACGCCCCGGCGGGCAGGTTCGCCGCGCTTCCCGCGTGCTTCGTAAGGCCCGGCGAGATCGCGTTGACGGTCACGCCATGCGCGCCGAATTCCGACGCGAGCGCGCGTGTGAGGCCAATCACGGCCATCTTGCTGCACGCATAGGCGCTCATGCCGGGCGGCGGCCCCCAGACCGTGCTCGACGCGAGATTGACGATGCGCCCCCAGCCTCGCTCGATCATGCCCGCCGAAAACGCCTGGGCGAGCAGAAACGGCGCGTCCACGTTGACGGTCATGATCTGACGCCAGAGCGCGGCGTTGATATTCGCGACCGGCGCCATCGGCATGAATGCAGCATTGTTGACGAGCACGTCGACCTTGCCCGTCTGTTCCAGCACGCGCGACGTGAAGCGCGCGATGTCGTCGATATCGGCGAGATTGCAGGGCAGCGCGAGCGCGTGGCCGCCCGCGGCTTCGATGCGCGCCGCGAGCGCGTCGCAGGGCGCGCGGTCGGTCAGCACGAGCGTGTGGCCACTGGCGGCGAGCCGCAGCGCGAACGCTTCGCCAAGGCCACCGGCTGCGCCCGTGACGACGGCCACGCGGGCCGGGTTCGATTGGGATTCGGTCATGATGGTGTCACTGTTCGTATTGGGTTGAACCTTGTTGGCGCGGGTCAGATCGGCGCACGCAGCGCCTGTAAGGCGTTGACCATGATGCGCGTGTGATCGTCGCGCGAGCCGCCGTTGCGCTCGATGTCGCCCAGCCTGGCCGACGACGACACCACGAGCCGCGCGCGATCGTAGTGCCGTCCCGCATACGCGAGCAGCGCGCCTTCGAGCGAATGCCGCCGCGCCAGTTCCTGCGCCAGCACGATCGCGCCTTCAACCGCGATGCCCGCGCCCGACGCCAGATGCGGGGTGGTGGCGTGAACGGCATCGCCCAGCAGCGCGATACGGCCGCGATGCCACGGGCCGTCGATGATATGCCCCGCGAGCGGGCGGTACAACACGCGATGCTCGTCGGGCGAGCCGTTGAGCAGCGCACGCCGGAAATCGCCGATCGGGCCGTCGAATTCTTCGAGCAGTTCGGCCAGCAGGCGCGGCCACTGTTCGGGCGCGACGAAATCCACGCCCTCGCGTTTGTCGAGCACGAACAGATAGCAGTGCGTCGCGCTGATCGGGTTCATGCCGGCTTTCGTGGTCTTGCCCATGTAGATCGTCGAGTTCTCGCGCAGGCGTGGCACCACGGCGCGCCACGATCCCTGGCCCGTGAAGCGCGGGCCAACGAAGTCGGGCTTGACGTGGCGGCGCACCGTCGAATTCACGCCGTCCGCGCCGATCACGAGGTCGTAGCGCGCGCGGTGGCCGTCGGTGAATACGACATCCACGCCTTCGGCATCCTGTGCCAGCGTTTCGAAGCTCACGCCCAGACGCACCTGCGCGCCGGCTGCGCGCGTGGCGTCGCCGAGAATCGACGCCAGCGCCGTGCGCATGATGCCCGCCGCGCCCGGCAGGCCGTCGGCGCCGTGCGCAGGATCAATGGGCACGCAGGCCTGCAATGCGCCATCGGCGTCGCAGATATCGACGGCGCGCCACGAGCCGCCCACGCGCAGCACGTCGTCGACCACGCCGATTTCGCGCAGGCCGCGCAGCGTCGGCCCGCTGATGGTGATGCCCGCGCCGTCGGCGGCCCACTGAGGATTGAGTTCGACGAGATCGACGTCGATGCCCTGACGGCGCAGCGTGATCGCCGCGCACATGCCGCCGATGCCGCCGCCGACGATCAGAACCTTGTTGACGAGTGCCATGGTGTGTCTCTGTAGTTATGGTTGGAGTGCGCGCCGGTTCTTGCCCGCGCGCTCAGGCGAGCGTGCCGCCAAGCTGGGCGGCAAGCCAGTCGGCGATGCGGTTGCCCGCGTTGAGCGGATTGTCGAGCGAACTGTGCTCCACGCCGCCTTCGCGCGCGCCAAAAACAAACAGGTCTTTCCTGGGACTATTGATCAGTTGTTCGAAAGTTTCGTGCGCGTATTTGAGCGGAATCTGGCGATCGTTTTCGCCGTGCGTGACCAGGAACGGCACGCGGATGCGATCGAGCACGCCATTCAGATGCATGTGCTCCGCCTTCGCGAAGAAGTCGTCCATGTCGCGCGCGCCGAACACCCATTGCACGTGCTTCCAGTAGTGCGGCACGGGGTTTTCGCCTTCGCGGTTCAGGCGCGCCTGCTGCACGGCGCGCCAGTCGTGATTCGCGCCCCACACGGCGCCGCACGCAAAGCGCGGTTCGAATGCGACCGCGCGCGGGCAGTAATAGCCGCCCAGCGACACGCCCAGCGCGCCGATGCGCTGCGCGTCCACCTCGTCATGCCGTTCGAGCCAGTCCACGATGGGCGCGGCCCAGGCTTCCGTATTGTGGACGGCGGGCAGGCCTTGCAGGCGCAGCGCCTCGCCGGTGCCGGGCTGATCGACGAACAGCGCGCTCAGGCCGCGCCGCGCGAACATCGTGCCCATCACGCTCTTTTGCAGCATTTCCTTGGTCGAGTCGAGGCCGTTCATCACCACGACGATGGGCGCGCGCTGGCCCGCTTGCAGGCCTTCGGCGCGCACGTAAAGCGCGGCCAGATGGGTTTCGCCATACGGGATTTCGACCCGCACGCAATTTTCGCGGCCCAGCGTGCGGCCGAGTTCGAACTGTTCGAGCGAGCGCCGGTAGATCGCGAGGCGCGCTTCGAAGCCGTGTGCCTGCATGCGTTCGGCGATGCCGTAATAAAGGCCAGCACGCCCGTATTTCTCGCCAGCCGACAGCGTGTGGCCCTGCGCGACGTCTTCGTCGGCGAGTGCGGACAGCTGGTCTGCGCCCGCTTTCCATGCCTCATAAAACGCGACCGTGCCGGGATCGTCGCCTGCGAGCGCGGCATCGCGCAGCGGCGCGCACATCGCATCGACTTCGCCGATGTTGCCGCCGTGCGAGAGGGCGATCATCGTCGAGAGGCTCCACACGTAATTGGTGGGGAAGTACTGGAACATGATGGTAGTCCGTATTAAAGGTCGAAAATCGAGGGCAATTCGGCGGGAATCCAGACTTCGCCGTTGACGACGCGGGCTGGCACGTTGACGAGTGACTGCCCGGTGCATGGCCCCGCAAAACAATGGCCCGTGCGGATGTCGAAATGCGCGGAATGCGCGTAGCAGACGATGTGCTGGCCGTCGCCGGAAAGAAAGCGGTCCTGGCGGTACTCCATGGGGCGATGTTCATGCGGGCAGTCGTTGAGCCAGACGAACACGTCGTCGCCCTGGCGCACCACGCACAGGCGATCGTCCAGGCCTTCGCGCAGCATGCCGCGCGCGCCGCCGTCGGGCAGCGCGTCGAGCGCGCAAAGCCGGCGCTCCCGCGCGGGCGCGGTCATTCGCCTGGCGCCCATTTGTTGCGCGCCTCGAAGAGGAAAATCTGCGAATTGTCGGAGCCGGGATCGACGGCGCGCGGCGTCCAGCTGGCGTCGTGATGATCCATGTCGGCGTCGAATTCGATGGTCGCGCCAAACGGGCTGTTGAAATACCAGAAGAAGTTGCTGCCCAGAACATGGCGGCCCGGCCCCCAGAAGCTCTTGTAGCCTTTTTTCACGAAATTCCAGCCGTGCTGGAGCACTTCGGCGGGCGAGCCGAGATGGAACGTAAAGTGATTGCAGCCGATCATGTGATCGTTCTGGCTTTCGATCATGAAAAGCGTGTGATGATCGAGCGTACCCGCCGGGCGCATGAACGGGCCAAGGTGATTGAAGCGGTCTGTGACGATGAAGCCCAGACGCGTGTAGAAGGCTTCGGCCTTTTGCGCGTCCTCGACGAAATACACCACATGGGACAGCGTGCGCGGCTTGATGACGGCGTCCGGATCGGCGGCGCAGTCGTTCGGCGCGCGTCCGGCGGCCTGGCCCGGCACGTTGAAGCCCAGATAGCGCGCTTCGTATGGGCGGCGTTGCGTCACCATGAAGGCCACGCCGAAGCCCGCGTCGTCGATGCAATGCACCGTGCCGCTGGCGTCCACCGTCACGGCGCGCTCGGCTTCCAGATGCGCGCGGATCGACGCGAGCGTATCGGCGTTGTCCACGCCGTAGACGGTTTCGCGCAGGCTGGGCGTGGCGGCCTTCGGCGGCAGCGGCGGCAGGCTCGGGTCGTCGGCGGCGCGCATCACGAGACCGGTGCCGTCCAGCGCCTGAAAGACGCCGCCGCGCACGGGATCGTAGTCGACTTCGTCGAGGCCGTAATCGAGCAAATACTGGCGGGCGCCCACCATGTCGTCGATACCGAAGACGAGATATTCGAGTCCAACGATCTGCATAATCAGGAATCCTTTTCGTTTGCTTCGCGCCGCCGTTGATGGGGTACGGCGTGGTGTGCGGGTTGCGCGGGGTTTATTGCGCCATGGCGCGCGTGATCAGCTGGTCTACGTCGCCGTCGTGGCGCAGGCCAAGGCGTTCGGCCTCGGGCGTCAGCAGCGGCGGATAGCGCGCGAACAAGCGCTCGACGAAGGGATCGGGCGCGTAGCTCACGAGCGCCTTGCGCGCTTCTCCGTAACGCGCAGCCAGTGCGTCCACGACTTCGCTGATGGTCAGGCGCAGCACCGGCATCGGGTAGCTGCGCCGCGCGTTGAAGCGATCGACGTCGACGCTCGCGACGTGCAGCAGGTTGCCCACGCAGGCGCCAACCGAGATCCACCACGCCACGCCGTCGGGCGAAACCGGCACGGTGAGCGCTTCGTTGGCGGCGAGTTTCCAGAACAACTGGCTCATGAACGCCGACATCAGGCCCGCGCCGTCGCCAGGACGCGCCACCACGCCAGGCAGGCGCAGCGAGCAGCCCTGCACCCAGCCCAGGCGCGTGGCGTCGGCCACCAGCGCTTCGCCCATCAGCTTGTGCGCGCCATAACTCAGCGCGGGCGCGGGCAGGGTGTTTTCATCGACCACGGCGGGCAAGCTTTCGCCGTAGACGGCCACCGTGCTCGCGAACACGAAGCGCGGCGGGCGCGGCTGACCCCGCAGGTCTTCAAGCAGGCCGAGCGTGGCGTCCAGGTTGATTGCACGGCCCAGCGCATAGTCGCGCTCGGCCGCACCGCCCGGGATGCTGGCGAGATGGAACACGGCATCGACGCTGCTGGCATACGCCTGCGCGCGCACATCGGCATCGGCGATGCTGCCCGCGATCTGCGTGACGCGAGCGTCGGCGTGCGGCGCGTCGAATGCAATATCGAGCAGCGTGAGCTTCGAGACGGCGCGCGCGCCCAGGCCGTCAGCCAGCAGACGCTTGACGAGCGCGCGGCCGACGAAGCCCTGCGCGCCCGTGACGACGACATGGCTCATTGCGGGTCTCCCTTGCGAAACGGCAGCGTGGCGAGGAAGGCGAGGCGCGACGCGCCCAGCATCTTCAGGCCCGCCCGCGCCGAAGCGGCGTCCAGACGCGCTTCCATCGGCATGGTGCCGAAGCTCTTGCCCTTGATGACGAGTTCGTTGCCCACGCGCTCCAGCGACTCCACGTGCATCAGTTCTTCGTCGGCGGGGCCGCGCAGCACCATGCCGTCCTTCTTTGATGCACCGTTCTGCTGAGCCGTAGCCGGGACGCCGCTATCCTGGCGCGCGCCCTTCGCGACGCTGCTGAAATCCATGCCCAGTTGCTCGAACATCTTGATGGCGGTGGCGCGGCCCGCGCCGTAGACGCCGCCGCCCGGATGCTGGAACGGCCCGGCCAGATACAGACGCTCGACGCCCGGCACCGTGAACTGGCCGAGGTCGGGCGTCGGACGATGGCCCGCGCTCTGGTAGAAGTAAGGCGCCACGCCGTGCAGGTCGCCGCGCATCATGCTGTTCGGACTGGAGCGTTCGAGATCGACGGGACTCACGATGCTGCGCGCGACAATGTTGTCGCTCGTGAGGTTCGAAACGAACTGGCGATAATGCGCCAGCGACAGGTCGCCAATCTCTTCCTTGATGTCGTCCCAGTGGCGGCCCGCCCAGCGTTTGTCCTTGACGTTATAAGGCGCGAACGTGATGCCATGGAACATGCCCTTGCCCGCCGGCACGCGCGTTTTGTCGCCGATGCTTTCGTCACCGCCCGCGCACAGACGGCGCTCGGTGATCAGGCCGCGTTTGAGGTCGTCGAAATCGGCGAGCATGTCGTCGAGGCTGTCCGTGGCCATCAATTCGAGCATGGTCGCATAGCCCACTTCCTCGCCCGCATAAAAGCGCGCGTTTTCCTTCAGGTCGTAGTGGCTCACCATGATCGAGAAGGGCGCGAGCGTCGCGCGCTCGGCGCGCTGGAGCACCGGCTCGGGCACGCCTTCCACGAAGCGGCGGATCACATGCGGATGGATCGCACCGATCACCGCGTCCTTCGCGACAATCGTTTCGCCGTCGGCAAGACGCACGCCGCTGGCGCGGCCCGCGCTCGTGAGAATCTGCGCGACTTCGGCGTTGCAACGCACCTCGCCGCCATGCGATTCGATGCAGCGCACCAGCGATTCGGTCAGCTTGCCGCTGCCGCCCACCGGCTGCGAGACGCCATAGGTGTGGATGATGCCGGGCATCAGCAGCACGCCCATGCCGGTGCCGAGTTCGTTGGGCGCCTGCAGGTTTTCGCTCACGAGCCGCAGCAGGTGAATCTTGATCTTGTCGCTCTCGTAGAGTTGATTGACGAGGTCGAGGCAATCGCGATTCATGTAGTCGAGCATGAGGCGGCCCTCGTCGCTGCGATCGAGCATGGCCACCAGCTCGCCCAGCGGAGGCGGCGGCGAATAGAGGCCCGGCATGAACATCTGCAGCACCTGCTGGCTCATCTTCACGAAGGCGCGATAGGTATCGGCGTCCTTTTGCGAGACCTTCGCGAAGCATTCGCAGGTCTTGTCCAGATCCTTGTAGGTGAACAGCACCGACTGGTCTGGGAACACCGTGGCGTGCGGCACCGGCGAATAGTGGTACTTCAGGCCGTGCTCCGACAGCAGGCCGAGTTCGTCCTGGCGCAGCATCGGATTGCCCTGAATCATGATGTGCACGCTCGAATGCTCGTCGTGCCAGTAGCCAGGCGTGTTGAGTTCGCGCGTGCTCACGCCGCCGCCGGGCCACGCCTTGCGCTCCAGCACCAGCACTTTTTTGCCCGCTTTCGCGAGATAGGCTGCGGCCACCAGCCCGTTGTGGCCCGCGCCCATGGCAACGATGTCGTACTGCTGGCTCATGCATCGACTCCTGACGTCACGTTTTGCTGCACATAGTCGGCCTGCACAAAGCGGTGATCGATCGCACCGAAGATCGATTGCCCGTCGCGGCCCTTCATTTCAAAGCGCAACCGCTCGCCAAACCGCAACCACGGCGTGCGCGACTCGCCGTGCTCCAGCGCTTCGATGGCGCGTTGTTCGGCGAGGCAGGCCGAGCCGGTCTGGCGGTAATCGACATTTGAAAACGTGCCGGAGCCGAGCAGCATGCCCGCGCGCAGATTGCGGTTGTACGCGATATACGCGATCAGTTCGTGAAAGCCGAAGTTCATCTCGCGGCCATTCGGCGAACCGAAGCGCTGGCCGTTGCGCGAGACTTCCATGTCGAGCTGCACGCGTCCGTCGCGCCACGCGTCGCCCAGTTCGTCGGGCGTGACGGCGACCGGCGCGAACGCCGTGGCGGGCTTGGCGAGGATGAAGCCGAAGCCCATGCCCAGTTCGCGGAACAGGTGTTTGCGCATGCTCACGTCGTTGAACAGCACGATGAGGCACACATGGTCGAGCGCTTCGGCTGGCCGCGTGCCCATTGGCACATCGCCCAGGATCACGCCCACTTCGCCTTCGAAATCGCAGTGGTCGGCTTCGTCGGGGAAGGGGTAATCGGCGTGCGGGCCCGCGAAATCGTCGGCCTGACGCTGGATCAGCACGGGCGTCGTGGGATCGGACTGCTTCTCCGGATGATAGGCCTGCGTCATGATGCGGCCGTGGTTCAGGAACGCCGAGGCGTCGATGAACTGGTGCGTGCGCGGTAGCGGCGCGGTGCAGGCGCGCGCATCGAAGTCGAAGGCATTGGCGGCGGTGCCCGCGTTGAGCGCGGTGTAAAGCGCCTGCAAGGCGGGTTCGGCGCGCGTCCAGTCGTCGAGCGCGGCGCGCAGGGTGGGCGCGACGGCGTCGGCGTGCACCGCACGGTGCAGATCGCGCGAAACGACGATCAGCGCGCCATCCGGGTGGCCAGTGTTGAGCGACGCGAGTTTCATGGTGTCTGTCTCCTTCGTTTTGCTTTTGAGTTGACGGTTTAGCGCAGCGGACGGCCGCCGTCCACGGGCAGCACGCAGCCGGTGGTGAAGCGCAGATCGCGCGCGGCGACGAGCACGGCCTGCGCGATCTCCTGCGGATCGGCAAGGCGCCCGAGCGGCGTGCGTGCGGCCTGTTCGTCGCGCCATGCGGTGTCCATCGACTTGACGAATTCCGTATCGACGAGCCCCGGCGAGACCGACACCACGCGAATCTGCGGCGCCAGCGCGCGCGCCAGCGACTTCGTGAGATTGTCGAGCGCCGCTTTCGACGCGCAATAAATGACGTTGCTGCCCATCGCCGTGTGCGCGGCAATCGACGAGATATTGACGACGACCGCGCCGCCCGCCAGCGTGCTTTGCGCCAGCAGCGGGCGCAGCGCGCGCACCATGGCGAACGGGCCGCGCACGTTGGTGGCCAGCACATCGTCGATGAGCGCGTCGCTCATGCCGTCGAGATCGTCGTGGGCGACGAAGCGCGTCGTGCCCGCGCAGTTCACGAGCACATCGCAGCGGCCATAATGCGTCGCGACATCATCGGCCAGACGCGCGAGCGCGGCCGTGTCCGTGACCGGCGCGGCGAAGGCGCGATGGCCCACGCCGTCGAGTTGCGCAACCAGCGTTTGCGCCGCGTGCGCCGAACTGCGATACCCGGCGACAACCGCGCAACCGGCTTGCGCCAGCGTGCGGCAGATCTGCGCGCCCAGGCCGCCGGTCGCGCCCGTCACGAGCGCAACCGGGCGCTCGCCCGTGGTGGTGGTGAACGTCGTCATGTCGAGTTTGAACCTCGCCTTATTGCGGCTTGCCAAGACGGCGCACGCGAATATCGGCTTGCTCCTTGTGGCCCGAAAAGTGTTCGAGCGCGCACAGCCGCGAGCAGACTTCGCCGATTTTCACCGACGCTTCGTCCGTGAGAATGCGCTGGTAGCTGTGCGTCTTGATGAATTTACCGACCCACAGGCCGCCCGTGTAACGCCCCGCGCCCATGGTCGGCAGCGTGTGATTGGTGCCGATCACCTTGTCGCCGTACGAGACATTGGTGCGATGGCCGAGGAACAGCGCGCCGTAGTTGGTCATGCGCTGCAGGAACCAGTCCGGGTCGCGCGTCATCACCTGGACGTGCTCCGAGCACAGGCGTTCGGCTTCCTGCAACATTTCCTCGTCGGTGTCGCACAGGATGATCTCGCCGTAATCGCGCCAGGCGACGCTGGCCACCGGCGCTGTGTCCAGGCGCGCGAGCACGGTTTCGATTGCGGCGGCCAGTTCGGCGGCGATCTTTTTGCTCGTGGTGATGCAGTATGCGGGCGAGGTCGGCCCGTGTTCGGCCTGGCCCAGCAGGTCGACGGCGACCAGTTCGGCGTCCACGCTGTCGTCGCAGATCACCAGCGTTTCGGTCGGGCCCGCGAACAGGTCGATGCCCACGCGGCCGTAAAGCTGGCGTTTGGCTTCGGCCACAAAGGCATTCCCCGGGCCGACGATCATATCCACCGGCGCGATGTGTTCCGTGCCCAGCGCCATGGCCGCCACGCCCTGGACGCCGCCCATCACGTAGATTTCGTCGGCGCCCGCGAGCGCCATCGCGGCGATGATTTCCGGCGACGGCTTGCCGTCGAACGGCGGCGCGCAGGCGATCACGCGTTTGACGCCCGCGACTTTCGCAGTCAGCACGCTCATATGCGCCGACGCCAGCAGCGGATATTTGCCGCCCGGAATGTAGCAGCCCACTGAATTCACCGGAATGTTCCTGTGGCCCAGCACGACGCCCGGCAGCGTTTCCACTTCGACATCGCGCAGCGACAGCAGTTGAATCTGCGCGAAGCGGCGAATCTGCGCCTGGGCGAACTTGATGTCCTCGATGGCCTGCGGCGAGAGCGCGTCGATGCAGGCCTGGATCTCGTCCTGCGAGAGGCGGAAGTGCTGCGGATTCCACTTGTCGAAACGTTCGGAATACTCACGAACAGCGGATTCACCGCGCGACTCGATATCGGCGATGATCTTTTCGACGGTCATGCGCACCTGCGCGTTGTTGTCGGCTTTCACCTGGGCCGTCTGGCCGGTCTTGAGATGTTCGATCATGTCGTTGCTATCCGTGTATCCGTGAAGAGAAGTAAGAGGAGAAGCCGTTACGAGGCGTTCGCGGCGGTGCGGTGCCAGTGCGCGAGCGGCAGGCCGGCCACGGGCGAGCGAAAACTCGCGAGCGTCGTGCCGCCCAGGCTCCCCAGATACACCGTGCGCAAATCCGGGCCGCCGAAGGTGAGGCTCGCCATCATCGGCGCGAGCGTGCCGCGGCAGGCGCCCATCAGTTCAGGCGTGGTGGTGCCGTTGCGATAGTGTTCTTCGTAACGGGCGAACGCTTGCGGATTGCCGTCGTCGAGCAGCGTGAGGATCTCGCCTTCGGGCGTGAGCGCGATCAGCTTTTCGTTGAGGATCAGCGTGATCCACAAATTGCCGTGCGCGTCGAACGCAAAGCCATCGGGAAAGCCGCCCAGGTCATGCGGGCCGTAGATGGCGCGATCGGAGAGCGAGCCGTCGTCCTGCACGCGCAAACGCGAAATGCGGCGCGCGTTGGTCTCGACCACATAGAGCCATTCCTCGTTCGCGTCCAGCCGGATTTCATTGGTGCCGACAAAGCCGTCCGCCACAATGCGAATGCCGTTTTCGTCGATCAGGCCCACGTAGCCGTCGGCGGTCTTCTCGTTGATCGAACGCGTCCACGGCACCTGGCGCGTCGTAACCGTGAACCAGATGCGCCCGCGCGAATCGGTCAGCACGAAATTGGTCTTGCCCAGCGGCTGGCCGTCGATGCGGTCGTAGAGCGTGCGCGACGCGCCATCGCGCGTCATCAGTTCGATCGCATCGGTGCCGAAGTTGGCGATCACGATGTTGCCGTCGCGATCGAACGCAAGGCCGTTGGGCAGCGTGCCGCCCATCACCAGTTGTTGCGCATCGGTCGACGCTGGCGCGTTCGCTTCAGGCGTTTGTTGCGCGATCAACGTTTGTTCGCCGTCGGGCGCGATACGCATCACGCCGCCGCGCGCGTCGGCTGTCCAGAGCGTGCCGTCGGGCTCGGCCAGAATGCATTCGGGGCGCAGCAGGTCGCGGCCCACCATGCGGATGTCGTCGCGGTTGACTTGCCAGCCGTGCAGCGGATTGGTCGATGTCGTCATCGATGTCGTCATGAGTGTAGGGAGTGGGGCGAGGTGCGAAAGCCTGCCGTTCATGCCGCGCGCAGATCGGCGGCAAACGGCTCCAGCAGTTCGATCAGGTTGCCGCAGACATCGCGGATAAAGGCGGTCGGATTGCCGTCCACGGTGAGTTCGAAGGCAATATCGGCACCGGCTTTGCGCAGCGCCGTCACGGCCGCAGGTACATCGGGCACCTCGAAACACATGTGCTTGTTGCCATGCGTGCGCAGATCGAGATTCGGCACGCGCCTATCGGCTGGCAGCGGTGCAGCATTGGGCACTTCGAAGATCTCGATGCGGTAGGCGTCCCGACGCACGAAGGCCACGCGCGCGGGAATCTTGTCGATCGAGAGCTGCTGTTCGAGCGTGAAGCCCAGCATGCGCCGGTACCACGCGATGGCCGCATCCAGATCCGGCACGCTAATGCCGAAGTGATGCGGACGCAGCGCGGCAAGCAGGGGCGCGTCATGGGCGGTTTCGTCGAGCGCCAGCGGCGCGGGCGTGCACGGCACGGTCGTCATGGTGGCTTTGTCTCCGGCTTGTTCGTGCCGCGTGGCGCTGGCGTTCGCGCCAGGCCAACGGCATCGTTGATTCGTATGGCACCACTCTAGAGATATTCACTTGTCGAAACCATCAATTCCTAGTGGAAACACGCATTGATGCGATCGGATGGTCACGCGATAGTGGCGCACCATGAGACTCGGTCACTTCGACATGAATCTGCTGGTGGCGCTCGATGCGCTGCTCGACACGCGCAGCGTGACGCGCGCAAGCGAGCGGCTGCATATCGGCGCTTCCGCGACCAGCAGCGCGCTAGGCCGTCTGCGCGAATACTTCGACGATCCCTTGCTGATGCAGGTCGGCCGCCGCATGGAACTCACGCCGCTTGGGCGCAGCCTCGCGCAGCCCGTGCGCGAGATCCTGCTGACCGTGCAGTCGACGGTGGTGGCGCGGCTGGAGTTCGATCCGGCGCAGGCGCGGCGCAACTTTGTGATTCGCGCGTCAGACTATCTCACCACCGTATTGCTGATCGACGTGGTGCAGCGCCTGCAACGCGAAGCGCCCGGCATCACGCTGCACATCGCCAACATGGCCGACGACGTGCCGGAGCGGCTCGATCGCGGCGAAGTCGATTTCGTGATCTATCCAAGTGTGTCGGTGAATCCCGACCATCCGTCCCAGGCGCTGTTCGAGGAGACATTCAGCTGCGTGGTCTGGGAAGGCAATCCGCTGGTGGGCGATGCGCTGACGCTTGAGCAATACGCCGAACTGGGCCACGTGGCCGCCACGTTCGGCGACAGCCGCAGCGCCAGCTTCGAAGGATTCGTGATGGCCAATCGCGGCATCACGCGCAACATCGAAGTCACCACGACGAACTTCAACACGCTGCCGCAGCTGGTGATCGGCACCACGCGCATCGCGACCGTTCACACACGCCTCGCGCGCATCTACGCGCATTTCCTCCCGCTGCGCGTGCTGCCCTTGCCGCTCGACCTGCCGCCGCTCGTGGAGATGATCCAGTGGCACGCGATCAACAACGGCGACCCCGCGCATACGTGGATGCGCCGCGTGCTGCTCGAACAGGCGCAGGCCAGCGCGCTCGCGCCTGGCGCCGTGCTCACGCAGCGCGCGTAAAAGGCGCGCCTGCGGACGCGAGCGCGGGCCGCGTTGATTTGACGACATCAAATGGTCTCGTCAACGCAATCTGATTGTGTCGTAACGTCGCCGCCGGAATCATTCGTCTCACACAAACGGGAAGCTCTCGGACTGGCACGAACGCCTCGCGCGCCGTGCTCGCCGACGAACTTTTTTGAATAAAACGGAGACGACCTGATGCAAGTCCACCTCAAGCGGCGCGACGGCGCGCCCGCGCGTCGCGAAGCCCATTTTCTGCACGCGCTGATTCTTCTAAGCACGGTGATCTGCGGCACACTCGCGCCGACCGTGATCGGCCCCGTGCTGCCGGCGATGCAGCAGCATTTCGCCTCGGTGCCCAATATCGAAACGCTGGTGCCCGTTGTCGTGACGATGCCGATGTTCGTGCTCGGCGCACTAGCAATGGTGATCGGCGCAATCAGCGACAGGATCGGCCGCAAGCGCGTGCTGGTCGGCTCGCTCGTACTGTATGCGCTCGCGGGCACGGCGCCGCTGTGGCTCGATTCGATCCACGCGATCCTGGCGAGCCGCGCGCTCGTCGGGCTGGCGGAAGCCGCCGCAATGACCGTGAGCACGTCGTTCATCGGCGACTACTTCACGGGCGCGAAGCGCGACCGCTACGCGGCGCTTCAGGTCACGGTGGCCTCGACCTCGGCGTTCGTGTTCAACCTGATGGGCGGTCTGCTCGGCGCATATGGCTGGCGCGCGCCGTTCATCGCGTACGCGCTGCCGCTGTTGCTCGCGCCGCTCGTGCACATCTTCATCTGGGACACGCGCGGCGCGGCGCCGCAAGCGCCGTTGCGCAACACCGCCGACGAGCCCGAGTTCAAGCCGTGGCTGCTTGCGCTCATCTGCCTGGCGGCTTTCGGTGTAGGGATGGTGTTCATGGTCGTGCCCGTGCACCTGTCGTTCATGCTGGTTCAACTGGGCGTCCATGCGACCGGGGCGATCGGCTTCGCGTATGCGATGAACAGCGTCGGCATCATCGCGGGCACGTTGGGCTTCGGCTGGTTTATCGCGAGCCGGTGCAGCGTGCTGCAGCAATTCGTGCTCGGCACGGTGGTCTGCGGGCTTGGCTTCGTGTGCATGGGCGCGGCGCACGACGCAAGCCTGCTCACGCTCGGCGGCGCGGTCAACGGCGTGGGCTGCGGCATCGTGCTGCCCGCGCTCGTGAGCTGGGGCTTGCGCTCCTTGCCGTACGCACGGCGAGGTTTCGGCACCGGCGCATTCACGGCGGCGCAGTTCATCGGCTACTTCTGCAGCCCGATTCTCGTCATGGGCATGGTCATGCACGCCGGCTCGCGCTTTGCGGTCGTGCAAAGCTGGGGACTGGCGCTGTTCGCGCTCGCCGCCGTCTGCGTGGCGGGTTCGCTGCTGCGTGTGCGTCGCCTCAAGCTCGGCTGAGCGGACGGAGACGCGCATGAATCAGGATTCGAAGCCGGATACGAAGCCGGCGATGCACCCGGCGTGGCAGCCCGCGTTGCCGATCCGGCGCGGCGAGCGTCTGCGTGACAAGGTCGCCGTGGTGACGGGCATCGGCAGCGGCATTGGACGCGCTTGCGCCTTGATGTTCGCGGCGCAGGGCGCGCGCGTGGTGGGCTGCGATATCGACGCCGACGCCGCCGCTCGCTGCATCGAGGAAGCCCGCGAGCGCGGCTTTCGCATCGACGGCGTGCAGCCTTGCGATCTCACGCAGCCGCGCGAGGCGGCGCGCGTCATCGACCATGCGGTCGAACTGCACGGCGGCATCGATGTGCTCGTCAACGCCGCCGCCTTCGGCGCCTTTGCGTGGCTCACCGATATGGACTACGAGACACAGTGGCGCAAGACGCTCACCGGCGAACTGGACATCGTGTTCCTGCTGTGCCGCGCCGCGTGGCCTGCGCTGATCGCGCGCGGGGGCGGGGCGGTGATCAATTTCGCCTCGGCGAACGCGGCGCTTGCGCTCGACGGCTCGCCCGCGCTCGCGCACTGTGCGGGCAAGGGCGGGGTGCTCGCCATGACGCGCCAGCTTGCGATGGAAGGCGCGCCGCACGGCATTCGCGCCAACACCATTTCGCCCGCGCTGGTGGAAACCGACGCGACGCGCCGCCACATGCACGCGCAGCCGGAATTCGTCGAGCGCGCGCTCGGCAAGCTGATGATCAAGCGCGTCGGCCAGCCCGAGGACGTGGCGTGGTGCGCGCTGTTTCTCGCATCCGACGAGGCCGCGTGGATCACCGGCGCGGATTTCCCCGTCGATGGCGGCGCGACGGCGTGGTAGCCGCCACGCGCGCAGTCAGCGCGCCATGACCCCGCGCTAGCGGCGCCCAGGCCGCTTTCTCCGATTCCCATGAATACCTCACCGCATCTGGCGACAGACGCGGCGGGAGACGCTTTGCCCTAAAAAACAGGAGACGATAACAATGACGATCGACAGGTTTGGAGTACCCCACGCTTTCCCAACGCGCCATTCGAACCGCGCCCCATGCCGTTCGGCGATTGCACTGGCCGCTATGCTCGCAAGCGGTGTGCTTCACGCACAGTCCAGCGACGCCACCGCGACCGCGGCCACGCCAATCGATGCGCCATCCGCGGCACAAACCGGCCAGCCGACGAAGCCGACGAAGCTGAAAACAGCGGCCGCCACCGTCAGGCTCGCCGCCGCCGATGCACCGCTGCAGCAGGCCTCGACCGACCGGCCGAGCGTGCAGCAAGGCATTCCGTCGACAGACCAGCTCGGCGTCTCGCACATCGGCGACGCCACGCCGTCGCCTGCGCCCGGGCCGCGTCAGGGTCTGCTCGCCGGCATCGGCCAGAAGCTCAACGACTGGGGCTTCACGCCGTCGCTAAATCTGGTGCAGATGTACCTGGCCAATCCGAGTGTCGGGCAGCAGACGGGCAATCACGAGGCGCTCACCTTCATTGCCGTGGGCGGCGATTTCGACATGGAAAAGATCGCTGGTTTTCCCGGCGCGACGATTCACTTCCAGCAACTGTTCGTGCCGTTCACGAACAACCTCGCGTGGGGCACGCAGGTTGGCGACGTGCTGGCGGGCCAGCCGGGGCCGTATGTGCCGCAGGTGTCGCATCTGGGGATCTTCACATGGGAGCAAAAGGCGTTTCACGACAAGCTCGACGTCGAATTCGGCAAGACCAATGCGGGTGCGTACTTTGGCGCGCCGGTGTGCAATCAGGGCTTCGGTTGCCAGAGCGCGATCCTGCAAAACAGCGCGGGCATGAATCCGCCGGTGTACGTGAACTGGGGCGGGCGGGCCCGCTACAACATCACGCCTGCATGGTCTGTGCAGGCGGGGCTGTTCCGCTCGAATCCCGCCTATCCGTTCACGAACGGCTGGGAATGGACGGACAGCGTGCCGGACAGCAACGTGTGGCTCGCGAGCACCGCGTACCGCACGACGTATCAGAGCGATCCGTATCCGAAGAGCTATGAGCTGATGCTGTACTACAACACGCGCACGCAGACCGACCCATTCACGCAGGACACGCACAAAGGGACGTCGGGGATCTACTTTGGCGGGCGTCAGGTCGTCTGGCGCCCCGATGGCGGTCAGGCTGGCGCGCCTGACCCGACTGCGGTTTCGCTGTTCGCCACGGCGACCGGCAGCTTCGACGCGCATTCGAGCTACGGCCTCGCGATGACCGGCAGCGCGGGCGTGATTGTCGAAGCGCCGCTGCGCAGCCGCCCGCACGACAGTTTTTCGATTTCGCTGAACTGGGCGACGCTCACGCCGCACGAGCAGGAATATCTGAAGCAGGAAAATCTTGCGGCGGGCGGCAGCGGCTATACGGTCGGGCGCACGCAGTACGGACTGAAGATCGACGCGAATATCGCGCTGACGCGCAGCATCATTTTGAGTCCGTATGTCATGCGCACGTGGAATACCAGCACATTCGGCAATCCGGCTTATTCGGCCACGCCGAAAAACGGCATTGTCGCGGGGATCGTCGCGAGCGTGTTCTTCGACAAGATGCTCGGGTTGACGGATCGCTGAAGCGGGCTTGCACTGAGCATACGGACATCGCCAGGGACGTTGCGCTTCCCGGCGCTTGATGCCCTTAACCGGCCGCCGCTGTGGCAACACGCGGCGGCTTTCGTGTGTTCTGGGCCACCACACGCGCAAACGCATCCGGCTGGGCAGGAGCGGGGCGCAATGTTCGCTAAACGGGCTATCGTCCGGTCACTACAGCATCGGCGAATGCAGATGATCCGGATGGTCGAGCATATCGGCCACCATATGCAGGGATTCTTCCATTTCGATCGCGTCGCCAGGGCCGCCCAGGCAGATGCGCACGGCGTTGGGCGGATTACCGTCGGTGCTGAACGCAGCGCCCGAGACCACGCCGATCTGTTTCGTGCGCAAATGCGAAGCCAGTTCCGATGCGCTCCAGCCCGTTTCCGGCGGCACCGTCAGCCACAGGTGAAAGCATTCCTTCGACGTCTCGATCTCGCGCGACGCAAACACCTGCGCGGCGATATGCTGGCGCACCGCGCACTCGTTGCGAATCGCATCGAGCATCTGCTGCGCAACGCCGCTTTCGATCCAGCGCGCCGCGAGATGCGACATGTACGGGCTCGCCATCACGGTGGTCGCGCGAAGCGCGCCGGACAGCCTTTCGGCGTGGCGTGCGCCGGGCGCGACCACGAAGGCCACGCGCAAGCCCGCGCCAAAGCACTTCGACATCCCCGTCACGTAGTAAGTGAGTTCGGGCGCGAGCGTGGCGAGCGCGACGGGCGGCGTGTCGCACAGCATGCCGTAGGCGTCGTCCTCGATGATCGGCACGTTGTAGCGCAGCGCGATATCGGCAATGTGCTCGCGGCGATTCTGCGAGAGCGTGCGCGTAGTCGGATTCTGCAACGTGGGATTGCAATAGAGCACACCGGGCTTGCGCGACTTGCAGAGCGCCTCGAACGCGGTGGCGCTCAGGCCTTCGTCGTCACGCGGCAACGGGGCGAGCGGCATGCCCAGTTGATTGGCGATGACCTTGAGACCGGGATACGCGAGGCAATCGGTGCAGATCGCTTCACCAGCCTTCACCAGTCGAAGCAGCAACGCCACGAGCGCGTTGTGAATGCCGGGGCAGACCAGCAGTGCGTCGGCGCGATGCGAGGGCAGGGTGCGACGCAGCCACTGGCTCGCCATGCTGCGTTCGAACCGCGAGCCGCCAAAATCCTGGTAGCGCAGCATCGACCAGGGATCCGCTGCGCCGATGATCTGCGCCGCCGACTCCGCCAGCAGCGCGGTCATTTCCGGCGGCTCGGGCGGCATGTTCATGGTCATTTCCAGCGCCGTGCCCGCACGTAGCGGCATCGTGGGCGGACGTCCGCGCACATACGACCCGCTGCCCGCGCGCGAATCGATCAAGCCGCGCTTGCGCGCTTCGGCATACCCGCGCGCGAGCGTCGTGTAGTTGACCTTGAGGGCGTCGGAGAGATCGCGCAGCGCGGGCAACCGGTCACGCGGGCGCAGCCGGCCGCTCGCGACATCCTCTTCGATGAGATCGGGAATCGTCTGATAAACGGGTTTATCGCTTTCGGCGAGCCGTTTGAGCCAGTGGGCGGTGACATTCGACATGGGACGTGCGCGCGGGCGCCTTCGAAATGGACTCATTCATTCTAGTGAGAATGGGCGCCGAAAAATAAATCAATTGATCGCACACGATTGCATTGAATGATCCGAAATGATGCACGCATGCACCTGAATTGAATGCACATTGCCCAGCCCCGGGGCGCACGCCGTTGCGCGCCCGACGCACAGAACCGTTCACCTGCAGGCCGCGCCCGTGGCTCGCGAAAAATAATCGTCGGGATCATTCGCGACACGCGCCATTGATTGCGGATTGATTGCATGACGCCAGGTTCTTGATGGCATAGCCGTTGCGAAATGAGAGACGCCGGCCACCGGTCGGTCACAGTCCTCAATCATTGAACGGAGTCACGCAATGCCCGCCATCACCCTGCCCGCGCACAAGACCGGCGACCATCTGGTCGATTACGAAGAGAAGGTGTTCGAGGACGTCAAGGCCGAGCCCGGCGAGAAAGCACTCGTCACCTTCCATACGGTGGCTTTCGAAGGTTCGATCGGCTTCGTCAATATGCTCCAGGCGACGCGTTTGCAGCGCAAGGGCTTCGAAACCTCGATCCTGCTGTATGGCCCCGGCGTGATGCTGGGCGTTCAGCGCGGCTTTCCCACGCTGGGCGCCGAAGCCTTCCCGGGGCACCTGAATTTCAACAATCAACTGATGAAATTCATGGCCGAAGGCGGCAAGGTCTACGCGTGCCGCTTTGCGCTTCAGGCGCTTTACGGCCAGACCGAGGCCGCGCTGATCGAAGGCGTGCGCCCGATCAATCCGCTCGATGTGCTCGACCTGAAGCTGCTGCATCGCAAGTCGAACGCGCTCGTGATCGACACCTGGACAGTTTGAGTTCACGGGTATCGCCATGTCGACTCCATCCACGAAGCGCATTGTGCGTGCGGCGGCTGTACAGATTGCGCCCGATCTTCAATCGTGTGCGGGCACGCTCGCACGCGTTGCCGACGCGATCGTCAGCGCCGCGCGCGAAGGCGTGCAACTGGCCGTGTTTCCCGAAACGTTCCTGCCGTACTACCCGTACTTTTCGTTCGTGCTGCCGCCGGTGCAGTCGGGCGCCGAACATCTGCGTCTGTACGAGGAGGCGGTGACGATACCGGGCCCTGTGACGGAAACCATCGGCGCGCTGGCACGCGAGTACGGCATGGTGATCGTGCTGGGCGTCAATGAACGCGATCACGGCAGCCTGTACAACACCCAGCTGATTTTCGACGCCGATGGCCAGATCAAGGTCAAGCGCCGCAAGCTCACGCCCACGTTTCATGAACGCATGATCTGGGGGCAGGGCGACGCCGCCGGGCTGAAGGTTGCGCAGACTGCCGTGGGCCGCGTGGGCGCGCTGGCCTGCTGGGAGCATTACAACCCGCTGGCGCGCTACGCGCTCATGACACAGCACGAAGAGATTCACTGCAGCCAGTTTCCCGGCTCGCTGGTTGGGCCGATTTTCGCCGAACAGATCGAAGTGACGATTCGCCATCACGCGCTCGAATCCGGCTGTTTCGTTGTGAACGCAACGGGATGGCTCAGTGACGCGCAGATCGAATCCGTCACCAGCGATCCGAAGCTGCAAAAGGCGCTGCGCGGCGGCTGCAACGCCGCGATCATTTCGCCCGAAGGGCAGCATCTCGCGCCGCCGTTGCGCGAAGGCGAGGGCATGGTGATTGCCGATCTCGACATGATGCTCATCACCAAGCGCAAACGCATGATGGATTCGGTCGGCCACTATGCACGGCCCGAATTGCTGAGTCTTGCGATCAACGAGCGGCCTGCCACGCCGGTTTTCTCTTTCGACGACACGCCTGCCACTGTTTCATGGAGCCTTCACGATGAACGCCAGCGTCAATCTGCCGGAATCGAGCCTGCAACTCTTGACTGAGCTGCAGTCGAGCGGCCTGCGTCTCGCCTCGCCCGAGGGCGAGTCCGATGGACTGTCGCGACGCGGCGGTGCGGGCCCCTCCGATCACAAGGCCGTCGTGATCGACGGCGTCACGCTGATGGTGCCGGTGCATACGCACGGCGCGCATCAATCTGTCTTCGTCGCCAACGAACCCGATGCGAGCGGCGTGAGCGTGCTCACGCGCGGCAGCATCCCGATCGCGCAGATTGCCTTTGCGAAGAAGCCGCGTTTTTACAAGCTGCAGACACTCGATGGCGTGCCGTATTCGCACATCGCCACGCTGCACGGCACCGATGTACTCGCGACCACGGTGCTGCAAACCTGCATCCGCTACGAGAGCCGCAAAAAAGCCTGCAAATTCTGCGCAATCGGCCAGTCGCTCGCAGCGGGCCGAACGGTCGCGCACAAGACGCCGGAACAACTGGCCGAAGTCGCGCGGGCGGCGGTGCTGCTCGACGGCGTCAAGCATATGGTGCTCACGACGGGCACGCCACCCACACCCGATCGGGGCGCGGCGATTCTGTGCGACAGCGCGCGGGCCATCAAACGCGCCGTCAATCTGCCGATCCAGGCGCAATGCGAGCCGCCCGACGACGACGCGTGGTTTGCCCGCATGCGCGAAGCCGGGATCGACACGCTCGGCATGCATCTGGAAGTGCTGGGCGAGGCTGAGCGCGCGCGCATCATGCCGGGCAAGGCGACGGTGCCGGTGAGCCGCTATATGAGCGCATTCGAGGCTGCTGTGAAGGTGTTCGGGCGCGGCCAGGTGAGCACGTATATTCTCGCGGGACTGGGCGATCCGCCGCAGCGCGTGCTCGATGTCGCGCATCAACTGCTCGCCATTGGGGTTTATCCGTTCGTGGTGCCCTTCGTGCCGATCTCCGGCACGCCGCTGGAAGATCACGCGCCGCCCACGCCGGAATTCATGCGCTCGATTCTCGCGCCGCTGGGCGCGATGGTGCGCGAAGCCGGCTTGCGCGCGGCCGATATCAAGGCCGGGTGCGGAAAGTGTGGCGCGTGCTCCGCGTTGTCCTCGTTCGAAAAGGTGGCGGCATGAGTACGATCGCTTCGGTTGCCAATTCGGTGGCCAATTCCGTGGCCGATAGCATCGTCGTGCGCTGGGCGCGGCACGACTGGGAGCGCGAAGCGGCGCTGGCGATACGGCGCGCGGTGTTCTGCGAGGAGCAGGGCGTCTTCGAACAGGACGATCGCGACGCCATCGACGCCCACGCGCAACTGCTCGTGGCCGTACTCGATCCGCACGGCGACGCACGCGAAGTGATCGGCACGGTGCGCATTCATCGCGATCATGCGACCGAGGCGACGTGGTATGGCTCGCGGCTTGCCGTGAGCGCGCCGTACCGCCGTCATGGGCGCATCGGCGCGACCTTGATCCGGCTGGCCGTGAGCAGCGCGCATGCGTTTGGCTGCGATACGTTTCTGGCGCACGTCCAGGCGCAGAATGCGCCGCTCTTTCATCGGCTGCACTGGCGCACAATCGACGAGGCGATCTTCTTCGGTCGCGCGCATCACGTCATGCAGGCCGATCTCGCGCACTATCCGCCCTGCGCGACGCCTTTCGACGGCTTCGTCATCGATCACCGGAGGGCCGCATGACGCTCGACGAGATCGTGGCGAAACTGCGGGCGAGCCGCGGCGTCGCGCACAAGTCCGATATCGCGCCGATGCTCGCGGCGCTTGATGCGGACGACGCAGGCCGCGCGAATTCCGCCATCATGGCCGCGGGCGACGACTGCGCCGCCATTCCCGATGGCGACGGCTACCTGCTGTTTGCCGCCGAAGGCATGGTGAGCGACCTGATCGACGCCATGCCGTGGTTTGCGGGCTACTGTTCGGTGCTGGTGAACGTCAGCGACGTGTGCGCGATGGGCGGCCGCCCGATTGCCGTGGTCGACGTGATCTGGAGCGATGGCATTGCGCCCGCCGCGCCGGTGCTCGAAGGCATGGCCGCCGCATCGCGCCAGTTGGGCGTGCCGATCGTCGGCGGCCATAGCAATGCACGCAGCGAGCGCACGCAACTCGCGGTGGCGATTGTGGGCCGGGCGCAGCGTCTGCTGTCGAGCTTCACCGCGCAACCCGGCGAAAAATTGCTCATGGCCGTGGACTTGCGCGGCGCGTTCGTCGAGCCTTATCCCTACTGGAACGCCGCGACCGAAGCGCCCGCGCAACGTCTGCGTGACGATCTGGCCGTGCTCGCCGGGCTGGCCGAAAGCGGCCTGTGCGCCGCCGCGAAAGACATCAGCATGGCCGGTATCGCCGGCACCGCGATGATGCTGGCCGAGTGCTCGCGCGTGGGCGTGCGCATCGACCTCGATCAATTGCCCAAACCTGCCGACGTGCCGCTCGCACGCTGGCTCGAAATCTTCCCGAGCTTTGGCTATCTGCTGAGCGTGCGCGACGAACATGTCGATGCCGTGATTGCGCGTTTCGCCGCGCGCGAGATCGCCTGCGCCGCCATCGGCGAGATTCACGCGCAACCCACTGTCGACCTGCAATGGAACGGCGAAACGCGCAACGTCTGGCGACTCGACGCACAACCGTTCATCGTGCCTGCCGACCGGCGCGCGACGCGCGCCTTCGAACCCACACCGCTGGCCCAGCCGACAAACTGAGCGCCAGGCAAGGAGCACAACCATGCCAGTGACCCATTTCGTCGTGCGTTGGCCTGACGGCCATGAAGAACGCTGCTATTGCCCGTCGACGGTCGTGCGCGATTATCTGCGCCCTGGCGCCTATCCGCTCGACCAGTTTCTCGCCAGCGCGCACGCGGCGCTCGATGCCGCATCCGAGCGCGTGCGCGCGAAGTTCGGCTATGCGTGCTCATCGGCGCTCGACCAGTGGGCGTTAATCGAACGCACCGCCGAGCCGTTCCGTTCGCAGGCATTGGCCGAAGTGACCGTCGTGAGCGTCGACTGAATCCACCCAGACTGCAAACCATCCCGACAACACCAGGAGAAGCACATGTCCACCCAGACGCCCACGGCCACCTCACCGGTTCCCGAGGAGCATTTCAGCGTCGCGATCGTCGGCGGCGGCCAGGCCGGGCTGTCGATGAGCTATTACCTCAAGGAGCGCGGCGTCGATCACGTCGTGCTTGAAAAGCGCAGCGTCACGCACGCGTGGCGCGAACAACGCTGGGACGCGTTTTCGCTCGTCACGCCGAACTGGCAATGCGCGCTGCCGGGCTATCCGTATCGTGGCGATGACCCGCACGGCTTCATGAAAAAAGACGAAATCATCGCGTGGCTCGATGGCTTCGTGCGGCATGTCGATGCGCCAGTGCGCGAAGGCGTGAGTGTCACGCGCGTTGCGCGGCGTCCAACCGGCGGCTTTGTCGTGCAGACCAGCGCAGGCGCGTTGAGTGCCGATCAGGTGGTCGTGGCCTCGGGCGGCTATCACACGCCGATCATGCCGCGCATGGCCGAGCGTCTGCCGGCTTCGATCGTGCAGATGCAGTCGTCCGAGTATCGCAATGCGAACGCCTTGCCCGCAGGCGCGGTGCTGGTGGTCGGCTCGGGACAATCGGGCGCGCAGATCGCCGAAGACCTGCATCTCTCAGGCCGCAAAGTCGTGCTCGCGGTGGGGGAAGCGCCGCGCTGCGCGCGCTTTTATCGAGGCCGCGATGTGGTGGACTGGCTCGCGGACATGAAGTACTACGACATGCCCGTTGAAGAACATCCGCTGCGCGAGGGCGTGCGCGACAACACGAATCACTATGTCACGGGCCGCGACGGCGGACGCGATATCGATCTGCGCAAGTTCGCAAGCGAAGGCATGGAGCTATATGGGGCGCTGGACGACTACGTCGATGGCGCGCTGCGTTTCAAATCCAATCTGGGCGCCAACCTGGATAGCGCCGACGACACTTATAACCGCATCAACGCCTCGATCGACCGCTTCATCGTGCAGAACGGCATCGACGCGCCGCCAGGCGAGCCGTATCGCGCGGTGTGGACGCCGCAGCACGAGCGTAGCGTGCTCGACCTCGCATCGAGCGGCATCGGCAGCATTGTCTGGTGTATCGGCTTTCGGCCCGACTTTAGCTGGATCGATCTGCCGATCTTCAATGGACGCGGGTATCCCGGCCACACCCGCGGAGTGACGACGCAACCCGGGCTGTATTTTCTGGGTTTGCCGTGGCTGCACACGTGGGGCTCGGGACGCTTTTCCGGCGTCGCGCGCGACGCCGCCTACCTGGCCGACTGCATCTGCGCGCCTGCGAGGTTCGATGCGCGCGCGGCATGAGGCCGGGCGTGCGCCCGCGCAGACGCGCACGCACTACGTGGCGGGCATGCCGGAGCTGGCGTTCGCGGGCCTTTCCGAACAATGGTTGCTGCGCACCTGCGGGCAACTGCACTGGAACGCGCTGGCCGCGCAGGCGCAGCTTGGCTCGCCGGACTTCTACGACGAGGAAGGGCGCAAATCGTACGCGGCGTTCACGGCGATCCGCCTGAGCGAGGCGCGGCTCGAAGAGGTGAGCGAAAACCAGCGCTTCGCCATCGAAGCCGACGTGAAGCGGATCGCCGGAGCGCGTCATTTCGGCCAGTTCCGCGTCTTCACAACGGAAAGCGCGGTGGCGAAGGTGGACATGCTGTCGACCTTCGTGCGGCGCGAACAGGCAGGCGACAACCGGTCGGTGAGCAAAGCCATGTTCGCGGGCGCACTCGCAACACCAGCGCCCGCCGCCGCGCAAGCCTTGATTGCGTTGACGAAACAATTGCGCGCGGGCGACTGGTCACGTCATGGGCGCCTGGATCGCGCAGCGCACGCCACCGAGCACGTGGTCGATTATCTGCCGTGTCCATCGCTCGACTTCAACGGCGCGCACCTGCTGTATTTCGCGAGCTTCCAGTCGATGGTGGAGCGCGCCGAGTGGCACTGGCGCTCGGCGCCGCATTCCGCGCCGCCCGCGCTGGTCGAGCGCGATATGGCGTTCTATGGCAATGCGAATGTCGGCGACCGGCTCACGCTGTCATTTGGCGCGCGCCACGCAGGACATGATGGCCTCTCGCACTGGTGCACGATTTTCCGGGCGGCGGACGGCGCACGCATCGCCGATATCGTCACCCACAAACGGTGGTCGCATGAATGAAACCCTGCGCGAGCCGCGAAAGCCGCTCTACACACAAGCCGATATCGCCGACGTGCCGTGGCTCGACGCGCGCCCCGGCGACTACCCGTTCCCGCGCGGCATCCACGCAACCATGTACACGCAGCGCCCGTGGACCATCCGCCAGTACGCGGGTTATGGCGACGCCGCCGCCTCGAATCTGGCGTATCGGCGTGCGCTCGAAGGCGGCGCGAAGGGACTCTCGGTGGCGTTCGATCTGCCAACGCATCGTGGCTACGATTCAGACCATCCGCACGCAGCCGCCGATGTCGGCATGGCGGGCGTGGCGATCGATTCGGTAGAGGACATGAAACGCCTTTTCGACGGCGTGCCGCTGGATGAAGTTTCCGTTTCGATGACGATGAGCGGCGCGGTACTGCCCGTGCTTGCCGCGTTCATCGTCGCCGCGCAGGAGGGCGGTTACGACGCGGCGCTTTTGCGCGGCACGATCCAGAACGACATCCTCAAGGAGTTCATGGCGCGCAATGCCTACATTTTCGCCCCCGAGCCGTCGATGCGGATCGCCGCCGATGTCGTGCATCACCTGCTCGCGACCATGCCGCGCTTTAACGCGATGTCGGTATCCGGCTATCACCTGCACGAAGCAGGCGCGGATAGCGTGCTCGAACTTGCACTGACCCTCGCCAATGCGCGCACCTACGTGCAGCGGTTGGTGAACGAGGGCGCCGATATCGAACGCGTATGCGGGCAGTTGAGCTTCTTCTTCGCGGTGGGCCCGGACTTTTTCGGCGAAATCGCCAAGCTGCGCGCGGCGCGTGTCTTGTGGGCGCGGATTGCGCACGCGCTTGGCGCACGCACGCCACGCGCGATGCACCTGCGCATGCATTGCCAGACGGCGGGATCGAGCCTGCATGCGCAGGGGGCGCACAACAACGTGGTACGCACCACGGTGGAGGCGATGGCGGCCGTATTTGGCGGCACGCAGTCGCTGCATACGAACGCCTGGGACGAGGCGCTTTCGCTGCCCGGCGAAGCGGCCGCCACGCTCGCACGCGATACGCAGCGGATGCTTCAGCATGAAATGGGTCTGTGCGAGGTGATCGATCCCTGGGGCGGCTCGTATCTGGTCGAATCGCTGACTGCGCATACCGTGGACGCGGTGGAGGCGATGCTCGAAGACATCGAACGCCAGGGCGGCGTGCTCGCCGCCATCGAATCCGGCTCGGTTCAGGCGCGGCTGAATTGCGGCGCGCTACGCACGTTGGCGCAGATCGATACAGGCGAGCGCGTGATCGTCGGCGTGAATCGTTATCGCGCCGATCATGCCGTACAGCACACGCCGACTACCACCGACGCAAGCCGCCTGCGCGCGAAACAGGCCGAACGTCTGCGACTGTTGAAGGCGTCGCGCGATGCCTCGCAGGTGCAGGTCACGCTCGACGCACTGACGCAATGCGCCAGCACGGGAAAGGGCAACCTGCTGACGGCGACCATCGACGCAATGCGCGCGCGGGCCACGATCGGCGAATGCACGGCGGCATTGGAGCATGTGTGGCCGCGCTTTCACGTCGCGCCCGGCATCGAGTCGAATGTCTACGCTCAGGCACGGCAGCAGGACTCGGCGTGGCAGAGCGCGCGCGATGCGGTCTCGCGATGGTGCGCGGTGCAGGGACGCAAGCCGCGCTTGGCGCTCGTGAAGCTGGGACAGGATGGCCACGATCGCGGCGCGCGAGCGGTATCCGCGGCGCTGGGCGATGCGGGCTTCGATATCAGGCTGGGGCCGCTCTTTGCGACGCCGTGCGAGGCGGCAGAATGGGCCTGCATGCACGATGCCGATATCGTCGGCGTATCGACGCTTGCTGGCGCGCACATGATGCTCGTGCCGGCCTTGATCGACGCCTTGCGGCAGCGCGCAATCGATGCGCCAGTCGTTGTGGGCGGTATCGTGCCGCACGCTCATCGAGAAGCCTTGTTCGCCTGCGGTGTGAGTAAGCTGTTCGGCCCGGATACGCCGCTCGATGCAATGATTCACGAACTGCTGGGCGTGCTGACTGCCGCATCTGCGGTTTCGGAGAATCGGCTAGCTTCATGACGCCGCATCGTGAACGCGGGGAGCAGGCCATGCATGAGGCAAGAGGGCAAGAATGCAGATCAGGAGCTGGTAAAACGATAAAGGTCATTCCTGATATTACGCAAGCGTAAATCCGGAATGACCTTTGAAGTCCTGGCTCGGGTCATGAGCCCGAGCTGACGATCACGGCTCGATGGCGATGATTTGCGTCACATGCGGCTCACCTTTGCCCGGAAGCGGCTGAAAGATGTGCACACGTACGACGCGCAACGATGATTCCGGCGCCACGGTTTTGGCTTGCGCAAGATAGGAGTAGTTGGTTCCTGCTACCACCTGCGTCGCGAAAGCAAACGGCGTGTAGCTGACGCCCAGCAGATGTCGTACCGCTTCCTGGAAGACTTCTCGTGCCGCGGATGAGAGTTCGAAGTTAAAAGCAGACCAACCACCAACCAATGATGTCGACATAGTTTTCACCTTTGCGTGTGGCTGCACTGAAATTTTCCCGTCACTGCCGCAGCCGTGGCATTCGGGAATTTTCGCCAGCATTTTTTAAGAACATCGTCGCAAGCATCGCGAGATATTTCCTCACGTCAAGACGTAAACGGAGCATCGATGCTAAGTCATCTGAATTCCGTTCGCGATCCCAACGAAGACGTAAATTACTTCTAGCGCACTGACATTGCACCTATTCGGATGGATAGGTATCGGCAAATTGAGCATTCTTCAAACGTTTGCTCTCGTTTTATATTCAGCTGGCATTATATTTTCTTGTCCTAACCATTACCGTAAATTACCGCTTACTGGCGTGACGTCTGTTTCGTACAGACGCTGTTCAAGGAAACATGCATGACCAGCGCATCGCCGCAACGCATAAATCCCATTGCGGGTTTAGTCAGTCGGGATTTCTACTCCAGCGTCAGGCGCGCCTGCCGGGGTTTCGATGCAGGCCCGATCTCCATCGGGATGCCCAGGATGAATCGTTACAATGCTTCGCGAACTACCTTTGGCAGAATCGAATGCGAAATATCCTGACCTCCTTTTTCTGGAGCGGCGACGCCATCCGCAGTCGCCGCGTAAGTGACATCGTTTTATCCGGAACGCTCGATCTGCCGGCGCCTACTGCGGCCGTGCTTGCGGACTGGCAAAGAGAGGCAGAGGTGCGGCTCGCTCTGGAACCGGGGGATGTCGAGGTGATGCCTCTGGCGCGCACGCAACTGCGCTGGCCGGACTACAGGCGCTGCGTGCAGGCGATGTCTGAGTGGATCGACGCCCTGGGACTACCCGCAGTCATTGCAGATTGCGACATGGCGCTGATGGCGTGTCGTGGCGCGAGGTATCACCACGATGGCGAACAATACGGCGGCGCCGCTTTCGGCAATCTCTTTCTGAGTGAAGATAAGGGTCTGGACTTGCACTTTCCCTCTACGGGCCAACGCATTCCCCTCAAGCGGGGAACAGCCGTGATTTTCGATCCGGTTCAGCCACACGGCGTCATTCGACGCGGCAGCGACAGTTTCTCTACGGCCGAATTCGCCCCGGGCCAGGACTTCGTCCAGATTTTCCTGACGTGGGAACTTCCCATAGAAGACGCCCACATTGGCAGCGCGCTGAAGGTTGTGTTCGATGTTGCCCCCTCGACGTCGCGGCAACTTGAGAAGGAGCAAGTCTGGTCTAACGGCTCACCAGTCGCCGTGTGCCCGCAATCGGGTCGCTTACTGCGCGTTGACTAGCCAACTGTTCCAGTCTTTCGATGAACACAGCAGGAAGCACAATCGCTGCACCGTGAGTGCCGAGCGTGGTGACGACCCGGACGACCATTCCAGTCCGTCGGCGCGCGCCCGAACGAGCGTCCATTCCCCTCGCTGATCCACGTGCGCTCAAATACCGGGTAGTTGGTCTATTCGCACACTTATCGCTTGATTCAGCAACAATCAACCTTTATTCTCGCGATGGCGATAAATAATGCATCGCGTGGGACTGAATTTATGCATATCGCGTGAGACTGGTCGGTATCATCACCAATAGAAATCAAACTGAAACCGGGGGGCGCCATGACGGCATTTGATGCAGCATCCAGAGGAGAAGTAGAAAAAGTCGAGCAGCAGGCGACGCGCGGATTTCTTGCCGCCATGCTAGAAAAAACGCTCGACGATGCGGTGTGGAGTTTAAGCGAATGCAGGGAACTGGGCGCGCTGGTTGACGGCAACCCTGCGTGGGAACGCGCCTTTCTGGAACGCGCCGATACCGTCCTTCAGGCCGCATTTTCGCGAGGCGACGCCTTCGCCTTGAAGGAAATTCATCGCGCACTGTTCTGGCTATACGAACTGCACGTGCTCGATGGCGCGTCGCCACGAGCAGTCAATCAGTTCGATCCAACACTCACTCGCCTGCGTGCCCGGATCGAACGTGCATGGCTGGCACATGCGCAGCGGCAGGCCGAACCGGAGCGGGTGGCCGCCGATAGTGAAAGCGTTGTGTCAGCCTTGAGAACATTGTGGGCGCAACATCCCGTGGCCGCGCATCCCTTGTTCGATTTTCTGGAGAAGGACGCGTCGCGCGAACAGATCGTCACGTTCTTTAAGAGCGACAGCGCGCTGAATATCCGCTTCTTCGATTTGCTGGTTTATTCGATGATCGGCTCACGCATGGGCGTGCGCAAGGAACTGGCCCAGAACTTCTGGGACGAATCCGGTCGGGGCGACGCGCAGCGCGGCCATGTCAGTCTGTTTCAATATCTGCTCGACACGGTCGGCGTCGAGCGCGCCAGCGACCACCACGCAAGCGAATTGAACTGGCAGGGGCTCGCCGGCTATAACCTTTTCATGCTGTGCTGCGTGAATCGCCAGCATTACTTCAAGCTGCTGGGCGTCATGGCGATGACCGAGTTACTCGATCCAAGCCAGTACGCCAAACTCGCTCGCGGCTGCGAGCGCGTGGGCCTTGGTGCGGAAAACGAACTAGAGTACTACCTGGAGCATGTGACGATCGATGTGGTGCATGGCGAAGGCTGGCTGGCCAACGTCATCTCGCCTGTTGTTGAGGAGACACCCGAGGTCGCTCAGGAAATCGTTCTGGGCGCGGCCTTGAGGCTGGCATCGTGCAACGAATACTACGATGCCTTGTACGCGCGAATCCTGGATCGATGACCATCGCCAAGCCGGGCCAGGCGACGAACTAACTTGTTTTCTTTTGTTCGGATCTGGCCCGGCTCGCCTTGGCGGCGGCGGCCGGTGGCGCCTGTAGAGAAAGAATCAGGCTCATCGCCGCCGCATGGGCTTCATGCGCGGCGTTTTCATGGTCTCCTGCCACGGCCGACATCGTCGCGCCGTCAAGAAGCATGACGATCTGACGCGCCAGCAGCGCGATGGACGGTGCGGGCACGAGATCCAGCAGCAGGTTCTGGATAAATAAACGCAGATTGGCCTTCTGAACCGTAGCGATGCGGGTGATTTCGCTGGACTCCGACTGGAATTCGGCAAGCGCGCCAGTAAACATGCAGCCGCTGAAATCGCGCGATGTGAACCACTGTTCGTGCCACTCGAAAACCGCCTCAATCCGTTCGAGCGCGGTGCGCTTGCTTGCGACCATGCTGGCGAGCGAACTCAGCGCGCTTTGCGCACGTTGGGACAGTACTTCCGAAATCAGGTCGTTCTTGGTGGGGAAGTTGCGAAAGAGCGTCATCTTCGCGACGCCCGACTCATCGATGATCCTGTCGGTGCCGACGGCGTGGTAACCATGTTGTGCAAATAGCTGAGTCGCGGTCTCTACGATGGACTGACGCTTGGCGTTTTTCTGCATATTCAGTAGTTCCTTAATCGTGCGTGCCGAAATTATAGGACGGGTGCGCGATTCTTGCGTGCAAGTCTGGATTGAATCGAAGAAATTATTTCTTGCGACGAATACCTGTCGTGCTAGCATTTATCCATGATACGGCCTGGTATCATTTGTTATAAGGGAAAATAGTGGGCCGCCCATACGACAAGCGCTTTCGCATAACAAAAGCTCGACTGGCAGACACGCAAACGCGAGCAACCACACAATAGCCTGATCGGGAGTATTGAATTGTCGAGTGCAGAATTTTTGCTAAGCGGCCGCGCTGTGTCGCTACTGGAAGGTAGTGACGAACCTCTGTATCGGCAAATCTACGAGCGCTTTCGTCGCGCCATCGCAAACGGCGCCTACGCGCCCGGTATGCGTGTACCGTCGGTTCGCAATCTGGCAAGCGAGTTGCAGATTTCTCGTGGAACCGTGGAAATGGCTTATGACCTGCTGATCGGCGATGGCTATCTCGTAGCGCGCGGTCAGGCGGGAACCGTGGTGTCACCCTCGCTCGCTGCGGGGCAGGTGCACGATTCGCTCGCGCGTGCCACTGAAGCCCGGGCCGTCAGTCGCTCGCCCCATCATGGCGCGCAAACTGCGCCACAGCCGTTTCAGGTCGGGCTTCCTGCTCTCGATCAGTTTCCTCACAAGCTCTGGGCGACCCTGGTCACCCGGCAGGCGCGCATGCAAGCCCAGCATTTCGCGTATCCCAATCCGGCAGGCTATCAGCCGCTACGTGAAGCCATCGCGTCGCATTTGCAGATTTCCCGCGGGCTGGATTGCCAGCCGGAACAGGTGTTCGTCATGTCCGGCTATCGCGGCGCCATGAGCCTGCTCGCCCGCACGTTGTTGCGACCGCTCGACGAATTATGGCTTGAAGATCCCTGCTTGCGTCCCAGCCGGCGTCATCTGTTCGCCGAGATGGGCGCACGGCTCATTCCGGTGCCGGTCGACAAGGAGGGATTATGTGTGGCGAAGGGCAAGGAGCTCGCACCGCATGCGCGCTTTGCGCTGGTCTCCCGCACACATCAAGGTCCCGCCCGCGTATCGCTGTCGATCGAGCGGCGGCTTGAACTGATCGGCTGGGCGCAGCAGAACAACGCTTTTATCATCGAAGACGACTACGACAGCGAATTCCGCTATGACGGACGTTTGCCGGCGCTGGCAAGTTTCGTCAAGACAGACAATGTGCTGTTTGTCGGCACCTTCAGCAAGGCCCTGAGTCCGGCGCTGTGCCTGACTTACCTGGTTGTTCCGAAGCCATTGGTCGCGCGTTTCGACGAATCGTGCACGCGGCTACACGATGGCAGTCCCGTACTGATCCAGGGCGTCACAGCCGATTTCATTAATCAAGGCTACTTTGCGCGGCATTTGAAGAAAATGCGTCAGGTGTATTCGCAGCGGCGCGAAATGGTGGTGCAAAGCATGCGCGCCACGTTCGGCGATCGCATGCATTTCGATGATATGCCGTGCGGGCTCACCTTGCTCGCGGGGCTTGACGACTCAGAAGACGATTTGCACCTGGCGCAAAAGGCAAAGAGACACCGGCTTGCCGTGGAGGCGCTTTCGGTTCGCTATATGGATGCGCCGCCCCAGAAAGGGCTCTTGCTCGGTTTCGCCAATGTCAAGTCCGAGAGCGGGGCGCTCGCGCTCTCGCGCGCGTTAAAGCAGGCGCTGGACGAGAGCGATTGAACCGTTGGTGCAATGGCGATCCCTGCAAACCGCGTGCGCGCTCAGATCGCCTTGAAATGCTCGAAGGGCTTCTGGCAGCGATTGCAGATATGCATCGACTTGCAGAGTGTGCTACCGAAAGCACTGGTCATACGGGTCGCACGTAATCCGCAATGGGGACAGGGCGGTTTCTGACGAGGTAAAGGCAGTGCCTGCCATCCGGCCTCGATTGGCAGAGGCGGTGCGATGCCGGCCGTCGCGAGTTTCTGTTTGCCGGTCTCACTGATCCATTCTGTGGTCCAGGCCGGCGCGAGTCGCGACTCGATCGTAAAATGGGCCACGCCGTGATCGTTGAGTACGCCACGGATCGCCTCCTCAATCTGCGCCTTTGCGGGACAACCGTTCCACGTCGGCGTCGTAATGATGTGCAGTTGATCTCCATCCCAGTACACATCGCGGACGATACCAAGATCGATTACCGAAATGTAAGGGATCGCTGGGTCGGGCACACCCGCAAGCCACGTCCATACACGCTCGACAGGAAATTGCCCAGAACTTTTATCAGGTATGACTACCATAGGGAGCCAGGAAACGAACGCTGTAAATATTGCATCTCCATGAGTAAGGGAACGAGATGCTCCGAATGCCTGCCTTGTTTTCCGTTCTGCATGCGCATGGCGCACTGCGGCAGCTGGATTTTCGCTTGTGCAGCAACCTCGCCGATATGCCGGCACCATATCGGATAAAGCACGGCATAATTGCATCCGACGCCATACCTGAGCATTGTTTTCTCTAGATCGTCCATGAGGAACAGCTCCCCGAGAAAGTCCCAGCATGCCTCGAACGCACGCTCAAGCTTCGCGCGGCTGAACGCGGTTCCGTCACCCAGGCGCACAATCCAGCGGCGGCTGTGCTGCAGATAAAAAGCGATTTGTTTCGCCGAGCCGGCAGCAATCGCCGCAATTCTCTCGTCGTGCGAGTGGATCAGCGAGTCCAGCAGCAGGCCATACCAACTCGTAAAAAGAAACAGTCGTGTCTGGATATCGGCAAAATTCTCGTTTGGCTGCTCGACGAGCAACACATTGCGGAACTCATGCGCATCCCGCAAACCGGCGAGTTCATCTTCGCTGCGCGCGACGCAAGGCAGACTACCGGCATATTGGAGCCACATGCGTGCCTGCCCTAGCCAGCCAAGCGCGATATTGCTGAGCGCGAGATCCTCCTCAAGGGTGGGGCCATTACCGCACCACGAAGAGAGTCGTTGCGAAAGGATCAGGCAGTTATCGCCCTGACGCAGGAGATACTCAGCCAGGAACTGATGGTATTGATCGTTCGCTTTCACCTGCTAACCTTATTCTTGCTATACCATTTCTGTGGCTTGCCTCGCAGCGTACGCCGCAGCGGCGTCACGCACCCAGGCGCCTTCATGCCACGTCTTGCTACAGGCGTCCATACGTGTACGGTTGCAGACGCCACCCCGCCGCGTAATGCTCTCGAACGTGTCCCAATCAATTTGCCCAATGTCATAGTGGCCGGTTTCATCGTTGAGCAACAGATTGTCGTCGGGCAGCTTGAGTTGCAGAAAGTGCACTTGCGGAACAGTCTCGTCGATGAATTTCTGGCGCAGCATATCGTTAGATCCGGATGTCTCACCAAATGCAGTTGGATGCGCAGCGGGGCGGCTCTGTGGAGCTCCGAACGCCATCAGCATGGGCCACCACCAGCGATCGAGCGCATCCTGTGCCATCTTTCGCTGTGCGTGCGTACCCAGCGCGAGATTCATGACACGCTCAAAGCTCTGGCGGTGATGAAAGCGCTTTTCCTGCCCGATGTTCGCCATCAGGCGAGCGCAGGATTCGCAGCCCTGGCGCGATAGCATCGCCTGCCTGACGAGTTCCGCCGTACCGCCCAGCCAGCCGATCATGCCGATGTCGCCCCAGCTCAGCACCGGGTAGTTGAAAATGTCCAGATAGCGGGCCGTACCGTCGAGCCGCTGCCGGAGCAACTGTTCGCCCGTTATGCCAAGCCTCGCGAGTGCGCCCTGTAGCGACAAGGCATGTGCGGCCATCGTTTGCACCCTCGCAAGCAGGAGAGATTTCTGTTGCAGGGTTGGCGCTCGTGGGATCCACGCTCGCATGACCTGTACGCCAATAACCTCTGTTTGAGCCTGCTGCGCCATTTCGCGAATCAACCGGTTTCGCACGCTGTCCTGCAACGCGTCGATCACGTCGGCCAGGTGAGTTTCCGTGCGCGGCAATTGCCCGGTTTCAAACTCAGTGGGCTTGCTTTCTGTGCTATTCATGCCGGCCCCCTGGCCAACGGATTCATGCTAGACGTGTTGACCGCCGTTAATGTGAATTTCGGCGCCATTGATATAGGAAGAGGCGGGAGTCGACAAAAAATAGATCGTCTCCGCAACTTCTCGCGGGCTACCCAGACGACGCAATGGAATGGCGCTATCGACGAGCTCCTGGGTGCCTGGAGAAAGAATCGACGTATCGATTTCCCCGGGCGCGATGGCATTGACGCGAACGCCATGAGGTCCGAATTCATGAGCCATTTCACGTGTCAGGGCCGCGAGTGCCGCCTTGGAGGCGGCATAGGCTGTTCCCGCATACGGATGCACCTTGACGCCCGCAATCGAAGTGACATTGACGACGACGCCTTGCCCGGCCACGAGTTCCGGAAACAGTGCTCGCGCCAGCAGGGCATTCGAAACCACATTGACATTCATCACCGTCGTCCAGACGTGACTGTCGCTACCCAGCACGCCAAGACGCGAGGACTCCGGGCCTTTGGGCGAAATCCCGGCATTGTTGACGAGCGCATGCAGTTTCCCGTCGGGCAACCTGCGTCTCGCTTCGGCGGCGACCTCCTCAATCGCATCGATATGGGCGAGATCCGCCTGGATGTGCGATGCGGCGGCATTCGGCCACTTGCAGTCCGAGGAGAACGGCTGGCGCGACACTGTCAATACCGTCCAGCCGCGCTCCTGAAACAATTTGACCGTGGCGTGCCCGATGCCGCGGCTGGCTCCCGTGAGCAGCATGTAGCGGGGAGATTCACTCATATTGCTAGATACCGGTAAGGAAAGTGAATGGATTGAGGAGCGAGATTTGCGGCTTGTCACGCAAGAGGCCTAGCTCACGCGAAGCCGCTGCACGATTTCGCCACGACCGATGTGGCTGTCGATAATTTCATCGATATCGTTCAGCGTCTCGTAGCGGTACCAGGTTCCCTCGGGATAGACGACCATGATGGGCCCCTGGCCGCAGCGATTCAGGCATCCGGTCATATTGATCCGCGCCCGGCTGCGTGCCGAAAAACTCAGGGATTTCAGGCGTGTTTTCGCATGTTCGCCGGCCTGCGCGGCGCCGAGGTTGGCGCAACAGGCCGTGCCGTTTTCGCGCTGGTTCGTGCACATGAAAACGTGATGTCGGTAGTAAGACTCGCTCACTGCGGTACCTTCTGGTCGAGAATCTGTTGCGCTTCGAAGACTTCGGCGGCTGCCATGATCGCGTTACGGGCTGCGGGAAACCCGGCATGCATGGCGACCTGGGTCAGCACTTCCACGATTTCACTGCGCGTCCAACCCAGTGCGAGCGCCCCTGCAACATGTACTTTCAGTTGCGGCAGGGCGTGACCAAGCGTTGCAAGCGACGCGATCGCCACCAGCTCGCGAGAGCGTTGATCGAGTTGCGCACGGGTATAGACCGTGCCGGCGATGACCTCGACAATCAGGTCGCGAAAGTGCGGTGCGATCTCCCCCAGACGCTCCAGTGCATCTTGATAGCTGCTGCCGTAGAGCGAGGAAATCAGCGCTGACCCGGCGTCCATCCTGCTGATCTGCATGGCGGTTCCCTATCGTGTGGATTGGTCGCCGATCATTGGCTGTGAGCCGAATCGTTTGACCAGTTTGTGAAGATGCGCGTTGTCCGTATTCGGCAATTCGAAGAGTTCAGCAAATTGATTCGCAATTTCCTGGAGATCGCCTGGCCCTGAACTCACCGACATTTCCTTGAGTCGCTTGATCGGCGTTCTAAGAAGACCATTCAACGCGGCGAATGAAGAGCGGGCGACCACTTCGTAGATGCGTTCGTCGAGGTCTGGTGCGTTCTCGCGGATGCTTTTCATCGACTCCTGCTGTACCAGGTCGATCCTTGCCGTGAGCGCCTTGATGAGCGGGACTACGCATTCGGTGCGTAATCGCGTTGCATTTTCCTCAATTTCACGGTCGATCCACGCTTCAATCTTCTCAATCTCGCCTTGCCTCAGGCGGCTATTTTCTCTGGAGATGCTCTCCAGCGAATCAACGTCATATAACGCCACGCCGGGCAACGTATCGACCGTTTGCTCGATGTTGCGAGGCACACCAATATCGACCAGCACCAATGGACGGTACGTGCGCGTCGACATGGCCCGTTCCAGACCGTATCGCGTCAAGATCGGCTCGCTTGCGCTTGCCGCGCTGATGACCAGATCAATCTCTGGAATGACGCCATAGATTTCATCGAGACCAATGGCGCTTCCACCGTATTCGTCGGCCAGTTGTTGTGCGCGGTCGCGGGAGCGGTTGGCGACGACAAGCCTCGACAGGCCCCGATCGCGAAGATGCTGGACCGCGATTCGCGCCATCTCGCCGGAGCCCACGAGCAATCCGGTCTTGTCGTCGAGCCGTTCGAGTTGCTTCTCTGCGAGTTTCACGGCGACCGAACTGATGGAAACGGGACCTGCGTTGAGCGTGGATTCGGTGCGGCTCATTTTGCCGAAGCGCACGGCACGCTCAAAAATGCCATTCAACAGCTTGCGCGAGACTTTCTGCTCTTGCGCAACCAGCCAGGCAGTGCGAACCTGCCCGAGAATCTGGTTCTCTCCCAGCACCACCGAATCCAGGCCGCTGACAACACGCAGGAGGTGGCGCAGGGCGGCTTCGCCGGACTTACGATAGGTATGTTCGTCGAGCAATCGATCGTCGACTTCGTAAAAGCGGCCTAGAAACTCACGCGCGCCGGCGACACCATCTTCAGACAGAAAATAGATCTCGAAGCGGTTACAGGTGCTGAGCAGCACCCCCTCGAATGAATAGTCACG
This sequence comes from Paraburkholderia bannensis NBRC 103871, assembly GCF_000685015.1. Lineage (GTDB taxonomy): Bacteria > Pseudomonadota > Gammaproteobacteria > Burkholderiales > Burkholderiaceae > Paraburkholderia > Paraburkholderia bannensis. The sequence continues at coordinate 75,837 of NZ_BAYA01000027.1, read as the reverse complement.
GTCGATAAGTTGCAGTGCTTCAATCAGGCGGTTCTGATCGAGAGCGAACTTCTCGCGTACTTCGAGCCCAGCCGATTTGTGGCTTAGCCCGATCACTCCGAATTCCATGAAATATCTCCTTATCTACTACGAGCAAGTCGATAAATGAATGAGGCGTCAGCTGCGCATCAGCAAGCCGCCATTCACGTCAAGAACGGTTCCGGTAACGAATGCCGCCGATGAGCTGGCGAGGTAATAGACAGCCTCGGCGACGTCTCGCGCAGTGCCGTTTCTTTGCAAGGGCGTCTGGAGTTCCACCTGTTTCATCACAGTCGCATCCGTAATGCCGTCATGAAATGGCGTTTCGATAAAGCCAGGCGAGACGGCGTTCACGCGGATGTTGTAGGGCGCCAGCTCTTTCGCGGCCGAGAGCGTAAAGCATGAGACGGCCGCCTTGGCGCTCGCGTAGTGACTCGCGCGCGACGATCCGCCGGTCACTGCGGCGATCGAGGAGATATTGATGATCGCGCCGCCCGTGGCCTGCTTCTTCATGGACGGGATGACGGCTTTGGTGAACAGAAATACCGAACTCGCGTTGAGCGCGAAACTGTGATTCCACGTGTCCAGGCTCATATCCTCGATCAGCACGCGCGATGGCAGCGCTCCCGCGTTATTGATCAGGATATCCACGCCGCCGCTCCATTTCGTGAAGCGCTCGACGATGTCGTCGACGTTGCCGGGCTGGGTGACATCGGCTTGAAGCGGCAACACTTCACCGCCTGCCGCATGAATGGCTTCGGCCGTTTCATCGATCGAAGCGGAGCGATCGTGGTGGTAATGCAAACCGATTCTGGCGCCACGGCCAAAGCGCCGGGCAATATCGCGCCCGATGCCGCCGCTGGCTCCGGTAAGCAGAATTCGCGGCGCGGCGCGTGTCAATTCAGGCGTGAAGTCAATGTTCAATTGCACAACCTCCCCATGTCATGCCAATGCCGGCCGCCACGTTGATGACGACTGCGCCCGGCGGAATTTGATGTTGTTCGCGTGCCAAATACAGGTTCAGGATCGGGTCGCAAGGGCCCATATGGCCGTAAGATTCGTAACTGGCCAGCCAGCCGCTGACCCTGCCCGCGAACCTGCTATTGAGTGTCGCCGTCAGACGGCGGTTGTAATTAAACAGGTTCACGTAAATCTCGCGGTGCGAGAGGTGACCCGCGAGCCGTTCTATGACGCCTATGAGCTTTTCGTCGAAGACCGGCTTCAGGTCGATCTTCTGCTTTTCGCGGTTTTGGACGCCATAGCCCACGAGTGAATCAGGGTGGGTGGGCGGCGCGATCGTCCCGCCGCTGCCCGAATAGAACACGTCATGGAAATAGCCATCGGTTTCGAAGTACGCGTCCCCGATCACCCAGTCGTCGCCATCGCGGACGACAAGCGCCGCAGCGCCGCCGTCCGAATAAAACGTGTTGCCTGTCGTGCGCCCGGGTATCACATCTTCCACCCGGCAACCGGCCACGATCAGCACTACGCCCAGTTTTTCATTGGCGTTCAACATATCTCTGGCCAGTTTCAGCGCGAGAATCGTGTTGACGCACCCTTGATAGACATCGAAAGCGAAAGCGCGCGATGCACCGAGATCATGCTGAATTCGCGCGGCCGGCGACCAGAATCCACGATCGTTGACGCCGATACCGCAGTAAATGACGACATCGATATCGCGTGGGTCCAGCGCGGAGGCTTTGAGTGCCTCGCGTCCGGCCTTGATGGCCAGATCGGAGGCGTGCTCGTCGGGCGCGGCGCGGCGTACCGAATGAATGCCGACCACGTCCGTCTGATAGCTGTCCACTCCATCGGGTAGCAAGGATGCGACCGGCACAGATTTTTCCGGCAGGTAAATCCCGGTCGCTAGTAGTCTCGCGGACATTTCACTCCTTCACGCTCATGTAAGGGTTGCGAGGCGTTATTGAGTGAACAGGTGAAACAGCACGTCCGAAAATGCCTGAATGTGCAGCATGCGGTAATAGGCTCCCTGTGCCATCTCGATGCGAGCCTCAGGTGTGGCGTTCACGGCCGGAACGATGGCATTGCGGAACCATTCGTCTGCGTGGTCGGTATCAATGCCGATATGCTCGATATAGAACTCGAGCGTGTCGTCGCTGAGCCCCACGCGCCGCGATCCATCGACTACTTTTTGATAGCGCTTCGGCACAAGGTATTCGCCGGCGCCGATCAAGCCCATCGTTTCGTAGAAGTGCTTGCGCTGCATCGACAGCATCAGGAACAGATTGCCTTGCGCCAGCGCTACAGGATTGGCGTGCGCGACGCGATCGAGATCGACCTGGTTAAGTCCGAAATGGTTGAGCAGCTTCTGGAACATTTCGGTGTGAACCTTCGCGTCCACGCCATTGCCCATTTCGTCCCAGTAGTTCTTCGCCAGTTCGATCTTGATGTAGGTGGGCGCCCCCAGCTGGGCCAGTGCGACGAACTCCTCGAACATGCTGTTGACGATGATTTCGCTCTGAAAGAAGATTTCGAAGTCTTCGATCTTCGCGGACGACTCCAGGTATTCGTAGAGCGGATGACCGTTCGAAGGATGCTGTTCGAGCCGTTGAAGCAGCCAGTCGACAAATTCTTCGCCGTCGGTGGGAATCGTCGCGTCACGCAGTTCCTGCGCGACCTCGCTGTGCAGGTGATTGCGCCATTCCTGTTCCATCAGGTTGCGAACGCCGATCATCTCGGGATTGAACTGGTTTTGTACGCGCACGTCGTGCGGCGGAAGAAACGTCAGTTGATAGAAGTCGAAGAGAATCTGGTGAAAGACCCGGTAGGCGTTGCCTTGCGACGGGGAAAATGCCTCTTTGCAAAGCGACGAGATTTCACTCTGGATCTCCCGCCACGCTGCTACCGGTGCTTGCTTCTGGTTGAGTAGCGAACGCGTTTGCTTCAGGACGTGGTCAAAAGTTTTCATCAACGACTCAAGAGAATAGGGGGGAAAAATGAGGGATTCAGCTTTCTATAGCGAGGGCGACTGGAAAATCAGGCCTTCGCTTTCTGCAACGTCACGACACTTTGCATGGCCAGCCTGCGGCGCTGATACAGATTGTTCAGAATGAGTGCGCTGGCGGAAATCAGTGCGCCGATGATCTGGGCGCGGGCCGGGATGGTTCCCGTCAGCGCCGACACGACGAACGCGGTCAGCGGCACCACATCCATGAACAGCACGCCGTTCATCGGGGTAACAATGCGGTTGCCGAGATTCCAGCCCAGCACGCCAACGAAGCCCGCAATCAGCGCGGTGTACAGCAGATGCGGCACGACCGCGATGATGGCCGACTGCGCCGGGATCGCCACATGGCCGCTCGCGATCAGCACGGCATCGATCGCGAAAACACTGACGAGACCCAGCAGCGTCGTCATGGTGGTGTAGCGATAAGGTGACCACTTCGGGAAATAGCTGGCTCCCGTCGTATAGATGACCCAACAGAGCGCGCCAAGAATCAGGCAGCCATTGGCAGCAAACTGGAACTGGGTATTAAAGAGGGCAAAGAAGTCGCCCCCCGTAATGACGGTAACAACGCCGATAAACGAAAGCACGATAAGCGCGATCGAAACGGGCGGCGGTTTGACGCCGCGCAGCAGCCAGTTGACCAACAAAGAGATGAGCGGCATGGTCGCCATCATGATCGAGGCCGTCAGCGCGCCGGTCGGCCCCGACATTTCCTGACCGAGAAAGACCAGAAAGCCGAAACCCGCGAAGCCCGCGGTGCCAAACAGCCACGCGAGGACGTAGCGCTCGTTCTTGAGGTTCAGGGCAGCGATGCCTTCGCGCTTGACAAGAACGATCAGGAAGGCGATGACCGCGATGCTGTAGCGGATGGCCGTGAAGTTAAACGGGTCGACGTGCTTGAGCGCCTGGGTCATGACCGGGAACATGCAACCCCATGAGACCGTTGCGATCAGGCAGAAGATCGAGCCAAGCAGGTACTGAACAGGCATTGGGTGTTTTCCTATTGTTTGCCAGGCGCTTTGATCCTCCACTAACCGGCGCGTCGTTCGTATGGGATTCAACGGCGGCAGGCTGGTGGATCTCGTCCGGGTGAAGCAGGACGCCAGGCTTGATTCAGGTGCTTCCAAGGACGTGAAAAATGTACCGTCGGGCACCGGGCAACTGTAGTGGCAAGATTGATCGTTTCGAACAGGACAAGATTGAATTCGCAACGCACGTGATTGGAAATGATAAGGAATGCGATGGGTAGGAAATGACGCACGGTCAGTCGATGCTTGTTTCAACCGGAACGTTGAGGACGCGAGGCTTGAGATGCCACGCTCGCGGATTTTCGGGCAGGCGCCGGGCGTGAGGAACTGTCAGGCGAAACAGGCCGAACAGTTGTCCGCGATTGGAGCGGACTGTACATGGCAGGCTGCTTCATATCTGCGAAACTATCCACGCCCCCTGCGAAACCCCGGTTGATGCGCATTCCTTGTGGCATGCGAACCGGATTTGACAGAGGGAACAAGGGAGGCGGTAGTGCGCCTGTGCATTCTGAAACCGCACGCGAAGACGGTGCGTTGACACATGTCTACAACATTGGAATCGGTCGATCCAACGATCGCCTATCAGCTTTGGCTCGCGCGCGCGAAGCAGGATAGCTATATCGAACTGGTGGAGGCGCGCAATTATGTGAGCGCGACCGCCTGGCAGGCAGCCGAGCTGGCTGCGTTCGACGGCGCCATGGCGCACGAAGCGGGACACCCGGCGGCGGTGATCGACGGTGTGACGGATACCGTCGAGCGGGTGGGGCGCGCACGCGCCTGCACACTGTTCGGCGCAAACTACGCGAGCCTGCGCGCCAGTTCGCCGGGCCGCGCGAATCACCTCATCCTGCTGTCGTCGACCAGACGAGGCGATGCTGTCGTCGATTTCGTCAGGCAGGCGCGATACTTCGTGGCTTACGTGCTGCGCATGAATGTGATTGGTCAGCTTGAACCGGAAGCGCAGTTCGAGATCGGCATGACGAACGGGCATCCTGATTACGACGCTTGCGAGGCAGTCATCGCCAAGGCGCGCCCGTCGCTCGTTCGTGTTGCCTTTTCAGCGGATCAGTCCCGCATCGACTACCCCCGATTTTCGGCAATGGTTCACGCAGTCGACGCGGCGTTTGCCGTCGACCTCACGACGCTTGCCTGTGCAATCGCCGCAGGCCGTATAGCCTCCCCGCTCGGTCTGGTCGATATGGCGACAGCGCCCACTCATGGCCCCTTGCGCGGCCCGCGCGGCACCTTGCTGCTCGCCAACGCCCGCTATAGCGAACCGCTCGACCGGGCGGTGCGTACCTATTGCAACGTGGCGCCGTCCCTGCGCCTGCTGGCGACGCAGGCGGTGGCGCTCAAGGAGGCGCTTGAGGAGGGCTTCGCACAGTACGATGCGCGCATGATCGAAAATGCCGGAGCACTGCGGCACGGTCTGGAACAGCGCGGCATTCCGGTTGTGAGCGAAGACGAGGCGTCGCACCTCGTTGTGATCGAATGCGACAGCACGGGTCTGCCGGCCGGCCGTCTGGTGGCTGCGCTCGCTCGCGCGCACATTAGCGTGGAAGTCGATCGCACCCATGCGTTGATCAAGCCGGCTTTGACGGGGACGCGCATCGTACTGTCCACCGCGGCGATTACCGCACGCGGCTTGACGCGCCGCGATGCCGAAGAAATTGCCCAGATGATTGGCGACGTGATCGACAGGATGGGTACCGAAGCAATTGCCGACGAGATTCGTCAGCGCGTGGTGTCGATGTGCGCCCGCCATCCCGTCGAGGCGTTTCTCAACTCGTAGAATGCGTCATATGGGTGGCGATGGGCGGCTTCCTATGTTGAATGCATGGCTCTGTCATGGCGCGTTTGCAAGCGGGTTTCGGCGGCGCAGCTATTGAAAGAATACGAGCTCGACGATGGATCGACGCTCGGGAAAGCCTGAGATATACTGGTCTGTATCTTCTGATGAAAATGCAATCGCCGCCGGCCCCAAGGCACGCCGACGGCTTGCTGGCACTTTCATCCGAAGGCCGGTTTGACCTGAGAGCAGGATAAAAACGAGTACAAGAAACAAGCGCGGATTGGAGAGTGCGGGTAGTGCACGTCATGTCGGCGGACTGAACTCCGGCATGAGTTGTGGAGCATGGTCATATGCTACGCATATCCTTGATGGTCTAAATCCGCGCTTATAGATGAAATAGTCGCAGTCCAAGTCCGGGCGGGGAGAATTTGATGAACGTGAAGCTGAACCTTGATTCGAGTGCGCGTGTACCCATTTCGCGCCAACTGGCCAGTCAACTCGAAACGTTGATCCGCTCGCGGCAACTCTCGACCGGGGTGCGTCTTCCGTCTATCCGGCAACTGGCGACCGAACACAAGATCAGCCGCTTTCCTGTCATCGAAGCCTACGACCAGCTAACCGCGCGTGGTTTGATCCAGGCGAAGCACGGTTCGGGGTATTACGTCATCCAGCTTCCGAACGAAGACGCCGCCGTTTCCAGCGAAGACGAATTCGATCGCGACCGGCACGACGCCCAGTCGCCCTTGCTGTTGTCGAATGGTTTCATTCCCGAGCTTTGGCGGGATGTCGAAGGCATTGCGCAGGTCATCAAACAGGTTTCGCGCGTCGATCGTAAATGCCTGACCGAATATGCAACGGCCCAGGGCGAACTGGAGTTGCGCAGGCAAATCGTGCTGCGTTTGCGGCGTCTCGGCATCGACACACAGGCGCACCAGATTGTCGCGACGCAAAGCGCCAGCCATGCGCTGGATCTGCTCACGCGCATGTTGGTGAAGCCCGGCGACACCGTGCTGGTGGAAGATCCGGGCTACTTTAATCTGTTCCAGATCCTGCGTGTGCAGGGCGCGCGTCTGATCGCGGTTCCGCGCGATGAGCGCGGCCCCGATATCGCCGAACTTGAGCGCCTGCTCAAGCTGCATCGGCCCAGCGTCTTTGTGGTCAATTCGGCGCTGCACAATCCTACCGGCGGCTCGCTTCACTCGCAGACAGCGTTTCGCATCCTGCAACTCGCGGAGCAGTACGAACTCACCGTCATCGAAGACGACGTGTACGCGGATTTTCAGGCGGTTCCGACGCAACGGCTGGCGGCGCTCGACCAGCTTCAGCGGGTTGTCTACGTGGGCGGCTTTTCGAAAACCCTGTCTTCGTCGCTGCGTGTTGGCTGGGTCGCGGCGCATCCGGAAGTCATCCAGCGCATGGTCGATCTGAAGTCGTTGACGGGGTCGACCGGAACCCGGCTGAGCGAATGTGTGATTGCGGCGCTGCTCGAACGCGGCACCTATCGCAAGCATCTCGAACGTCTGCGAAGAATGGCCGACCGGTCGCTGTCCGACGCGCAGCGGCGCCTTCATGAAGCAGGCTGGGAGTTGCACACCGCGTCGAGCGCTGGCTACAACCTGTGGGCGAGGGTGCCGGGCGTGGAGGATTCCGCGCTGCTCGCCGCCTGGGCCCGGCAGTTCGATATCGAACTGCTGCCAGGTTCGCTATTCCGTCCGGATGGCAGCGCGACCCCCTGGACCCGTTTGAATGCAGTTCATCTGAGTGACCGCCGCGCGCAGGCGTTTCTCGAATACACCGCGGAACAGGCCCGTACGGCAGCCGTAGAAGCCGTTCTGGGCTGATAGCGTCACGCCGCATCGCACTTCGTCGATCGCCGGCAACCTCCCTCCTTGACGTCAGGCGCCTTCGCGCGCCTGGACACCTCTGCGTACCCACGCGCGCCATTGCTTCAATTTCCGCTCGATACCCTCTTTTTTGTCGAAGGATACGTACGCCTTCGCGATGTGGCGTCGCAATCGTAGCGACACGGAACTGTTTGTATGTTTTTTGCGAACACTTCGTAAAGTTATCGTGCAAGTGTTTATGTCTCATCTCCCTGTACGGCGCAAATAATAATCCTGTCCAGATGGCTGGATGAAGCGGCGCGTGGAAGCGACATGATGTATTCGTTATAACGCGATCCAGTTCAATTCGTACTCCATATTGATGGGGTGCGAAAGCCCAACCGGGTTCTATCGATATGAAAAACCTCAATACGACAATTTCCTCGTCCGCGCGACCGGGTCGCAGCTCGCAGGATGTGCAGGCTTATCTGCTCGGGCTGATCTCCGTCGCGGCCTTTGCCTTGACGCTGCCGTTCGCCAAAGTGCTGGCCGGACAGCTTAGCGCGTTGCAGATCGGGCTGTTCCGTTCCCTGCTGGCCGGATGCGCGGCCGTGCCGATTCTGGTCGCAACACGCTCCTCGTTCCCGAACCGCAGCCAGCTCAAGCGTCTGTTCGCCACTTCGCTTGGGATCGTTTACGGCTTTCCAATCCTGACGGCTCTCGGCATGGCCTATGTGCCGGTTAGTCACGGCGGCGTGGTGCTCGCGGCGCTGCCGCTGTCCACCTCGATTTTCGGCACGCTGATTACGCGCACGAGGCCGCCCCTGTCGTTCTGGATCGTCTCGATCCTCGGCTTCGCCGCGGTGGTGGCCTTCACGCTGTCGCGCCATGAATTGCAGGGCGTGTATGTGGGCGATCTCGCACTGTTTGGCGCGGTGTTGCTGGCCGGCTTTGGTTATGCGCAGGGCGGTGCGCTCTCCAAGGAGATGAAGGGCTGGGAGGTCATGTGCTGGACGCTGGCGATCAGCCTGCCGATCGTGGTGGTGCTTTCGGCCTGCGTGTTCAGCAAGACGGCGGTAGAAGGGCTCAACGGGGCCGGCTGGGGCGCGCTCGCCTTCCTCGCCTTCGTGAATTCGCTGCTGGGCTTCTTCTCGTGGAATCGCGCACTCGCGTTGGGTGGCATCCAGCGCATCAGCCAGCTGCAGTTGCTGCAACCGTTCGTGACCTACGCCTATTCGGTGGCCTTCATGCATGAACTGTTCGACTGGCCGACGCTCGCTATGTGCGCGGTGGTGATCCTTCTCGTGGTTGTCTCCAAACGCACGCTTGCACCGGCGGGGGCACCCGTGATCGTCAAACCGGCGGTGCGCTGAAACCCTTCGCGCGACCGATTCCGCGAACAAGGCCGTGGGCTCAGATCCACGGCCGTTGAATAGAGAAAGCATCGAAATGAACCGACCTATTTTGTTCGACGCCAGGCAGAGTCGCGAGGTTCTGAAAGCGATCCGCTACGGCATGGAGTTTCAGGTTAGCCGCGCTGAGGGTCACGATGACGCGGACTGGCTCCAGCATCGTCTGCAGCGCCTCCGGAAACATTATCTTGCGCGCCGCGCGCATGTCGATGAAAAGCGCAGTGCGTTCGGCAACGTGATCTTTTATCAGCTGCTCAAGGAAAAGTACGCGGAATTCGATTACCACATCGACAAGAGCGGCGCGCCGCTCTCCAATCTCTATCACTTCAAGATCGACGGTCATTTGCCGTCGCTGCTCACCATGCTGATCAATGACGATGTGCGCCATCTGGGCGAACTGGAGCGTCGCTACGGCGTAAGCGACCGGCTTCGTGAACTGGCTCGTCCTGTCGAGCGTCTGTTCGCCGAGGCGACGCTCGTGTACCCCGACGCCGCTGCGTTCCATCGCTTTGTCGATACCGTCCTGCATGTCCGCGATAGCGGGCAGACCCTGCAACTGGTGTCGGCCATCTGCCCAGACTATTCGCATACGACCGAAGGCGGCAACGTGCGCTACACGTTCTCGTCGATCGGCGTGCAACCGGGTCTTGCGGGCAGAAAAGTGCTCGATATCCTGCCCGTGATGATGCGCTTTCTCGATGCGCTGGGCGTGCGCTATGCCGTCAATCTCTATGGCGGCGATTTCGAATCGCTGGCTTACGACGATGCGGACTCTCCGCTTGGCGTGACGCGCCCGCAATTCGTGCAATGCGTGCGTGAGCAGATTGGCAATATCGCCCAGCGCCTGGATGTCCCCGTGCGGCGCGCATTTTTCTTCGACGAGGTGGGTACGCAAGACGCATGGATCGCGCGTCACAAGCGCATTTACGAAGCGCTGGCGGCGGGCGATCTGGGTTCGACCGGGCTCGATCAGGCCGCGCTCGATGGCATATTCGCTACACGCTTGCCGCTCTATCGCGAGTGGTTCAAGGGCGTGGACGAACAGGCGCTGCGGCAGGTCTTTCTGAAACAGGCCGCGGAATACGCGCTGATGGGCGAAATCTACGCACAGCGTTTCGACCATTTCGTCGTGCTTGGGGTGGATCATCACCGTATGGCGCCGTTCTATGGCTTCGCCCGCCCGGCAGCGGTGATTTACCGCCAGACCGATTACATCGTCGAGGACGCGGCGGCGAGCGCGCCCGCATCGGTTGGAACAGGGCGCGAGGAAGCGCGCGAACTCGAGCAGGAGTGTGCGCGATGAGCCGTTCGCCGCTGTTCGCCACGCGCCGCTCAGGGCACGGCTATGGCGTCGATGTACGCGAGACCTACCGATGCCTGCCCTGCCAGCCGTTCTGGACCTGGGTGACCGGCAAGTCGCTCAACGATGCCGCTCCGCGCACCCCGGAGCAAACGCTCTTGAAGACGTGGCAGATGTTGCTGCATATCAGTTGGGCCTATCTGGTGCTGATCGGCGGTGTGCTGTGCGGCAATGCGATCCTCGCCAGCGCGTGGCCCCTCTGGCTTAAGGTCGTGGTTTCGGTTCCGCTGATGGTGCTGATCACCAACCGTCAGCGCGGCATGCTGCACACGTTCCACTACACGATTCACGGCGCGGGCGTTAGCAACCGGCCGCTCGCCCGCTTCCTGTGCAAATGGATTCTGTCGATTCCGATCCTGCACACCTCGTGGGAAAGCTACATGATGATCCATATCCGCGATCATCACGGCCGCGGCACCTTCTGCACCGACGACGACCCTGACCAGAAGTTCATGGAGCAGCACGGCTTTTATCATGGCATGTCGGAGCGTCGCTTCTGGTTCCTGATTGCATTCGCGCCGTTTCATCCCATGCGCGTCCTTGAACATCTGCGTTTTCGTTTCGAGCAGAGTTTCGTGGTGGCGACGCGTTCGGAGCGCATCGCCCGCACGGTCTACTGGGCTGTACTGCTGACGCTCGTGGTCTATTTCAATCTGGCCAATGCGTTCGTGCTGTATTACCTGATCCCGATCCTGTTCATCACGCAGCATTCGTCGTGGCTTCAGCACATCACTGAGCATCTCTGGTTCGCCCGCAAGGATCCGGAAGTGACGCCCGAAGTCTGGTACGCGTCGCTGAGCTGGGGCCGTTTTCTTGGCCGACCGTTCCCGCACGCCGAAAACGGCCTGCGCCGCATCGTGAAGACTGCGGGCTGGACGGCGGGCACCTTGCTGATCGACATCCCGTTGCGCGTGTACTCGTTCATGCAGGACATGCCGAGTCACGATTTCCATCACCGTAGTCCCAAGGTCAACTTCTGGCGCATTGCGCCGGAGCGGGCCGCCAATGAAGGCCTGCCGTCAAAGTTCGGGCCGATGGCGGAGACCTGGGGCTTGCTCGAAAGCCTGCTCGTACAGCGGGATCACCTTTGCCGGGGTGTGGATGATCCGTTCGGCCTGCTTGCCTGGGGCCGTGAACATCGCGAATACCAGCAAAAGACGTTTGCGCGTCAACCGAATCATCGCCAACCGGATTTTCAAAATCTACAAGAGAGTCTGCAATGAACGTCACCACGATTGATACGCCGGCCCGCCAGCTCGAAGAGTCGGGGAGCATCTATTTGCCCGAGGCGTCGGGATTCTTCTCGACCGCTCAGTGGGAAACCATCGAGCGCATCGCTTCGAGCCCGGAATTGCCGTGGGAAAAAGTGCTGGTGGGCGACGCGGACGAACCCAACGACGTGCAGGTTGCGCGCTTCATGACTGACATCGACCGTCCGCGCGTGGTGAACGATCACCTGGCCGAACAGTTGCTGCCGGTGATCGGTTCCGATGCCGTCAAGGCGTATTGCCAGCAGGCGCTGGGCTCGCCCGAACTGCATCTGCGCCGCGTGCAGATCAACCGCATGGGCAAGGGCTCGTTCATCGGCCTGCATCTCGACCAGGATAGCAATCCGGACTACGAAGTATCGGTGGTGCTGCAACTGGGCAGCCAGTACGCCGGCGGTGAATTCGTCGTGCAACGCGGCGAGGGCGACGCGCGCACGTACCTGACCGAATATCGCTCGGTGCTGATCAGCCGCTGCGATCTGCCGCATGAGGTCTGCGAAGTGCTGGGCGGCGCGCGCACGACGCTCGTGTTCTTCTTCAGCCGCTGGGGCGGTGAGAATCAGCGCAAGCGCGCAGCCTGAAGTCGTTGTGTCTTGCAGGCGCCCGCACGAAGCGGGCGCCTTTTTATTCATGTTGTTTGACGGGAGAGTGGTATGTCGATGGCCGACCGCGATGGAAAGATCTGGATTGACGGCGCACTGGTCGAGTGGCGCGATGCGAAGATTCATATGCTCACGCATACGCTGCACTACGGTATGGCGGTTTTCGAAGGCGTGCGCGCCTATAACACCGCACGCGGCCCGGCCATTTTCCGCCTGGCCGATCACACGCGGCGCCTGCTCAATTCAGCGAAGATCCTGCGTATGGACGTGGCGTTCGATGCCGCTACGCTGGCGGCGGCGCAATGCGAAGTCGTTCGCGCCAATCGGCTCGAAGCCTGCTATATCCGTCCGATCGTGTGGGTGGGTTCGGAGCAGCTGGGCGTTTCGGCAAAGGGCAACACGATCCATACCGGTGTCGCTGCGTGGCCGTGGGGCGCTTATCTGGGCGCGGACGGCATGGAAAAGGGCATCCGCGTGAAAACCTCGTCGTTTACGCGTCATCACGTGAATGTGTCGATGGTGCGTGCGAAGGCTTCGGCCTGGTATGTGAACTCGATTCTCGCGAACCAGGAAGCCACGGCCGACGGTTACGACGAGGCGCTGTTGCTCGACGTGGACGGTTACGTTTCCGAAGGCTCGGGCGAAAACTTTTTCCTGGTGAACAACGGCAAGCTCTATACGCCCGATCTGTCCTCATGCCTTGACGGCATTACGCGCGACACGGTCATCACGCTCGCGCGCGACATGGGTATCGACGTGATCGAAAAGCGCATCACGCGCGATGAAGTGTATACCGCCGACGAAGCGTTCTTTACCGGCACCGCCGCGGAGGTCACGCCGATCCGCGAACTCGACAGACGCACGATCGGCAGCGGCGCACGCGGGCCGGTGACGGCGAAGCTGCAAGCGGCCTTTTTCGATCTGGTGGCGGGCAAGAACGAAACCTACGCGCACTGGCTCACGCACATTTGATCGTCTTGCCCACACGTCGGCGGCGTTACCGTGGCCGACGCGTGCCGACGCATGCCGCACGCCCTGACGATCAGGGCGTGCCGTTGTTGCCGAATGCACGAAAGCCCGGTCGTTGTCCGAGCCGTGCGTAATAGTCGCTCACCGCCTCGAACGGCGGGCGATCGATCGGCGTCGAATACCAGCGGTGCACCGAAAGACCGATCACGATATCGGCCAGTGTCAACTCGCCACCCAGCAAAAACGCCCGGGTCTGGCGCAATTGCGTATCGATCAGCGCCATATACGAAGTCCACAACCGGATACTGTTCGCCACGAGCTGCGGATGGTCATACGCCGGCAGCTTGCGTACCAGGTGCATGAAGGGAAAGCGCCACGCGTTGTTCAGTTCCGTCGCCTGCCAGTCCATCCATCGCTCGACTTGCGCGCGCAGCCTGGGTGCCTGCGGCAGCAGGCGGCCCTGCACGTCGTAGACATTCGCCAGATAGCGGATGATCGAATTCGATTCCGACGTCACGAAGTCACCGTCGATCAGTACCGGTACCTGAGCCATGGGATTGAGCGCGAGGAATTCGGGCTCGCTCACGGCGCGAAAGCCGTCGCCCCATTGTTCGTGCTCGTAGGGAAGGTCGAGTTCCGCGCAAGTCCAGAGGACTTTGCGCACATTGATCGAACTGGATTTACCGAGAATTTTGATCATATTCAGATTTGCAGTTCGGGTTGGCGAATGACGTGATTGATGCACTGCCGCTTGCTTCAGTGCGAGGGCGACACCAGCGCCCGCTTGCCGTCGAACGCGATCGCCGCACGAAGCAGCAGATACAGCACGCCGCAGGCGAGGCTGATGGCACCCGGGCTGAAGACTTCCGAGGCGGCATTGCCCGCCGCCATGACGGCGAGCATGGCGACGTACATGGCCGCATATTGGTAGGTGGCCATGATGCCCACCAGCGGGCGCGGGCAGTTTTCGACCAGATCGGCCTGGCACTGCAAAAACATGAATTCGAACGCGACGATGAACACGCAGTAGAGCGCGAAACTGCCCACTGGCGTGAGCCAGCTGACGGCCGCTGTCACCGCGATCACACAGCAGCCGATCAGCAGCGCCTCGACTTTCGGGCCGTGCGGGAAGTTGCGGCGCCCACTGCGATAGAACACGACCGCACCCGCGATCATCGACAGGCTGCACAGCAATTGCAGCAAGCCGACGTAGCGATCGGACAAATGCAGCAGATGCGCGGGCAAGCTCACGCGTGTCAGGTTGTAGAGGCCCTGAAACACGCCAACGAAGGCGACGGCGCGCAGGAACGTGGTGCGAAATCCCTTTGCTTGCGCCAGTGCGTTGACAAAGAGGCGCAGGCTGCCGCCGGTTTGCGTGGACGGGGACACTTCGCCGGAAGCCGCGGGCAGGAACAGGCTCGCCGCGGCGGCGAGCGTGAAGAGTGCGGCGATCGCGCCCAGCATGACGGCTGGGGCGGCGTCATGAGGGGCAACGGCCATCAGGACGCCGGAAAAGCCGCCAGCGGCAAACTGGGCGCTCAGCGCAACGGGCACGGCGAATTTCGCGTTACCTTCGGGGAAAAACACCTTGATGGCGACGATGCGCGTGACGCGTTGCAGCGCGTCGATCAGGCCGATCAGCGCCGCCCCCGCGAGCGCCAGTTCCGGCAGTCGCGAGAGGCTCGCGGCCAGCACGAGGGCGGTGACCAGCGCCACGGCGTTGGCGCTTACGAAGATGCTGCGCGGGGCCACCCGGCGCGTGATCGACGAAAGTGCGACGCAGGCGATCACCGGAATGATCATCGGGCACATCAGCACTACATTCGCGAACTGGATGACGTGCGTGCGCCGGTAGATCAGGCTCGCGAGGTAGAGATAGGAGAGATTGCTCGCGATCACGGAAGCGAGATTCGTGACCCAGAGCGCCACGGTGAGGCGGCGTTGCGCGCGGCGCAAATCGGTGGCGGGTAGAGCGGTGCTCGTCAGTGTCATGGTCGATCAGGAGGAAAGTGCCGGGGCGGTGAGGTCGACGGGAACGGCAAGATCGGCGTCGATCCACTGGGCGAGCGTGGCCGCCGTCGCAGCGTGCAGCAGCGCGAAATGGTCGCCGTCGAAAACGCGCGTGCGGGGCAGGCGAGGCGACTGGGCGAGCGTTGTATCGGCGTGCCCGGCTGCGTCGAGCGCGACCGTCGCGCTGGCGTCATAGGCGTGCGTGGGCGCGGCGGCCAGGCGTGGCGCTGCTTGCCCGCTCATGGCTGCGTAGGTGGCGAGCGCCCACAGATCGGCGAGATAGAGATCGGCGAGGCGCGCGTTCAGGGCGTCGTCGGCGGCGCTCGCTTGCTGGAGGGCTTTGTCGAGACCGGTCATCGCCTGCACCCGTTCGAGTAGCGCCGGCGGCAGGCGCAGCCGCGCTTCGGCGGCGACCAGACCGGTGCAGGCCGCGAGCGCGTGACTGTCCGCATCGCTCAGGGCTGGCGGGAGACGCGCATCGATAGCGCCGATATACGCGACTTCGCAGCCCGCGTCCCGCAGGCGCGCTGCGACGAGGCGTGCCATCAGCCCGCCGAACGACCAGCCGAGCAGCCGGTAGACGCCGCCTGGCTGCACCTGGCGGATCTGGTTCGCGTAAAGCGCGGCCAGTTCGCTCGCGCTGCGCAGCCGGATGAGCTGGCCGCCGCGCAATTCGGGTCGTTGCAGCCCATAGACCGGGCCTTCGAAGCCCAGTTGGCGCACCAGCGCCGCGTAGCCGTAGAGGTGTCCGCCGGCGGGATGGAAGACGAACAGCGGCGCGCCGCTGCCCGCGCGTAGCGGCACGGCGCCGCCTTCCGAAGCCGCCGCCGTGTTCGCGTGCGTGCCGACGAGGCGCGCAAGCTGGGCGATCGTCGCGCCGCGATAGAGCGCCGAAAGCGGCAGTCTCGCGCCCAGTCGCTGTTCGATCAGATGCAGCACGCGCGCGGCCTTGAGCGAATGGCCGCCGAGTTCGAAAAAGTCCGTATGGATATCGGGCGTCGCCACGCCGAGCACCTGGCTCCAGATGGACGCAATGGCGGCTTCATCGGCGCTGGCGGCGGGGGTGGGCGCCGCGCGACCGGCGCGAGGCGCTGACTCAGGCAACGCCACAGCCGGCGCGGGCAACGCGCTTTTGTCGATCTTGCCGTTGGGCAGCAGCGGCAGCAGCGGCAACACCACGATATCCGCAGGAATCATGGCTTCCGTGAGCGTGTTGCGCAGATGCTCGCGCAGCGCTTGCGCGTCGGGCGATCCAGCCTGCGCCTGGCGGTGCGTGGCGGCGCCCCGCAGGCTGACATACGCAGCCAGATTGCGTTCGCCGTGTGCATCCTCGCGCGCGGTCACCACCGCCTGTTCGACGGCCGGATGCGCGAGCAGCGTCGCTTCGATTTCACCGATCTCGATGCGAAAGCCGCGAATCTTGATCTGCTGGTCGAGCCGGCCGAGGCAGTAGAGCTGGTCGTCCGCGCCAAAGCGCACGAGGTCGCCGGTGCGGTAAAGACGCGCGCCCGGCGCGAGCGGATGCTCGACGTAGCGCTGCGCGGTCAGATCGGGGCGGCCGATATAGCCACGCGTCACGCCGCTGCCGCCGATATACAGTTCGCCCGCGACGCCCGAAGGCACGAGCTGGCGATGCCGGTCGAGCACATAGAGCTGCGTGTTGGGCAGCGGCACGCCCACCGGCACCGGGTCTGCGTCGCGGGACACGCGTGCGAACGTCGAATACGTGGTGTCTTCCGACGGCCCGTAGAGGTTGTAGACGCGGCGCGCCGAGGTATGCGCGTAGATCGCCGCCACCAGACGTGCGGACAGCGGTTCGCCCGCGACGTTGACG
This sequence comes from Paraburkholderia bannensis NBRC 103871, assembly GCF_000685015.1. Lineage (GTDB taxonomy): Bacteria > Pseudomonadota > Gammaproteobacteria > Burkholderiales > Burkholderiaceae > Paraburkholderia > Paraburkholderia bannensis. The sequence goes on along the minus strand of NZ_BAYA01000027.1, from coordinate 58,753 downwards.
ACATCCACCGAAGGCGGCACCGCGCGCTGCCGCACCAGTTCGGCGACCGCCGAGGGCACGGTATTGAGAATGCGCGCGCGCGCCGCGGCGCGGGGCAGCGCAAGCGGACTGACGGCGAGCGTGACGGCGCCGCCGCTCATCAGCGGAACGAAAATTTCGAAGATGGAAATATCAAAGCAGATCGAGGTGCAGGCGATCACGTTCGAGAGTTCGCCGTCGCGGTATTCGTCGATGGCCCACGCGTGCAGCGCCATCACATTGCGATGCTCAATCGCCACGCCCTTGGGTCGCCCCGTCGATCCCGACGTGTAGATGATGTAGGCGAGGTTCGCCGAGGTGGCGGCGCACGGTGCGCGCTGGTGATCGTCGATGCGCGATTCCTGGGCGAGTTCGTCGAGCAGTACCAGTGTGCCGATGCCGTCCAGATGCGCCTTGAAGCACGGCTCGGTCAGCGTGAAAAGCGCCGCGCAATCCTGCGCCATCAACCGCAGCCGCTCACGCGGCCAGGCCGCGTCGAGCGGCAGATACGCGCCACCCGCCTTGAACACCGCGAGCAGGGCGACGATCAGCGTCGGCGTGCGCACCAGACACACCCCGACAATCGTTTCCGGTACGACGCCGCGTGCCTGCAACGCGTGCGCGAGGCGATTGGCGCGCTCGTCCAGTTCGCGGTAGGTCAGCACGCCTTCGTCGGTGTGGATCGCCACGCGCTCGGGATGCGCGGCCGCCTGCGCCTCGATCAGGTCATGGATGCGCCGGCTCGCATCGAACGGAAGCTTCGCGCCGTGGCGCGCATGCAGCAGGCGCTGGAGGTCGTCGGCGGGCACGATCGCCAGCGTGTGCACCGGCTGCTCCGGTTGCGCGGCGGCGTCGGCCAGCAGCGTCGCGAGGCTGGCCGCGAAGCGCGTCATGGTCGTTGCGTCGAACAGATCCGTCGCGTATTCAATGTAGCCCGTGAAACGCCCGTCCTCCTCGCGCATGAACAGCGTGAGGTCGAACTTCGAGGTGGTGGTCTTCAGGCGCTGCTGGCGCACCGTCAGTCCCGGCAGCGCGAGCGTGGCGAGTGGCGTGTTGTCGAACACGAACACGGCGGGCACGAGCGGCGGACAGGCGCTGTCATGCGCCACGCCGGACAGACTCACGAGATCCGAAAACGGCACGCCCGCATGTACCGAGGCGGCATCGACATGGCGCTTGAGTTCGCGTGCGAGCGTCTCGAAGGTGTGCTGTCCGTGCAGCCGCGTGCGGATCGGCAGCATATCGACGAACAGGCCGATCATCGATTCCGTTTCCGGCAGGCGGCGATTGGCGAAGGGCACGCCCACCACGCAGTCGTCCTGCTGCGCCCAGCGCGCCAGCACGGTCTGGAAGGCGGCGAGCAGCAGCACAAACGGCGTGAGCTGCCAGCGCGTCGCCAGCGCCTTGAGCTGCTGCGTGGTGGCGGCGTCGAGATGCAGCGGAACTTCGTCACCGCGAAACGAGCGCACGGGCGGGCGCGCGCGATCCTGCGGCAGCGTGAGGCGATCGGGCGCGCCTTGCAGCGTGGCGCGCCAGAACGGCACATGACGTTGCCACGCGCCGCGCTCGCTGCGCACATGCTGGAGCCACGCGTAATCGCCGAACTGGCGCGTGAGCGGGGCGAGCCGGCTGGGTATGCGCTGGGTTCGCGCGCGGTACAACTCGGTCAGGTCGGCGGCCATGATCGACATCGACCAGCCGTCGGCGATGCTGTGATGCAGGTTGAGCAGCAGGCGATATTGCGCGCCGCCGAGCACCAGCAGTTCCGCGCGCAGCAGCGGGCCGGTGGCGAGATCGAAACGCGTATCGGCCCATTGCACGGCGAGCGCGTCGATTGCCGCAGCCTGTTCGTGTGCGGGCAGGGCGCTCAGGTCGCGCACGGCAAGCGGCGCGCGATGTGGCAGGTCGCTGAGCTGGCGTGGCCCGGCGTCGGTGTCGATCAAGCGCGTGCGCAAGGTGGCGTGGCGCTCGCGCAGGTGATCGAGGCTGAGCGCGAGCGCGTCGATATCGAGTTCGCCTGCAAGCTGAAGCATGGCGGGCATGCCATACGCGCTCGCGCAGCCCAGCCGCTCGGCCAGCAGCATTTCCTCCTGCGCGGGCGTGAGCGGTGCGGCGGACGTGTCGGGCGCTTCGGCGCCGTTGATCGTGGGCTCGCCGATGGTTTCGCACGGCGGCAGCGAGTGTTCGGTGAGCGGCTGTTCGCGCGTGGCGCCGTGACGGTCGAGCCAGTCCAGCAACCAGGGTTTGTGTTCGCGCAGCATGCGCATGCGCGCTTCATCCATCACGCGCGGCGGCGCACGGAAATTCAGTTGATCCGCGCTGCGCCAGAGGGCGACGCCATCAACCAGCATTTCCAGAATTGCACGGTGCGGCATCGTCATAGCGAGCCCTCCTCGTAGGCGGTGGCGTCCACGGCAAGCTCGCGCGATTGCGCCGCGTCGAGGCGCTCACGGGTGAGCTTGCTGGCAATGGCGTGAATCGTCGGCTCCAGAAAGAGCACGGAGGGGTCGAGGGCGGTGTCGATCTTGCCTTGCAGCCGCGTGATGATCCGCATCGCGCACAGCGAGTCGCCGCCGATCTCGAAGAAGTTGGCGTGCGGGTCGATCGGCCGCATATCGAGCGCGAATTCCCATGCGTCCTTCACCAGCGCGAACAGGCCGGGGTCTGGTTCGCAGGGCGGCTCGCCCGCCGCGTGTGCGCCGCGCGGGCCGGGCAGATCGGGGACGTCGGATAGATGGGTCACGTCTGGCGTGGAGGCGAACCAGGCGGGGAAAAAGCGTTCGGCCACGGCGCGGCGATTGACCTTGAGGCTGCCGTTGAGCAGGCCGTTCTGGAGCGTGAATGGCACGTTGGTTAGCACCGTTTCGCCGATGCGCGCGGTGTCGCCGAGCGTTTCGTTGACGTGCGCGACATGGGCGTGGACGGCCTCGCTCGCTTGCTGCGCCGGGTCGTCCCGCACCACGACGAGCGCACTCAGATGCTTGCGCGCATCGCCGAACACCACCGAGCGGACGATAAGCGGCGAAGCGTTCAGGCGCGCTTCCACCACTTCGGGATGGATCTTGTGCCCTTGCGCCGTGATGATGATTTCCTTCTTGCGCCCGCGCAGGGTGAGATAGCCGTCGGCGTCGAATGCGCCGATATCGCCGGTCGGCACGAGGCCATGGATCACAAACGGGCTCACGCCGGCACCAGGTTCGAAATAGCCGAGGCAGGCGTTCGCTTCGCGCGCGACCATGACTTCGCCATCGGGTGCGAGCTGCACGCGGCAGCCCGGCACGAGGCGGCCCACCGTGCCTGGGCGGTTCGCGCCCGGCACGTTCGAGGCGATCACGCCGGTTTCGGTGAGGCCATACGCTTCATGCAGCGCCACGCCGATCTCGCCGAAGAAGTCGAGCGTGGCGCGCCGGATCGGCGCCATGCCCGTCACCGCAATGCGCAGCCGCCCGCCGAGCGCGCGATGGATAGGCGCAAACAGCGCCCGTTGCAGCGGCTTTCTGCACGCGCGAGGCAGGCGCGGCAGCAGCGCGCGCGCACGCCCGAGCAACGCGCGTTGCCACGGCGCCATGGCTTCGACGCGGCCCAGAAAACGCTCGTGAATGCCTTCGTAAAAGAGCGGCGGCGCGAGGCACAGTGTGGGCTGGAGCAGGCGCAAGGCGTCGAATAGCTGTTCGGGGCGGGTCAGCACGATCGACGTGCCCAGCGAAAAGGCGGCATAGGCGAGCAGGCGCTGCTGCTGGTGCGTGAACGGCAGGAACAGCAGGATGCGGTCGCGCGGGCCCGGCGCGAATTGCGGGAAGTAGTGCGCCGTGTCCCACTCGATGCCGCGCCGGTTGACCACGAGGCATTTCGGCACGCCGGCCGTTCCCGACGAAAACGCCAGCGCGCAGGCATCATCGCCGAGGCTCGACGCGTCAGCGGCGCGTGGCTCGATCGCGGCGGTGCGCCAGGCGTCGATGGGCAACGTCCCGGCGCACGCTTCGAGCTTCGACGACTGGCTGGTCTTGCCCAGCGCAATCAGTCGGAGACCGAAGCGTTCGAACACCTGCGCGCCGTGCTGGCGCACGATGTCGTCGGGCAGCGCCACCACGATGCAGCCAAGGTCGATCAGCGCAAGATCCCAGAGCAGCCAGTCCACGCTGTTCGCGGCGTGAATGCCGACGCGCTCGCCCGGTGCGATGCCCGCTTCTGTGAGCCGCGCGCGCAAGGTCGTGACGTCGCGTGCGAAATCAGCGTACGCACGCCGGCAGGCCTGGCCCGCTGCGTCGAGATAATGAAAATGCCGATCGTGAAGTCCGGCGAGATGTTGGGTCAGTTGACGGCAATCCATGAGCAGGCCGTTTCAGTAGGCAAGATGCACGACCGGCCCCTGCGCGTGCGCGAGCACGTCGGCGCCCGCGTAGGGCAGTGCGATCCACTGGTGAGCGGCAAAGCGCCGGATCTGGTCGCCGAACCAGGGCGATTGCGTGTCGGTGGCCTGGCCGTAGGTCAGCAGGGCTTGCGCAACCGGGCCGTTCGCGTCGAAGCCGACGAGCTGGATATAGCTGCTGCCGGATTCGATTTCGCCAAACGGACGGCGGTCGAAGCGGGTGCCCGACGAAACCACGTTGTAAAGGCCGTCTTCGCCGGGGCCGCCATCGAGTGCGATGCGTTCGTTGCGCAGCGTCGAGTACTGGAAGTTCGCGAGCGCCGCGTCGAGCGGCATCTGCGCCGCGCGCATGTCGGCGGCGGCGTCGCGCAGCGCGGCCATGACCGCGTCCGATGCGGCGGGATTGAGCCCGCGTGGCGTGGCCATCGGCGCGTTGCGGTCGAACGGCACGGCCCAGAGCGAATCGGCGTGGGCGAGTCGCGCCCACACCAGCCGGAACAGTGGCGCACCACGGCTGGCGGCATCGGCGCGACCGTCCCAGCGCGCCAGCACGGCGCAGGCCTGGGCGACGTCGCCTGCCGGATGCGCCGCCTCGCAGGTCGCCACGATCTGCGGCTTGAGCAGCTGTGCGGCGTAGACATCGGAATCGAACATCAGGCGCTCAAGCGCGGCGGTGTCGAAACGCGTGCCCGGCTGACCGTCGCGCCCCTGTGCGCGCGCTTCGATGCGCGTCCACGCGAAACGCGTGCGCAGCGATTGCGCCGAGTTTTCGGAGCCGAATACCGGCAGCAGCCCGGTGATGGGCGCAGCGGGGTTGGCGAGCCAGTAGCTGTCGTTGGAGTTGGCGACATAGTCGCTGCGTTCGAGACGCGGGTGGCGCATCTGTGCGACGTGCTGCGCGAAGATGCCGTCCGGCCCGGCGTTGGCGCCGCACGCGGCGCGTGCCCCGTCCAGCACGAAGAGGCGCGGATCCAGCAGGCAGCCCTGTGTAAGCGCGGCGTGCGCGATATTGGGCACCGTGCTGTAGTCCTCGAACAGCGTTGCGCCCGAACGGTCGGCGGCAATGGTGTTGACCCACGGCATGGCGGAATAGCGCTGCTCGGCCTGCGCGATGTCGTCCACGCGCCTGGCCGCGCCAATGGCGAGCCACTGGTCGATCATGCGCAGGTTGCTGCGGTTCATGTCGCTGAGCACGTACGCGTGCTGTGCGTCCCATTTGAGGCCCAGCGAGGGAGCGGCGATCACCGCGCCAAGCGGCGTCGTGTAGAACGCGCGCTGGCGCTTGACAAGCGTGCCGTCGGCTTGCCGCACATCGATGCTGACGAGCTTGCGCACCATGCTCGCCCAGCTATCGTCAATCCGATAGCGCATATGCGTGGGATCGGCGGGATCGAGCGCGAGACGCAGCAAGGCGAAGTGGCGCGCCGTGGTGACAGTGTGCGTCCAGGCGATGTCGCGATTGAAACCGATCACGATGACGGGCAGGCCGCCCAGCGTCGCACCCATGGCGTCGTAGCGTCCTGGCACCGTCAGATGGGCTTCGTAGAAACGATCCGGGCCGAACCATGGGAAGTGCGGATTGCCCAGCAGCAGGCCGCGTCCGTCCTGCGAGAGCGCCGAGCCGATTGCCAGCGCGTTGCTGCCCAGATCGTGCGAGGCGAGTCCCGCGATCCACGCTTCGCGCGCCTCGCCAGGCGATTGCACAGGTGGATTGCCGGCGTGGGGTGCGGACGGTTCCGGCGAAGGCGCAACGGGCGGCTGCGCCGCGAGCACGGCGGCGCGGAAATACTCGCCGGTCGCGTGAATGGCCTTTTCGGCGATCAGGCGGCGCATGTCGTCGGGCGTCATCGGCTTGACCCACGCGGCGTCGTGACAGGCCGCCGGGAGCGATTGCGCGTGTTGCGCGAGATAGCGGTTGTAGCCCGCCACATAGCCGCCCAGCAGCGCGCGCGCGTCGGGCGAAAGCGCCTCTTCACTGCGTTCGAGCGCGGCGGAATCCAGGTAGGCGCGATAAAAGAAGTCGCTTTGCTCGTTCACGAAACCCGGCGTGTACTGCACCTGGGCCGAGTATTCGCCGTGCACGCTCGGGGTGGCCGGGAGGTCGGGGCCGAAATACTTCGAGCGCTCGCCGCGCACGGTCAGAAGGTGATCCGCGAGCATGCAGATGTTGTCTTCGGCATAGGCGTAGGCCATGCCGTAACCCAGGCTGGCGAAGTCCGGCGCGCTGATGTGCACGACGCCGCCTTCGGTGCGGATCAGTTCGGCGGACGAGGGTTGCACCACGCTCCCCGCGCAGGAGGCCAGCAGCAGGCTGGCGGCGACGGCGGCGGCTAGTGGAACGATCGAAGCGAGGGGGGAGACGCACGCAAGGCGGCGGGCTGGCGGATTCAGCAGGGTCATGGGACGGGTGATGGACTTCATGCTTTGAACGGCGAGCGATCGCAAGCGAATCCGGCAGGCTCGGCGTGGGTATGGCGTGAGGGCTGACGGTGCTGCGTGCGCGGCGTGCCCTGCGGATGCGCGCAGACCAGCGTTTCGAGCATCGCGGCGCGGTCGACATCGGGCACGCGGGCGATGCAGAGAATCTGGTCGGCGCGCGAGAGATGGCGCTCGAAATGCGCGTTGACGTGGCGATCCTTCGATTGCTCCATGAGCGGGAAGAAGTCCGGCGCGACCATCGCCTGGCCGCCGAGCACCACGCCGGTCTGTTCGATCAGCTGGAGTTTGGGGCTGATCGCATGCGCGACGCGGCGCGCGAGGTCGATCATCTCGGGCGATTGCGAGGCCGCCGGAATGCGCGGATACAGATCGACGGCGCTGCCGGTGGCGGCGAACATGCTGAAGACCTTGTAGACCACCGGGTTGTAGGTCTTGGTCACGATCAGCGGCGGCACCGCCTGATCGCCTTCCGAAGCGGCGACGCGTTCGAAGAACCACGCCAGCGAGCGGCGGAATACGCCGGTGTTGCGATAGTCGTCGGCGACCATCGCCGTCCATAGATACAGAAAGCGCAGATCCGCGTTGCCCAGCCAGCGCGCGGCGATCAGCGATACCGCGCGACCGGAGTCGCGCGCGTAGGCGGTGACCACATGATCGTAGTCTTCGAAGATGGTCGGCTGCGAGCCGAAATACTGATCCACGTTGAAAGCTGGCAGGCCGCGTGCGAGATCCGCGGCGACCTGGGCGCCGCGTTCGATGCCGATCGGCTGCGCGCGCGTGTTGTATTCAAGGCGGTAACGCGAATGGACGATGGTGCCGCTCGTGTGCGCGCGGGCCGGAGCGATAGCGGGTGGATGCATGAAAGTGGCGTTCATGAGTTGGCGCCCTCCGTCGTGCCGATATCGACAGTGCGAGGCTGGGCAGGAATGCGACCCAGCGTGAAATCCGTACGCTGGGCGGGAATGGCGTGCGGCCAGCGCGCGGCCTTGTCCTTGACGAACGGTTCGAGCCACTGCGCCCAGAAACCGGCGGGCATATAGGCGTCGTCACCGAGATTGCGGCTGGGCAATTGGTCTTTCGGGTAATAGAAGGTGCCGAACACGAGATCCCAGAGCATCAACTGCGTGCCGAAATTCTTGTTGAATGCGGCGGGATGGTCTTTCACGTGATGCCAGCGATGCGTTTCGGGCGCATTGATCACGTAGTTGAGCCAGCCGAACTTCAAATCGAGATTCGCGTGGCTGAGGAAATTGATCGACGCGGAAAGAAAGCTGTTGAAAATCAGCACTTCGGCGGGCGCGCCCGAAAGCGCGAGCATGCCGTACGAACACAGACTGGTGAGAAAGAAGCTGATGGGATGACCGTAGCCCGAGTTGAGCCAGGACAGCCGGCGCAGTTTGTGATGCAAGGCATGAAAGCGCCACGCCCAGCCGTGCATCCAGCGATGGCTCCAGTACAGACCGAACTCCCATAGCACGAACGACAGCGCGACCTGCATGGCGAACGGCCAGTCCGTCGGCCACCAGAACGCCGCTCCGTTCGGCCCGCGCCAGTGCAGCACGAGCCAGCCGAACACCGCGAAAGCGACGAAGCGCCCGGTCGTGTGGCCCAGCAGTGCGGAAATGAACGTGCTGGCGATCTCGTTGAGGAACTGGTCGTCAGGCCGACGCCATGTTTTCTCGTAAGGAAGCAGCCATTCGAGCATCTGCGTGAACGCCATCATGCCGACCGTTGCCGCGTAATAGACGAGGATCGGATGCCCGGGCGCGATACGATGCAGCGAATAATAAAGGGCAAAACCGAATAGCAGATAGACGACGCCGACGCTGCGCCTGGCGGCTTCGTGCAGGGTGATCGGTAAGGACACCATCAGTAATCCTCTTTATTGTGTCGCGTGGTTCGACGCAGGGTCTGGCCTGCGCGCTGCCGTCAGGCAGCGGCGTGGCTGTCGCCGTGATCCGCGCTGGGCATGGCGAACGTCCGCGACGTCGCCGCCGCCTGGCCGCTGCGCTCGATATGGCGCCGAGTATCCCAAGAAAGCGATGAAGGAGGGAATGAACACTTCCGCGCGAACCTGTAAAAGTGTCCGGCCCGCGATAACAAACACTTTCATTCGAGCCAGCGGGCCGCGCCGCTGCAAGAAATGAGGATTGACCTATCCAGTCGGATAGTATCGGCCGCTATGGCATCAGGCTAATTTCTAGCCGCCGGGCAGTTTCTGGCGGTCGATTCAGGATAGCCAGCGCTCGACCCGATTCCACTTTCGCCGGCCATGCCGGCAGCCAGCAGTGAGACCTGTTTGCCTCGTGCAGACGGGTCGGGCTGCGCACGTCATGACGAATAATAAGGAGTGCACGATGCCCCACATCGCGGATTCGGATAAGCCATTCGGCAATCTGTTCGATCGTCTCAACGGCGCGGGTGCGAGCGGGCCGCGCGCGATGGCTTACGCCGCGCAGGCAGGCGAGGTCGATAGCCGCAAGATCCTGCAGGATGCGGCCCAGCTCGCCATACAGGTTGAGATGACAACGATTCCGCCGTATTTGACGGCGCTGTATTCGATCAAGGATCCGGCAAGCGAGGCCTACCAGACGCTGCGCAGCGTGGTCATGGAGGAAATGTTCCATGTGAACCAGGCGGCCAACCTGCTGGTCGCCATTGGCGGGCGACCGCGGCTCACGGGCGCGGCCGTGCCGGTCTACCCCTGTTATCTGCCGCATGCCAACCCGGAAAGCACACCTTTCATCGGCCTGTCGCGCGCGTCGATCGACGTGTTCCAGAACACCTTCACCGCGATCGAGCGTCCGGCTCCGCCGCATGCCGCTCCGCAGGGCTCGGAGTACGACACGATCGCACAACTCTACGAAGCGCTGATCGACGGACTAGAACGCTATCACGGCGTCACGCCCCTCTTTCAGGCCGCGCCGGGCATGCGCCAGCGCACCACGATCTATCTCGGCAAGTTCGGTGGCGATCCGGTCGAGGTGACCAGTCTCGCGAGCGCGAAGCTTGGCGTGCAGCAGATCGTGCAGCAAGGTGAGGGCAGCATCCCCGATGTCGAACCGATGATCCCGCTCAGCCCCTGGGGCACCTATAACTATTACGGCAAGCGCACCGACGGCACCTATGGGCCGATCAGCGGAACGCCTTATGAAATGTCACATTTCAAAAAGTTCCGCACGGTCGCGCTGGACACGGCCAACTTCCCCGCTACCTGGCCAATCCTTGCCAATCCGCAGCGCAGCGACCTGTCCAATCCGGTTGCGCTCAAATTCGCCGAGTTGTTCGATATCGCTTACAGCGCGATGCTCGACGCACTGGAGCAGAGCTTCGTCGATCCCGGCCAGGGCGCGCCGGATGCGTTCTTGAGCCGCGCGTTGCCGCTCATGCACAGCGTCATGCCACGGCTCGCTCGCCAGTTGATGCAGACGCCCGTTCACAGCAATGGTGACGGCAATGTCGGCCCGAATGCGGCGCCTACCTATGTCTATGAGCCAGGCGCCAATCTCGGCAAGCTCGGCGACTATCTCGAACAGGCGCGCGACGTGGTGCAGGGCACCGTGGCCGATCGCGCCGAACGCGATGCGGTCGCCCAGACGCTGACCGGCATACAGGCGGAACTGGTGCGGCTCGAAGCCGCGTCGTCCATGCATTCGGTCAATTGAGCAGTCAACTGAGACCAGGCGGAGAACCTCGATGGTTGAATACAAGATTTTTCCCGCGATCGGCGTAGCCCGGGTCGGCAATGCGCCGGAGAAGTTCTATGTCGGGCCGGAAGACTATCGCGGCCTGCCCGAAAATCCCGACGGCAGCCCATTCCAGCAGCAGGATTTTCGCGACGCAGAAGGCCGTCTGTGCCGTCAGGCCGCACGTTTTCGCGTGTACCGCATCGACAACGGCGTGGCTGAAGAAGTCACGCCGGGCCACGCTGGCATCAGCTCGATTCGCTGGACCGTGCACCTGGCCAACAAGAAGTCGTCCTGGTACACCTTCGCGCCCGCGGAAGGCGAGCATGGCTATGCGCCGAATCATCCGCTGCGCAATGCCGCGGCCGAAGACCGCCATCTATTGTTGATCGATGCCGGGCCGCGCCAGATTGCCGGTGCGAATCGCGCGGGCGTACATTTCGATCTCGCAAACGTGCCGCCCGAATATCAAGGCGCGCATTTTCCGCCGAAGCCGCTGTATCCGATGCACGATTCGATCGACACGCTCGGCGAACTGCGTACCGACGCGCAGGGGCGCCTGCTCGTGCTGGGCGGCTACGGCGTGTCCGGTTCGGCCGACCCCGACGCGACGATCAACGAATATGCCAATAACGACGGCTGGTGGGACGATACCTCCGACGGCCCGGTTGGCGCGACGCTCTTTTTCGACGATGGTTCGCATGCCGAAGCAATGTCGGCGCACGTGCTGGTGGCACCGCCCAAGTACGCGCCGGAACTGCCCAACCTGGTCACGTTGCACGACACGATTTTCGATGCGATGGTGCGCGCGGGCCATTATCCCGAGATTTACGACGGCGCCTTCTGGCGCTCGGGCGCGCAGGGCTATCTGCCGAATTTCCAGAGCGAGATCCAGCCGCTGATCGAGCGCGCGACTTTCTATCCGTGGGTCGCGGCGATTCCATCGAAACCGCACAAGTTCGATTTCGCGAAGCTTGGCGCGTTGGGGCCGGACGGCGCGGGCGCCAGCGAATTTCACGGTCTGCGCCAGTACATTGCCGATGTGCTGCGGCCGCCTTACGAAGAAAACACGCTGATCGGCAAGAGCGGCGCGACGATGATGCCGTACCTCGCGGGAGACAACTGCCTGAAGCCGGGAACGGCCACCAGCAAGTACATGCGGCTTACCGACACGCAGTATTTCTTTCTCCAGCAATGGGTGGCGGGGCACTTCGTCAACCATCCGCCTGTCGAGGCGGGCCCGCAGGCGCTCACCCGCGGCGTGCTCGACAACTGCGTGGGAGGCCCGTTCTCTCCGGGCATCGAAATGACGTGGATTTCGCGCGAAGCGGCGATCTATGCGGAGCCTTTCCGTATCCGCAATCATTTTGTTCCGCATGGGCCGTTGAGCCTGGGCTACGATCCCGCGCGCGGCATGGAGCCGGGCGACGTCACGCGCTACATGGCCGTGCCCTGGCAGGCCGATTTCAACGAATGCGCAGCGCAGCCGCTCGATGGCCGCACGCTCTGGTGGTGGCCCGCGCAGCGTCCCGAGTTCGTTTATCTCGAACCCGCGCCGCTGAAGGTCGCGGCGTTCGCCGCCGAAGCGCCGCCGCCGCCCGACCTGCACTCGGGGCGTCAGGTGCCGTGGATCGGCACGGACTTCGACCAGATGGCGCCCGACTTCATCGTCTTCCCCGACGATACCGATATGGTGCGTTACTGGAGCGGTCTGGGCTTCGTGATGGAAAAGACCGTGCAGGGCGAACAGCGCTTCGTGGAAGTCGAGCGCAGCCTGCCGCGCCCGTTCTATCCCGGCAAGCCGGACGGGCAGGAACGCAATGACCGTTGAGGTCTGCGATGTGCTGGTGGTGGGAGCAGGGCCCGCCGGCTGCGCGACGGCACTCGCGCTGGTCGGCGATTGCAGCGTCACCATGGTCGAGCGGCCGCTCACGCGCGCGTTTTCGGTCGGTGAATCGGCCGCTCCCGATACGCGAAGGCTGCTCGATCAACTGGGCGCGGCGCAGGCGATCGACTGGCGGGTGCATCGTCCGTATCACGGCAATCTGTCGTTATGGGGCGGCGAGACAGCGCGCCGCGAGCCATTCATGCTGCGTGGCATCGCCCATGGCTGGCATCTCGATCGCACGATGTTCGACCAGCAACTGCGCGCGTGCGTCCAGGCGCGCGGCGTGACGATCCACGCGTGCGGCGGCATCGATACCCTTCGAGCACATCGCGGCGGCTGGTGCCTGGGCCTGCGTGACGGGCGCGAACTGCACGCGCGCATCGTGATCGACGCGGCGGGACGACGCGCGCCACTGGCGACCCGATTTGGCGGCAGGCGGCGTCAACTCGACAAGCTCGTCGCGCTGGTCGTGCACGCGGGCGCGAGCGCTGATCTCGCTGGCTATTCGCTGGTCGAATCATGCGAGCTGGGATGGTGGTATGCGCTCGAACTGCCGGACGGCCGCACGCTCGTGGCGCTGATGACCGATGCCGATCTTGCGCGAACCCATGGACTCCATGCATTTGACGCCTACGCCGCATCGTGGCGTGCGACGCGCATGCTGCGGCAGCATGTGCCGCTGCCTCACGCGCCGTTGCAGGTGCATGCTTTCGCGGCGCATAGCGGCTGCGTCGATCGCGCTGGGGGAGCGGGGTGGCTCGCGGTCGGCGATGCGTTGATGGCGCTCGATCCGCTAACCTCGTCTGGGATCGCAGGCGCACTGCGCGACGGGCTGAATGCGGCCCCCGTCGTCAGGGACATGCTGGACGGGCGCAGCGAAAGCGCTCGCGACTATGCGGCGCTTGCCGACACCGCTTTCAGGCGATTCGTGGCGGAACGCCAGCATCACTATGCATCCGAATTACGCTGGGCAGATCGAGCGTTCTGGAGCCGCCGCCGCGTTTGACAATAAGTGACTTTTGCCGATCTTCTGTGAGGCGAGCCTGAGTCTGCCGGGCATTAAATAATATGGATTCCGAAACAGATCGCCTGTTTACAAAGATAGGTGCCGAATATCGATGCACGAGCGTTAGAGTTCAAAAAATTGACGACGCAATGGGATGAGTGCGAGTCAAAAAAAGGAGACCGTCAGTTCGAGAGTAGATCGCCCTGTAACGGCGCGTCTACGCCTCACCGGTTAAGGCGAATATCCAGGCTTGCCCGGATAGATGCGGACTACTTTGTCATTTGCAGTTCCCTTTCATCACAGTCGTCTCCGCTGCGCAGTACAGCGAGTCGGAGCAAAGTCAGATCCAGCACAATCAGGGCAGCGGGCTGTGGCCGTTCTATTGTTCCGGGGGCTCGGGCGGTTCGAGCACCAGTGCGGCATTTGACAAGGATGGACGGATGACGGTGAACATCACGAGCAAGGCCAATGTTCCCGTGGTCATCGGTTGTATCGTGCTCGCGGCTGCCGCGTACCTCGGTCACGAGGAGCAAGCTTCGAAGCTGTTGACCCGCCAGTTTTACGGTTGATATCAACACGCTGAGCGTTCCCTGAAAAACGCCTTCCTTATCGGTCAAGGAGGGCGTTTCGCAGCCTCGGTGTCCCATTCGAATTGCGCACACGAATTGTCTGCAATTTAAAAAAGGGGGAAATCATGACGTCGTTCGTCGATTTGCAGCAAGCATTTTCAAGGGCTGAATTTACCTCGATCGGTATCGATTCAGCACGAGGGCAGGTGCTGCAGCCGGCCGCCGTATTGAGCGACGACGATAACGATCTATGGTCGTACCTGGATGTCCTTCCCGCACGATCGCCCGTTTTTGCGCCGACTGGCCGCGAGACGTTTTTTGACGCCTATTCTGCTTTAATCAATTCGCTCATCGCGGGAACCAACCCGCTTGATCCGATCAAGTCTGCGAAACAACGCCTGAGCGCATGGGGCACCAAACCTGCAGCATGGAGTGCTGGAACGGCGGCCCTGAGCAAGCAACTTCAGGCGGCCCCGTCTGTCAGCTTTGACTTCTCCAACGACGAAGTTCCCGATCCGCCATTCTGGGGTCTGTGGACAGACAGCTTGCCCGCAAGCAGTCCGAGTGACCTGTTCGCGTCTGGCGATGTCTCGGGACAGTTCAAGTTGGCGCATTCGGTTTTCTTCGCACCCACGCCGTCGTCAGATTGGTATGTATCGTCTGCGCTTTCGCTAGCTTATGCCAGGAAGTCTGGACTTCCGTGGAATCCCGACTCGCCGATCACCTGGGAGACGACATTCGGCGCAAATGGCAATATGCAGCGATTAGTGGGCGGCCTTTGCATCGCCTCCGGTGTCAGTCTGCAATATTCATCGACCGCAATATTCAGCAAGGCCGACCAGATCCGGATCATCGAAGCCGGCGCCCAAGGGATATGGCCGTATTATTTTTGTCATGATGATGCGGTGACAAAACTGCGATTCGATCACGACGGGAAGATGAATGTTAGCGTGGTGTGCAGCGCCAGTAAGGCTGTCGTTTTTGCGGCCTCTGTTTTGACTGCATCTGAGTATCTGGGCGGTTAAAATTCTGCGCCGGGCAGATCACATCGCGATATGAGTACCGCGATACCTGCCAGCCTCATAGCGCACCATTTAACATAATCTTAATTATCGCAGTTTTGAATGTTGCGGCTCTTTAGAAATGTCCGGTTCCAGCCCTGACTGACGCGCATGCTGGCGCGACGTGTCGATCAGGGGCGAACCACCGATGCCCTGGCGCTCCCGCGCAGCTACGCGCCAGCCCCAATTTTCAGCATATCCACAGCCGCCGAATACAGCGCTTCGTTTGCCACGAACACGATCAGCGCATCGCCGCTATTGAGCTTTTCGCTCTGTGCGCGAAGCTGTTCGGCGACGCGCTCAATTGAATCGAGCACGACGATTCCGATTTCGCCAGGCGTTTGTACGTGGTCGAGATCGCTGAGTCTGGTCACGCCGTCGCCATAGCGGATATCGACGAGAACTTCCCCGCATGGAAGGCTGCATACGCGCGTTCGCTCACCGCCGTTGCGGCGGGAAACAAACTGATCGGTCATTGTAGGTCTCTCAGGTTTTAGCGTGTCGCCGTTCATGATCGACGGCGTAAAAGGACGGTAATCGCCGCCAGGACTTGCTGCAACTACGCTAAATCGCTACAGCCAACACTTCAGCGACGAATGTGCTAGATGAATCATTCGAATAACGCGTCCCTGGCCCCAGAAATCCGCTTAGCCTGTTCCTTCGTATATGACCAGAACAAGGAGAACTTCGTAACGCGAACGCACACGGAAATGCACGCGTGTGCACGGAGATTGCCAGCATGATCGACGCGCTCTGCGCCCTTGCCGCCCGTGTGCCAGGCGCGCTTTCCCATCTCGGGCGAGCGCGAAAACGGTGCGCTGCAGCGCTGGCCCGACTGCTATACGTGACCGCCTGCCTGACCCTGGCCGCATGCACGAGCGGAACGCCGAACCCCAATCCGCGCGCCGCGCTGCCGCTACAGAGCGTGCCGGTAGACCTGCCGCGCTACATGGGCCGATGGTACGTGATCGCGAATATCCCGTACTTCGCCGAGCGCGGCTTCGTCGCAAGCCGCGCGGAATGGACGCTGCGCGCCGACGGTCGTATCGACGACGTTTTCGTCGGACGTAAAGGCGGATTCGCTGAACCTGAGCGGCGCTACCAGTTTCTCGATACCGTCAAACCGGGCAGCGACGGCGGCGAGTGGAGCGTGCGACTCTTCTGGCCGATCCACGTGACGCAGCTTACGTTGTATGTCGATCCCGATTACCACTACACCCTCCTCGGCTATCCGGGCAAAAAGCTCGGCTGGATTTTCGCGCGTCAACCCCAGATCGACGACGAGCAATATCGCGCCCTGCTGGCGCGACTCGACTCGATGGGCTACGACACGTCGCTATTCAGGCGCGTACCGCAAATGCCCAGCCAGGTCGGTCAGCCGGGATTCGCCAGGCCGGATGGCGGAGACTGACGCGAACCGCCGCATGCACAGCGGCAATCGACACGTGCGAACCTGAATTGCAAAAACGCACGACTGCCATGCAGTTTCACGCATTCGCAACGCGGCGCACGCGGCTTACCATCGGCGCGTCGCTCACCATCCCCGCTATGCGAATGTCGAACTTTTCACTGATCCTCGTCGTTTCCATGTTGAGCGCCTTCGGCCTCATCGCCTCCGATGTCTACCTCCCGGCCATGCCCGCCATGGCGCATCAATTTGCCGTCGGCGCCTGGCAAATGCCGCAAACGGTTTCCGCTTATCTGATTGCGCTGGCCTGCGCGCAATTGTTCTACGGCCCGCTTTCCGATCGCTGGGGACGCAAACCGGTGCTCTCTGCCGGGATCTTGCTGTATGTCCTGGGCTCGCTTGGCTGCGCAAGCGCCAACGGGTTCACCAGCTTTCTGGCGTGGCGCATGCTTGAAGCGCTTGGCGCCGCCTCGGGCCTCGTGATCGGCCGCGCGATCATCGCCGATACCTGCGACAAGAAGAGTTCCGCGAAGGTATATAGCGTCGTCTATCCGCTGGTCTCGCTCTCGCCCGCGCTGGCGCCTGCGATTGGCGGCAACCTGGCCGCGTGGTTCGGCTGGCGCAGCGATTTTCTGTTCGTCGCCGCGTTCGGCCTGCTCGCCTTCTGCCTGGTGCTGGCACGCCTCAAGGAGACGCGCGTGGCCAGCGCATCGCACCAACTCATGAATCCCTTCGCGGGTTTCGCCGACGTCCTGCGCGACCGCGCATTCGTGCGTTACACGCTCGTGGTCTGCGCGATCTATTGCGCCTGGTTCATTTACCTGACGCAGTCGCCGTTCATCTTCTCGGGATTTGGCCTGTCCGAGCAGCAAAGCGGCTGGCTGTATCTGCCGCTCACGTTCGGCATCATCTCCGCCAATCTGGTCTCGCGCCGCCTGCTTGACCGGGTCTCGTACGATTCGATTGTCGTAGTCGGGGTCGCGTGTTTCGTTGCGGGCGCAATTGCTTTCATCGTATTCCAGTATTGGGACATGGCGCACGTCTTCACGATCGTGCTGCCCATGTTCCTCGTGAGCCTCTCGAACGGTTCTTCCCTGTCGCTTGCGGTTTCGGGTGCGATCGCAAGCGAACACGGACGGGCGGCGACGGCTTCCGGGCTGGTGGGCTTCTTCCAGATCGGCAGCGCTTCGCTCGCGGCGGCCGCAGCAAGCGGCCTGCTGGGCACCGGCAGCCATGTGCTGGCGATCGGCGTGCCATGCTGCGCGCTGGTCGCTGCGCTCGCGATCGTGCCGCGCTGGTACGCCGCGCGGCGCACGTTGATGCTCCGCAAGGGCGCCTGGCGCTGATCGCTGCGCGGGCAATGCACCCGCGCGCCTTGCTTACGTCAATGACACCCTAGCGCAATCGCTCGAAGGACTCGTCAATCGCATCGATTGCCGCGCGCACCCGCGCGGCGCGATTCAGGTCGCCGTGCAGCACGAGCCACACCTGATAAGGACGCGCGCGCGATTGATCAGGCCAGACGCGCACGAGCGTTTCATCCGTCCTGGCCATATAAACAGGCAATTCGCCAATGCCAATGCCCGCACGCACGGAGGTCGCCAGCATGAGACTCGAACTGACCTCGGCGACGACGCGCCCGTTGGTCGTCGGCTCCCCGCAAATGGACGCATCCTGGTTGCGCGTGATCGAAGGCTGATACATCACGAGGTCGTGGCCGTCGAACGCTTTGCCGCGTTCGGGTTCGCCGCGTGCAGCGAGATATTCGCGGCTCGCGAACAGACCGACCTCCCATTCCGCCAGCTTGCGGCACACGAGATCGGGATTTTCGGGGCGCACCGTTCGAATCGCGAGATCGGCGTCGCGCCGCGCGAGATTCAATACCTGGATCGACGTACTCAAGACCACCCGGATCGCAGGATGTTGCACCCGCAACCGTCGCAGTGCAGGCAACACGAAATCGACGGCGAGCGAATCCGTGGTGGTCACACGCACTTCGCCTTCGAGGCGGTCGTCGGCGCCCTGCGCGCGGCGCTCGAATTCGCTGGCCGCGTGCTCCATGGCCTCTGCCGCGGCTATCGATTCCTCGCCGATTGGCGTGGCCACGAAACCCGTCGATGTCTTGAGAAAGAGCTTTGCGCCGAGCGCTTTTTCTAGCGCCGCAAGCCTGCGACCCACCGTAGCCTGATCGACTTCCAGTCTGGCGGCGGCCTCGCGCAGCGTGCCGGATCGATGCACCGCCAGAAATACCCTTGCGTCATCCCAGTTCATGTCGTTCTTTCTTCCAACTGCTTCCAGCATTTTTTCACGCGATTTTACGTGTTGAATTTTGTGCGCTCAATCTCGATATCCTCGACTTCAATCTCTTGCAATCCAGTCGCGGCCGCGCCAGTCTCGATGTCACGCTGCAACGCTTGCGGAACCGACGAACGCCGGAAACATGAAGGCGATGACCGACGCCGCCAATCGAACTGGCGCGCCGCGGCGTGCCGTATCATTCGCGTTCGCGCAGTCCTCCCTATATCGCCATGACTCACTTCACCCCCTATAGCGCCCTCGCAGGCGGCCTGCTGATCGGGCTGTCCGCTGCCCTGCTGCTCTGGCTCAACGGCAGGATCGCGGGCATCAGCGGCATCGCGCGGCAGTTGATCTGGGGCGAGCGCCGCGACGCCGCCTGGCGCGCCGCATTCCTGCTCGGCCTGATTGCGGGCGCAGCGGCCTGCTACGCGCTCGCCCGCTCGCTCGGTCATGCCGATCTCGCGCCGCACGCTCGCACGGGTTTTCCGCCAGCACTTTTGATCTTCGCGGGCCTCGCGACCGGCTACGGCACCGCGCTCGCGCACGGCTGCACGAGCGGACACGGCGTGTGCGGGCTGGCGCGCCTCTCACGCCGCTCGGCGCTCGCCACGGCTGTGTTTCTCCTCACCGCAATCGTCACGACCTTCTTCGTGCGCCACGTACTCGGACTGCAATGAACGCCCTGAAACTGCTGACGAGCTTTGCGTGCGGCCTCCTCTTCGGCGGCGGCCTGGCGCTGTCGGGCATGACGCGCCCGCAAAAGGTACTGGGTTTTCTCGATGTGAGCGGCGCGTGGGACGGCAGCCTGCTGTTCGTGCTGGGCGGCGCGGTGACGGTGGCGACCCTCGCGTTTCATTTCATCCTGCGCCGCAGGAAGCCCGTGCTGGACGAGCGCTTTGCGCTGCCGAGCGCCACGGCCATCGACGGCAAGCTGATCGCGGGCGCGGCGATCTTCGGGATCGGCTGGGGCGCAGCGGGCTATTGCCCCGGCCCGGCCATTGCGCTGCTCGCGCAGCCGAATATCGAGGCGCTCTACTTCCTGCCTTCGATGATGGCCGGATGGTGGGTGTATCGATGGACGAGCGCGCGATAGGCGTCGCCATCGTCACCCTTACTCAAGCGGGATCTCCGGCACAAAGGGAAAGAGCAGCGGCGTGAAGCTGGAGTGGAAATAGCCGTGGCTCGCGTAGAGCGCGGCGCGCTCGGCCTGTTCGTGGGCGTCGGGATGGGCCGGTTCGGCGTGGCTACGGTCGCGCTTGAAGACACTCCAGAGGCGCTGGGCGATGAGTTGGGACATGACGATATCCTCGCGGGATGGCATATCGTCCAATCTAGTCATCGCCCGGGCCGCCGCCAAACAAGCATTTCTACGATGCTTAGCAGCTTGATCGACGCAGGCTTTACGCGCTCACGAGCGGCAGTGCGGGATCGGCGGCCCATTCCTGCAAGGAACCGTCGTAGATCGATACGTCGTCGTGCCCCGTCAAGGTGAACGCGAGCGCATCCACCGCAGCGGAAATTCCGCCGCCACAGTAGACGCAGACCTTCGCGCCCGCCGCCAGCGTGCCGAGCGCTTCGCGCAGCATCGGCGTGGCTGCGTAACGCCCCGTCGAATCGAGCAGCGTGCGCGCAGGCAGGTTCACGCTGCCGGGAATATGTCCGCGCCGCGCGTAGCGGCTTGCCGCCCTGCCCGCGAACAGATCCGCCGAAAGCGCGCAGACGAGCGTGGCGGACTGATCGCCTGCGACGATCGCTTCGACGTCGGCTCGGTCGGCCCACATGCCAGGACGCTCGCGCACCTCGATGACATCGGCAGGCTCCACGGCGGGTGCCGGGCCGCGTTCCACCGGCAGATTCGCGTCGCGCCACGCGCGCCAGCCGCCGTCGAGCACCCTCGCTTCGACGCCGATCCAGCGCAGCATCCACCAGAGCCGCGCGGCCCAGAAACCATCGCTGCGGTCGTAGACCACGACACGCGACACCGCGCCAACCCCAAGCGCCGCCAGCGCGCGCGCCAGGTCCGCCGGCGCGGGCCGCATGAATGAGAGCGCCTCGTGCGGCGCGCTCAATGCTGCGCTCAGGTCGGCGTGACGCGAGCCGGGCACGCGTTGTTCGAGCCAGCCGTCGTAACCGCTCGCGACCCGATAGTCGCCGTCGAAGCGCGGCGAAGGCAGTTCCACCTGCGCATCGAGCACCACCAGTCCTGGCGCGCCAAGGCTTGCGGCAAGCTCAACGGGATCGATCAGGATGCGGGCGCGCCGGGCCGCGTCGTCGTCATGCACATCGCTCATGTTTTGCTCTCCTTGCGGCGGCGCTCGCGCAGCCACGTCAACAGCCGTTGCCCCTCGTCCTGCTCGAACCAGCGCGCGTGCCCCAGCAGGTAGCCGTCGTAGGCGGCCACGACGCCCGCTTCGTCGCCCAGGATATCGTCGAAATACTCGACTTCGAGCAGCGCGAATTCCGTCTGGACAATGGGCAGCAGCGCGATCAGCGCCGCGTATTCGGCATCGCTCAGGGGCGCGAGCGATTCGTATCCGTCCAGCAGCGCGTCGATGTGTTCGTACTCCACCGTGCAGGCCGCCGGGGCCGCCAGCCAGTCGATGGCATTGCGCTCGATGGCGAGCGCGAGGTCGTAGACCGCGCAGGTGCGATCCGAAAGCCCGAAGTCGAGCACCGAGCGCACCTGCGCGCCCGGCGTCGCGTCAGTCCACAGCAGGTTCGAGGCGTGCCAGTCGCCATGCGTCCAGAGCGGGCGCAGCTCGGGCAGCAAGGGCGCGAGCCGTGCGTGCGCGGGGGCGATGGTTGCGGCGATATCGGCGCGCCAGTTGTGCTTCGCCAATGCGCGCGCCAGCCCCGGCTGGGCCTGCACCCACTGCTCCAGCGCCGTTTCGAGCGACGGCGAACCGATCACGCGAAAGCTCGACAGCAGCGGCTGCAACGCACGCGCGGGCGCATCGTAGTCCGCCGCAGCCCGATGCAGCCGCGCCAGCGTGCGCCCCGCCGAGCGCGCGTGGCTCGCGTCCAGGAACGGTTTCCACGACATCACGCCACGATAGGCGTCCATGCCTGGCGCCGCCGCGTGAAGCTCCCACGTCCAGTCATCGCGCGTGATTGCCGTGCGGCCCGCGCGATCGGCGAGCACATCGGCGACCGGCAGGCCACGGCTGCGCAGATGGGCGATAAAGGCATGCTCCTCCGCCAGCCCCGCCGCGCTGCGCAGGCGCACGTGATGGCGCTTCACGAACCACGCACGTCCATCGAGCGTATGCACCAGCACCGCCGCCGAAAACGGTCGCGGACTGTGCCACGCGATCTTCGCGAGCGGCGCGAGACCATCGTAGTCCGCCAGCAGGCGCTCGACTTCATCGCGCGTGATGAGCGGCCAGTCGCGCTCGGTTTTCTCGCCGTCGACGGTGAATTGCGGCGGCGCGTGTCCGCTGTCGTGCGGGTTATCGTGTTTCATCGGTTGAATTGCTTCATCGGCCATCAGACGCGGCTCTCAGAGGCAGCGTAAGGCGCATCTTCGCGGGCGGCACGCAGCGCGCGCGACCAGTCGCGCCAGCCCAGCGCCGCGAGCACCACGAACAGCGCGTACAGGCCCGACGTGAGGTACAGCCCCTTGACGACGTACATGCCGACGTAAATCACGTCGACGACGATCCACAGCGTCCATGACGCGATATAGCGCCGTCCCGTCCAGTATTGCGCGACGAGGCTGAAAGCGGTCAGCGCGGCATCGACCCTGGGCAGCGCCGCATCGGTGTAACGGGCCATCGCCGCGCCAAGCAGCACGCTTATCACGACCGCAGCGAGCAGATCCGGCGCAAGCCGCGCGAACGTCACGTCGCCGGCCGGCACGACCGGCTTGGCGTCGCCTGCAACCGGCGCGCGTCGCTGCGCATACCAGCGCTGCCAGCCGTAGACCTGGAGTACGGCGAACGCGCCTTGCAAGAGCGCATCGGAATACAGCTTCGCGTCGAAGAAAATCCAGCCGTAGAGCGCGACCGAAGCCAGGCCAATCGGCCAGCACAGCATCTTGCGGCGCGCCGTGAGCCAGATGGCCAGCGCGCTCACGATAACGCCGACGATTTCGAGTGCAGACATGATGGGTAGAAGTTTCCTTGTCGTGTACGGGCGGCTTTATTGTGCCGATCGGCTTGCGTCGTCGGGCAGGAACGCGTTCGTGAACGCGTGCGCGCTCTGCGTAGCGTCGCGCAGCACGCCGTGTGCGCCAAGCCACTGCGCGTAGGGATGCATGAGCGCATCGCGCTGCACGCCCCATTGCCCCTCGTGAGTCCACGTCGAGGCGATCAGCGGCAGCGAGCGCGTCAGCAGCGCGCGCGGGAAGTACGGAATCACGCGCTCCAGCGACGGCAGCGCGCGCGCCGGTTCCTGCGCCACCGCCAGATAACCGCGCCGCGCCGCCGCCAGGAAGCCGCGTACGACTTCGCCGCGCGTCTCCAGCGTGTCCTCGTGCGCGCCGAGCAGGTAGCTATGATAGGCGGGCGCCCCGATCTCATCGACGGGCCAGATGCGGCGCTGCGCATCAGGCACGCCCGTTTGCAGCAGCGTGTCCCACGCCCAGTAGCTGCCGAACGACGCATCGGCTTCGCCGTCAAGAAAGCTTTCCGGCGGGAGTTCGCGCACGCCGCTATCGACGATGGCGACGGCGTCCGGATCGCCGCCGTCGTGCGCCACGAGGTGACGCACCATCGCGAGGCCGCGCGGCGTCGGGTTCAGCGCGAGACGGCGGCCCGCGAGGTCGCGCGGGCGCTCGATGCCCGTCGCGGCCACGGTCTGGATCGTCTCCAGCGCGCGGTGGTTGATCGCCGCAATGCCAACGAGCGGGCGGCCCGCCTCGCGCTGCACGAACAGCCGGTTGCTGGGAAACACGCCGAAGTCCACCTCGTGACGCGCGAGATGCGCCAGCGCGTCGCCGCGCGCCGGATCGGGCACGACGATTTCCACGTCGAGTCCCGCTTGCGCGAACCAGCCTTCGTCGCGGGCCAGATAGAAACCCGCGGCATTCGTCCACGGGTGGAAGTATTCGAGCATCAGGGTGATACGGGTCATGCCGGGTTCTCCACGGATCAGGTCAGGCCAGGCCCGCTCAGAAGTCGTACGTCACGGACAGGCGCGCCGTGCGCGGCGCACCCAGGAACAGATAGGCGTCGCCCTGCTGCTCGCCCGCATCGCGCCAGTAATAGCGGTTGAAGAGGTTATCGACCCACAGGCGCACCACCGTGCGGTGGCCGGCGATCTTCGTCGTGTAGCGCGCGCCCGCGTTGACCACGATCCAGCCCGGCACGCGCGCCGTGCCTTCTTCGTTGGCGTTGCGGCTCGAACTGTATTCGAGGCCGCCCAGCAGGTCGAAGCCCGGCAGGCCCGGCACGGCCCAGTCCGCGTTGAGGGCTGCGTGCAGCGCCGGAACGTTGATCACCTGATGCCCTTCGTAAGCGGGCGTGCCGGAATCGTAGGCCCGCGCGCGGATCGCGGCGACGCTGGCCGTCACCGACACCCGCTCGCTCACGCGCCCCGATGCCGACAATTCGATGCCGTCGTGGCGCTCCGTGCCGTGCTGCACGAAGGTGTAGCCCGACTCCGACGCATCGGGCTGCGCGTATTCGAACGGCTTGGTGATCGAAAAGACCGCGGCCGTGAGGCTCAAACGGTTCGCCCAGTCGTATTTCGCGCCAATCTCGTACTGATGCGACTCCACCGGCGGCAGGAACGAATAGGCATTGCTCGCCCGCACCGGAGCCTGATCGCCGAGCGACAGATCCTTGCTGTACGACGCGTAGATCGACAGCGGCTCGAATGGCTTGTAGACCAGCGCGACCTGCGGCAGCAGCGCCGATTTGTCGGTGCCGGTCTCGGGGCCGTCCTGGCTCGTCCAGGCCTTCTGGCGCAGGAACACGGCACGGCCGCCCGCCAGCACCTGCCAGTGGTCGCCCAGGCTCACGCGGTCAGTGGCGAACAGCGAGTACTGCCACGCGTCGAGCTGCGGAAACGAGACGCTGGGCGAATTGGGCGACGGCGAGAAGGTCTCGTCCGGGCCGTAGATGTTTTCGCTGCCCACGTAGTCATAGACGGGATCGGACAGATGCACCACGCGATGCAGCGCGCTCGTGCCGAACAGCACGTCGTGGCGCAGCGCGCCGGTGGTGAACTTGCCGTCGACGGCGGCGCGCATTTCGTCGTTGCGCCGGTACTCGCCGGGGCTGCGGTAGTCGTAGACGTCGTAGTCGCCGTTCGCGCCGAAGAAGTACGGCGACGTGCTGCCCGCGCTGCAACTCGCCGCGTAATAGCAGCCATACACAAACGCGACGTTATCGTCGATCATCGTGCGGCTGCGCCCCGCCGACACATACGCGCGCCAGTTGTCGTTGAACGCGTAGTCGAAGCGGCCATTGATGTAGAGCGCATCCGTGGTCAAGGGTTTGGCCCAGGACTGCGCGCCCAGCAGCTTCGACGACGACACCGCCGACGGCACCACCGTGCCGCCCAGCAATTGATAGCCCGATGCCGAGCGCTGGATCCACTGCTGGAATTCGGCGTTCAGTTGCAGGCTGGCCTGCGGGTTGATGTTCCAGTCCGCTGCAATCGAGCCGAAGCTGCGACGACCGTTGGTGCCGTCGATATACGAATGCATGTTCTCTTTCGCGGCGTTCACGCGCAGGCCGAACTGATCGTCGGGGCCGAAGCGCCGCCCGAGATCCACCGCCGCCGAAGTCGAGCCGCGGCTGTCGACGCCCGCCGTGACGCTCGCCACGTTCTCGGGCCGCTTGTTCACGTAGTTGACCACGCCGCCCGGCGCGATCACGCCGCTGTCGATGCCCGCCAGACCCTTGAGGATCTCCACGCGCTCCTTGTTTTCCAGCGCGACGTTCTGCTCGCCCGACAGCGTGAGGCCGTCCAGGCGATAGGCGCTGGCCGGGTCGAGTGCGAAGCCGCGAATCGAAAACCCTTCGTAGTAGCCCACCGGCGCGTAGTCGTTGTTCACCGACGCGTCGTTGCGCACCACGTCGCTCAGGCGTTTGGCCTGCTGGTCGTCGAGCTGGGCGCGCGTGACGACCGTGATCGAAGCCGGCGTGTCACGCAGCGGCGCGTTGTCATAACCCGCGACCGACGCGGTGCGCGCACGCCAGCCGTTGCCGTTCGCGCCGTTGACCGTGACCGTCGGCAAGACCTGGGCGTCGCTGGCGGCCGTTGCAGATGCGGTTGCAGATGCCGTTGCGGTTGTGGACGCCGCATCGGCTGCAGCACTTGCGGCCTGTTCCGCCGCCATTGCCAGTGGATGCAGCGCCATCAAGCTCAAACCCAGACTCATTCCCACCGGACGCGCAAAAGCGCCCGCCCTGCCACGCGGCGCGACGGCTCCGCGTGTTCCCCCCGACAATTTTTTCATTTAATACCTGCAAGTAGATCCGCCCTTGAACGAGCGACGGCGCCGTTGCGTTGACACGGTTTTCAACGTGTCCGCATACGGATTTTCGAATAACTAAATCACGTCATTCCATATATGAATTACATGGCACTCCGACGTAAAACCGCCCGCTATACTGCGCGAAACCGAATTCGAACATAGCCGCGCCGCGCGGTCTAATGACATGTTTTCCAGGCGGTGATAACTCGCGGATATGAACTTCCATTTACTCAAGTCCTTTGTCACGCTCGCAGACTCGCTGCATTTTGGTTTTGCGTCGCAGACGCTCAATCTCTCCCAGCCCGCGCTGACCAAACAGATCAAGCGCCTCGAAGACGACCTCGGCGCGCCGCTGTTTCGACGCGACCGTCACGGCACCGAACTCACCGTGCTGGGCCGCTATTTTCTCGGCGAAGCGCGTCCCCTTGTCGAGCAGGCCGAACGCGTTTTCTCGCAGGGCAAGCGGGCCGCGCGCGGCGAAGTCGGCCGCCTCGCGATCGGCTATAGCTTTTCGACGGTGGAAACGGTGTCGCGCGTGCTGCCGCGCTTTCGCGAGCGCTTTCCCGAGGTCGAGGTCGCGCTGCATGATCTGTCGTCGGCGGAACAGATGGAAAGGCTGCTCGAAGGCAGCCTTCAGGCGGGTTTCGTGCGTCTGCCGGTGCAACCCGGGCTTGCGCACCGGCGCATCCTCTCCGACCGGCTTGCGCTGGTCGTCCCGCGCGCGCTGGCGGGCACGATTACGGGCTTCGACATCGACGCCTTGCAGACGCTGCCGTTCCTGATGCTGCAACGCTCGCGCGCGCCGGGCCTGCACGATCACATCGTGCGTTTTTGCGCGTCGCGCCGCTTTGAGCCGCGCTTCGTGCAGCATGCGAACGAGTCGCTCACCATCCTCTCGCTGGTCGGCGCGGGGCTGGGGGTGTCGATTATGCACGAATCGGCGTTGCACTCGCCCGGCGAGAAGGTCGTGTGCCTGCCGATCAAGGACGCCGACGCGCGCTGGGACGTCGGCTTGACGTGGCGCCAGGCGGACATCGAAGCGGGCATCGATTCGATCGTGGCGAATTTCGTGGCGCTACTGCCGCACGCAGAGACTGACGAAGCGAACAAAAGAGCGAACCACGACGCGAACTACAAAGCACTCAGTCCAGCCCTGTAGCACTGCCCAGCGCGCCGACGCGCACCGCACGGATTCTTCGTCGACGGAGCCAGTCGCCCAGCGCGGCAGCCAGCGCGCCGCCCAGCAGGCCGAGTATCAGGATCAGCGCTTCGGCAAACGCGTGACGCCATGCGAGCAGCCCGCCATGCGCCTTCGCACCGTCAAGGAACAGCCCGATCCCCCACGACATGCCAATGGACGACGCCAGCCGTTGCGATAGCTGGAAAAAGCCTGCGGCCGTGCCGCGCCCCTCGCCCGCGCCGACTTCCGCGAGCGCCATCGCCTGATTCGGCGCGTGAATCAGGCCACCGGATGCACCCAGCAGCAAGCCGGGCAGCGGATACAGCAGCAAGATCCCCATCGCCGGCAACAGCAGCACGCCAGCGCCGAGCAAGACGAGCGCCGCCATATAAGCCGCGATCGCCACGACGACGCCCATGCGGCCAAAGCGCGCCGCGAAGCGCCAGCTACGCGCGGACGACACCATCATGCCCAGGGCGGGCGCAATCGACAGCAGCGCAAACAGGAGCGGCCCGGTTTTCAGGCCGTCGAGAAAGAACAGCGTCGTGACCATGCCGAAGGTAGTGCCGCCCGCGAACTGAAACATCGCGACGAGCGTGCCCAGCACATAACCCGGCGAGCCAGTTAATCCGGCGCCGAGAATCGGCGAGCCGCCGCGCCGCTGATAATGCCGCTCCCACAGCAGGAACAGCGCGGCCGTGCCAACGGCTGCGAGCAGCGAGGTGCGCGCCGATAGCAGCGTATCGGCCTGTTGCAGCGTCGCCAACATCGAAAACAGCGTCACGGCGCTCAGCAAAACGAGCCCCATGCCATCGACAGAAAATCTCCCGGCCGACGCGCGGCCGTGCGGCAAATGCCGCAAAGCCAGATAGAAAATCACGACGCCGAATGGCACGTTGACGAGAAACATCAGCCGCCAGCCCACTTCTGCGGGCGTGAGCGCGAGGATCAAGCCTCCCAGCACGGGCCCAGCCAGCCCCGCCAGTCCGCCCGCGGACGCATAGCGCCCGAGCGCCCGCGCCTGGCTGTCGCCGCGAAACAGATCCTGGATCAGCCCGAGCACCTGCGTGTTGATCATGCCCGCGCCCACGCCCTGCAACAGGCGCGCGACGATGAGCACCGGCGCCGTTCCCGCCAGCCCGCCCACGAGGCTAAAGCCGCTAAACATCGCGAGGCCGACGAGAAACAGCAGGCGCCGCCCGATCAGGTCGCCCAGCCGCCCCGCAGGCACGAGCGCGATACCAAATGCGATCGAATAGACGGATACGATCAGTTGTAGCTCATCGGGCGACGCGTGCAGGCTGTCGCGCAGGCGCGGCAACGCCAGGCCGAAGATCGTCTGGTCGAGCAGCGTCGTGAAGCCCATCGCCACGCAAATGCCTAACACAGGCCGCGCGTGATGGGTCTCGAATCCGGCCTCCGGCGCTCTACCTGGACTTTCACTCGCCCTCATGAAGCAGCGCGTTCACGCACGTGCGTGTCCTCATCGTCGATATCGTGTTCGGTCGGTTCGTACTTCACGAGCGCGAGAAAGCCGATGGGAATGATCGCCGCCAGCGCCACGACCCAGAACATATCGGTGCCCAGGCGCGCATTGAGGATCGGCAATACAAAGAGCGCTACCGCACTGCCAATGCCCGACAATGCGCGCCCAAAACCGAGACCCGTGCCGCGAATCGAAGTCGGATAGGAAAGCGCCGGATAAATCATCATCTGCGCACCTGGGCCAAAGCCTTCCGCAAACAGCCACGCGCCCAGACCCGCGAGCGCAATGCCGATTCCCAGCGCCGTTTGCGGATGCCCCAGCAGCGCCAGCGCGACGAGCGCCACGAATTGCAGCGCAAAACCCGCTAGCGCAACATGGCGCGAAGGCCGCGTATGCGCGAGCCGCATGCCGAGCAGGCCGCCCGTCAATGCGAACAACACGTTGAGCGCAAGCGACGCCGAGATCGTTTCGAACACGCCCGCGCCGAGAAACTGCGAAAGAATCGTCGGCAGGAAAAACGCAATCGCCGTGTATTCGAATGGAATGCACAGATTCATTACGCTCGCGACAATTGTGCGGGCCAGATAAGGTCGCTGGAACAGCACGCGAAAACTCACGGGCGGCTGACTGGGCGCGTGGCCTGGCGCAGGCGCGACATCGGCTTTATGTGCATGGATCCCATACGATTCGCGCAGGATGCGCACGGCGTCGTCGAGCTTGCCCTGGTTCGCGGCCCACAGCGGCGATTCGTTCATGAAGCGGCTGCGCACCGCGATGATGATGAGCGCAGGCACCGCGCCGAAAATCAGCGAAGCGCGCCACAGCCATCCGGCGTGCTCCTGCGGGAGCAGAAAATACAGCGCAAACACGATCAGGAAGCACACCGACGACGCCGCGTACCACATCGGGCACCACGCCGCGAGGCGCGATGCCTTGTTGCCGCTGCCCTGGAATTTGGAGAACTCGGAAAGAAACGCCATCGCGACGGGCAGATCGATGCCCACGCCCAGCCCCATGACGAAGCGCGCCGCGATCAGCACCCACACGTTGGGCGCCAGTCCTGCGGCAATAGCGGCCACCACGAAGAACAGCATGTCGGCCATGAAGACCTGATAGCGGCCGATGCGATCGGTAAACCAGCCGCCCACCAGGCTGCCCAGAATCGTGCCGATCATGATGGACGACGTGACGAAGCCGGTTAGCGCGGGCGTCAGGTTGAACTCGCGCACGACGTCCTGAATGCCATAGGACAACGTGGTCAGGTCGTAAGCATCGAGAAATACGCCGCCGAGCGCGAGCAGCACGATCACGCGCGCGTGGCTCGTGCGCGCGGTGCTGGCGTTGATGAGGCGCGACACGTCGCTGGCGGAGCGAACCGGCGCAGAATGATGCGCCGAAGCGGACGCAGAAGCAGACGCCGAAGCGGCCGCTTCGATATCGAGAGTGCTCAAGATTTTCCCCTGTATGACGGCAAGAACAGCGTGCAGTTATACGAGGGCGATTCATCCAGCACAACGAACGAGTTTTCGAATCCTTATCGACAGCGCGGGAATGTTGGACTTTAGGCTCAGAACGGCGCGTCGCCTTCAATCGTCGTGCGATAGAGCCTGCGGCGCAGATGGTTGGGCGTGCCCGCCGCGAGATGCATCAGCGAGCGGTTGTCCCAGAACACCATGTCGTGTTCGCGCCAGATATGCCGGTAGACAAACTCCTCGCGAACGCTGTGCGCGAAGAGTTCATCGAGCAACGCGCGGCTTTCGTCGTCGGGTAAATCGACAATGCGCGTGGTGAAATGCTCGCTGACGAACAGCGCCTTGCGGCCCGTTTCCGGGTGCGTGCGCACCACCGGATGCACGACCGGCTTGACCTGCGCGACCTGCTCCGAAGAAAGATTGGGCCGCCACGGACTGCGCGCCTGGAGTTCGGCGTAGCGCGCGAGATAGGTGTGCTCGGCACGCCGCCCTTCGACTGCGCGGCGCAGGTGCGCGGGCAAGCTGTCCCACGCCAGATGCATGTTGGCGAACAGCGTATCGCCGCCCTCCTGCGGCAATTCCTGTGCATGCAGCATCGAGCCGAGACTCGGCTTTTCCTTGTATGAGAGATCCGAATGCCAGAAATGGCCCGCATCGCCCAGGCCCACCGGCTTGCCGTTCTCGACGATGTTCGAGACGATCAGCACCTCCGGATGACCGGGCAGCGCGAACTGATGCAGCACGTGAATCTGTAGCGGGCCAAAACGCCGCGAAAATGCAATCTGCTGTTCCGGCGTGATGCGCTGGTCGCGAAAGACCAGCACGTGGTGATCGAGGTGCGCGCGATGCAGACGCGCGAAATCCTCTCTGCCAAGCGGTTGCGCGAGATCGAGGCCGATGACTTCCGCGCCCAGCGGCGCGTCGAGCGCGCGGATATCGAAGTGCTGCCGCGCGGGTTGAGCGTCCTGAACCTCTTGAACCTCTCGAACCTCAAGTTCGTGCGAATGGGCGGTCGTCGTCACGCGAATTGCCTTAAGAGTGCCAAAGCGTTCAATTTACGTGCGCCCATCCACGCCGACAACGAAGCAAATTCGATACGTTTATCCAATCGAGTCATAAAGCCGCTGCTAACGCATACGGCACACGAGTGTCAGCTGCCGCAATCCTCGTACAAAACGCCGCTGGCACGCAGAAAATGAAGCAGGCGCATCGGTGCTATGGTGCACGGGTTGTCCACCTTGCGACAGGAGGGCTTGTGACCCAGCCATCGTCTCCGACCCCGGACGCGCAGCGCGCGCTGGACACGGAACCGCAATCCATCGACGCCCCCATCACCGCAGCCGCCGCGTTTCTGGTGCTGGTCGTGAAGGACGACAGCGCGTCGATTGCCACTGCGCAAGCGGTACTCGCCAGCACCGACGATCTCGTCAAGGACGTGCGCATCCGGGCGCATGGCGGACTGTTCACCTGCAACGTCGGCATCTCACACCGCGCGTGGGGCCCGCTCACCGCGAAACCGCTGCCGAAGGAACTCACGCCGTTCAAGGAAGTGCGCGGCGCGAAACATACCGCCGTCTCGACCGCAGGCGACCTGCTCTATCACATCCGCGCGGAATCGATGGACGTCATCATCGAATTCGAACAGATCGTGCTGGAAGCCTTCGGCAACGCGGTGGAGGTGGTCGACGACGTCGCGGGATTCCGTTATTTTGACGGCCGCGATTTATTGCAGTTTGTCGACGGCACGGCCAACCCCGATGGACTCGACCTGCCCTTCGCCACCATCGTCGGCAACGAAGATCCCGATTATGCGGGCGGCAGCTATGTCGTGATCCAGAAGTATCTGCACGACATGGCGGCGTGGAAAGCGCAAAGCGTGCAGACGCAGGAAGCCATTATTGGCCGCCGGAAGTTCGACAATACGGAATTACCGGACGCAACCGAAGGCCAGAAGTCGCACAAGACGCTTTGCACGATCGAGGATGCCGACGGCGAACACGATATCCTGCGCGACAACATGCCGTTCGCAGCGCCTGGGCGCAACGAATATGGCACCTACTTTATCGGCTATTCACGGCACGTCTGGGTGATCGAGAAAATGCTGGAGCGCATGTTTATCGGCGATCCGCCGCCACTGCACGACCGCATCCTGGACTTTTCAAAGGCCGTCACCGGCGTGACGTTCTTCGCCCCCGCGCGCAAGTTCCTGGGCGACCTCGCGCCGTAGTTACGGCGCGGCTTTCGCAATGAGGCTGCGCAGGCGCGATTTCGAGCGCGAGTCCAGTGGGCGCATTTCGCATCCCACGCGGCTCCAGCCCCGCTCGCGATCTTCCGCAATCCAGCGCACTTCGAGCGCAACCACGACAACGATTTCATCGTCGCCATCGACCGCCGATGACTGTAGCCAGCCCGATACCGTCTCGCCGCGCGAAAACAGCCCGCTGCGTGCGTGCAGCAGCGCGCCGTGCGAGCTCAGGTCGGCGACCTGGGCGAGCGCCCTTCCGTCCTTGTTCAACAGCAACGGCCCGAACAGCATGGGTGTGCGGACGTCCCGCCGCAAATCCATTTCACTTGCCATATAAATGACACCCGTTTCTCAAGATTTATTTTTATCGTGCGCTGGTCGCTTCTATGGACTTTGTTAAAGTCCTGCCCTCGAATTTCCCGTAAAAGGAAATATTTATTTAATTGCGAAGCAGCGCGTGAATTGTAACGTGATTGGCCGCAAGCGCGCATCACTGATTAAAACTATGCGCACACAACTAGTTTTTTAATGCGAGCGAGCTGGCAAGGGAGCCCGACATTGCGCGCCTGAATTCGTCGCCTGCAAGTGGCGACCCGCACAGGAAACCCTGCATCTGGTCGCATTCGAGCGCGAGCAACTTGAGCGACTGCGCAACGGTTTCGACGCCCTCCGCGACGACTTCGATGCCGAGCACGCGCGCCAGCGCCATGACCGCCGAAAGCAGCGCCGAACTGCGCGAAGACGTATCGTCGAGCCCGCTCACAAAGGCACGGTCAATCTTGATCTGGTCGACGCGAAAGTCCTGCAAGTGACCGAGGCTCGACAGCGCCGTACCGAAATCGTCGAGCGCCACGGCATAGCCACGATCGCGCAGCGCCTGCACGACCTCGCGCGTGCGATCGACGTCCTGCATCGCCGTGGCCTCGCTGATCTCGAACATGAGTTGCTCGGGCGGCACGCCCGCTGCCGTGACGATCGCGTCGATGCGCTCGACGATACCCGGCAGGTTGAACTGCATCGCGGAGAGATTCATCGAAATCGACATGGAGCGGAGGCCTTCGCGCTCCCATTCGACCAGGTATGCACAGATTTCGCGCAGCACCCAGTCGCCGATGGCGATCATCAAGCCCGCGCGTTCGGCAACCGGGATGAATTCGAGCGGCGGCACGCTGCCAAGCACCGGATGGATCCAGCGCAGCAACGCTTCGGCGCCGGTCATGGCGCGGCCATCGACGGAGTACTTCGGCTGGAACACGAGCTCGAACTGCTCACTGGCCAGCGCCACGTGCAGGTCGCGCTGGATGTGCAGCGAGCGCAGCGTGGAGCGGCTCATGCTGTCCTCGAAGCGGCGGAACATATTGCGGCCACTGCGCTTGGCGGCATACATCGCACAGTCCGCGTGGCTCAGTAGCGTGTCGAGCGCAACGCTTGCGTCCTGCGAGAGTGCAATGCCGATGCTCGCGCCGATGCGCACGGGCAGCGCCTCGGCAAGCACGAATTCATCGCGAAGGCCTGCAAGGATGCGCCGCGCGATGGCGTCCGCCACGTCGCCGATATCGTTGTTCAGCGAGCCCGACATACCCGGAACACCGGGCATGCCCGTTTGCCACGCCGTCACGACGACGAACTCATCGCCGCCGAGCCGCGCCACCAAATCGCCCTGACGCGCGCAGCCGGCAATGCGCGTAGCAGCCTGGCGCAGCAGATCGTCGCCGATCTTGTGGCCGAGCGTATCGTTGACCACCTTGAATCCATCGAGGTCGATGAACAGCACGGCGAGTGCCCCACCGGTGCGCGCGGTGCGTTGCGCGAGTTCCTTCGCGCGCGCCATCAGCCAGGTGCGATTGGGCAGGTCGGTGAGCGCGTCGTGCGTGCCCAGGTGGCGGATCGTATTCGTGGCGCGGTCGAGCGATGCAGACAGACGGTTGGCCTGCGTGCCGAAGATCCACAACGTGCCGATCAGCACGACCGTCGAGGCCACGCCCACGATCAGCGCGAGCGCGTTGGCGTCGACCTTGTGCGTGCTCAGGCAGCGGCTTGTGTCCGCGAAGGTGGCGGCGCTCATGCCCGTGTAGTGCATGCCGGAGATCGCGAACGCCATCACAGCCGCCGCACCCAGCCGCTTCCAGACGATGTTTTCGCGGCGCGAGTCGCGCAGATGGAACGCGAGCCACAGCGCGGCGATGGACGCGCCAATCGCAATGGCCACCGATAGCGCAACGCGCGCGGGATCGTAGTCGATGGACGGCGACATGCGCATCGCGACCATGCCGGTGTAATGCATGGCCGCCACGCCCAGCCCCATCACGATGCCCGCAGCCAGCAGGCGGCGCGCCGAGAGACAGCCGCGGCTAACGGTTGCGAGCGCAACGAGTGCGGCGAGCACCGCCAGCGCGAGCGAGCCCGCTGTCGCGTCCAGGTCGTAGCCCACCGCAATCGGCAAGGTGAGCGCGATCATGCCGATGAAATGCATCGACCAGATGCCGATGCCCATGGCGCAAGCGCTGGCCGCAAGCCAGGCGTGACGCCAGCGGCTGCTGGTCACCGCACTGAGCATGGCGGCGCCTTCGAGCGCCGTATAGGAGGCGAGGAAGGCGACCACCACCGACAGACACGTCAACAGCGGGTTATAGACACCGTTCATTCGTGGCCCTTTGCGCGCTTATTGCCGTTGCGCGTCGCTCTGATCAAGTCTCATTGCCGTGCACGCCCCCAGCGTTGGGCTGGCGAGGCACGCACGCGCCGCGTCTCTCAGCGCGGCGTGGTTTGTTTAATGTTGCGGACGCATCGATGCGTAACGACTATTTTCATATCGGCAGATGCGCCCGGATCTTAAGGGCGACCACGCTTGATCGGTCTTTCACTGCGTTACAGCGAATTTCGGCGGTTTTTCGTCCTAGTTTTTAACCGGGAAATACCAGAGATTGCGGTCGCTGTAACCGAACTGCTTGAGGATCGACGCCAGCGTGCCATCGGCGCGCAACTCATCCAGTGCTCTCGACACCGCATGGTTCAAGTCGACATCGCCCTTGCGCAGCGCGTAACGCGCGTAGCCATACTCCTGGGGCAACGGCCGGTAATCGCCCACCATTTCGATCGCCGACGACGGATGCTGCTTGAGGAACATGCTGATCTTGATGTCGTCCTCCATTGCAACGTCGATGCGCCCCGCGATCAGGTCAGCGAATTCGGCCTCGCTGCTCGTATAGAGCTTCAGTTCCTTGAGGTCGGTGCGAGCGCCGAGCAACTGATGATTGATGCTGCCGCGCAAGGTGCCGACGGTATGCCCAGCAAAGTC
Organism: Paraburkholderia bannensis NBRC 103871; assembly: GCF_000685015.1. Lineage (GTDB taxonomy): Bacteria > Pseudomonadota > Gammaproteobacteria > Burkholderiales > Burkholderiaceae > Paraburkholderia > Paraburkholderia bannensis. The sequence goes on along the minus strand of NZ_BAYA01000027.1, from coordinate 22,904 downwards.
GTCCCAACCGTGAATCTTCAAGGGATTGCCGCGTTGCACGGCAATCGCCGAGCCATACCAGTAGGCGGGACTCGTGAACGCCACGACGCGCAGGCGCTGCTCATTGGCGTGCAGATTGTCGACGATGACGTCCGAGCGGCCCGAGAGCAACGAGGGAATCATCGCGTCGAACGGCATGATGTCCCACTTGACCTTGGTAATGCCAAGACGTTTGGTAATTTCCTTGAAGATACGCACGTCCGCCCCATCGAATGCGCGGGTCTTGTCGTCCAGAAATGTCGATGGTGGATCGGCCGCAATGGCAAGCGTCACGCCGTTGCGCACCGCGCGCGCGTAAGAGCCATCTCCGCCTTCGAAACTGACGCCGGTGATCGCACCGTTGCCGTCCGCATAAGCGTTCGTCAACGTAACCAGCCCCCCGAGAATGGCGACAAGCGCCAATATTATTTTTCGCACGAAACACTCCAGAGTTTGAGTATTGGTGACGTACAGAAACAGCGACGTAAAGAAACAACCGTGATTTCGTTTTTCTTACAGCTAGTGCGTGCCGGTCATCGCCGGTTTGTTGTTGAATTCGCCACGCGTGGACTCCCCATCTTGCGCTCCAGCCAGCGCACGACGTACGCACTCGGCCAGGAGAGCGCCAAATATATCGCGCCGATTATTGTGAAAACCGTCGCGTACTGAAAATTCGTAGAAGAAATAATCTGCCCCGTGAACATCAGTTCTTTCACCGTCACGATCGACACCAGCGACGTGTCCTTGAAAAGCGAAATCGCGTAGTTGCCGAGCGGCGGCACCACGATGCGCAGCGCCTGTGGCAACACCACCAGCTTCATCGTCTGGCCGCCGGACATGCCGAGCGCCTTCGCAGCTTCGACCTGGCTCTTCGGCACCGCCTTGATGCCGGCGCGGTAAACCTCGGCAAGATAGGCCGAGTAATTGATCGACAGCCCGATCACGCCAGCGATGAACGGATCGAAACGAAGCCCGAACGATGGCAGCACGAAATAAATATAGAAAAGCTGCAACAGCGCAGGCGTGCCGCGAATCAACTCGATATAGGCGGCGGCAAGCGTGCGCGGCAAGCGCGCATGGCTGATCCGGGCAAGCGCCAGCACGAGGCCGAACGGCAAGCTCAGCGCAAGAATGCACAACGTCAGCTCAAGGCTCGTGAGCGCGCCGCGCAGCAGATCGGGCAGATAGCTGCTCGCGCCGTGAAGATCGAACAGTTCCAGGATGGTCGTCGGCATGAATGTCCTGCCCGTCGTGCAGGTGCGGGTTCGAGGATCGGCTTTCTTTGAACGATTGGGCGTCAGCCGCGCGCGACAGGCTGCGGCTGTGCACCGAGCATGCCGCTGATGCGTTCGGCATAAGCGTGCAGCGTGCGCCCCAGCGCGTGCAGATCGTCGTCGCTGAGCCCCGACTTGAGCGTCGTCACGCTGATCGCCGCGACGCCCTCGCCATCGCGGTTCGTGATGGCGGCGCCCACGCAGACCACGCCGATGTTGTCCTCTTCGTCGTCGAAGGCGTAGCCGCGCTCGGCGACGAGAATCAGGTCTTTCATCAGCTCGGCAGGCGTCACGCGCGTGTATTGCGTGCGCCCCGGCATGCCGGTATGCGCGAGCAGCTTGACGACGCGCGCGGGCGGCAGCAGCGCCATCAGCGACTTGCCGAGCGCGGAGCAATGCGGCAGTTCGCGCTGCCCCAGCGCAGAGGCGATCCGCACGATGCCCGGTGCATCGACACGGCTGATCGCCACGGCGTAGCCGTCGTCGTCAAGCACCGCGAGCCGCGACGTGAGGCCGGTCTCCTCGGTCAGTTCGCGCAGCACCGGCATGGCGACCTGGGACACCCCGACATCAGCCGCCGCACGATCCCCGAGATGCACGAGCGCAAAGCCCAGCCGATAACGCCGCGAGCCGCCCAGGCGGACATCGATGACATAGCTGCGCGCGAGCAAGGTCTGCAGCAACGCGAACGCCGTGCTTTTTGAAACGCCGATGACCGTCGCGATTTCGGCAACAGTGAGCCCCTCGCTGCCGCAGGAGGCCAAGGCCTCCAGGACGTCGAGCGCCCGGCTGACACTGCGAAGCGCGTAGCGATCTTCAGTGGTTTGAGCTGCTTGTGTCATTTTTTCGTGTTCTTGCGGTTGCTGAACCGAGCGAACCGACGGCCAGCGTTGTTGTTATTCGTGGTCGTTGTTGACAGTCATCATTGTGGAACCTACCATAAATACCACTACCGAACGCGGTTCGGTAGTGCCGAACGAACAAATAAATATTCGGCTCCGTTCGACGCGCGGCACTCAGCGGGCGATCGACCCAAATACATGGCAAGAGGACGTCACCAGGCCGGCGATATGCGCATGGCATGCGCGTCACCGCTTCCTGAGGCGAAAATCAATGGGCATCATGTCGGAACGGGGTTTAGATGTCGGCGCAAGCCCGAAGTTATCGGGCGCTCATTCACTCAAGCTCGCTCATGACGATATCCGGCATATCAAGTCGGTACTCGGGCGATTGTCTGCGCAAGAAATGAACGATCTAGGTTTGCCGCCTGCCTACTGGCGCAAACGCTTGCGCGATATCGCGCAGTGCAATCAACTGTCGAAGGGACAGCTCGGCGAGATCGACCGGCTGCTTGAGTCACTGAAGGCTTAGTTTGGATATGGGCGGGGAAGCAGAGGTGCAAGGCCTCTGGCCAGCGCGGTGTTCATGCACCTTGCTGCGTTTGCCCATCTAATTCGTGTTGTTCGCCGCGGCTTTTCTTGATTTCAGGGAAGGCGGCATTTGCTGCGCTCCGTAAGCGCCGTTTAGCGATCACGCAGCAATCAATCCAGGCGATCTTGAGGATCCTGTCCGCTATTGCTCCACCGGCGCCACGCGTCGACGCTCTCCCGCATTGCCTGCTTCCGGTTTCGACCGATCCACCTGCTCCCTTGCTGAACTGCGACTGCAGCCGATGTGGCTGCACGCTTGCCGTTTTCCCCCATGTGACCTGGGCCGACTCCCTTGCGTGTGCCGCCAGCACCGAGCACGCATACGTTGGAACGACGCCAGCTCCCGCCTATTTTCACTCGGTAATATTACGCATTACGATTGATATCTAACTTTTTAGGAAGTCATTTAGACATTATCGGTATAATGTCTTTAAGCAGGAGGCGCGCTCGAGATTCTGGATGCAGTTTCAGGGGCGGCGCGGTGGCGGGCCTGATGCCCCTTCTGTGATGGAAATCGCCATTGGCGACGTGTACCAGCGGTATCCGGAGAATCACGATCCCCATCGTATCGAGCGCTATCAGTTTTTTGTTGATTTACTTTTCGTTACCGACCGCCCTCCCATTGCACAAGCAAGTCAGCTGGAATTGCCTTGATAACTTCAACGTATGGCTTGCCAACGAATTGTTCTGCACGACGAAGCAAAACCGGAATCGGGCTGCTGGGTTCGTGCCGCTCGAACCACGCACGAGCCTGCTGGATAAGACCGAGCGCTGCGTGTCGATCCATGGGTTCAGCCGCAGGAGGTATCGTGGCAGGCGCCACGTCTTCGCGTAACGCCAGTGCTCGCACGGCCGCGTCAACAGAATCAGGCTCGCGGCTCTCTTGCGTCTCGTTCTCTTCCATTGGCATCGCCGGCTCCATCGCGAGTTCGTCTGGGGTTGCAACCGTACTCACGGCATTCACCGCAGTTACGAGAGGGGCCAGCAACCGGGTGAGGGCAGACAGATCGGGAATGTATGCGCCGAGATGCACATGACACCATGCATCGATGGCTACGACGCTTCTGGCCGCATCATCAAAACCATTCACCCGCGATGGCTGCTGCGCATGCAGTTCTTCAAGCTGCCGCGTGACCGATTCAGGGGCGAGCGCATCTGCCGCTCTTGGATGCGCGAACGCCCTCTCCACATCTCTTACCTGCAGCCGTGTGGCGGTCGAACGGGCCAGTGCAATTTCCCGCAGGTCGGCCAGCAGCCCGTCAGTGTCAGTCAGGGACTGCAAGGCGTTCATGCGAATTTCCAGCGCAGCGTCACGATCCTCATCTACGTCAGGCTGCGGATGGATTTTTTCTGGCCATGCCTCAAGCCACGCGACGAGCAGTGCCAGACCTTCGGCCAGTCCTGCCGCCGCTCTTGTACGCGTGCAGCAGCGCGTGTACAGGATGGCCAGCCGCATGTCCTTGCTGCGCATCATCAGGCGCCGGCAATCGCGTTCCACGTCGGTCCAGCTGACGGGGTCTGGCGCGCCGACGAAGTCACCATACTGCGCATCTGCGCGAGTGGCGAGCGCGGCACCCAGCACCACAAACTCGGGGTCGTACTCCAGGTCTTTCCCGCACGGAAGCGCGTCTTCGACCGGAACCATCCAGTCATGCGTGAGAGGCGACGTTACTGTTTTCTGTGTGTCCTTGCGCTTCTCGCGGCTCATGGTGGTCTTCCTGGTTAATCGGTGAATCAGGCATGGCCCGACGGCGCAACGCGTGCGGGCCAGCGGGCAATCATTCCGCGTTGCATGGAGTGCAGCTCGGTCTGGGAATACGCACTGGTCGACGAATGGTGGGCCAGAAAATGCTCGAGCATCAGACCCAGAAGCCAGGGACTTGTCCCGGAGAAGCCGGTTTCGTCGACTGTCAGGACGGTCGCAACGCTGCGGCCAAACATCAAGGGTCGACTGTCCTCGAGCATGAGCTCGGTCGCGCGGGTTTCCACACCAATCAGGCCTTCCACCTGGCGCTGCCCACGAATGTCGCCGCGCCCGAGAAACAGTCGCAGGAGGTCACGTATGTTGCGGCCGCCGACGCGATGATCCATGTTCCGGATCGGCACATAGTTGAAATTCAGATGCCTGATCAATTGCCATGCGATACGCTGGCCGGCATCGGGTTGTCGGGGCAGACTGGGGGGACGGACAAGCCCTACCGACCGGATGGCCTCCTGTGCGCCTTCCAGATCCACGTCCAGATCGTCAACCCCGTCTCTTGGAACCAGCATGGGCAGGTCGCGGTTTGTCACCCACGCGTCAGCGCTCAGGTAGCGCAATGTGCCATTCCACGGGGCATCATGCTGGTCGACGAGCGAGACGAATGTCTCCGTGCCGATATAGGCGGTACGCGTGCCGCTTTGTCGTGCGGCGTCAGATGCGCAACGCTGTTCGCGCCGCAACGCGAAGTGGCGACCGTAATTGCCCTTGTCCCGGTTCAGGGTTTCAAACATTGGCCGGAACTCGACGCCAGTCGAGGTGGGGGTTTGCTGTGCGGTAACACGCTCGATGGCAAAGACCTCATAGTCGAGAGGATCGAGGCGGGATGAGGCCAGCAGGGTATCCGTACCACCTGGCGAGATTTCGAACTGGTCGGTACGCCGGCGGAAGAGATTGACCACAGGCGTGCAAAACAGCGCCATCCGTGACGCATCCACCCGACTGGCCAGCCGGTCTGTGGGCTGGTCGAGTAGCACGACGATTTCAACCTCACGCGCGTGGACGCGCCGGAACCCGTCAGCAAGCCCGGTCAACGTAAAAAAGTAGAATCGGCTCGGGCATGCGAAATACTCGCGAAGGAGATTGTGTCCGTGAAACTTTGACCAGGTCAGCGGCAACAGCCCCTGGCCAATGCCAAGCCCTTCATGAGCGATCGAACCACCGGCTACCCCACCCGCCTGACCAGTCGCGCCAGATCCAGCAGGCTCCCCGATGACCGTACCCACACTGGCAGCATGCAGCAATTCAAAGAGGTGCGATGCGATAGGTTCGTCGCCACACAGGTAAATGGGCAAACGCTCCAGTCCCGGAAGATCTGCGATGTTGGTGCCATCGGTTGTGCGCAACCGCATGCGCATGGCACCACGGACGTAGCGCTGCGGCGCGACGTAGCGCTCAAGCCCGGTTATGTCAGCCGGGATTCCGGTGAGCCGGACATCACTGATTTCCAGGGGATACAGGACGACGTCCTGTGCGCTTCGAAATTGACAGGCCGTCTTTTCGTCACGTGCGACGCGCGACGTGAACATCGTGCCACGGGGCAGGCTGTAGCCCGCCGGATAGTGGTTGCCTGCCTGACGCGGGTAGACACGGGCCACTGAGATAGAAGGCGTGGGCGCGAGATAACCCGGGTAGAAACTCTCCAGCAGTCGTGCCGCAAACCGCGGAAATTCGGTGTCAAGTTTGACCCGCATGCGCGCGGCCATCTGGCAGAACGCATCAATCAGGAACTCGACGTAAGGGTCGACTGTTTCAGGTTCCGGCGCACCAAGACGTGCTGCGATCGCTGGGTGTTGCCGCGCGAAACCTGCCGCGTGTTCGCGCAGACGGCCTAGCTCAGCGGTGTAATAATCCAGCAGCCGTGAATCCATACAGGGCACTCTGTTTTTCGGGTAGACGCGACCGACATGCCTGTTATGGCGATGGCAACGCAGGGATCAGGAAAAGACCAGATGGACATTCAGCCCATCCGCTTTGATGTCGCGTGGATCTGGCTTGTCTGGAGATCGAGCGTGCTTTGAACCATGAATTCCAGTGGATAGGGATCCATCCGGATCATGCCGCGGATCTCGAAAGACAGATCCCCGTAATGGCCGCCCCCCTCGCCTTCGAGCCGCTCAATCACTAGCGCATCAGGGATCAGGCGATGTTCGAAATTGAGAATTGCCTTGCGTATTTCACGCTGGATATCTTCCCACTTACGGCTGACGACATGCGTTCCCGCCAGAGGAGGAACGCCATAGTTGATCACTGAGGCGGCAGCCAGCGGGTACTGCGAGACGTCCAGCGTGTCACCCAGATTTGCCGTATTGAGCAGGTAAGCCAGGTCACGCTGGATGATGTCGCGCATCTGGTTGCGCGTCATGGCATATTCGCCAGGGCTCTCATGCAGCCGGTGCGGTGCGGGATCGGACAGCCGGTCAAGCAGCGTGGGCATCAGATAGTTGTCCTGACGGCGTCGCGTATCCGCAGGCTGTATGACGTCGTGTTTGCGTCGTCTCATTGCGGGATCGTCGCCGGTTGAGTCGCTGCCAGTCGTTGCGCAGTGACAAGGCTGCACGTGAGCCAGTCGAACAGTCCGACATCCCCGGCACTCGTTGTCCAGCACTTGCGACCCTGCGCGATTACACCTGTGCGCCCGGTTTCATGCCACACAGTCTGACATCCCAGGTGCAGGACATCCCGATCGTTGCCCGCCACATAGTCTGAACCAGGCAGCGATGCGGGCAACGGATAGCGCGAAGGTGTGAATCCGTGCACGAGCGTCCCATCGCGGAGCGTGACTGTGCAGGGTGCCCAGACCAGATCAATCAGTGCCGTGGGCGCGGAAATTGTCCATGTCGCAATGTCATCCAGCGGCAGCCAGCGATAGGATCCTGCGGTCATGATTTCGTACACCGTACCCAGACGTGAATCACTATCAGCGATCCAGTCGAAGCTTGTGTCACCCGCGTGGCCCGACGTCGATGGCGCGGTATCAAGTGCCTGCTCGCGCACGCTATCCGCAGCGGCGTCTTCGCCGCGCGCAGTCAGCTCCAGTGCATTGATCATCCCCTGCATCCATGCCGGTATGTCGTCCAGCACAAAGCCAGGCGGCCTGCGTCCCAGCATCACGTCTTCGCGCCAGCGCTCGGCCCTCACGAGATCACGATAGGCCTGTACCAGCGGAAGACCAGCGGGGTTGAGCTGGCCAAAGACCTGGAGCTGACGCATCGCGCGCTCCCATTCACTGCAGATGCACAACCACTGGAAAAGCGCCCATCGATGCGACGCATCGCCTGGGTGCTGCCGCACCAGCGACTCGGTGGCGGCAATCCGCTCCGCAATGGCTGGTTGGCTTGTCAGATGTTGAGACAGGTGTGTTTCTGCGGAATCGGTCATGAATGATTGTTGGTTTGTCCGGCGGAGCCATTCAGTTCTGTGAGCGGGCTGTCAATCGCCAGGGTATGGTGCTCACGCTGCGTCAAGGCCGGTGGTCGTACCGGCTCGCCGTGCGGTTTTGCGCTGTATTCGGGTGGTGCAAAAAGTCTCAGGATTTCCGGAACACCATCGTCACCGCCGAGATCCAGTGCTTCTCCTATGCCGAGCCGGCCGAACGCCTGATCTACCCGTTCGATGTCCGGAAAGAGTCCGCTGATTGCACCGCCTGCGTGGCTATCCCATGTCGGGTCGTGCTCATGGGTAGATGTGCTGAGTGGCAGGGACGGTGTTGACGACACCCACGCCCCGCTCATCAGGGACTGTGGTGCATCGAGTGCCTTGCAATAGTGGACGTAAAGCGTACCCATCAGACCGCTGCCATCAATAGAAGTCGACTGCGGCACATGCTGGTCAGCTGCTGGATAGAAATCCTGGCCGTGATCTCCGAGGTGTGAGCCGAGAAGATCAAAGATCGGGGCGTCATGTTCTTCCCGGCCAGCGCGCGGGTATGCATCCTCCCGCCCGCGATGCAGGCTGCGACTGGCATCTGTTCGGGCTGTATTCCCGATATCGCCAGCAGGCTGCGACAAACCCGTTGGTTCTTCGATGCGATCGATACCCATCGACTTACTGCGCAACCACCTGGTTATCCACATAAGCTGATCCACCGGCCAACATTTGGCTCGTACCCGCAAGGCCTTGATGTCTGAGGCATTAAGTACAGCTCAGAGACTTTGAGCGATTAACACACAATGCCGCGCTTATGTCTACACGCCACAATCCATGGCATGATCCATCACATCTCCTGTTCAGGTGAAAAATCCAGCAATAGTGACTTGCTAAAAAATTCGACCAAGATAAATCCGAAAAACAATCTGATTATTTAGTAGGGTTTAGCGACCCATCATGGCGGAAAGATCTTCTTTCATCCATGAAAGTATTTTTTCCTATCCCTAACGATTTAACTGCACATTGAGGTAAGTCAAATTTACGAATTCTCAATTTTAGATTCGAATGAATGTTTGCGTTCAGATAACGATAAATCATAGGCGTACGATCGCCGCGACAGATTTGACGTGGTGGCAGATTGCTGTTGATAATCGCGTTTCAATCACGACGCCAAAGCGAACGTTTACAGAAATGAAATTTTTTTAGTATCAGTTCAAGCTTAAAGGAAGATGGTCTGACGCATTTGTAGTGTGAGTTGACGGATCAGCTATCTATCAAAAAAGCGGTTCCATACAAGTCAAAAGCCATGGCAATTCCACGCCGCGTATTGTTCGGCAAACTCGGGGTTACGCTGTATCGCAGCATTGAATCGGCGAGTGCCTTCTGCAAGCTCAGGGGAAACCGCTTCATCGAGCTCTCCCACTGGCTTAACCAGCTCCTGCAGTTACCTGATAGTGATCTGCACCGGATCGTCCGGCATGCGGGCATCGACCGCGATGTCCTTGACCATGACATCGCACGCGCACTCACTGCGCTGCCCGGCACCAGTTCAGCGTGCGACTTTTCCTCAGATGTTGAGCATGCAATTGAGCGCGCGTGGGTGAATACTACCCTTGAGTTCGGGGAGCGGCGCATTCGTGGCGCATGGCTCATCGCGGCACTGCTCGGCTCGCCCGAATTGCGACGTGTGCTACTTGCGATTTCGCCTGCATTCGGCCGCATTCCTTCGGACAATCTGGCCGAGACGCTGCAGTCATGGATTGACGGTTCTCCGGAAGCGGGCGAGCAGCCCTACGACAACAGCGATTTTTCTGCAGCCCTGCCAGGTGAAGCGTCTCAAGCTATTGGGAATGCCCCGGGCACCGGCTCGTTTGAGCAGTACTGCCAGGATCTGACGGCGCGTGCACGTGCAGGTGAGATCGATCCGGTAATCGGTCGAGAGCATGAAATCCGCACAATGACCGACATCCTGATGCGGCGCCGGCAGAACAATCCGCTGCTTACCGGCGAGGCCGGGGTGGGCAAGACGGCAGTAGTCGAAGGACTCGCGCTCGACATAGCAAACGGGAGGGTGCCGCCGCAACTAGCCCAGGTGCGCCTCATGGCACTTGACGTCGGGGCACTGCTCGCCGGTGCGAGCATGAAGGGGGAATTTGAAAAGCGCCTGAAAGACGTGCTGGAATCGGCGGCCAGATCTGCCGTACCCATCGTGCTCTTCATCGACGAGATCCATACACTGGTAGGCGCAGGCGGTCAGGCGGGCACAGGCGATGCTGCGAATCTGCTCAAGCCGGCGCTTGCCCGCGGGACGATCCGCACGATCGGCGCGACCACCTGGTCGGAGTACAAGCGGCACATCGAAAAGGATCCTGCTCTCACGCGACGCTTTCAGGTTCTGCAGGTCGCGGAACCCGAAGAGGCCAAAGCCATCGACATGGTGCGCGGAGTCACGGCAGGCTTTGCCGAACACCACCGTGTCCTTGTGCTTGATGAGGCTGTCCAGGCAGCAGTCCTGTTATCCCATCGATACATCCCGTCGCGCCAGCTACCCGACAAGGCCATCAGCCTGCTGGATACGGCCTGCGCACGTGTAGCGCTCTCGCAGCATACGGCGCCGCGGGAGCTTCAGGATGTCCGTCAGCGGCTGGCCGCTGCACGCGTCGAACTTGAACTGCTTGAACGCGAGCTGCAGATGGGTCTGCCCGCCAACCCGGTAATTAACGCGGTTCGTGCGCGCATCGATTTCCTCGCGACTGAGGAAATTGCTCTCGAAGCCCGTTGGCAGGAACAGGCTTCAGCTGCCCAGGCGCTGCTTGACGCCCGCAATGAAGCCATCGCGCAGCGTGACGAGGGACACAACGAAGGCAGCCGCATGTGCGAGACGCTTCGCCTGCTTGAACAAAGGCTGCGCGAGTTGCAGGGTGAAAACCCAATGGTCTTCCCGGTCGTTGATGAAGCGATCGTCGCGGCGATTGTGTCGGACTGGACTGGCATTCCTGCCGGCCGCATGGTCAAGGATGAAATCGCTGCAGTACGCGCGCTGCCGGTGACGCTGGAAGCACGCGTCATCGGACAGACGGGCGCCCTGCTCCAGATCTGCGAGCGCGTGCAGACGGCACGGGCAGGACTGGCCGACCCGAAGAAACCATTGGGTGTGTTTCTTCTCGCCGGGCCTTCCGGCGTCGGCAAGACAGAAACCGCGCTGGCGCTTGCTGACGCGCTTTATGGTGGTGAGCAGAATCTCATCACGATCAACATGAGCGAGTACCAGGAAGCGCACACCGTATCCGGTCTAAAGGGAGCGCCCCCGGGTTACGTTGGCTATGGCGAGGGCGGCGTGCTCACCGAGGCGGTGCGCCGCCATCCGTATTCGGTGGTACTGCTGGACGAGATCGAGAAAGCCCACCACGACGTGCACGAAATGTTCTTCCAGGTCTTTGACAAGGGCTATATGGAAGATGGCGATGGTCGATTCATCGACTTTCGCAATACGACGATCCTGCTGACCAGCAACGCAGGGTCTGAGCTTATCGCGAGCCTGTGTGCCGATGAGGCGCTCTCACCCGATCAGGATGGACTGCGCAGCGCGCTTGCGCCTGAGCTGCTCAAGACTTTCCCGGCCGCATTTCTGGGGCGCGTCAGCGTCATACCCTACCGGCCGCTGGCCCGCGGGACTCTCGCCGGCATCGTGCGCCTGCATCTGGAGCGCCTCGTGAGCCGCATGGCCGGGAACCAGGGAGTCGTGCTCACCTACAGCGAACGCGTCGTCGACTACGTCGTGTCGCGCTGCCTCGTTGAGGAGACGGGTGCCCGTGTCCTGATTGGATTCATCGAGCAGCACATCCTGCCCAGACTGTCCGCCATCTGGCTGGATGCACTGGCCGAAAAAGCCGCGCTGAAGTCGATTGCGATCGATGTCGGCGATGACATGGCGCCTCCCATGCAGGCACTCGTTTTCAAGACCCTGCCTGAATCTGTTTTCCACGCCACGGTCGATCCGCACTGATCGGCCCTATCCACGCCTACGGAGTCCATGCATGTCAGTCACCAACAATTCGCAGAAGTTCATCGGGCGCAACCGCGCCCCGCGTGTGCAGATCGAGTACGACGTCGAGGTCTACGGTTCGGAGAAGAAGGTCGAGCTGCCTTTCGTCATGGGTGTGCTCGCCGATCTGTCTGGTAAGCCAGTCGAGCCGCTGCCCGCCGTTGCGGATCGCCGCTTCCTCGATATCGACATCGACAATTTCGATGAGCGCATGAAGGCCATCAAGCCGCGTGCAGCCTTCGCGGTACAGAACACGCTCACGGGTGAAGGTCAGCTCTTGGTGGACATGACATTCGAGAGCATCGAGGACTTCTCGCCTGCGGCGGTCGCCAGGAAGGTGGGGCCGCTCAGCGAACTGCTCGCCGCACGCACGCAGCTCGCCAACCTGCAGACCTACATGGACGGCAAGTCGGGAGCCGAATCGCTTATCAACAAGCTGCTCGCGGATCCGGCGCTGCTGCGCTCGCTTGCTGCTGCACCTAAGCCCGTGATCGAAAACGACTCGAACGCAGAAACTCCGGCTGGCTGAATTCCCCGGGGTTCACGCCAACAGCGCGTCGAAATGCTTTTCATTTAAACAGGATAACGAAGGAAAATCATGGAAGCACAGCAGGCACACCAGGCCAGTCGCAGCACACATTCACCGGATGTCTTCTCGAAGCTTCTCGAGCAGGAGTTTCGTCCGAAGACCTCCGAGGCACGGGAGGCAGTCGACTACGCCGTGCGCACGCTTGCCGAGCAGGCACTGGCACAGTCCATCACCATCAGCGACGACGCTTACAAGAGCATCGAGGCGATCATTTCGCAGATCGACCACAAGCTCTCCGAGCAGATCAACCTGATCATCCATCACTCTGATTTCCAGAAGCTGGAGTCGGGATGGCGCGGCCTGCATCACCTCGTCTCGAATACCGAGACGGATGAACGCCTGAAGATCCGCTTCATGGACGTGTCGAAGGAAGAGCTGCGCCGCACGATGAAGCGCTACAAGGGACTGGCATGGGATCAGAGCCCGCTCTTCAAGCAGATTTACGAAGAGGAGTATGGCCAGCTCGGCGGCGAACCGTACGGCTGCCTGGTGGCCGATTACTACTTCGATCACACGCCGGCTGACGTCGACCTGCTGGGCTCAATCGCGAAGATCGCGGCGTCGGCGCACACGCCGTTCATCTCCGGCGCCTCGCCCTCCGTGCTGCAGATGGAGTCATGGCAGGAACTGGCCAATCCGCGCGATCTCTCGAAGATCTTTAACCAGAACCTCGAATATGCACCGTGGAATTCGTTGCGCAACAGCGAGGACGCACGCTACATCGGCCTCGCGATGCCGCGCTTCCTGTCGCGTTTGCCGTACGGCGCGCGCACGAACCCGGTCGACGAATTCGACTTCGAGGAAAACACCAACGGCCCGGATCACCGCAACTACGCTTGGGCCAACGCTGCGTACGCAATGGGCGTGAACATCAACCGCTCGTTCAAGGCGTACGGCTGGTGTTCGCTGATCCGCGGTGTGGAATCGGGCGGCACGGTGGACAACCTGCCCTGCCACACGTTCCCGACAGACGACGGTGGTGTCGACATGAAGTGCCCGACGGAAATCGCCATCTCGGATCGCCGCGAAGCGGAACTCTCGAAGAACCGCATGAAGCGATAGCTCTGCTTGACCGACCAGACGTCGTTAAAGCGATGCTCGAACTGATAGCCGATCGATTCCTGTGTCTTGCGGAAGCTGTCCCAGGTCGGCTCGCCCGGATATTCGCTGCGGCTTTTCCAGGTGTAGGGCACCGAGTTGTAGATGCCCGCTTCCGGATCCGTCTGGTAGTTCGCGAAGATCGTGAACGTGGTGTCCTTGCTCGGGCGGAACTGGATGGTCGGCGCGATCGAGAAACGCTGCTGGTTCACGTAATCGGTCTGCGTGCCGGTGTTGAAGCCGTCGGCGGTCAGGCGATAGAGCACCTTGCCGTCCTTGTCGATCGGCCCGCTCATGTCGAAGAAGCCCTGGATGCGGCCGTAGCTGCCAGTCTGCGCGCCGATTTCGTGGTACGGCGTGTCGGTGGGCATCTTGCTCACGAGATTGACCGTGCCGCCCGGCGAGCCCTGGCCGTACAGCACCGAAGCCGGGCCGTGCAGCAGTTCGATGCGCTCGAACATGTACGGATCGAAGCTCGTCACGTTGTAGCCGAAGCCGCCGTTCGGGCCCGGTGTGCGCAGCCCGTTCCAGAACTCGTCGACGAGGAAGCCGCGCGCGTAGAGGTATTCGAGCGAATCGGTGTTGGTGCCGCGCTGTTCCGGGTTGATGCCCGAGGTGTAGCGCAGCGCCTGGGCGACGCTTTGCGCGCCCTGCACGTCCATCTGGTCGCGCGTGACGACCGAGATCGCCTGCGGCACCTTGATGATCGGCGTGTCGGTCTTGGTGCCGGCTTCGCTGCGTTTGGCCACGTAGCCGACCACCGGGCCGGTGGCCGTTTCCGCGTCGCGCGAGCCCTTCACCACCACGGCGGGCAGTTGTTGCCCCGGCTGCGTGGCCTGCGTTGCCGCTGCGTCCGAAGCCGCCACGGGCGCCGCCGTCTGCGCGCTGGCGATCTTCGCCATCGCCAGTGCGACGACCGCCGTCATCGTGCGCACCTTCATTCGTTTCGCCTGCGTCGCCTTAGCCGCTCCCGCCTTAACCGCGCCGTTACCCATGTTGTTCGATGTCACCCCAACACATCCCCGATTCATCCCACGCACCCTTTCAAAATTTAAGTTTGGCCTCAGTACAAATAAGAATCATTACTATTGTCATTCGTAAATCGGCGCGAGGACGATAGAATACGGCCTGTGTTTCGCCGACGTCCTGTCAAATAGCTACGCGAAACCGTCTAAATTTGACGGTCTTGCGATACTTTTCTCAGTAGCTCACAAAATGACCGAGATCTGGCAACGCTTTAACGGTATGCAGCGGCGCTATCTCAAGCGCCCTGTCATCGCCAAGCGCTATAACTTTGAGTTAGGCGATAGTGAAAGCTGGCACTCCCATACGCAGCCGCAGTTCGTCTATACGACGCGCGGCGTGCTGCGCGTCATCACGCCCGACGGCGCGTGGACGCTCGGCCCTTACCGGGGGCTGTGGATCGCACCGCTGGTCGCCCACGAGTTGCAGGCGGTCAGCCCTGCGGTGATGTACACCGTCTATTTCGAAGTCGATGTCGCTCCGCGCGACGAGGGCGATTGCCACGTCCTGATGATTTCGTCGCTGCTGCACGAACTGGTGGCGGCGCTCGTGCTCGACCAGCAGAACGGCAACGCCGAGCGCCGCTCCGCGCTGATCGATCCGCTGCTGATCCAGGAAATGCGCGAGGCGCAGCTGGCCACCGAAGGCCTGTTGCCGCTGCCGAAAGATCGCCGCCTGCAACAGATCTGCGGCCAGCTGATGGATGCGCCCGCCGACAGCACGCCGCTCAACGACTGGGGCATGCGCGTGGGTGCGAGCGAGAGCACGCTCGAACGCGCGTTCAAGGACGAAACCGGATTGACCTTCGGCCAGTGGCGGCAGCGGCTGCGGCTTGTCGAGTCGATTTCGCGGCTCGCCAAGGGCATGCCGGTCTCGACGATCGCCACCGAGCTGGGCTACCGCAACTCCAGCGCCTTCATCACGATGTTCCGGCGCGCGATGGGCGAGACGCCGCAGCGCTTCCTGCGCAATCGCGGCAGGCTGGAAGCGGACGCGGCGCAGCCAGTGCAATAAAACTGGCAGCGCGCGCAGCTTCTAGAGCTGCCAGCGATGCGTCGCGCCTTCGAATATTTCCGGATCGCCTGTAGCCCAGCCAAAGCCGCTCTGGCACGGCCTTTCACGCCTGTCGCACGATGCCGTTCAGAATCGCCATGTCTTTACATGAATGCGAATCATTTGCAATTACGGAAAAAATTGACGATCATAGAGACCCTCTTGAGTCTTCCTGCCTGCCTTTGATCTTCATGACGACTTCCGCGCCTGCTTCTTCGACCGTCACCGCTTCGAACGCCACGTCGCCCTCGCCCAGCTCATCTGATCAGGCCCGAGCCGATGCGGCTCTCGACATGCTGCTCTCGCGCCGCTCGCACTGGCCGCTCGCCGAGCCGGCGCCGCGCGACGCGGAACTCGACCTGATCTTCGACGCCGCGATGCGCGCGCCCGATCACGGCAAGCTGCGGCCCTGGCGCTTCGTGGTCGTGCGCGGCGAGGCGCGCGGCGCGCTGGGCGACGTGCTGGTCGATATCGCGGCGTCGCGCACGCCGGACTCGCCCCGCGAGGCGCACGCGCATCGCCGCAACCGGGCCTTTGCCGCGCCGCTCGTAATCGCACTGGCGGCGTCGATCTCGCACAGCGAAGGGATTCCCGAAGTCGAGCAGGTGCTCGCGCTCGGCGCCGCGACGATGAACATGCTCAACGCGATCCACGCGCTGGGCTACGGCGGATTCTGGGCCACCGGCGCGGACAGCTACGACGCACGCGTCCACGATGCGCTGGGCTTCGCGGACAACGAGCGCGTGCTCGGCTTCCTGTTCGTCGGCACGCCGCCGGAAACGGCCGCCGAAAAATCGCGACCACCCCACACCGACTATGTGCGCGAATGGTCGGGCGCAACCAGCGCGGCCACGCAATAAGCATTGCGCCGCGCGACGCGCAGGCCAGCCACACCATCACACCCACAAGGAGGACGCGTGCGGGACACATCGCATGCGGGAGCCACGCGCGGCTTCCATCCGTCACACCCCATCTACGCGACGCCCGGTCTCCAGTTCATTCCGCACCGCGCGGGCCTGCATACGCGCAAGGAGCACGCCCTGCCCCGCAGCGGCGAACTGATGATCTGGCGGCTCGCAGCGAGCTGGGATCATTTGAGCCGCGAGGAAGCGGCGCTGTGGCTCTCGCGCGACGAACTGGCGCGTATGCGCCACCATCGCAATCCCTCACTGGCGCGACGCTACGCGATTGCACGCGTCGCGCTGCGCCGCATTCTTGGCGATGCGCTCGACAAGGCGCCCGAGACGATCACGCTTTCCGACGATGCCCACGGCCAACCGGTGCTGCACGAACCGGACTGCGCGACGCCGCTTTCGCTGCGCATTGCGTTCGCGGGCATCTGGATCACGCTCGGCATGGGCGCCGATGCATTCGGCCTGGAAACCGTGATGCCGGACACGGCTAACGCGGGCGCCGAACTCAAGCTCGCGAGCGCGCGCGCCGCGTGCGCATCGCAATTGCTGGCGCAGCCGGTCGATTATGTGAAAACGTTGCGCACGCAACGGATCGGCGCAATGTCGGTGACGCAGGACGACGACGGGAATGCGTTCAAGGTCATCGACCTGCCGATGCCCGGCAATATCAGCGCCGCTATTGCCACGCCGCTTTCGACGTCGACGCTTCATGCGTATGGGTGGCTCAACCGGACGTTTTGA
This sequence comes from Paraburkholderia bannensis NBRC 103871, assembly GCF_000685015.1. Taxonomy (GTDB): domain Bacteria; phylum Pseudomonadota; class Gammaproteobacteria; order Burkholderiales; family Burkholderiaceae; genus Paraburkholderia; species Paraburkholderia bannensis. Next base: position 5,591 of record NZ_BAYA01000027.1, on the reverse strand, counting down.
AGGCGCGGCGGTGTGGGGGCGCTTTGCCTCAGCGCTCAAATCATTGCTTTGGTGACACTCATAGCAATGCCACTCAACCGCCGCCCAACAAGCCCCTCACTCACATATCCGCGAAGCTGATCATCTTTGCCTCGCAGGCACGCGCCAGCGCGAGGTCATGGCTCGAAAAGAAGACCGTGCGATCGGCGGCCAGTGTCTTGAAGAGATCGACCAGCACCGCACGCGCGGGCGCGTCCAGGCCGTTACCCGGTTCGTCCGCGATCACGACCGCCGGTGCACCGATCAACGTCGCCGTGAGGAACAGCTTCTTGCGCGTGCCCAGCGACATTTGCTCGAAACGCTTGTCCAGATGCGGTGCGAGTCCGAACCGGTTCGCCAGGTCGAGTGCACGGCTGTCGACGGTCGTGTTCCTGGCCGACGCCACGAGTTCGAGAAATGCACGGCCCGTCTCCTGCGGGTAGTCCATGCAGTCTTCGGGTACGTAAGCGAGGGCCGCTTTCGCCTTGAGCGGGTCGGTGCGCAGTGAATGGCCCGCGAGCCATACCTCGCCTTCGTCGGCGTCCAGCGCGGCGGCGAGAATCGCCAGCAAGGTGCTCTTGCCGCTGCCGTTTTCATCGCAGAGCGCCACGCAGCCGTTGCCAGCCGTGTAATTGAGGCCGTGAAAAAGAACGTGCTTGCCGTAGCGTTTGCCGAGGTTTTCGAATCGGAGCATGGATGAGTGAATCTAACGAAAAATCAAACAGGAATTTTTCGTGCGATGGTAACTCATCCTCCGTCACAGCCATGCGGATTAGCGGTACTGGCACCGATATCGCGCGCCGCGCCGCGAAAGTTTGGGAAAGTTTTTGTCAGCAATTCAAGGATGGGGCGCTGCCTGCTTCTGGGCGTCTTCGGCGCGCGGCTTGCGGTTGGCGCGTTCGAGATCTTCTTCCAGGCTTGCGTGAATCGTGGCAATGGCCGCTGCGGGATCCGCAGGTTTCAGCTGTTCGCGCGCGAGCGAGTCGTAGGCGTAGCGACGCACAACGGGATTGTGCGACTTGTCGAGCACTTCGTGATACACCTCGACGATATCCCCGGGCCGTCCAGACAGGCTATACAGCCGGCGCAGCTGCTCAAGATCGTTGATGACGTCGAAGTCCGGGCCAGGGAACGGACGAGCCGGCCCCTGGTCGCCCATAAACATGGGCGCGTGTTGGCCAGGCGCAGGGGGAAGCGGCTCGTCGGCGCGCACTTGCAGTGAAACGGCCGCCGTCAAGGCGAGGGATGCAACAACGATCTGGATTTTTTTCATGGCGGGTTTCTCCGTGGCGGAGCAGCGAAGCTTGTAACGTGTTCGTACAATAAGCCTCGGCAGCCATGCGGATCCACCCTGGAAAAACTCGGATCATTACCTCGCGTTTCAACGGAAAGGATTGGCCCGCCCTCTCAATTCAGCGGCCAATATCAGTTCATCCCCTTTTTCCAGACCTCGTTGCGCGCTGCCTGCATGGCGGGTGCGTCCGCGTCAGATGACGTGAGCGCTTCGAGCGACAAGCCTTTTGTTTCGATGCCGAGCGTCCAGACAGCCAGCGCCGCGACGGCAAACGACAGCGCGCCCAGCATGAATACCCCACCCTGGCCAAAGAGCGGCAAGACGACGCCCACCGCATAGGGGCCGATCAACGAGCCGACACGGCCTATCGCCGAGGCGAATCCGGAACCCGTCGCGCGCGCGCCGGTGCCGTAAAGTTCGGGTGTATAGGTGTAGAGCGCGGCCCACATCGCGAACAGGAAGAATTGCATCACGAGGCCCGTACCAAGCAGCATCGGGATGCTCGCGCCGTGCAATGCGGTCTGTCCATACGCGTAGGCCATCACGCCACCGCCCAGCAGGGAGGCGACGCACGTCGGCTTGCGGCCCCAGACCTCGACCAGCCAGGCCGCGCACAGAAAACCCGGCACGCCGCCCAGCGAAATCAGCACCGTATACAACACCGACTTCGTTACCGCGAAACCCGCCTGCTGCAACAGCGCGCCAAGCCACGAAGTCAGCCCGTAGAAGCCGAGCAGCGCGAAGAACCAGAGCGCCCACACCATGACCGTCCTGCGCCGATACTCAGGACTCCAGATTTCACGCAATGCGCTGCGTCCGCGCACCGGCACGGCTTGTGCGAGGCGCGCAGGCGCGGGCAGGCTTGCCAGCCCCGTGGATCGCATCACACGGGCCTCGATCTGCGCGACGACGCGATCCGCTTCGGCCTCCTGCCCGCGGTGCTCCAGCCAGCGAGGCGATTCGGGCACGATCCGGCGCACGACCAGCACGAACGCTGCGGGAATGGCGAGCAGCGCAAACACCGTGCGCCAGCCCAGCGCCGGCAGCACGAAATACGAAACGATCCCGGCTGTGATGAAGCCAAGCGGCCAGAATCCGTCCATTAGCGCGACCAGGCGGCCACGCTTTGCCGCCGGAACGAATTCGGAAAGCAATGCCTGCGCGATCGGAAACTCCATGCCCATGCCGAAGCCCAGCAGGATGCGGTAGACGATCAGCATGTTCACGTCATGCGCCGTCGAGCACAGATACGAGGCGACGCCCCAGAGCACCATGCTCCACTGGAACACCGGCCGCCGCCCGAAACGGTCTGCGAGCAGCCCCGCAACGGCTGCGCCCAGCGTCATGCCGAAGAAGCTCGAACTGGCCACCAGCCCCGCCTGGGCGTTCGAGAGCCCGAAGTCTTTCTTGATCGAGCCCAGCACGAACGTCATCGTGCCGAGATCGACCGAATCGAAGAAAAACGCCAGCGCGATGATGGTGAAAATCAGCTTGTGATAGCCGGAAAACGGCAGGCGCTCAAGCCGCGCAGCGGCGCTCGCACGGGATTCCGTGGCGGGAGAAGCGGAAGCAATTCGCATGACGTCCTCTGATTGGGAACAGCAGCGTCGCGGGGCGCGGCGCTGCCGTTCGATCCAGTAGAGGTCGCCATTAAGCGGTGCAATAGAAGAAGAACGGCATGCAGCCAGAATGCAAACGTCATTGGCGCTTTTGGAAAACTGCGTGTCGCTTCCGATAAACTTTGCCGCGCATGGCTTTCGCTCGCTTTCGCGCAATACATCGCGAGCAATCGAACAATCGAGCAAGTTCGGCTAGGCACGATGTCAGCAGATGGCCGACCATGGCCTCATTCGCACAACCACGACCCGCCGCTTATGCAGCTCCCAGCCAACGCGACCCGCACCTATACACAGCGTTTCGAAGCGATTCTCGCCTACATCGACGCCAACCTGGAGGGCGACCTCTCGGTGGACGCACTCAGCCGCATCGCGAACTTCTCGAAGTTCCATTTTCATCGCCAGTTCGCGGCTTATGTGGGCATGCCCGTCGCACGCTACGTGCAGCTGATGCGCCTGCGCCAGGCAGCCCGTCGCCTGGCCGGGAGGGAAAGCTGTTCGGTGCTCGATGCAGCGTTCGACGCGGGCTTCGACAGTCCCGAAGCCTTCAGCCGTGCGTTCAAGCGTGCATTCGGGGCGTCGCCCAGTGCATTCCGGCGGCGGCCGGCCTGGCAGGTCTGGAGTGCGAATTTTGTCGTCCCCTACCTTTCAAGGAAACTGACCATGCAAGTGCAAATTCTCGATTTTGCCGAGACCCGTGTCGCCGCGCTCGAACACTGCGGGCCCACCGGGCTCGTCAACGAAAGCGTGCGCAAGTTCATCGACTGGCGCAAACAGAGCGGCCAGTCGCCCGTCGCAACGAGCCGGACGTTCGGCATCCCGCGTAGCAACCCGGACACGACGCCCGCCGAGGCATTCCGCTTCGACATCTGCGGCGAGATCGACGAGCCCGTTGCGCCCAATAGCTACAGCGTCCGCGAGTTGTTCATTGCAGGTGGCCGCTACGCAGTCGTGCGGCACGTGGGCTCGACCGAGCATATCGGCGAGACGATCTATCCGGTCTATCGCGACTGGCTGCCCGCAAGCGGAGAAGAACTGCGCGACCAGCCGCTGTTCTTTCACTACCTGAGCGTGTTTCCCGAAACGCCTCACGATCAGTGGCAGACCGATATTTATATTCCGCTTGCATGAGGCGAAAGTCCCGATCCGGGTCTTGGATGGCAAGTCGTGCGGTGCGTCGTACCACGAGCGGCCTGGCCTTGCGCGCAATGGCGTATCTTTTACGCCTGTACGTCCGAAACGCCAAGGCGCAGCCGCTCATCTCCTCACGCACGAGGCCCTATGACCACCACGACGCCGCCCCGGCCCGCCACGCAGGAACAACGCGAGCCGGTGCTCAACACGGTCGATCGCGTGACCGAACTCTGCTTCGGGCTGTTCATGGCGTTGACCTTCGTGGGCGCCATCAAGGCCGTTACGGCAGGCGAGGACGCGGGCCGCAAGCTGTTCCTTGCCGCGCTCGGCTGCAATCTCGCCTGGGGTCTCGCTGACGCCGTCATGTTTCTCGTGCGCACGCTCGCCGATCGCGGGCAGCGCCTGACGCTCGCCCTGACCGTCAGGCGCGAGCCGGATCGCGCCGCCGCCGTGCGGGCCTTGCGCGATGCACTGCCGAAAGCGCTGGCGCCGCTCGTCGACGATGCCGAACTCGAACAGATCCGCGCGCGTCTCGCCGCAGCGCCCACGTTGCCGCCGCGCGCGCATTTGCAACGCGCTGACCTTGTCGGGGCGCTCGGCATTTTTCTGCTGGTCGTCGTATCGACGTTTCCGGTTGCGCTGCCCTTCCTGCTCGTCAAGGATCACGTCACGGCGCTCGTGATTTCACGCGTGCTCACGCTTGCGATGCTGTTCGGCGCGGGCTTTGCGCTCGGGCGCTATACCGGCGCGGGCGCGATGAAAGCCGGGTTCGCCATGACGTTGCTCGGCGCCGTGCTGACTGCATCGATCATTGCGCTGGGCGGCTGACGTTGGGGGCCTGGATTGCCGCTTAGATAGCCGCCTCCAGCAGGCAGCCAAATTCAGCCGCGAATTCGACGGACACACGCGCATGGACAGCGCCCTGCTTGTCGAAAAAGCGCTGCGTGCCTTCTAGCGTAAATACGCCTTCATGCCAGATGTCCGGATGAATATAGAGTCCGTGCTGCCCATCGAAGCGAAAACACACGAACTTCTCCGGCGTTATATCGTCGCCGGGTAAGGCCAGCGGCACATAGAACGGGCGGCGGTCGAGCGGAAAAAACAATTGCCCGCCGTCAGGATGATAGTTCGCATGCCAAAGCAACATGCGCTCTGGCTTGCGCGCGTGCGCCTCGCTTGCCTGCTCCGGTTCCGTTGCGTACGCAAGCACATAGTGGCCGCCCACTGCCTCGTTACGGCCATAGAGAATGTCGCCGCGCCATTCGCTGACGAAGACACCTTGCGTCGTCCCCGCTTCGTTGCCCGTACCCGCATCGATCGGCCGCGTGCCCGCAGCGGGCCACTGCACGATTTCCACCTCGCATTGCGACGGGTCGGCGACCAGTTTGCCGTAGCCCTCCAGCGTCGCCGGCGTCGCGTCGATCACTGGCATGGCCACGCGCCGCAGGCCTGCGGGAAGCACCGGGTTGAGGTAATCGATCGCTTTGCTCATATCAATCTCACAGGAAATCAAACAGCGACCAGCTTAG
>NZ_BAYA01000028.1 GCF_000685015.1 Paraburkholderia bannensis NBRC 103871 | reverse complement strand
CCTTCTGAAATCCGCGAAGGCGACATCGTCATCGTCAATACGGGCTGGCACAAGCACTACAGCGACAGCCGCATGTACTACGCGTATTCGCCGGGCTTCTACAAGGATGCCGGTGAATGGTTCGCCAAAAAGAAAGTCAAGATGATCGGCACGGACACGCAGGCCCTTGACCATCCGCTTGGCACGGCGATCGGCCCGCATGGCCCGGGCTGGCCGAATGGACTGCTCCCGCAGGTCAACGCGGAGTACGAGCGCGAAACCGGCCGCAAGGTGATCGAGGATTTCCCCGAATGGGAACCGTGTCACCAGGCGATCCTGAGCGCCGGTATCTGCGGTATCGAGAATGTCGGCGGCGAAATCGACAAGGTGACCGGCAAGCGCGTCACGTTCGCGGCGTTCCCGTGGCGCTGGACGCAGGGTGACGGTTGCATCGTCCGGCTCGTTGCGATCGTCGACAAACGCGGCGCGTACCGCATCGAGAACGGGGAAGGCTGACCATGAAAGTCACCCGCTTCGGCGAGGCCCAGCGTTATGAGGCCCCCAACCATCACGAAATGCGCTCCCTGCGTCTGCAAGGCTTCGCGCCCGGTGGCCCGGAGTCGTTCTGGGTCGGCCTCTCACACTTTCTACCGGCTGGAGGCGCCGGCCCGGACAGCGCCGCGCTGGAAAGAGTCTACGTTGTCCTCGCCGGCGAGGTGACTGTGCGCATCGGCTCGCAGGAGGTCGTCCTTGGCCCCCTCGATAGCTGTGCGATTCCTTCGAATGAAGTACGCGAAGTCAGGAACAACGGCAATGACGTGGCCACGATGCTTGTCGTGATGCCCTACGCGGAGGCAGCAACATGAAGACTGATTGGCTGAAATCACCGGGGTCGCTGTTCGAGGTGCGTGGCAAGGTGGCGGTAGTAACGGGAGCGTCCGGCGCGTTCGGCAAACTCGCGGCACATGTGCTCGCGGCGGCGGGCGCGAGGCTTGTCCTCGCCGCGGGTAATGAAAAGGCGCTCAACGTCACCGCGCTGGAATGCCGGGAGCTTGGCGCCGAAGTCACGACGATCGTGCAGCGGCCTGCGACGGAAAGCGATTGCGACGCCATCATGGACGCCGGGCTGACCGCGTTTGGCGCCCTGGACATCCTCGTCGTTGGGTCGGGGGTGAATGATCCCTGCCCGATCATCGAGATGTCGCCGGATCGCTTCGACTCGGTGATGCACGGGAATATCACGGGTGCCTGGCTCCTGTCGCGGGCGTTTGGACAACGGGTCATCCGGCAAGGAACGCCCGGCAAGGTCGTGCTGGTTTCTTCGGCACGCGGCAAGCTTGGGCACCCTGCTGGATACTCGGCCTACTGCGCGTCCAAGGCCGCAACGGATGGCCTCACGCGCGCCCTGGGATGTGAATGGGGCAAATACGGTATCACCGTGAATGCCATTGCCCCGACCGTTTTTCGCTCGCCACTGACCGCGTGGATGTTCGAGGACACCGAGAAAGCCAATCAGGTGCGCGCCGACTTTCTCTCGCGCGTGCCGCTCGGCCGCCTTGGCGAACCTGAAGATCTGGCGGGCCCCTTGCTGTTCCTGTGCTCGCGGGCCTCCGATTTCCACACCGGTCACACCCTCTATGCCGACGGCGGCTACACCGCGGGCTAACCTGACATGGAAAACATCAGCATTATTGGCGCGGGACTGATGGGCCAGGGCATCGCGCAGGTCTTTGCGCTCGCCGGACATCGGGTCAAGGTCTTCGACGTGAACCATGATGCGCTTGCATCACTCGTCACGCGCACGGAACGTAACCTGCTCGACCTCGCACTCGATAGCTCTGCCGCTGCGAATATCACGCCGGCAATCGAACTCGCCGAGGCCGTCAACGACGCAGACGTCGTGTTCGAAGCCGGCCCCGAAGACCTGGCCTGGAAGCAGACGCTATTCGCGCAGCTCGAACGCTTGGCCCCGGCGAATGCCATCCTCGCCAGCAATACGTCGGCCATCCCCATTACGCGAATCATGGAGCGACTGGAAACGGGACACCGGGCGATGGGTACGCACTGGTGGAACCCACCCTTCCTTGTGCCGCTGGTCGAGGTCATTAAGACCCCCAACACCAGTCACACGATCGCTGGACAGATGTTCGACCTGTTGACGCGCGCCGGGAAGACACCGGCCATGGTCGAGAAGGACATTCCGGGTTTTATCGGCAACCGCCTGCAGCACGCGCTCTGGCGCGAAGCAATCGCACTGGTGGCGAACGGTGTCTGCGACGCCGAAACCGTGGACACCGTCGTCAAGGCGAGTTTCGGACGGCGCCTTCCCGTGCTGGGGCCGCTGGAAAACGCGGATCTCGTCGGTACTGACCTGACGCTGGCGATCCACAAAGTCCTGCTTCCTGCCATCGACTGCGAGCCGGCGCCTTCGCCGTACCTGGACATGCTCGTCAATAGCGGACGCCTGGGAATGAAAACCGGCCACGGTTTTCGCCAATGGACGGCGGATCAACAGGCGGAACTCCGGTCATCGGTATTTCAACATCTCAAGGCAATGGATGCGGCGGGACGCCGCGAGGACAAGTAATCAAATGGCCAGAAACCAGAGAAAGGTAATCATCACGTGTGCGGTGACCGGCGCGATCCACACGCCGTCCATGTCGCCTTATCTTCCGCTTACGCCGGAGGAAATCACGACACAGGCGGTCGACGCTGCGCAGGCCGGCGCGGCAATTCTCCACCTGCACGCGCGTGACCCCAGCGACGGTCGGCCGAGCGCCGACCCCGCGATATTCGAGCAGTTTCTAGGCGCGATCAAGGCGCAGACGGACGCCGTCATCAATATCACGTCTGGTGGTTCGACGAAGATGACCCTTGAGGAAAGGCTCGCGCCCCCGCTTCGCTTCCGGCCCGAGATGGCCTCGCTGAACATGGGGTCGATGAACTTCTCCATTCATCCTGCCGCGAACAGGATCAAGGAATGGAAATACCCCTGGGAAAAAAGCTATATCGAGGGAACCGAGGACATTATCTTCAGGAATACGTTTCGCGATATTCGCTACATCCTCCAGCACCTTGGCGAGGGTTGCGGCACGCGTTTCGAGTTCGAATGTTATGACGTGGGCCACCTGTATAACCTCGCCCACTTTGTGGACGCCGGGCTGGTCAAGCCGCCGTTCTTTATCCAGACGATCTTCGGCATTCTCGGCGGCATCGGGCCCGATCCGCAATGCGTCACGTTCATGCGTGATACCGCGAACCGGCTGTTCGGCGACAGCTACCAGTGGTCTGTGCTGGCCGCCGGAAGGCATCAAATCCCGCTGCTGACGCAAGCGGCGGTCGCTGGCGCGAACGTGCGGGTCGGGCTTGAAGACAGCCTCTATCTGGGTCGTGGGCAGATGGCGCAAAGCAACGCCGACCAGGTCAGGAAGATCCGCCGGATTCTTGACGAACTCGGGCTTGAGGTCGCCACGCCGGACGAAGCGCGCCAGATGCTGAATCTCAAAGGATCCGGCCAGACAGCCTTCTAGGCGCATCGGCAACAACGATAAAAATACATGTTTGGAGACACAATGATCAGGTATGCAAATCAATTGACCCGTGCCGTCGCTGTCGCGTCTCTTTGTCTCGCCACGATGGCAGTCAAGGCCGACGAAATAGCGATTGGCGCCTCCCTGCCACTCTCCGGTTCGCTTGCGGGTTTTGGAGCCTATCAAAAATGGGGCTATGAAACCGCCGTGAACGATATCAACAAAGCCGGGGGCATCAAGATCGGCAACGCCCAGTACAAGGTGAAGCTGGTGATCCGCGATGACAAAACGGATCCCAACGTCACGGCGAGCAACACCGAGACGCTGATCTCCCGGGACGGCGTCGCGGGCATGCTCGGGTCATGCACGCCTGCTCTGGTGAATGCGGGAGCGCTCGTCGCGGAGCGTCGGCGCGTCCCGCTCGTATCTGGATGCGATCCGCTCGGCGCATTCAGGGCAATCCGGCAATGGAAATACGCATGGGTGCTCTTCTTCGATGAGGCCGATCTGGGCAATGCGCCATTCCGGATGCTCGCGGACTATAAGTTACAGACGAACAAAAAAGTGTCCATCCTCTCGGACAACGGGCCGGATGGCCGGGTCGTCGGCGGCGAGATCTGGCCACGCGCCGTAAGCAAAGGCGGTTACTCGCTGGTCGGGCAGAACGCATTCCCCATCGACGCCCAGCAATTCACGACGATGATCAATCAGGCGAAGGCTGATAGCGCCGACATTGCCCTCGTCGATGCCATTCCCCCGCAGGCGATCGCGATGCGCAAACAGATGGAGTCGGCCGATTTTCATCCCAGGCTCCTCGTCATGGAGAAAGGCGCAGAGCCGGAGCAATTTGCGAAGGCGTTAGGAACGCTGGCTGACGGGGTTCTGGTGGGCGGCTACTGGGATCCGAGCTTTCCCTATCCGGGCGCTGCGGAGCTGGGCAAGCGCTTTGAGTCCGAAGCGCATCAAACCCAAAGCCAGCACATTGCCGATTCCTATGCTGCTGCCCAGGTGCTACTGGACGCCATCGCGCAAGCGGGAAGCCTTGACCACGAAAAGATAAACCAGGCAATTGGCAAGACGAACAAGAGCTACGTCGTTGGCCCCGTTAAGTTTGAAGCAGACCACACGTCGCGTATCCCGGTTGCGGTAATGCAGTGGCAGAACGGCAAGGCGGTGACGGTATGGCCGCATGACAAGGCCAACGGAAAGCTGCTTTTTCCGCTGCCGGCTGCCCACTGACGCATGACTGGAGAAAAGATCATGCTCGAAAGCTTGCTTCCCAATCTATCGGTAGTACTAAGTGGATTGGCGTCAGGTCTTCTTCTCGGCGGCATGCTGGCGCTGACCGCGTTGGGCCTGTCGATCGCGCTGGGTGTCATGCGCCTCGTCAATCTGGCACACGGCGAATTGCTGGTGGGCGGCGCCTACATCGGCTTCTTTCTGGCCCAATACGCCGGCCTCGATCCTCTTCTTTGCTTGCCGCTTGTTGCGGTCGTGATGGGCGCCATTGCGCTTCCGTTCCATGGCCTGTTCATCAGGCCGCTGGCAAACAAAGGCACCGAAGCGCCGATGATGACCATGTTTGGCGTGTCGATCATTCTCCAGAATCTGTACCTGCTGTGTTTCAGCGCCGACACGCGAGCCATCAATACCCGCTACGCCTCGCGGCCGCTGACTGCCGGCCCGGTCACGGTCGCTGAGATCTATGTCATCGGATTCGTCGTTTCCGTGGCGCTGACGCTCGGCGTACACGGCATCGTCACACGAACCCGATTTGGGCGGGAACTGCGTGCCGCCGCGGTCGATCCGGTCGCAGCCTCGGTCATGGGCGTCGATGTCAGCAAGGTTCATGCGCTCACCTTTGCGCTTGGCGCGGCGTGTGCGGCAATGGGAGGCGTGCTCATTGCGACCGCCTTTTCATTCACACCGGCCACCGGATCAACGTATCTGCTGATGAGCTTTGCCGTCGTTGTCATGGGCGGCATCGGCAACATCTTCGGGACACTGGCAGCCGGCATCACGCTCGGCGTTCTCCAGAGTATCGGCGCGCTCGCTTTCGGTGACGGCTACCGCGATCTGGTGGGCCTCGTCATTTTTCTTTTCGCCCTTGCATTGCGTCCTCAGGGCATGGTCTCCGGAGTGCGCTAATGACCAATCTCACGAATAACCCCCAATCCCAGGTTTCCGCTGATCCTGTCCGGATCGCGCTAATCCGCTCTTCGTCGAGTGCGTTCGTCCCACTCGTCATGACCGCTGCGCTTCTTCTCCTTGTCGGCATCGTCGTTCCGCAAATGGGCGACTACGCACTCGAAGTCGGATTCCGGATCTTGCTGCTACTGACCGTGGCTGAGGCGTGGAATCTCATGGCGGGCTATGGCGGAATGGTCTCGCTTGGCACCGCAGCGTTCTTCGGCGCTGGCGCGTATTCGATGACCGGCCTGGTCAATCTCCTGGGCGTACCACCGTGGGCCGCGATCCCGCTTGCCGGGCTCACTGGCGTGGCGCTGTGTCTGCTTGTCGCGAAAGGTGTCTTCAGGCTTCGCGGCCTCTATTTCACCGTAGGGACACTGGCACTCGCCGAGGCGTTGCGCCTTTTCATGGTCAATTACAGCGGATTCGGCGGGGCGTCCGGCATCGTGCTGTCCCAGGATCCACCAGGCCTGCGCACGCTCTTCTTCATGGCGATCATGCTGGTGACAGTCACCGTCGTCGTCATGGATGTCGTGACCCGGTCACGCTTCTCGGTGCTGCTTCGTGCGGTGCGCGACGATGAAGACTCGGCGTCCCAGGTTGGCGTGCGCACGTTCCGGATCAAACTCATCGCCTTCGTATTGGCCGGCGCCCTGACCAGTATCGCTGGCGCACTGCAGGCGCTGAAGCTTGGAACGGTCGAGCCTTATGGCACCTTCGGCCTTCAGTGGACGATCAGCGCGCTTTCAATCGTGATCATCGGCGGCCAGGGGCTACGCGCGGGCCCATTGCTGGGCACTCTTTTCGTGGTTGCACTGGGCGAAGCCCTGGCGGACTGGACCGCCCTGCATCTTGCAGTGACCGGCGCCATCCTCATGGGCGTCATACGTTTCGCCCCGCAAGGTATCGCTGGATTGATTGACAGCACGCTTGGTCGAAAGGCGAAAAAATGACACTTGAACACTCCATTCCGCTATTGCGCGCAACCGGCCTCGTCAAACGGTATGGCGGTCTCGTTGCAACCGATTCCGTTTCGCTTAGCATTGGAAAAGGCGAAGTGCTCGGCATCGTTGGGCCCAACGGTGCGGGCAAATCCACCTTGATCGGACTGCTTGGCGGTGCCGTCAAGGCCGATGGCGGCAACGTCCACTTCGAAGGCAACGACATAACGGGACTCGGGGCAGCCGCTCGCGCCCGCTCGGGAATTGGACGCACCTATCAGATCCCGCGTCCATTCCTGAACATGACGGTGCGCGAAAACCTGCTCGCTGCCCGCTACAGCCTGCACCCGTTCGGCTCGGGGCGCGACGCGCGCGAAGCGTGCGACAGGATCCTCGAACGTACCGGCTTGCTTGACTCCGCAGACCTGCCAGCCAGGCAGTTGGCGCTGCTGCGAAGAAAACGCCTGGAGGTCGCAAGAGCGCTGGCGCTCGAACCCAGAATCCTTTTGCTCGACGAAGTTGGCGCGGGCCTTGTCGACAGCGAAATCACCGAACTCATCGAACTGATTCACTCGCTTGCGGGCGAGGTGGCGGGCATCATCATCATCGAACATGTCCTTCGGGTCGTGCGCGAATGCTGCCAGCGACTGATCGTCCTGAATTTCGGCCGGAAATTCGCGGAAGGGCCGACAAAAGAAGTGCTTTCAAGCGATGAAGTCGCAGCGGTCTATCTCGGCACTGCCCACGCAAAAGATCATTCGAATAAGCAGGCAGCACCGGAAACCGAACCTTCCCCTGAAGCAGACGAGCATGCGCCGCGCAGCGTTTCGCACAAGACGCCTGCCGCGCCTCCCCTCCTGGAACTGCACGGCATTCATGCCGGATATAGCCAGGCGCGCGTGCTAAACGGGATCGACCTCACGGTTGGAAAAGGCGAAGTCATCGCCATTCTGGGCACGAATGGCGCGGGCAAAACGACGCTCGCCAACGTGCTTGCGGGCACCGTGCGCCCCACTGCCGGTGAAATGAAGATCGATGGAGAAGTCCTGCGCGATCCGGCTCCTCATCGCATTGCCGCGCTCGGCTTTGCACAGTGCATGGAAGGCAGGCGGATCTTCAGCTCGCTGACTGTGGAAGAGAACCTCGTGCTTGCCGCCCGAGGCGCACCGTCAAAGGTCATTCAGGAACGACTGGAGCACGTGTACAGCGTATTTGCAGACTTGCGCGACAAACGCAAAAGCGCTGGCACGTCCATGTCCGGTGGACAGCAGCAGATGCTCGCGATCGGCCGCGCATTGATGGCGAGACCTCGGCTTATCGTATTTGACGAGATCAGTCTCGGGCTCGCGCCGGTGATGATGGATCGCCTGTATCTCGCCCTGCGCAACCTCAAAGCGTCGGGCATGACGATGCTGATTGTCGAGCAGGACGTGGAACGCGCCCTTGAACTGGCCGATTACGTGCACGTGATGGAGCATGGCCGATTCGCACTTTCCGGGCCGATTGCCGCCATCCGCAACGACCCACGTTTGCGGCATCTCTATCTGGGTACGGCCGATTGACACGAAGTTCGGCTGGGTCAGCGCAGTAAAACATCAATTACTAAAAAATTTGGAGACAACCTTGAGGATAACTACATTTGCACTGGTTTCCGCTTCATTAGTCGCGGCGAACGCACAGGCGCAGAGCTCCGTCACGCTGTTCGGATTTCTTGATGCGGGCGTCACCTATATCAGCAATCAGGGCGGCCACAGCAGCGCCAGAATGGACACCGGCGTGTGGGCGCCCAACCTGTTTGGCCTGAAAGGAACCGAGGATCTTGGCGGAGGAAACAAGGCAATTTTTATGCTGGAGAGCCAGTTTGAACTTGCAAACGGCTCCTCGATACCTGACGCCGGATCGCTTTTTTCACGCCAGGCGTGGGTAGGCCTTTCGAGTCCCATTCTCGGCGACTTGACTGCGGGCAACCAGCATGACTTTATGTGGGAGTCGTTGCTGTTCGGCGGCTTTCACGACCAGAATGCCGGTTTTGATGGCGCACTTTCGTATGGCGGGTTCTATAACTTCAGACAGGGCCCGTTCGCTGCATTAGGCATTCCAGACAATCCGACCGGTTCGTCGGATTTCGACCGCATGGCAGGATCATCTCGCGTCGCGAATTCCGTCAAATATAAGTCGCCCAATTTTTCGGGCTTCACGTTTGGCGCGCTGTATGGTTTCGGCCAGGTCGCAGGGGACTTCTCGTCCGGCAACACAGTCAGTTTCGGAGCCAATTACTCCCAAGGGCCCTTTGCCGTCGGAGCGGCGTACACGGAAGTAAAGTATCCGCAGATGAACAATGGCCATGACGGCATCAGGAATTACGGCCTTGGCGCGCATTACGATTTTGGCGGCGTCGTCCTGGCAAACGTCCTCTATACAAACACAAAGAACACGCTGACTGGCGCCCGCATCGATGTAGGACAGATCGGCGCGAACTGGTTCATCACCAGTGCATGGACGTTCGGCGCCAACTACGAATACATGAAAGGCAACGCGGCCCTGCAGAACAATAAGGCACACCAGGTGACCAGCTCGCTGATGTACTGGCTCTCGAAGCGCACCGCTATTTATGCTGAAGGCGTCTATCAGTACGCCGCAGGAGACAACCCCACGACGGGCGCGTGGATCAATGGATTGTTCGGCACGAATGCGGCTTCGAGTGGCCATTCCCAAGCCCTCGGCCGACTAGGGATGACGACGACGTTTTAACGTCCGTAATCTCGGGCACTTCTGGTCGCACGCGTGGCCAGCGACTGAAAAATTGCACGGACGCCTGGTGCATTGTTCTATTCACATCCTGCGCGTCGTTGATGTGCAATCAACAACTGGCTCGCCGCATCGCCCGCGGCGAGCATTTTTACTGGAGAGAGACATGAAACTCGGAGACGCTGGACAACTGCTGAATCCCGCACCGTTGCGCCTTGAGACGGGCTATGAACGACTGGATGACGGCGTACTGCACGTTGCCTGTCGCACCGATCTGCATAACTGCAGCGGTGAAATGTTCGAGTGGTGGTTCCGCTCGCGGCCGGACACGCGCCACTATCGCTGGTGGCATCCCGTCGACCACGTCAGCAGCGAGTGGGTTGAAGGAACGACCCAGACCCACGTCGGCTCGATACACCTGGTCGAAGAGTTCTTTACGGGTCTGCCCGCGCAGCGGCTTGCGATCCAGTTCAGGGACGCTACGGAGTTTTTTGACGAGCGCGCGTATGACAGCGCGCGTAAGGAAGGACGTCTGACTGCCGCGGTATGCGGCTGCATTGGGCTGGGAGACAACCCGGAGCGAACAGCCGACGGGCGAATTCTGGGTGGACGCCTGCTTCATATCGGGCGCGACACGGAATGGGGGCTCGCACTGCGCAGCCACTTCTACATCGGGCAGGACTTGCCGGCGCTGGGCAAGAGCCCAAAAGAAATCGCCGAAATTTTTCCCGACGAATTCGGTCGCGCCCTGCTGATGCACTGCTACAACGAGTTCACGTTCCTGTCGCGGTTCCTTCCTTCGCTGTTTCTGGGCGACAACAGGGAAGAGCTCGATATTGCGCTGCCATGGTAAGCCCGATCGCACGCGCTGGCTCCTCAGGAAAAAGCTCCCGTGCTAACCGGAAGCCGCATGACGAGCAGAATTAAAGTGCTGCGTAGCGCTCTTCGTACCTGGGTCAGCCGGGCTGTACGGCTGCGCGCCCAGGCCGAAGTGCTCTTTGTCCTTGAAGATGACATCAGGAGAATAAATATGGACTCACAGGTCGACAATGCAGTCGGCTTGCCGATTGGCATACTCGAAGAACTGCCCCCATCGGTCGACGTCGTTGATGTCCTGACTGTTTTGCCGTCAACGGACGAGATTTAGCATTGATCCGAAAACCGTTGATTGGAGAGAATGTCTTTAAGACCGGCCGCCTGGCGCGGCCGATCTCATCAATAGAAACACGTCCGGAGCCTAAATAATCTGACTCTCTTCGGTCACGAAGAATACACAGTTTTCCCTATCAGAAAACCGGGACTCGTCAGGACGCACGCTAGCCAGGTAGTCAGGATCCGAAAAGAACGCTTCCATGTCAGCGCCAGAATCGAACCACAACTCCGAGACAGCGTCGAACACGCAACTCGCCCCAGATTCACCACCGTCCAGCCCCATCGGCAGCGTGTAGCTCTGTACGTACCGGCGTACGTATTTCTCACTTGCTGGGCACGCTCGTATGAGCTTCGCGTGCTCGACGCTCAAATATCTGCGGAACTGCTCCTGAGTAAAATCCGGGTGCCGCTTGACGGCGATGACCAATTTAAGCATCGAGCTTTTCTCCATTATTTGACTTCAGCCGCCAATCGGGAACGTGAACTCAAGCCAGACCCTGTCCCCTTGTGGACGGTTCTCTGCCCCAAATTCATGCTGCCACTTGAAGACAACGCCAGAATACTTCGTGATATCGAATCGAACCTGTGGGCCGATTGCATAGACGCGCCCACGAAATCCACCATCAAAAACCGCACCGTTTAGCGTATCGTCCGTCGTTTGCTTCAGTGCGTATCCCTGCACGCCGAGTTGAAGCCTCGACGTCACTGCGTAGCCAGCGACCCAATCTAGAAACGCAACGTTCCCCGAGTGATACCCTGTCTCGTGGTTCGGCGAATTGATTTCGTACCCCGCCGTCGCCGACACTTCCACCTTTTCGAACGGGAAATACGTAACGCTCAGATTTGGCATGAAGGCATACGAATGCAGGCCGGTGTTCGCCATACGGTTCGCTGAAAAGTTGCCAGTCGGCAACGCAAAGTCGAACGCAAACGCAGAGAAGAAATAATGGGACGGATTTGAGAATCCGATTGTGAGCGCGTGAACCACCATGTCGCCCAGCCCCCAACGGGAATCGCTTGCGCCCGCTGCGCTGATATTCGCGTGGATCACCGGGACGACGAGGCCAGAAGTGAAAGTCAGCGGGCCGAGCGTTGGCCCCCAGGTGTGCAGGACACGCGGGCTGTCCACGAACACCTGGGTCTTGAATCCGGGCACGACACTGCCGCCTTGCGGCCCGGCAAACCGGCTCGCGCTATAGAACGTCGTGTAGTTGTAAAACTGGGTCGTTCCCGGAATCGGCATAATGCCGTCGAGTACCGTATTCACGCCGAGCGGGTAACTTTGAAGCCCGTTCTCCGTCGCCATCGCCTTCGTACAGGCGAGCGCCAGCGTCAGCACAAGTGCTGCTTTCAACTGCTTGCCATTCATTGTCGTCTCCAAACTATTTATATTTAGCCGCTCGCGAGACGAGCGGTTTCAAACTACAACTGTTCTATTTCTCACCACTATTTCAATCGCGCGGCCTCACATCGGCGTGGTCGAATCAGTTATCGAGGATTGCAACCGCTCTCGTCCAGCCCGCCGACGCGCCGCGAATCTTGAAGGGAAAGCACGCAACGGTGAATCCCGAGGGCGGCAACGACTCAAGGTTATGAAGCTTCTCAAGGTGGCAGTAGCCCTTGAGCCTGCTCGCCTTGTGTCCTTCCCAGATAAGCGATGCGTCGCCCGTTTCGGCGTATTTTTCCTTCGTGTGGACGAATGGCGCATCCCAGCTCCAACCATCCGTACCGGTAACCTTCACGCCATGGTCAAGGAGATACAACGTAGCGTCAGCGCCCATTCCACATCCCGCGCTGACGTAATCGTCGTTCCCGTAGCGAGCCCCGGCTGACGTATTCACAAGCACAATTTCGAAGGGCTTCAGCGTATGGCCGATACGCGCGAGTTCCGCCTTGACGTCTTCGACCTGCACAACATAGCCGTCCTCGAAATGCCGGAAGTCGAGCTTGACGCCGGGCTGAAAGCACCATTCGAGGGGCACTTCGTCAATCGTCAAAGCGCGCTCGCCGCCGTCCATCGTCGAGGCGAAATGGTACGGGGCATCAAGGTGCGTGCCATTGTGGGTAATCAGCTCGATACGCTCGATTGCCCACGCTTCCTCGTCGGGAAGGTCTTCCTGTTTGAGGCCCGGAAAAAAACTGGTCAAGTCCGGCACGGACATCTTGTGGTCGATGTAGTGAATCTTCGGCCGGTAGATCGGCGGATCGGACACGACATCGTTCTCGAGATAAATCGAAAGATCGACGATGCGCTGGCTCATTTGCGCACTCCTTTCGCACCCAGCTCGGCGAACGTCTCGCTGATCCAGTCGGCGATATAGTCCCGGGCGTTCTCGACGTTATCGGCACTCACGTGCTCGACGCCGCCTTCCCGTTGCGTGAAGAATTTCAGTTCGCGCTTCGGGCTGTTCACCGCGCCTTCGTATTGCGCGTGCGCGTATTCGAGCGGAATCTGCCGGTCGTTCGCGCCGTGCGTGACAAGAAACGGCACCGCGATCTTGTCGACCACGTGTTCAAGCGTGACTTGCGGAGCGAACTCCATGAACTCCTCAAGCGAGCGCTTGCCCCACACCCATTGAACGTGCTCCCAGTAATGCGGCACGGGCTTGTCGCCTTCACGCGCGAGTCGGCGACGCTGGAGTTCGCCCCAGTTAAAATTTGCGCCCCAGGCGACGCAAAGCTTGAAGCGCTTTTCGAATGCCGCAGCACGGGGCGCGTAATAGCCGCCAAGCGACCAGGCGCACACGCCAATCATGTCGCGGTCGATTTCCTTGCGGCCTTCCAGATAGTCGACGACTGCGCCCGCCCACTTCTCGCTTTCAACGATGGCCGTCATGTCATGGAGCCGAAGTGCTTCGCCGACGCCTGGCTGGTCGACCATGAGGGTGGAGATGCCGCGGCGCGCCAGGGCTTGCGCAATGCCCGCGCCGTAGATCATCTCCTTGGTGCTGTCGAGGCCATTGAAGTGCGCGATGCACGGCGCCGGCGAACCATCGGCGCGCTCGGCCTTGACCAGGAGACCCGCGAGCGTCTTCCCTTCGTAGGGAATCTCGACACGCTCGCAATTCTCCTGGTGGTATTTCGTGAATTTCGAAAACGAATCGAGCATCTTCGAATAGGCACGGCGACGCGGCTCGTATTCGCGGTTCTGCGCACGCTCCGCCGTGAGATAGTAGGTTGCCGCACGACCGAGCTTCTTGCCGGCGCTCAGCTTTCGGCCCTGCTCGATGTCTTCATTGGCGAGTTCCACCAGCGTATCGGCCTGCTTGCACCACGCCTCGAAAAACGCCTCCGTTCCCTCGTCGTCGCCGCGCGTGGAGGCATCCACCAGTTCACGGCAAATTACGTCGATTTCACCGACGTTTCCGCCCATCATCAGCGCGAGATTTGTTGCGAGGTTCCACACGTAATTCGTCGGAAAGTATTCAAGCATTTTGTGTCTCTGTATCAATGAGCTGTGGCGCACGCCAACGCGTCGTGCGCTGGCGATGGCCGCGTGATTAGATTGACGTGCGCGCGGCACCCTTCAACTGGAGCATCTCGCGCGCTTCGTCGGGTGTAGCGACCTCCAGCGAAAGCTCCTGCAGGATTCGCCTGATCTTCCGAACCTGGTCTGCATTGGACGTGGCGAGCTTTCCGCGCTCCAGAAACAGGCTGTCTTCCAGGCCAACGCGAACGTTCCCACCGAACACCGCTCCAGCGGTCAGCAACGACATCTGATGGCGCCCCGCGCCGAGTACCGAGAAGCGATAGTTTTCTCGTCCGAAAAGACGGTCAGCCGTTGTCCGCATGAGCGCAAGGTTCTCGGGATCCGGGCCAATGCCGCCGAGAATGCCGAAAATCGACTGGATGAAGAATGGCGGCTTGATCAAACCTTCGTTGACGAAATGCGCCAGGTTGTACAGATGGCCGACGTCGTAGCATTCGAACTCGAAGCGCGTACCTGACTCGCCCAGTTGCTCGACGATGTGTCGAATGTCGCGGAACGTGTTGCGGAAGATGATGTCCTCGGTGCCTTCGACATAAGGCTTTTCCCAGTCGAATTGCCACTCCGTAATCTTTCGCGCGGCCGGATGAATCGAGAAATTCATTGACCCCATGTTCAACGAGCACATTTCCGGCTTCGCGATAAGTGGATACGCAAGCCGCTCGGCAAGCGTCATGCTCGTGCTGCCGCCCGTCGTAATGTTGATCACCGCATTCGTTGAACGTGCAATCTGCGGCACGAACTGCTGGAACACGGCTGGGTCGGCCGTGGGCCGGCCATCCCTGGGGTCGCGAGCGTGCAAATGCAGGATAGCTGCCCCCGCCTCTGCCGCTTCGATTGCCTGCTGCGCAATAGCGTCCGGCGTCAAAGGAAGATACCTGGACATGGAGGGCGTATGGATCGCCCCCGTCACTGCACAGCTGATAATGACCTTGTTCATGACTTCTCCTGCAATCAGATGGGTTCGCTGAGCGCCGCATAGGCCCCAGCGAATGCTTCGTTGTACATAGCACCGACCGCGGGCTCCCCTCGCCACTCAGCTTGCTCCCACTCGCCGAGCTGAATGCCCGTCTCGTACACGAGCTGCGCACGCGGCGAGCGTCTAGCCCAGAACGCGTTGAGGGTCGACTCGATGCTCGTCGCGCCCTCCAGCATTTCAGCGAGGACGATGGAGTCTTCGATTGCCATTGCTGCGCCTTCGGCGAGGTGTGGCGTCCCGGAATGGGCTGCGTCACCGATGAGCAGCACCCGGCCCCGATGCCACGGCTGCGGCAGCATCACCACTTCCATTGGGCGATAGACAACGGCCGTGGGATCAGTGACCAGTTCGCGCAGCTCTGCCAGCAGGCCGCCGTACTCCTGCATACGTTCACGAAGCAGAACGGCAAGCTGGTCTGTCACCATGCGCGGATTCCCCTGCTCCGCGGTCACCAGAAAGAGATACATGGCCGACTCGGTCAGCGGCACGAGACCCGCCTTGCTCTGCTTGCCGAAGTACATGCAACCCCAGTCGAAATCTTTCGGACGCGGGAAGTTGTAGCGCCACACGCCTTGCCCCGTATATCGCGGACGCACGGCGTCGCCGAACAGCATCCCGCGGATCTTCGAGTAAGCACCGTCTGCGCCAATGACAAGGTCGTATCGACCAGATTCGCCATTCGTGAAACGGACGTTAACTCCGTCGCCCGTGTCCTCAAGCGACTCGACGGTCACGCCCAGGCTCACAGGCGTCGCTTGCCGGAGCACTGCTTCAGTGAGAATCTTGTGCAGCGCAGGCCGTGTAATGCCATTTGCTGCCGGGTAGCCAGGGCCTGCGACGTTAAATGCAGCAGCCTCGGCCAGCACCGCGCCATTCGCATCACAGAACCTCCAGCCATTGAAGCCTCGACCATTCGCGAGACACAAGTCGCCGAGACCGATACTGCGGAGCGCACGCAGCGCATTCGATGGCTGAATAATTCCCACGCCATATACCGACCAGTCGACACTTTTCTCCACGACATGCGATTCAATCCCACTGCGCTTGAGCGCAATCGCTGCCGTCAGACCGGCGATGCCGCCGCCTACAATCAGGACTTTTTTGATCTTTTCCACAACGTATCTCCTCATTGGGGTGGACTGCTGCCCCCCTCTAATCTTTAAGAGCCGGTCATTCCGGCAGCGCGCCGCCTTCTTTCAGGAACTTGAATTCCCACTCCGGGGCTTCACGTAGCCACTCCGGAAGGTTGTGGACGAAGTGGGCATAACCGAAAAGCGGAACGCTCCATTCACGGGGCACCCAGGCGTCGTCGATGAAATCGCCATCGGCACCGTATTCCGCTTCACCGCCCGTCGGGCACGGCAAATAGAAAAAGAGCGCAGAGTCGATACGGTGCCGCCCGAGACCCAGATGCGACTTCGGCCACCCATTCCGCTCCATGTAGTTCGCGCCAGTCATGATCTCGTCGATATCTTCGACACCGAAATTCGCGTGGTGAAAGCGCGGCTGGCCATCAAGACCGGGAAACGGCAGCGACGCATCGAGCAGGAATAGGTTGTGATGGCTATGGCTTCCGGCCGCACGGCTATAGATGCCGAAACCGCGCTGGTAATCGGTGAGCCTGAAGTTCAGGCGGTCACGGAAAAACGCGAAGGATTGCTTGAAGTCCTTAACCGCGAACACCACATGCTGGATGGTCTTGGGGTGCGCCCGGCGGCGCCATTTTCGATGGGTGTTCAATCGGTTCACGACGCCCGGCGCGTTCAAGCTGTCGGGTGCATTCACAACCGGACGCTTGCGGAAAACAGACAGCGCCATCGGCAGTCCGCAATCCGAAAGAAAATGGGCGTCCCCCGCTTCGTCAATTTCGATGCTTCGGTCGATGGACAGATTTGCGACCAACGCTTTAAGACTTTCTTCAGTGTCGACGCCCCACACGACTTCGCGCACGCCGGGCCCCACGAGGGAACACGACGGAAGACGCTTGTCTTCAAGCGAGCGCACGATGACGCTAGAGCCTTCTGCGAGCATGAATACCGATTGTTCAGCGTCGCTTTCGACCAAAGGGAGCCCGAAGTCGTCGAAGAAACGCGTGCAGCGCTCGACGTCTTCGACGCCATACACGAGCGATTTGATACCGAGGATAGTCATGAGGAAACCTTGGCGATTGATAAGGACGAGCACGCCCCCGCGAAAGCATTCGATTGCTCGCAACAATGGGGCACGGCCGGATTAGCGTGACTACGCCGGAATCAGGAAGGGAAAAGGGGGGCCATGATTGATGTCTCCGCTGGCTGGCTCACGCCACACCTATGTTTTGTTGAACGGATGATGGCTTGCGCCATGCACTAACTCAACTTGATTCGTTCAATGTGATACATTCAGCGCGTGAATGTCTGCGGAGGAGACACCGTGCGATTCAATAAACTCGACCTGAATCAACTGGTTTTACTGGACGCCCTGTTATCGGAGCGAAGCGTCGTTAGAGCCGCTGAGCGAGTATTCCTCAGTCAGCCAGCTGCCAGTAACGGCCTGGCGCGCTTGCGGGATTTCTTTTCGGACGAAATCCTGGTTCAGGTTGGCAGGGCCATGGTGCTGACACCACTTGCGGAGAGTCTTGTCGAGCCGGTGAAGGATGTCTTGCTGCGCATACAGGCCATTACCACTGCCCGGCCTGCGTTTGACCCGGCAACGTCGAACCGGAAAATCAGAATCGAAGCGTCCGACTACGTCATCGAAATGCTTCTCGCGGACGCCCTCAGGACTTTCTGGGAAACGGCGCCGCATATGACGTTCGAGATTTCAACCCTTACCGAAAAGTCGCGTGAGCATCTGGACGGCGGCGACGTAGACCTGCTGATTGTCCCGGACTTCTTTAACGCCATTGGGCATCCTTCCGAGGAACTCTTTGAAGACACCTTTTCCTGCCTCGTCTGGGAAGGAAATACTGCCGTCAAGAAGCGGATCACGGAGGCTCAATATCTTGAGATGGGCCACGTGGCCGTGCAGTGGGGCCTCGATAAGGTTCACACCATTGATGAAACGGTGCTGTTAGAGCGGGGACAGCAGCGCAGACGTGAGGTCGTTGCGCCAAGCTTCACGCTTTTGCCGCGCATGCTGGTCGGTACCAATCGCATCGCAACATTGCATACGCGCCTTGCCCGCTTCATCAGCCCGTTCTATGGGCTGCGTGTCATACCATGTCCGGTCGAGCTTCCGGCCTTGAATGAAACAATACAGTGGCACAAATATAAACAGCACGATCTCGCGGTGATCTGGGTAAAGAATCAAATCAGAACTGTCGCCCAATCGTTGAAGTGACCGCTTGCGCTTAAGCGCTCTGCGCGCGATTACAAAATATCCCGCTAGCTGATCACTCCCCAACCCCACCAATCAGCTTGTCGAGCAAACGATCGAGCTGCTCACGCTCCCGCATGCTCAAAGGCTTAAGCACGTCCTGCTCGTTCGCAATATGATGCGGCAGGATTTCGTCGATCAGATCGGCGCCTTTCTGCGTCAGGCAGACATCGACGCTGCGCCGGTCTTTCGCCGATGCGCGCCGTTCTATCAGCCCCGATCGTTCGAGCCGGTCAAGGCGGCTCGTCATCGCACCTGAAGACAGCATCAGCGATTCGTACAGTTCGGTGGGCGTGAGCTGATACGGCTCACCTGCGCGTCGCAACGCCGCGATCACGTCGAACTCCCCTGTCTGCAGACCGAATTGCGCCGCGAGCGGCATCAACCGGGTGCGCTCGACCAGATGCGCCGCCTCCAGCAAGCGGCCGATCGTCGCCATGACGTTCGCGTCGATGTCCGGTCTCTCCTTGCGCCATTGCTCGGCCGCGCGTTTGGCTCGCCCCATGTTCACCTTTCCCATGCAATTTGCGTGACGCCAGGATATCAGCTTGCGTCCGCGTTGTAATCCGGTTAGTTTACTCGATATCAAGATACTTTACGTCAAACTATATGACTCAGAGAAAAGCTGTGGATGCATCATGGATCGTTGGCGGCGCGATCGTCGCGCTGGCCTTGAATCTACGTCCAACGATGGCGGGTGTCGGCCCTCTGCTGGACGCCATCATGGCCGCTACGGGACTCGATCATGCAGGCGCCGGCATGCTCACCGCGCTGCCGGTGGCGGTCATGGGCGCAGGTGCGCTGCTCAGCGCTCCGCTGCACCGCAGCGCTGGCAGGCGGGCTTACGTGGGTTTCGCCGCGGCCCTGATTGCCGTCGCATGCGCTGCTCGCGCCTTTGCACACGATGCATCGGCGATGCTGATGACGGCGTTGCTCGCAGGCGCGGGGATCGCACTGATTCAGGCGTTGCTGCCCGCGTTCATCAAGCGCGCCTACGGCGCAAGCGCGGGCGCGATGATGGGCGTCTACACCACGGCAATCATGGGCGGAGCCGCTGCGGCGGCCGCGCTCGCCGCACCGCTTGCGCAAATTTATGGGTGGCCCGGCGCACTGGCGATCTGGGCGCTCCCAGCGATGTTCGCGTGCGTGCTCTGGTTCGCGGCTACGCGCCCGACAACGTCGCAACCTGTGCCGCCAGTCGCTGCGACTCGAACCTCCGGCCCGCGTTTCGCCGTCTGGCGCCAGGCGCGCGCGTGGGAGCTGATGCTGTTTTTCGGTGTTGGCACGGGCGCATACACCCTCGTGCTTGCGTGGCTGCCGCCCTTCTATACGCAGCTCGGCTGGAGCCATGCGCAGGCGGGCTATCTTCTCGCGGGCGTCACGGTCGCCGAAGTCGTCGCGGGGCTCAACGTATCGGCCACGATCGCGCGCATGCCCGATCGGCGCAAGCCACTGCTCGCCGCACTGGGCCTGCTGATCGGCGGCCTTGTCTGCCTCATGAGCGCGCCGCTCGCACTCGCGCTCTTCGCATGCCTGTTGCTTGGCCTGGGTATCGGCGCACTGTTTCCGCTTTCGCTGATCGTCGCGCTCGACCATAGCGACGATCCGGCGCGCGCCGGAGAACTCGTCGCCTTCGTCCAGGGCGGCGGCTATCTGGTCGCGAGCCTCATGCCGCTTGTGGCCGGTGCGTTGCGTGATCGCTTCGCGGACTTGACCGTTGCGTGGGCAATCATGCTTGCGGGCGCACTCCTGCTTTGCCTGCTCTGCGCGCGTTTTTCGCCACGCTCGTATGCGCGCTTTTCCTCCACGCACGCCTGAAACGCGAGCGACATGTCAAGGCCCTGCGAGCGGTTTCGTCGCCGAGATCCAGGCCATGCGACTGGCTGCACGCAGCTGTCCCTGGCCAACTTCCGAGCGCATCACCTGCTCGAACAATTGCCGCTCCTCGGCGCTGAATTGCTCGGCCATGCAGGTGCGCAGCGTCGGCGTCCACGGAAATGGCGTGCTGTCCAGCAAGGAGTCCCAGGTATTGCTGATCGACTGCCCGATATCGACATGAAACTCCATGTGAATATCGACGAATCCGGCCTGCATCGCAAAGCTCACCAGGTCGCGCTCGCTGAAATTCGTCATCGGCATGCGAGCGGCTTCGGCTTCGGTATCGGGAAACTGCGTGCGCTTCCAGCGATGCAGCAACGCGAAGAAGCGGCTTTCCGGCACATCGCCTGCCGCTTCCACGAGCTTTCTCAGCGAACAGGTCTCGAAGGCTTCATCGCGCCTTATCGTCTCCGCCAATGAAATCCTGCCACCGGGTTTGAGAACCCGGAAGAACTCGCGGAAAACGGCGACCTTCTCCGGCAAGTAGCCGATCACGGCTCGCGTCGTCACGGCATCGACCGACGCATCCGCAATGGCGTCCAGCGACTGCGCGCCACACAACGAAAAGCGGCATTGCGACGTGACGCCGCGTTCACGCGCACGCTCTTGCGCGTGCGCCAGCAACCGCGGAGAAACATCGGTCATGTGAACGTTCAACTGCACGCCGATGCGCTCGATGGCGCGCAACGGCACCGTCCCGTCGCCGCTGCCAACGTCAAGCAGCGTCATGCCCGGCTGCAAGTGCGCCTGATCGAGCAAGCGGTCGACGTCTCTCTCAATGCTTGCGAGCAACGCCTGCTCGACGGTTGCACTGCCTGAAAAGCGCTTGCGCACCAGCCAGTCCGCCCACAGGTCTGGCGCCGTTGTCGTATCGAATGCGTTCACGATTTTTTCCGTTTGAGTCCACGTTCTGCGGCGTGGATTTTCGCGAACCATCGCTTAGGACAACCTTAATGACGAAGAGGCTTTGCGAGCTAAGCGTCAGCTAAGCTTCGACCCGTAGGCTTTATGTAAGCGAAGCAATTCCGCTTCCTCGCTACCAGTCAACTTCGTCGTGGAGACGGTCATGACCTCCGTGTATTCCCCCCAGTCCGTGCATGGCCAGAACAAGGTGCCGGAAATCACGCTCACGTTCTGGATCATCAAGGTGCTCTCGACCACGGTCGGCGAAACCGCTGCGGACTATCTGGCGGTCAACGCCGGCTGGGGCCAGGGCGTGACGCGCGCCGTGATGTGCGCACTGTTGTGCGCGATTCTCACGCTGCAACTGGGGTCGGCCCGCTTCCGGCCTTGGCTTTATTGGCTTGCGGTAGTGCTGGTCAGTATTGTCGGCACGCAGATCACCGATCTCCTGACCGATGGCTTGAATGTCAGCCTGTACCTCAGCACGGCGCTCTTCGCCGCCGCGCTCGCCGCGATCTTCTCGATCTGGTACGCAAGCGAACGCACGCTGTCGATGCACACCATCGTCACGCGGCGGCGCGAATCGTTCTACTGGGCCGCCATCCTCTTCACCTTCGCATTGGGAACCGCCGCTGGCGACCTGGCGACAGAAGCCACGGGGCTGGGCTTTGCGCGCGGCGTCATTATCTTCGGTGTACTGATTGTATCGATCTGGCTGCTGTTCCGCGCAGGTGCAAACCCCGTCGCGACCTTCTGGCTCGCCTATATCCTGACCCGGCCATTCGGGGCGGCATTGGGCGACCTGCTGACACAAGCGCGAGCCTATGGCGGCCTGGGCTTCGGCGCGCAATGGACAAGCGCCCTCTTTCTGGCCGCAATCGTCGGGCTCGTCGCCATGCTGGAATTCACTGCACGATCGCGCCGGGCCAACTCGCAGCCCCTACAACACTAACGCCGTTCTTAAAGGAGCCATGATGTCCATTCGATCTACTACGCTGATTTCCGCATGCGCGGTGCTCGTGCTCGCCGCGAGCGCGTGCTCGCGTTCCGCGGATACCGCCAGCAGCACGGTTGCGCAAACCGCTGCGCCAACGCCTGCCAGCGCATCATCTGCGCTCGGCGACTTGACGGCGTTTCGCGCCATTGCCGCCGATGTCGCGGCAAAAGTCGAGAGTGGCGACCTGGCGGCGGCCAAAACGCGCATCAAGGATCTGGAAATTGCCTGGGACGAAGCCGAGGCGGGAATCAAGCCGCGTGCGCCGGGCGACTGGCACCGCCTGGACAAGGCCATCGACCGCGCGCTGGAATCGCTGCGCGCAGCGGCTCCGCAAGCCGCCGACTGCAAGGATGCAATGCAGGCGCTGATGAATACCTTCGATAGCTTGCAGCACCGCGCGTAGTCCGGCGGGCAGAAAGAAGACTTGCAGATGCGATCAGCGCGTCGCGCCGCGGCGGGTCATGTGTTCGTCGAGAATCGCATCGGCCATCGCGCGCGCTTTCGCGCTGGAGCGCGCGTCGAGCATCGCAATCGCGATGGACGCGCCAAAGATCAACAGGC
Source organism: Paraburkholderia bannensis NBRC 103871 (assembly GCF_000685015.1). Classification (GTDB taxonomy): domain Bacteria; phylum Pseudomonadota; class Gammaproteobacteria; order Burkholderiales; family Burkholderiaceae; genus Paraburkholderia; species Paraburkholderia bannensis. Next base: position 95,911 of record NZ_BAYA01000028.1, on the reverse strand, counting down.
TGAAGGTGATGACGATGCCCGCCAGCCACGGCACCGGCATATTGCGCAGGTCGGACACCGAATAGCTGCCTGCCTCGAAATGCGCGGCCGCCATGCCGCAATAGTGCATCCCGCACACCGCCACGCCCATCACGACCGCCGAGCTGATCTGGCGCGTGCGGCGCATTGCGCTGCGGCGGCGCAGGTCGAAGGCCAGCAGCAAGGCCGCCCCGCTGGCGATGATCGCAATCACGACGGACAAGACGACCAGCCAGGTCTGGTAGTGGATGGCGGGACAAATATCCATCGCCCACATGCCGAGGTAATGCATACCTGCCACGCCCAGCCCCATCGCGACGGCGGCGCCCGCCAGATGCGACCAGCGCAGTTCGTAGCGGCACAGCGGCAGGAAGCCGATTGCAGACGCAACAATGGCGATCAGCAGGGAAAGCAGCGTCACCGGAATGTTGTAGCCGACGGCAATCGGCAAATGAAAGGCCAGCATCGCGATGAAATGCATCGACCAGATGCCCAGCCCCATGATGCAGCCGCCAAACGCGATCCACGGCAGCAGAGGCCGCTTGCCAATGACATCGAGGCGATCGGAGATATCCAATGCCGTAAACGATGCAAAAATCGCCAGCAGACAGGAAAGGACGACAAGCGAAGGATCGTAGTAGCCGGTCATGTTCGTTCAACTCATGTGAACTGCATATAGCGAGGCTTGGCCAGGACGCGATTGACAGCTTCCCCCGGGCGTCCGTTTTCCTCTTAGGAATGGCGTGGAGTATACATAGATTCCTTTGCGCGCAATAGCAAGGCAGAACCCGGATCCCCATCTTTCGGAATACGCGAAAACGTATAAAAGGCCGGCTTTTCGAGTACAAATCGGTGCGACTTGGATCTATTTATGCGAGTCGCATTAATTATTTAGAATTGTCGTTCAGTTCATATTTAGTTAATAGCGAGACTGACGCCAATTAAGCGATTTATGCGGTTTCCAGCAAATCACTGAACCGCCACAGCGAGCGATATTCACGCTTGTCACGCCCACCCGCCACTTTCAGTCAGGAAACCGAACCTGCCGTCACCCGCGATCGCACGGCGGCATGCCCGAGACGATCGGCAACTTCTTTGGAATTTGCAAAGGTTGTGCGGCGGGTCGCCGTCGCCAAGAATTCGTCAATCGCTGGAGCCTCGCCGGACATGGCAGGCAGCGTTTGCGACATTCGAGGACACCGACCATGTTGAGCCAGGAAAAGAACCGGACACTCACCGAAGTGGGGCCCGGCACGCCGATGGGCAACTATCTGCGCCGCTATTGGCACCCCATAGCGGGCGTCGCGGAGTTCGACGACAAGTCCGTGCGCCCGATCCGCCTGTTTGGCGAAGATCTCGTGCTGTACAAGGACTTGAGCGGCCATTTCGGGCTGGTACAGCGGCGCTGCCCGCATCGCAACGCCGATCTTGCTTTCGGGTTCGTCGAACAATGCGGCTTGCGCTGCGCGTATCACGGCTGGCAATTCGATCAGGAAGGACAATGCACGCATCAGCCGTACGAGGAGATCGTCGATACTGAGGCGCGGCTGCGCCAGAAGACGCGCATCACGGCCTACGAAGTGCGCGCCAAAGCCGGCATGATCTGGGCCTACATGGGGCCGTCGCCCGCGCCGGAGTTGCCCGACTGGGAGCCGTTCAGCTATACGAACGGCTTCGCGCAGGTCGTCATGGCCGAGATTCCGTGCAACTGGTTTCAATGCCAGGAAAATTCGATCGACCCGATCCATTTCGAGTGGACGCACAACAACTGGACTGAACGCCAGCAAGACCGTCATTCCGAACACGTGCCCACGCACCTGGAAACGAAATACGAAGAATTCGAATATGGCTTCGTCTATAAGCGGTTGCGCGCGCACGAAACCGAGCAGAACCCGATGTGGACGACCGGGCGTGTCACGTTGTGGCCCAATGGCTTTTACCTCGGCCATCACTTCGAATGGCGCGTCCCCATCGACGACGAAAACACGCTGAGCGTGCTGTGGGTCTACAACAAGGTGCCCAGGGAACAGGAGCCCTATGTCCAGCAGCACATCCCCGCCTGGTATGGGCCTTTGCGCGACGAAAATGGCGAATGGATCACCAGTCATGTCGCAAACCAGGACTTTGCTGCGTGGGTCGGCCAGGGCGCGATTACCGATCGCACGCGCGAAACGCTCGGCGCCAGCGATCGCGGCATCGTGATGCTGCGGCGGCGCTTTTTCGAGGAACTGGAAGCGGTAGCGGCTGGCGCAACGCCGAAGGGCCTCATTGCCGATAGCGCGATCAACCACAAGGTGTTCTTGCCATCGGCATGCCGCGAGGAAATGATCAACGGCCTGACGCGCGCGGAGTTGTCGGCTCATCCGTTGCTTGGCGCCTATCTGCGCGATTTCATCGGTCAGTACGGACAGCCGGACAGCGTTCGCGAAGCCTATGAAGCCGCAATCGGGCAGAAGGTGAATGGCGCGCGTTTCTTCTCGGTGCATGGCGCTCGTCAAGCGGCTGCGCAGGAAACGTCGTAGACCCACGTGCAATCAATCCAGCGAGAAACCGCAACCATGCAACAGACCACAGGCCGCGCGAATGCGAGTCGCGCACCGACGCGTATCGAGGCCCGGGTGCGCACGCTGCGCCACGAAGCGGAACGCGTACTCGGCATCGAACTCGTGCCTGCTGAAAACGCGCGCTTTCCTCGCTTCACGGCAGGCGCGCATATCGACCTGCATCTTCCCGGCGGCCTCACGCGCAGCTATTCACTCGTGAATTCACCGGACGATGCGGGGCGCTATGTAATCGGCGTGCTTGCCGATACGAATAGCCGTGGCGGCTCGCGCTACGTGCACGAACAACTGCGTTGCGGTGCAGTCCTGACGATCGGCGCGCCGCGCAATAACTTCGCGCTCGACGAAAACGCAGCGTCGACGGTGCTGATCGCGGGCGGCATTGGCATTACGCCGATGCTGTGCATGTATCGCCGCCTGCGCGAAGCCGGCCGTGCTGTACGGCTGGTTTATTGCGCGCGCGAGCGTTCTCAGGCCGCGTATCTGGATGAGCTCGACGTTAGCGATGGCAGCGTGCATCTGCATTTCGACGCGGAAAATGCGGGCCGCCCGTTCGATCTCGTCGCGTTCCTGGAACAACAGCCTGCCGACGTGCATGCCTATTGCTGCGGCCCGAACGCGATGCTGAATGCGTTCGAAACGGCGTGCGAGCAGGTCGGCATTGGCAATGTGCATATCGAGCGTTTTACTGCAACGCCCCATGTCGCCGAAGCCACCGAAACTTCCGCCGAATCAACGCAGCACGGCTACATCGTCGAACTCGCGAGAAGCGGCCAGCGCCTGTCCGTGCCGCCCGGCGCAGCGTTGCTCGACGTGTTGCTGGAAGCGGGCGTCGACGTCGACTATAGCTGCCGGGAGGGCTTGTGCGGCGCGTGCGAAACGCGCGTGCTGGCCGGCTGCCCGACACACCGCGATGCCGTGCTCACCGCGTCCGAAAGGGCTGCGAACCAACGGATGATGGTCTGCGTGTCCGGCGCGCAAAGCGCGACACTGGTGCTCGATCTCGGGTGACGATTCAAAGCTCGATTCAAAGTTCGATTCAAAGCTCGTTCGCAATCCGCCGGTAGCCGCGCACCAGGCGGTTATTCGTCTGCGCGACGTCTTCGGAGAATTCCGCGGCGCTTGCCGACACTTTCGGAATCGTCGCCAGGTCGGTTGCCGCTCCGATCCGCAAGGTCGACGGGACGTAGAACCCCTCCGGCAGGTCGCAGCCGTCCACCACCGCGTTGTGCCGCACCACACAGCGCGCGCCAACCGAGCAGTTGAACAACACGCTATTGAAGCCGATAAAGACATGGTCGCCCACGCTGCACGGGCCATGCACGATCGCCCGGTGCGCAATCGACGTATGGTTGCCGATTGTCACCGACGCGCCCGACTTCGAATGAATCACTACGCCATCCTGAATATTCGAATGCGCGCCGATGACGATGGGTTCGATCTCGCCATTCGCATCGGTTTCATCTGCGCGAATCACCGCGTACGGGCCGATGAACACGTCCTCTCCCACCACCACGCGCCCGCACAGGATCGCCGTCGGATCGACAAACGCGCTTTCGTGCACTACGGGCAGGTCGCCGCGCGGATTCTTTCTGATCATTGCCCTGCACCCTCACCAGATGACGCTGGTTTGCTGCGAATCGTGCGACCCGTGCGCCTCGTGCGCCTCATCTTCCTCTGGCGCCGTGCCACCCCACGCGGGAAACGGATCCGCGAAATCGCCCCATGCCTGAGGGCCCGCGGCCATTTCCGCATCGTCCAGCAGGCAGGCATTCAGGCGCTGCCGCAAGGCGGTTTCGTCCATATCGATCCCGATGAGCACGATCTCCTGGCGCGCGTCGCCGACGTTCTCGTCCCAGTTGTCGTCGATGAACGCGAGCGACTCCTCGTCCGTGGGCCAGTGCGACTTCGGCACGGCGGCCCACCAGAGGCCCGCCGCGCCGTGACGGCACACGGAACCCGCTTGTGACCACGACCCGGCATGGGTGGGCCGGCTCGCGAGCCAGAAAAAACCCTTCGAGCGCACCACGCCCGGCCATTCGCTATTCACGAGATCCCAGAAACGTTGCGCGTGCATCGGTCGACGCGCACGCCAGACGAAACTGCCGATGCCATATTCCTCGGTCTCCGGCGTGTGTTCGCCGCGTAGTTCCTGCAACCAGCCGGGCGCTTTCGCGGCTTCGTCGAAATCGAACAGCTTCGTATCGAGCACGCGATCGAGCGGCACCTTGCCGAACTCGGCGATTTCGATGCGCGCACGCGGATTGAGCCCGCGCAGGATGGCGATGAGGCGTGCGCGCGCAGCGCTGTCGATCAGGTCGATCTTGTTCACGACCATCACGTCGCAAAACTCGATCTGCTCGATCAGCAGGTCAACCACGGTGCGCTGGTCTTCCTCGCCGAGCGACTCGCCGCGCGCCTCCAGGCTGTCCTGCGAGCCGTAATCGGCGAGGAAATTGAACGCGTCGATCACCGTCACCATGGTGTCGAGCCGCGCGACGTCGGAGAGGCTCTGGCCGCGCTCATCGGCGAACGTGAAGGTTTCGGCGACCGGCAGCGGCTCGGATATGCCCGTCGATTCGATGACCAGCTGATCGAAGCGCCCCGCTTTCGCAAGCTCGCCGACCTCCAGCAGCAGGTCTTCGCGCAAGGTGCAGCAGATGCAGCCGTTGCTCATCTCGACGAGCTTTTCGTCGGTGCGCGAGAGCTGTGCGCCGCCGTCGCGCACCAGCGCGGCGTCGATGTTCACCTCGCTCATGTCGTTGACGATGACGGCCACGCGGCGGCCTTCGCGATTGTTCAGGATGTGGTTGAGCAGCGTCGTCTTGCCGGCGCCGAGAAAGCCGGAGAGCACCGTCACCGGCAGGCGTGAGTCCATCGGAGGCTCCTTTTCGATCTGTTTCGGATGAATTTCGCGATGTTATAACATAACATTCAGAAAAACCACTGGCGAATCCGGTCACTGCGGCCCTGCACGTTCCATCGACGATAATTTCGCTATCCCCGCCGCACGCCATCGCGGGCAAACCCACGTGCTTCCGCCATGAAATCGCATCTTCACGCCATCGTCACGGCACTCGCCGCCGCCGCGCTGTTCGGGGCCGCCACGCCGTTCGCCAAGGCGCTCCTCGGCACGCTGCCGCCTTTCATGGTGGCCGGTCTCTTCTATCTGGGCAGCGGCGCGGGCCTTGCCGTCGCGATCCTCGTGCGCAGGCTGCGCCGCCGCGCCGACGCCCCGCCCGAACACGCGCCGCTGCGCCTCGCCGAAGTCCCCTGGCTCGCCGGTGCGATCGTCGCGGGCGGCGTGGCGGGCCCCGCGCTGCTCATGCTTGGACTCGTCACGACGCCGGCGGCCACCAGCGCGCTGCTGCTCAACCTCGAAGGCGTGCTCACCGCGCTGATCGCGTGGGTCTGCTTCCGCGAAAACTTCGATACGCAGATCGCATTGGGCATGGCCGCCATCGTCGCGGGCGGCGTGCTGCTCTCGTGGAGCGGGCCGCACGCGGGACTCGCGCCAGGCGCGCTGTTCGTGGTGGGCGCGTGCCTGTGCTGGGCCATCGACAACAACCTCACGCGCAAAGTCTCCGCCAACGACGCCATGACGATCGCCTGCCTCAAGGGCCTCGCGGCCGGGCCTTTCAACCTGCTGGTGGCGTTCTGGCTGGGCGCGCACTGGCCCGACGGTATGCGCGTCGCGGCAGCCATGGTGGTGGGCTTCGCGGGCTACGGCGTAAGCCTCGTGCTTTTTGTGGTCGCGCTGCGCAACCTGGGCACCGCGCGCACGGGGGCGTATTTCTCGGTGGCGCCGCTGTTTGGCGTGGCGATCTCGCTGATGCTCTGGCCGCAGCGGCCCGCGATCACCTTCTGGGCCGCGCTGGCGCTGATGGCGCTGGGCGTGTGGCTGCACGTGCGCGAGCGGCACGAGCATGAGCACACGCATGAGCCGCTCGACCATACGCATCGGCACCGGCACGACGCGCATCATCGGCATGAACACGATTTCGACTGGGACGGCACCGAACCGCACACCCACGCGCACCATCATGTGCCGCTCACGCATACGCACGCGCATTTTCCGGACGTGCATCACCGGCATTCGCACTGAGCGGCTTCAAACCGTTTCGTGCAGATTTTTCGAGCCGGGCGCGCATACTGGCGCCATCCGACGTCCCGCCAGGGAGACACGACGATGGCTTCACTCTACCGCGACATCCCTTTGGACTGCGGCGCGGCACGCGCCTGGGCCACGTTGCGCGACTCGCGCAATATCGCCCGCGTCTTCGCAGGCGTGCTCACCGATGTGCAGGTTGACGGCGACCTGCGCAGCGTCACGTTTGCGAACGGCAATGTGGTGCAGGAGCGCATCGTCAAGATCGACGACGCATCCATGCGCGTGGCTTATACGGTCTGCGGGCCGAATTTCGAGCATTACGCGGCGTCCATGCAAATCGTCGCGGACGAGGTTGAACCGGGCGGGCGTTGCCGCCTTGTGTGGAGCATTGATTTCCTGCCCGACGAAAGGCGCGCGATGGTCGAGCCGCTGATGGATGCGGGCTGCGCAGCGGCGGCGCGTAATTTGAAGTCGTAGTGCTGGCGCTGTGATGACAGCGTTAGGGGTTGGCGGCGCTGACGGTTGGCCCCGAGGCTTCTTCGGTCGTTTCGAAACCTCGATCACCGTGCTCCAGCCTGCTCATATCGGCTCCCCATCTGAAGACGGCCGAAGTTCGTGCGTTGGACGCCCGCGTACCGTTTCTCTTCGCCATTCAAAGTGGGCGCGCGGGACTGGCTGTTAGTTGCATTCCACGAGTGGCTCGCAGACCGGATATCGCCCTGACTGCATTTGCAGAATCCATACATTTTTCTCGTTAAATACAAACTTTACCGAGCTTGAGCCAAGCTAAATCATGCGCAGCAAGACCAGAAAGGGCCGCCGGATCACACGATCCGGCGGCCCTTTCCACGTGCAGCGCTAGCCCCCGCCCTCAGTGCGACAGCTCATCGAGCGACAATCCATTCGTGCGCGGCCCAAAAGCGCCAATCGACACCATCACCACGAGCATGCAGACGGTAATCCCGGCAAACACCGCTTGCACGCCGCCATCGCGCAACAGCGCGGCGATGGTAAAACCCGACATCATCGCGCCCACGCGGCTCGCCGAATACACCACGCCATTCGCACGGCACCGCACCGCGGTTGGGAACAGCTCCGCCTGATACGCGTGATAGCAAACCGAGATCATCTGCCCCGCAAGACTGATCAGGATGCCCAGCGCGACAAGCGCCGCGGCACCGCGCGCCTGGGCGAACATCAACCCAAAGACCAGCACCGCGAAAGCCGAGCCGACGATCAGCCACTTGCGCTCGATACGGTCGGCCACGAGCATCGCGAGCAGCGGGCCGCACGGCAGCGCAATCGCAATCACGAAGGCGTAAAGCAGGCTGCGGGTGACGTGCACGCCCTGCCCGATCAGCAAGGTCGGCACCCAGTTTGCGAAGCCGTAATAGCCAATCGCCTGGCAAAGGTTGAACGCCACCAGCATCAGGAGACGCCCGCGATAAGGGGCCTGCCACAGTCCAGCCAGCGTGGCGCGGCGATGCGCAGGCACATTCGGCACAGGCGCGGGCGGCGGCAGTTCCCGCCCGCTCTCGCGCACCGCCGCCTGTTCCAGGCGCACGATCGCCTGCTCTGCGGCCTCGGTGTGTCCGTGCGTAGCGAGCCAGCGCGGGCTTTCCGGCACGGCACGGCGCACGAACCACACGAGCGCCGCACCCAGCGCACCGGCCAGCACCACCCAGCGCCAGCCGTCGACGCCGAACGGCGCAATCGGCACCAGCCACCACGACAGCAAGGCCGAAGCCGGTGCGGCCGCGAACATGATCGCCTGGTTGAAGGCCATCGCGCGCCCGCGCATCTGCTGGGGCACCATCTCCGTGACGTAGCTGTCGATCGTGACGATCTCGATGCCTACGCCTATGCCCGTGATGAATCGCCAAAGAATCAGGCCTTCCGACGAGTGCTGAAACGCCATCACGATCGAGCCGATCGAGTACCACAGCAAGGAGAAAGTGAATACGCTTCGGCGTCCGAATCTATCGGGCAGCCAGCCCAGGAAGAAAGTGCCGACGAACAGTCCCGCGAACGTCGCGGCGACGAATGCGCCAATGCCGTTGAAGCCGAAGAAGCTCGACGTCGTGGTTTGCAGCAGGCCGCTTTTCGCCATGCCTGGCGCGATATAACCCGTAAAAATCAGGTCGTAAACTTCGAAGAAGCCGCCCAGCGAAATCAGCAGCACGAGTTTCCACAGCTGCCAGGTGGCCGGCAGGCGATCGAGCCGCGCGGACAGCGCCGCCGCCGTTGCCTGCGCGGAACCGGCGCGCTCCAGAGGCGGTGCGAGCGCATCGTCCGTGGTGAGGGTGCGTTGCATTGTCTGTCTCCATGTTGTTGTGCGCGCGGGCTTCATTGGCCCGCGATACTTAACGTCGCATCACGTCGCTAGACCGGGCTATGGATACCCAGGCGCGCAAGCACCTCTTCGGTATGTTCGCCCACCTTCGCAAGCGGCTGACGTACGCCCGGACGCCGCCCGTCCATCATGAGCGGCAGCAGGACGACATCGGTTTCGCCGCCGTCGTCGGTCTGCATCGGCACGAGGCCGCCGCTCGCCTTCAAATGCGGATCGTCGAGCAATTGATCGGGACGCACGATCGGCGCATAAGGCACGCCCGCCGCTTCGAGGCGCGGCATCAGCTCCGCGATGCGATGCGTCTTGAGCACCTCGTCCAGACGCGCGAGCAGTTCGGGGCGCGCGGCCACGCGCAAGGCGTTGTTCGCGTATTGCGGCTCGGCCGCCAGCTCCGGACAGCCGATTACTTCGCATAGCGTAACAAATTGCCTGTCACTCACCGCACCGATGAACAGCTGTTCGTCGTCGGCCAGCGTGAAGACGTCGTACACGCTCCATGCGGACACGCGCGACGGCATGGGCGGCGGCGCTTCGCGCGTCATTGCGTATTGCTGCATATGCTGCGCGCTCAGGAACACGCAGTTCTCGAACAGCGCGCTCTGCACCTCCTGGCCGCGTCCGCTCACGTCGCGTTCGCGCAGCGCCGCCAGCACGCCAATGGCGCCGAACATGCCGCCCATGATGTCGTTGACCGACGTGCCCGCGCGCAGCGGCCGCCCCGCCGGGCCGGTCATATAGGAAAGGCCGCCCATCATCTGCACGACTTCGTCGAGCGCGAGCCGGTTTTCATAGGGCCCAGGCAGAAAGCCCTTGTGCGAAACGTAGATCAGTCGCGCATGGCGCTGCGAGAGCGTCGCATAGTCGAGGCCCAGTTTCTGCATGAGGCCTGGCCGGAAATTCTCAAGCATGACGTCGCACTGCCCGATCAATTCGACGGCGGCGGCACGCCCTTCCTCCGTATTGATATCGATGACGACGCTTTTTTTGTTGCGGTTGAACGAGCGAAAAAAGCCAATGCCCAGCCCCGGCAGGTTGCGCGTCCTGTCGCCGCCCGGCGGCTCGACCTTGATGACTTCGGCGCCCAGATCGGCGAGGATCATCCCGCACGTCGGCCCCATGACCATGTGCGTGAATTCGACGACGCGCACGCCGTCGAGCGGAAGCCGCGTGGCCGCGGCCTTATCGGCGTTCATGTTTGCTGTGCTCATAGCATCCTCAGGATAACGAATCGACTGCCTGGACAGCGGCGTTGAAAGTCTTCGGCAAACCCGCGCGCCAGAGCGTACCGTGCAGCGTTTCGTGCGAGAGCCATTGCGCCACCTGCGCGCGCAGCGCCAGCAAGGCGTCGATATCGATGCCGGTGTCGATGCCCATATCGGCAAGCATGAAGGCCAGGTCTTCGGTCGCCACGTTGCCGCTCGCGCCCGGCGCATGGGGACAACCGCCGATACCCGCCAGCGACGCGTCGAAACGCGTCACGCCCGTTTCCAGCGCCGCGTAGACGTTGGCGAGCGCCAGGCCGCGCGTGTCGTGAAAGTGCGCGCACCAGAGCCGCTCGCCCGCGATGTCACGCGCGCGCCCGAACAGCTCGCGCACGGCGCGCGGATTGGCGTAGCCGACCGTATCGGCCAGGCTCACGCGGTCTGCGCCCGCGTCAAGCAGCGCCTGCATGTAGCGCAGCACGTCGTCCGCTGCAACATGGCCTTGCAGCGTGCAGCCAAACGCCGTGCCGATGCCGCCTTCGATCAGCGTCTTCGCGCCCGAAGCGTCGCGCGCGGCGCGCATCTGTGCGACTTCGGCGACGACTTCCTCGGGCGTCTTGCGCAGGTTCGCGCGGCTATGCGCCTCGCTCGCCGAGAGCGGCACGAGCATCAGGTCGGCGCCCGTTTCGAGCGAGCGTTGCGCGCCCTTGAGATTGGGCACCAGCACCGAGACCGAAAGGCCAGGCAGGCTGCGCGCGTAAGCGACCAGGTCGGCGGTATCGGCGAGTTGGGGCAACAGGCGCGCGGGCACGAAAGAGCCGACTTCGATTTCGCGCAGGCCGGCCGCGTGCGCCGCGCGCAGCCATTCGATCTTGCGCTCGGTGGGCAGCACGGTGGCGATGCTTTGCAGGCCGTCGCGCAAGCCGACTTCGCGTAGCGTCGCGCGCGCTGGGTAGATGGGCATGGGGAATGTCTCCTGATGATTCGACCTGGTACGCCCTTGGGTGGCGCACTGACGATGCGCTAACTGGTGTGATAACTGCTGTGCTAACTTTAGACATTCCCGCTGATCCATAAAGCGGTATTTTGGAACCGCCAAGTTTCCGATTGGGAAACCCACATGCACGATATCGACATCAAGACCTTGCGCCTGCTGGTGGCCGTCTGCGAACACGGCAACATGGGCCATGCAGCGCGCGACGCGCATATCGAACCTTCCGCGATCAGCAAGCGCATCGCGCAACTGGAGGCCGATCTCGGCGTGCCCCTGCTCACGCGCTCGCGGCGCGGCGTGCAGCCCACCCAGGCAGGCGTCGCGCTGCTGGAGCATGCGCGCAGCGTCATCTTCACGCTTGAGCGCGCGGTCAGCGACATCGCCGCGTTCGGCAGCGGCCTGCGCGGCAGCGTGAGCGTGTGCGCGTCGGCGTCGGCCATCGCAGAGTCGCTGCTCGACGATCTCGCATCGTTCATGCGCATGCCCGCGCACGAGAACATCCGGGTCAACGTGGACGAGCGCACCTCGAAGGAGCTCGTGCAACGCGTGCGCGACGGCGTGGCATCGGTGGGCGTGTGCTGGGACAACGTGGAGCTGGGCGGCCTGGAAGCGCGGCCCTGGCGCAGCGACCGGCTCGCGCTCGCGGTGCCGGTGGGCCACGCGCTCGCGCGCCGCAAGACGGTGGCTTTCGCGGACACGCTCGGCTACGAGCATGTGGGCCTGCCCCCGTCCACGGCCGTGCATACGCTGTTGCAGCGCGCGGCGGCACGCAGCGGGCGCACCGTCGACTACCGCGCGACCGTATCGAATTTCGATGCGGCATTCCGTGTGGTCGCCGCCAACCTGGGCATCAGCGTCGTGCCCGAGGAAGTCGGCCGCAGCTATACGCGCATCCTCAACGTACGGCTGGTGCCGCTCAGCGACGCCTGGGCGAAGCGGCGCTTCATCGTCTGCTTTCGCGCCTTCGACGCCTTGCAGCCCGCCGCCCAGCGCATGGTCGAGCATCTGGCCGCGCGCGCCCAGGCCGCGGAAAAGCCCTGAAGGCCGCCTCGAAGATAGCCGTACCGCAGCGCCCACGCCTCGTTTAAACTTCCACCCATCCGATCCACCCGGCGCTGCCAGCACCGCCGCTCACGCCATGTTTGAACCACAACGCCGCCGTTTCGTGCTCGCAGGCCTGCTTGCCGCGATCGGCGCCGCGCATGCCCGCAGCGGCCTGGGCGCTGCACGCGACACCGCCATCGCGCTGGTGCTCAAAGACCTGCCCGATCCGTTCACGACGGCAATGATCTCCGCCGCCAAGGTCTTCCAGGCGCACGCGCCCTATCCGTTCAGGCTCACGGTGCTTGGCATCCAGTCGGAAAGCGATGCAGCCGGACAGATCCGTCTCGTCGATATGGCGATCAAGCAGGGCGTCAATGCGATCGTGCTCGCGCCGTCCGACTCGCGCGCGCTCGTGAATGCCACGCGCCGCAGCGTCCAGCACGGCATCCTCACGCTCGCGATCGACAATCCGCTCGACGCCGACGCGCTGCGCGAAGCGCACCTGCATATCCCCTACGTCGGCCCCGACGACCGGCGCGCGGCCAGGCGCGTGGGCGACTATCTCGCACGCAAGCTGCACGCGGGCGATCGTGTCGGCATCATCGAAGGCGTGTCCGCCGATCTCAACGCGCAGCAGCGCACCGCGGGCTTTCGCGACGCCATGCAGGCCGCGCAGATCGAAGTGGTCGGCGTCGAATCGGGCAACTGGGAATATGGCCAGGGGCGCCTGGCGGCGGCATCGATCCTCGCGGCGCGGCCGGGTATCCGGGCGCTATTGTGCGCGAACGACAACATGGCGCGCGGCGCCGTGGACGCCGTGCGCGAATCCCAGCTCACGGGCCGCGTGCTCATCACCGGCTTCAACGCCAGCGATGCGATCAAGCCCATGATCAAGGACGGCCGCGTGCTCGCGACGCTCGATCAGTTCGGGCAAAAGCAGGCCGTCTACGGCCTCGACGTGGCCTTGCAGGCCTGCCAGGAACATCGCGCCCAGGACGACCTGCCCGACTACATCGAAACGCCGGTCACGCTGGTCACGAAAGAGTCGCTCTAGCCGCTCCAGCCGCTCCAGTCTTACGACGCTGCACGACGTGGCACGCCGCACGCGTCACAAGCCGTTGGCAACTATGATGTCGGGCCGATGTATCTCCACATCGGCACCGAACGTCACGAAAACCCAACGCGCATATGAACAACAACACTACGCCTTTCGTCACTCGTTTCCGTCTTACCGCATTGCTCGGCGCGCTCGTGCTGGCGGGCTGCGCCGCCAGCGGCTCGCAGCCTGACGCGCAGGCATCGGCGCCCGGCGCCTTCGTGCAACAGGGCACGGCAAGCGGCGCGCGGCCCGTGAAGGTCATGATCGTCACCATGTTCGCGCCCGAGGCCAAGACCTGGCTCGACAAGCTCGGCCCGTGGGACAGCATCCCGGTCGCGGGCCTTTCGCCCGACTATCCCGCCGTGCAGTGCAATCACGACGATGTGTGCGTGATGACGACCGGCATGGGCCATTCCAACGCCGCGGCATCGACGATGGCGCTGGCGTTCGCGCCGCAATTCGACCTGCGCCAGACGTACTTTCTTGTGGCAGGGATTGCAGGCGTGAATCCGCAGCAAGGTACGGTCGGATCGGCGGCATGGTCGGACTGGCTCGTCGATTTCGGCCTGCAATGGGAGATCGATCCCGACCGCCGTCCCAAGGGCTGGCGCACGGGTTATCTCGGCATCAACACCAAAAGTCCCGGCGAAAAACCGGCGCTGGACTACCGCACCGAGGTCTTCCAGCTCAACGCGAAGCTGACGTCGGCGGCTTATGCACTGAGCCACGATGTGCAACTGTCCGATAGCCCCGAAGCGAAGGCCGCGCGCGCGAAATACCGCTATGCGCCCGCTAATCGCGCGCCTGGTGTGATCCGCTGCGATTCGATTGCGGGCGATACGTGGTGGTCGGGCGCGGAACTCGGTGCGCGTGCAACCGAATTCACGCGCCAGCTCACGGGCGGCAAGGGCGTCTACTGCATGACGCAGCAGGAAGACAACGCCACCTACGAGGCGCTCAAGCGCGCCGCCGCCACGCAGCGCGTCGACCTCGACCGCGTGGCGGTGCTGCGCGCGGGCTCGGACTTCGACCGTCCGTACAAGGGCCAGTCGAGCGCGTCGAACCTGCTGAACTACGCGAGCCAGGGCGGCTTCGCCCCCGCGCTCGAAAACCTCTATCGCGCGGGCAACCCGCTCGTGCAGGACATCGTCGCGCACTGGGACGACTGGCGCGCCGGCGTGCCCACGCGGTAACGCGTTGAATCGCTAACGCCCCCTGCCCGGCGCAAGTCGTCACGCCTAGCGCGTGAAGATCTGCGCCGTGGTGATCGCCATGTCGCCGCCGGGCAAGGGGATGTCCTTGAGCTTCCTGAGCGAATCGGCGTCATAGACGGCCACGGTATTGAAGGTGCCCGCAAGGTAGATCTTGTCGCCTTCCTTGTTGAGCGACAGGCAGTAGTACGAATGATCGAGCGCCGCGCTCGTGACCATCTTCTCGTGCTTGATGTCGTACTTCGCCAGACGGTTGAGCACGCCGTACATCACGTTCGGATCCTTCGGCGAGCGCCCGCCCGTGAAATAGACCTCGGTGAACGGCGCGAAATCCGTGAGCGCGGCCTTGCCGCTTTTCAGGTCGATATCGACATAGCCGTACATGGTCTGCGCTTTCGACGGGTCTTTCTTTTCGTCGGGAAAGCGGTCGGCCGTATAGAGCAGGTTGAACGCGTGTTGCGGGCGCTGCTGCGGCCAGACGTACAGCACGTCCGGGCGGCCATAGAGCGGGCGCGTCCAGTTGCGCAACGGCACGGCCACATCGTACTGGCCGGTCTGCACATTCATGCGGTAAATATCCGGCCCGACCACGAACAGCGAGCCATCGTCCGCCGCCTGGATCATGGTCGTCTGGCGCGGCGCGGGGAAGCTGCGGATCGGCTTGGCCTCCATGCCGCCTTCGGTCGACCACACTTGCAGGCGCGGCGCCTGCACTTCATAGCTGTCGCGGTTCATCTTCGTCGGATTGACGACGCTGTAGATCTCCTTGCCGTCCGGGCTCACCGCAATCGAGAACATCGCCCGCGCACGCTCGTCCCATTGCTGCGCGAGCGCCGCATGAAACACGGTCTTGCAGCTGTCCAGGTCGACGCCGTAAAGATCGCCGTAGTGATTGTTCAGCACATAGGCGCGCTTGCGGTCGGGGCTGATCTGCATCGTGCCGGGGCCGAACGAATCGGGCAGCGCACAGGTCTTGACCACGCTGTCCGTGGCCGTGTCGATCACGCTCAGGTTATTCGGGTAGTTCGTCACCGCGAGGTATTCGTGCCCGCTCGCCAGTGGTGCGCTTGTATTCGCCGCGAGTTTCTCGCCCACTGCGGCACCCACCTCGGACGCGGCGTCCGTCTGCGCGAGCGCGGGCGACGCGACGATGAATGCGGCCAGCGCGGCGCACGCGATCTGCTTCCTCAATGCCATGATGTGTCCTCTCAGGGTCGCGTGGCTTAGTTGTCTTTGGGAAATACGCTGCCGAGGTTGCGCCAGTCCTTGCCCGAATCGGCGGCCGTCTTGTTCCAGTCCTGGAAGGTCGTCATCATGTCGGGCACCTGCGCGGGCCACCAGCACGGATCGGAGCAGCCGTAGAGATCGGCTTCCATCGGCTGGCACAGCGACGCCACGCCGCCGAACACGTCCACTTCCCAGCCGGGATCGGTCGTCGCGGTACAGCCCGCCACCGAGGTCATCGCGACCACTTCTTCGAGGCGGTCTTCGGCCGCGGCCTGCTCCAGTTGCTTCGCCTTGTTGTTGAGCGGCTTGAGATGTTTCATGTCAGTGTGCCTTGCGCGAAGTGATGTGTTGCTCGATGAACGCGGGATTGCCGGCCATGATGCGGCTATAGATTTCGATGCCGAAATCCACCCAGTCGCGCATCAGCTCGCAATAGTGGTAGGTGGGATGCTGCGGATCGCCGTAGCGCGCATAGCTCTCGTGATAGCAGCCGCCCGAGCACAGGTTGCGGATACGGCAGGTCTCGCAGCCCGTGCCTTCGCGTTCGAGCCGTTGCGAGAGAAAGTCCGTGAGCGCCTCAGTTTTGACGCCCGTATGCACGTTGCCGAACGTCGGCAGCGTCGACCCCGTAAAGCGATGGCACAGGTTCAGTTCGCCCTGGTGATCGACCGCCAGCATCTTGAGGCCCGCGCCACAGGGCAGCGATTTTTTGTGGCCTTCGTGAATATCGGTAATCAGCTGATGCAGGTTCGAGAAGCCGATATTGCGATTTTCCAGCGCCGCCGCCAGGTAGCGCCGCCCGAGCGCTTTCATGTTGTCGAATACGCGCTTCAATTCTTCGGGCTGCAGATTAAACGTATCGAGCGCACCGGACGTCACCGGCGCGAAGCCCACTTCGGCGAAACCAAGCTCGTTGAAGAGATGATCCCAGATCCCCGCGATATCGGTCACGCCGCTGGTGAGCGTGACGCGCGCGCCCACCGGGCGGCTGCGATAGCGCTTGAGCAGCATCTCCGCCTTGCGGCGCACGACATCGTAAGTCCCCGTACCGCCCACGGTGCGGCGGTTCAGGTCGTGCACGGAACGGGGGCCGTCCATGCTGACGGACAGGCCAAACCGATGCGCGTCGAGCCAGTCGACAATCTCTTCAGTCAGGAGCGTCGCGTTGGTCGTCATGACGAAATCGACGCCCTTGCCCAGCGCGCCAAAACGCAGCTCGCAATACTCGACCATGTTCTCGATGAGCTTGCGGTTGCTCAGCGGCTCGCCGCCGAAAAACACCACGGTATAGCGCGGCTCGTCGGGCGACTGCTCGATGAGCATTTCCACCGACGCCCTGGCCGTTTCCAGGTCCATGCGCCGCCCGGCCGATGGCGTATCCAGGTCTTCCTTGTAGCAATACGTGCAGCTCAGGTTGCAGCCCGTATTCACGTTGAGCACGACGGTATTGAGCGCCACACGCTCCACCCGCTTGATGCCGATTTCGGGCGTGAGCGGCGAGCCGTCGCTCACCACTTCCAGCGCCATGAGTTCTTCGAGCGTTTCGTTCAGCTCGACGCGGTCGCTGCGCGCCGATGTATTCGCCAGCCGCGCGAACAGTTCGTCCGCCGTGCAGCTGCTCGCGCGCAGTGCGTCGATGATGGCGGCCGTCATGCGATCGGCGGCAAACAGCGAACTGCTCGGTACATGGAACATCAGGCGCGCGTCGTCTACCTGCACTTCGTGGACGTTGCGCTCGACTACGTTCAGCATGCCGTTCATCTCACTCTCCTTGCATTCGTTCCGGTGCTATGCGATTGCGACGCGCGTGCTCTTGCCGCGCGCCTTCACGACTGACGCTGAGGTACGCATCAAGGAATCGGCGGATTGTTCCAGCGCTGCACGCCCACGATCAGATGGGCCTTGCCCGTCACGGTCTGCCCCGCGTCCTCGACTGCGGCGATCACGTTGAGATTGCCGGTGTTGTTGGTGGACATGCGCCGCGCCGGATTCGGGCCGGCGTCGCCCGGCGTGAACACGCCATTGGCGGCCTGCATCGCGCCCGAGAACTTCACGTCGCGATCGTCCTTCGCCTGCTCGTTGAACGGCTCGACCGACCACTTCGCCGGCACCACGCCGATACGGAACGGCTTGCCCGCTGCATCCACGCCCCATGCTTCTGCGTCGAAGCGGCCTTCGACCTTCGGCAGCGGGCCACCGTTGCCGCCGATGCGCGCGACGGCATACTCGGGCACCACCTTCACATCCTTTATCTGGCGATAGACCGAGAATTGACCGCCCTGCGCGTTGTTAGCGTTGTTGTTCAGGCTCACGGTGCGCGTACCCGCGGCGCTGTCGCCGCTCGCCGTCACCCGCACGCGGATCGCCTGCGCGGAGCGCGCCACCACGCCATCCACCTTCACGCCCGGGCCGAAGTCAGGCGTGCCTTGCAGATTCGCGCCAACGACGGTCAACTCGGTGCTTTCGCCTGCCTTGATGAATGCGGGCTGCACGGCGAGGATGCGCGGCGCGCCCTTCGCGTCCAGCTTCGCCGCGTCGAAGTCGAGACCGCGCTCGTCGTGCCCTTCGTCGAACATGCGGCCCTTCATTTCGCCACGGGTGGCGGCCAGCACCTGGCGCATTTCGACGCCTTGCACCTTGATGCTCGCGCGCCATTCGTAACCGTCGTAGAGCACGGCGGTGCCGCTGCCGTCGAACGCGCCGCCATCGGCGAAATGGCCTTTGAGCGTCACCTTGAAGGTATCTTTCGTGCCGCCCGTCACTGTCATCACGCCCGCAGCATCGCCGCGTCCCGGCATATGGCCGGCGAAGCTCCACGCCCCCGCGAGCGAGGTCGCCTTCGGGCGCGTCTTCTGCCACTGCGCCCACTGCGCGCTCTCATACGGATACTGCTGCGCGAGCATCGGCGCGATGTCCTTGAGCGCGACGTTGAGCCAGTCGCGGTCGCGACCCATCGCCGAATATTCGATCGACGGCCATTGCCCGAGGTGGAAATTCACGAGCCTGTCCCACTCGGCGACAGGACGGCGCTGCAACAGCGGACGCGCCGCCGAGTGACAGCGCGCACACATCTCCTTGAACTCGTCGGAGCCGAGCACTTCCTGCGTGTTCAGGCGCCTTTCGAGCGCGTAGCGCGCATCGGCGGTCTCGCTGGGCGCGAGGCCCTGGCGGTCGGCGAGATACTTGACGATGATCTGGCGGTCTTCGTCGCTGATCACGAGACCGTGCATGGTCTGCATGCGCCCAATTGTCATGAGCCAGCCTTCAGGCGTCTTGCGTTGATGGCTGATGCGGCTCCACGAGTCCTTCGATTCCGCGCTATGACACGCGGCGCAAGTCTGGCTGATGATGGTCGGCGCATCGCGGGTTTCGACTGCACTCTGGGCGCGCGCGGCAGGGGCGGCGAAGGCAAGCGGCAACATGAGGCTCGCGAGGCAAGCGCCGCGAGCACCAATAGCAAGCCGCGACGAGCGGTTGCGCAAATGAAAATTCATGAACAAGGCTTCGCTCCTTTACCGGGTTCTCTGTGGCCTGTCTCGTTTCGTCTCACGCGGCGCGAGTGTTTCCGTATCGCTTCGCATAAGGATTGTGAGGCGCTGCAATGCTTCGGCGGAGCATTAAGCATGGGGCGTGCCAATGCGATTCTATGCGCCATCCGATGCATTCATGCCTTAAAACAAGGGCTTTTCTTAATGCGAGTTCCGGGTAATCACCGATACGAAAAATAATTCGCTTGCGCATCGACACACCTAATTTGATGCGCCCGCACGCATTGCGTCGTCTCCGTCTCGTCTCATGTCTCATGCAAATTCTCAAAATGAGACAGATCGGCTGATTGAGCGCATTTGTCCGGTTTTGCCCAGTGCATTCGTGCGCGGTTCGGGAACGCCATCGCATCAATGCTTTAAGCGTGCATGCAATGCATGTCGCCAGCCATCTGGTACAGAAGCTGCTTGACGCGCTCCTCGACAGGTCAATCCAGGCCGGGGCAATCCAGACCCCGGTCGACTCAACGAGCGAGGAACCACTCATGCAGGCTGTGCCCGCAACCCTCCCGCAACTGCTGCCGCAAACCCAGGCGTTTATCGAACGCGCGCCCACCATGCTGATCGGCGATCAGTGGGTGCACGCTGCCAGCGGGGCGACGCTGCCCGTCTACAACCCGGCCACCGGCGCGCATCTCGCCGATGTGCCGAAGTCCGGTGCGCAAGACGTCGACCGCGCCGTGCAGGCCGCGCGCCGCGCCTTCGACGATTCCGCATGGAGCCGTATGCGCCCGCGCGAGCGCCAGAACCTGCTGTGGCGTTTCGCCGACCTGATCGAGCGCGACGCACCCATGCTCGCCGAACTCGAATGCCTGAACAACGGCAAGAGCGCCGCCGTCGCGCGCGTGATGGACGTGCAACTGGGTATCGATTTCCTGCGCTATATGGCGGGTTTCGCGACCAAGATCGAAGGCTCGACCGTCGAGGTCTCAGCGCCGCTGATGCCCGACGCGCACCTGCACGGCTTCACGCGCCGCGAAGCCGTAGGCGTGGTGGGCGCAATCGTCGCGTGGAATTTCCCACTGCTGCTGGCGTGCTGGAAGCTCGGCCCCGCGCTTGCGACGGGTTGCACCGTGGTGCTCAAACCCGCCGACGAAACGCCGCTCACCGCGCTCAAGCTCGCGGAGCTTGCGCTGGAAGCCGGTTATCCGCCGGGCGTGTTCAACGTCGTGACGGGCACGGGCGTCGAAGCCGGTGCTGCGCTTTCGCATCACCCCGATGTCGACAAGCTCACCTTCACGGGATCGACCGAAGTGGGCAAGCTGATCGGCAAGGCCGCGATGGAGTCGATGACGCGCATCACGCTCGAACTGGGCGGCAAGTCGCCGACCATCGTGCTCGACGACGCCGACCCAGTGGCCGCCGCGCAAGGCGCCGCCACCGCGATCTTCTTCAACCAGGGGCAAGTGTGCTGCGCGGGTTCGCGCCTTTATGTGCAGCGCAAGCACTTCGACAACGTGGTGGGCGACATCGCATCGATTGCCAACCGCATGAAGATTGGCAACGGCCTGGATCCGGCCACGGAAATGGGCCCGCTCATCTCGCTCAAGCAGCAGCAGCGCGTCTATGGCTATATCGAACGCGGCCGCGCGGCAGGCGTGCAGGTCGCGTGCGGCGGTGAGCAGTTTGGGCCGGGCTACTTCGTCAAGCCCACGGTGATTGTCGATGTCGAGCAGAAAAGCCCGCTCGTGCAGGAGGAAATCTTCGGGCCGGTGCTGGTGGCGATTCCGTTCGACACCATCGACGATGCCTTGAAGCTCGCCAACGACACACGCTATGGACTGGGCGCGAGCATCTGGACGAATAATCTGAGCGCCGCGCATCGCATGATTCCAAAGATCCGCTCGGGATCGGTCTGGGTCAATTGCCACAGCGCGCTTGATCCGGCGCTGCCCTTCGGCGGCTATCGCATGTCGGGCCTTGGCCGCGAAATGGGCGCAGCCGCCATCGAGCATTACACCGAAATCAAATCGGTGCTGATGAACGTTTAAAGCGCTTTATCCCCCCAACGCCGCGCGCTTTTAAAAACGCGCGGCAAGCGCACTTAAAGCGCGCATTCCTCACACTACAACGTCATAAAACTGCCATGGATTTAACCCGTCAATCGCGCCGTTCGTTCTTGATTGCCTCTGCCAGCACGCTCGTTTCATTGCCGCTCGCGCGCACGGCGTACGCCGAAGCCCCGCTCGTCGCCGAAACCGATCCCGCCGCCCAGGCGCTCGGTTATCGCGCCGATGCAAAACAAGTCGATAAAGCGAAATTCGCACGCTATTCCGCAGGCCAGGATTGCGGCAACTGTACGTTTTATCAGGGCAAACCCAGCGATGCCGCTGCGAACTGCCCGCTCTTTGGCGGCAAGCGCGTGGCCGCCGCGGGCTGGTGCAACGGTTACAACAAAAAAGCCTGAACCGGGCTGCACTGGCACGGCTTGCGCTTTCTCGCCGGCTTTCCTCCCTGCTTTTAAAGCGATGGAATGCGTTTTTGACCGGATGGACTTATCGCGGCAACCGTGCCAGATTAGCCCTTCGTTTAGCGCGGCATTCTGCAAGGCGGCGCACGCAATCAACCATCCAAGGTCAAGGGGGACAGCTTGCACGATTCCTTTCCTCCCATGCCGGCGCTGGCCGACCGGCAACACGCCGCTGAACTGATCCGCCAGCGCCTGCGCTCGGACAGCCTCGTTCCGCAGGGCTGGCTGCGCATGGAGATCGACGCCTCCTGGCGACGCAGCGTTGCACACGGCGTGCGCTGCCATGACGATGCGCTGCTCAACCTGCATGAGTTTCGCGACCTCGCCGAACTGCGCGATGCCAACCGCATGCTGCTCGACGCCGCGACGCCTGATCTCGAATTCCTCGCCCAGCGTTGCGGCCAGCAAGGCATCGTGATTCTCGCCAATGCAGAGGCCACGATTCTTTCTGTCGAAGGCAATTCGGGCGCGCTCGCGGATCTGGGCATCGGCGACGTGTCGCCGGGCGCAACGTGGACGGAGTCGCTACGCGGCACCAATGCGCTCGGCACGGCGCTGGTCGAAGGCCGTCCGGTCGCGATCGACAGCGGCGAACATTTTCTGGGGCGCCTTGCGCGCTTCTCATGCCGTTCGCTGCCGATCGCCGATCCGCATGGCAAGGTGATCGGCGTACTCGATCTCACGCGTGACGGCCAGTTGCCGCTCGCGCAGGACACGTTGTCGATGATGGTGGGCGCGGCGGCGAGCCATATCGAAGCACGCCTTTTCGAAGCGTTCTTTCCCGATCATTTCGTCATCGCGTTTCATCCCCATCGCGCTTACCTCGAATCGACGTGGTGTGGTGTGCTTGCCGTGCGCGAGGACGGCACGATCGTCGCCGCAAGCGCGCAGGCCTGCGAACTGCTGGGCCTCGCACGCGCGGATATCGTCGGCCTTCAGTGCGCGAGCCTGCGCGGCATGAGTTTCGCTGCGTTCATCGGCCAGGCGCATACGCTGGATATTGCGGACGTCGCGCATGATCTCGCACTGCGCGTACTGCGCGCGCCGCGACGCGCAGCTTCGAATACCGGCAGTGGCGCGACGCGTTCGCTCAACGCACGCCCAGCTACCTCAGGCGCGCGCGAATCGGGTCTCGTCAAAATCGCGGGCCGGCAAGGCCGCTTGCTGCGCGCGTTGCAGATGGCGCGGCGCGGCCTGGACAACGCATTGCCGGTGCTCGTGCAAGGCGAGACCGGCACCGGCAAGGAAGTCGTCGCGCGGGCGCTGCACGAAGCGAGCGAACGCGCGGGCAAGCCGTTTATCGCGGTGAATTGCGCGTCGATTCCCGAAGGCCTGATCGAATCCGAACTCTTCGGCTATCGCGACGGCGCATTCACGGGCGCGCGCAAGGGCGGCATGCTCGGGCGCGTGATGCAGGCGCATGGCGGAACGCTCTTTCTCGACGAAATCGGCGACATGCCGCTGCAACTTCAGGCGCGCCTGCTGCGCGTGCTGCAGGAGCGCAAGGTTGCGCCACTGGGCGCGGGCGAAGAACAGGCCATCGACATCGCCGTGATCTGCGCCACGCACCGCAGCCTGGCCGGAATGGTGCGCGACAAGAGCTTTCGCGAAGACCTGTTCTACCGCATCAACGGCGTAAGCGTGGCATTGCCCGCGCTGCGCGAACGCGACGACATCGACCTGATCGCAGCATCGCTGATGGAACGTCTGAATGCCCAGGACGTTCATGTCAGCGATGAGTTATCCGAAGTATTTCGCACGCACCCGTGGCCGGGCAATATCCGCCAGCTCGAAATGGTCTTGCGCACCGCGCTTGCCGTTCGCGCCGACGACGAACACGAGATCGGCCTCGACCATCTTTGCGACGGCTTTATCGACGGCGCCTGCCCTGCCGCGACCCATCCAGCCGGGCATGGCTTGATCCGCAAGCATGAAGACGAACTGATCCGCGAGAGCCTCGCGCGCCATGACGGCAATGTCGCGGCGGCGGCGCTCACGCTCGGCATCAGCCGCGCTACGCTGTACCGCAAGCTCAAGCGGCTGCGCCCCTGACTTGATACGCTACCCACGTTTATGCTGAACCTGCTGCTCCGTCTTGCGAAAACCGACGACCGCGCGCGCCTCGAAGTGTCGATGGCGTGGCTCTACGGTTTCGTGCGGCCGCATCGGCTCGCGATTGCGGGGCTGCTCGCACTATCGGCTTGCGCGTCGCTGCTCGTGCTCGTGCAGCCGTGGATCACGAAGGAGATGATCGACCGCGGGCTGGTTGGGCGCAATTTTTCGATGCTGTTCGTGCTGGCGCTGGCGATGATCGGCGCGGGGCTGGTCGGCACTATGCTGGGCGGCGTGAACCGCTATCTGCATACGCGTCTTTCGGGCCGCGTGCTGTTCGCGCTGCGCAGCGCCGTGTACGCCCACCTGCAAAAGCTGCCGCCTTCGTTCTATGGACGGCGGCGCATTGGCGACCTGCTTTCGCGCCTGGATGGCGACGTTGCGGAAATCCAGCGCTTCGCCCTGGATGCGCTATTTTCCGCCGTGTCGAGCGTGATCGGGCTGCTCGGCTCCGTGGCTTTGCTGCTCACGCTGTCGGTCAAGCTCTCGTTGCTCGTCGCGGTGCTGATCCCCTTCGAGGCCCTCTGGCTTCGCTGGATGCGCCGCAAGGTCGAGCGCGACGCGCGCGGCCTGCGCGAAAGCGCCGCCGACCTGTCTTCGTTTCTCGTCGAAACGCTGCCCGCGATGAAATTCATCCAGGCAAGCAGGCAGCAGAATGCGGAGCGCGCGCGGCTCGAACAGTTCGGCGACCGGTATATGGATCGGCTGCTCAAGCTTCAGGTGACGGAGTTCTTCACGCAGTCGGTGCCGGGGCTGTTCACGTCGATTTCGCGCGCCTGCGCGTTCCTGGTCGGCGGCTATTGGGTCGTGCAAGGCGAATGGCAACTGGGCGCGCTCATCGCGTTCACGACCTACCTCGGCATGGCCGTCGGGCCGGTGAAAAGCCTGCTGGGCCTCTACGTCGCGCTCCAGCGCATGACCGTGAGCCTCACGCGCGTGGTCGAGCTTCAACACGAACCCGTGATCGTTCAGGAACCCGAATCGCCTGCCGCGCCCACTGACGACAGCACGCTCGAATTCGACGACGTCTGGTTTTCGCATGAAGAACGCGCGCACGGTGTGCTGCGCGGTGCGAGCGCCGTGCTGCCTGCCGGCCGCAAGATCGCGCTCGCGGGCGCATCGGGCGCGGGCAAGTCCACGCTGATCGACCTGGTGCAGCGCTTTTACGATCCACAAGCGGGCACGCTGCGCCTGGGCGGCGTCGACCTGCGCGACCTGCATCTGGACGAACTGCGCCGCCGCGTGGCCGTGGTGAGTCAGGACATCGTGCTGTTTCGCGGCAGTCTGGCCGACAACGTGCGCTACAGCGCACCGCATGCCAGCCGCGAACAGGTCGCACTGGCGGTGCATGCCGCGCAACTCGATGCGCTGGTGGCGACACTGCCCGAAGGACTCGACAGCCAGATCGGCGAGCGCGGCCAGCAGCTTTCCGGCGGCCAGAAACAGCGCATCGCGATTGCACGGGCGCTCTTGCAGGAGCCGTCGATCCTCGTGCTCGACGAAGCCACCTCCGCCGTGGACGAAGCCACCGAGCGCGAAGTGATCGCCCAGATCGACACGCTGTTTGCCACGCGCACGCGCATCCTCATCAGCCATCGCGCAGCGACGCTCGCGCACGCCGATCTGCATTTCGACCTGATCGACGGGCGGCTGGTGATGCGCGAATCGCAGGGAGCCGCGCATGAGCACTGAATTGCGCGTGGGGATTGTCGATAGCGGCTATCGCGCCGACCAGGCTGTGCATGTGCACACGAGCGCGGCCTTCTTGCTCGGCGACGATATGCAGGTCTATCGGCGTGAAGCCATCGCGGATCGGCTCGGGCATGGCAGCGCCGTATTGGAGCGCATTGCATTCAATGTACCCGAGGCGCGTTTTTGCGTCGCGCAAGTGTTTCGCGATCGCGCAGCAACCACGCCGCTGCAGATCGCCGACGCGATGCGCTGGCTCGTTGATCAAGGTGTCAGCCTCATCAATCTGAGCCTGGGCGTGCGCGCCGATCGCACAGCACTGCGCGAAGCCTGCGCGTACGCGGTGGATGCGGGCGTGGTGGTCTGCGCGGCGTGCCCTGCACAAGGCGATCCCGTGTTTCCGTCGAGCTATCCTGGCGTCGTGCGCGTGACGGGCGATGCGCGCTGCAATGCCGCGCAATGGTCATGGCTCGACAGCGCGCAAGCCGAATTCGGCGCACTCGTGCGCAGCGACGGCGCGACGCAAGCGGGCGCAAGCATCGCCACCGCCGCGTTGAGCGGCCACGCCGCCGCGTGGCTCATGCGCCATGCAGAAGCAAGCCGCGACGCAAACCGCGACGCCCTGCTCGCCTGGCTGCGCGCCAACGCGGCTTTTATCGGCGTCGAAAGACGCACGCACGCATCATGAGCGCGCCGCGCATCGTCGTGCTCGGCGCGGGCCCGGCGGGCGCCGCCGTCGCGCGCTCGCTCGCGGGCCTCGGCTACGCCGTGCAGGTGGTGAGCGACTGGCGGCGCTTCGACGCCGTCGAGGGCATGTCGCCGCGCGTGATCGAAGGCCTGCGTCACGCGGGACTGCATCGCGCCGCCAACGCCGTCGCGGGCCCAAGCGCACGCACGACGCTCTGGAACGGCGTGCTGCAAACGCTCAACGCGGAATATCTGGTCGACCGGCGCGTGTTCGACGCCGCGCTGCGCGACGACCTGCGCAGCGCGAATGTCGAAGTCATCGAGGCCAACGTGCGCAGCGTGCAAACCGCACCGTCGGGCCACGACCTCATGATCGAGACTTGCGATGGCCCGCTGTCGCTGCGCGCGGAATTCCTTGTCGAAGCGCGTGGCCGTCTCGCGCCACTGATGCGCGACGCCACGCGCGGGCCACAAACCTTAAGTCTCCTGAACGTCTGGCAGGGCGAACGCGGCGCGGCAGCCTCAGCGGTGGAAAGCCTCCAGGATGGCTGGGCGTGGATGGCGCGCCTGCCCGATGGCCGCTGCTACTGGCAAATGACACTGGACGTGGCAAGCGCAGAACTCCCGCAGCGCGACGAATTGCCAGCATTCTGCGCGCGCATGCGCCGTGCGCCGCTGGCGAGCAACTTCTTCGCGCGCGACGCCGACACCGACGTCCGCCTGCATGCGCGTAGCAGCACGCCCACGCTGTGCGGGCGTACGGGCGGCAGCAACTGGCTGCGCGTGGGCGACGCGGCAATGGCCGTCGATCCGCTGTCCGGCAACGGCATCTTTCAGTCGCTATCGTCCGCGCTCCAGGCACCCGCTGTCATTCACACGCTGCTTAGTTGCCCCGAACGCGCCTCGCTCGCGCTACGTTTTCACCAGCAACGCATCGAACAGCTTTTCATGCGCTTCGCGCGCACCGGCCGCGACTTTTACGCGCTGGAACAACGCTGGGCCGCGCGGCCATTCTGGGAAGCGCGCCGCCTCTGGCCCGACGACGCGCCGCTGCATGTGAGCGCCGATTTCAGCCAGCTCAACATCGAACGCGCGCCCGTCATCGACGGCAACCTGATCTCCGAAGCCGATGTGGTCGTGAGCCCCGATCAGCCGCTGGGCGTCTGGCACCTGCAAGGCGTGCCGCTCGCGCCCATTGTCGAAGCGCTGCGCAAACAGCCCGCCGAACAGGTGCTGCGTGCGCTCGACGCCGATCAGGCCCGGCTCGTTCGTCACTGGCTCGACGCGCACGGCTATTCACAGGCGCAGGCCTGATTCCCCCCTTCCCTTTAGCGTTTTGTTCCGTCGCTTGCGCTCGCGCGTGCGGTCTCAAGTTGAGACGAGACGCGCCTCACCTTGAGACATAAAGCGCGTCTTTTGACCGTCCTGCAAGCGTGCGAGCATTGGCACGACACCTGCTTGATGTGTGCGGCATCTTCTCGCGCACAATCAATCAAACAGGAACGGCCCCCATTCAAATGAAAAAATCCGCAATCGCCAATTCCGCAGGATTCCTTATTTTTAGCGCGCTTGGTGCGTTTAGCTCGCACGCTTTCGCGCAAAGCAGCGTCATGCTTTTCGGCGTCATCGACGAAGGCCTTAACTACGCAAGCAATGTCGGCGGCAAGTCGTCATGGCAGACCGCAAGCGGCGATCTCGCGATCAGCCGCTGGGGCCTCAAGGGCAGCGAGGATCTAGGCGGCGGCCTGCATGCGATCTTCGATCTGGAAAGCGGCTTCGCGCTCGACAATGGCGCGGCGGCATATGGCGGCCGCCTGTTCGGCTACCAGTCCTATGTGGGACTGCAATCGGACAGCTATGGCACGCTCACCTTCGGGCGTCAGTTCGATTCGGTCGCCGATACGGTGGGTCTGCTCACCGCCAATGGCAACTGGGCCGGTTTTCTGTTCTCGCATCCACTCGACAACGACAATACCGACGCCACTTATCACGCCAGCAACGCCGTCAAATACACGAGTCCCACATGGGCTGGGTTCTCGGCGACAGCGCTCTATGGCTTCAGCAACCAGGCCGGTGCGTTCGCCAACAACCGCATTTTCAGCGCGGGGCTGAACTACACGTGGCAGACGCTGACACTCGCTGCCGTATATGCCGATCTGGGCGCGCCGGGCGCCAATGCATCGGGCGCGATTGCTTCCGACGATATGGGCTTTGCCGCGCGCAACCAGAAAACGTGGGGCATCGGCGCGAATTACGGAATCGGCGAGGCCACGTTAGGCCTGGTCTATACGCGCGCCAATGTGATGGATCCGCAAAGTTCGATTTACGTTGGCGCGCTCGGACTGGGCGAACATAGCAGCCTCAAGTTCGACAATATCGAAGTCAATGCGCGTTACAACGTGACGCCCGCCGTGATCGTCGGCGCGATGTACACGTATACGCATGCGGCGCTCGACCAGGACACCGGGCGCGCTTCGCTGCACTGGAACCAGTGGGGCGCAATGGTGAAGTATCTGTTTTCAAAGCGCACGTCCGTGTACGGCCAGGTAATCTATCAAGCCGTCTCGGGCGGCAATACCGGCACGGCGCTCGATGGCGCCTACGTACCGGGTTCAGCGGGCGTATCGTCGAATTCGCATCAGGTGGTTGCGCGCATCGCCATGAATCACACGTTCTGATGCGTTCGACAACATTCGCAATGCGTGCCGTCGTCAGCCGCTGTAATTTTGAGCCGCATGGCGCTGCTGAGACTTTTGCCGGAAGGTCTGCGGCGCCATCTGATGGCCGCTGCGGAAAAACCGCGTAAACGCGCTTTGCGACGAGAAACCCAGCATATCGCTAATTTCAGACAGACTGCATCGCGTTTCCCTAAGCAGCCGGCACGCGCGTTCAAGTTTAACGCGCGTTTCCAGGTCGCTGAAATTCAGCCCCTCTACGCGCAACTGGCGATTCAAAGTCCAACGCGACGTTTCAAGCCGTTCGCATACGGCAGACAGTAGCGACGCTTTCCTGGAGCCGTCAAAATCGCAGTCCATCACGATCTCGGTGATGAGTTGCTCGACCGTGGCAGAAAAGCTGTGGCCCTGTTGCACCTGGCGAAACTGCTCCTGCACCTGCTGCAACAGATATGGCGCGAGTGTCGCGTTGTAATGCGGAAATGGCGCGTCGAGCAGCGAGGCATCGAATCTCATTTGATTCGCATTCGAATCGAATCTCGCCGTCGTGCCAAAAAAGTCGTCCAGCAGATGTCTATTGCGTGGCGCCGCTCCTGCCAGGGAGACATGAAAGACCGTGTTTTCCTTGACGTCGTAGGCACGGATCAACGTCGCCAGCACCTGAAAATTGGCGAGCGCCTGCAAGCCATTTTGCGGCATGAACTCCGCGACATACTCGACCTGCAACCAGCCTGGCGTTTCCTTGACGAAAAGAAAATCGAACTCGCCAATAATCGCCCTGAATTGAAGAAACGCTCCGATTGCTTCACGGAGCGTTGACGCATTGAAGCAATGATTTCCGAGTGCCGGAAAATGGGGATAGAGACCGCATTGCCTGTCGACGAGCCATTCGATCGACGGAGAAAGCGCGTGGATAAGTTCGATGCAGCGCTTATGCCGCGCGCCGTCCAGCCGGCCATCCCTGTCGACCAGGTCTTGCGTATTGATGCCGGTGCGCGCCTGGAATTGAGCGGGCCCCACACCCGCTGCTTCGGCGGCCGCCATTAAATCAACCGCGAGTCGATTGGATACGGTGCGCGCACGCCGCCCGATGCATGGCAAATGGTGCGATGTGTTCGGCTGCATCAGTCCTGGCTGAAAGTCTCAAACCGACGATCATGCGTGCCCGCTGTGCGTCTCACCATAGGGTCTTGCCATGACAGGGTGCAAGGCATCACTCGCCTTGCTCCAGCAGGTCAAATCCTGCACCGCCCGGTCAAGCCGGTATCCGCATCCACGGTTACGATCATTACGTCAATTTGACGAAATAAAAACAAATTGCTTGTGGCTCACTTCAGGAGGAAACAATGCATTTTGCTTCACGGCCTACGATGCCCCTTGCCGGTTCAATTGCCACTGCCACGGCTTTGGTGTTCGTTTTATATGCATGCGGAGGCAACCATATTGATTCGACGGTCAAGCAGCTCGACATCGGTCACACCTCGTTGCCGCTCATCACGGTCAACGGGTTGCAGTTCAAGGACATGAACCGCAATGGCCAGCTTGATCCTTACGAGGACTGGCGGCTTTCTCCGCAAGAGCGGGCGCGAGACTTGACATCGCGGCTGACACTCGCCGAAAAGGCTGGCCTGATGCTGCACGGCACGGCTCCTGTTCTTAACGATACGACGGGCGCGGGCACCGGCAGCGCTTACGATCTTGCGGCGCTACAGACGCAAATTGGCGATCTGGCCATCAGCACGTTCATTACGAGAATGAGCACGGACGCCCACACCATGGCGTTGCAATACAACGAAATCCAGGCGCTGGGCGAACAATCGAGGCTCGGCATTCCCATTTCGATCAGTTCCGATCCGCGCAGTCATTTTCAGTACGTACTAGGCGCCAGCGCGGGCGGTGGCGGGTTTTCTCAATGGCCTGAGACGCTCGGATTTGCCGCCGTCGGCGACGCGACGCTGACCCGCACGTTCGGTGACATCGTGCGGCAGGAATATCGCGCAGTGGGCATCACGGAGGCGCTTTCCCCACAAGCCGATCTCGCAACCGAGCCGCGCTGGGCGCGTATCAACGGCACATTCGGCGAGGATGCCGACCTCGCGAAAGCACAAGTGCAGGCGTATATCGAAGGCTTCCAGGGCGGCACGACCGGAATCAACAGCCAGAGCGTGATCGCGGTCGTCAAGCATTGGGCCGGCTACGGCGCCCAGAAAGATGGCTACGACAGCCACAACTACTACGGGCGCTATGCCACCTACCCCGGCAACAACTTTGCATATCACCTGAAGCCATTCGAAGGCGCGTTCGCCGCCAACGTTGGATCGGTCATGCCGACCTATTCCGAACCCGACGCTGCAGTCACCGTGGATGGCATCACGCTCGAACAGGTGGGCGGAGCCTTCGATAAACCGCTGTTGACCGACCTGTTGCGCGGCAAATATGGCTTTCAGGGCGTCATTGTTTCGGATTGGGGCATTGCCTCCGACTGCGACGCGAACTGCCTGAATGGCGTATCGTCGGGCGCGCCTTCATTCGTTGGATTCGGCACGCCGTGGGGAATGGAAACCGCCACGCGGCTTGCACGTTTCGTGAGAGCGACTAACGCGGGAATCGATCAATTTGGCGGAGAAAGCGACCCTTCGTTTCTCGTTCAGGCTGTCCAGCAGGGACTCCTAAGCGACGCGCGCCTGAGCGAATCGGCTTATCGCATCCTGTTGCAAAAATTCCAGCAGGGGCTGTTCGATCATCCCTACGTGGACGCCGATGCGGCCAGTTCGATCGTCGGCAATGCGTCCTTCCAGGCGCAGGCGCTCGATGCGCAACGGCGCGCGCTGGTGCTGCTGCAGAATACGGGCAACTATCTGCCGATGACCGGCAACGGAAAGAAGGTGTGGCTGTACGGGATCGATCCCGCGGTGGCGCAACAATACGGCTACACCGTTGTCAGCACGCCTCAGGCCGCAGACGTGGCGATAGTCCGTGCGAGCACGCCGTACCAGACGTTGCATCCCAACTATATCTTCGGCTCGATGCAACATGAAGGCAGCCTGGCGTTCACCGATGGCAACGCGGACTATGAGGCGATCAAGCAGGCCGCACTGGCGCCAAAATCCGTCGTCACGGTTTATATGGATCGCCCGGCGATATTGACCAACGTTCAGGGCAAGGCTACTGCGATACTCGCCAACTTCGGCGTCAGCGACGCGGCGCTGTTCGACGTCCTGACCGGCAAGGCCAAGCCCGAAGGACACCTGCCGTTTGAATTGCCGTCTTCGATGGATGAGGTCGTCGCACAGCGCGAGGACGTCCCGCACGATACGGCCCATCCGTTGTACACGTTCGGTTATGGATTGTCGTATTGAGGGAATTGGGCAATACGGCGCAGGTCGATTGACCTGCGCCGTTTCACATCAAGACTGAACGAATGCGAGCAGATCGGCGTTCACGACGTCTGCATTGACCGTCAGCATGCCGTGCGAGAAGCCCGGATACGTCTTCAGCTGACCGTTCTTGAGAAGCTTGATGGACTTCAAGGCCGCGTCGGCGATGGGAACAATCTGATCGTCTTCGCCGTGCAGGACGAGCGTCGGCACCGTAATCGACTTCAAGTCTTCGGTCTGGTCGGTCTCGGAGAAGGCCTTGATGCCTTCATAGTGCGCCTTCGTGCTGCCCATCATGCCCTGGCGCCACCAGTTCTGGATCACGCCCTGATGCACCGTCGCGCCTTCGCGGTTGAATCCGTAGAAGGGGCCCGCAGGCAAGTCCAGGAAAAACTGCGCGCGATTTGCCGCCAATGCAGCGCGCAGGCCGTCGAATACGTCGGCGGGCAAGCCTTCCGGGTTCGCAGCGGTTTTCAGCATCAACGGCGGCACGGCGCTGACCAGCACGGCCTTCGCGACGCGGCCAGACGGTTCACCGTGCTTTGCGACATAGCGGGCGACCTCGCCGCCGCCTGTCGAATGCCCGATATGAATCGCATTCTTCAGATTGAGCGCTTCGACCACCGCGAATGCATCGGCCGCGTAGTGATCCATGTCGTGACCTTCCGAGACCTGCGATGAACGCCCGTGTCCGCGACGGTCGTGTGCCACAACGCGATATCCCTTCTGGACAAAGAACAGCATCTGCGCGTCCCAATCATCCGACGACAAAGGCCAGCCGTGATGGAACACGATGGGCTGCGCGTCTCTGGGGCCCCAGTCCTTGTAGAAAATCTCTACGTTATCTTTCGTTGTGACGAATGGCATGTTAACCCTCACTCAATTTGAACGGTGTTTAGATTCGCCCACATAGTGCGGCGCTGCACGACGCGTTGAAACAAGCCGCGTCAGATTACAGGCAAAGCCAATTTGGAGTCGTCGAACTGTATTCGCGCCGCATTCTCGCGACGACGACGGCGGCCACCGTCTCCGGCGCGGTCAAATTTGCCTCTGCCCCATGCGCCTGGCGGCGACCAATACCCCACTAAACGACCAGGAATTGAGCGCGCCAAACGAGGGCCTCCGGCAATAAATTCTTCTATAAGAGTGGCCGATTGCCCCCTCATCGAGCAAGGGTCTTCACCAACTTGACAAAGAATGAAGGGTACGAAACTTAAAACTTTCGCCACGGGGCCAGATTAACCGTTTCGGCGTGAAAGTCTTTATGTAACAGGGCTTTGGCGCGGTAACGTTTTCAGCGCACGGCCTGGCGTTGGTGGCCATCACGCCAATTTCTCCGCCAAACTTCATTGCGCAACGCAATTCCACAATATGAAATACATGTCGATCTCCGCCCCGGCCCGGCGGAAATTGAGGCAAAATCCAGGTGTTTCGCCGACTGCGCGCAGCCGGTGGTGTTACCACCTCGTTTAACGATCCCGCCAAGAAGCCGATGAGTACCCAGCAACCCACCATCATCTATACCCTGACCGATGAAGCGCCGCTGCTTGCCACCAGCGCGTTTCTGCCGATCATCCGAACCTTCGCTGCGCCGGCCGGCGTGAACGTCGAGACCAGCGATATCTCCGTGGCAGGCCGTATCCTCGGTGAATTCCCCGAATTCCTGACGGAAGAACAGCGCGTGCCGGACAACCTGGCTGAACTGGGTCGTCTCACGCAGCTGCCGGAAACGAACATCATCAAGCTGCCGAACATCAGCGCATCGGTGCCGCAGCTCGTCGCAGCCATCAAGGAACTCCAGGGCAAGGGCTACAAGATCCCCGACTTCCCGGAAGATCCGAAGACCGACGAAGAAAAGGCTATCCAGAAGCGTTATTCGAAGTGCCTCGGCTCGGCGGTGAACCCCGTCCTGCGCGAAGGCAATTCGGATCGCCGCGCGCCGCTGGCCGTCAAGAACTACGCGAAGAAGCACCCGCACAGCATGGGCGAGTGGAGCATGGCTTCGCGCACCCACGTCGCGCACATGAAGCACGGCGACTTCTATCACGGCGAAAAGTCGATCACGAATGACAAGGCGCGCGAAGTGCGCATGGAACTCGTGACGAAGAGCGGCGAGACCATCGTCCTCAAGCCGAAGGTCACGCTGCAGGCCGGCGAAATCGTGGACAGCATGTTCATGAGCAAGAAGCATCTGCTCGCTTTCTACGAAGCCGAAATGGAAGACGCGCGCAAGACCGGCGTCATGCTGTCGCTGCACGTCAAGGCGACCATGATGAAGGTTTCGCACCCGATCGTGTTCGGCCACGCTGTGCGCACGTTCTACAAGGACGCGTTCGCGAAGCACGCCAAGCTGTTCGAACAACTGGGCGTGAACGTCAACAACGGCCTCGTCGACCTGTACACGAAGATCGAAACGCTGCCGGAATCGCAGCGCGAAGAAGTGATCCGTGACATGCACGCATGCCACGAGCACCGTCCGGCGCTGGCGATGGTCGATTCGGCCAAGGGTATCTCGAACCTGCACGCACCGAACGACGTGATCGTCGACGCATCGATGCCCGCGATGATCCGCGCAGGCGGCAAGATGTGGGGCGCCGACGGCCGCCCGGCCGACACGAAGTGCCTGATTCCGGAAAGCACGTTCGCGCGCATCTACCAGGAAATCATCAACTTCTGCAAGACCAACGGCGCATTCGACCCGAAGACCATGGGCACGGTGCCGAACGTCGGCCTGATGGCGCAGAAGGCTGAAGAGTACGGTTCGCACGACAAGACCTTTGAAATCCCGCAAGACGGCACGGCCCGCATCGTTGACAACGCAACCAACGAAGTGCTGGACGCGCTCACGCAGGAAGTCGAGCAAGGCGACATCTGGCGTATGTGCCTCGTGAAGGACGCACCGATCCGCGACTGGGTCAAGCTGGCCGTCACGCGCGCGAAGAACTCGAACACGCCGGCCGTGTTCTGGCTCGACCCGTACCGTCCGCACGAAAACGAAGTGATCAAGAAGGTCGAAGAGTACCTGAAGGATTACGACCTGACCGGCCTGGACATCCAGATCATGTCGCAAGTGCGCGCGATGCGTTACACGCTTGAGCGCGTGATCCGCGGCCTGGACACGATCTCGGTCACCGGCAACATCCTGCGCGACTACCTGACCGACCTGTTCCCGATCATGGAACTGGGCACGTCGGCGAAGATGCTCTCGATCGTTCCGCTGATGGCCGGTGGCGGCATGTACGAAACGGGCGCAGGCGGCTCGGCTCCGAAGCACGTGCAGCAGCTGGTTCAGGAAGACCACCTGCGCTGGGACTCGCTTGGCGAATTCCTCGCGCTGGCTGTGTCGCTGGAAGACCTCGGCATCAAGACGAACAACGCGCGCGCCAAGCTGCTCGCGAAGACGCTCGACGCCGCAACCGGCAAGCTGCTCGACAACAACAAGGGCCCGTCGCCGAAGACCGGCGAGCTGGACAACCGTGGCAGCCAGTTCTATCTGTCGATGTACTGGGCACAAGAGCTGGCCGCGCAGAAGGACGACGCGGAACTGTCGGCTCACTTCGCACCGCTCGCCAAGGCGCTGGCCGAAAACGAGCAGAAGATCGTTGCTGAGCTGGCTGCAGTCCAGGGCAAGCCGGTCGACATCGGCGGCTACTACAAGCCGGACTTCGCGAAGCTCGCTGAAGTGATGCGCCCGAGCGCAACCTTCAACGCTGCGCTGCAAGCTGCTGCGAAGTAAGTCGAAGTTGTTGATGGAAGCCGCCCCCGTGCAACAAGCGGGGAAGCGGCTCCAAAACGGCTCCGCAAATGAATCGAGCCTCCCTTGGGAGGCTCGATTTTTTTTGCAACGTTCCCTACTGAAACTTCATCCCTGCACCGAATAACCGCCGTCCACGGGAATCGCCGTTCCGGTGATGAAATCGCACGCACTGGAGCACAGCGCGGCGGCGATTCCGGCGAGATCGTCAGGACGTCCCCAGCGTGCCTGGGGCGTGCGCGAAAGAATCCCCGCTTCGAGATCCGGAAACAGCTTCTTTGCCTCAGCGGTCAGCTCGGTTTCGATCCAGCCCGGCAAGAGCGTGTTGACCTGAATGTTGTGCGGCGCCCATTCCACGGCCAGCGCGCGTCCAAGCTGGACGATGCCGCCTTTGCTCGCGGCATACGCTGCGCCATACGTCGTGCCGAACAGCGACAGCATCGAGCCGATATTGAGAATCTTGCCGCCCTTCGCGCGACCAAACGCGGGAAAGGCCGCTTGCGCGCAATAGAACGCACTGCTTAGGTTCGTATCCATGATCTGCCGCCACTCTTCGTGTGCGTAGTCCTGACCATGGCGGCGGATATTCATACCCGCGTTATTCACGAGAATATCGACGTGGCCGAAGCGCTGCTCGACTTCGGCGGCCATCAGCGTGCATTGCTCGCCCGACGAGATATCGGCCTTCACATAAATAGCGGCGTCGCCAGCTTCCAGTTTAGCGAGCGCTGCCGCGCCTCGCGTTTCGTCACGCCCAATGAGCGCGACCCGTGCGCCGGCTCGCAGAAATCCCTTCGCAATCCCGAAGCCAATTCCGCTGGTTCCGCCGGTGACGATGGCTACCTTTCCTGCAAGATCGAACATGAACACGACTCCCTGCGATTCGAGGAGCCGTGATTATAAGAGTCGATTTTGTGCGCCAGGCGACACTGCAAACACAACGTTTTTGCACGCGCTGCATTCGATTTTCTCCTGGCCCGATGCGACCGGTTTCGCAGGCCTGGCGCACACAACGAATTACCGCGCTTTACGAGCCGCGCGCGCCGATTCGACCAGACCGTCGAGCCATTCCTGATGGCCGTTGATCATCGGATTGGGCCGCGCCTTAGCCAGCTCCACGGCCGGCGCGCCCTTCTGCGTTTCCTGCGTCAACACGCGCACGCGGCCGCCCGACAGGTCTTCCAGCAGCCATGCGTGATGCACGTCCAGGCGGCCTTGCGCGTCGCCTTCGACCCAGCCGTGCCATGCCACGCGCGCCGGTTGACCTGCTGCGGGCGGCACGAACTCGGTGACCTCACCCTCGACGGGAAAACCGAACGTCGTAAAGCGAAACCGCGCCCCGGCCGAAAGCACCGGCCCGGTGCCGTCATGAAACGCGATATCGGACGCATTGCTGTAGTAAGTCGGCCAGGCCGTGGTGTCCGCTAGCAACGGCCACACGTCGGCGACGCTCAGGCCCGCGACGATGACTTCGTTCGAAGCGAAATTGTCGGTGAAGCCCGGTTGATAATCGTCGGGCCAGTTGATTGCATGCATGATTGCCTCCAGAGTTGGGCATTCGATAATGAACAGAGTAGAAACGAACGCACGGCGCAGGCAACGCGTTCGCTAGACGTTCATCATGATGGCCGCTATGCTGAAATAAGGCCAATCGAGTATTTTTATTTTTGACATCATGCCAGCTGATATCAGGACGATCGACCTTAACCTGCTGCGCGCCCTGGACGCGCTGCTCGACGAGCGCAACGTCACGCGCGCCGCCCAGCGCCTGTCGCTCACGCAGCCCGCTGTGAGCGGGATGCTCACGCGCTTGCGCGAAGCCTTTGACGATCCGCTGTTCGTGCGCACGCAACGCGGCATCGCGCCCACGATGCGCGCGCTCGAACTGGCCGCGCCGGTCAGGCAGATTCTGGGCGAAGTCGAGTCGCTGCTCACGCCGCAGGTTTTCGATCCCGCGCGCGCCGATTTCACGCTCACGCTCGCGGCGACCGACTACGCGCTGCAAGCCGTGGTGACGCCCTACCTCGCAGCGTTGCGCCGCGATGCGCCGGGCATACGCGTGGCCGTCGTGCCCGCTCAAGATCCGTCGCTTCATGCGCAACTCGCGCGCGGCGACGTCGATATCGCACTTATCACGCCCGAGAGCACGCCATCCGATCTGCATGCGCGGCGTCTGTTCGACGAGCGCTATGTATGCGCGATGCGTGAAAATCATCCGGCTGCCGTGCGCGGACGCATCACGTTGCCGCGCTTTTGCGCGCTCGATCATGCGCTGGTGTCGTATTCCGGCGGCACATTCGAAGGCGTAACCGATGAAGCACTCGCACAACTCGGGCGCAAGCGCCGGGTCGCGCTTTCGGTCACGAGCTTTCTGGTGTTGCCGCAGATTCTTCGCGATAGCGACCTGATCGCGGTCGTGCCGCGCAGGCTTGCCGAACGGGCCGCTGGCCTTGCGATCGTGCCGCCGCCGCTCGCCATTCCGGGCTTCACGAAGACCGCCGCGTGGCACGAACGCACCCATCGCGACCCCGCACGGCGCTGGGCACGCGCTTTGCTATTCGACGTTTGCGAATCGCTTTAAATTGCGTGTGAACGCAATCGATTCGAAAGCTCGCACTCAAAACGAATTTTTATACTCACACGCCGGGCCGCCGTACACCGAATCTTCGCGCTAGAATCGGTTGCATCTTTCGACCCATCGTTTCGTCCATCTATGCTTCGACCTTCCGTACCCGCGAACGAAGCCGAGCGCATGGAAGTCCTGCGCTCGTTCAAGATCCTCGACACGCCCGCCGAGGATCGATTCGACCGCATCACCCGTCTCGCGCGCCGGCTGTTCAACGTGCCGATCGCCGCGATCACGCTGGTCGATACGGGCCGACAGTGGTTCAAGTCGCACCCCGGTCTCGACGCCTCGGAGACCTCGCGCGACGTCTCGTTCTGCGGCCACGCGATCCTCGGCAACGATCTGTTCTTCGTGAACGATGCGAGCATCGACGTGCGCTTCGCCGACAATCCGCTCGTCACCGGCACGCCCAATATCCGCTTCTATGCGGGCTGCCCGCTTTCGGTGACCAGCGACATCCGCCTTGGCACGCTATGCGTGATCGACAGCCGCCCGCGCCTGTTCGACGACGAAGAGCGCATCGTGCTGCGCGATCTCGCCGATATGGCCGAGCAGGAAATCGCGGCCACCCAGATGGCGACCACCGACGAACTTACCGGCTTGGCCAACCGGCGCGGCTTCAAGTCGCTCGCCGAACAGGCCGTGCGCCTGTGCGCCAGCACGCAGCGCCCCGCGTCGCTGCTTTATCTCGACCTGAACGGATTCAAGCAGATCAACGATACCTACGGTCACGCCGAAGGCGACCGCGCGCTCGTTGCGTTCGCAACGATCTTGCGCACGGCGTTGCGCGACGGCGACGTGATTGGCCGCATGGGTGGCGACGAATTCGCCGTGCTGCTTTCGAGCA
This sequence comes from Paraburkholderia bannensis NBRC 103871, assembly GCF_000685015.1. GTDB lineage: Bacteria > Pseudomonadota > Gammaproteobacteria > Burkholderiales > Burkholderiaceae > Paraburkholderia > Paraburkholderia bannensis. Next base: position 56,309 of record NZ_BAYA01000028.1, on the reverse strand, counting down.
CCGACGAGCACGGCGCAATGAGTGCGATGGAACGCATCCGCAACCAGCTCGAAATCTTTAATCGCGCTGCGCAGAAGCCTTATCAGTTGCGCAGCAGCGTGGGCAGCGCCATGACGCGCGACGACCAGCCTTCGACGGTGGACGACCTGCTCGCGCGCGCCGACGCCGCCATGTACCAGCAAAAACGCGCGACGGCGAGCGAGCGGCGCTAGGCGGCAACCACGCCGCGCGACTCAATACACGTCGCGCACGTAACGGCGCTCGCGCGCCATCCGGCCAACGTATTCGTCGGCGGCTTCGTCGCTCAGGCCGCCGTGCTGCGCCACCACCGACTTCAGCGCGGCGTCCACGTCCTTCGCCATGCGGCTGGCGTCGCCGCACACGTAGAAGTGCGCGCCCTCCTCCAGCCACGACCAGAGTTGCTTGCCGTTCTCGCGCATGCGGTCTTGCACATAGACCTTTTCATGCTGGTCGCGCGAGAACGCAAGATCGAGCTGGTTGAGCAGTCCGTCACCGCGCATCTGCTCCAGTTCTTCGCGATAGTAGAAGTCGGTGGCCGCGTGCTGCTCGCCGAAAAACAGCCAGTTGCGGCCCGAATCGCCACGCGCACGACGCTCATGCAGGAACGCGCGGAACGGCGCGACGCCGGTGCCCGGGCCGACCATGATCATCGGCGTGTCGCCGCTGCGCGGCGGGCGGAAATGCGTGCTCTTTTGCACGAACACGGGCACGCTGCCGGCCTGGGCGCGGTCGGCGAGGAACGTGGAGGCCACGCCTTTGCGGTCGCGCCGGCCGTTGTGATAACGCACCGCCGAAACCGTCAAATGCACTTCGCCAGCATGGGCCTTCGGGCTCGATGAAATCGAATACAGGCGCGGCTGCAGGCGCTTGAGCATGCCCGTCAGTTCGCGCGCCGTGAGATCGACCGGGTATTCGTGCAGCACGTCGGCAAGCTGTTGTCCCCACAACCAGTTTTTCAGGTCGCCCTTGCGCTCGTCGCGCAGCAGGTCGCTCAATCCCTGGCCGCGTGCGCGCGCCGCGATGAATGCAAGCGCATCGGGGCCGGGGCGCGCGATTTCGTAGTGATGGCTCAAGGCGTCGGCGAGGCGCAGGTCGCCCACACCCGGCACGTCGACGGGGGTATCGGCGTGCAGGCGCGTCAGCGACAGCAATTCGTCCACCAGCGCGGGGCAGTTCGTCGGCCAGACGCCGAGCGCGTCGCCCGCTTCGTATTCGATACCCGCTTCGCCCGTCGCCAGCGAAAAGTAGCGCGTGTCCTTGGTGGCGCCCTGCATGTTCAGGCGCACGTTTTCGACGAGGCGCGATGCGCCTGGCCGCGCCTTGGTCGGCGCGCAGCCAGGCAGCACTTCGGGGATCGCGCCGCCCGCAGGCACGGCGTGCAGCGCCGCATCTTCTTCCTTGATGCGCAGCGTGACGCGTTCCAGCCACGCGTCAGCGGTGCCCTGGAATTCGGTGTCGCAATCGACGCGCGGCAACAGACGCTGCGCGCCCAGCGCTTCGAGGCGCGCGTCGAGATTGCGCCCGTGGCCACAGAACTGGTCGTAGTTGCGGTCGCCCAGCGCGAGCACCGCATAACGCAGTGAAGCGAGTCGCGGCGCGCTTTCGGCCTTGAGCGCCGACCAGAACGGCTCGCCGTTATCGGGCGAATCGCCGTCGCCGAAAGTGCTCGTCATCAGCAGCACATACTGGGCTTTCTCCAGGTTCGCGAGCGGATAGTCTGCCATGCAGGCCGTGCGGATCTCGCAGCCCGATTCCATCAGTTGCGTGGCGTAGCGCTCGACCAGCGATTCGACGTTGCCCGTTTGCGACGCCCATAGCAGCACGACCTTCGGGCGCGTATGTGCGATGCGTACCTCGCCTTGCTGATCGTCTTGATCGACTGCAGGCAAAGCGCGCGGCGCAGCGCGGCTGAACAGGCCCGCAAGCACGCCGTCTACCCACGCACGCTTGGGCGCGGCCAGCGGCGCATGCTCCGGCAGAACCGGTGCAGACGAGCCGCCCGCCGCGTCGCCGCGCGACGCACGCAGGCCGTTCACAAAGCCCGCAAGATACTGCCGCTCCGTTTCGCTGAGCGTGGGCGCAGGCGTCGCGCCAAGGTCGAGCAGGTTCGCAAACGCATCGATTCGGGTCATGTCGAATTCCTGAGGCAAAGTCGCGTGGTCGCTCTCGCCGGTCTGCGCATCGTGCGCATCCGGCTCGACGACGGCAGGCTCGGGCGCGACGCGCGTGAGCGCGACGGCGCAAAATTTCAGTTCGGGCTGCTGAGAGATGGCATCGATGGCGTCGCTGGTGACGGCATTCACGCACAGGTCTTCGCCGAACACATCGTTCCAGTGCATCGGCGCGAAGCAGTTGCCGGGCTGCACGCGGTCGGTGACGACGGCGGGCAGCACGACGCGACCGCGCCGCGAGCGCACTTCCACGCGATCCTTCGCGGCGATGCCCAGCGCGCTCGCATCCTCGGGGTGAATCTCGACGAAGGGCGCCGGATTGAGCTTGTTGAGCATCGCGACCTTGCCCGTCTTCGTCATCGTGTGCCACTGATGCTGCAGACGCCCCGTGTTGAAGACGATCGGGAACGTGCCGTCGGGCAATTCGGCGGGCGCGACGTGCGGGCGCGCGAAGAACACGCCCTTACCGTGCGGCGTGGGAAACACGATGCGCGGTGCGTCGCCGCCAGCGCCTTCGTTCGCGCTGTCGTTCAAGTAACGAATAGGATTGCGCTCGCTCTTCGCGTCGGGCGCGCACGGCCATTGCAGCGGCGTCTCGCGCAACTTCGCATGGCTCGCGCCGCGCAGGTCGTAGCCCGTCTTCGGATTCGAAAAGCCCACGATCTCGTCGAAGACTTCCGCTGCGCTGGCATACGTGAAGGCGGCCTCATAACCCATCGCACAGGCCACGCGCGCGATGATCTGCCAGTCCGGCAGCGCTTCGCCGGGCGGCGCGATGGCGGCCTGCGTGAGCGTCATGTTGCGCTCGGAATTGATCATCACGCCTTCGCCCTCGGCCCAGAGCGCGCCGGGCAGCAGCACGTCGGCGTACTGATTCGTTTCGGTGTCCAGAAAAGCGTCCTGGGCAATCACGAGTTCCGCGGCGCGCAAGCCGGCCACCACTGTTTGCCGGTTCGCCACGGACGCGACCGGATTCGTGCAGATGATCCAGCACGCCTTGATCTCGCCTGCCGCCATGCGCGAAAACAGGTCGATGGTGCCGCCGCCCAGCTTCGTCGTGAGCGTGCCGCGCGGCAGGTTCCAGCGTTCCTCCACAAAGGCGCGGTCGTCTTCCGAGAGCACCGTGCGTTGTCCCGGCAGGCCCGGGCCCATATAGCCCATTTCGCGGCCACCCATCGCGTTGGGCTGCCCCGTCAGCGAGAACGGCCCGCTGCCTGGACGGCAGATCTTGCCCGTCGCCAGGTGCAGGTTGCAGATCGCGTTGGTGCTCCACGTGCCGTGCGTGCTCTGGTTCAAGCCCATCGTCCAGCAGCTCATCCATTCCGGCGCTTCGCCAATCATCTGCGCAGCGCGGCGGATATCGGCCTCGGGCAGGCCGGTGACGGCCGCCACTTTTTCGGGCGTGTAATCGGCCAGAAACGCTGGCATGGCGTCCCAGCCTTCGGTATGGCGCGCGATGAAATCGGCATCCGTATGGCCGTTCTCGTGCAGCAGGTACAGCAAGCCGTTGAGCAGTGCGAGATCGGTGCCCGCCTTGATCGGCAGGTAGAGCGACGCCTTATCGGCGGTCGCCGTGCGGCGCGGGTCGACGACGATCAGCTTCGCGCCGGCTTTCACGCGATCCATCATGCGCAGGAACAGAATCGGATGGCAGTCCGCCATGTTCGCGCCGATCACGAAAAAGCAGTCGGCGCGATCGAAGTCCTGATACGAACCGGGCGGCCCGTCCGCGCCCAGCGAGAGCTTGTAGCCGCTGCCCGCGCTCGCCATGCACAGGCGCGAATTCGATTCGATATTGTTGGTGCCGACAAAGCCCTTGGCGAGCTTGTTGACGAGATACTGCGCCTCGATCGACATTTGACCGGAGACGTAGAACGAGAGCGCGTCGGGGCCGTGCGCGTCGAGCGTCGCACGCAGGCGCGCCGCCGTATCGGCGATGGCCTGCGCGACGGGCAGCGGCACCGGGTCTTCGTCGCGCGCGCGGCGCACGAAGGCGCGTTCGAGCCGCCCCGACTTGCGCAGCGCCACGTGCGCCGACGAACCTTTGGTGCAGAGCCGCCCGAAGTTGCTCGGGTGCTCGGTATCGCCGGAGATCTTCTTGACCTCGCCGTCCTCGACGTGCAGCACCATGCCACAGCCCACGCCGCAATAAGGACACACGGTCTTAACGGTCTTCATGCTCTTGCCCGTCATATCGCTCTCTGGCTCGCTTCAAGCCGTGATTCAAGCCGTGATTCAAGCCCTGATTCAAGCCCCGAAATTACGCCGCGACCCACACCTGCCCGTTCTCGACCCGCGCGGCAAATGCGTTCACCGAACTGCCCGGCTCCTCCAGGCACTCGCCTGTCGCGAGATCGAAGTGATGCTTGTAGATCGGCGACGCGACGACGATGCGTTCGCCCAGGCTGCCCACCAGCCCGCGCGAGAGCACGGCAGCCTGCGAATTCGGATCGTAGTTGCCGATGGCGAACACGCGCGCCTCGCCATCGTCGATATGGAAAACGGCAACCTGCTCGCCATTCACGAGCGCGCACACACCCGTATTCGGCACGATGTCGTCGAGCTGGCAAACCGGCACCCAGCTATTTTCAAACACGCCACGGCTCATATCGTTCATTCTGGATTCCTCTCTATTCAACGGTTCTAGACTGCCTCGACCACCACGGGGATATCGGCCAGCGCATCTCGTTGCGCACGCACTGGAATCTGTTCGCGTTCTTCGGGCGTGGCCGGGCGAATCTGGCCGCGCGCCTCGACGAAGGTCACGTGCTGGTCGCCCTCCTCGCTGTTCACGAAGTGACGGAAGCGGCGGCGCGTCTGCGGATCGGTCACGGCCTTCTTCCATTCACATTCGTAGGTGTCCACCACGAGCTGCATTTCCGCTTCGAGTTCCGCGCCAATGCCCAGCTTGTCGTGCACGATCACGTCGACCAGATAGTCGAGGCCGCCTTCGAGGTTGTCGCGCCACACGCTGGTGCGTTGCAGGCGGTCAGCCGTGCGTACGTAGAACATCAGGAAGCGGTCGATATAACGCTGCAGCGTGGCGTGGTCGAGGTCGGCGGCGAGCAGTTCCGCGTGACGCGGCTTCATGCCGCCGTTGCCGCACACGTACAGATTCCAGCCCTTTTCCGTAGCGATCACGCCGACGTCCTTGCCCTGCGCCTCCGCACATTCGCGCGTGCAGCCGGAGACGCCAAACTTGATCTTGTGCGGCGCGCGCAGGCCCTTGTAGCGGTTCTCCAGTTCAATCGCGAGCCCCACCGAATCGCCCACGCCAAAGCGGCACCACGTCGATCCCACGCACGACTTCACCGTGCGCAGCGCCTTGCCGTAGGCATGCCCCGATTCGAAGCCCGCTTCGATCAGTTCTTCCCAGATGAACGGCAGTTGCTCGACACGCGCGCCAAAGAGATCCACGCGCTGGCCGCCCGTGATCTTCGTGTAGAGGCCGTACTTCTTCGCGACCATGCCAACGGCAATCAGCCCTTCGGGCGTCACCTCGCCGCCCGCCATGCGCGGCACGACTGAATACGTGCCGTCGCGCTGGATATTGGCCAGGTAGTAGTCGTTCGAGTCCTGCAGGCTCGCGTGCTCTTTCTTGAGCACGAATTCGTTCCAGCACGAAGCCAGAATGCCGGCGACGGCGGGCTTGCAGATATCGCAGCCCAGGCCATGACCATGCTTCGCAAGCAGCGCGCCAAAGGTCTTGATCTGCTCGACGCGCACAAGGTGATAAAGCTCCTGGCGCGAATACGGGAAGTGTTCGCAGATGTGGTTGTTGACGGCCACGCCCTGGCGCTTCATTTCCGACTTCATGACCTGCGTGACGAGCGGCACGCAGCCGCCGCACGACGAGCCCGCGCAGGTCGCGGCCTTCATCGCGCCGATGCTGGTCGCGCCGTCGCGCACCGCCGCGCAGATTTGCCCCTTCGACACGTTGTTGCACGAGCAGATCTGCGCGCCGTCGGGCAGCGCTTCCACGCCGAGCGCAGGCTTCGCCTTGCCGTCCGCTTGCGGCAGGATCAGGAACTCGGGCGCTTCGGGCAGTTCGATCCCGTTGAGCATCATTTGCAGCAGCGTGCCGTATTCGCCCGCGTCGCCCACCATCACCGCGCCAAGCAGCTTCTTGCCGCATTCGGACACCACGATCTTCTTGTAGACCTCGCGGCGCTCATCGGCGAAACGATACGAGCGGCTGCCCGGCGTCTTGCCGTGCGCGTCGCCGATGCTCGCCACGTCCACGCCCATCAGCTTGAGCTTGGTGCTCATGTCGGCGCCCGCGAAATCCGGCGCGGCATCGCTCACCAGCGTCTTCGCGACGATGCGCGCCATGTCGTAGCCCGGCGCGACGAGGCCAAAAATCTGCCCTTGCCACAGCGCGCATTCGCCGATTGCGTAGATATTTGCATCGCTCGTGCGGCACGTATCGTCGATCACGATGCCGCCGCGCGGGCCGACCTCCAGGCCGCACGCACGCGCCAGTTCATCGCGCGGACGAATGCCCGCCGAGAACACGATCATGTCGGTTTCCAGGTGCGTGCCGTCAGCGAACACCATGCGATTCGCAGCGCTTTCGCCATCGATGATTGCCGTAGTGTTCTTCTGCGTGTGCACGGTTACGCCCAGCGCTTCGATCTTGCCGCGCAGCATGCGGCCGCCGTCTTCGTCGACCTGCACGGCCATCAGGCGCGGTGCGAACTCGACCACATGGGTCTGCAGGCCGAGGTCGCGCAACGCCTTCGCGCATTCGAGGCCCAGCAGGCCGCCGCCCACCACCACGCCCGTCTTCGCGCTCGACCCGCGCGCCTGCATGGCTTCCAGATCTTCGATGGTGCGATATACGAAGCAATCCGAACGATCGTTGCCTGCGATTGGCGGCACGAACGGCGACGATCCGGTGGCGATCACGAGCTTGTCGTAGGCGAGCGTTTCGCCGTTCGACACGCTCACGGTACGCGCGGCGCGGTCGATCGACACGACCTTCGCATCGAGGACGAGGCGCACGCGGTCGCGCACGTCTTGACGCTCGAAGAAGCCTTCGCTGACGAGCGAAAGATCGTCGGCGCTCTTGCCTGCGAAGAATTCGGAGAGATGCACGCGGTCATAGGCGGGACGCGGCTCCTCGCAGAGCACCGTGACGCGCACGTTGCGTGCGGATTGCGCCGCGTCGGCGAGCACGCTTTCCAGGAACTTGTGGCCCACCATGCCGTGGCCGACGACGACCACGTCCAGAGCGTTCATTGCGAGCGTAGATTGCGTCATGCCTGTGCACCCTGCCTGAGAAAAAGCCAATAAAAAAGGCGTCCCGCAAATCCAGCTTGTGACAAGCCAGATTCAGGGGACGCCGTTGTCCGCACTGCTATCGAATTCGCTACCTGCTGGGGCGTTCGCGACTGGCGCGTTGTGGGCCCTGCAGCAGCCGGATCGCCTTTGATCCGGTTTGCAGAGCATTACGCAAGCACTGTGCCAATCCGTGCGCAATCGACGCTGCGCCCTTGCTGGTGGGCTGTTGCGCCGCGTGCGCGGCACCCGCGCGCACGTGATGCGGTGATACACGACGATGCAGACGGGCACAGCTTTGGTGCTGCGCAGCACGCCGGTTGTGCGCTTTCGGTGCGCATGCGCACGCGTGCGAACGATGAATCAAGGCGCGAAGCGCACTGGTCTGGAACTTGCGTCGATCAACGCGACCGGCAACGATGCCGGTGCAGAACAACGCATTGAAGCGAGCATCGAGAGCAATCGAGCGCTCGCCCCCACGAACGGACAACGGCGTCCCCTCGTCATCACAGACGGGCGGACGCCGTTTGCATTTGAAGCGCAAGATAGCGATAGCGCAGGCAGAGGACGCAACATGAACCACACGACGCACGCCAAAACCGGAACGGTCACCTTATTGAGCGCAGGCCCGGGCGACCTCGATCTCCTCACGCTCAAGGCGGCGAAGGCGCTCGCTCGCGCGCAGATCGTGCTGCTCGACGACCTGGTCAATCCCGAGATCGCCACGCTCGCACCGCAGGCGCGCATCATCCGGGTCGGCAAGCGCGGCGGCTGCCGCTCGACGCCGCAGGCGTTCATCGAGCGCCTCATGGTGCGCTATGCGCGCAAGGGTCAAGACGTGGTGCGCGTGAAAGGCGGCGACGCGCTGCTATTCGGACGCGCAGGCGAAGAGTTCGCGGCGCTGCATCGCGCAGGCGTGAAGTTCGAAATCATCAACGGGGTGTCATCGGCGTTCGCGGCGGCGGCGGGCATGGGCGTCTCGCTCACCCATCGCGATCATTGCCAGGGCGTGATCTTTGTAACGGCGCATTTGCGCGACCATAGCGAGCCGGACTGGCAAGCGCTCGCGGCCACGCGCATGACGCTGGCGATCTATATGGGGATGAGCCGTATCGAAGGACTGTGCGCGACGCTCGCGCAGTCGCTTGCCAAGGAAACGCCCGCTGCCGTGGTGCAATGGGCGGGTAGCGCGAAGGAGCGCCGCGTGATGGGCACGCTCGGTACGATCGCAGAACTGGCGCAGGCGGCGGGACTGGGCAGCCCCGCGATCATCCTGGTGGGCGATGCCATCGGCGAAGCGATTCCGCTGGCTGGATCGTTCAGCGGATTCGATGCGCACGCAACGACCTTGCCCGCGCTGCGTCGCGCGTAACGCTTAACGCTTAACGCCTGAAGCCCGCTAGCGCAGCACCTTCTTCGCCATCAGCAACGGCAGCCGCACGCCGAAGCCCGCAACCAGGCGCAGATGCATCCACGACAGCAGCAGGTTGTCGCGCGCGTAATTGAAGTGCGAGACGCCGCCTTCGTGCGCGCCGAAGTAGCGCACGGGGGCCTCGATCTGGATGGGCCGCACGCCCGCCCAGCACAGGCGCACGGCGGCTTCGGGATCGAAGTCGAAGCGGCGCATCCACGACTGGCGCTGCATGATCTCGACAAGCGGCGCAATCGGATAGACGCGAAAGCCGTACAGCGAATCGCCGATACCGGCCCACAGCGTCTCGAAGTCCGCGAAGAAGTTGGACACGCGACGGCCCTGCACGCGCAGTTGCGGCGCGCTTGCGTCGAACTTCGGCACGCCCAGCACCATCGCATCGGGATCGGCCTGCGAGGCGGCCATGAAGCGCGGAATCAGCCCGGCGGGATGCTGGCCGTCCGAATCCATCGTCAGCACATGCGTGAAGCCGCGCGCCGCCGCCGCTTCCATGCCCGCGAGCACCGCGCCGCCCTTGCCGCGATTGGCGGGCAGCACGATCACATGCAGGCCGGGATCGTCGGCGGCCATCGCTTGCAGGCGCTCGGCGCTGCCGTCCGTGCTGCCGTCCACGACAACCCAGACGGGGTTCCATTGCGCGCGCGCGCCGCGCACGGTTTCCTCGACCTTCGCGCCCGGGTTGTAGCTCGGGATCAGGACGAGATGGGTAGTGGAGGCGATGGGCGTGGACATGGCAAACGCAATACTGACAAAGTTGGATGACCCGGCGAAGGCGCAACAGTCGCTGCCGTCACGACACGCCTTACCGTGGCTTACGCCAGGCCGCCGTTGATCGACAACACCTGGCCCGTCACATAGGCGGCGGCGTCGGAGACGAGATAGGCGACCATGCCGGCCACCTCCTCGGGCTGGCCGGCGCGCTGCGCGGGCACGAGCTGCTTGATGCGCTCGGCGGGAAAGGCGTCCTGCACCATCGGCGAGGCGATGATGCCGGGCGCAATCGCATTCACGGTGATGCCGCGCGACGCGACTTCGAGCGACAGCGCCTTGGTCGCGCCGATCAGCCCGGCCTTGGCCGCCGAATAATTGACCTGACCGCGATTGCCCATCACGCCCGCCAGCGAGGCGATATTGACGATACGCCCGCGCCGCGTGCGGATCATCGGCAACAGGAGCGGCTGCGTGACGTTGAAAAAGCCGTTGAGCGACACGTCGATCACGCTGCGCCACTGCTCGCGCGACATGCCCGCGAGCGGTGCATCGTCGTGAATACCGGCGTTGTTGACGAGAATCTGCACCGGCGCGTCTTCGATCAGGCCTTCGAGCGCGGCTTGCGCGGCGTCGGCGTCGGTCACGTCGAAGGCAATCGCGTGGGCCTTGCCGCCCGCATCGACGATGCGTTGCGCGGCGGCCTGCGCGTCGGCAAGACGCCGGTTCGCGTGCACCCAGACTTCATGGCCGGCCGCAGCCAGCGCGGCGCAGATCGCCTGGCCGAGCGCCCCGCTGCCGCCCGTCACGAGCGCGCGCATGGGTTTGTCGTTGTGCATCTGTGCTCCCCCCGTTGAATCGGCGCGTCGAGTTGAGAATCGATCTCGACTTGCCGCGCCTTAGCGCGTGCGATGCGCCTCGACGTAGGCGGCCAGCGCGCCCAGCGTCGCGAAGATTTTTTCGTTATCCGGATTGTCCGAACGCAGCTCGAAACCGTACTTCTTCGAGATCAGCAGCGCGATTTCCAGAATGTCGATGGAGTCGAGCCCGAAGCCCTCGCCGTAGAGCGGGGTTTCGGCGCTCACGTCGTCGATCGACACGTCTTCGAGGTTCAGTTCACCGACGATCAGCGTGGCGAGTTCGTGTTCCAGTGGATTCATGTGCGTGCGGTGCGTGGCAATCAGGGACACAGAGGGACACGGGGTTTGCAACGCTGCAATGGGCCGATGGCCCCTGGCCACCTGCCTGTGCCGCGCCTCATGTCAGGCGCCAGCCCCCCGTCAGCCCTGATTTTAGGGTTCGTTTGGTAAAAGTTACGCGGATTCTAGACGAAGGGTATCGGTGCGTATACGGGGAGGCCTTCCGAAAGGTTACAGAGGATCGGGCACGCGCCGCGCTCGTTTCCGGACGCAAACTCGCGCAGCGCCTGAACGTGACAGGCCGCATCCCGTTTAGTCGCCTGCAAGCGCCATTCCCCATGTCATACAAACGGTTACAAACCGTCCGGAAGGCTTACCGAGGATCCGTCCCAAGCATCTTAAAATACGCCTGCCCTGAATTCGGGGCCTGGGATTCATATGACATAACGCATTTCGTGACCCGGGCCACTATCCCGAAAGCGTTCTGAAAACTAACGGATACAACATCGACCATGCTCCGCCCCGCCCTTCACCGCCGCCTCTCATCGCGCTGCCACGCAGTGCGCGATCTGGCGCGTCCGGGAGGCCGGCCATGACATTCAGCGGATTTTTGCGGGCGTTGCTGGCAGTCGCGGCCGTGGCCGCGTACCAGGTGCTTGCGCATCACGCCGTCGCCACGCCCGACTCGCACGGTCTGGGACTGGCGATGGCGCTGTTGCCGCCCGTGCTGCTCGCGCTGGGCGCAGCGGCACGTTCGCCGCGCCGCGCCGTCTGGCTGACGCTCTGGATCGCCGGTGCAGGGGCGCTTTGGGGAGCGCGCACGCCGCTTGCTCAGCACTTTGAATGGGGCCTGTACCTTGAACATGTGAGCTTCAATCTGGGCATGGCGCTGGTGTTCGGGCGCACGCTCGCGGCGGGGCAAACGCCGCTGGTCTCGCACTTCGCGGCGATGATTCGCGGTGTGGCCCCGGCGGCGCTCAAGCCTGCGATCGCGCGCTATACGCGCCGGGTGACGCTGGCCTGGACGGTGTTTTTCGTGGCGATCGCGGCGGTTTCGACGCTGATGTTCGCCTTCGCGTCGATTGTCGACTGGTCGACCTTTGCGAATTATCTGGCGCTGCCGCTGGTGGCCGCGATGTTCGTCGCCGAGCACGCGGTGCGTCGCTTCGCGGTGCCCGGCGAGAAGCAGTCCGGAATGATGGACGCAATCCGCGCCTACCGGGCCACGTCGCAAGCCTCATCATGAATGTCGGGCCGATGCGCCATCGCGCCGGCCCTTGTTTCCGTATCAACCGATTTATGCCGACTCAACCGCTGGTCTTTCACACTTCGCCCCGCCAGGTCATCGCCTGGCGCGACGGCTCGCCAGTCACGGTGCGCGCGTTCCTCGCCGAGGTTGCGCGGGTCGCCGCTGCGCTGCCGCCGGGCGGCCACGTGTTCAACGTCTGCCGCGACCGCTACCGCTTCGCGGTGAGCCTGTGCGCGGCGCTCGTGACCGGCCGCATCAGCCTGCTGCCGTCCACGCACACGCCCGAAATGGTGCGCCAGCTTGCGAGTTTCGCGCCCGATGCGTTCTGCCTGCACGACACCGCCGATTGTGCGATCGACCTGCCGCGTTTGCGCTACCCCGCCGAACCCGAAACAACCGAAGCGCCCGAAGGCGAAGCCCGCGTCGACGACGACGCGCCCTTCGACGTCCCGCAGATCGACCCCGCCCGCGTGATGGCCTACGTGTTCACGTCCGGCTCGACCGGCGCGCCGGTGCCGCATCGCAAGACGTGGGGCTTCCTGGTGGCGAACGTGAAGGCAGCGGCGGCGCGGCTCGGCCTGACCGATGAGGAAGGCCACGCGCACACCATCATCGGCACGGTGCCCGCGCAGCATATGTACGGCTTCGAATCGACGGTGCTGCTCGCGCTGATCGGCGGCCTTGCGTTCAGCAACCGCCAGCCGTTCTATCCCGAGGACATCCGCAGCGAACTCGCCGCCGTGCCGCAGCCGCGCGTGCTGGTGACGTCGCCGATCCATCTGCGCGCGCTGCTTGCCAGCGACGCCGCGTTGCCCGAAGCCGCGCTCGTGCTGAGCGCCACCGCGCCGCTCGCGGAAAAGCTCGCCAGCGAGGCCGAAGCGCGCCTGCATGCGCCGCTCATCGAGATCTACGGCAGCACCGAAACCGGCCAGGTCGCCACGCGCCGCACCGCGAAGGGCGCCACGTGGGCGCTGTTCGACGACATTCGTCTGGAGGCGCGCACCGACGACAACGGCGCAGCCGACGAAGGCCCGACCATGTGGGCCTCGGGCGGCCACGTCGAAGTGCCGGTGCCGATGGGCGATGCGCTCGAAATGCTCGACGCGCAGCACTTCCTGCTGCACGGCCGCAAGAAAGACCTCATCAATATCGCGGGCAAGCGCACGTCGCTCGCCTACCTGAACCATCAGCTCAACGCGATCGAGGGCGTGATGGACGGCGTGTTCTTCATGCCCGACGACAGCGCTCACGGCACGCGCGAAGGCCGCGAGCCGGTCACGCGCCTGGTCGCGCTGGTGGTCGCGCCGTCGCTCGACGCCACGCATCTGCAACGCGCGCTGCGCGAGCGCATCGACGCCGCGTTCATGCCGCGCCCGCTCGTGTTCGTCGATACGCTGCCGCGCAACGAGACCGGCAAGCTGCCGCACGATGTGCTCGCCGCGCTGGTCGCGCAGCATACGCGCGGCGCGGCGTCGCCCGCTGGCAAAGCCGGTGAACCCGCTGAGCCTGGCAAAGCCGCCCTCAGCTTCACGGTGCCCGCCGATCATCCCGCGCTGCCCGGCCACTTCCCGGGCCACCCGATCGTGCCCGGCGTGATGCTGCTCGACCACGCCATCGACGCGATCGGCGCGGCGCTCGCGCGCCCCGTCGACGGCTGGCGCCTGAGCGCGGCGAAGTTCCTGAGCCCGGCAGCCCCCGGCGAGGCGCTCGATCTCGCCTTCGATACGCAGGCGAGCGGCTCGGTGCGCTTTACCGTGCGCGCAGGCGAACGCGATGTCGCGAGCGGCACGTTGTCGTTGACGCATAGCGCAACAAACTCGCAGGAAGGGCCACAGCCATGACCCAGCAAAACCAGACCAATCCGAACAATTCGAACAATTCGAACAACAATCGCACCGACTGGGCGCAGCGCGAAGAACGCGGCAGCGCCCTGCTGCTGCGCACGATGACGTGGCTCTCGCTGCGCATGGGCCGCCGCGTGGCGCGCGGCCTCGTGCATCTCATCGCGCTCTATTTCGTGCTGTTTTCGCCACGCGCGCGAGCCGCGTCGCGCGACTATCTGCGCCGCGTGCTCGGCCGCCCGGCGAGCTGGGCCGACCTCTACCGCCACGTCTTCACCTTCGCGGCGACGATCCACGACCGCATCTACCTAATGAACGAGCGCTTCGACCTGTTCGACATCAGGCCGCAGGGCCATCACCTGGTGGACGAAGCGCTCGCGGGCGGGCGCGGCGCGTTCCTGATGGGCGCGCACCTGGGCAGCTTCGAAGTGGTGCGCGCGCTCGGCCGCACGCATCCGTCGCTGCGCGTGGTGGTGACGATGTTCGAAGAGAACGCGCGCCGCATCAACGCGACGCTCGCCGCCGTCAATCCCGCCGCGCAGCCCGAAGTGATTGGCCTCGGCCAGGTGGATTCGATGCTGCGCGTGAGCGAGCGCCTGGACGAGAACTGCATGGTGGGCATGCTCGCCGACCGCACCCTGCTCGCCGACGACACCGCCGCGCTGCGCCGCATGGCCTTCCTGGGCGAACCGGCGGCGTTCCCGCTCGGCCCGCTCTACATGGCCGCGATGCTCAAGCGCCCCGTCATCTTCATGACCGGCCTCTATCGCGGCGGCAACCGTTACGACATCCACTTCGAAACGCTCGCCGATTTCACGCACACGCCGCGCGAAGCGCGCCAGGCGGCTATCGACGCGGCGCTCGTGCGCTATGTCGCGCTGCTCGACCGCCATTGCCGCGCCGCGCCCTATAACTGGTTCAACTACTTCGACTTCTGGCAGACGGCGCAGGCCAAGCCGACGAGCGCCGAGCTTGCCGTCGCCCGGCTCGCACCGGTTGGGCCGAAGGCGCAGAATGCGCAGACTTCGCGCAACCCAAACCCGACGCGAACCCACGCGCGCCGCGACAAAGCCACGGCCAGCCTGACCCCACGAGAGACTTCCGACGCATGAGCGCCTTCCGTCTTCATCGCCTTCGTTTGCAATGCGTGCTTGCTGCGGTGCTGCTCACCAGCGCGGGCATCGCAGTCGGCGTTGCACATGCCGCGCAGCAAGCCACACAAGCCGCACAAGCCACATCAGCCGCCAGCAGCGACTGGACGCTCGACCGCCTGATGTCGACGCTTGCGCAGCACAAGTCGGGCCGCGCCGCCTTCACCGAAACGAAGTACCTGTCGATCGCGACGCAGCCGGTCGAATCGTCGGGCGAGTTGTCCTTCGTCGCGCCCGACCACCTGGAAAAGAACACGCTCAAGCCCAAACCCGAGCACCTGGTCGTGGAAGGCGACATGCTCACCGTCGATCGCAACAACCACAAATACACGCTGGCGCTCGCGCGCTATCCGGAGCTGGGCGCGTTCATCGAGAGCATCCGCGCGACGCTCACGGGCAACCGTCTTGCGCTGGAGCAGACCTACCAGGTCGCGCTCGCGGGCAGCGGCGACGACTGGACGCTCACGCTCACGCCGCGCGATTCGCAGATGCGCAAGACGGTCAGCTCGATCACGCTCGAAGGCACGCGCGACCTGCTGCGCAGCGTCGCGATCCAGCAGGCGGGCGGCGACCATTCGCTGATGCAGTTGCGGCCGCTCACCGCGTCCGCTGCTGCGTCGGAGCCAGCTTCGAACTGAGCCGCGTGCGTTCGCACCCGCGCCACGGCTGATCCGTATGAACGCCCCGCTCCCTCCCCTCAGTCGCTCGCGTCGGGCACTGCACGCGCTGCAACGGCGCGCCGTGCTGATCTGGCTGCTGTTCCTGCTCGCCTGCGCGGGCGCGATTTCCCGCGCGCATTTCAGCGCCGACCTGTCCGCGTTCCTGCCGGGCGCGCCCACGGCGGGCCAGCGCGTGCTGGTCGACCAGTTGCGCGACGGCGTCGTCTCGCGGCTGATCCTTGTGGGCGTCGAGGGCGGCGACACCGCCTCCCGCGCGCAGATTTCGCGTCGAATCGCGGGAACGCTGCGCGCCGATCCGCAATTCGCGGCAGTCCATAACGGCGAAGCCGTCAACGACGCGCGCGACCAGCAATTCGTCTACGCGCACCGCTATGCGCTCAGCCCCGCCGTCACGCCGCAGCGCTTTACTGCCGACGGCCTGCACGCGGCGCTGGGCGACAGTCTCGACCTGCTCAGTTCGTCGGCGGGACTGATGGCCAAGGATCTGCTGCCGCACGATCCGACTGGCGAAGTCGCCGCGCTCGTCGGCCAGCTGGACGGCGCGGCGCAGCCCGCGACCCGCGACGGCGTGTGGGCCTCCCGCGACGGCGCGCGCGCCGTGCTGGTCGCGCAGACCGCCGCCACAGGCTCCGACACCGACGCCCAGGCCCGCGCCATCGACGCCATCCAGCGCGCGTTCGACACCGCCACGCAGGCGCTGCCGCAAGCGTCCCGCTACCGCATCGACCTGAGCGGCCCCGGCGTGTTTGCAGTGCAGACGCGCGACGCGATCCGTCATGACGTCGAGCGCATTTCCGCGCTCAGCCTCGTGCTGATCGTCGCGCTGCTGCTCGCGCTCTACCGCTCTCCGCGCACGCTCGTGCTCGGCCTGCTGCCGGTGCTGTCGGGCGTCGCGGCGGGGATCGCGGCCGTGAGCCTTGCGTTCGGCACGGTGCACGGCATCACGCTCGGCTTCGGCACGACGCTGATCGGCGAGGCCGTCGATTACTCGATCTATCTGTTCGTGCAATCGGCTCAAACGCACGCGCGAGCGCCTGCGGGCGCGCGCGACGAAGACACGCTGCGCGCCTGGGTCGCCGCCTACTGGCCGACGATCCGGCTGGGCGTGCTGACGTCCGTGTGCGGCTTCGCGTCGATGCTGTTCTCGGGCTTTCCGGGCCTCGTGCAACTGGGCGCGTTTTCGATTGCGGGCCTGGTGACGGCGGCGCTGGTGACACGCTTCGTGCTGCCGCGCCTGCAAGGCGGCCCGGTCGCGATGCGCGATGTCACACGCCTGGCGTCCTGGCTCGCGCGCGCCGCGCAGGCCGCGCCGCGCCTGCGCTGGGCGCTCGCGGCGCTGGCGCTGGCCGCGGTCGCGGTGCTCGCGCTGCATCGCGACGTCCTGTGGAGCCACGAACTCTCGTCGCTCAGCCCGGTTCCGGCGGCCAGCCAGGCGCTCGATGCGCGGCTGCGCGCCGACGTGGGCGCGCCCGACGTGCGCTATCTCGTCGAGATCCCCGCCGCCAGCGAACAAGCCGCGCTCGAAGGCGCGGAAAAGATCGGCGCGCAGTTGCAGCCGCTGGTCGATCGCGGCGTGCTCGCGGGCTTCGAAAGCCCGGCGCGCTACCTGCCGAGCGCAGCCACGCAGCGCGCGCGCATGGCGAGCCTGCCGGACGCCGCCACGCTCGCCGCGCGCATGCGCGAAGCGCTCGCCGACCAGCCGATTGCGCTCAAGCCCGACGCCTTCGCCCCCTTCCTCGCCGATGTCGCCGCGGCCCGCACCGCCGCGCCGATCACACGCGCCGACCTGCGCGACACCTCGATGGCGCTGGCCGTCGACGCGCTGCTCACGCGGCGCGCGGACGGCGGCTGGAACGCGATGCTCGCGCTGCGCGCCCCGGACGGTGCGACCCACGCCGACACGTCAAGCCTCGACGCCGCGCCGATCCGCGCCGCCGTTGCGAATGCGCAGGTGCCGGGCGCCCTCTTCGTCGACATGAAAACCGAGGCCGATCACCTCTACGCGAACTACGTACGTGAAGACCGGCGCCTTTCGCTCGCGGGCTTTGCGGCGATTGCTGTGCTGCTGGCCATCGCGCTGCGCTCGGCGAAGCGGGCCGCGCGCGCGCTTGCGCCGCTCATCGCCGCCGTGCTGGTGGTGGCGGCGGGCTTCGCGCTGGCCGGCGTGCCGCTCACGATCCTGCATCTCGTGGGCATGTTGCTGATCGTCGCGGTGGGATCGAATTACGCGCTGTTTTTCTGCAAGCACGACGAGGTGTCGGGCCATGCGAGTCACGCAAGCCACGCCATCGCGCCGGGCACGCTGGTGTCGCTGCTGGTCGCCAATCTCGCGACGGTGGCGGGCTTCGGCCTGCTGGCGCTCTCGCATGTGCCGCTGCTCGAAACCTTCGGTCTCACGGTCGGGCCGGGCGCGATGCTCGCGCTGGCCTTCGCGGCGATTCTCGCGCCGCAGGCCGCTCGCGCTGCCCCCGCGCCTGCGGTTGCGCCCGCGGTTGGCACGCGCGAGGAGAAGCGCGCATGAACGCCCCGGCTCCGCTTCAGTCGAGCTACGCGCCGCGCCGCTGGAGGCCCGCGCCGCTCATCACCGGCACGGCGGCGCTGCACGTCGGCGCGGCGGCGGCGATGCTCGTGCAACCGGCAACGTGGCCGTGGGCGACGGGCAGCGTGATCGCCTCGCATCTCGTGCTGACGGCGGCGGGCCTCTGGCCGAAGAGCGCGCTGCTTGGCCCGAACTGGACGCGGCTGCCGCCATCGCAAGACGCGAACGACCGGATCGCCCTGACCATCGACGACGGCCCCGACCCGGAAGTCACGCCGCGCGTACTCGACCTGCTCGACGAACACGGCGCGCGCGCGACGTTCTTCTGCATCGGCGAGCGCGCGCAGCGCCACCCGCAGATCGTCGAGCAAATCACCGCGCGCGGCCATGCCGTCGAGAACCACAGCCAGCGCCATCGCCATCACTTTTCGCTGTCGGCGCCGGGCGCGCTGCGACGCGAAATCGAGGCCGGACAGCGCACGCTCACGCAGATCACCGGCACGCGGCCGCTGTTTTTCCGCGCGCCCGCGGGCCTGCGCAATCCCTTCCTGGAACCGGTGCTGTGCGACCTGGGCCTGCAACTGGCGAGCTGGACGCGGCGCGGCTTCGACACGCGCGAGCGCGACGCGGGCAAGGTCACGCAGCGCCTGCTGGACGGCCTCGCGCCGCGCGACATCCTGCTGATCCACGACGGCCACGCGGCGCGCGACGCGGACGGTGCGCCCGTGGTGCTCAAGGTGCTGCCCGAGCTGCTGCGCGCCGCCGCCCAGGCGCAACTGCGCTGGACGACGCTGCGCGAAGCGCTTGATGAAAACACACCAAAGAACGCGCCAATCCCCGTCCAGAAGGCGATTGACGCCACGCCGTTTGATAAAATTTGACGCATATCAACGCGTGATCGCGCTGCACGGCGCTCACGCATTCAGCCCATCATTTAGCCCAATACCCAGACGACCTTCGTGAACCCACTCCTGCTCTCGCACTTCACCGCCACCAGTTGCCTCGGGCGCGGTCTCGACGCGATGCTGGCCGCCCTGCGTGGCCAGCGCGGCGGCCTTGCGCCGTGCGATTTCGAGCGCGCCGACCTCGACACCTGGATCGGCAAGGTCGACGGCGTGGACGATGTGACGATGCGCGCCGATCTCGCGAACTACGACTGCCGCAACAACCGCCTCGCGCAAATTGGCCTCGAACAGGACGGCTTTGCCGCGCGCGTCGCGGCGGCGGCGGCGCGTTACGGCGCGGATCGCGTGGGCGTGTTCATGGGCACCAGCACGAGCGGCATCCTCGAAACCGAGCAGGCCTATCGCACGCGCGACCCGCAAAGCGGCGCACTCGCGCCGGGTTTCCATTACGCCGAGACCCACAACCCCTATTCCGTCGCCGCATTCGTGCGCGCGTACTGCGCGCTGCGCGGGCCGGCGACGTCGATCTCGTCGGCGTGTTCGTCGGGGGCGAAGGTGTTCGGGTCGGCGCGGCGCATGATCGAAGCCGGCCTGATCGACGCGGCGGTGGTGGGCGGCGTCGATTCGCTGTGCCTCACGACGCTGTACGGCTTCAACTCGCTCGAACTGCTGTCGCGCGAGCCGTGCCGCCCGTTCGACGCGAACCGCAACGGCATTTCGATTGGCGAGGCGGCGGCGTTCGCGCTGCTGGAACGCGTGCCCGCCGATGCCGAACTCGCCGACGATGCGGTGCTGCTGCTCGGCGTGGGCGAATCGAGCGACGCGCACCATATGTCGTCGCCGCATCCGGAAGGCCTGGGCGCACGCACGGCCGTCGAGCAGGCGCTGGCCACGGCGGGCCTCGCGCCGCACGACATCGGCTACATCAACCTGCATGGCACCGCCACGCCCAGCAACGACGCCGCCGAAAGCCGCGCCATGGCCGCGCTGTTCGACGGCACGCCGTGCAGTTCGACCAAGGGCGCGACCGGCCACACGCTGGGCGCGGCGGGCGCGCTGGAAGCCGTGGCCGCCGCGCTCGCGCTGCGTCACCGCTTCATTCCCGCCGGCGTGAACACCACGCAGCCCGACCCCGAACTGGGCCTGAACTACGTGCTGCAAAGCCATGACGCCGATATCGACGCCGTGCTGAGCAATTCGTTCGGCTTCGGCGGGACGAATTGCAGCCTGGTGCTGGGGAACGGCCGTGGCCGTGGCCGCGCGCGCTGAAACCTGCTTCATGTGGACGACACTGCAATGAAACTGAACGCCTGCATCGAAAGCATCGGCCTGATCGGCCCGGGCCTGCCCGACTGGCCTCACGCCGCCGACGTGCTCGCGGGACGCGCGCCCTACGAGAGCGCGCGCACGGCGCTGCCACAACCCGCCTCGCTGCCTTCCGCCGAGCGCCGCCGCACCGGCCCCGTCGTGCGCACTGCGCTGGCCGTGGGCCACGAAGCCGTGGCAGCGAGCGGCCGCGACGCGACCACGCTCGCAACCGTGTTCGCGGCCTCGGGCGGCGACGGCCAGAATTGCCACGCGATCTGCGAAACGCTCGCGGGCGAAGACCGCCAGCTTTCGCCCACGCGCTTTCACAACTCCGTGCACAACGCGCCCGCCGGCTACTGGAGCATCGCGGCGCAGGCGCGGGCCACCTCGAACGTGCTCTGCGCCTACGACGCGAGCTTCGCGGCGGGCCTGCTGGAAAGCTTGTGCCAGGTCGCCGTCGACGGCGTGCCGAGCCTGCTGATCGCCTACGACGCCGACTATCCGGAACCGCTGCACGCGGTGCGCCCTATCGCCGATGCGTTCGGCGTGGCGCTCGTGCTTGCGCCGCTGGCGCACGGCGATGCCCAGTCGCGGCCCGGCCTCGCTCATATCGAGGCGCAATTGACGGACGCGCCCGCCACGCAGCTCGCATCGCCCGAACTCGAAGCCCTGCGCGCGGGCAATCCGGCCGCGCGCGTGCTGCCGCTGCTCGAAGCGATCGCGCAGCGCCGCGCGGCGAGCCTGGTGATCGACTATCTGCCGGAAACGCGCGTGCGCATCGACCTGAGCTTTCCGCCGACGCCCGCGCCGACCCCGACGGAGCCCGCGCCGTGAGCGCCGCCCCGTTGAACGCCGTGACGCTCGATCACGCGTGGATCGAGGCGCACATTCCGCACAGCGGCGCGATGTGCCTGCTCGACGGCGTCGAGGCCTGGGACGACACGCGCATCCGGTGCACGGCGACGAGCCATCGCGATGCGCACAATCCGCTGCACTCGCGCGGGCGGCTTGCTGCGGCGTGCGGCATCGAATACGCGGCGCAGGCCATGGCCGTGCATGGCGCGCTGGTCGGCGCCTGCGGCGGTGACGGCGGTGAAGGCGTTGCAGAAAGTCGCCCGCGCGTGGGCTTTCTCGCCAGCGTGCGCGGCGTCGAAGCCCACGTCGCGCGCCTCGACACCCTTCCCGGGCCATTGACCATCGAAGCCGAACGCCTGAGCGGCGACGGCACCAGCGTGCTCTACGCCTTCACCGTGCGCTGCGGCGCGCAGACGCTGCTCGCGGGCCGCGCCGCCGTGATGCTCGACGCATCGGGGCGGCTGCCCGGCGGCGGCGCCCCAGCCACCATCAAGGGAGAACCATCATGAAAAAACGTTCGCTTAGTTCGTATGCGCTGGCCGCGCTGCTGCTTGGCCTCGCCAGTTCGGCCGCACACGCCGATCTGCATGAAGTGAAAGAGGACATCAAGCACGACTCGAAAGAGGCCGCCCACAAGACCGGCGAGGCCGCGCGCGACTTCGGCCATGCGACCGCGAATGCGGCCAGGACGGTCGGCCACGGCATCGCGCACACGTCGCGCGAAGGCTGGGAGGCCACCAAGCGCACGACCAAGCGCGTGTTCCACAAGGACGGCGCCAAAGAAGACGCGCACGACGACGACGCGTGAACGCTGAAGCGGCGGCCGTGCGCCGCCGCTTCAGGCGCATCAAGCGCAGCAATCCCACAAAAATCGGCCCGCCGAACCCGCCGCCAGGCGGCTTTGCGGGCCCGAATCCCTCTGCCGGACGGCCAATTTGCCCGTCTCGCGCCCACAACAAGGCAAAATACGGGTTTTCGAGCCCGTGCGGGCTCATTTTTTCCTGCCGGTTTGGCCCCCACCCTTAGCAGACGCCGCCCGAGGACGTATCATCCGGGCCTCGCCTGCACGGGTAGACCGCGCGCGAGACCACTGGAGTAGCTTTAATGACCGAAACCAAGATTTCATTCGCAGGCCGCCTCGCGCTGGCCTTCGGATCGTTTTTCGCCATCCTCGGCAATGCCGAACTGGCCGCCGGCGTGCGCCGCCTGCGCAACGGCGAGACCTTTGATGCGCCTGTTTCCGCACCGGTAGCAGCCCCCGTCGCCGCGCCTGTCGCGCCGCAGCCCGCCCCTGTTGCACCCGTGGCGCCGGTTAAACCCGTCGCGCCGGTGGCCCCCGCTGCCGTCATCGAGGAAGCCAGCCCGCAATCGGCGCTGCAGCTGCTCGGCCTGCTTCAGCGCAACGCGCGCTTCGTCGATTTCGTCGAAGAAGACATCGCGGGCTACGCGGACGCCGACATCGGCGCGGCCGCACGCCTCGTCCACGAAGGCTGCCGCGCGACGCTGCGCGAGCACTTCACGATCCGCCCGGTGCGCACGGAAGCCGAAGGCAGCCGCGTGACCATCGCCGAAGGCTTCGACGCCACGGCGATCCGCCTGACCGGCAACGTGGTCGGCGCCGCGCCGTTCAACGGCACGATCAGCCATCGTGGCTGGCGCGTCGAGGACGTCAAGCTGCCGAAGCTCGTCAAGTCGCATGACGCCAAGGTTCTCGCCCCGGCGGAGGTGGAACTGTGAGCGAAGCCCGTTATTCCATCGGCATCGACCTTGGTACGACCCACTGCGCCCTCTCGTATGTCGATCTCACCGCCAGTGACGGCGAGAAAGCCATCCAGGACGTGCTGCCCATCACGCAGCTCACGGCGCCCGGCGCGATCGAATCGCCCGAACTGCTGCCCTCGTTCCTCTACCTGCCCAACGCGGGCGAGCTCACGCCCGGCGACCTGACGCTGCCCTGGACGGCCACGCGCGAGTACGCCGTGGGCGAGATGGCGCGCAGCCGTGGCGCGGGCACGCCGATCCGCCTCGTGTCGAGCGCGAAGTCCTGGCTGTGCCACCCGGGCGTCGATCGCCGCGCGGCGATCCTGCCGAACGACGCGCCGCCCGAAGTCGCGCGCGTGTCGCCGCTCGAAGCGTCGATCCGCTACCTCACGCACCTGCGCGAGGCGTGGGACCAGGCCGTGCCGGACGCGCCGTTCGTCGAGCAGGACATCACCGTGACGATTCCGGCCTCGTTCGATCCGGCCGCGCGTGAGCTGACCGCCGAAGCCGCCCAGGCCGCGGGCTACTCGCGCATGACGCTGCTGGAAGAACCGCAGGCCGCGCTCTATAGCTGGATCCAGAAGAGCGGCGGCGGCTGGCGCAAGGACGTGAAGGTCGGCGACATCATCCTCGTGGTGGACGTCGGCGGCGGCACGACCGACCTTTCGCTGATCGCCGTGGTCGAGCGCGAAGGCAATCTCGAACTGCATCGCGTGGCCGTGGGCGAGCACATCCTGCTCGGCGGCGACAACATGGATCTGGCGCTCGCTCACGTGGTCGCGCGCAAGCTCGCAGCGCAAGGCACCCAGGCCGATCCGTGGCAACTGCGCGCGCTCACCTACGCGTGCCGCTCGGCCAAGGAAACGCTGCTGACCGATGCGAGCGTGGACGCCGTGCCGCTCGTGGTGCCCAGCCGCGGCTCGAAGCTGATCGGCGGGTCGATCCGCACCGAACTCACGCGCGCGGAACTCACGCAGATCATCCTGGACGGCTTCTTCCCGCAGGTGGACGCCGCCGCGCGTCCGGCCGTGCGTACCCGCGTCGGCCTCACGCAGCTTGGCCTGCCCTACGCGCAGGATGCGGGCGTCACGCGCCATCTTGCGGCCTTCCTTGGCCGCCAGGTCGCGGCGCTCGCGGAAGTCGAAGGCTTCGGCGCACCCGCCGAAGGCGCGAGCTTCCTGCACCCCACCGCCGTGCTGTTCAACGGCGGCGTGTTCAAGTCGGAACTGCTCGCGGGCCGCGTGCTCGACATCGTCAACGGCTGGCTGGCTGGCGAAGGTGCGCCCGCCGCGCGACTGCTCGGCGGCGCGGATCTCGACCTCGCGGTGGCGCGCGGCGCGGCCTATTACGGCTACGTGAAGCAAGGCAAGGGCGTGCGCATTCGCGGCGGCACGGCGCGCGCGTATTACGTCGCGGTCGAGTCGGCCATGCCCGCGGTGCCGGGTCTGGAGCCGCCGGTGTCGGCGCTGTGCGTCGCGCCGTTCGGCATGGAAGAAGGCACGGATGCGCCGCTGCCCGCGCAGGAATTCGGCCTCGTGGTCGGCGAGCCGGTGCATTTCCGCTTCTTCGGGTCGTCGGTGCGCCGTCAGGATCAGGTCGGCACGATGCTCGATTACTGGTCGGCGGACGAGCTGCAGGAACTCGAAGAGATCCAGGCGACGCTGCCCACCGAAGGCCGCACGCCCGGCGAGATCGTGCCGGTCAAGCTGCACGCGCGCGTGACCGAAGCAGGCACGCTGGAACTCGAAGCCGTGCCGTCCGGCAGCCACGAGCGCTGGAAGGTCGAATTCGACGTGCGCGGCGGCGCGAGCGCCTAAGGCAACCTGAGGCAACTGAGGTACCCGAGGCGCTTGACACGCTTCAAGCGCCTCCCGCTCATGCGCCGCCACGGGGGAAGTACCGGCGGCGCACGAGCCACGTCCATCCAACCGCCAACCGAGTCAGCAATTGAGCGCGATGAAGCCATACGTCGTCGGTATCGACCTGGGAACGAGCAATACGGTCGTCGCCTACGCCGAAGCGGGCGGCGACGAAATCCGCGTATTCGATATCGAGCAGCTGACCGCGCCCGGCGAAATCGGCGCGCAGCCGCTGCTGCCGTCGGCGCGCTATCACGCAGCGCCTGGCGAGCTGCCCGCGGGCGCGCTGCAATTGCCGTGGCCCGCGCAGCAGGACGCTAACGCCAGCGCCGATCAAGCCGTCGTAGTCGGCCGCATGGCGCGCACGCTCGGCGCGCAGGTGCCGGGACGTCTGGTCGCCAGCGCGAAAAGCTGGCTCTCGCATGCCTCCGTTGACCGGCTCGCGCCGATCCTCCCCTGGGGCGCGCCCGACGACGTCGGCAAGGTCTCCCCCGTCGACGCCAGCGCGAGCTATCTCGCGCACGTACGCGCCGCGTGGAACCACCGTTTCCCGCACGCGCCGCTCGAACAGCAGGACGTGGTGCTCACCGTGCCCGCCTCGTTCGACGACGGCGCGCGCGCACTCACGCTCGAAGCCGCGCGCCGCGCGCAACTGCCCAAACTGCGCCTGCTGGAAGAACCGCAGGCCGCGTTCTATGACTGGCTGTTTCATCATCGCGAATCGTTGCAGGCCGAACTCGCGCGCACGCGCCTTGTGCTCGTGTGCGACGTGGGCGGCGGCACGACCGACCTCACGCTCATCCAGGTGCAGGTCGATGAAAGCGGCGAGCCGCGCCTGACGCGCATTGGCGTGGGCAACCACCTGATGCTCGGCGGCGACAACATGGATCTCGCGCTCGCGCACCTGGCGGAAAGCCGCCTTGCGGGATCGCAAGCCCAGCCCGGCAGGCTTTCTGCCGCGAGCCTGTCGCAACTGGTCGAGCGCTGCCGCGTCGCGAAGGAACAGTTGCTCGATGCCGAGGCGCCCGAATCAGTGGGCGTGACGCTGCTGGGCGCGGGTTCGAAGCTGATCGGCGGCGCGCGCACCACGCAGCTCACGCGCGAGGAAGCCGCGCGCATCGTCGTGGACGGCTTCTTCCCGGCGGGCGACGCCAGCGACCTGCCGCGCCGGGCGCGCGCGGCCATCGTCGAGTTCGGCCTGCCCTATGCCGCCGATCCGGCGATCACGCGGCACATCGCGGCGTTCCTGCAACGCTTCGCGGCGCAGTCGCGCGAGGCGCTCGGCCTGCCTGCGGATGAAGCTGCCGGGACACTGCCCGTGCCCGATACGCTGCTGCTCAACGGCGGCGTGTTCAATGCGCCCGCGCTCTCTGCGCGCCTGCGCGACACGCTGGGCGCGTGGCGCGACGCGCCGCTCACGGTGCTGCAAAACGATCATCCCGACGTGGCCGTCGCGCGCGGCGCGGTCGCCTTCGCGCTCGCGCGCAAGGGCCGCGCGCCGCGCATCGGCGGCGGCTCGCCGCGCAGCTATTTCCTCGTGCTCGACGAAGGCGGCGCGAACAACAACGCAAACGGCGGCGAGTCTGCGCAACGCGGCATCTGCCTGCTGCCGCGCGGCACCGAAGAAGGCCACGAAGTGCGGCTCGACGACCGCACGTTCGCGCTGCGTCTGGGCCATCCGGTGCAGTTCCACCTGGTCTCGACGGTCGCGGACACGCGCTGGAAAGCCGGTGAAATCGCCGACCTGTCGAATACGCAGGCGGGCGATTTCGTGCGCCTGCCGCCGCTCGCCACCGTGGTCGCGGGCCATCGCGACGATAACGACCATAAGGGCGGCCGCGAGCGCCCCGTCAAGCTCACCGCGCAACTGACCGAGATCGGCACGCTGGAGGTGCGCTGCATCGCCACCGACGATCCCGCGCAGCAATGGCTGCTCGAATTCCAGTTGCGCCGCGACGACCACGCGCGGCCGGACGCCGGTGCGCGCGTGCGTCATGCCGCGCTCGACGAGGCCATTGCACTGATCGAGCGCGTATTCGGCGCGAAGTCGGCCAAGGTCGATCCCAAGGAAGTGAAGCGCCTGCGCGCGCAACTCGAACATACGCTGGGCGCGCGCCAGAACTGGGACAGCCCGCTGCTGCGCGAACTGTTCGGCGCGCTGTGGGATCGCGCGGGACGGCGTCGCCGTTCTGCCGATCACGAGCGGCTGTGGCTGAACCTCGCCGGTTATTGCGTGCGGCCGGGGTTTGGTTATCCGCTCGACGAATGGCGTGTCGAGCAGCTGTGGATGCTGTTTGACGACGGCATCCAGCATGTCAACGACAGCCAGGTCTGGTCGGAGTGGTGGACGCTGTGGCGTCGCGCGGCGGGTGGCCTGAACGCCGAAGCGCAGGAGCAGGTGCTGGCCGCGATGCGCTGGCTGGAGGAAGCCGCTAGCGCGAAGCAGCACAAGCTGCCGTTCGATCCGTCGAAGCTCGGTCACGCGGATATGGTGCGGCTCTACGCTTCGCTGGAGCAGATCGATGCTGCAGCCAAGGTCGAGATCGGCGAGCAACTGCTTCAGCGCCTGCAAAAGTCTTCGGAGAATCACCAGAGCTGGTGGGCCGTCGGCCGCATCGGCGCACGTCTGCCCTTCTATGGCAGCGCGCATGGCGTCGTGCCGCCGGACGTGGCGGGAAGATGGCTCGATGCGATTCTCGCGCTCGACTGGAAGAAGGTCGAACCGGCGATGTTCGCAGCCGCTCAGATTGCGCGCATGACGGGCGACCGTTCGCGCGATATCGCGCCCGAGCTGCGCGAAACCGTGCTAAAGCGGCTGGAAAGCGCGAACGCGCCGCAAACGTGGATCGAGATGGTGCGCGAAGTCGTGGAGCTGGATAGCGCGGATACAGGACGCGTGTTCGGTGAGGCGTTGCCGGCGGGGTTGAAGTTGATGGGTGGGTGATGCGCCGTAAAACGAGACGCGCTTTGGTGGTTTTTTAAGTATCGAAGCGCGTTGTTTATCCGTTCATCCAGCTAAGCGCGCATTGGAAATGTCACGGTTGCGACGGGAATTGCGGCGCTGCTCGCTGCTGCTGTATTAGAACCTCCGTTGTTTCGTGCCTCTTTTCGCCTGATAACGCGCGTTGAATAGATGAAAAGCGCGTGAGTTCGCAATTGATCCAAAAAAGTCAAAGCGCGTGCCACTGTCAATGACCGGTTTGTGGAAGCCAAGAGCCTGGTCAAACCGGATCTTTGTCGCCAGGGTGCTTGAGTGTGAACCACCGCGGGCAATGCGCACGCGAGCAAGGTAACTGCAATTGTCGGGTGCGCAAGTATGTCAATGTTAGCGTTCAGTTGGCGAACGGCTGTTCGCCTTGCACTGTGCTTTACGGAAAGGCCGCTTATCGTGGGAGCGATCATGCAACTACACAACAACGACCGCCGGCCGAATGACAGCCTCTGCAGGCCGTCGTATTACCGACCAAGCGATAAGCGCACCCCTGCACCGCTTCATGGACGGCTACACGGCGTTGAACTGTTCGCCCGTAGAATCTAGACATTACAGAAAGAACGTCTTCATCCTGAAATCGCTGCGATGAGCGGTGCCGTGGTTATCCATGACCACGTAGGAGACGACCGGAAAGCCTTGCGAACAACGGGCATTAAGGCTTGCGCCGTATTGAATCAGCACTGCGAGCACCGACACGCTGTTGTACTGCTGATTACCTAGCGCCACTGCGATCGGGCTATACGTCAGTTGCGCGTATTACCCGCCGCCAGTTGTAACGGCGCAACTCAGGGTATAAACGGATGTCAAACATGCATAACTAAAACGCCCGCCGCTTTTGAATGCACTTCTTTTCCGAAAGCACAGATTTTCCGAGTAAGAGCGACGCACCCTGTACTTCCAGACCGCCAAACTTCGTACGGATTGGCTGCGCCATTCGGGAAATGTTGAGGTTCCCTCCCTGAATTGCTCGGAGAAAGGAACTTCATCCGGGCACGGCGAACTTCAGCCTCATCAGTCGATGCTCGGTCAACGCCCCGTTTTCACGATGGGACTTTCAGATAGTTCCGGAACGCCCCTCCAAACTGCAAACCTGCACTGACTTGCATAGATGGCAAATCAACCGCACAGCCTCATGCACACTCTAGCCAACCATTACATCCGCACTAGCTTGAAATCTGCGGTCAGCATGGGCTATGCGTTTCAAGTGGATTCGCCATTCGAATCGCAGAGTTTTCACTATTTCATAAGTTAATGTTCTTGCGCATACGATGCCTTTCGCATATGCAAAAAAATTACCACATTACACTTATAGAAATCTCAATTATTGCCGATAATTAGTTCGACGAGAAGGCAGTCCAGGAGGCTCACCCTGCCTCTCGTGGCCTAGGCTAGTGCTGTCCACGATGCGCAATAGGAGTCAGCCGCTGGCGGAGCGTTTACTCCTATCCACTCGTTTCCGCAAGCAAACTTCCGCTTAGAGCTAGCACAAACAAGATAACCGAGCAATTTTTAGAAATGCTCTGCCGCAGAAGTGCTTTTTTATTGTCGATTTTCTAGCGAATAAATTACACATACATCATGACCACAAAATTCAAACTTAGACGTGACACCCGACGTCCTCTGAAAAAAACTCATTCTCCCCTAAGACTGCGCCAAAGTCAGCGTTTGAACGCCGTCGGAGAACTGTATCAATTAACGATGAGTGGCCGTCAGTTCGAGATCGAACAGCTGATGCAGCGAAACAATTTTTTTATGGTCTTTCAGGGTGTGCTTCTCGCAGGGTTCCTACAAGCCCAGACGAAGGCACCACCAATTGTTACTCTCGCTGTATGCATCGTTGGAATTTGTTGCTCGTATTATCAACGTACGATGGCAACGGGTGCAAAGTTCTGGCAAGCACGTTGGGAATACGCTGCGAGTGCAGCTGAGCGAGAACTGCTCGACTTGATTTCAAGAGAAAATCATGTTTCTTATCAACTCCTTCTCTCTGGAACAAAATTCTCGGAGATGGTAGTCAAAGAAGATCTTATCCTAACCGCTGCGGAGCGAGCGGATAAAGAGTTCAGCATTGGACGCAGTAAAAGGCCACCCTTTCTCGACGTGTCCGAGCTAAAGCGCCATGACATGGAAGATGTGGAGAATAAAGCACTTTTTGAAAAAGTCACGCAGTCGAAGAGCGTCAACTCTGAAGATGCGAAGGACGTACTTTCGTTTCAAACGGATGCTTTTCGTCGCCAATTCGCCTCCGATAACATGTCTCTGCTCCGTTGTGAAGATCTAGAAATTCTCAAGCGGCGCTCAGTCAGTCGTATTCCAATCAAACTGGGGCTTGTCTTCTTAGTAGGATGGAGCCTAATCACCACTCAGGTTCTATATTGCAGCTTTGCTGAGCCCCAATTACCTGCGAATTGGCTCGGACAAAATGCAGTACATCGAATGCATCTAGCTTTCGCTGGGGCAGATGCGTCGCCGACTACCGTGATTGTTCAATTGCAGAACTCCGACTCACTGCCGGGTGCCACTAGACAATCTGTAACTCCTCCAGTTCTGCATCAATCGGAGATCAATCAAGGACATTGATCGCGAACAGGAACTTGGCGATATGCGCCCTTCCAAAGATCACTATCTCAAAAACGTCTAGGATCGCGGGCGCGTCGCCAAACCTGCGCTAGCGTATGGACACTGTCCACGATAGCAGTGAGTGACATGTCCGGCATCGCGCTTCGAATCGACAGCTTTGATCGCGTAAGACAACCGCCCGCGCCCCTGGTGATCGTTCAAGTTCCCTGCCTCGAATTTCACAACTCAAGGGTAGAGCCAGAACGATCGCTCAAAAGGTTTCTTATCAAAGACAATCTAAAGATTTTTGTAGAATCGAATCAATTGTTCGAAATACTGCTTTGAAGCAGGTGCACCTTGTCCATCTGGAAACTGATCACGAATCATTTGTGCTTCAGTCCTATGTCCAACTATCCTTTTGTCCCATTGATGGTACTTCCAAAGTGCCTCAAAAGCACCAATATGACTGCATCGCAAATGTTCATCTATTGCTACAGCACATTTTTCAACAGTTCCCAACCATGTCTGTAAACGTGCTTCAGATAATCGTTGGAAGCTCTTTGGCGCGAAAGTAAGTGGATCATCGTAGTCGGGTATGAGACGGCCAAACGCGTGACCCACACCATTTCTCAATTTCTGCATGTCCCTCAACGCCGTGACTGATTCCAAAAGAACAGTAGGCGCGCTTCCAAAAAAACCTTCATAGCTCTCAACCCTACTAGTCCAATCGCCCTTTGTGATACTTATTACATGCTCCTTCACTTTCTCGAGATGAACTTTTGCGTGTTTGGTTGACAACGATTTTAGTAGTGAAATCCCGTCTACCGCCTTCGGACTCCGCAAAATCACACCTGGATTTGAGAGCAACGCAAGCTGACAAACAGTTTTCATATATGTTTCAAAATATGATGACGCCGACATCAACGCTGCAAGTCGCGTCCAATTTTGAAAATCAGATGTGAATTTTTCCCACTGTTCTCGAGTAAAATCCATACGCTTCTTCTGTTGCGCTGGTATCGGGAGAATTGTTGATATTTTTTTATCACTGGAAATTTGACTATGCTTAACAACTCTCGAAGAAGAAAAAGCAGAAATCGCGCCCGCCCAGTAAATGTCATTTAACTCAGTATGGTGACGTTTAAATACTGCGAACGGCCAAGTGCGAGGCCACGGACTTACCCACCGATCAAATTGAGGCATTCTATTAAGCACCGTAATTTTATTGATTTCTCGCCCCCAACCGAAGGCGAAATCAGTTTTAATTCGCGCACGTATGTATCGACGTGCGCCATCAAGTTCCCATCGACAACGAAAACTATGAGAATTTTTTATTTCCTTGTCGCATTGGCGCTTCACATTCGAGTGACCAAACCGTGATGTCCCGCTAAATGTCGATGCCGAAATAAGATCAAAAAGCAACGGGATTCAGCAGCGCAGGCGCACCGAACTCCTGCAACTTCCCGTTGGACTGCTCGAAGTACAACGTCCAGAATTGCTTCAACGCGCTCATCGTCTGCGGATCACGGTAGACGTTCTTCACCTTCGCGTCGCCCGAGAGCAGGCCTGCGCCGATTACGTAGATCCGTGCGCCACCGAAATCGCCAATCATGCCCGCCGCACGCGCTTTCTTCATCTCGACCTGCGGGTCGATGTGCCGAACCGCGTTGTGTGCATAAAAACTCGAGATTGAGCTGTTTTCCAGCATGTCGGACGCGAGTAAGACCACACGATCCGACGCCGGCGAGGCGCGCACCTTGTCACCAATGTCCTTCAGTGCAGCGAGGATGTCCGATCGCGCGAGTTCATTGGTTGCGCTCGATTCGACCTGCGATATCGCGGCCAGCAAGGACTTGCGTGCGAAAGCTGTTTGGCCCGTCATGCACGCATCGAACGTGCGCAGCGCACGCTCGCTGATATCGTCGCGAAGCTTTTCCGGAATCGGCGACTCCACGACGCCGCGCGTCACGACTTCAGTGTATCGGCCTTGTGAGAAAGCAGAAAAATCGAGAAGCGAATATGCACTCCCCGGTTTGATAGCCGACGACGCAGTCGCCGCGATCTGTGCCTGCAGGCGTTCATCGAACACGGTCGTCTGGTCGACAGCAATGAACATTTCCTGGCCAATCGCGCTGGTCACAGGTTTGATGTGGTTCGCCGCATAGCAGCTCGGAACATCATTGCTAATTCCCGCCAGCGCGCTGCTGGCGCACGTGCCGAGTGCCACTAAAGCGGCGAGGTATCGAATTCGTTGGATCATGAAACGGTTACGCCTTGAACAGGTCATCGAGCTGTGAGTCCAGTGCGTGCTTTGCTGCTTCAGCCCGCTCCTTGCGTCGCTTGATCTCCCCAATGACCTGTTGGCGCAACGGCTCATCGAGGCGAACGATCAGTTCCTTCTTGCGCGACACGTCGGACGTGGTTTCGATCTCAGCAATGATCGCTTCGAGACTCTGGCCAGTCGACACTGGCGGGACCGTCGATTGAGCAACCGGTCGTGCCGCGGGAATTTCCGAAGCCCGCTGCGTTTCAACCTCGGCGACACGCGTGGCCATCACGGGCGCGCGCTCAGGCGCAGCCTCAGGTGCTACATGAGATCCATTTGACTCCAGATCGGCAAATGCACGTTGCTCGATCACGTAGTCCCGAAACGATTTCGAGAACGTCTTGCCCGAAATATCTGCATTCTCCGCCAGCCGCTTCTGGAGATTTTCCAGCTGGGACTGGGCAATCGCGCGCAGCGGCGCAAAATAGTTGTTGTAGTCCTCGAACGTCGTGAAGCCTTTGGTGGTCCGCCACGCGGCAAGACTTTCACGTCCGCCAAAGCCCCAGGCAAATCCACCGAAAATGCCAACGATCTGGGTCACCACGAAAATCACCGCGAGGGTGATGAACGCGGCAGCACCTTCGCTGCGGGTCGAAGAAGACTCCTCTGCCCGGGCCCGGTCATCCGCGGCCTTCTGGCTTGCCACAAGTTCGGCGGGGACCGCATTGGTCGTCGCAAAGGGATTGCCAGCATCGGCGTTCTGGCTCACACCCATGGCTTCGCGCGTCTGCTCCGCGTTGAGGTTGCTCCAGCGCATCCATGTCGAGGTGACAGCAATCACCAGAATCACACAGACGGTCAGGGCAACCATAAAGTAGCTATGACTCGTCCCGACCCGGTTCACGATCTGCGTGTAATCCGGCTCAGCATCATCCACCGACTGGTCAGCGTCGAGCTTCACCTTGCGGCTGGAAAAGCGTTCCTGGGTTTTGTCCTGCTTCCATTGCTTGCGGCAGCGGGCAACCAGATTCGATCGATACAGTTGGTGACCCGCAAAGTGGGTGAGAAAGACCATGATGACGCACAGCACGAGCACAATCGCAATCATGAGCAACGTGTGCGTATTGGCACTGCCATCGCGCGCCATCCAGCTGCCCAGAAGGTACGAAAAACCGAGGCCTTCAGCAATAACGAGAACGGTCAGCAGAACCATCAACCAGAGCGGCGTCGGCGATCGCCCACTGTCGTCGGCCTTTGCAAGGTAGTCGTTGCGTTTGTTGAATTCCGCTCTGGAAAGATAGGAGATGAATTTGTTGTAGTCTCCACAGAGGGTACGCTCCGAATCGGTCCAACCACCCTGTCCGTGAATACCGTGACGGGCAAGACGCGCGGTCTTCCCCAATACCGGGAACGTGTACTTCCAGTGGTTCAACCAGAACTCGAGTGTCGACCTGAAAGAAAACGCGCCCACGGCAAGCAGCGCGGCAACGAGACACCAGACAATGGTGCTCATGTTTGCCTGAATAATGTCCATCATGATTGTTTTTCCCCTGATTTTTTATGAGCGTGCGATGGTGGGCACGTAGTCGACTGTGAAGAACTGATTGCTCTTGTGGCGCACGAGCTCACCTGCGGTCGCTTTCCCGTTCGAGAAAATGATGTCTGCGCAATCGAACACGCCCGCGTTGTTGACGAATACCCGATACAGGACACCGTCCTTGACCGCGTATGCATTCACGTCCGGAGACAGTCGTACCTGAGCAGGGCCAGACAGGCCACTGCCCTTCTCATAGTCCTTCCAGACCAGCAACGTCGGCCTGCTGCCTGCGGTCGAGCCATTGCGAAGCACCGACACATCCTGGAGCGCGAGGTACTGTCCGTTCACTGTCGCGCCCCAGCTGCTGCCGTAGAGATTCTGCAAATGGTCACGCACCGGCACGGCGCGGTCATCCGCAACAGACTTCATCGCGTGAGAAACGCGCGGCCGGTCGTTCGTGCAGCTTTTCGAGACGGGCGCCTCGTCAGCGACCGCACTGGAAAGAAACGCGAAAGTCGAGGACGGGGCCGCAATCGTCGCGAACTTCAGGCCGACCATTGCTGGGCTCGTCGCGCGCCAGCCGAAATCGATGCCGTCCGACGAAGCAATACGCTCTTCTGCGCCAGTGGTCGATGATGTCAGCTTGACCGTAGCCGCAGGCTGCGCTGCCGCATCGGATGCGATAGCCTGCGCTTTCATCGAAGTACTGCCCTTCGCCATTTTCGATGCTGAAGTGCTTCTGGCGACCTTCGCAACCGGTTTTGGGGACTGCAAGCGCAGGGCCCGCTCTTCCGATTGCGAAGCCGACGCACGGTAGTACCGATACTGAGGCACACGACTGCTTGCGTAGCTCTGGAGAATGTCAGGTTTCGCCCCCGTCAGATCGACGATCTCAACCCGCCTGTTTCTCGCGCGACCTTCATCCGTATGGTTGTCGGCGATCGGCAGTGTTTCGCCAGCCCCCTGATAGAACACGTTGTCAGGTGAGATGCCGTGGCTGGAAAAGAGCCGGGCAACCGCACGCGCACGTCGCTCCGAGAGATCTGCGTTGAGCTCCGAACTCCCCGTGTCATCCGTATGGCCGATCAGCAGAATCTTGGTCTGCGCGGCTGCAGCTTTCTCGTCCGCGCTGGACGCTTCAGCGACGCGCGTTGAAGTGCGGTATTGTTCGGCGATCTCACCGAAGTAGATCTTGGCTTCAGGCGTCAGTTCGGCCGAGCCGGTTTCGAACTGTGTGTGCTTCGCGGTATCTACGATCGTGAAAGAACTGCCGACCTGCTCGGCCTGACCCGTATCCGATGCCTTGACTTCGAGCGGCGCAGCCGAGTAAGTGAGATCGTGCCTGACCGCGATCTTTGACAAGGCACAGCGCCGGCTGTCCACAGCGTGGCCGATCAGGCCGCCCGCCAGGCCGCCAGCGGCTCCGGCGATGGCGGCGGCAGCAACCTTGTTCTTCTTCGCTATGACAGCGCCCAATATCGCGCCGATGCCTACGCCGACAGCCACGCCAATATTCCGGTTGCTGTTCGCACAAGGATCTGGGTTGTCGAACGTGCTCTCAAAGATATTGAGATCGCCCTGGCCTTTTGAATCGTTTGCGTTACCACCGAGTTGCTGAAAACCACCGGGATTCGCGCACCCCGAAACGGCAAAAGCAACGATTGTGGCAAGCCAGAGTGGCCGTGCCTTAACCTGCGTTCTCAATGGAATCCCCTCGTTGATTCAGTTTTTTATGTGCACTAGAGAGCGTTGGATTTTCCCGTCGCTGAACGCGACAGGATGACAAGCTCACACTAAGTAATTACGGCATGCGCTTAATTAACTTTAGGGCACTCGTATCTTGAGGACGCGATTCGCGTATTCGTTTCAGCAGCGACGTCGCAAAAAAACTGCCAACAATGCATTCAGCATCGACACATCCTCAGGGGCGGGTTGCATCAACACGCTGCCGAAGTGTCGCGAAGCCGATAAGCAGCGTTCTGGTGGGTCGATTTTCGTGCTCGACGTTTTTGATACAGCCTCGGCCAGGAGCCGCCCTTTGCCCCCCCGCACAAATCGTCGACAATGCCCGCGTCGAGACAAGCCGGGTCAGGCGGACGGGGAGCAAAAGATGAACGAGGCATGCCAGCCTATATTTATCGATGTTGCATGGACACACGACTTCGAGGCGGACCCAATTCGACTTGTCTCGCAGCTTGACAATCAGCGTTATGAAATTCGCAAACTGGAGTTTTTTCGCGACGGTCGCGTTGGATACGCCGATGGTCACAAGTCGACAATGGGAACCCAGCTCGGAAAGCTGCCTGTTCCGCCTTTGATCGAGATAAATTCTGATGCCCAGTTCGATGCTCGCATC
Source organism: Paraburkholderia bannensis NBRC 103871 (assembly GCF_000685015.1). Taxonomy (GTDB): domain Bacteria; phylum Pseudomonadota; class Gammaproteobacteria; order Burkholderiales; family Burkholderiaceae; genus Paraburkholderia; species Paraburkholderia bannensis. The sequence continues at coordinate 19,703 of NZ_BAYA01000028.1, read as the reverse complement.
ATAGAGTCAACGCTGTTCAACCACCTGTGGTCAAAGCACGCGTCCGATCCTGAGGCATAAGACAAAGTTCGGCCAGTTGCGGTCACTCGCAAATGTCGCTTAATGGGAAATGGACATATATTGGAATCAGCAATCTGCGGATAAACATGGGTTGAAGTCGCACCGCCGGTGCCGTTCATGGTGGTTGAGGCGACGACCAATACTTGGGCCACTATTCTGACGTCAATCCGCCCTCCGTTGAGTCGGAGTATTGCCAACGTGATGGCGGCCCGAGGCCGAATGGGTCGTCCCGATTTGAATTGTCGAACAATCTGGTACAGAGGAGGAAGCATGGGCGCGCGATTCGACCTCAACCATATCAATCTCGTGGGGTATCTCACGGACGAAACCGGCGTTGCCGCTCCTCGTTCCGACCTAGATACGATCGCGACATTTTTAATGTCACTTGCCTATGGTCAGAATCTCATCAGTTCGACACAAGGATCACCAGACGACTGGACCCGGCAAGTCGAAGACGCGGCCCGTTACCAGTTCGATCGTCTCAACTTCCAGTTCGGCGAGCCCGCCAATGAGCGACCGGTGGATTCAAGGCAGTACCTGGATCCGCTCCGGACATATTTCACCGGTTACGACTTCTACGCGCTCGTCCTCCCGGCTGACGATCATGGCCGCGACGACTCCACACTGCGCTTCTTCAGGGAGGCTGGGTTTAGCTCAGGCGCGAACGGACTGGTTCTCCTTCCCTCGCAGCGATATGAGCCTGGACTCGCTCAGTTCGTTGACCCCTTTCCGGCGCTGAGGGTCTTCGCGGATCAACCCGTCGCGCCACCCGGTGTCCTTTTTTGGACACGGCTCGGCAGCGCCTGTGCCCTATCTCTGCAGGATGCATTCAACTTCCTACGTTATGACCTGCTGTTCGCGCTTTCGGGTGGGCTAAGGGCAACTGACGATGCGATAGCCTTCCAAGCGTCTCGGCAACGCTCCAAACGCATTCTTCATCTCAGCGATCTTCATATCGGCCTCGCGGAAGCGACTCAACGTCGGTCGTACCTTAAGCGACATGTGAAGAACTTGCTTCCTTCGATTGATCGAGTAGCGGTGACCGGGGATTTGTTCGACACGCCATCGGACGAACTGCGCGCGTCGTTCGACGAATTCCGCCGCGACGTCGAAGACGGTACCAGAAAGCGATTGCTGGTGGTTCCGGGCAACCACGACATGCGGACCAAGGGCAATGCGATCGGAGGATTTGGAAGAAATGCGGAATACGTCACCGACCTTGACTGGTCACCGCTCGACGTTGATCACGATATGCAAACTGTGTTCTTCTCTTTTAATTCGAGCGAGACTGGAAATTTTGCTCGTGGCGGCGTGAGCTTGCGCCAGCGTCTTTCGCGCGCCGAAAAGCACGACGAAGAGATCTATCGCAGAAAGCAGGTACGCGATTACTTCAATATCGCCCTGGTTCATCACCATCCGGTGGACTATGGCTCGCAGCCAACTGCGCTGTACGAGCGCATCCTCGCTCGGTTGGGCGGCGATAACCGGTTCATAGCCTTTGAGGAATCCGAAGACTTCGTAAATTGGTGTGTCGGCCGACAGGTCGGCTTGGTGCTCCATGGGCACAAGCACATTCCGCACGTGGCGACGGTTCGTCCGACCGAAGGGGGCGAGGTGACGGCCGTCGGGTGTGGATCCAGTGTCGGAGCCGCGGGTAAGCCGATGTGCTACGACGTGATCACGATCGAGCCCGCGACAAAATGCTGGAGCGTAAGTTTTTACCAAGACGTACGGGGTGACGGAAGCGGCTTCACTCTTCAGAACGTGGCACTTGACCTTCGTGCCTCGCATTGAAGTTTTTTGCCTGCTGCCTGAGGCCAATATTGACATCGTCTGCTGTCAGAAGCAGACGCTCACGCTAGATGATGAATGTCCGAGTTGGGTCGCACTCAGCCGGCCGCTGCACTTCGATGCGGCGTCGTTCATGCAAGACGCATCTGACAACAACCGGCCAAGAACGGCCATTCAACGGCTCGGGCTAGTTCGGGGAGCAGTCCGGCGCTGCCAAGCCAAAAAATGGCTTCAGCGAAGAAATCGCAATATCAAGCTGGGCGGATTCAAACTCGATGCCGAACGAGACAGAGTGCCAATGGTTCCCGTTTTCCGTGAATACGTGCTTACCAATTGCGCCAGAAACGCACAGATACCCTCTCGAATTGGCCGCAGAAACACTCAGCTCAATCTCCTTCGGCGACGTTGATTCGAGCTTCGCTACTGCCTTGGAAGTATTTTGAAGCTCTACAAGTGACTCGAAGAATTTCTGCATATCCTCTGCATAAACCCAAGCGCTACAGCTTCCGCGAAAGCCGCACGAAGACACAGAAATACGCAAGTGAGTACCACCATAGCTTTGCGCCTTCGGTTCCTCATGGTCCAACACTGATAATTCAAAGAGATCGTCTCGATGGCTGAATTGAAGCATGGCGATGCAGGCTAAGTCTTGATAGGTTGTCGGGGTCATTGAAAACCGCAAGTGAGAAATCTTCACCACACGCAGGATCAGTATCGTACAGGTCGCATTGCCAGCGCGACGGTCAGGGTTGCGATGGTTCGTGAATCATAGTCTTCTCGGCGTTGAATATCCGCTTCGGGTCGAATCGCGACGGTCGTCCACGACTGTTCGCGGACGTGACGATGCAATACGAATGAGCCCGTGTGCGGCCAATAATAGCCGGCAACAATCCGAAGCCAGATCGTCTAGTATCAGAGCGATCGGATCGGTTCACCTTGTGGTGGAGACGCCGAGAAATTAGAAGCATCCTTGCTGGAACGGACCGTATGCCGCAACACGTCGATCCACGCTCACTCCCTGGCGCGCAACTGTGGCGTATGTCGCCGCATTCATTGCTGGAAGCCTGACAATTGCAACCGTTACTTTTGTGACCTGGTTGATTGAGAATGGCTTCAACCCCTCACGCGATCGGCATCTCTTTGTAGCGACATTCATCTTCCCTTTCTTGGCCGCTGGCGTCGTCTCCCTCGCGGTGCTGGCACCGCTCTTATCGCCGATCTATGCTTTTTCTATCATTGCCATTCAGAAATGGCTTGATCCGGTGCTGGCTGGCCTTCATCGGTCTTGGCACTGTCTTCGCCATAATGGGGTGGATGGCGATTTCCACATACCACTGCGTCATTTCGACTTGTTCCCCCTATCACTGACGTCGATCAGCCACATTCCGCTTGCGCCCATGATCGAAATAGTTGCAATCGGCGCCGCAAGTGGCATGACATGCCGAAGCGTCCTGCTGCGTTGATATAGCAACCAACTTTTTCATTGTCGACCGTACTCAACTGTCCATGGGTATTGCAAGGCGGATCCTTGAAGGAGTGCTCTCGATTGTCGGCATGATGCAGGCACGCCAACGTCATGGACATATTCAGCGGCTGGCGTCACCGACCAGAGCGTATGTCCCCCAGCATAGGAGAAATCGGTTCTCAAAGTGGGGCTTGGGTTGGCGGCGGTAGCCAGTTGATCAGTGATGGCGGCCCGCAAGAAGCATGGCAACGGCCATCACCATGATGATCTGCACCAGTGTAGTCGTCTGGTGATACGCAGCAATCCCTACACGCAGAATTGGGAATCATCTGCAGTCGTTGGACGAAACACACGCACACACACCACCGCATCACGCATTAGATAGCGCGCCTGGCGCTCTACAAGTGTTGCAATCTGGCCGCTACCGCCGCCACAGAGCAGGTCTCCCTCCCGATGACCAATCCGCGGATTCGCCTGCACGCCAACGCTCCCACATCGGCGCTTTCTGGGTCGTGGAGCAGTAAATTCTCGGTCGCTGCTTCATTTCCAGCGCCTGCGCTGAATTTCACATCACCTTCCAGAGCTGGTCGGGATTCGAGCTGGCGTCGCGTGCGAATGGATCGGCCGCATCCACCACGCAAATGTCCTCGATGTGCTTCGGCCAGACCGGTATCTTGCAGCTACGCATGGCCAGCCACCGGGTGAAGGAAAATAGCAGCAACGCCGGCGACAAGATCAATTGCACAAGGGTTTGGCCCGGCAGATTCAAGGCCAGCCGCAACAAGCCGAAACGCCAGCTTTCTCGCCGCGTGGCAATGGGGAGATATGCAAGCGTATATGGCGCGATTTCGCCCGCTCCATCCTCCATATAGCGCCGCACATACTCCCAATACCGGAGGAGTTCCTCTTTCTCCGGCCAGGCCAGCGCAAAACAGAATGTCTCGACCACGGTCACGCCATCGTCGTCGAGCACATGTCCGCGCACATCCCACGTTTGAATGCCAAACGGTCGATTGCCGCGCCCCAGCGTGAAAAAAACCGTATCCCACGGCACGGAGAGCGCCGTGCCATCCAGCCGGAAGACATGCACCATGCGCAGGTCCCGTTGCAGGCGGATCGGATAATGAGTAAAGCGAAAGCACTCCCTGAAGGCGAGCCATACGAGCGCGGCGATCAACGCGATATCCAACAGCAGCGGCGCGCCGCCGAAGAGCAGATTGGCCGTGCGTTCTTCGGCGGCGCCCATCAATCCGTCGACGAAGAAAATATCGGCGCAAACCCAGCCTATTCCCAAGCCAATGATCAACAAGGCGCTGGTCACGAAGGTCAGCGCGCCTTTCCAGCCATAGTATTTGTCCGCGACCTCCAGGTAGCGGCTATTCACGCTGATCGTCGAGCTGAAATAATTCGGCGACACGTCCAGGCGTATTGAGGGATCGAGCCGGTTGCGGCGTTCTTCGTCCGTTAGCGGGCGATTGATCTTGTATTTGTTGATAAGACCGGTGTATTCCATCGTTCAGCCTTTGATTGCGACATCCAGTTGCTGCATTTCCATCTCCGACGTCTTGTACTTCAATTGCGCGTTTTTGGCTCTGCCCCAATAAGTCAATTCCAGCCAGTCCTGGACCTTGTTATTGACGAGCAATGCCATCACGAACGCCCAGGCGACCATGAAGCCCACCACGAGCAGCCCCCAACCGGTCCAGCCGATGAACAGCAGCACCGTCGCCGCCGCGCCCAACAGACCAGACACCGCATACGCAGCCGCCGCGCCATTGTGGCCCGCCTTGTGCTCCTCATAGGCCCGCCAGCCGTCCCACGCGGCCATCATGATGCCGGCCGCCACGCCGACGATGCGGCCCACCATGCTAAATATCTTCGCGCCGGCCTTCATGGCCGCCTGCCCCAGGCGCACACCCGTGATCGACAGACGCGTGAGGCCGCCTTCGATGGCGTCCGCGACGGCGCCGAAGATCGCCAGGCCCTGTGTATAGACGCGCCGCCGCATCTCGTTCTGGTGCACGGCCAGCGCACTTTCTTCGCCCTGCATGATGGAATGCATGGCCCAGCCGTTCGCAAGCAAGGCCAGCACGGCAAAGGTGAAAGGCAGGTTGACCTTGATGCGCTCGCTTCCCCTCACGACGGACTCGCGATAGTCCGCCAGATTGAGTTCGTCGACTTGTTCCGGTGTACGAATGGTTTTCGACAGCCATTTCGCCTGATCGTCGACGCCCAGATTTTTTGGCATCTTGCTGACTTCGTCCGGGTCGATCATCAATAGCCAGGTCTTCTTGTCGCGCCCCTCGGTGTCGACGCCGCAGATCTCCTGGCGCCGGAGTTCATCGGCGACGGCTTTTTCCATCTTGTTCTTCGGGATGGACTTCGCCTTGCCGCTCAGCTTGAGCATATTTTTGATCAGCGAAGCGCGAAACGCCTTTTTGCCGCCTTCGACCGTCACCAGCACAAAAGGCTTTCGCGCGGCCACGCCCAGCGCGACGAGTCCCGCGTAGATGCGCTTGTTTTCGCCGACCAGTTTCAAGGTCGCCGTAATGGCACCCGCCACGAGACTCGCCAGCCGACCGACTTCGTCCTTTTGCGCTTCGAGCAGCTGATCGAACGTAGTCTTGCCGATGCTCATCAACTTGTCCCACGGCAACTCCGCCCATGTCACGCTGCTTTGCGCGGCGCTCTGGATCGCCTTCGCCTGCGCATCCTGATGCAGACAAAGCGCACGCAGCAAGATATTGCGCTTGTCGGTCAGGTCGCCCTGCAGCCACTGGTTGTAGAGATCCGCGCTGCAGCGTTTGTCCTGCGTGCCGGCGATGCATTGGCCGAATACCGTCGTATAGACGATTCCGCTGGCCACCACGGCGGGGTCGAAATTGCAGTCGAAGTAGCGATAAAACCCCTCGCCTTTGAGCAGATCCCGGTGCGCAATCGCCAGAGGACCAATCACACTCTGGTCGAACGACTGCAACGCGGTATTGAAATCGTTCTGCCACGCCGTGCGTTGCGTTTCCCAATACAGGTGGTCGTATTTCTTCCATTCGTCGTCGCCGGCCTGGCGCAATTCGTCCGCCGTAATGGCCCGGTCGCTGGCCGCCAGCGCCGCGTTACCGGGAATCGGCACCCCGCCCAGCATGCCGCCGGGCATCATATAGCCGTTCTCGTCGCGCTGGGCGCGGCTTTCGCGCTCATCGATGAAGTCCTGCTCCGCCTGCATCCGGATCGCGTCGCGGATCTGCTCGATCACGCCCGACAGCGCCGTTTTGCGCGGCCGATCCTTGTCGTGGCGTTCGTCATTCATGAAAGCCTGCATGCGCGTGCGCATGAGCAAGGCGAGTTCCGCGGCCACGCCGGCGGGGTCGGGCACGCCAACCATCACGGCTTCATAGGGTTTCGCCACCTGCTTTCCCCATTCCATCAGGCCGCTTGCCTGATCGCCAAGGAAATTGAGCGGCTGCTGCGAATAACCCAATGCACGGTCCGATGCCACCGTCACCTCCGGCAGCCACGTAGCGGACAAACGAGCCTTGAGCTCGGCCAGTTGCGCGCGTGCCTGCGTCGCCTGGTTCTGCGCGGCTTTGGCCGCCGCCCCACTGGACGGATGCGCCATCTGCTTGAGTTGCTGCTCCAGTGCGGCGACCTGTTTGACGAGTTCGTCATGTGCCTGGGTCGCATGCGCGTCCGGCTTCAGGACTTTGGTGAACTCGGCCACGTTCCTCAGATGGCTCAAGGTATCCAGATGAGCGACTGCTTTATGCGCGCGCACGTCGGCCATGTCGATACAGCGCATGTGCCTTTTGCGGTATTCGGCCTGCGCGTGCGCGGCCAGGACGTTTTCCGTCCACATCACATCCGAAAACGCCAGCCAGATTTTGCCCGCCTGCGCCGGGTCCTTGACCGTAATGCAGCGCGCCAGATACGGATCGGCCTTGCGAACGCAGGCGTCGTTGAACGTCTTGACCGGAACCTGCGGCGGCGTTTTGGCGTGAATATCGAAGTGATAAAGCAGCCCTTGTTCGTTGACTACGTAGGCGGCCCATTCGCCTCTCACTTCATCGAAGACGTACAGATAGCCCGGGCGCAGAATCCGCAGCGTGTATTTGGCGCTTTCGCCGGGCAAGCTCACCGCGCCGGCGTCGAAGGGCGCAACGATGTCCGGCGCCTTGCCGCCCAGATCGGTACGCGCCACGGCGTAGCGCAGCGGCAGGATCGGCAGGCCACTCCTGTCGCAGAACGGGCAGCTTTGCACCGGTGGGGTGGCGGCAGCGGCAGCGGTCATGTGTACTCCTTCGTGTGTTCCAGTTCGCGGCCGATCCGTTGCAGGGCCGTTTCATCCAGATGGCGGCAAGCGCCGACATAGCTCAGTTCGCCCGCTTGCGCACGCGCGAGACACGCCTGCAGTTCGGGATGGGCGTGGATATCGGTATGAAAACGCGCGGCTTGTGCGGCATAGAGCTGGCGATCACTGGCGTCGGCCAGCCGGTGCTGCGTCCACGCCCGTTCGATGAGCCCGTCGATGCGACGGGCCAGCGGCGCGTCGATGCTCACTTGCGGCGCGGCGCGGCGCAGGTGCTTCAAGGTCTCGTTGATATCGCCGAGCCTGAGCAAGGTCTCCCATTGCGGCGGCAACAAGAGCAGCCGCATTGCGTCGTTCGCGCCAGGCGCGCGCTCGCGGCATTGCCAGGCGCCGTCGGCGCACGGCCAGGCCCAATGCTCGATGACGCCCAGCAAGCCCGCCCATTGCGACGCGTCGAGCAACCAGTCGAGGTGCCACAGAACGCGCGGGTCATGCAGCCGAACCACGTCGTACCTGCCGCGGGCGTGATGGTATTGCACCATCTGCCGCGCCAGGTGATCGCGCACCCTCGCGGGCTCGGCCTCGCTCCGAAGCAAGCTAGAGAAAAACGGCGTGCCGCATTCCGCTTCCCATCGGCCAGCGCGGGCGCGCACGAGGTCTCGCGCGTGAGCATCCATTGCCCGCAGTTCGATCAGGCGCGGAAACAGATCGGCGTGGGCTTTGAACCGCTGCGGCACGATGGGCTCGGTGCGCAGGTTCTGCCACTCGGACTCATCCACCTGAAGAGGATTGATCAGCGCATAGGCATACGAACGAAACTCGGTCGCGTCCAGCAAGGGCAGCCCCATATCAAGCCCCCATCATGGTGCCGGCGCCTATCGCGTCGGCCCCTCGGGCCGTGTACTCGCAGAGCTTCGGTTCGCTGCGCGCGATGGCCGCCTGGGCCTGCGCGCTGGCCGGCCCGGTCAAGGTGTGGCTCGCAGCATGAAACTCGACGGTGCCGGGCGCGCCGATCTCGATGCCATTGCCTTCCATTTTCAGGTACGCCCTGGCCGCGCTGAGCAGCACGCGCTTTGGCGCCTGCAGATCGACGCTGGCCTGGGCGCTGGCCAGCGTCACCGCTTTCTGCGCCGAAGCACCGAGCGTTCCGCCGTTCTGCGCCTGCACGCTGACCGCTCCGCTCGCGGCGTGCAGTGCGATCCCCTGCCCTGCAACGGGACGCCCCTTGGCGGCTTCGCCCCGCGTGTAGAGCGCGATGCCCTGATTGGCCACGAGACTCGTCTTGCCCGCGCTGGTCAGTTGCAGGTCCTGGCCGGCGCTCAACACCGTCGCCTTGCCCGAGACCCAGACATGGCTCTTCGCCGACATCGCCGCGAGACCTTGTTCTCCATGCAGCACCAGGTGCGGGCGGCTCCACGCCACGGCGCTCCCGCTGCCGCCGCCTTCGCTGGCGCCGCCGCTGCTGCGCACTGCGCCCAGCGCCTCGCGCACCTGTCCGATGCCGGTGAGCGCTTCGAGTTGTGCGGCCTGGCCAGTCCCGGCCGCCTGGGCGCCCCACTCCGCGCCATGCATGTCCGCGGTATCGGCGAGGTTCTGCAACGTCTGCTGGCTCTGTGCGAGCACCTGAACGGCCGTGACCGCCTCCATCTGGCTGCCCCCGGCTGCGGAACTGATCAACATGCCCGATCCGCCGCGCAAGGCTCCGGCCGCGTCGGTCTTCAGTTCGACGCCGTAGCCGCGGTCGGCCAGGCGCTGATTGTCCTGAATCTGCTTGATGTGACCAAGCGTCAAACCGCTGTTGCGATCCGAGGTGTACAGGTGCGCCGCGGACTGCCCTGCGGAGTCGTCGAGCAGGAACTGCCGGTAGCCGCCGGTGCCTTGCTGGCTCTGTCCCAGATCCTGGGTCTTGAAGCCGGTCAACGCCGCTGCGTGCCCGTTGCCGGCGAACCAGGCCGCCGCGTTGCCAGTGCTGCGGCTCGGCCCGCCGGCCTGGGCGTTGTGCTGGGCGTCGGCGTTGCCCTGCCCGTTGTAAAGCGCGGCCACCGCCACCGGCCGATCGGGCTGCCCCTCCAGCCACTCGGTCCACACCTCCTGGCCAACACGCGGAATACCCGCGCCGCCCCAGTTGTCACCGCCAACCGGCGTCAACATGCGTGTCCACGTGCCCGCGCCATGATCGGCCGGCGCATTGGCGGCATGGGGATGATCCTCGCGGCTTGCGGCGTTCTGGCCGCGCTGCGCATGAAGCTGGATTCGTATGCGGTGATCGCGGTCGGTATGGACTGGATTGCCGCCGCCCACCGTGATCGCAGTCTGCGCGCCCTGCGCAATGGCCACAGGGTGCGAGCGCGCGCCATGACCGTCGTTTGCGAGCGGACGATAGGTCTGGGTCGCCGGGATTGCGTCGAACCGGTTCCGGTAGACCCGGTCGCCATCGGTCAACGGGCCGCTGCCCTGCATGTCCGATGCCAGCGCGGCGTGCGGCACAGGCGTCGCGCCGCTGTCATCGTGCGTGGCCTGCGCGTCGAGCATGCTCGGGATCGTGCCGAGCTGCCGTGCAATCGCGCTGTGCACGTTCGCATCGACGTTGGCCCGCGCTTCGTGCTCGACCCGCAAGCAAATGAACGCGTCCGTCGTGCCGAGCGTCGGATGTTCGCCGAGCGCGAAGCGCAAACCCGGGCGCATGTCCCGGCGCGTGCCGGCGCCCGCGCTGCGCGCCGCGTCGACGCGCTGGGCGTCCAGTTGCTGCTGCGCACGCTGGTCGCCCACGGCGCTCGTCTGGAACGCGTAAGGCCCGGCGACATCCCGATCGACGCCAGGCACCACCGCACCGCTCACACGCGCGCCGGTGGGCCGTGTCGACAGACTGCGGTGATCCCAGCTCGCCCGCACGACTTTGCCGATGCGCCAGCGCTGCGCCGGCATGAAATGCTGCACGCTCCCTTGAGGATCGCCGTCGCTCGCCTGGTGGAAGCCGATCACCTCGGGATTGTCGGGCGTGAAGTGCCGATTTGAATCGGCCAGCACGAGCGTGTGCGTGCCGAAGCTCGTGGACCCGGCATCGGCCTTGTGTTCGAACCAATAAAAAATGCCCTCTTCCGCCCACAGCCGCGTGAGGAAATCGAAATCGGACTCGCCCGCTTGCGCGGTCAGACTGCGCTTGCCGTAATTCGAGCGATCGCCGAGCGCCCAGCGCCACGCGGGCGCCACCACGCCGCGCGTGTGATAACCGAAAATCTGCTCGCTGATGTCGATGACGCTCGCGGCCTGGTAGTTGTAGCTGTCCACGCGCTGGCGCAACAACGCGAGCCAGGGTTCGACGACCAACCGGTAACGGGCAAGGCCGCCGTTATAGCCGACCAGTTCGGCCGCGACGATATGGCCGTGGAACGGGCGGCGCGCATCGCCGCCTTCGGCCGCCAGCCACTCGATCAGCACCGGCGCACCAATCAACTGGACAAGCGGCAGATCGGGACGCCCGGACAGCGCGCTCACCTGCAAACGGAAGCCGCCGTGATCGACGGCTTCCCAGCCTTGCAGGCTTTCCGCGACCAGCGCCTGCGCGCCCAGCGACGTGGTCACCCGCAGGAAGCGGTTTTGCTGCGACCAGCCGCCGAACAGCGCCTCTCCAATATCCGCAGTCGTCACCATTTCTCTATGCCTCGAATTCGCTGCGGCGGTCCGCCCCGCCGCGTGATATCACTGCGCCTGCAACTCCACCGGCTGCGCCTCGTCCATCGGCGTACGAATCTGGCCTGCCAGCTCGTCCGGCGCGAGAACATCGACACTCATCTGCCCGACGAAGCGGTAGCTTCCCGGCGTCACTCGCTGCGACGTCGAGCTCGTGCTGAACCCGACCGCCGAATAGGGAACCTCGAACGTCAACGTGAGCGCTTCGCCCGGCTTCACGTCGATTGCCGCGCGGTAGGCACGCGACGCCTCGCCCAGATAGCGGCTCACGAGACGCACGCTAAAAGCGGTGCCGGCGGCGTTGAATGCGACGATCTCCACATTGCGCAGATCCGGGCGCGCGAGGTCGGGCGACCACGTGTCCGGACCCGCGATGCTGAAGGCCTTCTGGCCTTCGTTCCTGAATGTGAGGTCGACGACGAATCCCTCGCTGCCGGCATGCGCGGCGAACACGGGATGGATCTTGATCTCCGGCTGACCGTTCTTGAGGGCCTTGTCGGCGAGTTGATGGAAAGGACTGAGCCGCGCGGTAAACGCGTCGTCCTGCCGGTAGCCGTAAATGCCCTCATGATGCCGGCCGTTTTGCTCGAACGAAAAGGCAAAGACCGCACCGGCGCCCAGATACCCGCTGGGCGCAAACGTACGGCTGCTCAACGCGGCTTCCAGCGCTTCGATCTGCTGCTTTGCGCCGGCGTTCTCAGCGCTCAGCACGTATTTGCCGATGCCCGTATACGTCGTCGCGGGCGGGAAGCCGAATTCGCGTCCGAGCGCGTAGTACGCGATCGTGCCGTCGGAGACCTTGATGGTCATCGACGGCATGCGGTCCATCATGCCTGGACCGTCGCGCAGCTCGAAATAGTCCGACGGCGGCTTGCCGTTTGCCATGTCTGTCACTCCGAAAAGGAATACGGAAACCAACGCCAACAACGCTGTCCGATTCATTTCAATACGTCCCATTCAATACCGTTCTGGTCTTCGAACCAGTCGCGGAAACCGTACATGTAGTACTTCTGGATTTCGGGACTCTCCGTGTACATCCCTTTGCCCATCAAATTCGTCTCGGTGCTGCGTTGCCAGTTGTCGTTCAACTGGGCCATCTGCACGTCGACGAGTTTCTGCGCGTTGATGTAGCCCTTGTACACGGTGCCGGCATCCAGAAAGTACTCGTCCGGCCAGCCGTACAGGTGGCCCGTCTCGTGGGCCGACGCATGCTGCGTGGCGATCGGCTTGAACCAGTTGTCCGATGAACTCCAGGCCACCTGCACTTCCCCCCAGTTCCCGGAGTCGGGCCGGCTGGTGGTCGGATAGATATTCACCTTCTGGTGACTGCGGCCCGAAGAGACCAGTTTCACCTTCATGGCAATCGCCACCTTGCAGGTGCACGCACCGCCGCGCGGGCAGGCTTTGGGGCGCAGGTAGTAGTTGTTTTCGTTCAGACGGCTTTCGATGCGCTTCTGCATGCCCACCGGGTCGCTCAGCCAGCCCTTGCGATCGATCGGCTTGAGCTTGACGCCCTGAGCCGGCCCGTTGGTGTTGTACGGAATGGAGGTGGGCTGGCCAGCCGCGTTCAGCACGGGCTGGTTGTCGGCACCCAGCAGGTACTGATCCTTCGGCACGAGCCGGATGATCACCGTCGCGCTCAGCGTGGTGGTGGCGGGTGAATATTCGATGTCGAACGTTCCCGAGGAGGCCGCGTAGGGCAACAGAATGCGCTGGCCTTGCTTGTCCAGGACCGCGTGTCCCGCTGCGTCCGTTTCGTAATAGTCGGCACTGCCCATGCTGACCGTGTAGTCGTTCTCCTTGACCGCCTGCAACTGCTGCGCACACACGCTGGGTTGCTGCGCGGGCTGCTTCGAGGGCGGCCCGGACAACTCGCTGCTCACGGGCACGTAGGGCTTCGTGCCGGTCGCGCCGGAGAGCATCAAGGCGAGATCCGATCCAGACGGGGCGTCCGCTGCGGGGGCCGCAGCCGCCGCCTGGGGCGCCGCCGCTGCGCCCGCCGTTGGCGTTGCCGCTGCCGCTGCCGCTGCCGCCGTTGCCGAACGCGCTGTCCCGCTGCCGGTGGCCCCCCCGGCAAGAAATTCGCACGCCTCGCCCGGCGGCGGAGAAATCGGCAGGACGGGCAAGGCGGGCGATGCGGACGCTGGGCCCGGGAACGGATGCGAGCCGGCTTTCACGGCGAACCGGCCAGGCGTCTCGATGGTGATGTCGGCACCTTTGAGCGTGATGCGGTTCGGCCCCTGCTGGAGCACGATGGCGTCTTGCGCCAGCACGTCGAGCCGCTCTTCGGTCGAGACGATCTGTACCGACTGATCTGCGAGAATCTCCATCGCGGCGGTGTGTGACTCAACACTGACCGGCCCCTGGCTCGCGATGGCCTTGAGGCCACCGGCGGCGCTGAACAGACTCACGGCGTCGTTCGATGCGCCCGCCACCGTTGCCCCCGCACCCAGATGCGCATCTCCCTGGGCAGTCAGGTGCACGTACCCGGCAGCATAGGCAACCGCGCTCGCCGGCGTGGTCAACGCGATGCTTTCCGGCGATTCCAGCACGACGGCGGGCATCGCGAAGCGCTCCACCGGATCGCCGCCGTCGCGCTGCGTGGCGGTGGGCCGGGTCGCGCTCTGACCGTTGACGGCACCCGTGTATTTGCCGTCTTGCTGCGGATCGATCGCCTTCAGAAAATCGGCCTGGGCGGCGTTGCCCGCGAGGCCGCCCGCCCGCGCTTCGGTCGCCGCACCATCGAGCCGCCCGGCCGTGTCGAGCGCCTGCTTCAACTGCCCCACGCTTTCGCCGAGATCCATCTGCGTCGAACTCGCCTGCGCGCGCATGGTGCTCGACACGAGCACGCCCTCGCCCGCGCGCACCACGCTCCACCCTTGCGTGGCCAGTTCGAATCCCTCGCCGCGATACGCGCCGCGCACGGCGCCTTGCTGTGCGATCAGATAACCCTGCGCGAGTCCGCTGTTGGCGACCGTGTTGAGCACTTCGTGACGCGATTGACCGGATGCATCGTCCATCACCCAGCGGCTTGCGGACTGACCGTCCAGCGTCTGGGTCTGCAAGCCCGACAGCGTGCCCGGATGGTTCGCACGGCTCCCTTCGCCGGCGGCGAACGGCGGCTGGACGCGCCCGCCATAGACCTGCCCCAGCACGACCGGCATGTCGATGTTGCCGGAGTCGAAACTCACCACCACTTCCGCGCCCACGCGTGGCGTGAAGCTGTGCCCGAAGTTGGGACCGGCCGTTTGCTCGGCAAGACGCGCGACGACGCCCGATTGATGATTGCCAGGTGCGTGACCGGCCGGATTCGAGTGGCTCGCCGTATCGGTCAGCCCGCCTGGCAGCGGTGCCGCGCCGCGCATCCACGGAAACTGGATGCGCACCTGATGATCGCGCGTGCTGCTGACAACACTCCCCGGCTCGCCGACCACGATCGCGGTCTGCACGCCGTGTACCGTGGGCCGGTCCCGGTACGGCGGCACGATGGGCACACCAGCGGGCACCGCGACGAAGCGATTGCGGTAATGCCCCTGCTCCAGTTCGCCGCGCTCGAGCAACTGTGCGATCTCGGCGCCAAGGTTGTTCACGGCCTCGTGTTCGATCGACAGCGGCACGAATTCGATCGTTCTGTCGAGATAGCCGGTCAGCGTATGCACCTTGCCCGTCTCCAGCGTGCGCGACGAGCCCTCGCCGTGATGAGTCAGTTTCGGCAAGCGCAGCGCGTCCAGGCGTTGATCGGCATAGCGCTGGGCAGCGTTGCTCGTGTCGAAGCGGCCAGCACGCTGACCATCGAAAATTTCCCGCACCGGCATGACCGGCGCGCCCTCTTCGGGAGGTTCATGCGCGTGTCCCGCGAGCGCCAGCAACTCGCTCGCTTTCCAGCTCGTCGCCACGACCCGGTCGGGCACGATCTCATGACGTTCTGTGAAGCGGGTCATCACGCCATCGGGATCGCCCACGTCCTGTTGATTGAACGCGATCGTGCTGCCATGGCCAAATTTGGCCCTGCGGTCGAACACCACGACCGTGTGCGCGCCCGACGGCGGCTCGCCGCTGTCCTGGGTGTGTTCGATGCGAAAGGACAAGCCCGCTTCCGCGAGCTGGCGCAGCACGAAGGAAAAATCGGTCTCCCGATACTGCCCTCGCAGCGCGAAGGTGCGCAGCGGCTCGCTGAGTTCGTAGCGGCGCAGCGCCTCGGGATAATCGCCGAACACGCGTTCGCAGATGCCCGCGGTATCGAGATCCACGAAATAGAGGCAATTGCGCCGCAGCCGCAGCAAGGCGAGCCAGGACTCCAGCGTGAGCCGGTAACGGGTGACTTCGCCATCGCTGTCCGCATAGGCGGCGTGCGTGATATAGCCGTTCCAGCAACGCTCGCCCGCGGCGCTCGCAAGTCGCAGGCGGGTGGCGCTGCCGATCAGCGGATTCAGGTCGAGGAACGGCTCGCTCGACAACACGTCGACTTCGAAGCGAAACGATTCGTTCACTGCTTCACGCCCGTGAAAGCGTTCGACCGCGAACTTGCCCGGCAAGGCGGTATCGATCTGGATATGACGGGTGGCCTGCGAATAGCCCGTCAATGCAGCGACTAGATCCATTTCGGTCCCCGTGTTCGTCCGCGACAGCGCGCGGCTGGTGTCTCTAGTATTTCGAGCAGCGACTTTTCATAGCGGGCAAATTTCCAGCCCTTGAGAAACTCAAGGATGTTGCCCTTGATGAAGCGGTTGAGGAACCGGACCATCTCGGCCAGCTTCCCGGACTCTTCGATCAACATGAGCATCACGGCGCGCAGCGCCGCCGCGAGTTCGTCGCCCACGATGCCGGTGACCGCCGCGCCCACGCCCGCGGCGACCGCACCGGCGGCCGCCATCGCCAGCGGCAGGGCCAGGGCGATCAGGCACGCGCACAACAGGATCCACTCGGTCACTTCCTTGCACCGCTCGGGATGTGTCGAAAGGCGCACGATGATGGCAATCGCATCTCGCGCGCTGGTGACGATCATCACGCCGGGCACGAAGTTCGCGAGCATTTCCGCGACGATCACGGAGAACGGCCGGTCGGGCACGAACTCGCCTAACAGAAAATCCTTCAGCCAGTTGAAGGTGGCGGCCGTGTCGCCGAGCACCTCCGTCCAGATCGCATCCAGCATGCCGCTGCTGCTTGACGATTCGCTCATGCTGCGGCACCCGCATCGGAGCCGGCCGGCGTGCCGGTGTCGGCGATCGGCCCGGCGGTGACATCGATCGACTGAAACTGGCTCCAGTCGGAATCGGCCGTGATGGCCACTTCCGAGCGGGGCGCGGTCGTATCCGTCAGGTATTGGACTTTCGCGGTCGTGCCGACCGGTACGTCACCGATCTTCGCGTAACCATCCGCATCCAGCACGCCATGCCTGAGCGTGCCGTCGCTGAGCATCGTCTTGTATTCCACGCCGGGGCTGGGACGCCCATAGGGATCGACGAGGCGGAACTCCAGATCCGTCGGGGCCGCCGCGCCCTGGTGGAAATGCGGCATCGCGAAGTTATCGCTCCCGGGTCCGTCGAACGCATGCTCTGCCGCGTGGACGGTCAGCGCACCGGGACAGCCGAACGTGACATTGCCGCCTTCGATAGTCAGGTGCGCCCCGCCGCTCACCGCGAGGTGCACGGTCTTTTGCGCGGCGAGTTCGACATCCGCATCGATCGACGCCACCTTCAACAGGTCGCGCGCGCGCAGCGCGAGGGTATCGTGCTGGGCTTGCAGTTGCAGGTTGTCCTTGCCGGCAATCATGCTCAGACCACCGCTATTCGAGGCATCGGCGCCGGCCAGCCAGCCGATTCCCTGGCCACTGTGCACGCGCAGCGCCTTGTTGACGGCAATGTTGAGGTCGCGCCCGCTGCCCACGCTCAAGGTTTCTGCGGCGGCCCACTGCAGCGCCTGGCCCGCCAGCACGCCCTGGCCGCCTTGCGCCTCCAGCCCCAGCACTGCGTCGCCCGTGTGGGGCAGCGCCTTGTCCGTCGACCGGTTCGCGGCGTCGGCGACGGCTTGCTCGAAACCGTCGGCGCCAACCGTGGTGCCGAAACTTTGCGCGAGCGCGTCGAGCGGCGCGGCCTGGCGATTGATCATGGATTGCCCGGCGCTTGTCACGCCCCGTTGCGAGGCGAACGGCAGCGTCAGATGCGTCCCGGCGCTGCGGTCGAGCTTGCCCGCCAGCGCGATGTGCTGCGCGAGCAGCGAATGCAGCGCGGGGATGGCGCCCGCAGGCCGGCTGGCGCTCGACTTGTAGCTGCTGATCAGCACGCCGCGCTCGCCACGCACGGCGCCATATGCGTCCGAGCGCAACTCGACGCCCTGACCGCGAAAACTGCCGAGGTAGTTGTCGGCCTGGTAGCGTAGATGGCCGAGGTTGAGTTCGGTCGCGGCGTGCGTCGTGCTCATTTGCAGGCGGCCCATGCCATCGCTGTCGTCCGCCACGAGCTGGTTGGCGCTTTGCCCGTCGAAGCCGCGGCTTTTGAAGCCCGAGAGCGCGCCCGCGTGGTTGTGGCGGTTCGCGCCACCGCCCGCGCCGTGCCAGGCCGGCGCGTTGCCGCCCGTCAGATTGCCCTGGGCGCTCGTCGTCTGGTCCGCCGCCTGATGGTAAAGGGATTCGTCGAGGGGCTGCCCGGGCTGGCCGGCGGGCGTGGGCGCTTCGCCGCCCTCGCCACGGCCGTTGTACAGACCGCCAAGGATGATGGGCCGATCGATCAGGCCGTGATCGAACTGGACGAGCACCTCCTGGCCGATCCGCTGCATCTGCTGCAAGCCATGTCCGTCGCTGGCAAGCCGCTGCATCGTGCGGGTCGGCCAGGTGCCGTTGTCGGTGTCGGCTTGCCAGTGAAAGCGCACCCGCAGGCGGCCCTGGCCATCCATGTGTACCGGACCGGCCGCACCCGGCGCCGACTCGCCCTGAGGCCCCGCCACGATCGCGGTCTGCGCGCCGAGCGCGGTGGCGACCGGATTCAGTCGTTGCCCCGTGCCGTCCTCCAGCGTGGGACGCCACGCCTGTGTGCGCGGCACCGCTTCGAAGCGATTCGCGTAACCGCCTGCTCTCGCCTGCTTGAGCAGGCGCGGGTCGAGATCCGCGCACGGCAGGCCGCCGAGATTCTGTTCGAGCGCCGCCATGGCGGTCTGCGGCAGATTGTTGATGCCGACATGCTGCACTGCGCTCAGCAAGAACGCGTCGGGCACCTGCGTAGCGCCCCCAGCCTGCTCCCATGGCGTTCGGGTTGGCCGCAACGCCCGGCCGGATGTCGCAGTGTGCAACGTGCTGTAGCCCGTCCAGAAACGCGCCACCGCGACGATGGCCTCAGCCTGCCGACGAGCCGTGTTCTCGGCCTCGCGCAGGCTGGCGAACGCCTCCGGTCCAACGTCGTCGTACAGTTCGCGGCCACCGCGAGAATTGCCCAGGCTCGCCGCCGCTGTGGTCGACTGGTTGCTGCGGTAGTCGCTGCTGATGAGCGTGAGCCGGTCGGCCGTGAGCGACAGCGACTGGCCCATGCCGAGAATCGTATTGTCGGTAGCCGTCGTCATGTCACTCAGGCGTTGCGGCACGCCCCCGAGCCGTGCGGAGGTCTCGTCCTCGGGGAGCTGGGTGCTGTCGTCGAAAATCAACAACGTATGGCCCGATGGCGCATCCCCGTCTTCGACGAAGCCAAAACCCAGGCCCGCCGCGGCAAGCAGATGGCGCACGAAATCGTAGTGACTGGACCCGCGGTACTGGACAACATAGCCGCGCGTACCCAACGACTCGATGCGCTGGTTCGCATCCGTCGTGAAACGCCAGCGCGCGATCGCACTGTAGTCGCTGAATACCTGCTCCAGGATCTCGGCCACCGTGCAATTGACGAAGGTGCGTTCGTCACGGCCATGCGCCAACGCCGCGAGCCATGGCACCAGTTGCAGGTGATAGCGGGCTAGGCCGCCGTCATAGCCCACGCATTCGGCTTCGGCGACCAGGCCGCTACGCGTCGTGGACGGCGCATCGCCCAACGTGGTGCGAATCGTGGCGCGCTGGCCCAGCATGGCCTGCAGGTCCAGCGACGGACTCGTCGCCAGCGCGTAAATGTCCCATCGATAGTTTTGGCAAAGCGCCTCGTCGCCCGTCCAGCGCTCGATCTGCATGGCCGCGAGCGGCCCCGTCCCTTCGAGCGAATAAAGACGATTAAATGTGCCAAACAAAGACGCGTATTGCGCAATAACGCTCATAAAGCCCCCGCTCCCGGGTTGCGACCGTATTTTATAAGTACATATTGCCGCATCCGGAATGCGCAATTGCATTAATCGGTCGATATGACCATCATCAACCACGTCCAGGAATCACTTACAGCTTCGGGACGGCAGTTTCAATTCTTTTCGGAGCCACATTCTAGAAGG
>NZ_BAYA01000029.1 GCF_000685015.1 Paraburkholderia bannensis NBRC 103871 | reverse complement strand
CCGGCAACACGCTCAATCTCTCGCATCCGCGCGTGCTGCAAATGGTGACGGACAGCCTGCGTTACTGGGTGCTGGAAATGGGCGTCGACGGTTTCCGCTTTGATCTCGCGACGATCCTCGGGCGCGAGCCCTATGGCTTCGACGAAGGCGGCGGCTTTCTCGACAGTTGCCGCCAGGATCCGATTCTCGCGAGCGTCAAGCTGATCGCGGAGCCCTGGGACTGCGGCCCCGGCGGCTACCAGGTGGGCGGCTTCCCGCCGGGCTGGGCCGAATGGAACGACCGCTTTCGCGACACCGTGCGCGGCTGGTGGAAGGGCGACGAAGGCAAGGCCGCCGACCTCGCCACGCGGCTGGCCGCGTCCGGCGACCAGTTCAACCGGCGCGGCCGCCGCCCGTGGTCGAGCGTGAACTTCGTCACCGCGCACGACGGCTTCACGTTGCAGGATCTGGTCTCGTACAACGAGCGCCACAACGAAGCCAACGGCGAGGAAAACCGCGACGGCCACTCGGACAATCTCTCGTGGAACTGCGGCGTCGAGGGGCCGACCGACGACGCCGATATTCGCGCCCTGCGCGAGCGCCAGAAACGCAACTTCCTCGCCACGCTGCTGCTCGCGCAAGGCACGCCGATGCTGCTCGCGGGCGACGAGTTCGGGCGCACGCAGCGCGGCAACAACAATGCATATTGCCAGGACAACGAGATCAGTTGGGTCGACTGGAACGGCATCGACGAAGACGGACATGCGCTCGCCGATTTCGTGCGCAAGCTCACGACGCTGCGCCATGCGCTGCCGGTGCTGCGGCGCAATCGCTTTCTCACCGGCGAGCACAACGCGACGCTCGATGTCACCGACGTCGAATGGCTCTCGCCCGCAGGCGTGCCGCTCACAGGCGAGCAATGGGGCGATGCGCAGATGCGATGCTTCGGTATGCTGATCGATGGCCGGTCGCAGACCAGCGGGATCATGCGCCTCGCCTCGGACGCCACCATGCTGATCGTGCTCAACGCGTATCACGACATGGTGGAATTCACGCTGCCCTCGGTGCCGGGCAACGATCAATGGAGCTGCCTGATCGACACCAACATGCCGGTGCGCGACGAACTACCGGACTTCGAAGCGGGCGAGATCTACCAGGTCACGGGACGTTCGCTGCTGCTGTTCGCGCTGCACGCGCGCGGCGCGACGCAGCGCGTCTTCCAGCGGCTGGAGGAAGATCTCACCGGTTGAGCTGGCGTAGCGGGATCACTCCGCCGCCCACGGCAAGATCCCTGTTCCATATTGGGCACGCATGTGCGCGTTGCCTTCGACGACAAACGACTCGTCCTGGGTGGAATGCTCGTTGCCGCCCAGCCGGTAATGCACGGTATAGCGGCCCGTTCCCTTGAACACGTCCATGCCGTAGGCCTGCACGAGCCGCAGCAGAAAGCGGCGGTCGCCGCCCCAGCCCCAAAGCCAGAGGTGTGAGGTCTTCAGGAGAAAGTCCGTGCGGAAGAAGTAGCAGCTCGTGTCGATCAGGCAGCCGCTCACGCCATCGCGCGGGCCGATGCTTTCGCACTCGTCGCGACAGACGAAGCTGCCGTCCTTGCGATGGATCGTGCGCAGCGCATACACCCATTGCAGCGAACCGGCGGAGCGCGATTCGATGGCCGCCAGGCACGTCGCGACGTGATCGGCGCGCAGCCAGTTGTCCTGGTCGAGCATCATCGCGTAGTCGTTGTTGACGAGGTAGCCCGCCGCGCACATCACGCGCGCGCCGAACCAGTGCTGTTTCTGCGATTCGGGAATGCGTGCCGTGCGATTCGCGCCGGTGTTGAACGGCAGCACCAGCGTGTGGATGCGCTCATCGGCGGGCAACGCGAGCGGCCGCGCGAACCCAGGGCCGTCGAAGATCACGAGCACGTCGGTGGGCACGCTCTGGTCGAGCACCGACCGCACAGCCTGTTCGAGTTCGGGCGCGCCGGTGGTGGGGATGACGACGATGGCGGGATTCATTTGCATAAGCCTTGGCGTGCATGACATAGTCGAGGCCGCCATGTTGGCAATCCGCCGCCCGGCACGGAACGAGAAAATTCCGAAAGCGCGGCACGCGCCTTGCTACAACTGTTCAGAATCTGCGCGCGGCCACGCTGCGCGCCCACGCCAGCATTGCGGAACGCGCTTGACCCGCGTCCCTCCACGGAGCCTTCATGACCCATCCGGCGCCTCCTGGCGCGCACGCCGCACCGGCCGACTGCGCCAGCGAGCCGATCCACGTGCCCGGCAGCATCCAGCCGCACGGGTATCTGTTTAGCCTCGACGACGCTGGCCGCATCGTGCAACTGAGCACAAATGCGGCTGAACTCGTGACTGCGTCCGCCGGCGTGAGCGCGAGCGCGCAGGCGCTGCTCGGCGAACCGTTTGCGCGCATCGTCGGCGAGCACGCCTCGCAGGCGACGCTTGCCGCGCTCGCGGAGCCGGGTTCGGATGGCACGCCGCGCCTCGTCGGCACGATCGCCGATCCGCGCGATATGCGCGCTACACGCGAGACACGCGATATGCGCGTTTCCGGCACCGATGCGTCGACCGGCGCTGCCGCCCACCCGCCGCTGGCCATCGTCGTGCATCGCTACGACGGCATCGCCATCGTCGAGCTCGAACCGGCGCTTGGCACCGCCGATGTGTTCTCGTCGCTCTATCCGCTCGTGCGCACCTTCTTGCGCGGCCTGCAGCAGAGCGCGGGCGTCGACGATCTCGCGCGCCTCGCCGCCAGCGAGGTCAAGCGCATTACCGGCTTTGGCCGCACGCTCGTCTACAGCTTCGACGACGAAGGCAACGGCCACGTCATCGCCCAGGCGCTCGATCCGGGTTACGCGTCGTATCTCGACCAGCACTTCCCCGCAGCGGACATCCCTGCCCAGGCGCGCGCGCTCTATGTGCACAACCGTATCCGCCTGATCGCCGACGCCGATTACGCAAGCGTGCCGCTCGTGCCGCCGCTGCACCCGGCCACGGGCCGCGCGACCGATCTCACATGGGCGTCGCTGCGCAGCGTCTCGCCGGTGCACGTGCAGTACATGAAGAACATGGGCACCGGCTCGTCGATGTCCATGTCGATCGTGGTGCGCGGGCAGCTCTGGGGCCTCATTTCGTGCCATCACGAAAGCGCCCGCGTGCCCGCCTTCGAAGTGCGCGCGGCCTGCGAACACATCGCGCAGATGCTCTCGTTGCAGATCGAGGCATGCGAAGACCGCACGCAGGCCGAATACCGGCTGGAGCTGCGCCGCCGTCTGTCGCGCCTGCTCGCGGCCATGGCCAACAGCGAGCACTTCGTGAGCGCGCTGTGCGCCGAGCCGCACGACCTGCTTGGACTCGCCAACGCGGCGGGCGCGGCCATCGTGTTCGACGGACGCATCGTCACCGTCGGCACGACGCCCGACACCGCGCAGATCGAGCAGATCCTCAGCTGGCTCGACGGCCAGAGCGGCGAGATCACCGCCGTCGACCAGTTCGCGCAGGCCGCGGGCGTGCCGTTCCATCACGACGCCGCCGGCATGCTCGCCGTGTCGATTTCGCGGCTCTTTCGCAATTACGTGATCTGGTTCCGCCCGGAGGTCGTGCGCGCGCTCAAGTGGGCCGGCAACCCGCGCGAGAAACTGGCGAGCCAGGCCAGCGCGCTGTCGCCGCGCGCGAGCTTCGACGTCTGGACGGAGGTGGTGCGCGAGCGCTCGCTGCCCTGGCACGCCGCCGAGCAGGAAATCGCGCTGGAATTTCGCGCCGCGCTGCTCGACATCGTCTTGCGCCGCGCCGAAGAACTCGCCCAGCTCGCGCTCGAACTGGGCCGCGCGAACGAGGAGCTCGAAGGCTTCTCGTACACGGTCTCGCACGACCTGCGTGCGCCGCTGCGCCATATCGCCGGTTTCGCCGATCTGCTCGCGCGCAACGAAAGCGACAATCTCTCGACGCGCGGGCAGCATTTTGTCGAGCGCATCGCGGACTCGGCGCGCTTCGGCGGCAAGCTCGTCGACGACCTGCTCGCGTTCTCGCAGATGGGCCGCGCCGCGCTTCACAAGCAGCGCGTGGACATGAACCGGCTGGTGGGCGAACTCGTCGCCGACCAGCAGCGCGATCATCCGCAGCGCGCGATCGAATGGCGTGTCGCTCCGCTGCACGCGCTCACCGTGGATCCGGTGCTCATGCACGTGGTGCTGCGCAACCTGATCGACAACGCCGTCAAGTTCACGCGCAACCATGCGAGCGCCGATGACCCTGCGATAATCGAAATCGGCTGCCACGCGGGCGAAAGCGATACGCCGCTCGCCGATCACGACATCGTGTTCGTACGCGACAACGGCGTGGGCTTCGACGCGCGCTATGTCGGCAAGCTGTTTGGCGTGTTCCAGCGGCTGCATCGCTTCGAGGATTTCGAAGGCACGGGCATCGGGCTGGCCAGCGTCAAGCGCATCGTCGAGCGACACGGCGGCCAGGCCTGGGCCGACGGCAAGCTCGATGTGGGCACAACGGTCTCGTTCGCGATTCCGCGCACCGCCGCTGCGCCGCCCGCGCAGAACGGCGCGCTCGATGGCGAATCCGCGGCGGCGGCAGTGGCGCGGCTTGCGTCGGTGTCGCCGGACACGCAGCCGTTCAGGAATGTGCGCAAGCCCGAATGAATTGAAAAGCGAAGTTGAAAACGCAGTTGTTCAAGTTTTTGCGCGCCTATGCGCGGTAGAGGAAGGAAAGCGTCGTGTTAAGACCCATCCTGCTGGTGGAAGACAATCCCAACGATATCGAGCTGACGTTGATCGCGCTCGAAAAGGCCCGGCTCGCGAATCCGGTGGTGGCGCTGCGTGACGGTGCGGAAGCGCTCGACTATCTGCGCCGCGAAGGCCAGTGGGCCGATCGCGCCGACGAAAACCCCGCGGTGATCCTGCTCGACAAGAAGCTGCCCAAGCTCGACGGCCATGAGGTGCTCAAGGTCGTGCGCGAAGACGCGCGGCTGCGGCGCGTACCCGTCGTCATGCTCACCTCGTCGCGCGAAGAGAAAGACCTGCTGCGCAGCTACGATCTGGGCGTGAACGCCTACGTCGTGAAGCCCGTCGAGTTCGACGACTTCATGGACGCCATCAACGATCTGGGCGTGTTCTGGGCCGTGCTCAATGAGCCGCCGCCCTATAGTCGATAAATGCAGTCGATAAATGCAGCCACTAAGTGCAGGCGCTAAATACAGCCGATAAACCGGCGTATCACCTCACCAGATGCAGACCCGTGGCGTCGACGCGCACGTTCGATCCGACGTGCGGTCGCGCAAGCAGCGCTTCCAGCACGCTGCGATCGGGCCCGGTGGTCGTGAAGGATTCGCCCGGCGCGAATTCGAAACGCCATAGCACCGGGCCGCGCCCTTGCGCATCGACGGTAATGCGCGTGAGCGTATCGAGCGCATATGCGTGCTCACGCCAGTCGAACACCCCGCGCGTATAAAGCGCGTCCTGCGTGACGATCTCGTAGCGGCGCAGGAACGGCGCACAGATCACGCAGAACACCGCCGTCACGATCAGCCCTTGCCGCACGGTGCGCCACACGATCTCGCGCGGCGTACGCACGGGTTTTCTGCGTTTGCGCGCGTGCGCCTTGCGCCAGTCGTCGATTGCGTTCGAGCCCACCACCGCGCAGCCCAGCGCCCAGAACAGGATGAAAAAGCCGAGCGGCGCGTCGATAAACGGCACCGACAAGGCCCCCTGCCAAGTACGCGGAAAGTCCATCAGCGTGGCGTTCGCGATGGTGTCGAGACTGCGATACGAGCCGCGCGCATGCGCAATGAACAGCCACGCGCCAAGACGTTGCAGCGCGATCAAAAGCGGCCAGCAAAGCAGCGAGGCAGCGAGCCACGCAAGCGCCACACCGGCCGCCAGCGCGATGCCGCACAGCCAGCGGCCTAACCCCGACAAAACCCGCATCAAAGCTCGCTATGTTTCTTCGCGTTGCCGCGCGCCTTGTCGGCCGGATAGCGCGTTTCGTTCACGCGCACCTTGTCGGCGGCGGCCTGCACCAGGTCGAAACCGGCTGTGTGCGCCACCAGCAGCAGATAAATGAAGACATCGGCGCATTCCTGCTTGAGGTGCGCGAGTCCCTGCGGATCGGCGAGCATCGCGGCGATCTGCGCATCGTCCTTCCACTGGATCGTTTCGAGCAGCTCGCCTGCCTCGATGCTGGTCGAGACGATCAGGTTACGCAGCGTGTGGAACTGCTGCCAGTCGCGCGCTTCGCGAAACGCGAGCACCTGCTGCATGAGCGCGTCGAGCGGCGTGGTGGGCGAGGAATCGGTCATGGCAGCCTGGGGTGAGCGTAAAGCGCGGATTTTACCGCCCGCACCGCCCGGTTGAGCGCGTGGGCGGCACGCACTAGCGATAACGCGGCAAGCTCACGCGGAAAGTCGCGCCCTGGCCCTCGCCCGCGCTTTCGGCCCAGATCGCGCCGCCGTGCAGGCGCACGATGCTGCGCGCGAGCCACAAACCCAGGCCCAGGCCTGACGCGCGGCCACTGCCGCCCGCCTGGTAGAAGCGCTCGAAGATGCGCTCCAGCACATCGGGCGCGATGCCGCGTCCCGAGTCGCGCACGCTCAATTGCGCCGTGCCCGCCGCCGCCGCATCGACGCTCACGCTCACGACGATCTCGCCTGACTCGCTGAACTTGAGCGCATTGGTCATCAGGTTCCAGATCACCTGGCGCAAGCGCTTTTCGTCGGCCATGACGATGCACGATTCGAGTTTGTCGGCCACGAGGCGCACGCCCTTTTCCTCGATGCGAATACGCATGTCCTCGGCGATATTGCCTGCCAGCGCGCCCAGGTCGACCGGCGCAAGCTCGATGGAAAGCTTGCCGGTCGCAATCGCGCCGCTGTCGAGCAGGTCGTCGACCATCAATGCAAGCTGGCGCGCGTTGCGCTCGATCACCGTGCCCGCGCGCGCCATGTGCGCGAGGTCGCCGGAGCGCTGCAGCAGCGTCGCCCACGATTGAATCGCGCCCAGCGGCGAGCGCAGTTCGTGACTCACGGCAGCGACGAAGTGATCCATCGCGCGCGTGGCTTCTTCGCTGCGCTCGCGCGCGGCGCGCTCGGTCACCGCCGCCGCCTGGTGCTCCAGCTCGGATTCCTTGCGCATCGAGATATCGAGCGCGAGGCCGATGACCGACGCCGTCGCGCCGCCTGCTTCCGCAGCTTGCGCGTCGCTGCCGCGCGGACGCGCCGCGCGCAGCAGCACCCAGTGCCGCTCGCGATTGGGCCACGTCACGCGAAAGTCCACTTCGACCGGCGCATCGGCGAAACGCGCGGCGTCGAAGGCGTAACGCACGCGCTCGCGATACTCCACGTCGATCAGTTCGCCGAACAGACGCGATTCCGTGATGGTCGCGGCAGCGGGCAGGCCCAGCAGCATCTTGAACTGGTCGTTGCAGGTGAACACGCCGGTCTGCGTCTGCAACTCCCACGCGCCGACGCTCGCGAACGCCAGCGCATGCTGCAACTGCTCCTGTTGCAGGCGCAACTGTTCGTTGGCCTCTTCCATCAGCACCTGGCGCAGCCGCGCCTGCGAGCGCAGCTTGGCGCGCTCGCGCTGCTCGCGCGCCTCGTCCTCCATGCGCTCGCTGATGTCGTGCACGCACAGGCCGAACAGACGCTCGCCGCGCGCGGTGGCCATCAGCGTCACGCGCACCTGCCAGTAGCGCGGCACGCGCGGGCCGGCGTCGTCACCGGCGAGGTCGTAGCGGATCGGCGGGCCCAGGCGGCTCTCGCCGGGCACGCCGTCGCCGAGCATCGCGTCGAGCCACCGACGCCGCGCCTCGCGCTGCGCCGCCGAACCCGCCTGGTTGATCTCGTAGACCGAGCGCCCGATCACCGCTGCGCGCTCGCTCGACACCAGCGCGAGATAGGCACGATTGGCGGCGACGACCTGCATGCTGGCGTCGAGCACGAGCCAGGCGTCGGGCAGCGCTTCGAAGATGTCGCCGACGTCCGCGCCGGGCGCGGGAACGTCTGAAGCAGCCGCTCCGGAAGCCGGTAGGTCAGGCAAAGGCTCGTACATGATGTCGCGTGACGTTGCGTGATTCGCTGGACGTTGCTCGCGCGGCGAGCGCTCAGGCGGTCACCGCGCGCGACGCGGCGGGCGCGGCAGCGGGCGCAACGTCGGGCAACAGCGCGATCAGCCGGTCGAACGCGGCGCGCGCGCCCGCGCAGGCAAGATCGACGTCGCGCGGCGTATGCACGGCGCGGCGCATGGCGGCGACGAAGGCGTGCCAGCGCGGGCCGGGTGCGTTGCCGTCGCCGCTCAGGTAATCGAGGGGATGGGGCGCGAAGGTGCCGGCATAACGACGCAGCAGCACCGCGCCACCCAGTTGCGAGCCTTCGATGACATAGCAGGCGCCCCAGCGCCACGCCGCGCCCGCTTCCAGGGCAGCAAGCGGCTGGGAGGCCGCGACGGGCGGTGTACGCCCTGGGCTACCTTTCGCGCCCTGCAACGCCGGATGCGCGAGGTCGCGCTCGATCAGTGCGAGACGCGCCAGCGGCGGCAGCAAGGCGGGATCTTGCGGGCCATCGTCGAAGCGCTGCAACCAGGCATCGAGCGGGGCAAGCCAGGCGTGCAACACCTGCAAATGCTGCTGGTAATTGGCCAGTGTGGGCGCGGCGACGGCGAGCGGCATGGCGCGCTCGGCGCTTTCGTGGCGAGACGCGGTAGCCAGGCGCAAAGCGCCAAGGACGTCGACGAACGAGGATTCGGCTGCGGATCGAAGTGCGGTCACGGGTCAAGTCCGGGTGGGCAAACGTGCAAACGTACGTGCGTGAAAACGGGGCCGCGGGCGCGCGAATGGATCAACGAGGTTTCATCGAGGCTTCATCGCACGCAACGCGTTTTCTGGTTCCGGTAGTCGTCGATGCGAGCGGCGGCGAACCGAAGCACACGGCGGGCGCGTGCCCTTTCGCGATTGCGCTCGCGGAATCAGGGCATTATCGCGTCACAGTCGGATTTGCGCACGGCGGTGCGCGAAATCCGCACCGGCGTCCAGGGTAAAGCTGCCGCAAAGCCGCTACCAGACCATTGCGGCGCTCAGCAGCAGTTTCCGTTCCCGAGCCTTGCGTCCGGAACTGGCGCGCAGCGTGCCCTTATTTCGTGTGGCTATTGCACGGGGCTGCCCACTTCACGGCCCTATTGCGCAACCAGCGTCGAGCGCGCCGCCTGTCGCGCCAGGCGCCACGTATTGCGGCCCGCCCGCTTGGCTTCGTACATCGCCGCATCGGCAAGACACAGCGCCTCGTCGGGGCCCACGCCGCTTTCGTTCGCGCCGTGCAGCGCCACGCCCACGCTCGCGCTGCATTCGATCACCTCGCCGCCCGCCACCAGCGGCCCCGCCAGCGCCTCGCAGAGCGCCCGGGCAATGCGCTCCGCGCTCGCCGCCTCGGTCACGCCGCGACTCATCACCACGAACTCGTCGCCGCCTGGACGGCTCACGAAATCGCCCGCCCGCACCGTCGACGTGAGGCGGTTCGCGACCTCGCGCAGCAGCGCGTCGCCGGTATCGTGGCCGTAGCGGTCGTTGATGCCCTTGAATCCGTCGAGGTCGATAAAACAGAGCGCGAACGGACTCGCCTGCGCGAGCGTCGCGCCCAGTTCCTCGTCTAGCGCGCGCCGGTTCGCCAGCCCCGTGAGCGGGTCGATCAGCGCGTTCTCGCGCAGTTCGCGTTCGGTGCGGCGCTGCTCGGTGACGTCGTGCGACACGACGTAAAAGCCCGTCACCTTGCCTTCGCGTTCGGCGGGAATGTAGGTGGTGCACCAGATGCGCTCTTCGTCCAGCCGGTAGCGCACTTCGTTGCAGGTCACGCGCTCGCCCGCCAGCGCGCGCGTGAAGAACGGCTGCAACTGCTCGAACAGTTCCGGGCGCAGCGTCTCGCGGATGCTCAAGCCGCGCATCGCCGCCGATGGCCGCGCCAGCACGCGCTTGAAGGTCTCGTTGTTGAACTGGTAGCGCAGGTCGCGATCCACGGCGGCGATCAGCACGGGCAGATTGTCCGTAATGGTCTGGAGCGCGTCGCGGCTGCGCCGCAGCTCGGCCGTGCGCTCGCGCACGCGCTCCTCCAGCTCCACGTGATAGTTGCGCAGCGCCTCTTCGCTTTTCTTGCGGCTGTCGATGTCCTGCACGGCGGCGATGAAATGCAGCGGCACGCCCGCGGCGTCGCGCAGCAGCGTCACCGCCAGGTTCACCCAGATCGCCGTGCCGTCGGGGCGCATATAGCGCTTTTCGGTCGTGCAGGTGGACTGCTTGCCGGCCACCAGCTCCGCCGCCAGCGCGAAGTCGGAGGCCAGGTCGTCCGGGTGCGTGACTTCGGCGAAGGTCAGCTTGCGCAGCGTCGCTTCGTCGTAGCCGGTGATTTCGGTGAAGGTCGGATTGACCTCCAGAAAGTGCCCGTCGAGCGCGACCAGCGCATTGCCGATCGGCGTCTCCTTGAAGACGGTCGTGAAGCGCGCCTCGCTGATCGCCAGCGAGCGGCGGTCGCGCTCGTGCGCCGTGCGCGAGCGGATCAACTGGCCGCGCACTTCGAGTTCGCGCTCGATCAGTTGCGCGTAGTCGGCCAGCGCCTGAGCATCGTCCGCTTCGAAGCTGCGCGGCTGCGTATCGATCAGGCACAGCGTGCCGATCACCTGGCCGTCCGCGAGGCGCAGCGGCGAGCCCGCGTAAAAGCGGATATACGGCGCGCCCAGCACCAGCGGGTTGTCGAGAAAGCGCTCGTCGTCGAAGGTGTCCTCCACCACGAGCATGCGTTTGCTGAGCACCGCGTGCGCGCAGAACGACATGCTGCGCGGCGTCTCGCAGGCGGCGAGCCCGTGATGCGACTTGAACCACTGGCGGTCTTCGTCGACCAGCGACACCA
This sequence comes from Paraburkholderia bannensis NBRC 103871, assembly GCF_000685015.1. Lineage (GTDB taxonomy): Bacteria > Pseudomonadota > Gammaproteobacteria > Burkholderiales > Burkholderiaceae > Paraburkholderia > Paraburkholderia bannensis. Next base: position 100,926 of record NZ_BAYA01000029.1, on the reverse strand, counting down.
GCGCGATCGGCACGGCGAAGGCCCGTGCGGCCAGCCGCGCGACGCGGTCGAACGCTTCTTCCGGCTCGGAATCGAGAATGTCCAGACGTTTGAGCGCGCGCAGGCGCAAGTCCTCGTCGAGCGGAAGCGGTGCTGTAATCATTCGGTGGGTCCTGGCCCTGGAATCGGCGCGATTGGCGTTATCGGCACAATCGGCGCGCGGTGGTTCATCGACAGGCGCGGTGCGTCGGGCTGCGCGCCCCGCTCCTCTCGCCTGGCTCCTGTTAACGGCAGAAATCCGGCAATTTTGACCCCAGGCATCTCACCTGGATGAAAACCCTCAATACGCTCGCAAACGTTTAATTAGTAGCACGATCGTGCGTTTGATGGCCACGTCGCGCGCATCCGCCTGCCCATGACGTTCATGCCCTCAGCCTTGATGGCAGGGTCTTGCGCAGTGGCGGCACATCGTCCAATTAGTTTGGATACCGAATCGATACGTAAAAACTTCCTGTTCGCACCCTGCAAAAAAAACCTTCAAATGCCTTAAGCAATATGACGCGCCGCCGTAAAGCAGGGCACGGTTCCTTAGCGCAACGCACCAGCATCATGAAATCACCCGAACAGTCAGTAAAAATTACGCTACGCCATCCTTTTGCGAGCGCCGCGCGTTTCGCTGGCAGCAAGCCGCGCGCCGCCAGCGCGGCGCCGCGAGCCCGCCGCGCTGGCACGCTGTGCGCGCGCCATGCGGGCGCGGCCACCAATTTCGCGACGCGCCGCCTGCTGGCGCGCCATCGCACGCGGCGCGCCTGATTCGCGACGCATCGGTTTGATTCACGGGAAAAGAAGGAAACATCATGTTCGTCGCAATCGGCTGGATCGTGGTCCTCGGATCGGTGATCGGGAGTTTCGTGGGCGTGGGCGGCCATTTGCCCGCGCTCGTGCAACCCTTCGAACTGCTATGCATTTTTGGCGCGGCGCTCGGTGCGTTCGTCGTGAGCAATCCGCGCTCGACGCTCGGCAAGACGCTCAAGGCGCTGCCCACCTGCTTCAAGGGCGGCGGCTACACCAAGGCGCAGTATCTCGAACTCATCGCACTGCTCTATGAGCTGCTCCAGAAGGCGCGCAAGGAAGGCATGATGGCGCTCGAAGCAGATATCGAAGAACCGGAAAGCAGCCCGCTGTTCCAGAAGTACGAGCGCGTGCTGGCCGACCATCATCTGCTCGACTTTATCGTCGACTACCTGCGCATGATGTCGAGCGGCAACGTCAATCCCATCGAGATGCAGGATCTCATGGACGAGGAACTGGAGACGCACCACTCCGAAGTCTCCGTCGCGCCCAACGCGATCCAGAAAATGGCCGACGGCCTGCCCGCCTTCGGCATCGTGGCCGCCGTGATGGGCGTCGTGCACACGATGGGCTCGGTCGGCCAGCCGCCCGCCGTGCTCGGCGAGATGATCGCCGGCGCGCTGGTGGGCACCTTCCTCGGCATCCTGCTGGCCTATGGTTTTGTCGGCCCGATCGCCGACCTGCTCAACGCCAAGGGCCGCGCCGCCTCCAAGCCGTTCCAGTGCGTCAAGGCCGTGCTGCTCGCGTCGCTGGCCGGTTATGCGCCGCCGGTCGCCGTCGAATTCGGCCGCAAGGTGCTGTTCACGGCAGATCGCCCGAGCTTCAAGGAGCTCGACGAAACGGTGCGCGCGACCAAGACCCCGAAGGCCGCTTAAGGCTGCGTTTCAAGGCCTCATCAGGAAGATCAGGAAGTTCAGGAGAACGACATGGCAGAGCGACCGCGCGGCGCGCAGGACAGCCAGAGCAGCAAGCCCCCGGTCATCGTGCGCCGCGTGAAGAAGGGGGGCCATGAGGGCCATCACGGCGGCGCATGGAAGATCGCCTATGCCGATTTCGTGACGGCGATGATGGCGTTCTTCCTGCTCATGTGGCTGCTGGGATCGACCTCGCAATATGACCGCGACGGCATCGAGAAGTACTTCAACACGCCGCTGTCGAGCATGCTGGGCGGCAAGCCCAATTCGGCGAATCCGAGCCCGAGCATCATCAACGGCGGCGGCCACGACCTGGCGAACAAGCTGCCTGCCGTGGGCGGCGCGAATGCGCAGCCGGCCGCCACGCGCGCCGTGTCGCTCGCGTCCGGCGAAACCGCTGACCAGACGCGCCTCGCGCAACTGAAGGCGCGGCTGTCCGCACTGATCGAGCAAAAGCCCGCGCTGAGCGCGTTCAAGGATCAGATCCGCGTGACCATCACGGACGAAGGCCTGCGCATCGAGGTCGTCGACTCGCTCAAGCGGCCGATGTTCGCGACCGGCAGCGCGAAGCTGGAGGACTACGCTTACGCGATCCTGGTCGAGATCGGCAGCGCGCTGAACGACGTGGACAGCGGCGTGTCGATTGCGGGACATACGGATTCGGTGCCGTATTCGGGCGGCCTTGCGGGCTACTCGAACTGGGAACTGTCGAGCGAGCGCGCCAACGCGGCGCGCCGCGCGCTGGTCGCGGGCCACCTGCGCGAAGACCGGCTGCTGCAGGTGCGCGGCCTCGCCGATGTGCTGCCGCTCGACAAGGGCGAAGCCGATAGCGCGCTGAACCGGCGCATCAGCATCCTCGTGATGAACAAGGCCGCCGAGCGTGCGTTCTTCCAGAATGCCGGGCATCTCACTGCGGGTACTCAAACGAATGGGGCTCCGAATCCGGCTCAAAATGCGGCGCCCGCTCCGGCCCCGCACATCGTCCCCGCCGCTGCGGCAAGCGTCGCCCCGAAGACCGGCATCACCGTCGGCACGACCACGACGCCCAGCGTGAAGACCCGCGCGTCGTCCTGATCCGGGCGCAGTCCTTGCGGAGCGTCATGGCATCGACCGGGTCTTTCCGGTGGACTTCAGAGGGAGCAATGCCATGAACGCGAACGCCCAGCAGGACAAGCCGGAAAACGCGCAGGAACCGGCCCAGGACGACCACGAAAAAAGCGCTGAAATGCAGGCGCACGAAGAAGCGCTGCGCCATCCCCAACCCGCGCAACACAACGACGACGCGCGCAGCAAGATGCCCGAACGTCACGACGAAGGACGCAAGCAGTCGCCCGCCAACCGTCCCGGCAAGCAGTCCGGCGAAGGCGAGACGCCGGTCGGCTGATCCGCGGTTTCCAGGTCTCGTTTCCAGGTCTCGTTTCCAGGTCTCGCGCAGACCGCCGCCTCGCGGCACGCACATTGCGCTAGAGAAGGCACGGCGGTCGGGCCATTTCGGCCCGGCCGAACCCAACGAAGTGCCTCAAGCAAGGAGACGGACATGCCCACCTTTACTCCCAATCCCATGCCCACCGGCGGCGGCGCACGCATTGTCGGCAAGGGCGCAGCCACGGCGGCCGGCCCCGGCCCCGATGTCATGGCCGCCAGCACGCTCGACAGCGACAAGATCCTTAGTTCGGACGGCGAAGAAGTCGGCAAGGTCAAGGACATCATGCTCGACGTGCAAGGCGGACGCATCGCCTATGTGGTGATGTCGAGCGGCGGTTTTCTCGGCATCGGCGACAAGCTGCTGGCAATTCCCTGGAACGCGCTGACGCTCGACACGAGCCGCAAGTGCTTCCTGCTCAACGTATCGGCGGAACGCGTGCGCAGCGCGCCAGGATTCGACAAGGATCAATGGCCGTCGATGGCCGACGCCAAGTGGGGCAGCACGGTTCACGCGTACTACGGCAGCGAGCCGTACTGGGAAGGCGTCGAGCCCATCGTGCCGCCGCGCGACGACCTGGGCCACCACTAGGCGGGCTCGCCCGAGATTCGACGTAACCCGCCGCCATGCCGCTCGAAACAGGGCGGCATGGCGTTCGCGCACCGTGCGGCAAACGTGCTTTGACGTTGGCCAGGCTATCATTCCTGTGATTATCTGGCCTGCCCGCACTTCCGATTCGCCACGCATAAATACTTTCGCGACCGCCCGCTCAGGCGTTTCGCGAATCAATCGAATCGAAGCGAATCGAAATGAATTGAACCGGCGCGGCCAGCCGCCACTGACTCACGTTCATCGACCGGGATCACGATGACCCAGCCTTCCGCTGCGCCGCTTTCCATTCTTTTCGTCGACGACGACGAACTGTCGCGTGTCCATTTCGAACGGGCGATCGATGGCGCGTGGCCCCTGCATCTCGCGCGCAGCGCCGACGAAGCCATGGCGATACTCGCGCGCCATCACGCTGAAATCGCCGTGCTGGTCAGCGACTTTCGCATGCCCACCGACGACGGCGCGAGCCTGCTCGGCGAGGCCGCAAAGCGCTATCCGCACATCGTCGGCATTCTTGTCACCGCCTATGCAGACAAGGACATGCTGCTGCAGACCGTGAACTCGGGCAATGTGTTCCGCGTGCTGGAGAAGCCGCTGCGCGTGAGCGCGATCCGCGGCGTCGTGCGCGAAGCGCTGTCGCGCCATGGCGAGCGCGAGGCGCATCAGCAGCGCCTGCTCGCAATGAACGAAACGCTGGCGTTTCTCGCTCACGAACTGAACACGCCGCTTGCCACCATTGCACTGTCTGCCGGCAACGTGCAGAACAACGTCGCCGACCTGGGCGCGCCGTCAGGGCCGGCCGGCACACAGTCCGGAACGCAGGCAGCGCTGCAGGCCGAGACCCAGGCCAATATCGCGCAGGCCGCCACGCTGATGCTGAATAACGCCCAGTACTGCATGTCGCTGATTTCGTCGTTCTGGGACACGCTCAACCGGAGTTCGAGCACCGCGTCGCTCGCGCCGGAAGCCGGGCGCGACGCCACCGCCACCAGGCTCGTCGAGGCACTGCTCGACAGCTGGCCGTTTTCGGCCTCGCAACGCGACTGGATCAGCGTTGACCTGAAGTCGGACTTCGTCGTGCACTCCATGCCCAATTGCGTGGTGCTGGTGCTGTCGTCGCTGCTGGCCAACGCGCTGCGTGCGCTGGCCAGGACCGCCGAACCCGCGCTGCGCATCGAGATCGTCGGCGGAGCGGCGCCGCAGATTCGCGTGCACGACAACGGCACGGGCATTCCCCCCGAGGTGCAGGCGCGCCTGCTGCGCGACCCGGTCACCACCCATGCGCAGGACGGCGGGCACGGCATGGGGATGATTTTCTGCAACCGCGTCATGCGCTCGTTGCGCGGCAGCCTGAAGATCGATTCGACGTGGGGCGAAGGCACCACGGTGACCATGTGTTTCGGCGATACGCCCGCAGCCGTGGCGGCGGACGACGCTGCCCTGACCGAGCCGCGTCAGTCGTCCGCGAATGTGCGGCGCGAGTCGCCGAATCCCGTCACCACCACGAAGTAACTTTGCAGCGCGTCCGCCGAGCGCGTGCCCAGCGCGGATAGCGCGTCGAGCCAGCCTGCCTCGCTGGGCAGGCTGCCGTCCTGCATCTCCGGATAGAGCCGCCGCGCGTAGGCATGCAGCGCCTTCGCGCCGATATTGCCGCTCACGCCCAGCAGGATATGCATCGCATGATGCAGCGCCCGGCCGTCCTGCGCGCGGGCGTGCGTGGCGATTTCGGCGAGCAGTGCGCGGATCTGCGCGATGCCCTTCAGGAAGCTCGGGTCGAGCAAGCCCAGCGAAGCGAGTTCATCGAGCTGCATCGCGTCGAGCAGATCTTCGTCGGCGACCTGAGCGGCTTCGGCGCTGGCCGCAGGCGGGACTTGCGGCGCAGGCGGTGCCTTCCGCGTGCCTGACACGATCGACACAACCGGCGCCTTTGGCGCATCCACGGCCTTCGCCGCCCCTGGCGCGGGCGTTGGCTTCGGCGCATGGCCGTTCGCGCGCCCGTTGGCGCCGCGCGTGTGCGCGAACTGCCGCGACAGGCTGGCATAAAGCGCCCCCACCCGCACCGGCTTGACCATCACTTCGTTCATGCCCGCCGCCATGCAGGCGCGCAACGCATCGACATCGGACTGCCCCGTCAGCGCCACGATGGGCAGCTTCGCGTGCGGGCCCTCCATCGCGCGAATCTGCCGCGCCGTTTCCAGGCCGCCCATGCCTGGCATGTTCAGGTCGATCACGACCGCATCCACCCTTCTGCCGTTCTTCAGCAGGTCGAGCACCTGCTGGCCATGCTCGGCTTCGAGCACTTCCGCACCGCAGCGCTCCAGATAGCTCTTGGCGATCAGGCGGCTGTAGGTGTCGTCGTCGGCGAGCACGATCAGGCGTCCCGCGAAACCATCAAAGCGCGCGCGCCGGCTGTTGCGCGCCCCGCTTTCCATGATCGCCTGCAGCGACGTGAGGAATTCGATGGCGCTGCTCGACTTGCCGATCATGTCGTCCATGCCCGCGTTGCGCGCCAGCATGGCGGCCACGCCCGGCGGCTCGACCGACCAGGCGACGATGGGCACGTTCGCGTTGGTCTCGTGACCGCCCGAACGGATCGCCTCGGTGGCCGTGTAACCGTCGATGCCCGGCATGTTGATGTCCATCAGCACGAGGTCGATGGTCGGGCCTTCCTGCAGCATGGCGATCGCAGCCTCGCCGCTTTCGGCTTCGCTCACGAGCGCGTGCACGCCCGTGAAAGCGAGCGCGGCGCGCGAACGCTGGCTCTCGTCGTCATCGACGATCAAGACGCGCTTGCCCGCAAAGAACTCGGCCGCGCGCGCGAGCACCTGCTGGCGCTGGTCTGCGATCCGGCTTTCGGCGACTGGCGGAAACGTCAGCGTGAACTGCGTGAATTTATCGACTTCCGATTCGCAGGTGATGGTGCCGCCAAACGAGCGCATCGCGCGCTGGCAGTAGGCCAGGCCCAGCCCCGTGCCCGCCGCGTTGCCGTGGGTGCGAAACGGCGCGAACAGGTGCGTCATGGTCTGCGGCGCGATGCCCGGCCCGGTGTCGTGCACGGTCACGACATGGAGGTCGACGGTAATCGTCAGCTTCGCCTGTGCTCGCGTGCCCATGTGATGCAGCGCGTTGCGAATCAGATTGAACAGCGTGAACAGATAAACCGTTTCGTCGACGCCAAAAATAAAATCTTCGATCACGACCAGCGCCACGCGGCCGCGCTCTTTCGCATCGTTGAAGCCGTATTCGTCGAGCGCCTTGCGGGTGGTCGCGGCGGCGCTCAGGTAGCTGACCTGGTTGGTGCGCAGCGGCTTGGCGCTGACCTCGTCGAGCGTCATGGCGATAATGCGCAGCCCGCGATCGATCGCGATCTGGCCATGGGTCAGGTGTTGCGAGAGCGACGCCATCGCGCCGGAGGTCTGCGCCGGCGCCTCCATGCCGGCGAGCCCGTCGTCGATGCGGTCGAGCACGTAGCGCAGCTGGCTCAGCGGGTTACGCATCTCGTGCGCGATCGTGCCCGCGAGCGCGCGCAGCGCCTCGCTTTTTGCCTGGGCCGTAATGCCCTTCATGTTGCTGTGGCTGAACGTGACGCCCGCGCAAATGCCGAAAGCGAACACCGGCAGATAGACAAACAGCAGCAGGTGCGAGTCGACCTGCAATGCGGCAGGATCGACGAATGCAATAGAAACGATGGCCAGTCCAATCCCGATGGCCAGATTGACCGTCAAGGCGATATACGACGGGAATATCGCAATGAGGAAAAAAACCATGCCCAGTTCGGCCATCGACCAGAGCATCGAGTAATGGCCGGCCAGCAGGTAATACGTGAAAAAGAACGGCAGCGTGTACACCACCGTTCCGAAGTAATACCACGGCAGGAAGCGCTTGATGGAAGCGGGCCAGAAACGCCTCAGCAGCAACAGCAGGCACGCAAACGAGCCGATAAAGCGCAGCAAGGCGCTCTCGTTCGGCTGCGGATCGATATACGTCCACCAGACCCAGTAAAGCGGATGGCCGAACGTCCCGATCACCCCGACGGCAAGCACGCTGTAGTCCGAGACGTGGTAAGCGTCGCGGATCCGCTGCATCACTAATCGGGCGCCCCCTGCTATGGCTTTCATCTCAGTCTCTTGTTGTATTGCTGCCTCAGAACCGGAAGCTGCTCACGTTGAACGACATGCCGGCGCTGCCGACCCAGCACGCGGCCCGGTCGCCGCGCTTGAGCCTGCCGCTGTCTTTCGCCATTGCCAGCGCGGCGGGAATCGACGCGGATACAAGATTACCGGTCTCCGGATAGATGTGGAACATCTTGTCCTCGATCCCCGCTTTCACGCCGTAACCATGCCATGCGGCCTTCGATGACGCGTGCGTGAAAACTACGTCGATTTCCGATTTCGGCACCTTGAGCTTGCCGAATACTTCCGTGATTTCATCCGAGTTCTTGTGCAGCTCGTGGCCATACGATGTAAAGCGCATATCGCCGTTTCGGCCGACCCGTTCGGTCGGGTGGCAATAGCCCTCGTAGCCGTGAATGGGGATCGTGCAAAAGTCGGCTGCGGCGGGCTTGCCGCGAAATACGAACTCGAAATTATCGGGCTGTGTCGGCACCACCAGCGTGGCGGTGGCCGCTTCGCCGATCGTGAATGATGGTAGCGTGTATTCGATCTGCGCGTGATTCTTCAAGGCGAAATTCGCCGGATAGAGCGGGCCGCCCGCGAGCATGTTGAATTCGGCGTTCACGATCAGCGCGTTGCGGTACTGACCGGACTTGAACAGGCTGTCGACCAGCGACATCGCGCGCGTCCAGCTCATGCACGCATCAACGACGTCGAAACATTCGGCGTTCACGAAGCCCAGCGCGCTCGCCATCATGTGGCTGTTGCCCGGTTCGAGAAAGCCGCGCCCGATGCCGACGAAAATAAACAACTCGATATGTTCGGGGCGCAGATAGCTTTCCGAAAGCGCCTTGCGCGTCGCCATGGCCACGTGGTCGATCGGCGATTCGTGGCTTTCGCACCAGCGGCGGGTCACCAGGCCGCTGCGGTCCAGCAGGGTTTTTATGGTCCGCAGGCTGCGATCGATCTCGCCGTCGAATCCCACCGAGTGCGAGCGGATCATTTCAATGACCTCTTCGTTCGTAACGACTTTCGAAGGCAGACTGACGGCTATGTTCTTGATAAGCATGTATATCCCGTGAAAAGCGTGATGGATGAGTAACGTTGCGTGCGCGTTCTACCTTGCATGCGATGCATGCCTTGAATGCCGCCATCGCAGCCAGGTAAAAAAGCGCCCCCACCGTGTATCACGATTTCCTTTTCGTTCGCCCAGGTAAAACTTTCCATGGCGAAGCAAACGGTCAACAAGCCTCCAGCGCCCATGTGCTCACTTCGCGGCGCGCCGGGCAGGCGATCACCTTCACCTCGCGGCGCGCGTCGTCCTGCGCCGCTTCGTTCACCAGCCAGCCGCGCTGTTCCAGCGCCCGCACGCGCTGCCGGAACGCAATCTGCAACGCGTCCGACTTCACCGACACTTCGCTCTGCCAGCCCTCGGGCACGCACGCCGGTCTGATGCGTTCGAGCACCGCGTGATCCTCGGCGAAAATGCGCAGATTGCGCTGCCGGAAACGCCCGTCCCAGATCCCCTGCTTCAGGAACGTGCGGCCCATCATCCAGTACGTGCGCGTGTGCAGCGCATCCACCGGCACATGCGCCGACGCAATGAAAATCCGCCAACCGTTGCCGAGCGTGAGTTCGAGCGTCGCGCACGGCCCGCTCAGGTGAAAACCCGTCTGCGTGATGACGTCCACGTGCTCGCCCGTGGGCTTGCGGCGCAGCAGGCCCTTGCGCACCGGGCGGCGCATCACGAGTTGCGCATGCGCGCCCCAGTCGCTCGCCCCGCCGACTTCGACGCTGTCGATTTCCGGGCGATCGGGCGCGCCGAATGAACTGCCATGCACGAACGGCGCATGGGCGAAGTCCAGGCCGTTTTCGACGATGCGCTCCCAGTTGGCGCGCCAGTCGAACGTGCCGTGGATCACGCGCACGCTGGGATCGTCGGCCCAGTCGAGCGCGGGTAACGGCGGGCGTTCGGCCTGCGGCAGGTCGCCGAGGAACGCCCAGACCCAGCCGTGCCGCTCGATCACGGGATAGCCGTCCACGCGCGCTTTGGCGGGCACGCGCGCGTCCGGCTGCGCGGGAATGTGCGTGCATACGCCGTCGCCGCCATAGCGCCAGCCGTGATACGGGCACTGGACTTCGCCGTTGACGCGCCGGCCCGCGCTCAGCGACGCGCCGCGGTGCACGCAGATATCGGACAGCACGCGCGCCGCGCCCGTCGCGTCGCGATACGCGACGAAGCGATGGCCGAGCACCGTGACAGGCAAAAGCGCGTCGCGCAGATCGGCCGAAGCGGCCACGACGTACCAGAGATTCTTGAGCATGAACTGTGTGCGGCGATGCGCGTGAAAAGCGTAGAACGATGGCGCGAGCGGGACGTTGCAGTGCGCTTGCGGTACTGCCCCACTAGCTCGTCGCGCCAGTCTAATACGCGCGCTTGCCGCACGACATGTTCGCGCGCACGGCACAAAGTCCGCCAGCGCCGCGCACCAGAAAAAAACCTGCCGTCCCTCGCGGACACGGCAGGTGAAGAGCGAGACGGCGGGGGAGGCCATCTCGGGACCGCACGCGAGCGCGCGGGCGATGCGCGCATCGGCTGAATACGGAATAAACGGTGCAGACGCTGCGTTTGCCAGTAAGGAAACGCAAGAAAAAAGTGGGCTGGGAAGGTGACGTGAGGCGTCATATGAAGCGTCACATGACACGCCACAACATCGCGTCGATTGCAGGAGCGGGCGATGCGACAGAGCAAGCATAGCGGCTCGTTTTGCCTGCGCGGCGCCCCTGGCCGAAAACGCGGCGATCTTGACGGATAAGGGCACGATGACCCGCATTTTTATGGTGCAGGTTTCGCGCTTAACCGCCATATCGGCGAAACACCGGCAGCCAGATCGGCAGCTAAAGCGGCTACGCATCGGGTGCGCGCACAACGAAAAAGCCGGCATTTTTGCAGCGCAACGTCCGCAAGCGCACGGAGTGGTCGTGCGAGTAGATCGATGATTGGCGAAGCGTCCGGGAAACGCCCGAAGATCGCCGATATCCGCCACGCAATCAAAGGGGCGGAACAGCCGGAGAATCCGGCACGGCAGGAGCAGGCACCGGAGTTGCGGTGCAGCACGGTAAGAACTTCACCGAGGCGTCGGGGCTTCGGTACGAATGCCTGAATTGAGCGGTCAAAACGCGCTTGCTCGAGGATTCGCCTCGCATGACGCGGCCCTAGACTGGCTCTGCATTCAAACCAACGATGGGGAAGGCAATGCGCGTAACGAACTGGATCCTGGTGCTCGAATGTGCCTACATGGAATTTTCGAGCTGGCGCGGCAAGAACGTGTACCGGCGTACCGTGGCGTACGACCGCGTCGTGTGGTGTTGAGCCTGGCCTGATCGCAGCCTGACACGCTGCGTGCGTGATCGACGGTCAAGGCCGGCCTGCGCGAGCAAGCCTTGACCTCTTGCCTTCTTCGGCTTTCGCCCGCTTTTCAAGCCAGTGCGCCCTCTGCACGGGCTTCGCCGCCCGCCTGTTCGCGTTCACTCACGAGCGCCTCGTATTCTTCGTCGCTCATTACCGCGCCCAGCTGCCCTTCCCACTTCGTCACCACCGCTGCGGCCACGCTGTTGCCAAGCACGTTGGTCGCCGTGCGGCCCATGTCCAGGAACGTGTCCACGCCCATGATCAGCAGCAGGCCCGCTTCGGGAATGTTGAACTGGCCGAGCGTCGCCGCGATCACCACGAGCGAAGCTTTGGGCACCGCCGCCATGCCCTTGCTCGTGAGCATCAGGATCGCCAGCATCGTGGCCTGCTGCATGAACGACAGATGAATGCCGTAGGCCTGCGCGATGAACAGCGTCGCAAAGGTGCAATAAATCATCGATCCGTCGAGGTTGAACGAATAGCCCAGCGGCAGCACGAAGCTCGAAATACGGCGCGGCACGCCGCTGCGTTCGAGCTGCTCCAGCAGCTTCGGATACGCCGATTCGCTGCTTGCCGTGCTGAACGCCAGCAGCATCGGCAAACGCACGGCCTGCACGAGGCCGAACACGCGGCCACCGAGCACCAGAGCGCCCGCGCCCACAATCGCGCACCACAACAACACCAGCGCGCCGATAAACACGCCCATGAACGTGCCATAGCTGAGCAGCACGCCCAGGCCCTGCACGGCGACCACGTGCGCCAGCGCCGCGAACACGGCCACCGGCGCGAACGCCATCACGTAGCCGGTGACCTTGAACATCACCGCTGAAATCTGTTCGAGTAACGAAACAATGCCCTTCGCAGGCTCGCCGATCGCGATGATGCCGAGGCTGAAGAACGCTGCGAACACAACGATCTGCAGGATCTCGTTTTCGGCCATCGCCTGCACGATGCTCTTGGGCACGAGGTGCGTGAGGAATTCCTTGAGCGAGATCGAACCGGCCTGGATGCCGGTGGCTGCGTGCGCGTCGGGCAGCGGCAGATGCAGGCCCGCGCCCGGCTGGAGCCAGTTCGCCACCAGCGCGCCCAGCAGCAGCGAAACGAACGTCGCGCCCAGGAACCACGCGATCGTGCGCACGCCGATGCGCCCCACCGCCTTTGCGTCGCCCATCTTGCCCACGCCCACCACGAGTGTCGTGAACACGAGCGGCGCGACGATCATCTTGATGAGCCGCAGGAACAGGTCGGTGACGAGGCCGAAGGCATCGGCGACGGACTTGAGCGTCTGCACGTCGCCAATCGCGCGATGACAGGCGTAGCCCGTGGCAATCCCGAGCACCATCCCAATGACGATCCAGGTCGTCAGCTTCAAGCGTTTCATTGCGTCTTTTCTCCTCGGCCGGATCACGTAGCCCGACACCCATGCGGCCCTACATTTCGACAGTAAACCAATTGTTGCGACACTCTACTTCTTCGCATCAAGTGTTGCAATCCTGCCAAAAACCCTGGTTGGGTGGGAGCGGGCGTGGTGAGACGCAAATGAATTCTGGTTTGGTGCAAGCCGATTTGATTTGGGAACAGAAAAAAGGACGTTTGCTTCGCGGAAATTAGCGATGAATGCCGGGAACCCGGCTATCTCAGGGGGACGTCTGCGGGCGCAGACAATACATCGAAATAGAATAGAAAAGTGCCACGCGAGTCGATAGCTCGCGCGCGATCGTATTGCGCTGGCTAAGCTTCGAAAGCGGCGCCGTGCATCATCGACTGGTATTTCAGCGGCGTCATCTGCAGTACGCGCTTGAACATGGCGGAGAAAGAATTGGCGTCGGCGTAACCGAGATAGCGGGCAACTTCGTCGATCGGCGTGTTGGTCGACAACAGGCACATCGCTTCGGATACGCGCATCTGCTCGCGCCACCTTGCAAACGGCATGCCGGTTTCGCGCTGGAAATGCCGCGCGAGCGTGCGTGAACTCGCGCCGAAACGGTCGCCCCAATCATCCAGTGAATCGTTGTTGTCCGGTTGCGCCATCAACGCCTGGCAGATGCGCAGCAGCCGCGGATGCTGCGGCAGCGGTAAGCGGCCCAGGCGCTCGTCACCCGGCGCGGCCGTGCTGAGCAGGGTGACGATCAACTGCGTGAGTGTATCGGCGAGACTGCCAGGTGGACGCGGATGCAATGGTTCGCCGACCATCGCGAGGATCGCCTCGCGCAACAGGGCGCTGACGGGCAGCAGGCGGCCCTCGTTAGTCCCGCACATCGGGCACGGCTCGACATAAAGCGTGCGGAATCCGACCTTGCCGACCATCTCCAGTGCGTGTTCGATGCGCGGCGGAACGAGCATCGCGCAATTGGGTGTCACCACCCAGCTCGCGGCGGGCGTACGCACGCGAATCAGGCCGCTGGTGGCGTAGAGCAACTGCGCGCGCGGATGTGTGTGCGTGCTTTCACGCGCGCCCGATTCGTACTCGATCGCCTCGCCAAAGACAGCGGGCAACGGGCGCTTTGGCGAACCGGCGCTGGCAAGTGCTGGCTCGCCCGGCCCGGTCTGCCCAGTCTGTTCGGTGTCCACAACGTCCGCGCTGTCCACTCTGCTCGAAAATCCCTTCATAACACTCGATCCGGACAAAATTGTCTGGTTTGGCCCACCGTTTGCCCGCGACGTTTTCGTCGTGGGAATTATAACCCCACCAAGTGAATAAGAAGCATTATCATTAACGTACAGCTTGCGGATCGTCGACGAAAGTCCAGCCGCGAGCATCGCGGGCGGCCTCTATCCGATGGGGTCTTTGGCCCGTTGAGGATGACGGGCCATCCAGCCAGTCATGGCGCGCGCTCCAGAAATTGCTGTGGCGTCACGCCGCTCGCACGCCGGAACATCACCGCAAAGGTGCGCGCGTCGGCATAACCCAGTTCGCGGGCGATATCGGCGGGCGCGTGTCCGACCGCAAGCCACGACTTCGCCTGTGCCATGCGCAACTGCTCGCGCCACTCGCCGAAACTCAGGCCGGTCTCACTGCGAAAATGCCGCGCGATCGTGCGGGCGCTGGCGCCCACGTTCTCTGCCCATTGATCCAGCGTCTCGTTGTTCGCCGCCTGCGCGATCAGGCTTGAGCAGATGTGGCGCAGCCGCTCTTCAGTCGGCAGAGGCAGGCGCGTGACTTCGTCCGCACGCGCGGCGGTGTCGAGCAGATCGAGAAGAAGCGGTTCGAGCAGGGCGGCACGCCGACTACCCGCCGCGTCCGCACTGGCGGCGCACAGCCCAAGCAGCGCCGCCCGCAACAACTCGCCCGCAACGATCGGGCGGCAGTGCGGCTCCGGCACCGCCAGCGCGGCCGGATCGATATAGAGCGTGCGCAACGACACGTCGCCGAGCATGGAAAGTTCGTGCTCGACCTGCGAGCCAATCAGCAGCGCATGGGCCGGCGTGACGATCCAGAGGCTGTCCGGCGTCATGATCCGGACAACCCCGCTGGTGGTGTAGATCAGTTGCGCGCGATGATGAATATGGGCAATTTCACGCGCGCCATCCGCGTAATCCAGCGACTGCGGAATCACCTTGCGGGCCGCCATGCCAGCGCCGAAGGTCTGTAATTTTGCTGAGGACATGTCTTGTCTGGTTCACTTTTTCTATTTTGTGAATCAATCAGGACATATTTGACCAAATCAGCGGAAAAATTGTCCTGACTAGAGACAGCGTATCAGATTAAAGTCACGGCTTGCCGCACATCCGGTCAATCCGCAGCCGTTCCCCACCGGTCTGAACGCGTTTAGCCGCCGCCAAGAGTGTCCCCGCGCAGTGCCGCATCAGTTTCACAATTTGTAAAACGAATCATTCGCATTATCATTCATCAAAGAAAGGGAACGACTTATGAAAACCGGGGTTCGCGTATCGACCGCGTTCAGCAACACGCTGTTGTTCTGCCTCTTGAGCGGCGCACTGGGCGCGCATGCGCAAACTGCCACGACAGATAGCAGCGCGGCGGGATCGTCGACTGCTCTGCCAACGGTCAAGATCAGCGGCAAACGCGAATCCTCGGCGACCGGCACGGCCGACGGTTATGTGCCAGTCAGCGCCGTGACCGCCACAAAAACGGACACACCGCTGATCGAGACGCCCCAGTCGGTTTCCGTGGTGACGCGCGACCAGATGACCGATCAAGGCGCACAGACCGTCGCCGAAGCCCTGCGCTACACCGCTAGCGTGTTGCCGGAACTGCGCGGCGCGTCTTCCGCAAGCGCGCCCTATCTGCTCAGCCGCGGCTTCACGCTCGAACAGTTTCTGGACGGCGCGCGCCTGCCGAGCGATTCGAGCTACGGCTACGCGCTCCCGAACTTCGACACGTACGGACTGGAGCGCATCGACGTTTTGCACGGCCCGGCTTCCGTGCTGTACGGCCAGGCCAATCCCGGCGGCGTAGCCAATCTGGTCAGCAAGCAGCCCACCACCGAGCCGATCCACGAAGTGTTCCTCACGACCGGCAGCCACGACCGCATGCAGGCCGGCGTCGATCTGGGCGGCGCAATCACGTCCGACGGCAAGCTCGCCTACCGATTCACGGCCACGGGTCTGGACAGCGCCACGCAGGTCGAGGGCACGCGCCAGAAGCACATCTATGTCGCGCCCGCCGTCACGTGGAAGCCTGACGAAAACACCACGCTCACCGTGATGGCCAAATACCAGCGCGATCCGGACGTGGGCTACTACAACTTCGTGCCCGCCGTCGGCACCGTGCTGGGCAATCCGGCGGGGCAGATTTCGTCGCATACGAACATGGGCGACCCGGAATTCGATAGCCACTCGCGCACCCAGTTCAGCGTGGGCTACCAGTTCGAGCATCGCTTCGACTCGACGTGGACGGTGCGCCAGAACACGCGCTACACCTACGTGAAGGACGATCTCACCAACGTCTTCCCCTACGCCTACGCATCGGGTTCCAACACCACACTCAACCGCTATACGTTCTTCAATCGCGAAAGCGCGAAGTTCTTCACGATCGACAATCAGGCGCAGGCGAAGGTCAACACCGGGCCCATCGCGCACACGATCCTGTTCGGCTTCGACTTCCAGCGCGTGATCTACGGCGAAGACGTGGGCTCGGGTTTCGACGCGCCGTCGCTGGATGTGTTCGCGCCGGTCTACGGCAACAACACGATGCCGTCGGAGACGTCTTACGATCACATCCGCCAGAAGCAGCTTGGCGTCTATGCGCAAGACCAGATGGCGTGGGGAAAGTGGCGCTTCCTGATTGGCGCGCGCGAGGACTGGGCCGACGGCGACGACAACAATCCCGTCACGGCCAGCTATGAATCGCAGTCGGCGCGCGCGTTCACATGGCGCACCGGCCTCGTCTATCTGTTCGACAACGGTTTCGCGCCCTACGCCAGCTTCTCGAAGTCGTTCAATCCGGTGGTCGGCACGCTTTACGGCGGCGGCATGGCGAAGCCCACCACGGCGCAGCAATACGAAGTCGGCGTGAAGTATCAGCCGCCGGGCTATAACAGCTTCATTACGGCGTCGCTGTTCAACCTCACCGAGCACAACGTGCTGACCTCGGATCTTGAGCATAGCGGCTACTCGACCCAGGCCGGCGAAGTGCGCGCACGCGGCCTCGAACTCGAAGGTCACGCGAGCCTCACGAACAATCTGAATCTGGCTGTTTCGTACACCTATCTGAATGACGTCACCACCGAATCGAACGACACGGCGACGACGATTACCGGACAGACCACCTCGCTGCAGGGCAAGACCGTCTGGGGGATTCCGCGCAATGTCGCGTCGGCGTGGCTCGATTACACGCTGCATGGCGGGCCGTTGCGCGGCCTGGGCTTCGGTGGCGGCGTGCGCTATATCGGCGCGAGCTATGACGAGTCGAATTCGATTCGCGTGCCGTCGGTGACGCTCGTCGATGCCGCCGTGCATTACGACACCGGCCTGCACTGGCTGTTCTCGCTGAACGCGAAGAACCTGTTCAACCGCACCTATATTGCTTCGTGCTTCAGCGCCGTGACCTGCACGTACGCCGACGGCGCCGAAGTGCTCGCGACCGCGCGCTACCGCTGGTGAGCGTTGCGCTAAAGATCGCCCTACGCGAAGGAGTCCATCGCCTTGAATGACCTGCATGTCCTGTCCGATCCGCAGCGCGACGGCCTCGCCGCCGCGCCCCGGAGTCCTGAGGCCCTCTACACGCTCGAAGGCGCCGCCTTCGACGCCGCGGACGGCCGCGCGCTGCTTGCGCCGCTCACGCTCACGCTCGAAGCCGGGCGCATGAGCGCGCTGATCGGCCATAACGGCTCGGGCAAGAGCACGCTCGTCAAACTGCTGGCTCGCCAGCAGGCGCCATCGCGCGGGCGTGTGCAACTGCTCGGCCGCGATCTTGCGGCGTGGCCCGCGCGCGAGTTCGCGCGCCGTATCGCGTACTTGCCGCAGCATCCGCCCGCCGCCGCGGACATGACAGTGCGCGAGCTGGTGGCGCTCGGCCGCTATCCGTGGCATGGCGCGCTCGGGCGGCTAAGCGCAACGGATCGCGAGAAGATCGACGAAGCGCTCGAACTCACCGATACCGCGCGCTTCGCCTCGCAACTCGCCGACCGCCTCTCGGGCGGCGAGCGTCAACGGGTCTGGCTCGCGATGCTGGTCGCACAGGGCGCCGATTGCCTGCTGCTCGACGAGCCGACATCCGCGCTCGACATCGCGCATCAGATCGACGTGCTGCGCCTGTTGCGCACGCTCGCCGACACGCGCGGATTGACGGTGGTGATCGTGCTGCACGACATCAACCTGGCCGCGCGTTTCAGCGACGAACTGATCGCCCTGCACAGCGGCCGCCTGCTCGCGCGCGGCACGCCGCAAGCGCTCATGCAGGCCGATACGCTCGAATCGATCTACGGTATTCCGATGGACGTCGTCGCGCATCCGCGCGGCGGCTGGCTGGGCGTGGCGCATTGATGCGGCGCCGGGACTTTCTGCGCGGCGCCGCGAGCGCGCCACTGGCGCTGACCTGGGCCGCCATGCCGGTGCGCTCGCTTGCGCGGGCCGCCGCGCCCCGCATCGTGGTGCTCGACTGGGGCCTGGCCGAAACGCTGCTCGCGCTGGGCGTAACGCCGGTAGGCGCGGCAGAGGTCGCCGATTACAACGCGAGCGTCGTGCACCCGCTCGCGCCTGCTTCGGTCGCCGATGTGGGCCTGCGTCTCGCGCCGAGCCTGGAACTCATCCAGGCGCTCGCGCCCGATCTCATCCTCGTCAATTCGAGCCAGGAGTCGCAGCGCGACATGCTCGAACGCATCGCGCCCGTGCATGCCTTCGCGGTCTATACGGATGCCGGCGCGCCCTACCGGCATTCGGTAGACGTGACGCGCGCGGTGGCGCGGCTGTGTGCATGCGTGCAAGCCGGCGAGGCGCTGATCGCCACGGTGGCGCAATCGCTCGCGCGCAACCGCGAGCGGCTGGCGGCGCATCGGGCCGCGCACGCATGGCCGCTCTATGTGATGCGATTCTTCGATACCCGCCACGTTGGCGTGTATGGCGCGCGCAGTCTGTTCCAGGACGTGATGGATGCGCTCGACGTGCGCAATGCGTGGCGCGGCAATACCGATTACTGGGGCATCGCCGTCGCGGGCCTGGAAGCGCTCGCCGCACCCGATGCCCAGCTGCTTTACTTCGATCCGCTGCCGCCGGGCGTTGCACGCACCCTCGCCGGCAACCGGCTCTGGCAGGCGCTGCCGGCCGTCGCGGCAGGACGCGTCGCGCCATTGCCGCCGTTTTGGGGCTTCGGCATGTTGCCATCGGCCGCACGTTTTGCCGATGTGCTGACTTCGACTCTCATCGCCGGTTCGGCGTCTGCCGTCGCACCCGCTCGTTCATGAATTTCACCCGTTCCTTGCGCCAATTGACGCCGTCGCCGCTACGCACACTACGTACCACTCCCTCGTGGCAAACCGCGCTTGTCGCCCTCGCGCTTGCCGCGATGGTGCTCGCCGCGCTCGCGCTCAGCGCCGCCAATGCGCAAGCCATTCTCCCGGCTGCGCAGTGGCGTGGCGCTCACGATCTGCAGGCCATCATCCTGCGCGACAGCTGGCTGCCGCGCCTGGTTGTCAGTCTGCTGAGCGGCGCGCTGCTGGGACTCGCGGGCGCGATCTTCCAGCAAGTGCTGCGCAACCCGCTCGCCGAACCGATGACGCTCGGCGTTTCCGCGGGCGCGCAGCTTGCCCTGACGATCGCAACGCTCGTCGCGCCTGCCCTGCTCGGGGCCAGCGCCGCCGCGCCGCAATGGCTTGCGCTGGGTGGCGCCACGCTGGCCGCCGCGGTGGTCTTCGGGCTCGCGTGGCGCAGCGCGCTCGCGCCCGCGACGGTCGCGGTCGCCGGGCTGGTCGTGACGCTTTATTGCGGCTCGATCGGCGTGGCCTTGCAGTTGTTCTATGCGCCCTATCTGCGTGCGCTCTTTATCTGGGGCGGCGGCTCGCTGGTGCAACAGGACTGGAGCAATGTCACGATGCTCGCGCCGCGACTGGTCATCGGCGGCGCGCTCGCCTGGCTTCTGCTGCGCCCGATGACGCTTTTTGGCCTCGACGATGAGAATGCGCGCAGCCTCGGCATGTCGCTGCGCGCCGTGCGGCTCGCGGCGCTCGCGCTAGCCGTCGTGTTGAGCGCAGCGGTCGCGGGAGCCGTCGGCGTGATCGGCTTCGTGGGCCTTGCGGCGCCCGCGCTCGCGCGGCTGGCAGGCGCGCGGCGGCTTGCCCAGCGGCTGGTGGCCGCACCGCTGTGCGGGGCGCTGCTGCTCTGGCTCACCGATCAGACCGTGCAGCGCTTTTCCGGCCTCATGGGCGACCTGCTCCCGACCGGTGCGGCCACCGCGCTGTTCGGTGCGCCGCTCATGCTCATACTCCTCGCACGCCTGCACCGCAACACGCACCTGCCCGCGCCCGTCGACACCGGCACACCATTGCGTGCGGCGTCGGCCCGAGCGTTGCGGTGGCGCGGCGCGCTGCTGGCCGTGCTAACGATCGCGGCACTGGCCTTGGCGCTCGACTTCGGGCGCGGGCCGCACGGCTGGTATTTCGCGACCTGGACGCAGTTTTCGCACGTGGCGGTCTGGCGCGCGCCGCGCACGTTCGCCGCGCTCGCTGCGGGCGCATTGCTCGCGCCCGCTGGCGTGCTCATGCAGCGACTCACCGGCAACCCGCTCGCCAGCCCCGAAGTACTGGGCGTGAGCGGCGGTGCGGCGCTGGGCCTGATCGCGCTAGTGGTGCTGCACGGAGACGCCGGCCACGGCGCACGCTTTGCCGCAAGTAGCGCAGGTGCGCTCGTCGCGCTCGTCGCCATCCTGGGCTTCGCGCGCCGCTCGCGCTTTGCGCCCGACCGCGTGCTGCTCGCGGGCATTGCGATCGGCGCGCTGTTCCAGTCGGTGCTGGCCGTCGCAATCGCTGGCGGCAACGAACGCGCGGCATCTCTGCTGCAATGGCTCGCCGGCTCGACCTACAGCGTGACGCCCGCCGATGCGATGCTCGCGCTCGCGGCCTGCCTGCTGCTGGGCGCCCTCACGCCGCTGTGCACACGCTGGCTGCGCATTCTGCCGCTCGGCGATGCGCCGGCGCGCGCACTCGGCGTGAATACGGCGCGCGCCCGCGCCGCCTTGCTCATGCTGATTGCCGCGCTTACCAGCGCGGCGACGCTGCTGATCGGCCCGTTGAGCTTCGTGGGCCTGACCGCGCCTCATTTTGCGCGGCTGCTCGGCGCGCGCACGCCCACGCAGCAACTGGCAATCGCCACGCCGCTGGGCGCGCTCACGATGATCGCCGCCGACTGGCTGGGCCGCGCCGCGCTGATGCCGCGAGAACTGCCTGCGGGACTGGTCGCCACATTGATTGCCGCGCCGTATCTCATGTGGCTGCTCGCGCGCCGCCGCTAGCCCTTTCGTCTTCCCCACAAAACATTCGAACTCCCAGGAAATTCCATGCTCGCGGAACTCTTCCGACTGCTCAGGCGTCTTTGGCCCCTCACCGCGCTGGCGACCACGCTTGGCGCGGCGAGCGGCGTCGCCACCGCCGCCCTGCTCGCCCTGACCAATCGCGCCCTGCGCGATGGCGCCGATGCGTTCCCCGCGCTCATCCTCGCGTTTGCCGCACTGTGCGCGCTCGCGCTGGCTGGCGAGGTGATCTCGGATATCGGCAACAACGTGGTGGGCCAGCGCGTGATCGCCACGCTGCGGCGCGAACTGAGCGCGAAGATTATTGCTGCGCCCATCAGCCAGATCGAACAGTTCCGCTCGCACCGGCTCATCACGACGCTCAATCAGGACATCGATACGCTAAGCGCCTTTTCGTTCCTGTTTTCCAGCCTTGCGATTGCCTGCGCGACGATTGTCGGCCTGCTGGGCTATCTGTTCGTTCTTTCGCCGACGCTGCTCCTGCTCGCGCTCGTCGCGATTGCGCTGGGCACGGCAGTGCAGACGCTCGCGCGACGCGTGGGGATTCGCCGCTTCGGCGCCGCGCGCGAAGCCGAAGACCGCCTGCAAAAGCATTACCGCGCGATCACTGAAGGCGCGCGGGAATTGCGCCTTAACGCCGCGCGCCGCGACCATGTGTTCCGGCACGAACTGGGCGACACCATCGATACGATCACGCGCTTGCGCGTGCGCGCCGCCAATGTCTTTGTCAGCGCAAATGCGTTTGGCTCGCTGCTGTATTTCCTCGTCATCGGCGCGATACTCGCCGTCCAGACGCACGCGACGTCGGCAGAACGGCCCGTCGTCACCGGCTTCGTGCTGGCCTTGCTCTACATGAAAGGCCCGATTCAGGAACTGGTCAATGCGCTGCCGTCGATCGGGCGCGCGCAGGTGGCGTTGCAGCGCATCGCGGCGCTGTCGGCGCGCTTTTCGACGCCGGAACCTTCACTCGTCGCCGCGGCGCGCAACCTGCAAGGCGGATCGCCTTTCGAGGAGTTCAGCAGCATCGGACTCGACAACGTGCGTTATCGATTCGATGCGCCGCTCGACGAGCACGATGCGAGCAGCGGCGCACAGGGCCGCGTTCAGCGCGGCTTCGAACTCGGCCCGCTCAGCCTGACGATCCGGCGTGGCGAAACGGTCTTTATCGTCGGCGAGAACGGCAGCGGCAAAACCACGCTCATCAAGCTGCTGCTAGGTTTGTATCGTCCCGATGAAGGCTTTTTGAAGGTGGACGGCGCGCCCGTCAGCGACGCACGGCTCGATGACTATCGACAGCTGTTTTCCGCAGTGTTCTCCGACTATCACCTGTTCGATACGTTGATTCCAGGCGCGGCAGTGCCGGGCGACCAGGCGCGCAAGTATCTGGAGCGCCTGCAGATCGCGCATAAGGTATCGGTACGCGAAGGCGCATTTACGACCACCGATCTATCGACGGGACAACGCAAGCGGCTCGCTCTCGTGCACGCGTGGCTGGAGGCGCGGCCGGTCATCGTCCTCGACGAATGGGCCGCGGATCAGGATCCGACTTTCCGGCGGATTTTCTATCGGGAAATGCTCCCGGATCTCAAGCGCCAGGGCAAGACGCTGATCGTGATTTCGCACGACGACCGCTATTTCGACGTGGCTGATCGCATCGTCAGTATCGAGGAAGGCCGTATCGCCACGCCATGTTCGACTTGCTGAACCGGCCATTCGCCAGACGGTGGCTGTGGATGGCGATGCGCCACACGCGGGTTTGACCGCATTGTCAGGCTCATTCAGTCAAGCCTTACAATTCGCATTCATGAATGGCTTTCCGAATCTGGCGAAGCCGGACGTCAAGCGCCCCGTTGCAGTCCTAAGGAGCCACATCAATGAAGCTCATTTTGCGCTTCTTTACGATTGTCCACGGGCTGATGGCTGTCCTCTTTACCTGCGCGGCGCTGATGCTGATTGCGATCGCGGCCCGGATCGGATCGAGTACTTTTGCGAGTCAATGGGACCAGGCCAGCGCGCAATCCATCATTGAAGCCTTGGGGCTGCTTGCTGGCGCCGTCGTCGCGATGCAGATTGCCGAAACCATCGTCGAGGAAGAAGTGATTCGCGAGGCCGACGTGAGCGCGCCAACGCGAGTACGACGTTTCGTGTCGCGCTTCCTGGTCGTGGTGGTAGTCGCGCTTGCCATCGAAGGGTTGGTTGCCACGTTCAAGGCGCTGCATCAGGATCCGTCGCAGCTTCGGTATGCCGCCTGGCTGATTGCTTCTACCGCCGTGCTTCTTGCCGCGTGGGGCGTGTTCATTTATCTGAACCGGTCTGCAGAAGAACTGGAGCCGGAAGCCATGGCCGACGCGAAGCGCGAGGACACAAAACTGCATTAGTCCCGTTTTGCTGACTGCCCGCGGCCGAAGCGGAACCTTGCTGGCCACATGGAATAGACCTCGCTCCCAGTCCGTTTACCCGTTGAGCCTGTTGTGCCATGCCGCGGACAATCCCGTCGTTCACTCGCACAGGGCGATTCCGGCTGGCGACACCCGGTGTTACCAGCGGCGACAGGCCGGCGTCGTGGCGCCGGACTTTTATCGGCAACGGATCATGAGCAAGGTTCTTCGTGCGACGCCACTGTTCATCACCGCCGGGCTCGCTTTATCAGTTCCGGCGTACGCCTATGACGAGGGGGCATCGCAGGACAGTGGCACCTGCCGCGCCGTCATCGAGAGCGCGGAGATCGACGGCGCGATGCAGGAAATCGCGGGCCGGGCGTGCCTGCAAAGTGACGGGACGTGGCAGATCGTTCGGGATACTGACGGAACGACACTTTGGTATCCCGTCGCAAGCTACCCGTACACATACGTCGACCCATGGTGGTGGGATCCACCGATTTTCCTGGGCGTGGGAATTAACTTTGTCTTCGTGGATCGCCTTCATCACTTCCACCACTTCGATCATTTCGCGCACTTTTCGCCTATCGGGAACGAGCGGATCGGAGGACGGATGCCCTCTCGCGGCTTTCATCACAGCGCGTTTGAACATGGGGGAATGGGTGAGGGACGACGGCGCTGAAGACCGTCACGCGAATACGCCTGGCATCGAACCGGGACGGCAAGCGGGAGTAACGATTGCCGCCCGTGTTCGCATTCACTGTCAGGCCGCCCTGCGTGCCGATCAGCGAACGATCGCCGTGAATCGGCAAGATTCGAAATCAGCAAATCGCAGACCGGGCCTCACACGTTACTTGATGTGCTCGGCTGGTGGCGAACCTTCGCGAAAGAGGCTACTGAGCTGCGTACGCAACTCGGGAGAATCCGTGTGATGATGCACGCTCACCGCGTGCTGCACTGCGGCTTCCATGAGTTCCTTCTCTGTATCTGCCGAGATAGCGACCGAGCAGTTCATTTCGCTCGGAAACTCCCTGCAATCAATGTACTTTCGCGTCATGACGATACTCCTCGACGGCTCTACCGAATGTGTCCGCAGTGATCAGCAATCTGCGTAAAAAGTATAGGATCCGTGCGTACTGATTGCTCAAGTTCCCAATGCATCGTCTGCACAAGCATAGTTAAATGCTTCGTCATAGACAGCGATTTATCAGACTTATTAAATCAGGTTTTCTAACTTTTTAAATAGAATCCGACTTCCCTCTTAACGTTGCACCCCTGGCAACCGGGAGCCCGTCTCCCATCCGCCAGGAAATCGAAGAACAGCCCTGTCGCTGGATGTTCTAACAACAAGCGGGCGAGTTAGCTCGAAAGCCCATCGCCGGTCGCGATGACCTCAACTCGCTGGTTGAGTCATCAGTCACCGCGCCGGCAAGCAGATCAGCGACGCAGGCTAAATAGACCGGGCAAACCAGTCCGCCACGAAAGCGGTGCGCTCCGCAGAGTGGTTATAGATCGTGTGCTCGCCGTCCTCCCACACCTTCAAGCTGGCGTCTGCGCTTTGCGCTGCGTCGAGGAAGGGCTGCTGATCTTCCAGTTTCACGAGCGGATCGGCTCCGCCATGCAGAACCAGCAGCGGACATGCAATACGGTCGCGCCCGGGCCGGAAACTCATACGCTCGAAATTGCTGCGGATCGCGTCCTCGTCATCGGTGCCGAGCATGGCGGCGGCCTGCTCGGCGAAGGTGCGAAACGGCAGCAGCGTCGGCGCCGCCAGACCTCCGTTGACACAGCAGGCACGGATGCGGGAATCGGCCGCGGCGGTGCGGGCCGCCCAAAGGCCGCCCACGCTGTTGCCCCAGATCCCCGGCTGCCCCAGCGTGGCGTCGTTCAGGATGAAGCTGATGAACTGGCTGTACGCGGCTTCCACGTTCACGTCGACATGAATACCCTGACGCATGCGCGTCTCGCCCTGCCCCGGCCCTTCGGCCAGCAGCGTGGCGAGGCCTCGCTTCGCCAGCGCGCGGGCAATGGGCAGGTAGGCCACGCCCCAGCCGCTCTGGCCACCAAACACCAGCACCGTGCCAAGCGCCTGGCGCGCGCGCGGCCGCACCAGCCAACCGACCAGATGGCTTTGCTCGAACGGCACTTCCACGCGCGTCATGCGGCCTTCTGACCATTCGCATAGCTGCTGCGTTGCGCCAACGAGTCGATCGTAAAGCGCGCGTTTGCGCGCGTTGTCGTGGTTGAACGCCATCTGCGCGAAGAGCAAATCCGCAATCGCAGCCGCCTGCGCCTCGCGTGCCGTCACATGACAGCCCGCACCCGCAGCGTGGGCCGCACGATCGAGCTGGGCCTGCGCCAGCGACTCGGCGACCGCGTCCCATTCCTCGCCGGCGCTGGTGCGCTGGAACAGCGCCTGCGCATCGGCGAATTCCATGCCGCAGTCAAGCAGCCGCGTCATCGACATCGCGCGCTGGTGAGCCAGCGTCGCGGAAGATGGGGTGACGGTCATGCTGCGCGCTCCTGCAATGAAAGTTGGGGACGCCCGTTACGGTGGTCGCCGTCGACCCACTGCAATTTCAGGCGCAGGTCATCGACCAGCGCGGGCAACTCGCCCACGTTAGCCACCGAGCCGAAGATGATGAAATCCGGGCGGCCGATGTACGCGCCGATACCATGCTGCGCCATGAATCCGGACATCTCGCTATCGAGTTCGCTCACCGCGCCCGGCACGCTCGCGTCATCGGACAGCACCACGATGCGGCAGCCAAGCTGGGCCAGGAAATCGCGCTGGCCAGGGTTCAGGAACGGCAGCGGGTCGTCGTGCGCGACCAGCAGGAAGCCATGGCCCACCACTTCGTCGAGCCGGCCTTCGCGATCCCCACGCCGAACGCGTGACTGCGGCCCCGGCACGCCGGTGGAGGCGAGCAGGCTGCCATTGGCCTCGCGGTGCACCACGCCGCTTTCGATCCTCGGGAAAGCCGGCATCGGCGGCATGGAGCGGGTGCGGAAAGCCTCATCGCGCGCGGCGGCTTTCTGCAGGTCGTCCTCGTTCGTCACCTGGCCGAGAAACAGCGACATCTCCATGATCTTCTGCGCATGCGGGCGTCGCTCCGCTTCATAGCTGTCGAGCAGCGCCGCCGATGCGCGGCCGCTGAGCACCAGATCCAGCTTCCAGGCCAGGTTGATGCCGTCGCGCATGCCGGAGCAGGCGCCCTGGCCCATGTACGGCATCATCGCGTGAGCGGCGTCTCCGCCCAGCAGCACATGGCCTTCGCGCCAGCGTTCCGCCATGCGGGTCTGGAACGTGTAGACCACGTTGCGCAGGAACTTGAAGTCCTGCGGGCCGACGCCGTACTTCTCCTGCAGCCAGCGCCAGCCCGTGGCCGGGTCTTCCCACTCCTCAATGCTTTCGCCGTCCAGCAGGCGCACTTCGAAGCGCGTGCGGTTGTCGCCGATGGGCATGTACATATGTCCGCGGGCCGGGTCGCAAAAAATAGTCAGGAGTTTGAATCGTTCGGCGGCTTCGGAGAGGTTTTCCGAGTCGAGATTGAGCCAGCGGTGCTTGTGGCCGAAGTCGTTGCGCTCGATGCCCAGGCTGCGGCGCACGAAGCTGTTGGCGCCGTCTGCGCCGATAACGTAGCGGGCGCGGAAGGACTTCGCGGGCTCAGCCCATTGTCCGTCCTTGCCTGCCTGGGAGCCGTCCTTCGCGGTGTTGGTGCGCTGGATCGCCACCGTGGCCCCTTCGTCGTCCTGCTTGAGGAACACGGCTTCCCAGCCGCGCAGCAACTCGACATTGGGCAGCGTGGCGACGCGGTCGTGAATGGCGTCCTCGATGTCGGGCTGATAGATGGAGTTGTGCGCGATGTAGCCGCATTGCTTGCCCTTCCACTCTAGTTCCAGCAGCAACTCGCCATCGGCGTTGACGTAGTGATAGGTGTGCAGCGGGAGCGAATCGCGCATGGCCTGGTCGATGTCGCCGCAAGCCTGGACGATGCGGGCGGTCTCGCCATCGATATGCGTCAGGCGCGGCAGGCCGTACATGGTCGGCCAGCGTTCGACCACCACCACGCGGTAACCGGCCTGCCCCAGTTGCGAGGCAGCGACGAGGCCAGTGGGGCCGTAGCCGATGATGGCCACGTCATAGAAGTCCTGCATGTGGTCTGCAGGGTTGTCGTGATGATTCGACATGATCTTGTCTCCTTAAGCTATTTTTTGAAAGGCGCAATGGCGTGTCCCGTGAACGGGCGGCCAGACTCAGGCTGGCCTGGCACCGTCGAAAGCGGCCTGCAACACGGCGCGCACGGCCGCCCGGTCAAGCGGGCGCGGATTCCAGTACGGCCGCTCCGTCGCGATATCGGCTGCGCGGTCAAGGTCGGATTCCGACATGCCCAGTGCCCGCAGCGAGGTAGGCGCACCGTTGCGATGGGCCAGCTCCCACACGCCCGCAGCGGCGCTGTATTGCGTTCCCAGTGCCTGCGCCATGCGGCGCATGGCGTCTTCGGCAAAGGGGGCGTTGAAGGCCAGCACGTACGGCAGCACGACGGTATGCGTCGGCGCATGGGGCAGGTTGAAGCTGCCGCCCAGCGTGTGACACAGCTTGTGATGCAGCGCCATGCCGCCGTGGGCCAGCACCGTACCGCACAGCCATGCGCCATACAGAGCCGAGCCGCGTGCTTCGATATCGCGCGGATTCTCGTGGATGCCCGGCAGCCCGATGGCCAGCGCACGGATGCCTTCCAGCGCCATCATGCTCGTGATCGGGTTGCCGCTGGCCGCGTAGAGCCCCTCGGCCGCGTGCGCAATGGCGTTGATGCCGCTGGTCACGGAGATGTCGACCGGCAGCGTGAGCGTGAGCTCCGGGTCGTAGATCACGGTTCGGGGCAGTACGCGCGCATCGGCGCCGGTGCGTTTCTCGCCGTTCTGCGTGATGCCGTAGATCGGCGTCATTTCGCTGCCGGAGTATGTAGTCGGCACGGCCAGGATCGGCAGGCCGCTGTCCAGCGCGATGGCCTTGCCCAGTCCGATCGTGGATCCGCCGCCAAGGGCAATGGCGCAGTCGGCGCCGCGCTCGCGCGCCACTTCGCGGGCCTCGCGGGCGGTCTCGATGGGCACGTGCATGACCGCACGGTCGAATACGCCAGCCGAGCGCTCACCCAAGCGCTGGGCGATTGCTTCAGCGCCCGGGCGCTGCTCCGGCGTGGAGAGCACGATGGCGCGCCGGGCGCCCAGTGCGTCCAGTTCGGCTTCGAGTTGTTGCAGGGCGCCAGCGCCGAACACGACTCGGCCTGGCTGGGCTTGATAGACAAATGGGTTCGGCATGAAATGCTCCGGACTCAGTGACGCAGGTAATCGACCTGGTGGCGCGCGATGCGCAGCGCCGCCAGTTCCTCGCGCACGCGCAGGTGTTCAGGATGCGTCGCGTAGCTATCGAGGGCGTGCTGCGACTCGAAATCGGCGACCAGCACGACATCGCAGGCATAGTCCGCCGCGCTCAGGTCGCAACCGATTTCAATCTCCTGCAAACCGGGGATCCGACCGCGCAGCGACTCGAACGCCGCTTTGACGCGCTCGCGTGCGTGGCGCTGTTCGTCCGCCGATTCACCCGCGAGACGCCACATGACGATATGCCGGATCACGCCTGCACCTCGCCCACGGCGGCCGGGTTCAGCACGAAGTCGTAATCGAGCGTGTAGAACGGCACTTCGGAGTGCGTACCGTCCGGCGCGGCACCCGCTTCGTGGCGCACCCAGTCGGCAACCAGCGTCGATCGCACGCCGAACACCGCGTCCGAGTCGAGATAGGGGCCGCCATCGCGAAAGACATGCGTGATCAGACGCTCGTAGCCGGGCGCCACGATCATGAAATGCAGGTGCGCGGGCCGCCAGGGATGCCGCCCCAGCGCTTCGAGCATGCGCCCCACCGGCCCATCGTGCGGGATCGGATACGGCACGGCCACAATGGAGCGGAAGTGGACGCGCCCTTGCGCATCCGTATGAAAACGCGCTCGCGCACGATGCGTGTGTTCACCGGAAGCACAGGGAATCTGCACGTCGTAGTGACCCTCGTCGTCCGATTGCCAGACGTCCATGCAAGCACCGGCCACGGGTTGTCCGTCGAGTCCGCGCACCCGGGCGCTGACGAAACAGGGCTCGCCGCACGCGCCATTGGCAATGTCGGATCCGAGCGGCAATTCGGGTGCGCCTTCGACAAAGAAAGGGCCGAATACCGTCGATTCGGTGCATGCCGCCGGCTTGGCGTTGTTCTGCGCGGTCACGAGGGTCGACAGGCCCAGCGTGTCGGACAAAAGGATGAATTCCTGCCGCTTGTCGTCGGTGATGTGGCCCGTCTCGGTCAGGAAGCGGATCGCCGTTTCCCATTCCGCCTCGGTCAGGTTGACCTCGCGGGCGAAGGAGTGCAGGTGCTGCACGAGGCTGGTCATGACGGTCAGCAGCCGCGGGTTCCTGCAGTCCATCATCGCGGCGATCACGGCCTGGGTGATGGTGTCTTCGTTAATGTTGCGCACGTCGGTTGTCTCCGGATGCCATTTAATGGATCGTAGGAGTAAGATTAATTACTTCCTGAGAAGGAAAAAATAGGGTTTCGCGGAGTTTTGTTTTCCGCTGGATGGAGAAATCGAATAGATGGACAAGTGGGCGCAGATCGAATTTTTTGTGCAGGTAGCCGAGTTGGGCAGTCTTTCGAAGGCCGCCGAGCGGCTCGGGATGTCGAGCGCCGCGGCCAGCCGCTGCCTGAATGCGCTTGAGGAGCGCCTGTCCGCGCGCTTGATTGAACGCACCACGCGCCGCTTGTGGCTGACCGACGCCGGGCACGAATATCACCGGCGGTGCACTGCCATCATGGCCGAGCTGACCGAAGCCGACGCGGCAGTCAGCGAGGCAACCGTGAATCCGACCGGCACACTGCGCGTAACCGCTTCGGTTTCGTTCGCGTCGATTTACATCGCGCCCGCGCTGCGCGAATTCCATCAGCGCTATCCCAACGTGAACGTGCAGATCATCGCGGCCAATCGCTATCCCGACTTCATCGAAGCGGGCATCGACGTGGCGATCCGCACGCGCGAGCACGAGGCCGACTCCGGCATCACTGTTCGCAAGCTCGCCGAGACGCGGCGCGTGCTGGCCGCCACGCCCGCCTATCTGGCCAGGCGCGGAACGCCCACGACGCCGGACGCGCTGGCCGGGCACGACATGCTGGTGTACAACCTCGCCAACGATCCGTACGTGCTGCATTTCCAGCGCGGCGCGAAATGCCAGTCGGTCTCCATCAAGAGCGTGCTCGACGCAAACGAGGGACAAGTGATCCGCGCGGCGGCGCTTGCCGATCTCGGCATCCTGATCCAGCCGCTGTACATCATTCACGGCGACATCGTCGCCGGCAAGCTGGTGCCCGTGCTCACCGACTGGAAGCTGCCGGCGCTCACCATCAATATCGCGTATCAAAGCCGCCGCCATCAGCCGGCGAAGATTCGCGTCTTCACGGAATTCCTGATCGAGCGCTTCGAACGGCTCGGCCTTGCGCGCCGGTGGAACGAAATCGCGCCTTGAACGTGGTGCGTTGAACGCCTCCACGGCTTCCGCTCTCCTGTCCGTCACACGCTGGCCGCCTCCCGCGAGGCGCCCCGGCATATTTCTCCGCCTCGCGTAGAACTGTTCTCCCCAGGGACGCCTTTTTCTCCAGGCGCGCTCGTTCTACATTGCGTCTGCCTCGAACGCATAGGGCAGCAGCTTCGCTGCAATCAACACCACCGCACGGCAATGTGCGGCGAGAGACACAAAGTACAACGAACTATTACGAGGCTTGGAGACGGCATGAAGTCCATCTATTTGCGCCTGCTTGGCGCAGGCATGATCGCGTCCGCGATTTCATTTCCCGTTCATGCGACCGAGAACGGGCAGGTCAGTTATCCATTTGGCGTCAATACGGTTTTAAACGGCATGTTGCCGCCACCGGGAAGCACGCAGTATTTCAACTATTCGCTTTACTATTCATCCAGCAAGTTCGCGGGATCCAACGGCTCCAGCGCCGTTCCGGGCTTCCACCTGACTGTGGTAGCAGAAACGCCGCGGGTCGTGCATACATGGGGCGAGACGCTGGGGCCGTTCACGCTTTCGAGCAGCGCGATCGTGCCGCTTTTGTACACGCATCTTTCGACACCGGGCGGGACTGGCAACCGGGCATCGCCCGGCGACGTGATTCTCGAACCCCTGATGCTGGGTTACGCCAATCCGTCTAAAACGCTGTTTGCGTTTTTCTCGCCTTCATTCGCGGTACCGACCGGCTCTTATTCGGTCAACCGCATTGCGAATACGGGGCTCAACACGTATGCCTTTTTGCCCTACGCGAGCGTGACGTGGTTTCCGCGTCCCGACCTGGAAATATCGACGACGACCCTGCTGGAAATGAACTCGCCGAACCACGCAACTCATTACCACTCGGGTACGGTTGCCATGCTCGATTACCTGATTGGCTATTCGGTCAACAATCGCCTGCAGCTTGGCTTGCAAGGCACGCTTCTCAAGCAGTTCACCGACGACACGCAGAACGGCGTCGAGGTGGGCACCGACGGATTCCGCGCCCAGACCGTCGCACTCGGGCCGCAACTGCGCTACATGTGGGGGCCTGCGTCGGGCGTCGTCGTGAAGTACCAGCATGAATTCGCGGTGCGCAATCGGCCGCAGGGCGACAAACTCTGGGTTCAGTTCAGCTTCCCGATATAGGCGGACAAGAAGGCGGCCCACGGTGCTTGCCTTCTCGTCGCCCGCCATCAGGCCTTAACCACCGTCAACCCGGCCTCTTCGAGCGGGCGCGTGAGTTTCGCGGACGCACTCGCCTCGACCACGAGCGTTTGCGCAAGCTCCAGCCCGCCGATGCGAAATGGCGACGCCGCGTTGAGCTTCGACGCGCACGCGAGCACCACCGTCTCCGCCGCACGCGCCGCCAGCGCGCGCTTTACATAGGCTTCCTCATAATCGCCGGTGCTCAGGCCCGCTGTCGCGTGCACGCCGGTGACGCCCATGAAATAGAGGTCGGCGTGAATGTGGGACATGGCCTCGACGGCGGCCGCGCCCACGCTCACCACCGAATGCTTGTAAAGCCGCCCGCCGATCAGCACGACTTCGACGTGAGGGTGCGAGGCGAGCGCCACGGCGATGCTCGGGCTGTGCGTAACGATGGTCGCGACCAGGTCAGGCGCGAGACACTGCGCCAGCAACGCGCTGGTCGTCCCGCCATCGACGATCACCACCTGTCCCGGCTCGATCATGGACGCCGCCTTGCGCGCGACGCGCTGTTTCGCGGCCACGTCCATGTCCTCGCGCGCAGCGAGCGGCGCGACGGCGGGCGATGCGGGCAACGCGCCGCCATGCACGCGTTGCAGACGCCCTTCGGCCGCCAGTTCGCGCAGGTCGCGCCGCACCGTGTCCTCCGATACGCCGAACGCCGCGCTCAGGTCGTTGGCCAGCACCTGGCCGTCGCGCTCCAGGGCATCGAGAATCGCTTTCTTTCTTTGGCTTGTGAGCATGGCTTGAACGGTTTGCACGAATTTTCTTGAAACTGCACGAGTTTGCACGTTACCATCTGCCGGTCGGAATGTCGATCACCGCCATTCCCCTTCTTCTGGAGACGCCCGTGATCACCACCCAGGAACGCGTTCGCATCGTCGATACCACCGTCCTTTCAGACAACTGGTACGTGCTACGCAAGGTCACCTTCGACTACCTGCGCCGCGACGGCAGCTGG
The DNA here is from genome assembly GCF_000685015.1 of Paraburkholderia bannensis NBRC 103871. Classification (GTDB taxonomy): domain Bacteria; phylum Pseudomonadota; class Gammaproteobacteria; order Burkholderiales; family Burkholderiaceae; genus Paraburkholderia; species Paraburkholderia bannensis. Next base: position 67,560 of record NZ_BAYA01000029.1, on the reverse strand, counting down.
CAGCGGCAAAGCCGCGAAACCTACGATCGCGGCAACGGCGCGACGATCCTGCTGCACAATCCCGCCACCGGCAACGTCGTGCTCACGCGCCAGTTCCGCATGCCCGCCTTCGTCAACGGCCACGACGGCATGCTGATCGAGGCCGCCGCCGGCCTGCTCGACCAGGCTTCGCCCGAAGCGCGCATCCGCGCCGAAGTCGAGGAGGAAACCGGCTACCGCGTGCGCAACCTGCGCAAGGTGTTCGAGGCGTTCATGAGCCCGGGTTCGGTGACGGAGAAGCTCTACTTCTATCTGGGCGAATACGACGCCTCCACGCGCATCGGCAAGGGCGGCGGCATCGCGGAGGAAGGCGAAGACCTCGAAGTGATCGAGATGCCCTTGCGCGACGCGCTGGCGGCCATCGAGCGCGGCGAGATCGTCGATGGCAAGACCATCATGTTGCTGCAGTACGCGGCGTTGCAGTCGCTGGCCGCAGGTGCGCCGCTACAATCGTCGCCAGCTTCTGCTTAGGGATTTCACATGTACATCGTTTCGCTGACCTATACCGCATCGCTCGAACGTATCGACGACGCCCTGCCCGCGCATCGCGCGTTTCTCGACGCGCAGTTCGCCGCCGGGCTGTTCATCGCGGCAGGGCCGACCGTACCGCGCGATGGCGGCGTGATCGTCGCGTCGAACATGGAACGCACGCGCCTCGATGCGATCCTCGCGAGCGACCCGTTCGCGCAGCAGGGACTCGCCGCCTACACCGTCACGGAATTCAAGGCCACGCGCCTCGCGCCAGGCCTCAACCTGCCGCGGCCCGAGGCCCAGTGAGCACGCCGGAACAGGCCGCGCGGCGCGTAACGTAACGCCCACACTGCACGCCTGACGCGCGTTACGTTACGCGCGTTCTCTTACGCAGTCTTTCAAGTCCGTTGCGCGCGCATCGGATATGGCATGGCTCCTGCTTCGTCGCTGGCTATAACGACAAGGCGTCACGCGCCGCTACGCCCGGCGGCGCGCGGCTTCGCCATGCCTCGCGCACAGGACTTCGATGAGCACGCCCAGCGTCTATGAATCGGCCTTTCTCGCCGCGCCGTTTGGCGCCTTCCTGTGCCGTCCCGACGGCGTTTTCGCGCGCGTCAACGCGGCCTATGAGCAACTGACGGGCTACCGCGAGCAGGACTTGATCGGCCAGCGCAAGTTTCTCGCGCTGCACGATCCCGCGGAAGTCGTGCGGCGCGTCGGGCCGTTGCCCGCCACCAGCGCGGGCGCGCTTGCGCAGTTTCGCGGCGAGTGGGCCTATGTGCGGCGCAACGGCACGCGCGTGCCGGTTTCGCTCGCGATGGCGCCGCTCACGGGCGCGCTGGAGGAACACTACGCGGGCCACTACATCGGCATCGCCGTGGACACCACGCGGCACGCGCACGCCGAAGCGCGGCTCTGGTACGTCTCCAATCACGACAGCGCGACGCGCCTGCCCAATCGCGAGCTGTTCCTCGAACGGCTCGATCTTTCGCTGGCGCGCAGCCGCCGCAGCGGCGAGCCGCTCACGGTGCTGGTCATCGAAATCGACGACCTGCAGAAGACGCGCGAGGCGCTCGGCCCAGAAGGCGCCGATCTCGCGCTCGAATATGCGGGCGCGCGGCTACGCCGCCTCGCCCACGCGCAATGCGGCGACGTGCCGATGGGCTTCATTGGCGGCGACCAGTTCGCGCTGGCGCTGCCGGGACGCGGCGACGATGCCTCGCAGGCCGCGCAAGACCTCGTCGAAGCGTTCGCGCAAGGCGACGACCCCGCACCTGGCCCAATGCAGACGCCGCACGAAGCGCGCGCGCAAGGCAGGCGCAACGCGCGGGTGAACCTGAACGTCGGCACCGCGCGCCATCCCGCCGATGGCGACGACGCCGCCACGCTCGTGCGCCGCGCGGGCGTGGCCGTCTCCGAAGCGCGCCGCGCAGGACGCGGCCAGGTGTGCCGCTTCGTGCGCGCGCAGGAGCAGCGCGCCACGCGCCAGCTGGAGCTGGAAAATGCGTTGCGCCACGCCATCGACGGACGCGAACTATTTCTGCTCTATCAACCGCGCGTATCGCTGCAAACCGGCGCGATCGTGCAGTCCGAAGCGCTGCTGCGCTGGCGCCATCCCGTGCATGGACTCGTGAGCCCCGGCGAATTCATCCCGATCGCGGAGGAAGCCGCGCTGATCGACGCCATCGGCGCATGGGTCATGGAGACGGCCTGCCGCGAAACCGGCCAGTTACAGCGCCTCGCGCGCACGCTGCCGAAGGTGGCCGTGAACGTTTCGCCGCAACAGTTCACCAATCCACAGTTCGCCGCGCAGGTCGAGGCCGCCCTGGAGCGCGCCGCACTCGCGCCCGAACAGCTCGAAATCGAAATTACCGAAAGCATGCTGTTCGCCGATGCGGGACGCACCGTGCGCACGCTGCACGCCCTACGCGCGCTGGGCATCGAGGTGGCGGTGGACGACTTCGGCACGGGCTATTCGAATCTCGCGTGGCTCGCTAGCCTGCCGCTCAATCGCCTCAAGATCGACCGCTCGTTCGTCGCGAAGATGGCGAGCGACCCGCGCAGCGAGGCGCTGGTGGGCGCGATCATTTCGATGGCGCACGCGCTGGAGATGAAGGTGACGGCTGAAGGCATCGAGACCGCTGCGCAAGCCGAGCGTCTGCGCGAGCTGGGTTGCGACGAGGCGCAAGGGTTCTGGTTTTCGCGGCCCATTACGCTGCAGGCCTTGCGCACGCTGCTTGCGCCGGTGCCGTTCCTGCTGGCGGGCGGGACTTGCGAGGCTTGAATACGCGGCAGGCCTAGCCGCCGCGCGAGCCGCCGCCGCTGTGGCTCGACGTGAAGCCGCCGCGTGAAATCGCGCGACCTTCGCTTATCGACACCGATGACGGCGAGCGCCGGAATACCGAGCTGCCCGAACCGAGCGAACTGGATCGCATCGTCAGTGAGGATATCGAACCATGCAACGGGCCGCGCGGTGCGTCCTCGGTTTGCGTGCCGTTGGCGTGATAGACGGTGCCGCCGCGCGTGTAATACGGCCCATACCAGTGGCCCGTGTACGCAAAAAAGGAGGGATGGCCGCCGCTTGATCCTGTGCTGCTCGCGTTGTCTACCGTCGAAGCCGTAGTCGTGCATTCGTGCAATTGAGGCAGCGCCGTGCCGCTGTCGATGGTCGCCGAAGCGGCGACGCCTGTCACCGCCCCAGTATCGGAAGGATCTTTTGCGCCGGGCGCATCGCACACGTAGCCGCAATCCGAAGGCTGATTCCAGTCTGCGAGACACGCGGCCAGCGAATCGTATTTCACGCGTTCGACATCCACGGCGTTGTCGTCGTCGGAATCCGAGCAGCTATGAATCATGACGCCCAGCGCAATCGCGCTGCCCACGCCAATCAGCATGAGTTTGGGTGCGCGCGGTTTCCTGGCCGACGCGGCGACGCGTGCGCTGCTGACACGTTGCGGCGCACCCGACTGGCGTGACGCGCTATTCGCCCCCTTCGCGGCACTCGATTTTTTCTGCCCCACCTTGCTCATCGTTCGTTCCAGTTTCTGATGTTTCTTGTTCGGCTTCTTTAATCGGCTTCTTCATTCGGCCGTGAAGTAATGCGGCACGAACCACGAGGTATTCGACGCGATCAGCGCCGATTGCTCTCGCACGCACATCCCCGCCGGCGCATCGTCGACGATCCAGGCGCCCAGCGTCACGAAGCGCTCGCCTTCGGCCGTCCAGAAGCGCGGGCACGGCATATACGCCTGGTAGACAAAACCTTCCTCGCCATATTGGCCGCCGCGTTCGATCACGCCGTCTGGCGTCGTGAGCGTGACGTTGGCGCCTTCGCGCGACAGCAGCGGCTTTTTTGCATGCGGAACACCAGCGAAACGCGCCGGATCGAAGGTCGTTTCAAGCAGGTTCGGATGGCCCGGGAACAGTTCCCAAAGGATCGGCAAGATGCCCTTGTTCGACAGGATCATTTTCCAGGGCGGTTCGACCCACGCGCAGCGATCCTTGAGCAGCTCCGCGGCGTAATCGGAATTCGCCATCCACTCCCACGGATAGAGCTTGAACATCAGCTCGATCACGCGGCCTTCGAGGTCGATGAACTGCCCGCAGCCGTCGTTGCCGATATCGGGCATCGCCATCAGCTTCACAGACCAGCCCGCCTGCACCGCGGTATCCATCAGATATTCGACGTTGCACACATCTTCCTGGCTGTCGAACATGCAGGCGAAGTGCAGCAACTCCACATGCCGATAGTGCTCGCGCAACAGACGCCAGCGCTCGATCAGCGCTTCGTGCAGGCTATTGAACTGATCGGCTTCGGGGCGCACGTCCTCTTTCCAGAACCACTGCGCGAGACTTGCCTCGATGATCGAGGTGGGCGTGTCGGCGTTGTACTCGAACATCTTCGGCACGCCCAGCGCGTCGAACGTAAAGTCAAAGCGGCCGTAGAGCGTGGGATCGTCGCGCTCCCATGAGCGCGTGATCCACTCGCCCATGGGCGCGGAAATGCCCAGCCGCGCGAAGTCGCGCTTCGTGATGACATGTTCCACGGCGTCCAGGCAACGCTGGTTCAACTCCAGCGCCGCGGCGTAGACACGTTCGACTTCCTGCTCGCTGAAGCGATAAGCCACGTCCTCGCGCCAATAGACGAAGGTGTGGTCATCGACGGGTTGCGGGACATCATGCTCGTCGAGCGAATGGAAGTGAAAGCCAATGGATTCGAGCCGGGCCGGCCAGCCGCGTCGCGGGATTTGTCGGGTTCGTTGCATGAGGTGTGCGAAGAAGCGTCAGGCGGGTTGCGGGTCGCGCAGCGTGACGCCGGGCAGGAAGAATTGGTCGAAGGTCAACGCGCGTACGTCTGACGTTGGACGCCACCGCGTTCGCACGCATTGAATCGGCTCCCAATACGGGCGCGCGCATTGCCAGGTGTCTTCGTCGTCGATTGCATCGGATTCGACCACGCCTTCGTGGGGATGCGCTTCGATCCACCGCATCCCCGCGACGATGCTCGACACCACTTGCAGGCTCGTGGCGTTGTTGCAGGGCGCCAGCATGCGCGTGCGCCCGATCGATAGCGCCGATCCCATCCACACGGCCTCGCCGCGCCCGCTCATCACCAGCACGCCGAGTTCGTCCTCGCCCGCGACGAGTTCGTCCTTGAGGACGCGTTCGCGCCAGATTGAGGCTTGCTCGCCGCCATCCAGCAACGCAAGCGAGGCAATCGCGTCGTCGCATGGCCGGTACGCGTAGTAGACCGTGGGGCGCCAGTGCGTCTTGCCTGTCTTGCCTGTCGCGGCGCTTGCGGGAACCGTGAAGTAGTCCGCGATGGACAGCGATTCGTTGTGAGTGAGAATACAGCCGGTGACTGCGCCACGCAGCGGCGTCCATGTCTGCACAGCGACCTCGTGGCCGCGCTGGGCGAGTTGCACCGCTGCGTGTGCGCCGCCCAGCGTCGTGCCTGAAACACGCGCGCCTTGCGGCAAGCTGCATTCGTGCGAACCCCATCCCATTTCGACGGGCTGCAAACATTCGGTCACGAAACCTTCGACGGACCAGGTGTTGACGAACTCATCGTCGCTGCGCTGACCCGCCGCTCGCTGGGTATCGCATTCGGAAATCTGGATCACCCGCACATCGAGCTCGCACGCAAGCGCAGCCCATTGCTCCCGTGTGCGCGGCGCGTTCGGCTCGTCGTGTTCCAGCACCCTGGCCAGCTCAAGCAAAGCCTGCTTCACCAGCAGCGAAACGAAACCCGGGTTCGCACCATGTGCGACAAGCGCTGTCGGTTGGCCCGCACATTCACGCTGGAGAGCGAGCATCCTTTCGCGCAGCGCGTAGTTACTGGTCGCGTCCGGCGTGTCGCTTTCGAATCCGTATTCCCAGGGCTCGATGCCGGTGTCCAGGTAGAACGCGCCGCGCGACTGCGCAAGCTGAAGCAACGCCGCGCTGCTCACCGCAGGCGCAAGATTCAACAGAAACGCGCCCGTTTGCAGATACGGGGTGAGCACCGCCTCGTAATTGTCTGCATCGACACGGCATTGCAGGAGTTTCACGCCCATTTCGCGGGCACGCATGACGCGTGCAGCATCGGCATGCTGCTCGATCGCGACAATGTGACGATGCGGAAAATGCGTGCGCAATAGCGGCACCACGGCCTGCCCGATATTGCCGAAGCCGACCATGACGACTTGATCCGTGCCAGACATATTCTTGTTGAATTACGAGTTGGAACTTTCTTTTAAGGATTTTTATGCGATTCGGATTAATCCGGCTTATACGCCAAATAACCCCTTCGAATTGGCCGTCGATTGTAATGGCAATAACGAAATCCGCTCAATGGGCATGGCTTTCCCGATTGAGCGAAGATCGTGCTGGATCAAGATTCGGCGACGCGCTCGCCGATGATCCCCTGGCGCCTCACTGCGCCTGCATCATCCCCGACCAGACGATTTCCAGTTCCACGGCAATCGAGCGTGCAAGGCCGTCCAGCCCCGGAAACAGCGACGCATTGGTGATATTCATGCGATACAGCCATTTCATCGCGTCCATGCGGATACGCGCGGGCAGCACGATCTGGTGCAGGAGTTCCTCGTTCGTTTCGTAACCGTCAAGGATCGCCTGCAGGGGCTTGTCGATCACGCCTGGCACGACGAAGGTGCCCGATTGCGCCACCAGCCGGTCGTCCATTTCGGACGGCTCGCCCGACCAGAGAATTTCATTCGTATTGCAGAAGAAATAACGCTCGAAATGACCGGGCGCGCGCGGGTCGATCACGTCGCGCGTGAGCGCCGGATCGGTTTTTGGACGTGCGCGGTTGTTCCATAGCGCGGGCGTATTGAGCGCATAGACCGCTGCGTCGCCGGTCGCGCGTTCGAGCGCGAAAAACGCTGCCACAAAAGGGCTTTTGGTGAAATCGAGCAGACGCGTGGGCGCGCCGTGGTGCTGCATCAGCGCGAGGCAGCGCAAATCGTCGGCGAGGATGTCGGGGTGCGCGAGGAAGTTGTGCGCCTTGCGGCGAAACACGCGGATCGCGCGCTCCTCGCGCGCGCGCCACTGGCTGTGGTCGTCCACGTAATCGCGCATGTAACGCGACAGCGAGCTTTCCAGTCGCCATTGGGCATTCTGTTGCCCGCGAAACGCCCAGCCATCGAGCTGAGTCGTCAGCTCCATGAACTGGTTCCAGTCGGTGAGTTCGGTGGTCTGCATGCGTATGTCTCCGTGCCGCGGCGCGCGCTATTCAATCCCTCCCGCGCGCCGCCATTGCGTCAGACAAACTATCACACCGACCGTTACATCGTGAAGTCCGCGCCGTGTTCGCTTCAGGCGGATTCAGCCAGGTTCACGCGGCGGCGCGGCGCGCGTGCGCCTGCATCGGCACGCGACTCACCCATGCGAGCGCCGCCAGGCTGATCATCGCCGTCAGGATGAGGTAATAGCTCGGCGCGCTCTTGTCGCCGGTCGCGCCCAGCAGCCAGGTGACGATGGCGGGCGTGAAGCCGCCGAACACCGTCACGCCGACGTTGTAGCCAATCGCCATGCCGGTGGCACGCGTGGCGGCCGGGAAGATTTCGGCCATCAGCGCCGGCAGCGCGCCGAAGTAGATCGACTTGAGCAGCGCGAGCCACGCGATCAGCACGAACAGCGGCATCGCGCCCGCCTGCGAGGTCTGCGCGCTCACCCACGCAAAGCCCGGATACGCGGTCAGCGCGAACAGCAGCGCCACGCACGTCATCTGGCGGCGCCGTCCGATGCGATCGGACAGGTGGCCCGCGAACGGCGTCACCACGGTGAGGATCACGCCGCCCACCATCGTCGCCGCGAAGCCGGTGGCCGCGCCCAGTTGCAGGTCGCGGATGGCGAAAGTCGGCACATACTGCAGCAGATAGTTCACCGCCGTCGAAACCGTTAGCAATCCGATAGAAGTGAGCACGAGCTGCTTTTGCCGCGCGAACACTTCGCGCACGGGCGATTCGGTATGCGCGGCGCGCGTGAAATCTTCCGCGTCTTCAATGAAGCGGCGCAGATAGAGACCGACCGGCCCGATCAGCAAGCCGAAGAAGAACGGCAGGCGCCAGCCCCATGCGGCCAGGTCGGCGGCGGGCATCGCCTTGGCCAGGCCGTAGCCGAACGCGGCGGCCAGCAGCGTGGCCAGCCCCTGCGTCGCGAACTGCCAGCTCGCGATAAAGCCGCGCCGGTGCGGCGCGTGTTCGATCAGCATGGCCGTCGACGCGCCAAATTCGCCGCCCGCCGAGAAGCCCTGGATCAGTCGCGCCGCCAGCACCGCGAGCGGCGCGGCCATGCCGATGCTCGCGTAGTCGGGCGTCAGCGCGATGATCGCGGTGCCCAGCATCATCAGGCTCACGGAGAGCATCAGCGCGGCCTTGCGCCCACGCCGGTCGGCATACGCACCCAGCACCATGCCGCCTAGCGGGCGCACCAGATACGACGCGCCGAACGCGCCGAAGGTCAGCAGCAACGAGGCCGTCTCGCTTGCAGCCGGAAAGAAGTGCTTGCCGATAAACACCGCAAAAAAGCCGTAAATCGCGATGTCGAACCATTCAAGCGCATTGCCCGCCGAGGTGGCGACAACGATCTGCGTGAGGCTGGGCCGACGCTTCGGGTGCTGCGCGGTTGCGGGTGTCGGGGTCATGGTGATCTCCTCGTCAGCGTATCGGGCGGGCGGACTAACGTTGCTTGGCCAGGCGCACGGCGTCGGCGCCCAGGTCGTACCAGAGGCCCGCCATCACGGCGAGCGCCTCGCGCGCGACGCTGCCCAGCAGGTGCTCGTTGGGCGCGTGCTGAGCGCAGGCCGGATACGAATGCGGCACCCACAGCGTCGGCAGGCCGAGCGTTTCGGCGAATACGTCGTTGGGCACGGTGCCGCCCAGGTTCGGCAACAGCGCGGGCTTCTTGCCCGTGGTGTCGCGCAGCGAGGCGAGCGCCCAGCGCACCCAGGCGTCGTCGGGGTCGAGCCGCGTGGCGGCGGCGGTCTGCATGACGCGCACCTGCACTTCGCTAAAGCCGAGCCGCGCGAAATGCGCCTCCAGGTGCTCGCCGACACGTGCGTAATCGGTGCCCACGACGAAGCGCAACTGGCAGGTCGCGTGCGCGCGCGGCGGAATCGCGTTGACGGGTGCATCGGGATTGCCGGCCTTGAACGCCAGCACTTCGAGCGTGTTCCAGCCGATCACGCGCTCCGTGGGCGTGAGGCCCGGTTCGCCCCAATCGGCATCGATGGCGGGCGCGTTCTCGTCGCCGCCCAGTTCGATATCGGCGAGCGCGGCACGCACGCTGGCCGGAATCGGCGGCGGGCGCAGCCCCTCGACGGCGATGGCGCCGTGGCGGTCGACAAGACTGGCGATTGCGTGCGAGAGCACGATGGCCGGATTGCGCAGCGCGCCGCCCCAGTTGCCCGAGTGATGCGCGCCTTCGCGCAGGTCGACGCGCAATTCGAACGTCACGCCGCCGCGCGAACCGAGAAAGAGCGTCGGGCGTTCGGCGCTCACGCGCGGGCCGTCCGAGGCGATGAAGACATCGGCGGCCAGCGCCGCGCTTTCGGCCGCGCAGACTTCGTTCAGGCCCGGCGAGCCGATTTCCTCGCCGGTCTCGAAGATCACCTTCACGTTGTAGCCAAGCTTGCCGCCGCGCGCGGCCAGCACCGCCGCGAGCGCCGCGAAGTTCACCGAGTGCTGGCCCTTGTTGTCGGCGGTGCCGCGGCCGTACCAGCGGTCGCCTTCCACGCGCACTTCCCAGGGCTTGAGGCCGTCGCGCCATTGCTCGTCGTAGCCGCGCACCACGTCGCCGTGACCATAGGTCAGGACGGTCGGCAGCGCGGGATCTTCCATGCGTTCGGCGACCAGGAACGGCGCGCGCGCGTTGACCGGGTTCGCGGCCACGCGGCTCGTGAAGCCCAGCTTCGCGAGCGCGGGGGCGATTTCGTCGCTCAGATAGGCGGCGAGCGCGTCGGCCTGCGCCGGGTTCTGGCTCTCCGAGCGAAACGCCACGCGGCGTTCGAGGTCGCGCAGGAAGTCGCCGGAATCGAAGTGCGCCAGCGCGGCGGCGATGGCCTGCTCACGCGGCGCGACGTCGGTCTGAGGGGCGAGTCGCTCGCGGGATTCGGGGGTTTCGGGGGCGTTCATCGATGGCTCCATTCGTCTTGTGTCGTGCAGTTACCGCGGAATGAACCCAGTCTATGAACGCCAAAAATTCGCAACAATTTCAAATTTTGCGGATAGCATTGCCAAAACGGCAACGCACAACCCTGGAGGCGACCACACCATGCTGCACGGCATCGCCCTGCGCTACTTCGTCGAAGTCGCCCGTACCGGCTCGCTCGCGGCGGCTTCGCAGACGCTGCATGTGGCCGTTTCGGCCATCAGCCGCCAGATCGCCAGGCTTGAGGAGGACGTCGGCACGCCATTGTTCGAGCGCATGCCGCGCGGCATGGTGCTGACCGAATCGGGCGAGCGCCTGGTTACGCATGCACGCCGCGCGCTGCTCGAAGCCGATGCGGTGCTCGCGGAAATCGCCGCCGGCAAGGCGCTCGGGCGCGGCATCGTGCGCGTGGGCTGCACCGAGGGCTTCACGCGCTCGTTCCTGCCGAGCGTCCTCGCGCGCCATCACGCCGCCGTGCCGCACGTCAATTTCATGCTGCGCGCTGGCACGCCCGCGCAAGTCGAGCATTGGGTCGCCTCGGGCGAAGTCGATCTGGGCGTGTCGTTCTCGGGCGGCGATCCGGCGAAGGTCAGTGTCGAATACAGCGCGCAGGCCAGCGTCTGCGCGCTGCTCGAAGCGGGGCATCCACTCGCGCACAAAGCCGCGCTCACGCTGGCGGATCTCGCCGCGTATCCCGTCGCGCTGCTTGAGCGAGGCAACACGGCGCGTCAGTTGATCGACGCGTGCTGTGCACGCCAGGGCATTGAGCTGAACGCCATTCTCACGAGCAATAATTCGAGCGCGCTGCATGCGTTCGCAGCGCTGGCGGGGGCGATCACGCTGGGCAGCCGGCTGTCGCTGGCGGGCTTGACGAAGCGCGCCGATGAACTCGCGCTCGTCGCCCGCCCCATCGACGAGCCCGAGCTGCGCCAGCGCCGCCTCTTTGTCACGACGATGCGCGAGCGGCGGTTGTCGTCGGCCATCGAGAGCGTGCTCAAGGCGCTGGTCGAGGCCATCGACGCGTGCGCGCTGGGCGAAAGCGTGGACTGAGCGCGGGCGCGCACTATACTCGAACGATGCCCGAAGACGCCTAAGCAGCGCGATAACAGCACTACGACAGCACTACGACAGCGCTACGTCAGCGCTACAAGCGCGCGCCCATCCTGCCCCGCGAGGCCACTATGCCAACGAATACACCAACAGGCCGCCTGGAGCAGAACGGCCAGCCCGTTCATGACGGCCAGATCATCGTCCTGAGCGGGCCGCCCGGTAGCGGCAAGACGTCGGTGGCCAGGGCGCTCGTGCCGTTGCTGCCCCAACCCGTCGCCTGGATCGAAGGCGACCGCTTCTGGAAGTTCATCGTCAAGCCTGACGCGCGCGAGCGCCACGAGAACTTTCGCATCCTGATCCGGTCGATGACGGCGGCCTGCATGCCGTTTGCGCGCTCGGGCTTTCATGTCGTGCTCGACTTTTCGGTACCGCCCGCGATGCTCGACACGCTGCGCGCGATCGTCAAGGACATCCCGCTTCATTACGTGCTGCTGCGTCCCAGTGTGGAGACCTGCGCGCTGCGTGCGTCCGGACGCGATGCCGGCAAGATCGCCGACTACGAAACCCTGCGTGGCTTCTATACGCTTTTCACCGGCGAACGCGAAGGCGCGGGCGACGCGCTCAGCGACGACAGCGCGGCACCCACGACACACGCCGCCGAAATCGTCAGCGGATTGGCTGCGGGACGGTTCAAGCGTTAACATTCCGTTGCGCGCGCAACGTCTTTTCGCATAAACATCAGACGAATAACCCGCGATAAAACGCAATCAGCGTCCCAATCCCGCTTCACACACCTTCAGTTCCCCGCGTCCCGCGCCGATAAACATGGCGGGAAAGGCGGCAACGTACCGTCTTGCGCCATCAACCACGGCTGGCCGCGCGCGCGGCCGCCGGGCTCAGAGGAAACGGAGAACGTGAAGCGACTGTCGTTGAATCAAAAGGCGTGGAGCATCGTCGCGCTGCTGTGGATCGCCCTCGTGGTACTGGTCGTGGTCAATGCGGTCATGACGCGCGTGGGCATGCTCGAAGACCGCAAGGCCACGCTCGCGCAGGAGACGCAGACCGCGCTTGGCGTGGTCGGGTTCTATCAGAAGGAAGCCTCGCAGGGCCATCTTTCCGCCGACGACGCGAAGCGTCAGGCCATCGCCACGCTGCGCGGCCTGCGCTACGGTGCTGACCAGAGCGGCTATTTCGGCATCTACGATAGCGCCGCCACGGCGGTGCTGGTGCCGCCCAAGCCCGAACTCGAAGGCAAGAGCCAGGCCGACATGGTCGATTCCAACGGTACGCATATCGCCCAGGAAATCGTCAGGAGCTCGTCGCCGGGCGGCGACCACGTCAGCAGCTATGTGTGGCCGAAGCCGGGTCACAGCAGCCCTGTCGAAAAGATCACCTATGCGGTGGTCGTGCCCGACTGGGACTGGCATCTGTTCACGGGCGTCTATGTCGACGATATCGACGATGCGTTCTACAGCGCGTTGATGCGCAATCTCGTGCTCGTGGCGCTGATTGGCGTGGCGCTCACGCTCGGCATGTTCTGGCTGATTCGCAGCATCCGCACGAGCCTGGGCGGCGAGCCCGACTATGCCGCCGATATCTGCGAGCGCATCGCAGCAGGCGACCTCACGGCGCAGGTGCGCGTCGCCCCCGGCGACGATCGCAGCCTGCTGCACGCGATGAGCCAGATGCAGCGCCAGCTTGTCGATACGGTGCAGCGCATCCAGGTTTCCGCCGAATCGATCACGACCGGCGCGCAGCAGATCGCAGCGGGCAACCAGGATCTGTCCTCACGCACCGAAGAACAAGCGGCCTCGCTGGAAGAAACCGCGGCGAGCATGGAGCAGTTCACGGCCGCCGTGAAGCACAACACCGACAACGCGCGCCAGGGCAACACGCTGGCCGTCAATGCCTCCGATGTGGCCGCGCGCGGCGGCGAGGTCGTGCGCCGCGTGGTGACGACGATGCACGGCATCGCCGAGACCTCGGAGCGTGTGGAGCAGATCATCGGCGTGATCGACGGCATCGCGTTCCAGACCAATATTCTCGCGCTCAACGCCGCTGTCGAAGCGGCGCGGGCGGGCGAACAGGGCCGCGGCTTCGCCGTGGTGGCCGGCGAAGTGCGTACGCTCGCGCAGCGCAGCGCGAGCGCCGCAAAAGAGATCAAGGACTTGATCGGGCAGTCGGTGACGCAGGTGGCCGAAGGCTCGAAGCTCGTCGACGAAGCGGGCGCGACCATCGATGAAGTCGTGCAGTCCGCAAGACGGGTTGCCGACCTGATGGGCGAGATCGCAGCCGCCTCGGAGGAACAGCACACCGGCATCGAGCAGGTCAATCGCGCCGTTGCGCAGATGGATGAAGTGACGCAGCAGAATGCGGCGCTGGTGGAGGAGGCTTCGGCGGCGGCGCAGTCGATGGCCACGCAGTCGGGCGGCCTGCGCGAGGTGGTGTCGGTGTTCCGGATCGGCTCGCAGCAGGCCGCGCCTGTGCAAGCCGTGCGCCAGGCCCAGGCGGCGCAGCCCGTCGCCGCCAGAACCTTCAAGCAGGAAAAGCGCGCTGCGCCAGCGGCACGCAAAACCACGCCCAAAGCTGCACCTAAAACGCCAGCCCCAGCCCCCTCGCCCGTGCTCGCGACAGCAGGCAGCGACCAGGACTGGGAAACGTTCTGATGAACTGATGATCTGATGAAAAAAGGCACCCTCGGGTGCCTTTTTTATGTCCTGAAAACGCTTTAACTCAAGCGGTTTGTTGCGTGCGCAACCACTTCGCATAGGTCACGAGGTCAGGCTCCAGCTCGACGCCTTCAAGGCGCGTCCAGCTCGTGTAGATATCCTGCGAGTCCGGCACCTGCTGCGGCACTGCGAACTCCACGCGCGCCATGCCCGGACGATACGCCTCGTTCGGCCAGAACACCGGCATGATGCGGCGCCCTTCCATTTCGTCGCGCAAGGCGGCCGGGCCGCCTTCGTCCGTCACCACGTCGCATTGCGCATCCCAGTCGTGCGCATCCCACGCGAGAAACACGCCTGCGTTGCCTGCCGCATCGAAAGTCAGCACCGCGTTCTGCTCGGGCCGCCAGTAGTATTCGACGATGCGTTCGCGCTGCGCGAGCGTCTGCAGCACGTCGGTCGTGCGCCGGTCGGCGTAGACCGCGCCCACGCCATGCACGCCGATATGGCCGTACTGCGCGCAGAACTTCTGCTGCGCGTTGGCCAGCGCCTGGGCGAGCTTGCGCGTCATCTGCGGGTCGGACTTCTTCACGTAGAAGTGAATCAGCCCCGCGTTGAAAGCGTCCACGGCATGCGACTCGTCGGCGGTGCCGGTGAGCAGGATGCGCGTGCAGTTGGTGTCCTTCACGGACGCCAGGAACTCCAGGCCGTCCTGGCCGGGCATGTCGTAGTCCACCACGATGGCGGCCACGTCCTCGAAGCGCGCGGCGTTGGCCAGCGCGTCCTGGCCCAACGCATTGCCGCCCTTCTTTTCGAACTCCGACCACGCCGCGCCCGACATCGGGCTCAGGCGCGAACCGCGCTCGCTCGCGGTTTCGATGAACGCGCGCGCCTCGTCCTGCGAGGTGAAGAAATGATGCGTGGGCGCATGCGGGAAAAGACCACGCAGTGCGTGGAGAAAATCCGCACTGTCGTCGAGAAAGACCACGGATACGGGGTAAAAAACCGGCTGCCTGACGATCGAACTCATGTATATGCCTCGGTGCTAGCGACTGCCTGCAAAACGATTGACCCAGATGACCCGATTGGCGGGTTAAAGCAAGGGTTCACACAAACCGCATCGCAACGCCATCGCTGCCAGATTATGCGGCCTCGTGCAAGGCTCGGCAACCGTTGCGCCGTGACTGTTGCATGCGATGGCAGTCACGGCGCATGGCGCGCGAGGGTGTGAAGCCGCGGTTAAGTCGATATGCATTTCATGCTGCGTCTGTGCGCAATCTTCGCGAAAACTATGCGTAATACATGGGCAATTTGCGCGAAATCGTTTGCGAGCACGCGCCGTGCCACAGTGCGGCGCGCGCGGTATTTTCAGCCAGCCAACACGCACAGAATTGGGGGCATGTCTTCATCCACTGAAGGCATGCGCGGCCCCGCCAGCGGCCATTTTCATCTGGAGTTCATGCAATGAACGCACGTGAATCGATCCCCGCAGTGCTGTCCCGTGGCGCCAACGGCTTTGCCGACGAAATCCTGGCAGCCACCCCGCCCAAAACCTTTCACCATGTCATCGACATTTACCTCAAGGACTCCAATGCCTTCATGAACACGTACTTCGCCCGCTATTTCGAGTGGCAGGGCATTTGCCGCGAACGCTGGTTCCACGAGTGCATCCATAACAACCTGCTCGCGGCAGGCGGCGTCTTCGTCACGAAGCGCGCGCACCAGGAATATGTGCAAGAGACGTTTCCGTTCCAGCGCGTCGATTGCTACTTGAACACCTTCCAGGTGCGGCAATGCTCGGCTTATCTCGTGTTCCGCTTTTGCGTGGACGGGCGGCCCGTTTCGCTCGGCTACCAGCAGATTCTCTTTGCCGGTACCGACAAGCGGATTCGCCGTTTCCCGCCGGGGATCATCGAGCGCGTCAAGGAATACGAAATCGTGCTGCCCGCTGCCGCCGTCTAAGGCTCCAGCGTGAACGCCGAACAAGACGCACATCCTGGGACGAATCCCGGCACCTGTTGAACCGTTGATGGCTCGTATTCGTGTGTAGCTGAAGCCAATAACCGAGGGCCGAAGTCCGGGTGGGCTCACCGCCCGCCCGGCTCATCGCGCCAGACACCGTGCCGCTTCAACCCGCGTAGTCCTGCCCCGCCGCCCAGCGGCGGGGCTTGCCCGGGCCGTCCTGGAGCGCGCGATCCGCCGCGGAACCCGGCTCCGGCAGATAGAGCGTGAAGGTCGTGGCGACGCCCGGCACCGATTCGCAGGCAATCGCGCCGCCCAGCGCATCGGCCACGCGGCGGCAGAACGCGAGGCCCATGCCCGAGCCCTTGCCATGCGATTTGGTCGAATAGAACGGCTCGAAGATGCGCGGCAGGACGTCGGCGGCAATGCCTGGCCCGGTGTCGGTAAAACGCAGCACGCAATAGCCCGCTTCGCTCGCCGTTTCGATTTCGACACGGCCCTTGCCTGCTGCATTGATCGCAAAGAGCGCGTTCTTGAGCAGGTTGAAGAGCACGAAGACCACCAGCGAATCGGAGCCGGAAAAGCACAGTTGCGGATCGATCGGCTGCACCTTGACGAGCTCGCGCTCGCCCGAGCGAAACGGAAAACGTTCGAGCGCCGCGTTCACGCAGGAGCGGATCGGGTAGGCCTCGAAGCTGCGCCGGTCGAGCCGGTCGAGCGTGAACGACGCCAGCGACATTTCGACCACGGTGCTGGTGCTGTCGACCTGGCGCCGGATCGACGTCGCCAGCGACGACAGCCGCTCCGATTGCCCCGGATAGAGACCGTCCACGCAAAGCTGATGCTGCACGGCGAGCTGGTAGCCGCGCATGAGTTCGGGCAGCACGTTGCCGATCTCCTCGGCGTGCATGCCGATGGCCGCCAGCGGCGTGGCCACTTCGTGCGCGACGGTCGCGGCGATCAGGTACGGGCGCATCAGGCCATAGCGCACGATGGTGACGGCAAGAATCCCCAAGCTCACGGCGATGAACACCGCGCCCACCGGGTAGAACGCGACGCCGTAATTCACCGCGTAATCGGTCGCGGCCACGCCGTAAATCGCGAGGCTCAGCAGGCACAGATCGAGCAGGCGGCGACGGTCGCGCGCCTGGGTCTGGCCGCGCGCGACGAACAGCACCCAGCCGCTGCGCATCGCCAGCAGCACCGTCTGCGCGACGTGCACCGGATGCAGCAGCCCCGCATGCGGGTACTTGCCGAAGAAGAACGCGCCATAGCCCGCCACCACTTCGTCGCTTACGACCAGCAGCATCGCAAGCACGCCGCTCAGGCCGTAGGACGCCAGCAGGAACGGCCGTTCGCTGCGCCGCGCGCTGACCTCGATGTTGAAGTGGTAGTAGGTCGTCGGCAGGAACAGGATGAAGAGATAGCCGAACTTGACGAGAACGTCGGCCAGTTCGGTGTCGCTGGTCTGGAACAGGAAGGCCCAGGTGCCCTGCCAGACGAAGGTGGTCGCGCACATCAGTGCGAACGGCACCGAAAGGCGCGAGACGCCTTCCGTCAGGAGTACGTACACGCCAAATCCCAAAAATAAGGCGGATACGAACGCGGGCAAGATCGAATACATAGTGTGTCGCGTGGATTCTTGTATTTACGTCCCGATGCGTGGCGTCGGCGCACCGGCTCTCCCTGCTGGTCTGCGGCGCCCTGGCGCCAGATCTTCCCGCGCGCAACCTTCGCGCCCGCGTTCCGCAGCATCCCGGGTGACCCAGGTGCCCAGTCGGTCATGCGGGCCGGAATGCGGCTTGAGTAGCGAGATCGTGCCGCATGCCCGGAATCAGGGCGTCCCCGTGCGGCTTGTGTCCTGTTTCGTGGTTCTTTTGCTTCGTTTTTGCTTCGTTTTTGCTTCGCTTTTGCTGTGCCAATCCGGCGGATTGCGCATGCGGTCTGCATTGCCTGTACGGCCGTGCCATTCCATGGGCGCGATTATCGCCGGGATCGCGCTTGCCCGTTCGAAAAATTACCCGCCATGCGCGCTTTAATGCGTGACGAATCGGTGCCGTGAAGCTATCCGCATACCGGGGTCAGATCGAGGTCTGAGCCGCCCCGCCAAAGCGCCGCCGATATTCGGCCGGCGACACGCCCACATGCTTGATGAAGGCGCGCCGCAAGGTGTCGGCGTTTGCAAACCCGCAGCGCGCGGCCACGCGTTTGGGCGCCTCGGCTTGCGCCTCCAGCAATGCGCGCGCCGCGTCGACGCGCACGGCCTCCACCCAGGCGGCGGGCGTGAGCCCGACCTCGGCCTGGAACAGGCGCGCGAAGTGGCGCGGGCTCAGGCCCACGCGTTCGGCCAGTTCCGGCACGCGATGCGCGAGCGCCGGATTCGCGGCCACCCAGCGCTGCACCTCCTGGAGCGCCGAGCGCCCCGCCGGGCGCGTTTCGCCCTTGCGGCTGAACTGCAACTGGCCGCCCGGACGCTTGAAGAACATCACGAGCTGGCTGGCGACCTGCATGGCGATCTCGCGGCCCAGGTCTTCCTCGACGAGCGCGAGCGCCAGATCGAGCCCCGCCGTGACGCCTGCCGCCGTGCGCAGCTTGCCGTCGCGCACGTACAGCGAATCCGCTTCGATGGAGACGGTTGGGCACGCCTGGGCGAGCGCCTCGACCGACGCCCAGTGCGTGGTGAGCCGCCGCCGCTCCAGCAGGCCGCTCGCGGCCAGCGCAAACGCCCCCGTGCACACCGAGCCGAAGCGCCGCGCGCGCGCCGCCGTGGCGCGCAGCCAGTCGATCACGCGCGGCGACAGCTGGGCCGTGGCGGCGTCGGGCGCACCGGCCACCAGCAGCGTGTCGATGCGCTCCTGGGCGCGTTCGGGCGATGCCTTTCCGGCGACTTCGTCCGGCAGCAGCCGCACGCCGGACGAGCTGCGGATCGGCCCCGGACGGCAGGCGACGACGCGCAGGTCATAGACGGTGCGACCGGCTTCGATATTGGCCTGCGCGAAGACATCGAGCGGGCCGCTCACATCGAGCAGTTGCACGCCAGGCAACGCGAGGATGGCGACGATTTTCGGCATGGAATCGGGCTCCGTTTCGTGGGCGGCGCCGCGCTTTCGGCACGTGTCTGGCGGATGTCCGGCTGATGGCCGGATTAAGCGCGAAATGGCAGAATTCGACGTACCCAGTCGATATTGGACAATGCTAGCACAAGCCAGAATAGACTCCATTCCCCCGACGGAGTCTTGCCATGAGCCTCGATCTTTCCGGTATTGCCCTTCCCCGTATTCCCGATAGCCAGCTCGCGCGCGAAATCACCGAGTTCGTTCGCGACACCGAATCGCCGCTGCTGTTCCATCATTCGAGCCGCGTTTTCTACTTCGGCGCGATGGCCGGCCAGCAGCGCGGCCTGAAGTTCGATCCCGAGCTGCTCTACGCGGGCGCAATGTTCCACGACGTCGGCCTGATGCATTCGCACAGCAGCGAGCACGAGCGCTTCGAAGTGGACGGCGCGAATGCGGCCCGCGATTTCCTGCGCGCACGCGGCATTGCGCAGCACGACCTCGACCTGGTCTGGACGGCGATCGCGCTTCATACCACGCCAGGGATTCCCCAGCATATGCATCCGGTCATTGCGCTGGTGACGGCAGGCGTGGAGATGGACGTGCTGGGTCTCACGTATCACGAGTACAGCGACGCGCAGCGTGAAGCCGTCGTGCACGCGCATCCCCGCACCGAGCACTTCAAGGAAGACATCATCCAGGCGTTCTACGATGGCATTCACCATAAGCCCGCGACGACATTCGGCAACGTGAAGGCCGACGTGCTCGCCGACAAGGATCCGCACTTCCATGCGGGCAACTTTTGCAGCGTGATCAGGAACTCGGCCTGGAAGGGTTGAGGCGACGATCCCCAGGCAATAAAAAAGCGCGCCGTTTTTTACGGCGCGCTTTTGATTCGGACTTCGATGTTTTCTGGTCTAGCTACCCTTTTCAATTCACCAGCGTCGCCCCCACACGCCCCTGCCGCCGCGCAATCACCATCGCCAGCACCGCGCACGCCGCCAGCATGGCGAACGCAAAGCCCGCCACCGAAGGCCATTGGCCGTTCTGCCAGAACCAGCCGCCCCACGAACCGAGCACGCTCGAACCCAGGTAATACGCGAGCAGATAAAGCGACGTGGCATGGCCTTTCGCGCCATCGGCAAGCTGGCCCACCCAGCCGCTCGCGACCGAATGCGTCGTGAAAAATCCCACCGTCAGCACGACAATGCCGAGCACCACGGGCACCAGCGCATGCGAGAGCGTCAGTGCCAGCCCCAGCGCCGCGACGATCACGCCGCCGAGCAGCACAGGCCCGCGTCCGCAGCGATCCGCGAGCGCGCCCGCCGCCGTTGCAGCGACGATACCGAACAGATACGCGCAGAAAATCAGGCCCGTTTGCGTCGAGCTCAGGTCGAACGGCGGCAGCAGCAGCCGGAAGCCCGCGTAGTTGTAGATCGTCACGAAGAAACCCATCGCAAGGCACCCTGTCGCGAACACGGCGGGCAAGGTCGGCGCACCGAGATGCTTGCGCCACAGCGCGATGTGATGCGCGGGGTTGAGGCTCGCGCGGCGCACGAAATTGCGCGAGACCGGCAGCAGCACGAAGAACGCCACCGCCGCTGCAATATCGATCACGCCGATGGTCAGCATGGCCGTGCGCCACGACAGATGCTCGCTGAGCCAGCTCATGCCCACGCGTCCCACCATGCCGCCAAACGCGGTGCCGCCGACATAGAGCCCCATCGCGAAGCCCAGCCCGGCAGCCGAGATTTCTTCGGCGAGATAGGCCATGGCCACGGCGGGCACGCCGCCCAGCGCGAACCCTTCCAGCGCACGCGCGACCAGGATGCCGTGCCAGCCCGGTTCGAGCGCCGCCAGCACGTTGAACAGCGCGGCGAGCGTCATCGACGCGAAGATCAAGCCGCGCCGCCCGACGCGCTCCGAAAGCGCGCCCGCGCACAGGATCGATACGGCGAGAAAGCCCGTGGACAGCGACAGCGCGAGCGAGCTTTGCGCCGCGCCAATGTGAAACTCTTCTGCGAAGACGGGCAGCAGCGGCTGCACGCAATACAGCAAGGAGAACGTAGCAAAACCGGCCAGGAACAGCGCGATGCTGATGCGCCGGTAAGCGGCGGAGCCGGGACTGACGCCCACGGCGGAAAACACAGGACTTGCGGTACTCATGACAACAGCGCCTCGTGGACAATGCAATGACGAGTCAAATTGTCCTGCCACGCCGCTATACTGTCCAATATATAGAACCCCCTAACGCGATATGTTTTAGCACTGGCATGGAACTCCGGCATCTTCGTTATTTCGTCGCCGTGGCGGCGGAACGCAACTTCACGCGCGCCGCCGAAAAACTCGGCATCGGCCAGCCGCCGCTCAGCCAGCAGATCAAGAGCCTGGAGCGCGAACTGGGCGTCGAGCTGTTCCTGCGCACGCCGCAAGGCGCGGAACTCACGCGCGCGGGCGAGGCGTTCCTGATCGAGGCGCGCCGCGTGCTGGACGACGCCGAACGCGCCGCCCATGTCGCGCAACGCGCGGCGCGCGGCGAATCGGGGCAGATCCGCATCGGCTTTACGGGGTCGGCCGCGTTCAATCCGCTCGTGCCGAGCCTGATCCAGCGTTACAAGCAGCGCTTCGCCGACGTCGATCTCACGCTCGACGAGGCCAACACGCCGCAACTGCTCCAGGGTCTCGCCGACGACCGTCTCGACGCCGTGTTCTTCCGCCCGGATCGCGACAGCACGCTCGCTCTGCCCGGCATCGCGCTGCACCGCTTCCCCGACGAGCCGATGAAGATTGCGCTGCCCTCGACGCATCCACTCGCCGCGCGCCGCCGCCTGCCGCTCGCGGCGCTGGAGCGCGAGCCGTTCGTGCTGGTGGCGGGCCCGGCGGGCTCGACGCTGCATGACGAGATCGTGCGCGGCTGTGCGCAAGCGGGTTTCAGCCCGCGCCTCGCGCAACCCGCGCCGCAGGTGTCGTCGGTGGTCAACCTGGTGGCGGCGGGACTGGGCGTGTCGATCGTGCCCGCCGCCATCGCCCAGGTCCAGGTCAAGGGCGTGCGTTATCTCGACGTGACGGGCGTGCCGATGCGCGCGCGCCTCGCGCTGGGGTGGCGCGAGAAGGACACTGCAGCGACGGTGCGCGAGTTCGTCGCGCTGGCTGAGGACTGACACAGCGCCCGTCTGCGGGCGCGATGCTATTCTGGCGCCGATACCGATACCCAGACGCCGCGCGGCGGCACCACTTCAAGGGGTTGGCGACACCATGCAGCGTAGCGTCAACGGCAACCAGGGCACGGCGGGCGGCACGCGCTCCGACCGCTTTTCCCGCATCGTCATGCAGCGGCCGCGCCTCGTGGTGACGGTGTGTTTTATCGGCGCGATGCTGCTGTTGATCGTCGTCGGCTTGCGTCAGCTCTACAACATGACGCGCAACGACCTGCACAGCCGCCAGCGCGACCTCGAAGTGCGCGCCGTGGGCGTGGACGCCCTGATCGAGGCCGAGCGCCGCCGCCTGATGTTCCTGCGCAATTTCGCCGAGCATCAACTGGGCGCTTACGAGCAGCCCTCGCCCGCCGAACAGTCCGCCGTCATGAAGGCGCTCGCGGCGTCCACGCAGCCGGTCTGGCAGGTTCCGGGCGCGCTCGACGGGCCGAACGTGTACGGCACCAACGCAGCGGGGCTCAGCGGTCTGGAAGGCTTCCAGCGCGACGCGGCCACGCTCCCCGCCGACATCGCACTCGCGCGCGCGATCAGTCCGCTCGTGCAGATCAGCCAGCATGCCGACGCGGTGCAAAGCACGGTGGCGTTCATCTCGTCGAATGGCCTGTTCGTGATCGCGCCGGAAAACCAGGGCCGCACGGTGCCCGACCTGCTGCGCCGCTTCAGCACCATGAACTACTATCGCGGCCAGTTGCCCGCGCGCAATCCCGGGCGCGACGTGCTCTGGACGCCGGTGTACACCGGTCTCAAGACGGGCGAATCGATTTCGACGCTCAGCGCGCCGGTGTATGTCGGCAATCATTTTCGCGGCGCAGTGGTCATGGACATCACCCAGTCGCGGCTGCTGTCGTTGCAGCTTGCCTCGGGCGACGCCGACGACGCCGATGACGACGAGCAGAGCGCCGTTGAGTTCGGCCTGCTGAACAATAACGGCCACGTCGTCTATTTCCGCAACGGCACGCTCACGGAGCAGCGTCCGGCGGCGTTCAGCCTCGACCTCCTGCGCCTCGCCCAGACGTCGGCCGACCAGTGGATGCAAAACGTGTCCGGTTACGTCGAGCATCACGGCAAGTACCTGCTTTACCAGCGCGTCGGCCAGACACACTGGATGCTGCTCGCGCCCACGGACAACGCGGAACTCACGCTCGCCGCCGCTCGCCGTGTGTTCAGCAGCCCCGTGATCGCGGCGTGGCTCGTGCTGATCCTGCTGCTGATGGGCACGCTGCGCATCGTGACGAGCATCTTCGGCCATTACGTCGAAGCGAGCGAGCGGCTCGAACTGCTCGCGCGCAGCGATCCGCTGACGGGCCTCGCGAACCGGCGACGCTTCGAAGAGGCCTTTGCAGAAGGGCTCGAACGCGCACAGCGCGCCGAAGGAAGCGAACGCACGGACGGCTCCAGCAGCAACGCGGAGCACAACGCAGACACGCCCGCCCGCATGGCCGTGCTGATGCTCGACATCGACTTCTTCAAGCGCGTGAACGACCGTTACGGGCATGCAGCCGGCGATCGCGTGCTGACGATCTTCTCGCAACTCCTGAGCGCGAACCTGCGCAGCGTCGACCTGCCCGCGCGCGTAGGCGGCGAGGAGTTCGCGGCGCTGCTGCCCAACGCCGATCTCGCGACCGCCGCCGCCGTGGCCGAGCGCGTGCGCAGCGCCGTCGAAGGCCACGCGCATGGCACCAGCGCTCCCGCAGACAGCGCCGACGCCATTGCGTTCACGGTGTCGATCGGCGTGGCGGCCAGCCCCGAAGACGGCCCCGCCCGTTACGAAGC
Source organism: Paraburkholderia bannensis NBRC 103871 (assembly GCF_000685015.1). Taxonomy (GTDB): domain Bacteria; phylum Pseudomonadota; class Gammaproteobacteria; order Burkholderiales; family Burkholderiaceae; genus Paraburkholderia; species Paraburkholderia bannensis. The sequence goes on along the minus strand of NZ_BAYA01000029.1, from coordinate 43,680 downwards.
GCTCATGCAGGTCGCGGATCGCCGGCTATATGTCGCGAAGGAAAGCGGGCGCAATCGCGTCGTGCACGACGGTTTGCAGACACACTGAACGTCGCTTCGATCTCGTTCCATGCGCAACAAATAATGCAGCGAAGGCGGTTGCACACCCCCGGCTCGACGCGCCGCGAAAGACGTTAACATCGGCGGGCCCTTCACCTGCGCCCGCACCCATCCGGCATGAAAAGCAGATTGACCGTGCTCGCCACGTTCTGCCTCGTCGCGCTGGGCGTCTGCGCAACGCTCGCGGTGCTCGTCTGGGCCGTGGACACCGTGGTCGAGCAGCACCAGCGCGCGCAGATCGACGAGTACGCGCGACGCGCGCTCGTGCGAGCCGAAGTCGTGACCGCCGAAGCCGACGCCGCGCTGCGCGCGCTCGTACCCTACGAGGGCACGCCCTGCACGCCCGAGCATCTCCAGACGATGCGGCGCATCGAGGAGCAATACCGCTACATACGCAACGTCGCGTGGACAGATGGCGTGACGGTACGCTGTTCGACGTTGCGCGGGCTTGCTGGCAGTGCGCTGCCGCCCGCGCAGTGGCGCTACAGCGATGGATTCAGCGCCTGGTCGACGGAAACCGGCAAGCGCGGCAACGAAATGCGCATGCTCAACATCCGCTACGGCAGCCATATCGTCGTGGTGGATCCACGCTTTTATCTCGACATCGTGCCGCTGGACGACACGATCGAGCTTGCGCTGCTCGAATCGTTCGACGGCGCGATCGTTACACGCTGGCCGCGCGCGGACACGGCGCTCATGCGCGCCGCGCTGTTTCGCAATCCGCCAGCGAGTTTCTTCGAGCAGCGTTACTACGTGGTCAATCGCTCGCAGCGCTACCCGCTTACGGTGGTCGCCTACGAACCCGCGGATCGCGTGCGGCCCGACGTGGCCGCGCAGGTCAGGCTCTTCCTCGCGCCCGCGCTGCTCGCGAGCGCGCTCGGCACCTGGCTCGTGCTGCGCTGGCGCCGCAAGCTGCGCACGCCGCGCCACGCGCTGCTCGAAGGCATACGCAGGCGCCAGTTCGCGGCGTGGTTCCAGCCGCTCGTCGATCTGCGCACGGGCCGCTGCGTCGGCGCGGAAGCCCTCGTGCGCTGGACGCTCGCCGATGGCGCCGTGATCGCGCCCGACACCTTCATTCCGATGGCGGAATCGCTCGGCCTGATCCAGCCGATCACCGACCTCGTGATCCAGTCCGTGTTCGCGGGCGCAGGGACATTGCTCGCGCAGCGCCGCGACCTGCACATCTCCATCAACGTCACGCGCGATGACCTCGCTTCTTCGCGTTTCCTGCATACGCTCAAGGCGTGCTTCGCGAATCACGACGTGCGTGCCGGGCAGATCTGGTTCGAATGCATCGAACGCGCGTTTATCGATGCGCAGCGTCTGGGGCCGGTTTTACAGGGCTACCGCGACTCGGGCCACAAAGTCTTTATCGACGATTTCGGCACCGGTTATTCGAGCCTCGCCTATCTGCATGCATTGCCGGTGGACGGCATCAAGATCGACAAGTCCTTTATCAACGCGCTGACGTCGGGTTCGGAAATGAACGCGATCGTGCCGCACATCATCGGCATCGCGCACGAGCTGAAGCTGGCGATGGTCGCGGAAGGCGTGGAAGTCGAGGCGCAGGCCGAGTACCTGCGCGAACACGGCGTGCAGTTCGCGCAAGGTTGGCTCTATGCCAAGGCGATGCCCGCTGCGGAATTCGTGCGCTGGGTCGAGGAAAATGCCGTCAAGACGGCGTAAAAATGCGCATTTGGCGTCGGCTGCCCGTTGCGTGTGCATTGGCATGCGCGGGCTGCATGAGTCCGAACGACCCGCTGACGGCGGCGGACTTGCTCAGGATCGCGCTGTCGTAGTGACGGCCCGCGAAGCGCACCACGTCGACGAGGCTGAAGCCCTGCGCCCGATAGAACGCCACGAGATGCGCCGCCGGAAACGGTGTGTCGAGCGCGACCTGCGTGAAGCCGCGTGCGGCGGCCCACTGGCTCGCGAAGGCGAGCAGCGCCTGGCCAATGCCCCGGCTTTGCCACGCCGGTTCGACGCCGAACTGGTGCAAAGAAACCACGCCGCGCTGGCGATAGTGCTCGCACTGCGATTCGACGTCGCGGCCTTCCAGCGTCATCGTGCCGACGATGCGGCCGTTGCAGACCGCCACGAAGCAATCGCCCGCCAGCGCGCGCTGACGCGTGGCGCTAGCGGCCTGGTCGACGCACGCACAATGCAGGCCCAGCGAGGCGAGCCGCGCAAACGCGCGGTGCAGCAGTTGCGTGAGGAACTCCCACGAGTCGCGCTGCGGATCGAAGCGTCGTAAGACCAGATGGCCAATGCCCGGCTGCTTGCTGACGATGCGATCGTGCTGGCGTTGCGGTGCGCGCTGCGTCGACATGGCCTCTCCTGTCGTTTCCATGCAGCCCAGTCTAGGTTTGCGCGCTGGGGGGCACAAGAAAAAATGTCGTAAGGAAAACCGCGTCGAGTGTGAATGAATTGAATCGGCGTGCTCAGGCGGCCTGCTTGAGCGGCCTGCTTAAGCGGCCTGGTCGGCGACCACCGCCAACGCGATGCGCCGAGCCGATTCGATATGCGCCGCCGTGAGCGAGCGCGCGAGCCGCGCATTGCGCGCAAGACACGCGTCGAGAATGCCTTCGTGCTCGTGCTGGAATGCAGGCGTATCGGCAAGCAAGGTGCGTTGCAGCCGCTCATAACGCTCCACCTGATGACGTAATTCGCGAATCGCCGCGAGCGCCCGCGCGTTGCCGCATGCGCCATAGAGCAGTTCGTGAAACTCGCGGTTCAGTTCGCCCTGCTTCTTGCGCGTCTGCGCCTCGCCCAGCAGCCGGTGCACGAGTTCGGCGCGCGCGAGGGTCTCGTCGTCGATGCGCTTCACGCTGCGAAAGATCGCATCGCCTTCCAGCAGCACGCGCAGGTCGTAGATTTCGGCGATATCCTGCGCATCGAGCATGCGCACCACCGCGCCGCGATTGCGGTAGATCTCCACCAGCCCTTCGCGCTCCAGGCGCTGGATCGCTTCGCGCAAGGGAATGCGGCTCACCTCGAAACGCTCGGCCAGGTCGCGTTCCACCAGGCGCTCGCCCGCCGCGAGTTCGCCTTCGACAATCATGTCCCGCAATGCCGCCGCCACGGCCTGGGCCGTCGAATCGATTCTGGCTTCCATGTCCCGCCCCACGCTCCCCAACATCGTCTAAACGGAATAATGGTATACCATTTAGACAATCGAAGGGATAATAGTCGAACCCACGACAGCATGGAGAGCTTGAGATGGCGCACAAGGAACACAACTACGCGGTGAAGGTGCAATGGACAGGCAATCGCGGCACGGGCACCTCGGGTTATCGCGACTATGGCCGCGATCACATCATCGAGTCCGCGGGCAAGCCTGCCATCCCGGGATCGGCTGACCCGGCCTTTCGCGGCGACGCGGCGCGCTGGAATCCCGAAGACTTGCTCGTGGCCTCCGCAAGCGCCTGCCACAAGCTCTGGTATCTGCATCTGTGCGCCGACGCGGGCGTGACCGTGCTCGCCTATGTCGACGAAGCGCAAGGCACGATGATCGACAACGCCCAGGCGGGTCGCTTCAAGGAAATCGTCTTGCGCCCGCGCGTGACGATCCGGGCGGGCGACAACCGCAGCCTCGCGGAACACCTGCATCACGCCGCGCATGAGCAGTGCTATATCGCGAATTCGGTCAATTTCCCGATCCGCTGCGAGCCGGTCATCGACGTCGCCGAAGCAGCGTAAAGGCGCGTTGCCTAGGCGCCGCCCGCCTGGGCGATATAAGCCTCCAGCCCGCTGGCCAGGGCATCGAACACCGCCTTGCAGCGCTTGTTGCCGCGCAGGTCTTCGTGCATGGCGATCCATGTCGTCAGCTTGACCGCACACTCGCGCGGCAACACGCGCTGCAAACGTGCATCGCGCCGCGCGACGCCCACCTGGCACACACCGATGCCGCAACCCGCGCGCAGCATCGCCAGTTGGGCGACATCGCTGTCGGTGCGCAGCGCGAAGCTTTCGCGCTTCCAGTACGGCAGTCTGGTCGCCGCCGCGCGCACGAAGGGCGTGACGGTGTCGTAGCCGATCAGCGCGTGCTGCGCGAGATCGGCGATCGATTGCGGCGTGCCGTGTTCGGCCAGATAGTCGTCGCGCGCATGCAGACCGATTTCAATGTCGCCGATGCGCCGCGCGATCAGCATGTCCTGCTGCGGCGCCGTCATGCGCACGGCGATATCCACTTCACGTTGCAGCAGATCCTGGAGTCGGTTGCTCGGCACCAGTTCCACCACGATCTGGGGATGCGCGCGACGCAGCGCGGCCAGAACCGGCGGCAGCACTTCCACGCTCACCACTTCGCTCGCGGTGATGCGCACCACGCCGCGCATCGCATTACCCTGCCCCGAGGCCGCGCGCTCCAGCGCCGCTGCCGTGCTGCGCATGGACTCGGCGTAGCCGCGCAGCGCGCGCGCCGCTTCGGTCGGCAGGAAGCCCGCAGGCGAGCGCGTGAAAAGCGGCTGGCCGAACGCCTCTTCGAGCGCCGCCACATGCCGCCCCGCCGTAGGCTGCGTGATGCCGAGCGCGCGCGCCGCGCCCGAGAGCGAGCCTTCCGTGAGCACGGCGAGGAAGGTTCGGTAGAGTTCCCAGTTCAGATTCGAGGCCATGCATAAATGTATAGCCGCTACGCGATTCCAGGCAATTTTTTATGAACCGCCCGGCGCGCAGAATGCCCCCATCGACACTTCTTTCAAGCGAGAACGATCATGGCGGCAAATTTCGGCGAAACGGCGTTCGACCAAACGGCGCGCACGGCGCTCGTGCTGGGCGTGAGCGGCGGCATCGGCGGCGAACTCGCGCGGCAGTTGAGCGGCGCAGGCTGGCGGGTGCGGGCGTTGCAGCGCAGCGTGAGCCCTGAAGGCGACGCCGGTGCAGTCGGTGAGATTGGTGCAATCAGCGCAATCGAAACCGTGCAAGGCGATGTCATGGATCGCGACGCCGTCATGCGCGCCGCCCAGGGCTGCGAGGTCATCGTCCACGCCGTGAATCCGCCCGGCTACCGCCGCTGGGCCGACCTCGTGTTGCCGATGATCGACAACACGCTCGCCGCCGCGCAGGCCATGCGCGCCACCGTCGTGCTGCCGGGAACGGTCTACAACTACGGCCCGGACGCGCTGCCGCTCGTCGGCGAGGATGCGCCGCAGCAGCCGCGCACCCGCAAGGGCGCGATCCGCGTGGACCTGGAGCGGCGCATCGAGGCCGCCACCACGCGCGGCGCGCGCGCGATCGTGGTGCGCGCGGGCGACTTCTTCGGGCCGCACGTGGGCAATAGCTGGCTGGCGCAAGGCTTCCTCACGCCGGGCAAGCCGCTGCGCTCGGTGCGCGAGCCGGGCACGCCGGGCGCGGGCCATAGCTGGGGCTATGTGCCCGACGTCGCGCGCACCATGCTCGAACTGATCGAACAGCGCGCCGCGCTGGAACCGTTCGCACGCTTTCACATGGCGGGCCACTGGGACGCCGACGGCACGCAGATGGCCGCCGCGATCTGCCGCGTGGCGGCCCGACACGGCCTCACGGTCAAGCGCGGCGCGTTCCCGTGGCCACTGATCTACATGGCGGCACTCTTTTCGACCACGCCGCGCGAAATGCTGGAGATGCGCTATCTGTGGCGCGAGACGCTCGAACTGGACAACACGCGTCTTGTCGCGACACTCGGCCGCGAGCCGCATACGCCGCTCGACGCGGCCGTGGAAGCCACGCTGATGGGGCTCGGCTGCCTGCCTGCGGGCCAGCCCCGGCTGGCCGCCGCGCACTGAAAGCGGCTGCGCAACGACCGCCAGGACGGCCAAAAACGACTTCATGACGAGGGCAAAACGAGGCTCAAGCACTCCCACCCCGGCCCCAAAACCCCTCGCCAAAACCGTCATCGATGGCCCGCAACGCAGGCTCGCGCTAAAATGCGCCCCGTTCCTGCATGCACCATGCGACTTACGGAGAAGTCTGATGATTATCGAACCGCGCGTCCGCGGCTTCATTTGCGTGACGGCCCATCCGGTGGGATGCGAAGCCAACGTCGCTCAGCAAATCGAATACGTTAAACAAAACGGCCCCGTCGCCAACGGCCCCAAGCGCGTTCTCGTGCTCGGCTCCTCGACGGGCTATGGCCTGGCTGCCCGCATTTCGGCGGCTTTCGGCTCGGATGCGGCCACGCTCGGCGTCTGTTTCGAGCGCGCCGGCACCGACACCCGCCCTGCCACGGCTGGCTGGTACAACACGGCGGCGTTCGAAAAGTTCGCCACCCAGAAAGGCCTGTACGCCAAAACCATCAACGGCGATGCGTTCTCGGACGCCATCAAGCAGGAAACCATCGAGACGATCAAGCGCGATCTCGGCCAGGTCGACCTCGTGGTCTATAGCCTCGCCGCCCCGCGCCGCACGCACCCGGTCACGGGCGCCGTGCACAACTCGACGCTCAAGCCGGTCGGCAAGCAGCTGCGCATGCGCGGCATCGACACCGACAAGGAAGTCGTCAAGGAAACCGTGCTCGAAGCGGCCACCCAGGACGAAATCGACGGCACCGTGGCCGTGATGGGCGGTGAAGACTGGCAAATGTGGATCGACGCCCTGGCGGCCGCTGGCGTGCTGGCCGATGGCGCGAAGACCACGGCCTTCACCTACCTGGGCGCGGAAGTCACGCACGACATCTACTGGAACGGCTCGATCGGCCAGGCCAAGAAGGATCTCGACCAGAAGGTGCTGGATATCCGCGCGAAGCTCGCGGCCACGGGTGGCGACGCACGCGTTGCAGTGCTCAAGGCCGTGGTGACGCAGGCCAGCTCGGCTATTCCGATCATGCCGCTGTACCTCTCGCTGCTGTTCCGCGCAATGAAGGCCAACGGCACGCACGAAGGCTGCATCGAGCAGGTCTACGGCCTGTACAAGGACTCGCTGTACAGCGCCACGCCGATCCTCGACGACGAAGGCCGCCTGCGCGCCGACTACAAGGAACTCGATCCCGCCATCCAGGCGCAGGTCAAGGCCTGGTGGGACGAAGTCGCCGACGACAACATCTACGCGATGACCGATTTCGCGGGCTACAAGGCGGAGTTCCTGCGCCTGTTCGGTTTCGGCATCGAAGGCGTGGACTACACCGCCGACGTCAATCCGAACGTCGCGATCCCGGGCATCATCGAGAAGTAAATCGTCAGCACGCGCGACGAGTCACTGGCTCGTTGCGTGTACAACGAACCGGCGCGCAGTATTGACTGCTGCGCGCCGGTTGCCTCAATCCAGGCATTCAATGCGAATGCTTCGGCACCTCCGCACCACGGCAGCCCACCAGAAAGTCGAAATCGCAGCCTTCGTCGGCTTGCAGCACGTGATCGACGTAGAGCTTGCGATAGCCGCTGCTATCGGCGGCCAAAGGCTGCTGCTGCGCATGCCATGCCTCCAGACGCGCACGAATTTCATCGTCGCCGATATCCACCCGCAACGAGCCCTGCTCGCAATCCATCTCGATCCAGTCGCCGTCGCGCACGATCGCGAGCGGCCCGCCCGCGCGCGCCTCGGGCGCAACGTGCAGCACCACCGTGCCGTAAGCCGTGCCGCTCATGCGCGCGTCCGACACGCGCACCATGTCCGTCACGCCCTGCGCCAGCAGCTTGGGCGGCAGGCCCATGTTGCCGACCTCGGCCATGCCGGGATAGCCCTTCGGCCCGCAGTTCTTCATCACGAGCACCGAGTCCGCCGTGACGTCCAGATCCGGGTCGCCGATGCGCGCCTTGTAGTCGTCGAAATTCTCGAACACCACGGCGCGGCCGCGATGCTTGAGCAGCGATTGCGTCGCCGCCGACGGCTTGAGCACCGCGCCATTGGGCGCGAGATTGCCGCGCAGCACGCACAGGCCGCCGTCCTGCACGAGCGGCTGGTCGAGCGGGCGGATCACCTCGTCGTTGTAGTTGGGCGCCTCGCGCACGTTCTCCCAGAGCGTGCGGCCGTTCGCGGTGAGCGCATCGGGATGCGGCAGCAGGTTCGCGTCGCCCAGGCGCCGCAGCACGGCAGGCAGGCCGCCCGCGTAATAGAACTCCTCCATCAGGAAGCGACCCGACGGCTGCAGGTCGACAAGCGTGGGCGTGCCGCGCCCGATGCGCGTCCAGTCGTCCAGTTCCAGCGGCACGCCAATGCGCCCTGCAATCGCCTTCAAATGAATCGCAGCGTTGGTGGAGCCGCCTATCGCCGCGTTCGCGCGGATCGCGTTCTCGAAGGCTTCGCGCGTCAGCAGCTTCGACAGACGCAAGTCCTCCAGCGCCATCTCGACGATTCGGATTCCTGACATCTGCGCGAGCACGTAGCGCCGCGCGTCCACTGCGGGAATCGCCGCGTTGTGCGGCAGCGTCACGCCCAGCGCCTCGGCCATGCAGGCCATCGTCGACGCCGTGCCCATCGTGTTGCAGGTGCCCGCCGAGCGCGACATGCCCGCTTCCGCCGACATGAAATCGTGCAGCGAAATCTTGCCCGCCTTCACCTGCTCGCTCAGTTGCCACACGACCGTGCCCGAGCCGATGTCGCGCCCTTCGTGCTTGCCGTTGAGCATCGGGCCGCCGCTCACGACGATGGCGGGCACGTCGCAACTGGCCGCGCCCATCAGCAGCGCGGGCGTGGTCTTGTCGCAGCCCACCAGCAGCACCACGGCATCGACGGGATTGCCGCGTATCGATTCCTCCACGTCCATCGACGCGAGGTTGCGCGTGAACATGGCCGTGGGCCGCAGGTTGGATTCGCCGTTGGAAAACACCGGGAATTCCACGGGAAAGCCGCCCGCCTCGTAGACGCCGCGCTTCACGTGTTCGGCGAGCTTGCGAAAGTGCGCATTGCAGGGCGTGAGTTCCGACCACGTATTGCATATGCCGATGATCGGCTTGCCCGCGAACTCGTGATCGGGAATGCCCTGATTCTTCATCCAGCTGCGGTACATGAAGCCGTTCTTGTCGGCGGTGCCGAACCACTGGGCCGATCGGAGCTTGGGCTTACGGGTGTTCATGGCTTTGCCCACTTTGTGAGAAAGACCCATAAATAGCATGACTATATAGGCCTGAATGATCGGGAAAACGCTAATAAAAACGGCCACTCCTGTTGCATATAGTTTGCCTATTCAGAAAAAGAGCAGCGATGCAGTTCAGAAAGGCAAGGCAACGACCCAAGGGTGACCGCGGGTTTGGGATGGCGCGATTTTCTCGTGATTCTGTCCGGCCGTGATGGACGCGGGATGCAGGACGCGGGTGATGCGCCGTGAATTAAAAAACTACAGAGCGACATCGGAGACACGCATGAAACTGGCAACTCGCATGGTGAGCGGGTTCGTCGCAGCAGCGGCGGCCCTTTCTGCCTTCACTTTGGCAGCGGGCGTCGCCCACGCCGAAGACAAACAGATTACGCTGGGTTTCGCCCAGGTCGGCGCGGAAAGCGCATGGCGCACCGCCAACACCGTTTCGGTGAAGGCCGCCGCCAAGGACGCAGGCATCAATCTCAAGTTCTCGGACGCCCAGCAGAAGCAGGAAAACCAGATCAAGGCGATCCGCTCGTATATCGCGCAGAAAGTCGACGTGATCGCGTTCTCGCCGGTGGTCGAATCGGGCTGGGAGCCGGTGCTCCAGGAAGCGAAGCGCGCGAAGATTCCGGTGATCCTCACTGACCGCAACATCGACGTGAAGGATCAATCGCTGTACGTCACGATGATCGGCTCGGACTTCCTGGAAGAAGGCCGCCGCGCGGGCAAATGGCTCGAAGACCACTACAAGAGCAATCCCGGGCCGATCAATATTGTCGAATTGCAGGGCACCGTCGGCTCCGCTCCGGCCAACGACCGTCACGCAGGCCTGATCGAAGTGATCAAGAACGATCCGAAGTTCAAGATCATCGCCTCGCAAAGCGGCGACTTCACGCTCGCGGGCGGCAAGCAGGTCATGGAAGCCTTCGCCAAGAGCTACGGCAACAAGATCAACGTGGTCTACGCGCATAACGACGACATGGCGCTCGGCGCGATCCAGGCCATGGAAGAAGCCGGCATGAAGCCGGGCAAGGACGTGAGCGTGGTGTCGTTCGACGCCACCAAAGGCGGCTTCGAAGCGATGATCGCCGGCAAGATGAACGTCGATGTCGAATGCAGCCCGCTGCTCGGGCCGCAACTGATGACGGCCGTGAAGGACGTGGTGGCGGGCAAGCAACTGCCCAAGCGCATCGTCACGAACGAGACCGTGTTCCCGATGGACGTCGCGGCCCAGACGCTGCCGTCGCGCAAGTATTGAGTGGCAGGTGGGGGTGCAGGGAGTGGCGCTTGTCGCGGGCATCGAACGTGACAGGCGCCACGTATTTTTCGGCACGATTAGTTAGCACTTCGTTCTTTTACGGTGCCTGCCCATGAGCGCAACGCCGCTGCTTGAAACCGTTGGCCTGTCGCGAACTTTCCCCGGCGTGCGTGCGCTCGACGGGGTCGATTTTCGTCTGTTCCCCGGAGAAGTCCACACGCTGATGGGCCAGAACGGCGCGGGCAAGTCCACGCTGATCAACGTGCTCACCGGCGTGCACGAACCGGAAGCCGGTGAAATCCGTCTTGCCGGTCGATCCGTGCGCTTTTCGACGCCGCAGGAAGCCGAAGCCGCGGGCATCCAGACGCTCTATCAGGAGGTCAATCTCTGCCCGAATCTTTCGGTGGCGGAGAATATCTTCGCGGGCCGCCAGCCGCGCAAACGCGGCCTGATCGACTGGAAAACGATCCACCGCCGCGCCGCCGAAGCGCTCGCGCAACTCAATCTTTCGCTCGACGTCACGCAATCGCTCGATACCTACCCGATCGCCATGCAGCAGATGGTGGCGATCGCGCGCGCGGTGTCGGTCGATGCGCGCATCCTGATTCTCGACGAGCCGACTTCCAGCCTCGACGAAGGCGAAGTCGCGCGCCTGTTCGAGGTGCTGCGCAAGCTCAAGGCGTCGGGCATTGCGATTCTGTTCGTCACGCATTTTCTGGAGCAGACCTACGCGATCTCCGACCGCATCACGGTGATGCGCAACGGCGAGCGCGAAGGCGAATATCTCGCCGCCGACCTGCCGGTGCAGACGCTGGTCGCCAAGATGGTAGGACTCCAGAATGCAGGCGAGCGCCTCGCGCAAGCCGAAGCGCCGCATCACGACGACGCCGCAGCGAGCACCCAGGCACCGTATCTCGCCGCGCAAGGCGTCGCGCGGCGCGGCGTGCTCAATCCGCTCGACCTGGAAGTGCAGCCCGGCAAGATCCTGGGCCTGGCGGGCCTGCTCGGTTCCGGGCGCACGGAAACGGCACGCCTCCTGTTTGGCGCGGACAAGGCCGATGCGGGCGCGGTGCGCATCGACGGCAAGACCGTCAAGCTCTCGTCGCCGCGCGACGCCGTCAAGCACGGCATGGCCTATTGCCCCGAAGACCGCAAGAAGGAAGGCATCGTCGCCGACCTGTCGATCCGCGAAAACATCGTGCTGGCCTTGCAGGCGCAGCTAGGCTGGTGGCGCATGATCGGCCGTGCGCGGCAGCGCGAAATCGCCAACCAGTACATCGCGCAGCTCGGCATCAAGGCGCGCGATGCGGAGCAGCCCATCGGCCTGCTTTCGGGCGGCAACCAGCAGAAGGTGCTGCTTGCACGCTGGCTCGCCACCGAGCCGCGCCTGCTGATCCTCGACGAACCCACGCGCGGCATCGACGTCGCCGCCAAGTTCGAAATCATGGATCGCGTGCGCGCGCTTTGCGCGAAGGGTCTCGGCATCCTGTTCATCTCGTCCGAAATCAGCGAGGTCGTGCGCGTGAGCGACCGCATCGCCGTGCTGCGCGACCGCCGCAAAGTCGCCGAACTGGCGGGCGCATCGCGCTCGGAACACGAGGTCTACAACCTCATCGCCGGAGACCGCCGATGAACACCCGTCCGAATTCGGGACTGCCTTCGGGCCTGCCGTCCTGGCTTGCCCTGCTGCTGCGCCACCCGCTCGTGTGGCCCGTCGTCACGCTGGTCGCGCTGTTCGCCGTGGACGTCGCGCACCGCGCGAACTTCCTGTCGATCACGCTGCTCGGCGGCCATCTGTTCGGCGCGCCGGTCGACATCCTCATGCGCGCCGCGCCGCTCGTGGTGGTGTCGCTGGGCATGACGCTCGTGATCGCCACGCGCGGCATCGATATTTCCGTGGGCGCGGTGGTCGCCATCGCGGGCGCGGCGGCGGCCACGGTACTTGCCGACGATCCCACGCGCGTGGGCATGGCGTTCGGCGCGGCACTCGCGGTCGGCCTGTTCGCGGGCATGTGGAACGGGTTGCTGGTCGCCTTCATCGGCATGCAGCCGATCATCGCCACGCTCATCCTGATGGTGGCCGGGCGCGGCGTCGCGCAGCTGCTCACGGGCGGGCAGATCATCCCGATTGGCGCGAAGGGCTATCTCTATGCGGGCGGCGGCTATCTCGCGCTCGTGCCCTGCGCGGTGTGGATCGCCATTGCCGTGACGGCGCTCACCGTGCTGATCGTCAACCGTACGGCGCTTGGGCTGTTTATCCGTTCGATCGGCGTGAATCCGGTGGCCGCGCGGCTCGCGGGGCTGTCGTCGCAGGCCGTGGTGTTCGGCGCGTATGCGTTCTGCGGCCTGACCGCGTCGATTGCGGGCATTCTCATCAGCTCGAACGTGCGCAGCGCCGACGGCAACAACGCGGGCCTGCTGCTCGAACTCGATGCGATCCTGGCCGTGACGCTGGGCGGCACGTCGCTGTCGGGCGGGCGCTTTAGCCTGGCGGGCACGGTGCTGGGCGCGCTCATCATCCAGACGCTCACTTACACGACGTATTCGATCGGCGTGCCGCCCGAAGCAACGCTCGTAGTCAAGGCCGTGGTCGTGCTGGTCGTGAGCGTGATCCAGTCGCCCGCCGCGCGTGCGTTCCTGGCGGCGCAGCTACGCCGTCTTGCGACGAGCCGCCGGGCGCGCGCCTGAGCGCACTGCTGATCGCTCAGAAGCCACACGCCCTTCAAGGACTTTTCCGGAACCTGCCGCATGAACCGTCCCGCTTCCCGCCCCGTCGATGCACCCAGCGCCTGGCGGCGCGGCGTCGCTCGCTTCGTCGATCCGCGCATCCTGCCCATCGTCGTCACCGTGCTGTTGTTCGCTGCGCTGTTTGGCTTCGGCTCGGTGATGTATACGGGCTTCTTCTCGCTCCAGGTATTGTTCGGACTCCTCGTCGATAATGCGTTCCTGCTGATCGTCGCCATCGGCATGACGTTCGTGATCATCTCGGGCGGCATCGACCTGTCGGTGGGCGCGGTGGTGGCGCTCACCACGATCCTCTGCGCCGTGGGCACCGAAAAGCTGCACTGGCCCGTGGCCGTGGTCGTGCCGCTCGTGCTGGCGCTCGGCACGCTGTATGGCGCGGCGATGGGTGCGCTGATCCACTTCTTCCGCCTGCAGCCCTTCATCATCACGCTCGCGGGCATGTTCCTCGCGCGCGGCGCGTGCTTTCTCATCACCACCGAATCCATCCAGATCAACGACGCCGGTTTCCACGCGCTCTCCGAATTCAGCATTCCGGTGGGCAGCGGCTCGCTCACGACCGGGTCGCTGACCGCGCTCGCCATGCTGGCCGCCGGCATCGTGATCGCGCATTTCACGCGCTTCGGGCGCAACGTCTATGCGATCGGCGGCAACGAGCGCTCCGCGCTGCTGATGGGCCTGCCCGTGGCGCGCACCAAGATCGGCGTGTATGCGCTCTCGGGCTTCTGTTCGGCGCTGGGCGGCGTGGTGTTCACGCTCTATGTGCTCTCCGGTTACGGGCTCCAGGCGCAGGGCATGGAGCTCGACGCCATCGCCGCTACGGTGATTGGCGGCACGCTGCTCACGGGCGGCGTGGGGTACGTGATTGGCTCGGTGTTCGGCGTGGGCATTCTCGGCACGATCCAGACGCTCATCACCTTCGACGGCACGCTCAGTTCCTGGTGGACGCGCATCGTGATCGGCGCCCTGCTCTGCGCGTTCTGTTTGCTGCAACGCGCCACCGAACGTCACGCGGCACGCCGCAAATCGACCGGCAGCGGCAAGGGCGCACCGCGCACAAGACGCGCCACCGCGCCCACTGAAGCGCCGCTCGATCCGATGCAGCAGGCGCGCCTGGCAACGCCGCCGCGCGAAGCATGACGAAGCATGACGAAGCGTGAAAAATAGTCCGACTAGTTAGGGGTATACATGGATTAGGAGCCGCATCGGCCCTGCACTAAGATTTTTGCGGTACCGCGCGGCACGCTGCCCCATCTCGCCGCGATTCCGAACCTGGCTGCGCGTGCGCGTCACAGGCGCGCGTTCCACTCACTCCCGGTGCCGTCCAGCATCTGCATACCCTCGACGCAAGCATTGCAACGTCGAGCAGTTCGACCCACGACAACGAGAATCGGAGGAAGACAATGGCGCAGCAACGGGATGACGACAAGGACACGAAGCAACACGATAAAGAGCACGATAACGGCGCCGGCAGCGGCCTGAACGCCACGCGGCGCGGCCTGATGCAGGGCGCGGGCCTGGGCGCGGCGCTGTCGCTGATGGGTGCGCTGGGCGGCGGCGCAGGCGGCCTGATTTCCCCGGCGCAGGCCGCCGAAATGGCCTTCCCTTCGCACAAGAAGTGGAAGATCGTGTTCGTCAACCACGTCACCACGAACCCGTTCTTCGTGCCGACGCAGTACGGCATCCAGGACGCCTGCTCGATGTTCGGCATGGACTATCAGTGGACGGGCTCGGCGACTTCCGATGCGGGCGAAATGGTGCGCGCGGTCAACTCCGCCATTGCCGCCAAGGCCGACGCCATCGCCGTGCCGATCGTCGATCCCAGCGCCTTCGACAAGCCAATCCAGGCCGCGCTGGACGCGGGCATTCCGGTGTTCGCCTATAACGCCGACGCGCCGCGCGGCAAAAGCAATCCGCGCCTCGCGTACATCGGCCAGGATCTGTACCTGTCGGGATATCAGATGGGCGAGCGCATCGTCAGCCTGATCGACAGCGGCATGGTGGCGCTCTTCATCGCAACGCCCGGGCAGTTGAACATCCAGCCGCGTCTTGACGGCGCGAGCGACGCCATCAAGAAGTCCGGCAAGAAGATCGACATCCAGACCGTGGCCACGGGCGCGACCGTCAACGAGGAACTCTCGAAGATCAAGTCGTTCTACCTGGGCCACCAGGACCTCAAGGGCATGTTCGCCGTCGATGCAGGCAGCACCCAGGGCGTCGCGCAGGTCATGAAGGAATCGAACCTGCCGTCCAAGGGCGTGCATGGCGGCGGCTTCGACCTGCTGCCCACCACCATCCAGCTCATTCACGAAGGCTTCCTCGACTTCACCATCGACCAGCAGCCTTACGTGCAAGGCTTCTATACGGTGATGGAAGCGTTCGTGTTCCTCGCTTCGGGCGGGTTGGTGGGCCCGGCCAACATCAACACGGGCCTGAAGTTCGTGACGAAGTCGACGGTCGAGCCGTACCTGAACACCTCGACGCGTTATGAAGGCAAGACCACCAAGCCGCAAATCGTGCCGATGAGCGGCGCAATCAAGTCGTGATGGACACAGTGAACGAACCCGGCAAGGTTCAAGCCCGCGCGCCCCGGCGCGCGGGTATGTCATGGACGTCCCACTGGGCGGCCGAGTTGCGCATCCTGCTGGTGGCGGTGCTGCTGGCCGCGTACTTCGAGTTCGCGAACCACGATTTCCTGCTCACCGACGCGAGCCTCGTCAATCTCTCGCAGTTCATCGCGCCGGTGGCGATCATCGCGTTCGGCGAAATCATGCTGATGATCGGCGGCGACATCGACCTGTCGGCGGGCATGGTGTTCGCCTTCGCGCCGTTCATGATGGTGTTCGCCAACGATGCGGGCGCGCCGATGTGGCTTGCCGTGGTCGCGGGGCTCGTGGCCGCCGCGATCATCGGCTTCGTGAACGGCGCGGTGACGGTGTGGTTGCGCCTGCCCTCCTTCGTCACCACGCTCGGCACGCTGTTCCTGATCAACGGCATCACTCTCACTGTCTCGCGCGGCACGCCCGCGCCGACGCCGGGCTCCCCCGCTTTTGCGGGCTTCATGGGCGCATGGGGCTATAGCGAGATTCTCTGGACGATCGCCCTCGCCGTCGTGATGCACACGCTGCTGCGCCATACGCGTTGGGGCCTGCATACCCAGGCGGCGGGCGCAAACCCGCTGGGCGCGAGCGAAGCCGGCATCCAGGTCAACCGGCTGCGGCTGGGCAACTTCATCCTGGCGGCGGTGCTCGCGGGGCTGACCGGCATCCTGGAAGGCTTTCGCATCACCTCGATCGATCCGCAGGCGGGCGGCAACCAGATCATGTTCCTCGCGGTGGCCGCCGCCGTGATCGGCGGCACGCCGCTCACGGGCGGCTCGGGCACGATCGTAGGCGGGCTGATCGGCGCGGCCGTGCTGGGCATCCTCAACGACGGCTTCACGCTCATCGGCATCAACGCCTTTACGTTCAACATCATCCTGGGCGCCGCGATTCTGGCCGCGATGATTTTCAACATCCACGTTGGCCGCATTCGCCGCAAGGGAGGCCGCTGATGGACGAATCGCAGGCGTTCTCTCCCCCGGCTAATGCTGAAGCGCCGCTCGCGCTGCGCGGCGACAAGATCGTCAAGCGCTTTGGCGCGGTCACGGCGCTCGACGGCGTGTCGCTCACGCTGGGCAAGGGCGAGATCCTGGGCATCCTGGGCGACAACGGCGCGGGCAAGTCCACGCTCGTGAAAATCCTCACGGGCTTTCATCAGCAAACCGACGGCACGCTCCATATCGACGGCCAGCAGACGCTGCTGCGCTCCGTCGATCACGCGCGCTCGCTGGGGATCGAATGCGTTTATCAGGATCTCGCGCTCGCGAACTCGCTGTCGATCTACCACAACATGTTCCTGAACCGCGAGATCGTGCGGCGCGGGCCGTTCAAGCTGCTCGACCACAAGCAGATGCGCGAGCGCGCGGCGCAATGCCTGGACGATATCGGCGTGCATGTGCCGTCCGTGGATCTGCCGGTGGAGCGGCTTTCGGGCGGTCAGCGCCAGGCCATCGCGGTAGCGCGCGCCGTGCATTCGAACGCGAAAATCCTGCTGCTCGACGAACCGCTCGCGGCGATGGGTGCGCGCGAGGCGGGGCTGATTATCGACCTCGTCATGCGCCTGAAGGAAAAGGGCGGGCTATCGATTATCATGATCATGCACAACTATGCGCAGACGCTCGATATCGCGGATCGCATCATGTTGATGCAGCGTGGCCGCGTAACGTATGAACAAAAGAGCGCACTGACTTCGGTGGCGGAACTCATGGACATCGTGCGGCGAGAATACCGGGCGATGCGCGCCACCAGCGCGTAATCGTCACATCAAGGGGGCATGCCTGACCGGCGAGCCCGGTCGGATCATCTATGGATTACCGCAATCTAGAGAAACGCAAGAGCATGCACGCGCGCATCGTGCAGGAGCTCGGTATGCAGATCGTCGGCGGCTCGCTGGCGCCGGGACAGCGTCTGCCCGCCGAACCCACGTTGTGCGAAACCTATGGCGTGAGCCGCCCGGTGTTGCGCGAGGCGACGCGCGTGCTGGTGGCCAAGGGCCTCGTGGTGTCGAAGCCGCGCGTGGGCAGCGTGGTGCGCCCGCGCGAACAGTGGCACATGCTCGACCCCGATGTGCTGTTCTGGACGGTCAACAGCCTGCCCGAAGGCGAATTCTTCCGCTCGCTCATGACGGTGCGCCAGATCATCGAACCGGCGGCCGCCGCGCTTGCCGCGATTTCCGCGACCGACGACGACCGCGCGCGCATCGCCGCCGCGTACGCGCGCATGGAAGGAGCCCAGACCGCCGACGACCTGCTCGAACCCGATCTGGAGTTCCACCGCGCGATCATGGCGGCCACGCATAACGACATGCTCGGCTATATCGGCAATATGCTGTCGCTGGCGCTCGGCGAGTCGATCAAGCTCACGAGCCGCCATCCGAACACGCATGCGCTGTCGCTGCCCAGGCACAAGGCCATCCTCACGGCGATCGAGCATGGCGACGCGCTTGCGGCGCGCCAGGCCAGTCTCGTGCAGCTCGACAATGCCCGCGCCGACGCGAAGTCGATCCTGGGCGGCGCGGCGCTGGAGAGTTGATCAAGCGCCTTCGCAGATCTGCACGTAATGCCGCGCGTACGGTTCGCCGAAGCCGATTTTCATCAGCTCGTCGACGACCTGCTGCGTGCTCCAGAAACCGCGCAGGCGCGCGTACATCGCCTTCACGCAGGCGAACTTGTGAGCCTTGCAATAGGCGACGAGCAGGAACAGCGATTCGCGCGACCGGAAAGTCCGCTCGTCGATGTCGCGCATGATTGCCATCATTTCGCTGTCGTCCACGTGACGCCACATGTTGAAGGAGGCGTGAAAGCCGAAGGTCGGCCGCATTCCCGGTTGCGCTTCATAAGAAAACTGGTCGGCAATCTCGCGCGGCGCGAAGCGTATGCCGTATTGCGACTCCAGCACCGGGCGCCATTGCTGGCCGATGGCTTCGTCTTCGACGGTGCCGGGCGTGACCTCGAAGCGCTCATCAGCAAGCGCCCTGAGCAGACGCGCCGAGCGCAGCGAAAAACCGCCATTGCCGATATCGAGCCCGGGCGGCCGGTGCAGCCAGCGCGCGCCGATATAGTCGTACTCGAAAAACGCCTCGCTCCAGCGCGAAGCATCCAGCACGTAGCCATCCCATTGCGCGACCAGCACCCAGGGCGTGGCGACATGCTTGCCGAGTTCCTTGAGCATGAATGCCGAATACGCCTCGCGCGAGCACAGCGGATCGATCTGCACGATCCGCGCACGCGTGGCGACGTCGCGATGCGTGAACAGCAGGGCGTCGCCAAATTCGCATTGCGCCATCGAAAGATCGAGCGCTCGCGCCGCCAGCGTGGGGTTGATCGTATCGGCCGCGCACAGCGTGACCTCGCGTAAGGCCAGGGGCCGACTGTCGTGCATGGTGAAATCCGGGGAGAGTTGAGCGCGAAATGGTACTGAAGCCCTCAAACTCAAAAAAGCACGCCCCGCGAACACCGGCATCCAGTCTCGCCGCCCCTTGCCTCAGGTCAAGAACCGCACGGACTCATTCAGGCCCGGTTGAATGCGTCCGACAGCCAGAGGAAAAAAACGGTCACACCGCCCGCTTGCTGCGGCGGAACTGGTCGAACAGCACGGCCAGCAACAGAATGCCGCCGCGAATCAGGTATTGATAGAACGTCGGCACGTTCATGAGACTCATGGCGTCCTGCACCGAGCCCATGATGAGCACGCCCACCAGCACGCCCGAGATCGTCGCCACGCCGCCCGTGAGCGACACGCCGCCCAGCACGCAGGCCGAGATCACGCCCAGCTCCAGGCCCACCGAGGTCTTCGGATCGCCCAGGCTCATGCGCGACGCCAGCATCACGCCCGCGAAACCCGTCACCAGCCCTTGCAGCACGAACACGGTGATCTTGATGCGCGTGACCGGCAGGCCCGCAAGACGCGCGGCCTCGCCGTTGCCGCCCACCGCCAGCACGTTCTTGCCGAACACGGTCTTCTTGAGCAGGAAGCCGAACAGCACGAAGCCGATGATGTTGCTCCAGATCGGGAACGAAATGCCGAGGAACGAGCCGCCGCCCAGATCGAAGAAGCGCTCTTCCGAGATCATCACCGCGTCGCCGTTCGAGGTGAGGAAGGCGAGGCCGCGCACCGCTTCCATCATCGCGAGCGTGGCGATCAGCGAGTTGATCTTGAAGCGCGCGATCAGCACGCCGTTGACGAGGCCCACCGCGCCGCCCGCGAGAATGCCCGCGGCAATGCCCAGCAGCACGCTATGCGACTGTGTAATCACCGTCGATGCGACCACGCCCGAGAACGCGACGATCGACGCGACGGACAGATCGACCTCGCCCAGCGCGAGCACGAACATCATGGTCACGGAGATCGAGCCGATCAGCGTGACGGACAGCAAAAGGCCCTGAATATTGCGGCTCGTGAGGAAATCGGGCACCGTCGCGGACAGTATCGCGAACAGCGCCACGAACACCACCGCGATGCCCGATTTGTTGATCATGTCCCACGCGCGCGCACGCGACGGCGTGATCGGCGCGGCGGCTTCGTTGACGGTAGGCGTGCCCTGTGGCTGCATGGCTTGGCTCATCTAAAAGTTGTGTTTCGGTCGTGCTCAACGCGGCAGCGCGAGCTTGATCAGTTCGTCGGGCGAGGCTTCGGCCTTCGGCACGCTGCCCGCGATGCGGCCTTCGCGCATCACGATGATGCGGTCGGCCACGCCGATCACCTCGGCGAGATCGCTCGACACCATGATCACGGTGCGGCCCGCTTCCGCGAGCTCGTAAAGCAGGTTGTAGATTTCGGCGCGTGCGCCCACGTCGATGCCGCGCGTCGGCTCGTCCATCAGGAACACTTCAATGCGTTCGGCCAGCCAGCGCGACAGGATCACCTTCTGCTGGTTGCCGCCGGACAGCGTGCCGATGGCGGTGTCGCCATTGCGCGTCTTGATCGCGAGCTTCCTGATGTAGTCCTGCGCGAGGTCGCGCTCGCGCTTCGCGTCGAGCAGGAAGCGCGCCGGGCTGAAATGGCGCCGCGCGCTGATATTGAGGTTATCCGCCACCGAGGCAATCGCCACGATGCCTTCCTGCTTGCGGTCTTCCGGGCACAGCGCAATGCCCGCGCGCACAGCGTCGCGCGGACTCGCGAAATTCACGCGCTTGCCGTTCAGTTCGACATGGCCCGCGCTCGCGCGCGTCGCGCCGTAAATCAGCTTCATCAGTTCGGAGCGACCGGCGCCCACCAGCCCGAAGAAGCCGACGATCTCGCCGCGCCTGGCCGTGAACGAAACCGGCTCGGCCAGGCCCGGCCCGAGCAGGCCCTTCGCTTCGAGCAGCACGTCGCCTGCCTGACGCGAGCGGTAGCCGTAGACGTCCTCGATCGAGCGGCCCACCATCGCCGCGATCAGGCGATTGCGGTCGAGGTCGGCGACCGATTCGAACGTCTCGATGCGCTTGCCGTCGCGGAACACCGTCACGCGGTCGCACAGCTCATAGACTTCGTCCATGCGGTGCGTGACGTAGATGATCGCGCGGCCATCGGCGCGCAGCGCGTTGATGATGCGAAAGAGGTTCTCCGTTTCGCGCGCCGAGAGCGAACTGGTCGGCTCGTCGAAGGCGATCACGCGCGCGTCGCGCATCAGCGCCTTGCCAATCTCGATCATCTGGCGCTGGCCGATGGACAGATGCTTGACCGGCGTGCGCGGATCGATGCGCTCGCCCAGGCGCTTGAGTTCGTCCATCGCGCGCTGCACGAGCGTGCGCTCGTCGAGCACGCCCAGGCGATTGGGCAATTGCCCGAGCATCAGGTTGTCGGCCACCGTCAGCTCGGGCACGAGATGCAATTCCTGATAGATGATCGCGATGCCCGCGTCCAGCGCCGCTTTGGTAGTCGTGAAGCGCTGCTCCACGCCGCCCAGCTTGAGCTGGCCCTCCTGCGGCTGGTTCACGCCCGAGAGCACCTTGAGCAGCGTCGATTTACCCGCGCCGTTCTCGCCCATCAGGCCGTGCACCTCGCCCGCGCGCACCTCCAGCGAGACGCGGTCGAGCGCCTTCACACCCGGAAAGCTCACGGTGATGCCGTCGAGTTCCAGATACGCGCGCTGCCCCTGTCGAGCCTGTTCAGCCTGGTGAGCCGCGTTGCCCGCGCTCGCCGCATCGGCATAAGTCATGGTTTCAGTCATTGCATCCCTGCCCTATCTCAAACGCCCTTACATCCCCAAGCGAACCTTAGATACCCAGCTCGCTGCGCACGGCCGTCCAGTTGTCGCGCGTCATCAGCTTGCCGGTCGTCTGCGTATCGGCGGCCGGCTGCTTGCCGTCGCGGATCCATTCGACGAGGTTCTGCGCGCTGTCCTTGCCGTGGTTCGTCGAACTCACGGCAATCGTGCCGTAGAAGCCCGTCGGCGCCTTCTTCTGGAACTCTGCGAACGCTTCGCCAGCGCCGTTGATGCCCACGCCGATCACGTCCGCCGCCGGCAGATGCAGTTGCTCCGTTGCGCGCACCGCGCCCAGCACGCTTTCTTCGTTGAGCGCGAAGATCACCCACTTCTTGATGTTCGGATGCTGCGCGAGCACCGGCGAAGCCGCGTTGAAGCCGCCTTCGTCGTCGGTGGTCTTTTGCGGCGCGTCGAAGATGTTTTCCTTCTTGAAGCCACCCGCGATCAGCGAGGCCGTCGCGCCGTCGGTGCGCAGCTTGGCCGTCGGCAGTTCGTAGTCGGTGATGCGCAGCGCGCCTACTTCTTCCGGCTTCCAGCCGCGGCGCTTCATTTCGTCGGCGATCGCCGTGCCGACCTGGTTGCCGATCTTGAACGCCGACATGCCCAGATGCGGCACGCTTGCCAGCGGCTTGCCCGACGAATCCACGAGCTGGTCGTCGACCGTCACGAACTTCATGTTGTAGCGCTTGGCGCGCGCCTGGATCGCCGGCCCGAGACGCACGTCCGGTGCGCAGATCACGAAGCCCTGCGCGCCTTGCGCGCCCAGGTTGTCGATAGCAGCCAGCACTTTTTCGCCGTCCGGCGTGCCGATGTTGACGACCGAGAAGTTCTCCTTCTGGCCTAGCGCCGTGGCCGCCTTCTGTTCATTGATGAACCACGCCTGTTCCGGCATCTTCACGAGGAAGCCGATCTTGGTGGGCGAGTCGGCGTGCGCCGCGATGTTCATGCCGAGCGGCGCGATGCACAGGGCCGCGAATACGGCGCGAAGGGTAAAGCGGCGGATATGGCTGGTCATGCTCCTGTCTCCTTGGGTGTGGTTTTGCTGCGCTTGTAGTACGTGATGGGTGGACTCAGCGGTATGGGGCGACGCTCAGTGTCCGAAGGCCTCGACTTCGACATGCCTGCCCAGCAGGAACGCGTCCGCGACGAGGCGCAGCGGGCGCACATCGACGTCCTCGGTGCCGTGGGCGATCAACCAGTGAAAACGCTCATACAGCGCGGAATATTCCCTTTCCGCGCCCAGTTCGACCGGCTCGCCATTGATCGACAGGCGCTTGCCGCCTTCCGAAATCGACAGCAGGCCGTCCGTTGTCTCCACATCGATTTCCCATTGCTCCACCGGGCCATGACGCCAGTCGAATTCGGCGCGCACGGGCACGCCGTCCGTGTCGATGCAATCGAGTTCGGCGGCGATGGGCGTCGCGCAATCACTGGGCACATGCAGCGTCGCGCCGCGCAGCAGCACTTCGCGCGGCAGGATGCGCGTGACGATGGAGAGCGCGTTGATGCCCGGATCGAACACGCCCAGGCCGCCCGGCTCCCAGATCCATTGCTGGCCCGGATGCCAGCGGCGCACGTCCTCTTTCCAGCGCACGTGCACGGCGCGCAGCGTGCGGGTGGCGAGCCACGCGCGCGCCGGTTCGACCGCGCTCGCGCAGCGCGAATGCCAGGTGGCGAACAGCGTGCGCTTGTGCTGCTTCGCAAGCTCGCGCAGCGCTTCGACTTCGCTCACGCTCGCGCCCGGCGGCTTTTCGAGCATCACGTGCTTGCCCGCTTCCAGCGCGGCGCGCGCCTGCGCGTAACGCACCTGCGGCGGCGCGCACAGCGACACGGCGTCGAGTTCATGCTCAGCGCCCAGCAGCGCATCGATATCGCTGTAATTGCGCACGTTGTCGACTTGCGCGTTGCGGCTTGCAGCAGCCACGAGTTCGAAGCCGGGATTGCCCGCGATGGCGGGCAGGTGCTGGTCGCGCGCGATCTTGCCGACGCCGACGACAGCCAGGGTGTACGACGCATTCATGGCGATCTCCAATCCTATGGCCGCTTTTTCCAAAGAGGCGATTTTATTCTGGATAACGAACGACTTATTTTATCCAGCGCAGCACGAGCGGGTCGAGTCGGCGTGCAATATCGATCAGCTCGGCGCGCGTAGCGGGGTGCATCGCAGGCAGCGGATGGCGCGGCAGTTCGCAATCGATCACGCCGCCTTCCTTCATCAGCGACTTGCAGGCAAGCAGGCCCGCCTGACGGTTCTCGTGATTGATGAGCGGCAGCCACTTCTGGTAGAGCGCAAATGCGTCGTCGGCGCGGCCTTCGCGGTGCGCCACGATGATCGGGCGAATGCCGTCCGGAAAGCCGCCGCCCGTCATCGCACCCGTTGCGCCCGCGTTCAAATCCGCCAGCAGCGTGATGCCTTCCTCGCCGTCCCACGGGCCTTCGATCGCGTCGCCGCCCAGGCGGATCACTTCACGCAGCTTGTTGGCCGCACCCGGCGTCTCGATCTTGAAGTACGACACCTGCTCAATCTCGCGGGCCATGCGCGCGAGGAACGGCGCGGAAAGCACCGTGCCGGCCGCGGGCGCGTCCTGGATCATGATGGGAATGTCGATGGCGTCGGACACGCGGGCGTAGAACTCGTAGATCTGCGCTTCGGGCACGCGGAACGTCGCGCCGTGATAAGGCGGCATGACCATCACCATCGCCGCGCCCATGTCCTGCGCGCGCTTGCTGCGCGCCGCGCAGACGTTCGAGCCGTAATGCGTGGTCGTGACGATCACCGGCACGCGGCCCGCGACGTGTTCGAGCACCGTGCGCGTGATGACTTCGCGCTCGTCGTCGGAGAGCGAGAACTGCTCGGAGAAGTTCGCGAGAATGCACAGGCCGTCCACGCCTGCATCGATCATGAAATCGACCGCGCGCTTCTGGCTCGGCAGGTCGAGTTCGCCGTTAGCGGTGAAGGTGGTCGGCACCACCGGGAAGATGCCCGTGTAGCGGGGCGTGCTGCTCGTCGTCATGTCTTCAATCCTGCTTCGGTAAGGGGGTCTTGCGCGCCTGCATCGTGCAGGCGCCTGGAATCACGACTCGCGCACCAGTGCGCTTTCGCTTTGCACCGGCGTGCGCAACGCAGCGCGCACGGCGAAGGTCGCGAGCACCGCGACCACCAGCGTGGCCGCGAGAAAATACAGTCCGGCCGCGAGGCTGCCCGTCGCGTCCTTGATCAGTCCGATGCCATAAGGGCCGAGATAGCCGCCGAGATTCGCCAGCGAGTTGATCATCGCGATCCCCACGGCTGCGCTCGTGCCGGTCAGGAACTCGCCGGGCAACGCCCAGACCACGGCCTGGATCGAGTAGAGCGAAAACGCGGTCAGGCTGATGAACAGCAGTTGCAGCGCCGGCGCATGCACCCATGCGCTCGCGGCCATCGTGAGCGCCGCGACCGCCGAGACCACGACGATGTGGCCATAGCGCTCGCGATGCTTGTCCGAATGGCGCGGAACGATCAGCAGCCCCGCGACCGCGAACAGATACGGCACCGCGCTCAGCAGGCCAGCCGTCGAATCGCTCACGCCGAACGCCTTGATAATGGTAGGCAGCCACAGTGACAGGCCGTAGATGCACAGCGGAAACGGCAGGAACAGCAGCGCAAGCAGCAGCACGCGGCGATCCTTCAATGCGCTGAACGGATTGCGATGCGCGTCGAGCGAATAGCTGCGGCGATCAGAGGCCAGCTCGCGCTCGATCCAGCGGCGTGCTTCAGGGTCGAGCCAGCGCGCGTGCGCGGGCGACTCGGGCAGCAGGCGCAGCGTGGGCAGGCACAGCAGCACGGCAGGCAAGCCGCTTACGACAAACAGCGTCTGCCAGTTCGAGAGGCCGAAGAAGCCATGCGTTTCAAGCAACGCGCCCGCAATCGGCCCGGTGACGATGCCCGCAATCGGCTGCGCGAGCACGAGCAGGCCGATCACGCGCGCGCGATGGCGCACCGGAAACCAATGCGTGAGAAAGAACAGGATGCCGGGATAGAGGCCCGCTTCCGCCGCGCCCAGCAAGAATCGCAGCACGTAGAAACTCTTCGGGCCGCTGACGAAGGCCATCGCCATCGTTATCGCGCCCCAGGTGAAGAGGATGCGCGCAAACCAGACGCGTGCGCCGAAACGCGCGAGCGCCAGGTTGCTCGGCACTTCGCAAAGGAAATAGCCGACGAAGAACAGGCCCGCGCCCAGCCCATACGCGGCGTCGCTCAGGCCCACGGCCGCGTTCATGTGCAGTTTCGCGAAGCCCACGACCGTGCGGTCGACGTAGGCCACCACGTAGATCAGCGCAAGGAACGGCACGAGGCGGCGCGCGATATGCCCGACGATGTGCTTTTCCTCTGCGCCTGCTGCGGTCTTGCCGGGGTGCTGCACCTGCGGATTTGTCATCCTGTCTGTCTCCATCCTGTTGCCTGCCTTGCGCCAGCGTGTCGCCAGTCCGCGTTGCGCGCGGATCTCGTGGGCGACGTGTCCGTTTATCGCTTTCTGCGTGTTTTTATTTCATGCTCTCAGGTTTGCTCGTTGTATCTGCCTGCAACGCGCCGACGGATGCCAAGCGGGTTCGCATCGCGCAGTGCATCGGGCAGCAGGCCGTCGGCCAGGTTCTGGTAGCAGACCGGGCGCAGGAAGCGCTCGATCGCCGCCGTGCCCACCGACGTGCTGCGCACGTCCGAAGTCGCCGGGAACGGGCCGCCATGCACCATCGCGTCGCACACTTCCACGCCGGTCGGAAAACCATTGACGAGCACGCGGCCCGCCTTGCGCTCGATGAGCGGCAAAAGCGTGCGCGCGAGACCGGCGTCCTCGGGTTCCATGTGCAGTGTGATCGTCAGTTGCCCTTCGATGCTGCGCAGCACGGCGCGCAGTTCGGCTTCGTCGGCGCATTCGACCAGCACGCTGCTCGGGCCGAACACTTCTTCGCCGATGGTTGCGTGAGCAAGCAACTCGCGCGCGCCGACCTTGAACAGCGCGCTCTGGGCGCGGCCAGGCGCCGCCGCGCCGCGCGCGAGCGTGGTCACGCTGGCGTGCTGCGCGAGGCGGTTCACGCCGCGCTCGTAAGCGTTCAGGATGCCAGTGGTCAGCATCACCCCTGCGTTGGCCGCGCTGAATTCGCGTGCGGCGTTCGCGGCAAACGCGTCGAGATCCGCGCCCTTCAGGCCCAGCATCAAGCCGGGGTTGGTGCAAAACTGCCCGCAACCCAGCGTCGCCGATGCCGCGAACTCACGCGCGAGGGCTTCGCCGCGCGCGGCGAGCGCGCCCGGTAACAGCAGGTTCGGGTTCACGCTGCTCATTTCGGCGTAGACGGGAATCGGTTCGGCGCGCGCCGCCGCCAGCTTGACGAGTGCGAGGCCACCGGCACGCGAGCCGGTAAAGCCCACCGCGCGAATGGCCGGATGCTGCACGAGCGCCGCGCCCACTTCATAGCCCGCGTCGAACAGCAGTGAGAACACACCTTCAGGCAAGCCCGCCGCCGCGACTGCCTGCTGGATCGCGCGACCGACGAGTTCCGACGTGCCCGGATGCGCGGCATGCGCCTTCACGACCACGGGGCAACCGGCAGCCAGCGCGGACGCCGTATCGCCGCCCGCCACCGAAAACGCCAGCGGGAAATTGCTCGCGCCGAACACCGCAACCGGGCCCACGCCGATGCGCCAGAAGCGCAGGTCGGTGCGCGGCGGCTGGCGCTCGGGCAAAGCCGGTTCGATGCGCGCGTCGAGCGCGTTGCCGCTGCGCACGAGCGTCGCGAACATGCGCAACTGATTGGCCGTGCGGGCGCGCTCGCCTTCCAGGCGCGCGCGCGGCAGGCCGCTTTCGGCCATCGCGCGCTCGATCAGTTGTTCGCCGAGCGCCTCGATGCGCGCCGCGCAATCGTCGAGAAACAGCGCGCGTGTTTCGGCAGGCAAGGCCCGATAAACGTCGAACGCTTCATCGGCGAGCGTGCAGGCCTGTTCGACATCGCCTTGCAACGCGCCGTGGAAAACCGGTTGCGCGATGGCTTGCGCGCTCGCGGCATCGACGGACTGGAACGCCGCGCCTTCGCCACGCTTCGCGCGCGCGCCGATCAGCAGTTCGCCCGTGAGTGCAATCGTCATGGTCTGGGTCTCCGGCGCGTCAGTGCGAGTGGCGCGGCACGTCGGAGCCGCGCTTGCCGACCAGGAAGTCGAGATCGCAGCCTTCGTCGGCCTGCAAAACGTGATCGACGTACAGGCGCGCATAGCCGCCCTTGCCGAGCTGCTCCGCCACGCCCGGCGCGGCGGCGGGATCGACGTCGCTCAGGCGGCGTTGCAGTTCCTCGTCGCTGATGTCCAGATGCAGGCGGCCGTTCTCGCAGTCGAGCTCGATCCAGTCGCCGTTGCGCACGGCCGCCAGCGGGCCGCCCGCCGCCGCTTCCGGCGCGACGTGCAGCACCACGGTGCCGTAAGCCGTGCCGCTCATGCGCGCGTCCGAGATGCGCACCATGTCCTTCACGCCCTGGCGCAGCAGCTTGGGCGGCAGGCCCATGTTGCCGACTTCGGCCATGCCCGGATAGCCGCGCGGGCCGCAGTTCTTCATCACGAGGATCGAGTCCTTGTCCACGTCGAGCGCTTCGTCGCCGATGGTCGCCTTGTAGTGATCGAAGTTTTCGAACACCACGGCGCGGCCACGATGCTTGAGCAGTTCGGGCGTCGCCGCCGAGGGCTTGAGCACCGCGCCGCGCGGCGCGAGATTGCCGCGCAGGATGCAGATGCCGCCGTCCGCGATGAGCGGATTGTCGATCTGGCGGATCACCTCGTCGTTGTAGTTCGGCGCTTCACGCACGTTGTCCCAGATCGACTTGCCGTTGACCGTGAGCGCGTCCGGATGCGGCAGCAGGTTTGCTTCGCCGAGGCGTCGCAGCACGGCGGGCAGGCCACCCGCGTAATAGAACTCTTCCATCAGGAAGCGGCCCGACGGTTGCAGGTCGACGATGGTCGGCGTGCTGCGGCCAATGCGCTGCCAGTCTTCCAGTTCGAGCGGCACGCCGATGCGGCCCGCGATCGCCTTCAGGTGGATCACGGCGTTGGTCGAGCCGCCGATGGCCGCGTTGGTGCGGATCGCGTTCTCGAACGCTTCGCGCGTGAGGATCTTCGAGAGCTTCAGGTCTTCCAGCGCCATCTGCACGATGCGGATGCCCGACATGTGCGCGAGCACGTAGCGGCGCGCATCGACGGCGGGAATCGCCGCGTTATGCGGCAGCGAGACGCCGAGCGATTCGGCCATGCAGGCCATCGTCGACGCCGTCCCCATGGTGTTGCAGGTGCCCGCCGAGCGCGACATGCCCGCTTCGGCGGCCAGGAAGTGATGCAGGTCGATCTCGCCTGCCTTGAGCGATTCGTGCAGGCGCCACACCGCCGTGCCCGAGCCGATGTCCTGGCCTTCGAGCTTGCCGTTGAGCATCGGGCCGCCCGTCACGACGATGGCGGGCACGTCCACGCTGGCCGCGCCCATCAAGAGCGCGGGCGTGGTCTTGTCGCAGCCGCACAGCAGCACGACGGCGTCGATGGGATTGCCGCGGATCGCTTCTTCCACGTCCATCGACGCCAGGTTGCGCGTGAGCATCGCCGAGGGGCGCAGGTTCGATTCGCCGTTGGAGAACACCGGGAACTCGACCGGGAAGCCGCCGGCTTCGTAGATGCCGCGCTTCACGTGTTCCGCGAGCTTGCGGAAGTGGGCGTTGCAGGGCGTGAGTTCCGACCACGTATTGCAGATGCCGATGACCGGGCGGCCATCGAATTCGTGATCGGGGATGCCCTGGTTTTTCATCCAGCTTCGGTACATGAAGCCGTTCTTGTCCGTGGTGCCGAACCACTGTTGGGAGCGCAGTTTGGGTTTCGTTGCCGACATCGTCTGAATGGGTAGGGCTGAATGTTCCGCTTAGTCTAAGGAGAACTCTGATAACCTTCTAATGAAAAAAATGACTATTCCGATATCGAAATCGGCATTGGTATAAACGCTTAGAACTATTTGGGAAATCAGGCACCGCCATGCTGGAGACAAGCCCCTGGTACGTGCGCACGCGGCTCAAGACGCGGCAGTTGCTGCTCGTGGTCGCGCTCGCCGAAGAAGGCAATATTCACCGCGCCGCCGCCGCGCTCAACATGACGCAGCCCGCTGCGTCCAAGCTGCTGCGCGAGCTGGAAGACATGCTGGGCGCACTGCTGTTCGAGCGCATGCCGCGCGGCATGAAACCCACGCTGTACGGCGACGCGCTAATCCGTCACGCGCGCGCCGTGCTGGGCAGCCTCGACCAGGCGCAGGAGGAACTGACCGCGCTCAAGGCCGGGCGGCTTGGCCATGTGGCGGTTGGCGCGATCACCTCGCCGGGCGTGAGCGTGCTGCCGGCCGCCGTGGCGGCAGTCAAGCGCTCGCACGCGAACATGCGCATCTCGGTGGAAATCGACGCGAGCAACGTGCTGCTCGACCATCTGGCGCAGGACAAGCTGGACGTGGTGCTGGGGCGGCTGTCCGCCGAGCACGACAAGCTCGCGCTGCGTTACGAGCCGCTCACGGGCGAGCCGGTGTGCGCCGTGGTGCGGCCCGGGCATGCGCTGCTAGCGGAAGCGGCCGGCAAGCCGCTGACACTCGCCGACGTGGCGCGCGCCACCTGGGTCGTGCCGCCCGTGGCGAGCGTGCTGCGCCACCGCTTCGAGCTGATGTTTCAGCGCGCGAGCCTCGCGCCGCCGTCGAACGTGGTGGAAACGCCCGCGCTGCTCTTCATCACCCGCGTGCTGGAGCAAAGCGACATGATCGCCGTGCTGACCGGCGACGTGGCGCGCTACTACGCGGCGCATGGCATGGTGGCGATCCTGCCGGTGCCGATGGACTGCCAGATGGACGACTTCGGCATCATCACGCGCGCCGACCGGCTGCTGTCGCCCGCGGCGGGCGTGATGATCGACGCGCTGCGCGAGGTGAGCGCCCAGGTCTATGGCGCGACGCCGCCCGACGCGCAGACGTATTCTTCTGACTGAGGCTTGCAAAAAGCGGCCTGCGCAAGCGGCCCGCGATTTCGGCCACACGCGCCGACGCGCCAGAACGAGACTTCGAGGAGACCCCCATGCCCGCCGTCACGCCCGACTCCACCGCGATCCGCACCGCGCTCTGGCGCGCGCTCCATGTGCAGGTCGACGCCGAACCGCATGTGCTCGAAGACGAACTCGGCATGCAGCTTGCCGCGCCCGACGCGCACTGGCGCAAGCGTCCGGACATGGATCCCGAAGGCACGCGCGGCTATCGCGCGTCGATCGTGGGCCGCGCGCGGTTGATCGAAGACCTGGTCGCCGCACAGGTTGCCCAGGGCGTCACGCAATACGTACTGCTGGGCGCGGGCCTCGACACCTTCGCGCTGCGGCGCCCCGAGATCGCCGCGCGCGGCCATGTCTACGAAATCGATCACCCGGACACGCAGACCTGGAAGCGTCAGCGTCTCGCCGATCTGGGTTTTCGCGAGCAGGAGTGGCTGCGCTTCGTGGGCGTCGATTTCGAAGCGGGCGAATCATGGCGCGCACAGCTCGTGAAAGCGGGCTTCGATGAAGCCCGCAAAGGGTGAATCATTTCTGATCGCGACGGTTTAATCGCAAATTCATTTTGAAGTTTTGCGACAGTTATTACCCGCCACTGGGCGATTATTTTTACGCCTTTTTTATGCGCCAATGACTAGATTAATGCTGACTGCATTGGTCGATTGGTGTCTTTATTCACTATGCATTGGGTGATTTGCATCAATCCGATATAAACTTACAGCGAAATAACAGACACAAGAAAATCTCAATGACCTCCTTGCTGCAACCGGGATATGCGCCATTTATCGTGGCGATCGGTCTCATGATCGTAATTGCCGTACTGGAAGGTGTGACGCTTTTATTTGGCTTTAGTGTCACGACGCATGCGGGCAATCTGCTTGCTCATCAATTATTTGATATCGACCACGCGGCAAGCGGCGCAGAGGTCGGCTTTATCGGCCAGTTGCTTGGATGGCTGCATGTGGGACGTGTGCCGTTTCTGGTTTTGCTCACGTTGTTTCTCACGGGTTTTGCGATTGCAGGGCTGCTGCTGCAATGGGTTTTGCACGCGCTGTTTCATTTCATGTTGCCGCCTGCATTGGCGGCGTTTGTGGCGCTGCCGTTTTCGCTGTTATTCGTGCGTAAAACCGGCAAGCCGCTTGGGCGGCTCGTGCCGCAGGAAGAAACCAGCGCGCTTTCGGAAATCGATTTCATTGGTCGCGCCGTGCGCATTGTCACGGGCGAAGCCACCCAGGGTAATCCGGCCGAAGCGCGTTTTGTCGATGAGTTCGGGCAGGCGCATTACGTTCGGATCGAACCGGACGAGGCCGGGCTCACGTTCGTGCGCGGGCAAACCGTGCTGATTACCGCGCGGGTTTCGGGGTCGCTGTATCGGGCGATTGTGAGTCCGCGTCATCTTTCTCCCTCCTCTGCTTCCTCTGCCCCTCTCCCCTGACCCCTCTCCCCTGGGAGAGGGGGACGAGTGAGCCCTCTCCCTTCGGGAGAGGGTTGGGAGAGGGAGGGTCTTCAACCAATCAAGAGTCAACCATCGCAATGGATACGATCATTTTCTGGGGGGCCGCCGCTCTGGCGGTCATCGTCGGCTTGGGCCTGATCGGCCTGATTTTCGCGCGCCTTTACGTGCGCGCTTCGGCCGAACGCGCGTTCGTGCGCACCGGCCTCGGCGGCCAGCGCGTCATCATGAGCGGCGGCGCGGTCGTGCTGCCCGTGTTCCATGAAGTCATCCCGATCAACATGAACACGCTCAAGCTCGAAGTCAGCCGCGCTTCGCGTGACAGCCTCATCACCAAAGACCGGATGCGCGTGGACGTCGTGGTCGCGTTCTTCGTGCGCGTCGCCCCCACCGCGGAAGGCGTATCCACCGCCGCACAGACACTCGGCCAGCGCACGCTCGCGCCCGAGAACCTGCGCGCGCTCGTGGACGACAAGTTCGTCGATGCACTGCGCTCGACGGCCGCGCAGATGACGATGCAGGATCTGCAGGACGCACGCGAAAAATTCGTGCAAGGCGTGCAGAACACCGTCGCGGAAGACCTGACCAAGAACGGTCTGGAGCTGGAAAGCGTGTCGCTGACCAACTTCAACCAGACGTCGAAGGAATACTTCGATCCCAATAACGCGTTCGACGCCGAAGGTCTCACCAAGCTCACGCAGGAAACCGAACGCCGCCGCAAGGAGCGCAACGAAGTCGAACAGGATACCGAAGTATCCGTGCGCGAAAAGAATCGCGACGCACTCGCCAAGCGGCTGGAAATCGACCAGCAGGAATCGTTCATGAAGCTGGAGCAGGAACAGCAGGTGAAGACGCGCACGGCGGAGCAGAACGCGCGCATCACCGCGTTCGAGGCGCAGCGCCATCAGGAAGCCGAGCAAAGCCGCATCGTCGCGGAGCGTCTGGTGCAGGAGTCCGAGATCGAACGCGAGCAGGCCGTGCGCTCGCGCAAGGTGGAAGCCGACCGCGAAATCCGCGTGAAGGAAATCGAGCAGGCCAAGGTCACGCAGATCGCCGAGCAAGAACGGGCCATCATCATCGCGCAGAAGTCGGAGGCGCAATCGCAGGCCCAGGCGCGCGCGAACGAGTCGCTCGCCGAAGCCGTGAAAGCCGAGCAGCTCGTGGAAACCACGCGCCGCACCGCCGAAGCCGACCGCGCGAAACAGGTCGCGCTGATCGAAGCCGCGCAGGAAGCGGAAACGAGCGCCGTGCATGTGACCACGAAGGCGCGCGCCGAGCGCGAAGCCGCGCAGATGCAGGCCACCGCGATCGTCGAACTGGCGGAAGCGGCGCGCAAGAAGGGTATCGCCGACGCCGAAGCCCAGCGCGCGTTGAATGACGCGATCAATACGCTGTCGTCGGATCAGACTTCGCTGAAGTTCAAGCTGGCGCTGCTCCAGGCGCTCCCGTCGATCATCCAGCAAACGGTCGAGCCGATGAAGTCGATCGACGGCATCAAGATCATCCAGGTCGACGGGCTGAACCGCCAGGGCGGCGCGGCTGGCGACGGCATCGTTGCCGGTGGGAATGGCAACGGCAATGGCAATCTGGCCGAGCAGGCGATGTCGGCGGCGCTCGCTTATCGTGCGCACGCGCCGCTCGTCGATTCGCTGCTCAAGGAAATCGGCCTGAACGGGTCGTCCCTGTCGGCGATGGTACCGGGCGCAACGGCGAGCCACTCCGAAGCGACGGGCGCGCCCGCCGCCATCAACGGCGTCGATCCTGCGCACGCCTCCCCGTCGCACCACTACGGCCCGCGTCTGCCGGACGCGAACGCCGCAAGCTAAACCCCGCCATCGAAGCCGCGCAGGACAGCACGTTCCGCGCGGCCTTCGCCGCGTGCTTCGGGCAGCGCGCGATCCGCGTTATAGTCCGCGTGGTCTTCTCTACGTTCGACGCGCCGCTTCACAGCGGCACAATCGCGCCGCCATCGCTTCGCCCATGCACACCGCCCTGCTCGCTCCCCGTCCGCTCGACGCCCTCGAACTGCCCGCCGATCTCGATGGCCGCGATGGCGTGAATCGCGCGCACGGCCGCATGCAGATCTCGGCGCTCAACGATCTCGATGCGATCCGCGCGTGGCTCGCGCGCGTCGCCGATTCGAAGGCCACCTTCGAGACCTATCGCAAGGAAAGCGAGCGCCTGCTGCTCTGGGCGATCGTGCAACTGGGCAAGCCGCTGTCGTCGCTCACGCACGAAGACCTGCTCGCCTACCAGCGCTTTCTCGCCGATCCGCAGCCCGCCGCGCGCTGGGTCGCGGGCGGCGGGCGCAAGCACGCGCGCGACGATGCGCGCTGGCGGCCGTTCTACGGGCCGCTTTCCGCGACCAGCCAGCGCCAGGCCATGGTGATCCTCAACACGCTGTTTTCGTGGCTCGTGAGCGCCGGTTACCTGGCGGGCAATCCGCTGTCGCTGTCGCGTCAACGGGCGCGACGCGCCGCGCCGCGCATCACGCGCTATCTCGAACGCGAGCTCTGGGACGAGGTGAAAGCCTACGTCGACAGCCTGCCGCGCGAAACCGCCCGCGAGCGCGAGCATCACGGCCGCACGCGCTGGCTGCTCACGCTGCTCTATCTGGGCGGCCTGCGTATTTCGGAAGTTGGCGGCAATACGATGGGCGACTTCTTCGCGCGCCGCGACGGCGCAGGCGTCGAGCGCTGGTGGCTCGACGTGCTGGGCAAGGGCGAGCGCCGCCGCCTCGTGCCCGCCACTGCGGAAATGATGACGGAGCTGGTGCGCTATCGCCGCTCGCGCGGTCTCGCCGAGCTGCCCGCGCCGCATGACACGACGCCGCTCGTGCTGCCCATCGGCAAGTCGGTGAAGCCGCTCACGCGCACGGCGCTGCACACGATCGTGAAGGGGATTTTCGCGGGCGCGGCGCAACGGCTGCGCGAGATGGACGGCGCCGCCGATAGCGCGCAGACGCAGGCGCGCGCGCAACGGCTGGAGGCCGCGTCGGCGCACTGGCTGCGTCACAGCGCAGGCTCGCATATGGCCGATGGCGACGTCGACCTGCGGCTCGTGCGCGACAACCTCGGGCATGCGTCGCTCAGCACGACCAGCCTCTATCTGCATAGCGACGACGACGTGCGCCATCGGGAAACCGACGAGAAGCATCGGATCGGCTGGTAAGCGCCAAAGATCCGACGCTGCGCAGCGTTTAAACCAGCAACTGCCGCGCCAATACCTCGCGGGCCTGTGTCACGGTCTCGTTTTCGCCGGGCAGCGGCGGCGTCAGCGAGAACACCGCTTCCGGCAACGCGGGCAGCTTATGGCGCGCGGACAGCCGCACGAGGCCGTCCGGCACCGCCGACGCGCACAGGCACCCCACGCCCAGCCCGGCAGCGAGCATCGACTGCAAGCCCGCCACGCCCGATGCGCTATGCCCCATCACAAAGGCGCGGCCCTGCTCCTCCAGCGAATGCACCGCGATCTGGTGCAGCATGCAGTCGTTCGGCAGCAAGACCAGCGGCAGCGGGTCGGGCAGCGACTCCGCGAGCAGGGGCGACGCCACCCAATGCAGCGGCTCACGGCGCAGCACCCAGCGCGCGTCGCCGCTCGCGGGCCGCACCGCGCCCACCGACATGTTCATCACCACGCCCAGGTCGATCTGGCCGCGCGCGTGCGCCTGCTCGATCTCGACGCTCTTCATCGTGCTCACGTGCAGGCTCAGTTGCGGGTAGCACTCGCGCAGGCGCGCAAGCATGCCCGCGACTTCGTGCGTGCGGTAGTAGTCGGTGATGGCGACGCGCAGTTCGCCCTTGATCGCCTGGCCGCGCACGTCGTCGAAGGCGGCTTCGTTGAGCGCCACGATGCGCCGCGCGTGCGTGAGCAGGCGCGCGCCTGCCGGCGTGGTCTCGACGCCGCGCTTGCTGCGCACGAATAGCGGCACGCCAGCGCGCGCTTCAAGCTTGCGCATCTGCTCGCTGACCGTGGACTGCGACAGATGCAGCGAAGGCGCAGCGGCCGTCAGGCTGCCCGCGTCCACCACTACCGTGAAGGTGCGCAACTGGTCGAGTTCGAAACCACGCATGCCACTACCCTGCCTTTTCCATCCATCGAATAAGTCGATGGATAGTACCACCTATTCCCGCTTTTCCGCCGGATGCGTGCTATAGCACAATGGGATCCCGAATGGTGCAGCGCGCCAAAGCATTGCCCTGCATCGGCCACTTCAAAGACAGGTTCGCCATGTCCGACAACACGTTCACCGCCGCGCCGCCAACCGTCGCGGCCCCATCCTCCGGCGCCGCCGCGCACGGCCATTCCGGCTGGGCGCTGCTCGTCCTGCTGATCGGCGCGATCCTGCCGCCGCTCGATTACTTCATCGTCAACCTGGCGATGCCCGCGATTCACGACGGCCTCGCCGCCAGCGCCTCGCAGTTGCAGCTGGTGGTCTCGGCCTACGCCTGCGCCAACGCCGTCGCGCAGATCACCGGCGGGCGCCTGGGCGATCTCTACGGTCGCAAGCGCATGTTCATGATCGGCATGGCGGGCTTCGTGGTGGCGTCGACGCTTTGCGGGCTGGCCACGGACGGCACGGTGCTCGTGTTCGGTCGCATCCTCCAGGGCCTCTTCGCCGCCGTGCTCGCGCCGCAGGTGCTGGCGACGATCCGCAGCGTCTACGCCCCGCACGAGCAGGTGCGCGTGATGGGCCTCTACGGCTTCGTGTTCGGCGTCGCGGCCGTGATCGGCCAGCTGGGCGGCGGCGCGCTCATCAGCCTGCATCCGTTTGGCCTGGGCTGGCGCGCGATCTTTCTCGTCAACCTGCCGATTGGCCTGCTGGCCCTGCTCGGCAGCTGGCGCTTCATTCCGGAAAGCCGCCCGCCGCGCGGCGCGCGCATCGACATCCCCGGCACGCTGCTGCTGTCGCTCTTTCTGCTGATGCTGGTGTATCCGCTCACGCGCGGACGCGAAGACGGCTGGCCCGCGTGGATGCTGTTCTGCCTGGCGGCGTCGGTGCCGGTGCTCGGCTTGCTGCTGCGTGTGGAATCGCGCACGCTCGCGGCAGGCAAGGATCCGCTGCTCGACGTGCGGCTGTTGCGCAATCCCGTCGTGGCGCTGGGGCTCGCGCTGGCGTTCCTGTTCTATCTGCTGAGCGCGTTCTTCCTGAGCTACGGCATTTATCTGCAGAGTGGGCTGCACTGGTCGCCGCTGGCTTCGGGGTTCGCGATCCTGCCGTTCGGCGTCGGCTTTCTATCGAGTCCGCTGCTGATGCCGCGTCTGGTCGCGCGCATCGGCGGCTATCGCGTGCTCACGCTCGGTTATGTGCTGATCGCGCTGGGTCTGGCCACGGCAGCAACGCTTGCGGGCGCCACGGCGCCGGGCGCGCTGTTCTATGTCGGGCTGGCGGCGATGGGGATTGGGCAGGGCCTCGTGCTGCCTTCGGTGGTGCGCATCGTCCTCGCCGAAGTCGAACCGGCGCGCGCAGGCGTCGCGTCGGGCATGGTCACGGCGATGCTGCAGATCGGCGCGGCCGTGGGCGCGGCGACGCTCGGCGGGCTGTTCTTCGCGCGGCTGGGCGCGCATCCTGGCGCGCTCGACTATGCGGCGGGTTTCAAGGCGTCGATGTTCGCGCTAGTGGCGATTCTGGGCGTGTGCGTGCTGCTGTCGATGGCGCTCGGGCCGCTGCATCGGCGGCTGCATGCGCATGACTGAACCGCAGCGCGCGTCCGAACCGCTTTGAACCCACGCGCTGATTTCGTTATGCCAAAGACTTCGTTCACGCGCGCAGGGTCGCTTGCTACGATGCGCCCAGTCTTCTCCGAGACTGCCTGGGCCGCTCGCTGAGCCGGTCTGGACTGGGGTTCGCTCCGGCGTGCTTAAGCTCGCGCCGGAGCGCTTTTCAAGCGCTTTGCGTCGCGCTTGCCTCGGCATCGACGCCGGCACGC
This sequence comes from Paraburkholderia bannensis NBRC 103871, assembly GCF_000685015.1. Classification (GTDB taxonomy): domain Bacteria; phylum Pseudomonadota; class Gammaproteobacteria; order Burkholderiales; family Burkholderiaceae; genus Paraburkholderia; species Paraburkholderia bannensis. The sequence continues at coordinate 5,346 of NZ_BAYA01000029.1, read as the reverse complement.
CGCTCTACCTCCAGCATTTCAACCAGCCGCTGCAGCGCCGCGGGCGCGCGCAGGTCGCTGCGCCACACCAGATAAATCGTCACCGCACGCACCGACACCGGCAGCTTGTGCGCCATCACCGATGCGCGGCTGGGCATGCTTTCCAGCAGGCTCGCAGGCAGCAGCGCGAGACCGGCCCCCGCCGACACGCATGCCAGCATGCCGTGATACGACTCCAGTTCGAACACGCGCCCCGGCGCGGCGTGGTCTTCTTCGAACCAGCGCTCGAACGTCCGCCGGTATGAACAGTTCGAGCGGAACGCGTAGATGTTCGCGCCGTTCACGTCCCTGGCGCGCTTGATCGGCTTGCGGCCGGTCGCCGAAATCAGCACCAGTTCCTCGCTGAAAACCGGCACACCCGTGAGCGCGGGATGCGACACCGGGCCATCGACGAACGCCGCCGCCAGCTCCCCCTCCAGCACGCGATCGATCAGTTCTCCCGACGGCCCGGTCGAGAGATCGAGCGCCACTTCCGGATAACGCCGATGAAACGCCGCCAGCACCGGCGGAATGCGCACGGCCGCGGTGCTTTCCAGCGAGCCGAGCGGCAGCACGCCGCGCGGCTCGTCACCCGCGACGGACAGCTTCGCTTCATCGACGAGATCGAGGATGCGACGCGTGTAGTCGAGAAACGCTGCGCCCGTCGACGACAGGCGCAGGCGCATCTTTTCCCGGATGAACAACTCCGCGCCCAACTCTTCCTCCAGCTGGCGCAGGCGCGTCGTGAGATTGGACGGCACGCGGTGCAGCCGCTGCGCGGCGGCCTGCACGCTGCCTGCATCGGCGATTTCGCGAAAGATCAGTAGTTGAGCCAGCTCCATACCCTCACTCCGAGAGAACAATTTATTCAATATTATTCACTTTTACTGAGGATTGCCAGATCGTATCCTGTCACTCAAGCAATGCCGCATTCATCGACGCATCGATCCCGATTTGATCCCGATTCGATCCCGTTTCCTTCTCAGGAGCACAGCATGACCGCAACCCCCGACACGACCGGCGCCGTCTCGCGCAACCCCGCCAACGGCGAAATCCTCGCGACCTACGCGTTCGACAGCGAAGTGGCCGTGGAAGCGGCGCTCGTGCGCACCGCCAGCGCCGCGCGCGTCTGGCGCGACACGAGCGTTGCGCAGCGCGCCGCCGTGCTGGTGCAGTTCGCTCACGTGCTGCGCGAGCGCAAGCAGGCCTTCGCGACGATGATCGCCGACGAAATGGGCAAGCCCATCGCCCAGGCGCGCGGCGAAGTCGAAAAGTGCGCAGCCCTGGCCGAGTGGTACGCCGAAAACGGCCCCGCCATGCTCGCGCCCCTGAATGTGCCGGTGCCGGCCGGCGTCGCGCGCCAGGAATTCCGCCCGCTCGGGCCGATTCTCGCGGTCATGCCGTGGAACTTCCCGATCTGGCAAGTGCTGCGCGGCGCGGTGAGCATGCTGCTCGCGGGCAACACCTACGTGCTCAAGCACGCGCCCAACGTGATGGGCAGCGCCTACCTGCTGCGCGACGCGCTCGCCGCCACCGATCTGCCCGCAGGCGCGTTCGAAGTCCTCAACCTGCCGCCCGAGCGCGTCGCGCCGGTGATCGCCGACGCGCGCATCGCCGCCGTCGCGGTCACGGGCAGCGTGCGCGCAGGCGCGGCCATCGCCCAGCAGGCGGGCGCGGCGCTCAAGAAGTGCGTGCTGGAACTGGGCGGCTCGGACGCGTTTATCGTGCTGGCCGACGCCGATCTTGACGAAGCCGTGCGCTCCGCCGTGCTGGGTCGCTACGGCAATACGGGCCAGGTGTGCCTGGCCGCCAAGCGCCTGATCGTCGAACAAAGCATTGCCGCCGAATTCGAAGCGCGTTTTGTCGAAGCCGTGAAGGCGCTGCGCATCGGTGCGCCGCGCGAAGACAGCACCTTCATCGGCCCGATGGCGCGCTACGACCTGCGCGACGAACTGCACAACCAGGTCGAGCGCTCAATCGCCGAAGGTGCACGCCTCGTGCTGGGCGGCGACAAGATCGAAGGCGCGGGCAACTACTACGCGCCGACGATTCTCGCCGACGTGCGCCCCGGCATGACGGCCTTCAAGGAAGAGCTGTTCGGGCCGGTTGCGGCAATCGTGGTGGCGCGCGACGCGCAGCATGCCGTCGATCTCGCGAACGACAGCGAATTCGGCCTGGGCGGCACGATCTGGTCGCGCGACGTGGAGCGTGCGAACGCCCTGGCCGCGCAGATGGACACCGGCGCGGTCTTCATCAACGGCGACGTCGCGACCGATCCGCGCGTGACCGTGGGCGGCGTGAAGAAGAGCGGCTTCGGGCGCGAACTGTCGAGCTTCGGCATGCACGAGTTCTGCAACGTCCAGACCGTGTGGGTGGATCGCCGCTAAACGAAAAACGAGGCCGCACGAAGCAGGGCGTGAAACCAGCGTGAAAACGTTTTGCGCCTTGCAGGAAGGTCTTTTTTACCGATTACGGGCGCGGCCAGGGTTGAGGAGCAAGCGGGTTTTTCCGCATTCAACCTTTTGCCGCGATAACCGTTAATCAGGCTATGGAGCACGGCAGCGGGCCGACTGACTTGCCGGTGCGGGCGCCGCGCACCATACCCTGTCCCCGTTCATTCTGGGACCATGCAGAGTCGAAGTCTTGAACGCCGGCGGGTGACCGCCGGCGATTTTTTTTGCGCGCACGGAATGCGCGCGCAAGATGGGTGCGCACGCATCGAGTCCGGTGCTACTGGAATGGATTGAGCACACGGGCGCCAGTGCCCGCAAAATCGTCGACGTTGCGGGTGACGACCGTGAGGTCATGAATCAAGGCGGTGGCGGCGATCAGCTTGTCGAGCGCATTTTCCGGATGCGGCACGCGCAACCGTCCCCACAATTGGCCAACGTCCTCGTCCACCGGCAGAACGTATTGGCCATAGTCGCGCAACACGCTTACGAGCCACGCGTCCAGCAGTGACGCCTGCGCCGCATCGCGGCGATGGCGGATCAGCTCGACGCCGCGCCGAAGCTCCGCGACCGTCACGACAGACAGGTAGATGTCTGTCTCGTCACGGGCGGCCTCGCGAAAAAATGCCTGCACGCCGGCATTCGCACGTTCGCGCTTGCGGACTTCGCTGATGACGTTGGTATCAACCAGAAACATGCGGTGCCCCACCATCGTCGGTGCGCTCGAAGTCGGCGTCTTCCCCGACCTCTGGCATGGTCAGCAGGACTTCGGCAAAGCTGCGACGATGGGTTCCGCGCAGCGCCTGCGCGAGGATTTCGCGGTGCTCAGCCTCAGCGCTGCGGCCGTGCGCGGCGGCGCGCTCGCGCAGACTCTGCACGAGGCTCTCATCGACGTTTCGAACCAGAAGATTGGGCATGTCAGACTCCTCGACGACGCAATGCTATCAATGATAGCAGCCGTACTGGGAATGACAGGCGCGACAGATGCGGACAGCGACCAATAGCGCAAAAGGCTCAACCGGCCTCAATGCGTATCGAAACTCATATCGTCGTGCGCGACGCGCGCGGGCTCGACGCGGCCAAGCGCTTCGAGCAGCGAGCGGCCGGCGGTCGTGAGCGACGGCAGGCGCTCGCCTTCGGCGCGCGTTTCAAGCGCGACGAGCTGGCGTTCAAGCAGGGTATCGAGTTCGTGGCGGTTCATGTCGATCTGTTCCGGCGCGTGGCGGATCAACATCAGCGTGGCGAACTCGTGCGGGCTCAACAATTCATGTCTCCTAGTAATGCCGCAACCAGGGGCACAGGGGCGCATATCATCAGGCCTGAATGTGACGCCGACGTGACTGTCACAATCATTGCCTCGCGAGCGCCACATCGCTGTCACATGCCGCTGTCATGCGCAGCTGTAATGCGCGGCTGTCACATGCGCTGGCGCTCGGCGGCCTCCGGCTGGCGCACCATGGCCACGCCGCATTCCTCGACGAGGTCGCGCAGCGTCGCAGCGAGGTGCGTGCCGGTGTCGTTGGCGGCAATCCCCATACCGTCGTCGCGACGCACGGCCCGCACGCCGACCACGATCGGCATGTCAGGCGCGCGGTCGCGCACGCGCCGCACCAGGTTGCGCAGGTACGGCGGCGAATCCGGGGCGTCTAGCGACACCAGGCAGATCGCATGAATATCGAGCGCATCCACCATGCCTGCCTTGGTGTTGCGCACGTCGTCGTAGGTCGTCGCCGTGCAGGGAATGCGCGCGCGCAGCAACAACTGGCAGACGATGGCCGCGACCACCTCGTCGAACGCGCCGCGCCCCGGCACGCACAGCACGAGTCGGCCGTCGTGCGGCACTTCAACAGGCACTTCCACTTCCTCGCCCTTGCGGCGCGCCGTGTGGCGCGAGTCGTCCACCGATTCGAGATCCTCGACGATGTCGAGCAGCGCCTGGTTGATGCGCGCAAGCTGTTCGGCGGGCAGCACGCCGCGCAGCACGTCGTTGCGCGCAAAGCGCAGGCCCTCGAACACCACCTGCTCGTAGTAGTCGATCAGCGGCATGTCGGCGAGCAGGCGGTCGGCCTGCAACAGCGCTTCGTGCGGATCGTCGGCGAGCAGCCGCTGATAGCAGGTCTGTGCAGGCGTGAGCGCGGGCTGGTCGCCCAGCAGGATGGTCAAAAAGTTCAAGCGATCCACGTAACGCCCAAGCGTGACGATGCACAGCGTGAGCGGCGTCGAGAGCACAAGGCCAATCGGCCCCCACAGCCAGCTCCAGAAGATCGCCGCCACCACCACCGCGAGCGGCGAGAGGCCCGAGCGGCGGCCATAGAGCATCGGCTCGGCGAACTGACCCGCGACCACGTCGACGACGATGAAGAAGATCAGCGTCCACACTGCCATCGTCCATTGCGGCTGGATGGCGGCGGCCAGCAGCGTGGCCATCACGGCGGCGATCCAGATGCCGATGTACGGCACGAAGCGCAGCAGCGCCGCCACCGCGCCGAACAGCAGCGCCCCCGGCACGCCGATCCCCGCCAGCCCGACCGCCAGCACCGCGCCCACCGACACGTTCACCCCTAGCTGCGCGACGAAGTAGCGCGACAGGCGCTCGGAGGCGTCGTTGATGGCCGTGGTCGTGCGGTGCAGGTCGTCGGAGCCGAACACGCTGATCAGCCGGTCGCGCAAGTCCTCGCGCTGCAACAGGATGAAGATCGTCACCACCAGCACGATGAAACCTGTCTCCAGCGGCGCGATCACCGGCGCGAAGGCCTTCTGCGCGAGCTGCATCGGCGTGGGCGCGGGCGTGTGGACTTCCACCGGCATGGGCTGCTGCGGCTGGTTGCGCGCGGCGCGCCCGCGCGGCTGCGGCGGCGAGGGCGGCGGCGTGGGCGTC
>NZ_BAYA01000030.1 GCF_000685015.1 Paraburkholderia bannensis NBRC 103871 | reverse complement strand
CATCAAAGCCAAACCGCTTAACACGACTGCGTCCGACATCGAGGGATTGAGGAAGCTGTTCGACGGACTCAAGGGATTCCACTGCGCCAATTGGTAACTTCGCCACCCATCCCGGTATCTCAAGGCTATCCCACAGTACCGGCTGTGCCGCGACTGCTGCCGTTGATGTCCGACCAGTTGCGCGGCTGCACCGCGGAACGGGCAGCTGTGTGTATACATTGGAATACGCGCGTTGGCGGTCTCCACGTCAAGATTAAGCCCTGACCGGCGGCTCAGCACGGCAGCCAGCAGCACAACGAAGCTCTCCTTCAAACCCTCAGGCTTTACGTTCGAACTCCCACATCGCCGACTGCGGTCGGTACGCACCACTTCTGTCGGGCGCGAAGACATCCGGCATCACGTCCCCCTGATTCACCAGCACACCGGGTACGTTGTGACCTTGTGCTTTCCAAACGCCGGTTTCCGGGCACGGCTGCCCCGTTCGTACCGTCATTGGTCCACCGTCCCGGCGCGTCCGCGCACCGTCTTTCGCAGCATCGAAGTTGCGCGCAAAATCAGCAAGGTCCTTCGGATACAACAGATGGTCGCGAAAGGCACTGTCGTCGAGCTGCAGCAGGAATGCAACCGCCGCTGCCTCAATAGCCCAATAGCCGACGTAGGTGCCCTTGCCATTCTTCTGGGCTTCCAGATGCCCGTCGTGCCATGGAGCTGCGGCCATTCCCGGATACCACGCTTCGAGGTATTCCGTCATGTCGTCGACAGACTCCTTCTTCGTCTCGCGATAGAGACTGAAAACGAGAGGCCTATACGGCACGTCGTGAAACCAGCTGTCTACGTTGATTCGACCTTCGAGTTCATAAGCCAGCAGGTCCTCATACAAAGTGTCCGTCCCCCGGTAAGACGGGTCGAACATCTCGACAATGCGCGGCAGCAGGTCGCGCCGATGCAACAGGTAGCAAAAGCCGATTAGCTGCATCGCCGTTTCGTACTCGTCAATTACTTCGAAGGCCAACGGCGGTTCGCCGGCATCCTGTCGATTCAGCCGTTGAGCTTGCGCGTACCGTTCAAAGGCTTCGAGAACCGGCTCGAGTTCACCACGCAGCAGCTTGAGGTCCGCTCCGCTCGTGTACTGGAGCAGAAAGCGTCGATAGACATCGGAAACAAGGTAGCGCTGCGTCAGCGCCTTCCGCTCGTTCTCGTTGCTGCCGGTTGGTGCAGTATTTTCGGACCAGTAGGCGATGCCTTCATCCAGGAGGCCCAAACGCCACTTGAAGTAGTCCTCGCCAAGAAAGCGTTGCCGCCGCGTCGAATCGAAGTCTTCGTTCATATCCATAATCTCGTAGCCTCAGGCTATCTTATCCTGCTCGCTTTCAGCTCGACCGCTTCTTCAACCTCTCCTTCCTTGTAGTGATGAGTGAAAGGAAGGTCGTGGTCAGCATGGTCATGTTCAGCGCCCGTAGTTAGCGCTTCGACGTGTTGCACCGCGGACGGAAGATAGAACGGGACGTACAGCAGATGTCGCGAATACCCGGACCTTAATATCGTGTCGACCAGGCCCTGGTCCGAAACGGCTCCAGAGAGTTTGGCTTCAATCCACTCGTGACTCATCTGGACCCGGGCGATTTTTGCACCGCTCGGTCCGGTCGCGGTGGTCTTGTCCTTCGACGTTGTGTCCGCTGTCGGCTGTGCAGCGTCGGCTTGCTGCTTTCTCGCCGGGCTGCTGTCATTGGTGGAGCCACCCGGTGTTGGCTTCCCACCGCCAGGAGCGGGCTTACCGCCACCAGGCTTGCCGCCACCTTTGGTCGGCAACGCTTCTCCCGCGTCGTCCGGCGGCTCTAGCAGGTCCTAGGCTGGGGGGCGCACCGCCTCCTTGATTGTTCCGAGTTTGCTAGCGATATTGTGCTTGGCGTTCGGGTCTTGCAGCTTTCGTGTTGTCGTCGATGATTTCATTTCGACGATAGCGAAATCCTTCATCTGGTTGCTAAACGGGGCGGCACGCCAGACACCATCGATGCCGTGACCACGCGCCTTGAGGTCGAAGAGCTTGTTCAGTCTGCCCTTATCGTTGAGCTTCCCCAAAACCCGCAGCCCTGGCTGCTCTTTCCACTTGCCGCTCAGGCCCTTGTCGTGGCCCATCCATCCGTTTCCCCATTTAAGCTTTTCATAGCAATAGTAGTCGCCGATGTGCTCACCCAGAATGCCCGTGATATTCGTTGTAATGTCGGTGACAGCAAGTTTGGCATTGACGACGCCGCGCGAGGGCGTCGGCACAGGTCGGCCCTGGCCTGCTTTGGCTTCTTCGCCCTTTGCACCTGGCTTGTCAGTCGTTCGGCGCTCCTCGAGCTTGCTGACGGCTGACGAGTTCGGCTGCTTTTTGCGCCAATGAAGCAGCTTCCGCTGGACAAACTGCGCGAGCCAGTATGGCAGGTTCGTTTCTACGAAGGCCAGTGCCTGCATGAACGTGGCTTGAACACTCGCAGGCATCTCGCGATACAGCCAAGACTTCTGGATATGTTCACGAGCCTCCGTGAGGTACGTCTTGACGCCCGTTGCATCGAACAACCTGTCGATGAGTGCATCCGGGCTGGTCTGGATATGCGCACGCTGAAGCACCAGACGCAGAATGTCGTACAGCAGCGGGCCATAAATTTCGGACTTGTGGTTGACCAGGCGAAACGTCCGCTTGACTCCGGCGCCGACGACAGGAACCCAGCCCACGACGGCAAATACCAGGTCGATGCCAGCCTCGATTTTCGTTACCTCGTCCACACTTTCGCGAGCGTTCCAGACAGTCCAGACGCTTTCCGTCGTGTCGTAGACGTTCTGCGCGACGTAGAAAAGCGGGAAGGCGTTAGATGCCATCGACAGCCCAATCTCCTTGGCCGCATCTTCAATTGCCTGCTGGTCGTTTGCGTTCATGTCACGTCCGGTCGGCCAGAGAATTTATTGAACAAGCTGAATAGGTTTTCGTCCGTGATGCCGTCATGGCCGCCTGCGTGGAGTTCCTTGAGGATGTCGTCCTGCTCAAGCGCCTTCGCAGCCTGCACGGGCTGTGGGGTGAAGGGTCGCGTGTCTTCTCCGAAAAAGACCTTGGCAGGCCCGTCTGGCACGTCCCGAAGCAGGGCATGGCCGTTGCCGTCGAGCTTGCCCGCCAATGCTCTTGCGACCTCGGTACCAAATAATGACTCAGGAGTTGCCGGCACGATTCCGGCCCGGCGAATCGTGTCCAACGCCTCCCGGCTATATCGGTGAGCCACAAAAAATTGCAGGCAACGACCAACGCCGCGCTACTGCCGCAACGAGGTGCACTTGTAAACGAACGGGCGGATAACCTCCTACCTTTGAGCGTTCCGACGCTGACGTAAGAGCCGCTTCAAGCGTGTGAAAGCCCGAGGCGAAAGAAGCGTGCCGGGTGGATTTTGGGGAGGTTTGCTGCCAACTGAGGGGAGTCATGCCCCCCTCTTTTTCAGAGACACGCTGTGTGTTTGAGAAGCGTGCCATGCCCTGTTGACAAGGGATTGCGGGCAGGTTGCCCCCTTCCATGTAGCGCTTCTAGAAGGGGCCGCGGCGAGCTTTCATTTCCGGGGAGCAGCACGTTGCGAAGCAACGACCTTGCTTAGTCCACCGTCACCGAGTTCGCCAGATTCCACGTTTTGTCTACACCGCGTAGAAGGACGTCAACGATTGCATTGTTGGACGTCGCAGAAAAGCAAAAGTGTATTTATAAAAACTATTGATATATAAATCATATAATTAATAATTATTGGATTCTCGCGTTATTGAGGCCATTGGCATTCACGCCCAAAACCCGACAGACTTTATCGTCGCCCGACAGACTTAATTGTTTCCTATCATAGCTATCCCCCTATTGCAATCAGTGCCTTCGCCCATATCGTAAAAGCACGATATAAGATTCGGACAGTAACGATGCAAACCCAATGAACTACCCAGGCACTCCAACCATCGACCTCGACGCTATCTATAAGGCGCTAGCCAATCCCGTGCGCCGCGAGATCCTCGCCTGCCTGCGCGAGCCGCAAGCGCATTTTGCCGATCAAGAACTCCCGCTCGACCACGGCGTCTGCGCTGGACGGATCGACGCGCACTGCGGGCTATCGCAATCGACGGTCTCCGCGCATCTGGCCGCGCTCCAGAAAGCGGGACTGGTGACGTCGAAGCGGGTTGGCCAGTGGGTGTTCTTCAAGCGCAACGAACCGGTCATCGAGGCGTTCCTCGCCCACATGCACCGGCAGTTGTGACGGCGCGCATCGTCGGAAACGTCTGTTTCTTCCCCCTTTACGCTTCAACGCTGCGGGCCGCGCCCGCCACAAGGTACTCATATGGCAACGCTTTTCGACCCCATTCAGATCGGCGATCTCACGCTCCCTAACCGCGTCATCATGGCGCCGCTCACGCGCCAGCGTGCAGGCGTTGCGCGCGTGCCCAACGAACTGATGGCGAAGTACTACGCCGAGCGCGCGGGCGCCGGCCTCATCGTCAGCGAAGCGACGTCGGTGACGCCGCAAGGCGTCGGCTACGCCGAAACGCCGGGCATCTGGTCGCAGGAACAGGTCGAAGGCTGGAAGCTCGTGACCGACGCCGTCCACGCAGCAGGCGGCCGCATCTTCCTGCAACTGTGGCACGTCGGCCGCATTTCGGATCCGATGTTCCTCGACGGCGAACTCCCCGTCGCGCCCAGCGCGATTGCTGCGCAAGGTTTCGTGAGCCACGTACGCCCGCAGCGCGCGTTCGTCACGCCGCGCGCGCTCGAACTCGATGAGCTCGCCGGCATCGTCGCCGCCTATCGCCAGGGCGCGCTCAACGCGAAGGCAGCGGGCTTCGACGGCGTCGAAGTTCACGGCGCCAACGGCTACCTGCTCGACCAGTTCCTGCAAGACAGCACCAATCAGCGCACCGACGCCTACGGCGGCCCGATCGAAAACCGCGCGCGCCTGCTGCTCGAAGTGACCGACGCGTGTATCGACGTCTGGGGTGCGAACCGCGTCGGCGTCCATATCGCGCCGCGCGGCGACGCACACACGATGGGCGACTCGGATCCGGCTGCGACGTTCGGCTACGTTGCGCGCGAACTCGGCAAGCGCAAGATCGCTTTCCTGTTTGCACGCGAATCGCTCGGAGAAAATCGCCTTGGCCCGCAATTGAAGGCTGAATTCGGCGGCCCGTACATCGCAAACGAGAAGTTCACGCTGGAAGCGGCGCAAAAGGTGCTGGCCGATGGCGAAGCCGATGCTGTCGCCTGGGGCCAACTGTTCATCGCCAATCCCGATCTGGCACGTCGCTTCGAATTGAACGCGCCGCTCAACGCGCCGAATCCGTCGACTTACTATGCGCGCGGCGAAACGGGCTACACCGATTACCCGTCGCTGGAAAACGTCGCGTAAGAAAAGCGGCGCAATAGGCGGTTTGCCCACTATATAGACAGGGCAACATCGCTCCAGAAAAAGCCCCGGCCCAGGCAATCGCCTTCGCCGGGGCTTTTTTGTCGTGCGGCCGCCGTATTCAGCCGAACTAAGCACAAGCCTCATTTGCAGCAGCCCATTCCCAATAGGGCGTTTCAATTGGCATCGCGCACGCCGATGTCCTTCAATTCGAAATCTGTCTGCCCGCCCAACCCGCTGACCGGAGGACTGTCATGCCGCAAGTCGACGCCGCGCAAATCGTTCACAGCATCGCCGAAGAGACGCACACGCCTGAGGAAACGGTAGCCCGCATCTACGCCGACACACTCGATCACTACCGCGCCGACGCGCGCATTCACGACTATCTCCCGCTTTTCGCCGCCCGCAAGGTACGTGCAACGCTGCGGCAAAATGGCACAGACAAGCACTGAAATCGCGCCACATCCTCACGGATTTCGCACCGTCTGATTTCTTCAGTTCGATTCACCTGGTTGCAGCGCCCCGCACGGATTGACCGTCCGCGCGGGCGCCTGCGCGCGCGAAAGTCCTTGCTGGCAGGCGTCGCACGCGCTGGCGCTCTTAAGGCTCGTTTAATTCTTCGCTGCAACCATACGCTCACCCCTGTTGAGCCGCCGGAACATCGGCGGCGTTTTTTTATGCGGTTAGTCGAGGAGGAGCGAAGCCATGGCTGAAGACAACGACGTGCTGGTGCACCTGCAATCCCTGCTGCGCGACAGCTCGACTACACGCGTGGCGTCGTGCCGGGTCTCGACGCCATTGCAGCATCCGTGGGGCCGCGCCTATCGGCTGGTCGAGTGGACGACGCCGCTCGATGACGGCGCGCGCCGCCAGGTGGTGCCGGCAGAAAGTTCGGCGTTCGAAATTGCGCGCCTCGTCGCCGAACACATTCCCGGCCGCCGCATTCTGCTCAATGGCGAACCCGTGGATGCCGAGCGTCCGCGCACGCGGCGTCGTGCACGCAGCAGCGCGAGCGCACGCGCCCCTCGTTAAGCACGTTCCAGTCGATCGCCGACGATCGAAGCGCGGCGCGTCCCATTCCGGGGCCGCCGCGCTTGAGCATTTCAGGCCACCAGTTTCCCCAGCATCGCGTCCAGTTCGTCGCTCACGCGCGTCATGGGCGCGCGCAATTCGTTGCGCAGCAAGCCTTGTCGCGCGAGTGCGGCCTTCACTGGGCCCGGATTCGGCTCCTCGAACATCGCACGTACGAGCGGCACCAGCGTGTGCCAGATCGCGCGCGCCTCGTTCAGGCGCCCTTCGCGCAACGCACGCTCCATCGCCACGAAGCGCTCGGGCAGCACATGCGCCGATGCCGCGATCGCCCCGCTCGCGCCCGCACACATCATCCCGAACATATCGAGATCCTCGCCGCACAGCACCTGCAAGCGGCCATCGAGGATCAGCGCCAGCGTCTTGTCGAGCGAGCCGCCGCAATCCTTCACGGCGACGATGCGCTCGTGCCCCGCGAGTTCGAGCAGCGTCGGCAGCGCGAGCGTGACGCCGGTGCGCGCGGGAATGTCGTAGAGGATCACGGGCTTGCGGCTTGCGTCGGCGAGCGCCGCGAAGTGGCCGATCACGCCCGCCTGCGACGGCCGGATGTAATACGGCGCGGCCGCCAGCACGCCCGCGACGGGCGTGTCGTTGAGCGCCGCGATGCGTTCGCAGACCGACTGCGTGTGATTGCCGCCCACGCCTGCCACCACCGGCAAAGCGCCAGCACTGGCAAGCACGGTGGCGAGCACGGCATCCTGCTCGCGCTCGTCGAGCGCAGCGGGCTCGCCGGTCGTGCCGAGCGCGACGATACCGGCCACGCCCGCCTGCACGTAGTGACGCACGAGTGCGTCGAGCGCCTCATGATCGACGGCGCCACCGTTGAACGGCGTGACGAGCGGAATCCAGATACCCGAAAACGAAGACATGACTATCCCTTGAACGCGACCGTATGAAGAGTCCGTCGAGCAGTGCGCGGGAGTCAGCGAGCCAGGGAGAAGAGTAAGGCGGGGTGCCGGCAGGCCGTTCCATCGCAACATCCGACGGAACAGCAAGCTCCGGTCAGATGAGCGACTGTTTTTTGGCTTTGGCTTTCGCGCCGACCGGGGCTGCCTGCACGTGCGACGTCACCGCGCGCGATGCAGCGGCGAAGGTCGAGGCGAGGAGGTTCGGTTGGCGTGACATGTCCGGCAGTGTAACCGGAAACCGCCCGAATCACGAAATTGCGAGATAGCGTGGCGCGCGCACGCAGTACGCCGATTCGTCGATAGAAGTACCTCAATCCAGCGCGTGCACATCGACGATCGAACTATCGAGCAACAGGCTCGGCGCATCGGCGGGGTCGCGCCGCGTGAGCTTGCCGTCGACGGTCGCGCCGCACTCCATCTGCAACTGCTGATAGTAGATGTTGCCGACCACATGCGCATTCGCTTGCAGTTCGACGAAATGATCGGCGATCACGTCGCCGACAATGCGACCGTTGACGACGATGTCGTAGCCATGCACGTTGCCGTTCACGACGCTGCGCTCGCTCAGCACGAACAGCGTCTGCGTGCCCGGCTTGCTGCTGACACTGCCCGTGATCTGGCCATCGAGCCTCACGCCGTCGGCGAATTCGACATCGCCCTTGATGCGGATATCTTCGGATATCAACGTCGCGAGCTTGGTTTGCTGGATGCCCGGCTGGGGCTTTTTCTTGTTGAACATGGGAGTAACCGTAGCTTCAGGTAGTGGGATTTCAATCTGCTGCAATGGACTGCTTCAGTAGTGCCTGTTTTCAACGCGCGCCTTCGCGGCCACCGTGGCCGCGCAGGAACAGCACTTCGGTTTGCAGCGCGGCGGCCTGGGCCTGCGCCGACGATGCCGACTTCTGCAACGCATCTCGCGCCGCGCGCTCCTGCTCCAGCGCGAGTTCGGCGTTGGTCAGGCGAATCTGCAAGGCGTCGGGCGCGACGACTGGACAGCGCCCGGCATCGTTGACGTGATGGATCCACGCCACGGCGCCCGCGCCTGCCCCGGCGGCCAGCACCGTCCACACGAGCGCCATGCTCCAGCGCCAGCCGCGCGAGCGCACCGGTTGCAGTTCGAAAGCGCGCTGTGCGTCCATGCGCGCGCGGACGGTACGGCGCGCGTCAGCCATTGTGGTAAGCGCCGAACAGCGCAAGATAGCCGGCCGGATTGACCTGGGTGCCGTTCACGATGACCTCGAAGTGCAGATGCGGCCCGGTGGAACGCCCAGTCGAGCCGACGTCGGCGATATGGTCGCCCGGCAGCACGATCTGCCCGACCTGCACGTCGATCTTCGAAGCGTGCCCATAACGCGTCGCGAAACCATTGCCGTGGTCGATCTCGACGCAATTGCCGTAACCGGACTTCAGCCCGGCGAAAATCACGCGCCCGCCCGCTGCGGCAAGAATCGGCGTGCCGGTGGGCGCGACGATGTCGAGGCCCGGATGGAAGCTCAGGCGCTCGGTAAACGGATCGATACGATTGCCGAATGGCGAGCCAAGGCGGCCCGCCCCGGTCGGCCGCCGGCCCGGAAACGCCTGCCAGGCCGCCTCATGAAGCGCGACGGCCTGCTCAAGCGTGGACAGCGTCGCGGCCATGCAGTCCACCGCGCCGCTCACCGCGTGCGCATTGGTTCGCGATGCCGACGCCTCCACACAGCGGCGCGGCGCAAGCGCCGGGCCGCCCTCGCCGCCCGCCGTCGCGCCGTGGTCGTGGCTCTCTTCGTCGTCATCGCCCGAACGCGTGGTCGGCGCCACGGGCACCACCGCTGCACCGCGCTGCGGCTGTGCGCGCAGGCGCTGGTCGAACTGGCGCAATTCGGCAATCTGGGCGGACAGGCGCTCGATACGCGGATCGAGCAACGAAATCGACGCGCTCATCCGGCCGATCTCGCCGACGACATAGTGATGCGTCGCCACGCCCTCGGCGCCCGGGCCGGTGGGGACATCCACGACACTGCTATAGCGGCCGATGGCGACGCCGCCCGCAAGCGCGGCGACGCCCACGGCGCACGCCGTGCAGACAACCGTGCGGCGCGCGGCGCGATGCGTGACGAAACGGGTGTCGCCGCTCGACAGCTCATCGACCGAGCTCGTCCAGGGCATTTTCATGAGCGGCCCCGGCGGCGGCGTTTCGCGCGCACGAGCGAGGCGCACGAGATCAGGGTGCAAAACAGTGCATACATCGGGCTGCGGCGGCCAGCGCACGCCAGCCCGTCCAGAATCAAAACGGCGATTATCGCGGCGTCTGAAAAATCGCCATCCCGATAAAACGGCTCGCCTGAACAGGAGAATCGGGCCTGCCCGGACGCAGTCACCTGCGCCCGGGCGCTCCGCCCTACAAGGGCGCCAGCCATCGCCTACACTCCGTTCGTCCGGTGCGAGCGCGCGAACGTCGAGGATCCGCGCTGTTGCGCCAGATTGCCGCATGGCATTGCGCCGATGAAACGCAAAACCGCTTGACTTCTCGCGCCACCGAACTAATATACGCACCGCGTATATCAACCAGCTATCACGGGTGCCAGCATGAGCGTTCCGCAACAAGCCTTTCTTCGTGACGCCATGCGGCGTCTGAACATGACCCGCGACGCCTTCGCGAGCCGTATCGGCGTATCGCGCCGGGCGCTCGACACCTGGCTGCTGCCGGAAGAATCGCAGGAATCGCGCGCCATGCCCGAGATCGTCGAGCGTTTTGTCTCGGAGATCGTCGGTAATGTCGAGCCGCGCGAAGGCTATACGCAAAGCGTAGACTCGCACTCGCTGATCAGCCAGATCCAGTTCGAAGGCCGCCCGCAACTGCTGTCGACCAACCAGTTCTCGCGCGACTCCGTGGAAGCGCTGTTCCGCGTCGCCGACATCATGCAGCCCATCGCGCGCCGCCGGAAAATCTCGCGCGTGCTGGAAGGCGCGGTGCTCGGCAACCTGTTTTTCGAAGCCAGCACGCGTACCCGCGTGAGCTTTGGCGCAGCGTTCTGCCGTCTGGGCGGATCGGTGTGCGACACGACCGGCTTCACGTTCTCGTCGATGGCCAAGGGTGAATCGATCTACGACACGAGCCGCGTGATGGCCGGTTACGTGGATGCGATGGTGATTCGGCATCCTGAACAAGGCTCGGTGGCGGAATTCGCGCGCGCCGTCAACATTCCCGTCATCAACGGCGGCGACGGCCCCGGCGAGCACCCGAGCCAGGCGCTGCTCGACCTCTACACGATCCAGCGCGAGTTCTCGCGCCTGGGCAAGATCGTCGACGGCGCGCACATCGCGCTGGTGGGCGACCTCAAGTACGGCCGCACGGTGCACTCGCTCGTGAAGCTGCTCGCGCTCTATCGCGGCATCAAGTTCACGCTCATTTCGCCGCCGATGCTGGAAATGCCGACGTATATCGTCGACCTGATTTCGACCAACGGCCACGTGGTCGAGCAGACGACCGACCTGCGCCAGGGCCTGCGCGGCGCGGACGTCGTGTACGCGACGCGCATCCAGAAGGAGCGCTTCACGGACGAATCGTTCGAAGGCTACACGCCCGACTTCCAGATCAACCAGGCGCTGCTCGACGAATGCTGCAGCCCGGAAACGCTCGTGATGCACCCGCTGCCGCGCGACAGCCGCCCGGGTGCGAACGACCTGTCGACCGACCTGAACCACGATCCGCGCCTGGCGATCTTCCGCCAGACCGACAACGGCATCCCCGTGCGCATGGCGATTTTCGCCGTGCTGCTGGGCGTCGAAAACCTGGTGCAGCATTCGATGCGCGATGCGGCATGGCGTCCGCCTGCGTACCTCGGCCCGGACGATGCGGTGTTCCACGGCATCGACTGATACCGCATCCAGTAAAAAAGCCGGGAATGTCGATTTCCCGGCTTTTTTATTTTCGGCGATTTAATTCGCCATCCTGACGTTATTAAAACAGCGTAAATTTGCCGCCACGCGCCAGAGCGCGCTGATAGGCCGGCCGCGCACGAATACGATCGAGATAGTCGCGAATCGAGGGCAACGATTCCGCGCCCGCGCGCTTCGCTCCCGCTTCGACCGGGAAGCTCATCTGCACATCGGCGGCCGTGAATTCATTGCCCGCGAACCAGCCCGTCGCCTCCAGTTCCTTCGCGATATAGGTGAAATGCAGCTTGAGCTGCGGATCGACGAAATCGCTTTCGAGCGAACCTGCGATCTTGCGCGTGATCGGCTTCACGAAAAACGGCACCTTCGCATTGGCGATGCGGCTCGCGACCAGCTTGAGCAGCAGCGGCGGCATTGCCGAGCCTTCGGCGTAGTGCATCCAGTAGCGATAGCGCAGATATTCCGGCGTATCGCGCGGCGGCACGAAGCGGCCGTTGCCATAGCGCTCGACCAGATATTCGAGGATCGCGCCCGATTCGGCGAGCGTGAGATCGCCGTCCGTGACGACCGGCGACTTGCCGAGCGGATGCACGGCGCGCAGCGCGGGCGGTGCAAGCATCGTGTCCTTGTTGCGTTTGTATTCCACGATCTCGTAGTCGACGCCCAGCTCTTCGAGCATCCAGAGGATGCGCTGCGAGCGCGAGTTGTCGAGGTGGTGAACCGTCAGCATGGGGTCTCCTCCCGGTTGCATGAACCGCAAGCATTGTAGGGTGCGTAGCGCTCCTCAATGACGTGTCCGAGTTAAACCTCTAATGCGTGCGCTTCATGCGGTCATGCTGCCTTCGCCATCAAACTGGCCATTGCGCCAGCCCTGCGACGGCCTCCCGTCAGGCGCCGGACAGCCTGGCGACAGACGGCGCGCTGTCACGAAAGTTTCGCTCGCAACGCCCAGCAAACGCTTTACTTTCGCGCTTGGCGCGCGCAACGTGCAGGTCTGCACAGGCCGCCATGGCATGAAAACTGGCGGCTTCGCGGCACCGGAATTGCTTCAAAGGCATTGCTTCCCAACAAGCTGCTGCAAATCGAGACCCGCACGCTGCGCGACAACGGCTCACGCGGCATCGCGTCATACGCGTGCGCTTGCGAAATCATCGCCATCCCGTCCCTCGATGGAAGCGGATGGCACCAGATGGAGCCTGCGAACGCCATGTCCCCCACTCCCCACGACTCGCCCGCCGACGCTTCAAGCGAACCTGCGGAACCGGCCCGCCGCCGTTTTCTTCAATCGGCGGCGGCGGCTGCCGCGCTCGGCGCCGCGCCGCATCTGCGCGCACAGAACGCGCCCGAACCCACGCCTGCTGCCGATACGGACACGCCAGTGCCCGTCCCCGCCCAACCGGTGCGCCTCACCATCAACGGACGCGAATACGCGCTGCACATCGAGCCGCGCGTGACGCTGCTCGACGCGCTGCGCGACTACGCGGGCCTCACCGGCACGAAGAAAGGCTGCGATCGCGGGCAATGCGGCGCGTGCACGGTGCTGGTCGAAGGACGGCGCATCAATGCCTGCCTCACGCTCGCGATCATGCACGAAGGCCAGCGCATCACCACGGTCGAAGGGCTGGCCAGCGCGAACGCGGCCAGCCCGATCCAGCGCGCCTTCATCGAGCGCGACGCCTTGCAGTGCGGTTTCTGCACGCCTGGCCAGTTGTGTTCGGCGACGGCGTGCCTCACGGAATTCAGCGCGGGCATGGCGAGCGCCGTGACCGCCGATGTGCGAATGCGTCCGCCAGCACTGAGCGACGCGGAAATACGCGAGCGCATGAGCGGCAATCTCTGCCGCTGCGGCGCCTACGCGAACATCGTGGCCGCCGTGCGCGACGCGCACTCGGCCAGCGCATGAACGCGGAGGTGACGACATGGACGCACTCGCCTACCAGCGCGCTACCGATATCGACGCTGCCCTCGCCGCCGCGCAGCAACCGGGCGCGGCCTTCATCGGCGGCGGCACGAATCTGCTCGACCTCATGAAAGGCGGCATCGCGCACCCGCTCAAGCTCATCGATATCACGCGCATCGCGGCGCTCGACGGCATCGAGGCATTGCCCGACGGCGGCCTGCGCATCGGCGCACTCGTGCGCAATAGCGACGCCGCCAACCACACGCTGGTGCGCACGCGCTACCCTCTGCTCACACAGGCGCTGCTTGCGGGCGCGTCGCCGCAATTGCGCAATATGGCGACCGTGGGCGGCAACCTGATGCAGCGCACGCGCTGCGGCTACTTCTACGACACCGCGTTCGCGCAATGCAACAAGCGCGTGCCCGGCAGCGGCTGCGCCGCACGTGAGGGCTTCAACCGCATGCACGCGATCCTCGGCGCGAGCGCGCAATGCGTGGCCGTGAATCCGTCCGATATGAGCGTGGCGCTCGCCGCGCTCGACGCCACGGTGCAGGTGCGCGGCGCGAACGGCGCGCGCGCCATTCCCATCGCGCAGTTTCATCGCCTGCCCGGCGAGCGGCCCGATCTCGACACCACGCTCGCGCGCGGCGAACTCATCACCTCGGTCGACCTGCCGCCGCCCGCGTTCGCCGATCACGCGCACTACCTCAAGCTGCGCGACCGCACGAGCTACGCGTTCGCGCTGGTTTCCGTGGCGGCGGCGCTGCAACTGGACGGCCGTCGCGTGCGGGCCGCGCGCATCGCGCTGGGCGGCGTCGCGCACAAGCCGTGGCGCGCGAGTCTTGCCGAACAGCGGCTCACCGGCCAGACACTCGATACCGCCACGCTGCGCGCCGCAGCCGCCGCCGAACTCGCGCGCGCACAGCCGCTGCAGGACAACGCGTTCAAGGTCGAACTCGCGCAGCGCGCCATCGTGCGGGCCGCAATGCAGGCCGCGGGCGGCAGTGAAAACTTCGCGGGAGAACTCACATGACCGAACCCACGAGCCAACTGATCGGACAGCCCGTCGACCGCATCGACGGCATGCTCAAGGTGACGGGCGCCGCGAGCTACGCGTCGGATTTCCCGGAGGCGCGTCTCGCACACGCCGTCCTCGTCACGAGCACGGTGGCGAGCGGCACCCTCGCGTCGATCGACGCGCGCCGCGCGCAAGCCATGCCCGGCGTGCTGCTGGTGATGACGTGGCAGAACACCATGCGCCTGCCCAACGGCGGCCGCGCGCCGCTCGCGCCGCCTGCGGGCCGACACCTCACGCTGCTCCAGGACAACGTCGTGCGCTACAGCAACGAGCCCGTCGCGGTCGTCGTCGCGGACACGCTAGAGCACGCCATCGACGCCGCCCAGCACGTCAACGTGACCTACGCCGCCACACCGGCCACGCTCGATTTCGCGCGCGCGAAAAGCCAGGCGCACACGCCGCCGGGCCAGCCGGGCAGGCCGATCGATTCGCTGCGCGGCAACGTCGAAGCGGGCCTGCGCGAAGGCGCGGTGCGGCTCGACGCGGTCTACACCACGCCCGTGCAGTTCCACAATCCGATGGAGCCGCACGCGACCATGGCGCGCTGGGACGGCCCCGAACTCACGCTCTACGACTCGACGCAAGGCGTGTCGGGCGCGCGCACGGCGGTAGCCGCCGTGTTCGGCATCCCTGCCGACAACGTGCGCGTGATCGCGCCATTCGTCGGCGGCGGCTTTGGCTGCAAAGGCTCGTCGTGGTCGCACGTGAGCCTGTGCGCGATGGCCGCGAAGCAGACCGGCCGCCCCGTGCGCCTCGCGCTCGCGCGCCCGCAGATGTTCGGCCCGGTCGGCTCGCGTCCGCGCACGGAGCAGCGCTTCTCGCTGGCCGCGCAGCGCGACGGCACGCTGACGGCGATCCGCCACGACACGCTCTCGCACACCTCGACATTCGAGGACTGGACGGAGATGTCGGGCCTCGTCACGCGCATGATGTACGCCACGCCGAACCTCGCCACGAGCCACCGCGTCGTGCCGCTCAACGTCGGCACGCCCACCTTCACGCGCGCACCCGGCGAGACGACGGGGTCGTTCGCGCTCGAATCGGCGCTCGATGAACTCGCGTGGCAGCTCAGGATGGATCCCATCGCGCTGCGTCTGAAGAATTACGCCGAAGTCGAGCCGCAGGACAACAAGCCGTGGTCGTCGAAGGCGCTGCGCGAATGCTATGCGGCGGGCGCGGAGCGCTTCGGCTGGTCGCGCCGCGTGAACACGCCGCGCGCGATGCGCGAAGGCAACACGCTGATCGGCCTGGGCATGGCGGGCGCAACCTATCCGGCCAACCGCAGCGAGGCGGCCGCGCTCGCGCGCATCCTGCCCGACGGCACGGCAATGGTGGCTTCGGGCACCCAGGACATCGGCACCGGCACTTATACGGTGATGACGCAGGTGGCCGCCGACGCGCTGGGCTTCCCGCCGGGGCGCATTCACTTCGCACTCGGCGATTCGAGCCTGCCGCGTGCGCCGGTCTCGGGCGGCTCGCAGTCGGCCGCGAGTGTCTCGCCCGCCGTGCAGGCGGCGGCGAGCGCGGCGCGCGACAAGCTGATCGCGCTGGCCGTGGCCGATCCGGCCTCGCCGGTTCACGGCGCTGCAGCCGCCGATGTCACCGTCGCCGACGGCTGGGTCGTGCTGCGCGCCGATACCTCGCGGCGCGACCCCGCCGCCGCCATCATCGCGCGCGCGGGCGGCCAGCCCATCGAGGCGCAGGCCACGGCGAAACCTGGCGCAGAAAAGCAGCAGTACGCGTTCCACTCGTTCGGCGCGGTGTTTGTGGAAGTCCATGTCGATGCAGACCTCGGCACGCTGCGCGTGGCGCGCATCGTCGGCGCGTACGACGTGGGGCAGGTGCTCAACGCCAAGACCGCGCGCAGCCAGTTGATGGGCGGCATGGTCTGGGGCGTGAGCACGGCACTGCACGAGCAGGGCCTGCTCGATACGCGCACAGGGCGTTTCGCGAACGCGAATTTCGCCGAATACCACGTCCCAGTGAACGCCGATATCGGCGACCTGGACGTGCTGTTCGTGGGCCAGCCCGACCTGCGCTTCAATGCGCTGGGCGTGCGCGGTATCGGCGAAATCGGCATTACGGGCGTGCCCGCGGCCATCGCAAACGCCGTCTATCACGCAACCGGCGTGCGGGTGCGCGACCTGCCGCTTACGCTCGATAAAGTGATGACGCCGATGCGTGCCACGACGTAGCCGCTTCTTAGTCGCTTCGTTTTCGCTTCGTAGCCGCTTTGGTGCGAGGAAAGCGCGCGAGAACCAACGGGTAAGCAACGCTTGCCTCGCGCGCGGTTGCGCCGCACAATCGGCGCGTTCACCTCTTTCGCGCGGTACTCCCCATGGCCTATGCATCGCTTGCCACCGGCGTACTGCTCGCCGCCGGCACCGGTTCGCGCTTCGATCCCGAGGGTCTGCGCAACAAGCTCCTCGCTCCGCTTCCCAACGGCGTCGCCGTCGCCCACGAGGCCGCGCACCGGCTGCTGCTGGTCGTGCCGAGGGTGATCGCGGTCGTGCGCCCCGGCGCCGAAACACTCGCGCACACGCTCAACGAGGCGGGCTGCGACGTGGTGTTCGCGGCCGGTTCGGTGCGCGGCATGGGCGCGAGCCTCGCCGCCGCCATTGAAGCCGATACCGAAGGCGAAAGCTGGATCGTCGCGCTTGCGGACATGCCGCGCATCGCAGTCAGCACCATCGAGGCGGTCGCGCGCGAACTCGACGCAGGCAAGCCGCTGGTCGCGCCGTTTTACGAGGGCCAGCGCGGCCACCCCGTGGGCTTCGGCCTCGGGCACCGCGAAGCGCTGCTCGCGCTGGACGGCGACGCGGGCGCGCGCGCCCTGCTCGCCTCGCAGGCTCCCACGCGCATCGACGTGAACGATCCCGGCATCCTGCGCGACGTCGATACCCCCGCCGATCTCGACGGGCTCTGACGCTGTGCCTGCCCAGAAACTCCGCACACGCGGTTTTTCCATCGCCTACGCTATTAGCACCACCCACACGTCCTGCGCGGCTCACGCAGCCGCACGAGGTAGCCGCGATGATCTGCTCGCACACCAACCCGCTTCCCGATCCGCTTGCCGATCCGACGCGCGATCCCGAACGCGATCCGCTCACGCCCCCGCCGCCGGGGCATGTCGAGGAACCGCAACGCCCTGACGGGCCGCCGAACAAAGATCCGGTCTAGACACCGTCCCCGCCTGTCTCACGCCGCGCCGCAACGCCCTTCGCCGCGCGGCGGCCCTCTCGCACGCCTCCCGTCGTGCGTCAAACGCGCTCCTTGATCCACACCCGTTTAATGCTTTCGCAAAGCTTTCATCGAAGCTTGCGCGCGTTCCATTGACTCCGTAAAATGAAAACGATTCGCATTTGCGATCAATAATTTACGTCCGCATTCACCTCCATCAGACCGCCGAAGCCATCGTGACCGCTTTGACCACCGCGCCGCTTTCCGTCCACCGGCGCAGCCGCCGCCAAGCCGCATGAGACCGCTGCTGGTACGCCTGCATCGCTGGTTTGGCCTGGGCATCGCGGCCTTCCTGTTTCTCGCCGGCCTGACGGGCGCCGTGATCGCGTGGGATCACGAACTCGACGCCGCGCTCAATCCGACCTTCTACACGGCCGCCATGCCCGGCGCGCCGCTCGCGCCGCTGGAACTGGTCAAGCGCTTCGAAGCGGCCAATCCGCACGCTGTCGTGTCGTTCATGCCGCTCGCGGCGCAGCCGGGTGAGACGTTCATCGTGCGCGCGTCGCCGCGCGTCGATCCGCAGACGAACGCGCCCTACGCGCTCGACTACAACCAGGTCGCGCTGAATCCCGTCAATGGCGATGTGCAGAGCCGCCGCATGTGGGGCGCACCGTCGCTCGCGCGCCTGAACCTGATCCCCTTCCTTTACCAGCTCCACTACACGCTGTTCCTGCCGACGAAAATGGGCATCGACTTCAGCGTCTGGACGATGGGCGTCGTGGGGATGGTCTGGCTGCTGGACGGCTTCATCGCGATCGTGCTCGCGTTCCCGAATTTCAAGAGCTGGCGCAAGTCGCTGGCGTTTCGCGTCAAGCGCGGCGGCTATGCGCTCACGTTCGACCTGCACCGCTCGGGCGGCGTCTGGTTGTGGGGCATCCTGACCGTGGTGGCGCTGACGTCGGTGTCGATGAACCTGGGCGCACAGGTCGTGCGACCCGTCGTGTCGGTGTTCTCGACGCTCGCGCCGGATCCGTTCCGCACGGTCGCCCCCGGCCCCGCGCTCACGCTCGACGAAGCGATCCAGGCGCGCGATCGCATCATCGCCGAAGCCGCCGACGCGGGCCGCCGCGAAGGCATCGCCGCGCCGCCGGGCGGACTGTTCGCGGTGCCGTCGCTGGGCTACGTCGGCGTGGGTTATTACGAGCCGGGCAAGGATCACGGCGACGCGGGGCTCGGCAATCCGTGGCTGATTCTGAGCGCGCGCACCGGCCAGGTGCTGGCGAAGCAGATTCCCGGCGAAGGCAGCGCGGGCGACATCTTTATCCAGGCGCAGTTTCCGCTGCACTCGGGCCGTATCGCCGGTTTGCCGGGACGCATCGCGATCAGCTTCACGGGCCTCATGGTTGCGGTGCTCAGCGTGACGGGCGTGCTGATCTGGCTGAAGAAAGCGCGCGCGCGGCGCAAGTCGGCGAAAAGCGCGAAGCCGTCGAAGCAGGCGGCAACCGTGCGTGCCAATGAACGCGTGACGAGCTAGCAACAAAAGAGCGTCGCAGAAACACAAAGGGCCTTGCAGCGATTGCTCGCTGCAAGGCCCTTTTTCATGGCTCCGATGAGCCAGCAAGATTACTTCGCGATTTCGTCGAACGATGCGAGCAGGCGCTCGACGTCGGCGGCATGAATGTCGCCCATCGTCGAGATACGGAACAGCTCCTTCGACAGACCGCCCTGGCCTGCGTAGATCACGAAGCCGCGCGCCTTGAGCGCGTCATGCAGCTTCGGATAGTCGATGCCCGCAGGCAGACGGAACGCGCGCAGCACCACCGACGATTCTTCCTTCGGCAGCGCGCTGTCCATGCCGCGCGCGGCGAGACCTGCACGCACCTGCTCGGAAAGCGCTGCATAGCGCGCGTGACGCGCCTTCCAGCCGCCTTCGTCGGCGAGTTCGCGCAGCGCCTCGACCAGCGCGTAATACGCGTGCACCGACGGCGTGAACGGCGTGTTGCGCTGATCCTGCAAGGTCGCGAGACGCTTGAGGTCGAGGTAGTACGTGCGGCTCGCAGCCGTTGTGAGCGCCGCGCGGCGCACCACCACAAAGGCCGCGCCGGGCACGCCGTGCAGGCACTTGTTCGCGGTCGCGGCCACGGCGGCGATGCTCGTATCGTCGAAATCGATCGCTTCCGAACCGAAGCTGCTCACGCCATCGACGAGCATCTGCACGCCGCGCGCACGGCACGCTTCGCCCAGCGCGCGCAGATCGTTCAGGCGGCCCGTGGTGGTCTCGTGATGAATGATCGCCACGTGCGTGATCGACTTGTCGGCGTCGAGCGCGGCGGTGATGCGCGCGAGATCCGGCGCGTCCATCCACTCATGCTTCACGACTTCGTGCGCGATGCCGTACTGCGTGGCGATCGCGGTGATGCGCTCGCCGTACACGCCGTTTTCGACGATCAGCAGCTTGCCGTTCGCGGGCACGAGCGAAGCGATCATGCTTTCGACCGCGGCCGTGCCGGAGCCGGTCATCAGTACGGCCTGCCACTGCGCGGGGTCGAGATCGTAGACGCCGACGAGACGCGTGCGCGCCTCTTCCTGCACGTCGAAGAACTCGCTTTCGCGATGGCAGAGGTCTTCCTGCAACAGGCTGCGGCGCACGCGTTCGGTGAGCGTGACCGGGCCGGGATTGAGCAACAGCATCGGCGTTTCCTTGATCGTTTTTAGTTGGCGGCGGCGTGCACATCGGCGCCGATGTGGCGCATGAGGCGCGTCTTGACGTCCGGCGGCGTGATGGTCGGGCGCGGCAGGCCGTCGGGCGTGCCGCGCTTGATCGTCAGGCGTACGAAACGCGTGCCGGCGACACCGCTTGCGCCCGTCGCGCGATCCTGCGCAGCCTTCAGGACAGCGTCGAGCGTGGCGAGATCGTCGCCTTCCACGGCATCGGCGTAACCACACGCGGCGGCCACGTTCGCGAACGAGACCTGCTGCGAGACGGTGGCCTGGCCGCCCGTCGAATCGTGCGCGCCATTGTCCAGCAGCACGTGCGTGAGGTTCGACGGGCCATACGCGCCAAGCGTCGCGAACGCGCCCATGCGCATGAGCGCCGCGCCGTCGCCGTCGAGGGCGACCACGTTGAGGTCAGGACGCGCGAGCGCGAGGCCCAGCGCGAACGGCGTCACGCAGCCCATCGAGCCGACCATGTAGAGCTGGTTCGAACGATCGTCGATGGCGTAAAGCTCGCGGCCGCAAAAGCCCGTCGATGCCACCACGACCGTCGATTCAGCGGGCGTCGCCGCGATCACGCGTTCGAGCGCCTGCTGGCGCGTCGGCAGTTCGTCGTAGCCGCGGCCCGTGAAGTTCGACTGCGCGAGCGGCAGCGCGTGCTTCGCAGGCATGGCGCCGCCGCCCTTGAGTTCGTACGACGCAACACTGCCCTTCTGCATCACGAGCGCATACGGGCGGCCCGTTTCGTCCATGTGCTTGATGGCGCGTTCGAGCACGGGCGCGATCTGGTCGGCTTCCGTGGGGAACAGCTCCCAGGGAATTTCCATCGTGTCGAGCATCTGCGGCGTGACCGGGCCCATCAGCGCGTGCTGCGGCTCGTCGGCGACGCCGGGCTGGCCGCGCCACGTCACGATCAGCAATTGCGGCAGGCGGAACGTCCACGTGAGCGAGGTAAGCGGGCTCACTGCGTTGCCCAGCCCCGAGTTCTGCATCATCGCGATGCCGCGCTTGCCCGCGAGCGCCACGCCCGCGATCAGCGCGACCGCGTCGCCCTCATTGGCCGCCGACACGTAATGCAGCGAATCGTCCTGCAGCACGTAGTTGATGAACGGCGTGAGGTACGAGCACGGCACGCCCGCATACCATTCGAAGCCTTGCTTGCGCGCCGCTTCGACAAACTGTGCGGCTTCGATCATGCCTTGGCCTCCGGCTTCGCGCCTGCCGTGCCGCCGCCGATAGGCGTCTGCGCGTGAGCGAAGTCACCCGCACGACGGAAGTCTTCGAGGTCGTTCACGCCGCGCCAGTGGCCGCGCACGTATTGCACTTCGATCTTCTCGCCGTCTTCGATCAGCGCGTTGAGCAGCGCCGGCATGTCGAGCGTGTCGAAATCGGCGCGCGTCTGCAGTTGCGCGAGCTTCGCCTTGAGCTTGTCGCGGCCCGCGCCGCGCACGCTCGTGAGGCCGATCCAGCGGCCATTGGCCGGCATGTCCTGCGATGCCTGATCCGACGACACGCGTTGCAGGTACGCCTTGTTGCCGAACAGGCCGCGATCGTCGCCCGCCGAGCACCACGCGAAATCGCGCACGCTGGCGTTTTCCGATTCCGGCGACGAATCGATCACGACGCTGAATTCGGCATCGCTTTCCACGAGGTCGCGCAGGATATAGCTGCGGAACAGCAAATCGCCGTAGGAAATCACCGTGTCGTTATCGAGCGCATTGACGGCGCACGCGAGCGAGGCGAGTTCGTTGGTCTGCGCGTAGCGCTCGTTGCGCGCGAGCTTGATGCCCGCGCTATCGATCGCTTCGGCCTTGTAGCCGCCGACGACGGTAATGTCGTTGATCGCTTCCTTCTTGAACGCATCGACGAGCCAGCGCAGCAGCGGCTTGCCCGCGACCGGCAGCATGACCTTGGGCTTGTCTTCGGTGACGGCGTCGAGACCCGATCCGCGGCTCGCCGCCAGCACGATCGCCGAGCCTGCCGAACGCGAGTTCGACAGATAGCGGTTTTCGGCTTCCGAATATTCGTCGGCGTCCTGCAGGCGAAAAATTTCGTTGACCGTAGCAATGCGGTCTTCGACATCGACGAGCGTCTGCGTGTCGTGGATCGTCTTCGTCACCGCCTGCATGGCCGAAACGGCCGCGCGGATCTGGTGGTTCGCCCAGATGATCGTGCTGATGCCCGCCTTGCGGAACACGTCCGTCGGCGTGCTGTAGTACTTGGTCGGCACGATCACGAGCGGGCCGCGGCCTGCCCATTCGCGCGCGAACGTGAGGATCTCGTCGGCTTTCGACAGCTTGCTGTGAATCAGGATCGCGTCCGCACCGGCCTGGCGATAGGCTTCGGCGCGCTTGAGCGCTTCGTCCATGCCCCAGCCTGCGATCAGCGCCTCGACGCGCGCGACGATCGAGAAGTTCTCGTCGGTCTGCGAGTCCTTGCCCGCCTTGATCTTGCCGCAGAATTCGTCGATGTCCGCGAGCGGCTGCGCTTCGCCGCCGATGAAGCTGTTGGTCTTCGGGAACACCTTGTCTTCGATGCAGACGCCCGCGATGCCGCGCTGTTCCAGCTTGCGCACGAGGCGGCGCACGTTGTTAAAGTTGCCGTAGCCGGTGTCGCCGTCGAGCAGGATCGGCAGGTCGCTTGCGTCGGCCATGAATTCGAGGTTGTCGACCACCTGCGTCCAGCTCGCTTCGTTGTTGTCACGCACGCCGAACTGCGCGGAAATCGACAGGCCCGAGCCCCAGATCGCCTTGAAACCCGCTTCGCGCGCGATGCGTGCGGACAGGCCGTTGTGCGCTTCCATCAGGAATTCGAGCTCGTTGCTCAGCAGCATCTGACGCAGACGTGCGCTGCGCGAAGTCGGAAGTGCGGTGGAAACCAGTGCGGGTTCGCGTGCGTTCATTTTTCTTGCTCCAGTGGACGTCGTCGCGCCGCGCTTTTGAAGGCTGCGTCGCGTGCGTCGCATCGTTGGTTGAATCGGTTTCTGGCCCGTGGGTCGCCGAACCGTGAAGTCCGGTTGCGCGTGATCGATGTGCGGATCGACTTTGAAAACCGGCTTTAAAGCCAGCTTTTAAAGGTCGCTGGAAGCGGAAGCCGGCAGCGGCAATCGATACGGGGACTCGCAGAAACGAGCCTGAAAACAGCGCTGGCTTGGGGCCGAAGCCGCGACTATAGCGGAAATGATTCGCATATGCCTTCAATCACCACGAGAAGTGGCAAATCATGGTGTTGCAGTGAAATTTGTGGCTTTTAAGGGCTTTTTTCGCCACTTTTTGTGCACTTTCGCGGCATAGCGTTATTCGCTTGCGGGGCTTTTATTGCATGCGGCTTCCTTACAGTTTCCTCTGAGGAAACAGGGTTCGTCCCAGGTCGCGTGCAGATTGGCGCGGGCCGTAAACACAGGAAGGCGAACCCTGCCATTCGCCGGATTTTTGTTGCCACACGCCCCTCTGACCGACCAAGCAGACAATGACCCTCAACAAGAAACTCCGCTCGATGATCGCGATTCTCTGGATCGGCCTGCTCCTGATCGTCGCTTTCGGCGCCTGGCAAAGTCGCGACGGCATGATCCGCGAACGGCGAGCGCAACTCATCACGCTCGTTGACGAAGCCACCAGCATCGCCAACTACTACTACGGTCTCTCGCAGAAAAGCGTCATGCCGGAAGCCGATGCGCAAAAGCAGGCGCTCGCCGTGATCGGTTCGATCCGCTACGGCAAGGACGGCTACCTGAGCATCAACAACTCGCAGGCCGTGATGCTGATGCACCCGATCAAGCCCGAACTGAACGGCAAGGCGCTCAGCGACTTCACCGATCCCGCGGGCAAGCACGTCTTCACGGCGCTCTCGGCGGCGGCCAACCAGCCGGGCGGCGGTTTCGTCGACTACCTGTGGAGCAAGCCCGGCCATAGCGAGCCGGTGCCGAAGCTGAGTTTCGGCAACCGCTTCGCGCCGTGGGACTGGGTGATCGTCACCGGCATGTATATGGACGACGTGAGCGCGGCGTTTTACAGCAGCCTGCTGCGCTGGCTGCTCGTCACCTTCGTGCTGGGCAGCGCCGCGACCGTCGTGATGGTGTTCGTGGTGAAGAGCGTGCGCGGCAGCATCGGCGGCGAGCTCGAAGTCGCGGTCGATACCGCCAACCGCATCGCCGAGGGCGACTTGACCTCGCGCGTGGACGTGCACGGCACGAACGCGCACAGCCTGATGCGCGCGCTCGCCACCATGCAGGGCGCGCTCGTGCAGACGGTTGCACGCGTGCGCAGCGGCGCGGAAAACATCAACGTGGGCGCCAACGAGATCGCGGCGGGCAACACCGATCTCTCGCAGCGCACCGAGGAACAGGCCGCCGCGCTGGTGCAGACGGCGTCGAGCATGGATCAGATGACCGCCAATGTGCGCCAGAACGCGGACAGCGCCCAGCACGCGGCGACGCTCGCCAGCCAGGCCGCCGACGTGGCCACGCGCGGCAGCGTCGTGGTGGACGACGTGGTGCGCACGATGGGCGACATCACGCACAGCTCGCAGCAGATCGGCGACATCATCGGCGTGATCGACGGCATTGCCTTCCAGACCAATATCCTCGCCCTCAACGCAGCGGTGGAAGCGGCGCGCGCGGGCGAACAGGGACGCGGCTTCGCGGTGGTCGCGGCGGAGGTGCGCAGCCTCGCGCAACGCTCGGCGGCGGCGGCCAAGGAAATCAAGGCGCTGATCGAAAAGTCGACGGGCACGGTGACCGAAGGCCAGCAGCTCGTGACCAACGCGGGCACGACGATGAGCGAAATCGTGCAGTCGGTGCGGCGCGTGCACGAGATTCTCGAAGAGATCAGCAATGCGTCGCGCGAACAGAGCGCGGGCATCGAGCAGGTCAATCGCGCGGTCGGCGAGATGGATCAGGTCACGCAGCAGAACGCGGCGCTGGTGGAACAGGCCGCAGCGGCGGCGCATTCGCTGAAGGATCAGGTGTCGGGTCTGCGCGAGTCGATCGCGAGCTTCCGGCTGCCAGCGATGGCGTGAGGGCGGTGTAGTAAGGACTGTGTTGTGAGGGCTGTGTAGTGAGGGAGCGCGGACGCCACGGGTCGGGGGGCCTGTGGCGCTGCTTTTATTTGATGGCAGCACCGTCTCCTCGCCACCTAAAATTTCAATTTAATTACTCTATGTTTACAATAATATTCTGACCATCCCCCTGCACCACCCCGATGAACCGTTCCAGGAAACCGCCGCGTGATCCGCACGCCGCCGCGACACGTCATCCGATGTTGACGCCGCAGTTGCCCGCGTGGCGCTCGAAACTTGTCGTGTTCATCACCTTCGCGGCCTTTGCCGCACTCGCGGGCCGCGCGCTCTGGGTGCAGGTCGTCAATCACGGTTTCTACGTCAAACAGGGGCAGAAGCGCTATCAGCGCACGCTCGAACTCGACGCCATGCGCGGGCGCATCGTCGATCGCAACGGCGCCCTGCTCGCCGTGAGCCTCGAAACCTTCGAGATCTGGGCCAATCCCAAACTGCTCGACGAAGCCGCGCACGGGCCGCTCGCCAGGCTGCTCGACATGCCGGTCGCCGAACTGCGCCGCCGCCTGCCGCCCGAGCGCTCGTTCGTGCTGCTCAAGCGCCAGGTGGACGCCGAAACCGCCGCCCATATCGACGAAATGGCCACGGGCGGCATCACGCTGATCGCCGACTCGAAGCGCTTTTATCCCGAGGGCGAATCGGCCGCGCACGTCGTCGGCTTCACCGATGTCGAGGACAAAGGCCAGGAAGGCGTCGAGCTGGCCGCCGACACGCGCCTGCACGGCACGCCCGGTCATCGCGAAGTGATCCGCGACCGGCTGGGCCGCGTGATTTCAGAGCCGAGCGAGCGCATTCAGCCTCGCAACGGCGACACGGTGCAGCTCACCATCGACCGCCGCGTGCAGCAGCTTGCCTATTCGCAGCTCAAGGCCGCCGTCGCGAAGAATCATGCGGAAGCGGGCAGCGTCGTGGTGCTCGACGCACAGAACGGCGACATTCTCGCGCTCGCCAACTGGCCGTCGTTCGATCCCAACAACCGCTCGCGCCTCACGGGCCGGCAACTGCGCAATCGCGCCGTGATCGACACGTTCGAGCCGGGCTCGACGATCAAGCCAGTGGTCGCCGCGCTGTCGATGGATCTGCGCAAGGTCAACGCCAACACGATTATCGATACGGCGCCGGGCACCTTCCGCATCGGGCCCGCCGTGATCCACGACACCTCGAACCACGGCCGCATGACGGTCGCTGAAGCGATCCAGAAGTCGAGCAATATCGCGCTCGCGAAAATGGCGCTCAACCTGCCCGCGCAGACGATCTGGAACAAGTATCAGGACTACGGCCTGGGCCTGCGGCCCGAGGTGACGTTTCCCGGCGCGGCAGCGGGGCGCGTGCGGCCGTGGGCGCGCTGGCGTCCGATCGAACAGGCGACGATGGCGTATGGGTACGGTTTGTCGGCGTCGCTGCTGCAGATCGCGCAGGTCTACACCGCTTACGCGGGCGACGGCACGATGTATCCCGCCAAGCTGCTGCACGAGAGCACGGCGGGCGGCGGCCCCGTATCGGCGGCTGCCCAGCCGCGCACGGTCACGACGCCGGCTTCCGCGGCGGCCTTGCGCGGCATGCTGGAATCCGCGACGCGCGAGGGCGGCACGGGCCGCGCGGCGAACGTCGAAGGCTATCGCGTGGGCGGCAAGACCGGCACCGCGCGCAAGCAGGTCGGCGCGGGCTACGCAAAAAACCGCTATCGCGCGCTGTTCGTCGGCATGGCGCCCATGAGCGCGCCGCGCGTGATCGTCGCCGTGATGATCGACGATCCGGCGGGCGGGTCGTTTTATGGCGGCACCGTCGCTGGGCCGGTTTTCTCGGGCGTGATGCAGGGCACGCTGCAAATGATGGGCGTGCCGCCCGACGCATAAAAACTGGCGCGGCTGTTACGCCGCGCCAGTCAGTTTCCGCCTGGTTCTGCCAATCGTTCTGCCAATCAACCGCGCGGCTTAGTGATGCTGGTACGCAGCCGGTTCCGCGCTGCGCACTGCCGCCGACGGGCCGCCCGATTCGACTGCCTGCACCGGCTGTGCACCGTAGCCCGATTGCGCCACGTCCTGCTGCGCCACGCGTGCTTCGTTGGCGCGCTTCGCTTCAAGGCGGCGCATGGCGGCCTGCACATCGTCCGGATAATTGACGTCGTTGCCCGAGGCCGGGCTATAGCCGACCGATTCGAGGTCGACCAGTTCCTGCACCACCTGTGCACGCGTCAGCGGGCCGTTCTGGATGGATTGGGCAAACGACATCGCCGGAATGACTGCGATCATCGAAACCAGCGCCGTGCGTAGCATTGCGTTCTTCACCGTACTCTCCTGTGGTCTGAACGGACTCGCTGCGCTGGCGTTCTGCCGTGCGAGCGGCGAGTCGATGCGACAAGTCTACGCAGCGCTCGCGCACCTAAAAACCGGCCGACAAGGGGAGGACTGTTCCAGTCCATGGAACATTGGTCAGGACTTCTGCACAGGGCGCACTGCCCCGGCCAATGCGTGCACCTAGATCTGGTCGCGCCCGAACGCCCTCAGCGCGTCGAGATCGGCGACATCCACACGGTTATACGAAAGCGTGACGAGACCCTCGCGCTCCAGCGTCTGCAAGGCCTGATTGACGCGCTGACGCGACGCGCCCGCCAGCATCCCGATCTCCTCCTGCGAGATCTCCAGCGCGCGCCCGGTCTCGGGATAGAGGTCAGGATTGAACATCTGCGCGAGCGCCTGCGCCACGCGCGCATCGACGTCGAGCAAGCGGCTGTTCTGGATCAGGCCGATGAACTCGCCCATGCGATTGTTGAGCTGATGGATCACGAAGCGGTTGAACGGCAGGCTGCTGTCCATGAGCCGATGAAACGTATCGGCGGGCACGGCCATGACGAGCGAGGGTTGCAGCGCGATCACATCGTATTTGCGCGGCTCGCGCTTGATGACGCTACCCTCGCCGAACCAGCCGCCATGCGGCACGCCCGAGAACGTGCAGCCGCGCCCCGAGGCGTTGAAAATCGCGAGCTTCACCAGCCCGCTGCTCACGCCAAGCCAATACGCCGATGGCGCTTCGCGCGCGGCCACCGTCGCGCCCGCCGCATACGACTGCGCGTGCGACGTATCGAGCACCCACGCGCGATGCTCGGGCGCGAGCGCGCGAAACCACGCGCAGCGCTCGAACAGCGCAGCAAGACGCGCGGCCGCGTCGTTTTCCGGGGGCATAATCGATGGGTCGTTGGGCTGCATCGCGGCTAACCTCAGAGTCAAAAAATGCGGCGCAGCGGCTCTGTCGCGCCAACGACAGACGCGCGCGCGCGATCCTGCTACGTTAGTGCGCATCATACCGGCACATATCGATAAAGCCAGACAGGAGACAGCACCATGCCGCACCCGTTCGAACAGGGACTTGCACAGCGCGAAGCCAACTACGTACCGCTCACGCCCATCGACTTCATCGCGCGCGCCGCCGAAGTCTATGGCGAGCGTCTCGCGATGGTTCACGGCGACGTGCGCCGCAACTGGCGCGAGACCTACGCGCGCACGCGGCGTCTTGCGAGCGCGCTCGAACGCGCAGGCGTCCAGCGGGGCGATACGGTCGCGGTGCTGCTACCCAACATCCCGGCGATGGTCGAAGCGCACTTCGGCGTGCCGATGCTCGGCGCGGTGCTCAACACGCTCAACACGCGCCTGGACGTGGCGACGATGCTGTTCATGCTGCGTCATGGCGAAGCCAAAGTGCTGATCGTCGATACGGAATACGCCGCGCTCGCGCAACGCGCGGCGCTGGAATTTCCCGACCTGAAAATCGTCAGCGTTGCCGATATCGCGCCCGCCGACGCGGAACACTTTCCGCGCCACACCGAATACGAAGCCTTCCTCGAACGGGGCGACCCCGACTACGCCTGGCAGCCGCCCGAAAACGAGTGGGACGCCATTGCGCTCAACTACACCTCGGGCACGACCGGCGACCCGAAGGGCGTCGTCTATCACCATCGTGGCGCGTACCTGAACGCGGTGAGCAACATCCTCGAATGGGATCTGCCCAAGCATGCGGTCTATCTCTGGACGCTGCCGCTCTTTCACTGCAACGGCTGGTGTTTCGCGTGGACGGTGGCGGCGCGCGCGGGCGTGAACGTGTGCCTGCGCAAGTTCGACGCGAAGCTCGTCTTCGACCTGATCCGCGACGAAGGCGTCACGCATTATTGCGGCGCGCCCATCGTGCAAGGCGCGCTCGCCGACGCGGCCGCCGCGTATCGCGAAGGCATCGCGCATACGGTGCGCACGATGGTGGCGGGCGCGCCGCCCGCGCCGGCCGTGATCGCCAAGATGAAACACATCGGCATCGAACTCACGCACGTCTACGGTCTCACCGAGGTCTATGGCCCGGCTTCCGTGTGCGCCGTGCAGGAAAGCTGGAAGACGCTGCCCGACGACGAGCAGGCGCGACTCGCCGCGCGCCAGGGTGTGCGTTACCACCTGCAAAGCGGCATCAGCGTGCGCAACCCGACGACGATGGAAGCCGTGCCCAACGACGGCGAGACGCTCGGCGAAATCATGTTCCGCGGCAACATCTGCATGAAGGGCTATCTGAAGAACGAGCGCGCCACCGAGGACGCGTTTCGCGGCGGCTGGTTCCAT
Organism: Paraburkholderia bannensis NBRC 103871; assembly: GCF_000685015.1. Lineage (GTDB taxonomy): Bacteria > Pseudomonadota > Gammaproteobacteria > Burkholderiales > Burkholderiaceae > Paraburkholderia > Paraburkholderia bannensis. The sequence continues at coordinate 81,690 of NZ_BAYA01000030.1, read as the reverse complement.
ACGGGCGACCTGGGCGTGATGACGCCCGACGGTTACGTGCGCATCACCGACCGCAGCAAGGACATCATCATCTCGGGCGGCGAAAACATTTCGAGCATCGAAGTCGAAGACGCGCTGTACCGGCACCCCGCCGTGGCGCTCGCCGCCGTCGTGGCCATGCCCGACGCGAAATGGGGAGAAGTGCCGTGCGCATTCGTCGAGTTACGCCAGGGCGAGAACGCCACGGCGGAAGACCTGATCGCGCATTGCCGGGGATTGCTTGCGCATTTTAAGGTGCCGCGCGTGGTGAAGTTCGGCGAGTTGCCGCGCACGGCCACGGGCAAGATCCAGAAGTACGAGTTGCGCGCGCAGGTGGGATCGCAGGCGGCAATCGATGTCGGCAAGACCCCCGAAGCCGGTAAATCCGGCAAATGAAGGGCATTTGAATCGCAAATGAAATACTAATGAAATGTTGCGGGCGCAACGGTTGTTGCGCTTTGGGGTCGGGTAAGGGCCGAATGTAACGCCTCTTGACAACCCGACCCTTTGAAATCGAATGGCAAGGTTCAGAAACAGCCTGTAATCCTTTTTGCATCAAGGCCCAATCGTTAAATCAGCCTTTTCGTGTGACGGTTGGCTCGAAATGAAAGCTTACAAGTGCTCACGTATTCACCGACTTCCGCCCGATAAGCTCTGTTCCACGGTCGAACGCAACGCAGCGCGTCAAGCGCAGCAAGAAGCGAACGACAGACTTCGATGAGGAGGAAAGAACATGAATACGAAGAGCTGGAAGACCCCCGCACGCGCTCTCGCAGCCGCGCTGCTGGCAGGCGGTGCGCTGATGGGTGCCTCGAGCGCCTTCGCCCAGTCCGCGCCTTACGGTCTGCGCGCCGACTCGGCGCCGCACTACGGTGAAGCGCATATGATGCCGGTGGGCGTGCAAGTATCGATCGGCTGGCACGACAACCGTTACTGGGACGGCCACCGCTACTGGGAACACGACGAATGGATGCACCATCATCCGCACGATCCGGGTCCCCCGCGCTGGCACGACGACGACCATCGTCCGCCGCCCCCGCCGCGCTACTGATCGATCGATAATCGTCTGATCGATCAAGCGTGACACCGCCGAGGCCGGTCGCTCCTGAACGGGAGTGACCGGCCTCGGCGCATTGGCATTTGCAAACCTGCGATAAGCCGCTCATTTCACTTGCTTACTCGCCCCGCCCTGAAGAATCGGTCGCAACCCCAATTAATTGATTCGACATCCGAATCAAAAATTATGAAAACAGGCTGTAAATGCAGGGTTGTTAGTTCTGTACAGAAGCGAAAAAAAGCGCATCAGCAAACGTTTTCGCGATGCTCAAGGCGCGTCAGCGGTAATGCAGGGTAATGCTCTCGCGTTGCTTCGTTCGCGCTGTGACGGTAACGTTGTTGGGCGTTTCGTTCCCCGGAGCGCACGGTGTATTCTCATTGCCCCGACCTCCGTTGGTTGGGGCTTTTTTTTGGCCGCCGCAAACGTGACCGAATCTGGTCAGTCGATGAGTTTGTTCAGCGTGGCGAACTCGATCAGCGCCGCCAGCGACGACACGCCCAGCTTGTCGAGCACACGCGTCTTGTAAGTGCTCACGGTCTTGTCGGAGAGCCCCAGGCGCGCTGCGACGCCTTTGTTGCTCATGCCGCGCGCGAGATACTGAAGCACTTCGACCTCGCGCGGCGACAGTCCATTGAGCGCCACGTCGCGCCCGCCGCCGCAACTGCCCGCCGGAAAGCAGTCGTAGCCCAGCAGAACCGCCTTCACCACGCCGCATAGTTCCTCCACGCCGCGGCTCTTGCTCACATAACCGTTCGCGCCCGCGATGCGCGTGTGATTGGCCATGACCTGCTCGGGCTTGGCCGACAGCACCAGCACGCGCGTGCCGGCCTGACGGCTGCGAATGCCGCGAATGACCGACAGGCCATCGAGCTTCGGCAATTCGAGATCGAGAATCACGAGATCCGGCTGCAAGGCGTGGACAAGACGCAGACCCTCTTCGCCGTCGCCGCATTCGCCCACCAGTTCATATTCGGTATGCAGGACGTTGGCGAGCATCTTGAGGACGATCGGGTGATCGTCGATAACCACGATGCGCTTCATTTTTTGTTCCATATTTTCGGGGCGTGAATTCGTAACGCCTCTCGGCGCGAAAACTACAGCCTGAACGACACACTCCGCTTTTTGCATAGGAAAAATCTGAAACGCTGCCAGCCAAGTCCCAGGGGTAACCCCGATCAACGTAAAGCGCCAGGCGGCAACCGCTGATTCACGCGGCAACCAGCCGTTCCCTTTCGCTTGCGAGTTCGACGCGCGACAATAAACCTCCCCCCTGTTTTATTCGCAACCATTCGTCAACGAGAGTCACGTATGAATCAGGCATCGCCCTCCTTCGCTTTTACCTCGCCTTCCACGCCCGCCGACATCGTTGCCGCCGACGCCCTCGAACTGTCGCAATGGATTCGCCTGCGCAAGGTCTCGTGCCGCGAAGTCATGACCGCCTTCCTCGATCACATCGCGCGCGTGAACACGCCGGCCAATGCGATCGTGTCGCTGCGCGAGCGCGCGGCGCTCCTCAAGGAAGCCGGCGAACGCGACGCACAGCTCGCACGCGGCGAATATCTCGGCTGGCTGCATGGCATTCCGCAGGCGCCGAAGGATCTCACGGCGACTGCGGGTATTGCCTCGACGCAAGGCTCGCCGATCTTCCGCGACGAAGTGCCGAAGGCCGACGCCCTCATGGCCGCACGCATGCGCGCGCAGGGCGCCATCTTTATCGGCAAGACCAATTCGCCGGAATTCGGCCTTGGCTCGCACACCTACAACACGGTGTTCGGTACCACGCTCAATGCTTACGACGCCACGCGCAGCGCGGGCGGCAGCAGCGGCGGCACGGCTGTGGCGCTCGCGCTGCGCATGCTGCCGGTGGCCGACGGCAGCGACATGATGGGTTCGCTGCGCAATCCGGCGGGCTGGAACAACGTATTCGGTTTCCGGCCATCGCAGGGGCGCGTGCCCTCGGTGCCGTCCGTCGACCTGTTCTACAACCAGCTCGGCTATGCAGGGCCGATGGGCCGCAGCGTGCCCGACCTCGCCATGCTGCTGTCGACGCAAGCGGGCTACGATGCACGCGCACCCTTGTCGATTGCGCAGGACGCAGCGCAGTTCGCGCAGCCGCTCGCACGCGACTTCGGCAGCGCGCGCATTGGCTGGCTGGGCGACTACAACGGCTACCTGCCGATGGAAGACGGCGTGCTCGCGCTGTGCGAAACGGCGCTCGGGGATTTCGGCGCGATTGGCTGCAAGGTCGAGGCCGCGCGTCCCGACTATCCGATGGAAAAGCTCTGGGAATGCTGGCGCACGCTGCGCCACTTCTCGGTGGCCGGTTCTCTGGGCGCGCTCTATCGCGATCCGGCGAAGCGCGAACTGCTCAAGCCCGAGGCGCAGTGGGAAGTGGAAGGCGGCTTCGCGTTGTCGGGCGAGGATGTGTGGAATGCGTCAGTGGCGCGCAGCCAGTGGTACAACGCGCTGCTCGCGCTGTTCGAGCAATACGACTACCTGGCGCTGCCGAGCGCGCAACTCTTTGCGTTCGATGCAGCCCAGCACTGGCCCAAGTCGATCGCGGGCCGCGAGATGGACACGTACCATCGCTGGATGGAAGTGGTGATCGGCGCGAGCCTCGCTGGCTTGCCGGTCGTCAGCGTGCCAGCGGGCTTCAACGCACAGGGGCTGCCAATGGGCTTGCAGGTGATCGGCAAGCCGCAGGCCGACCTGTCCGTACTGCAAATCGCGCACGCCTACGATCAGGCGACGCAGTGGGTCAAGCGCCGCGTGCCGCCGCTGCTCGCGGCATAAGGTTGCGTTGACAACGAGGCGCGCGATTCAACGCGCCTCGTCTTGCAAGCCTCGCTTCACCCCTCACTTCACTTCAAGCCGAAATCCACCCGCGTCGTCGCGCCCTTGTCGTCGATACCCTTGGCATCGAGCTTGGGCGCCACCACAAACACGCGGCTCGGGTCGACCTTGCCTTCGAAGTACTGCTGCACCGCCTGCGCACGCTGTTGCGCAAGGTCGCGCAGCGTGGCGTCATCGACGGGCGCATGTTCGGCGAGCGCCTGCTTCATGTCGTCCACGGGCATCGACTTCGTGAAGCCGATCATGTTGTGCGGCTTCTTGAAGTCCCCCGCCTTGTAGGCCTTGGTCAGATACTTTTCGTATTCCTTCTGATCGACCTTCACCTCGGACGTATCGACGCTTTCGCCGTTGCCCACCGTGTCCTTGACCTTCTGCAGACGCACGAGGCGGTCAACGTACTGCTCGCGCAGCGCGGGCGTGTCCACGGCCGGATCGACACGGCCGATCAGGTCGATCTTGATCGACGGCTTGTCGTCGAGCGCCTTGGCGATGGTGTCGAGCTTCTGGTCGTCGGCGTCGGTGAGCTTCGCCGAGCCCGCCGCGAACTCCACATAGCCCAGTTCCTGCCCGCCGCCGCCAAACGCATTCGCGAGCAGCGAAAACGGCGCGGTCACGGCCTTGGCGACCAGGTTGAGCACCGCCTTCCAGATCAGGCCGCCCAGGCTGAACTCGGGATTCGAGAGCGAGCCGGAGACCGGGATGTTCACGTCGATCTCGCCGCGCCGGTTCTTCAGCAGCGAAATCGCGAGGCGCACCGGCAGCTTCGTGGCCGTATCGTTATCGACGTGATCGCCAAAGGTCAGCTGGTCAATGAAGATATGGTTGTTCGCCGAGAGCTGGTCGTCGGCAAGCTGGTAGTGCAGGTCGACATTGAGCTTGCCCTTCGTGATCGGATAGCCCGCGTACTTGGTCGAGTACGGCGTGAGATTGGTCAGCTCGATATCGTGCGCGCTGGCGGTCAGGTCGAGCGAGGGCTTCTCGATCAGCGGATTCACCGAGCCCTTGATCGAGATGGGCCCGTTCGCCGCCAGCTTCGCCGATACATCGACGGGCGCGGGCGTGGTCGATTCAGTGCCGAACGCGCCCACCGTACCCTGGATCTGCACGAGATCGGCGGTGTAGTTCGGCTTGATGAAGTTGTCGGTGTAGTTGACGCGGCCGCCCTGCAGCACCAGCTGGCCGAAATGCAGGCGCACCGGCTTCGAAGGCGGCTGCGCGGCCGTCACCGTCTTCGATGCACCCGATGCAGGCACCGGCGCGGGCACCGGCGCCGAAGCCAGTTCAGGCGCACTCGCGGCCTGCGGCGTGAGCGGCACCGGCTCGCGGCCACGCTCGGCGGCGCTGGTGTCGCGCGTGAGCGACTGCGCTTCGCCGCTCTGGTGCGCCACCACGTCCTTGAGGTTGAGCTTGCCCTGCGCGTCCAGCAGCACGCGGCCATAGAAGCCCGCGAAGGTCACGCGGCTTGCGTCCACGTCGGTGCCGCGCGCGTCGTCGTAGCTGACCTTCATGTTCGACAGCGCGAGCGAGCGCCAGCCCGCGAATGGATCCGAAGTCGCCTTGTCGAGCATGCGCACGTCCACGAGCGCCGCGTCGCCGCGATAGTTCGCCTTGAGCGCCTTGCCCTGCTCCAGCGCCAGTTGGCCCTTCATGTTGAGCAGCGCGCTGGCGATCGTGGCGTTGAGCTGATTGCCGAAGTACGGCTCGAACGCCGCGGCGTCGAGCCGGTTCGCGTCGATCTTCAGTTGCGCCTTGAGCGGCGTCGGGTTCACGTCGCCGTTGAGCGCCAGCGTGCCCTTGCGGTTGACGGTCGCCTTGAGGTCGATCGGCAGCGCGTGGCGCATGTCGTCGCTGACCTGCTGGATCTTGAGGTCAAGCGGTGTGATCGACAGCTTCACGGGACGCGGCGTCGTGCTGTCCGTGAAGTTGACCGTGCCGCCGCTCACGCTGACGTTATCGATCTTGTAGTGCCACGCCGGGCCCTCCTTCACCGACTTCTGCGCGGCATGGATCGCCGTGCGCTGCGGCGCGGCTTCGTGGCCGCCCGCCAGCTTCATGAGATCGATGTCGCCGTTCTTCATGCGCTCGGCGTTCACGGCGAGGCCGTTCGCGTCCACCGATGCGATCTGCACCGTGCGCGCGGCGAGATCGACCTGGGTCAACTGCACCGTGCCCCTGGCGAGCGCCAGCGCAGGCGTCTTCGCGCCCCGCGCGGCGATCTTGATCGATTCCAGGCCGAGCGTGCTCGCACCCACCTGCACGGCGGCGGGCGACTTCGACCAGTCCGCCGTGACGGTCGAATCGAGCGTGAGCTTGCCGTCCAGGATCTGCGCGGCGGTCACGCTGTCGATATACGGCTGCCAGACCGGCAGCGCCAGCGCGTTGACGGCGATCTTCGCGTCGGCATGTTTGGCGGCCATGCCGAAGTTGCCCGAGACCTGCGCCGTCGCGCCGTCGCGGTCGGCGAACGCGAGCGTGTACGGCGCGGGAGCCTTTGCCCTGGTCGAGAAGTTCGACAACGTCGCGGCGACGTTGCTCAAGTCTTGCTCGACGGGCCGCGACGCGGCTTCGTCATGCACATGCACCGCGCCGCCCGTGATCGCGAACTGGCGGATCGAGAGATCGAGCGGCAGCGCCTTTTCCGCTTCCGTTACTGGGGCGTTCGCGCCTGATGCCGCTGCGGGTGCGCTCGCGGCCTTCGCCTCGGCGATCGTCTTGTCGTTGACTTCGCCCTTCGCTTCGGCCTTCGCCGCCGGTGCGCCGACGAGCTTCTCCACGCTCAACACGCCCGCCTTGTCGCGCGACAGCCAGACCGACGGCGCATCGAGCCGGATCGCGTCGAAGCGATAGACGTTGCCAAACGGTTCGAGCGAATTCGCCGCCACATGCAGCCCATGCGCGCCGAAGAGCGGCGCGTTGGCGTTGTCCGTCGCATCGATATCGTTCAGGTCGGCCGTGCCGGAAACACGCAGCGTGGGCTTCTCGCCCGTCATCACGAAATCGAGTTTGAGATTGGTCGAAAGCAGGCCGCTCTTCACCGTGACCGGGAGCTTCGTCGGCGAATAGGTCAGCAGCTTCGGCACATCGAGATCGGTCAGGCGCAGCTCGACTTCCGACTCGCGCGAGGCCGCGAACGGCTTGGTCTTGCCGTCGATGGCAAGCGTGCTAGCGCCGTCGATGCGAGCGCGCAGCAGCGGCTCGACGAAGATATCGGTTTTCGACGCCAGCGTGGCGATAAACGGAATGCCGAGCGTCCAGCGGTCGATCACATGCTTCTCGTTGAGCAGGCGGTCGTCGAAGGTAATCTGGCCGTTCTCGACGCGGATATTCGACACCGAGAACTGCGCGGGCTTGCTGCTGGGCTTTTCGGACGGCTTCGAGAACTTGTCGACCAGGTCGGAGAAGTTAAAGCGCTGCGCGTCCAGGCGCACGATCGTCACGCGCGGCGAATCGAGCCGCACTTCATCGACGATGGGCGCCGCGCGAAAGATCGACGACCACGACGGCTTCACCACGAGCCGTTCGACATCGACGAAATCGCCCTGGCCGCCGCGCTCGCCAATATGCACGCGATCCGCTTCGAGCCGCAACGTGTACGGATTGAGCGCGATGCGCGCGATCGTGACGGGACGATCGAGTTGCTTGCTCAACTGCTGCTCGGCGATATGGCGGATCAGCGGCGGCGCGGCGAAGAAACCGAGCAGGCCGAACACCACGAGGAAGATCACGAGACCCGTGAAGATCTTGCGGGTACGCGGCGCACGCGCGACGGCGCGCACCGATTGCAGGGAGGTAGTCAGCGATGCTTTGTTGAGACTTGCCATGCTTGCTGGCCAGTGACGCGGCGACAGGCGCACCGCGGGTAGTGAAATGGCTTGGGCCATACCCGGCCGAACGGGCCACACACAGGCGGCATTCGGCAGACGGATCGGCCCGACAGCCGGAAGTATAGGCCCGATGGCGCCATGCGCGGCTGTAAAACGCCGGGGCGCGCAAGCGCGATGCAGAGGGGACGTGCGCGCCGCTGGACGCGGCTTGCAAAGAAAAAAGCGGCGCTATGGCCGCTTTTTTTCACAGATGCAGCGGCGTTCATGCCGCTGCGCTGACACTCTTTAACGAATCACTGGCGCTCGATCGCAGGCGGCTGCCAGCTGCCGTCGGTGGCCTGCGGCTTCGGGGCATACATGCGCAGCACGAGGCGGAAATCGCCCTTCGGCACCGGTACCCAGTTACTGCCGCCGCGCGGACGATCAGCGCTCACATGCACGTCGATCGAACCGTCGCGATTGCGATGCGCGCCATTGCGATCGCCGAACGCGATGCGCACGGGCGCGTCGCCGTCGAGCGCGCCGTCGGTCGTGTAGGCCGTGATCGACCAGAAGCCGCGCACCGGCGGCACCTGCTTCGCGTCGAAATGGATCACGTAGCGATTCGCGCCGTTGAGCGCATGGCCATCGGCATCCTGCGCGACGCGCGCGCGCACTTCGTCGCGGCTCGTCGGCAGGCCCGGCGACGTCCACGCCGCATAGGCGCGCAGCGCGTAGTCCGGGCCGTAGTTGCCCGCGTCGTCGCCGACCCAGGTCCAGCCGTTGCCGGCCAGCAGATTCGACGGCGGCGTCGCGACACGCGTGCGCCCATCGTCGAGGCCCGCCTTGACCATCGCCATGTCCTTGCTGCCCGACGGCAGTTGCGCGTCGCCCGCCTGCACGCCGAGATCGCCGAGAATCTTGAGCGCATGCTGGTCGTCGGGCACCGGCGCGTTGTCCTCCAGCGCCAGCGCGAGACGGTTGAAGAAGCCATTGGCGTCGAGCGCGGCGACCTGCGAAGCGGGCGTGCCCGTCGCCACCGGATCGCCGCTCAGGCCCGCGCCCGCTTGTGCGTCCGCCTGCGCGGCGCGCTTGCCGTGCGCGTCCCACGCGGACAGCGGCGCCACGCGCAGTCCGCGCTGGAGACGGCGCACCGCGTTCAGGTCGGCGCCGCCGTGCGTCTGGATGCGCGCGATGAACCACGCATAACGCGTGCTCACGTCGATCCGCTTCACGCGCGCGGGCAGCGTGCCCTTCCAGCCTGCGGGCACGAACGCAATCGTTTGCGCCTTCAGACCGTTCACGCGCTCATTGGGCTGCGCCGCCGTCGACCAGAGCACGTTCGTCCACATGTCGAGCGCGCGCGCGTCCATGTAGCGGCCATGCGTATCGGGCAGCGAAATCAGCACGGGTTCCTTGCCCAGATCGAGCCAGCCGGACGAGACCAGCGTGTCGAGATTGGGTTCGGGCGGGCTGGAGGCGCCGACGGGCGGCAGCGACTGCGCATGGCGCAGCGTATTCGGCGCGGCCTGGCCGGGCGCGCTGCCGGTCGCGGCGGCACGCGACACGTCCATCAGCACGAGCGGATAGCCGAAGACGTAGGAATCGGAAACCTCGTCCTTGACCCAGCCATTGCTTTTGGGCGCGACGCTTTCAGGCGTGGAGGCACATCCGGCGATGAGTGCTACGCCCGCCAAAGCGGCGCAGGCGCGAAAAAAAGGAGTAGTGCGACGTGTTGTTGTCATTTGTTGGTTGTGTACGAAGCGGGCGGTCCATGAAGTGACGTCGACCGGTCACCCGCGCCGCGCGCCGGCCCCCCCAAGGGCCGTTGGTCCAGTGCGCGCAGCGCTCGCCAATGCCGCCGGATGGTATCGTATCGCCCGCGCCAACCCAAGAAAAGTCTGGTGGGAGCAATTGTGCGTTACGCCGACGACGCATGATCCCAGACTTCGGCGAAGAGGACATCGAAGCACGCAGCGACGCAAAAATTAAAGGGGCAAAACACACAGCCCTTGACCTTCCCATGATGGGAACGTAGATACTGGTTCACATTGAATCAGACCGCATTTGCGTTTGCCCATCATGAACGAACCCCTCGTTGCCGAAAAAGCCCGCCAGGCCGAGCTCGACATCCGTGGCATGACCTGCGCGTCGTGCGCGATGCGCGTGGAAAAGGCACTGGCGAAGGTGCCAGGCGTCACGCGCGCCACCGTCAATCTCGCCACCGACCGCGCGACGGTCGAAGCCACGGCCGATGCGCCCGACGCCGCCGCGCTCGCCCAGCAACTCGTCGCCGCCGTCGAAAAGGCCGGCTATGAGGCCACACCGATCGCCACACCCGTCGCCGCGCCGGAAGACACCGCCAGCTTCGCCATCGGCGGCATGACCTGTTCCGCGTGCTCGAACCGTGTCGAAAAAGTGCTCGCACGCGTGCCAGGCGTGAGCGCCGCCAGCGTCAACCTCGCGACCGAGGAGGCGTCGGTGCGCCTCGCCGCGCCGCTCGATGCGGCCATGCGCGAGCGCCTCGTCGCCGCCGTGCAGAAGGCGGGCTACGAAGCCACGCCAATCGAAAAGCACGCGCCAGCCGCCGCCGAGCACACCAGCGACACCCCCGCCCCGCCCTCGCGCGCCGCTCTCGCCGAAATCGCCGCGCGCCGCGAATTGCGCGCCGTGCTGGCCGCCGCCGTGCTCACCGCGCCGCTCGTCGTGCCGATGTTCGGCCACTGGCTCGGCGTGCACTGGATGCTGCCCGCCGTCGCGCAGCTCGTGCTCGCATCGATCGTGCAGTTCGGCTTCGGCGCGCGCTTCTATCGCGCCGCCTGGAAAGCCGTGCGCGCGTTCTCGGGAAACATGGATCTGCTCGTCGCGCTCGGCACCTCGGCGGCCTGGGGCGTGAGCGTCTACGCGATGCTCGCGCATCCCGGCGAGACCGCGCATCTGTACTTCGAGGCCTCGGCGGTCGTCATCACGCTGGTGCGCTTCGGCAAGTGGCTCGAAGCGCGCGCGAAGCGCCAGACCACCGACGCGATCCGCGCCCTCAACGCGCTGCGCCCCGACCACGCGCGCATTCGCGAACACGGCGCGGAGCGCGACGTGCCGCTCGCGCAGGTGCGCGTGGGCGACGTGGTGGTCGTGCGTCCCGGCGAGCGCCTGCCGACCGACGGCGTCGTGCTCGAAGGCCGCAGCCATATCGACGAATCGCTGATCACCGGCGAAAGCCTGCCGGTGCCGAAGTCGCCCGACGACGCCGTCACCGCCGGCTCGATCAACGGCGAAGGGCTGCTGGCCGTGCGCACGACCGCCATCGGCGCGGAAACGACGCTCGCGCGCATCATCCGTCTGGTCGAAAACGCGCAAGCAGAAAAAGCGCCGATCCAGCGTCTCGTCGATCGCGTGAGCGCCGTGTTCGTCCCGGCGATCCTCGTGATCGCGGCGCTCACGCTGGGCGGCTGGCTGCTCGCGGGCGCGTCCGCCGAAACCGCGATTCTCAACGCCGTGGCCGTGCTGGTGATCGCCTGCCCGTGCGCGCTCGGCCTCGCCACGCCTGCCGCGATCATGGCGGGCACCGGCGTGGCCGCACGCCACGGCGTACTCATCAAGGACGCCGAAGCACTCGAAACCGCGCACGACGTAAGCGTGGTGGCCTTCGACAAGACCGGCACGCTCACGCTCGGCCAGCCGTCGCTCGCGGCCTTCGAGGCAGCGGATGGCATCGCGCGCGCCGAAGCGCTCGCGCTCGCCGCCGCCGTCCAGCAGCACAGCGACCACCCGCTTGCGAAGGCGGTCGTGAACGCGTTTGCCGCGCAGGCGCAAGGTGCGTCGCTGCCCGCGGCGGGGCAAGCGCGTGCGGTGCCGGGACGCGGCGTGCAAGCCGATGTCGATGGCCGCAGCGTGGCGATCGGCAGCGCGCGCTGGCTCGCGGAACTGCAGCTCGCCGTGCCGCCCGCGCTCGCCGAACGCGCAAAGGCACTCGAAGCGCAAGGCAACACCGTGTCCTGGCTGATGGACATAAGTGACGCAGGCGCCGATGGACATAAAAACGCCGTGCTCGCCCTGCTCGCCTTCGGCGACACGCTCAAGCCGGGCGCCCGCGACGCCATCGCGCGCCTCAAGTCGATGGGCATTCGCAGCGTGCTCGTGACCGGCGACAACGCGGGCAGCGCGCAGGCGGTCGCGGCACAGCTCGGCATCGACGAAGTCCACGCGCAGGTGCTCCCCGACGACAAGGCGCGCACGGTGCGCGACCTGAAGATCCGCACGGGCGCCATCGTCGCGATGGCCGGCGACGGCATCAACGACGCCCCCGCGCTGGCCGCCGCCGACATCGGCATCGCCATGGCCACCGGCACCGACGTCGCCATGCAGGCCGCTGGCATCACGCTCATGCGCGGCGACCCGGCGCTCGTGGCCGCCGCCATCGACATCTCGCGGCGCACCTGGCGCAAGATCCAGCAGAACCTCTTCTGGGCCTTCGTCTACAACCTGATCGGGATTCCGCTGGCAGCCTTCGGCCTGCTCAATCCGATGATCGCGGGCGCGGCGATGGCGTTTTCCAGCGTCAGCGTCGTGACCAACGCGCTGCTGCTGCGCACGTGGCGCGAGCGGCGCTAAAGCGGTTTCGCGAAGCGCGCTTTCCTGAAGCGCGGCGTCGCCCACGCCGCGCGGCCCCTTTTCCTTTATTGCGCACACAACAAAAAAATATTTCAGCGTGCGAAATATCTGACAGGTTATAACGCTTTTTCAGCGCACATTCCTGCCAATCCCCCTCCTGTCCTTGCGCTGCGGCGTCCCGCATTCGCGCCCCATATAGACGCTTGCCTCTATCTCGACGCAAACGTTCGCGCTTTTTGCGCGTCACCCCTCAAGGAACGCTCAAGCTGGCCGTAATCCGTATGCCAGCGCTTCGAAAGCGCCAGTTCCCAGCATCGTTTTTTCAGGAACCGCTCCAATGATTTCATTCGTCCAGCGACGCACCAGTGTGGGTGTGCGCCTCGCGCTGCTCTCGTGCGTGATCGTCGCGATTATTTTTATCGCCTTCACGTTGGCGCTCACTAACAGCGCCGCCACGCAGGTCGGCGAACAGGTGCGCGCGCGCATTGCCGAAAAAGACCGCTCGGTCGCCTCGACGATTGCGCTGATCGACAGCGCGCTCGACGCCGAAGTCGATCGCGCAATGACGCTCTTCGCGAGCTTCCTGCCCGGCGACTTCGCGCTCGACGCGACGCAGACCGTCGATATCGGCGGCAAGGCCACGCCCACGTTCAAGGTGGGCGACCATGTGCTGAACCTCGATTTTTCGATTCCCGACCAGTTTCTTTCGCGCAGCGGCGCGATCGCGACCGTGTTCGCGCGCAGCGGCGACGACTTCGTACGCGTGACGACCTCGCTCAAGAAGCAGGACGGCTCGCGCGCGATCGGCACGCTGCTCGACCGCAAGGGCCCGGCTTACGAGCCGATCATGGGCGGGCGCACGTACGCGGGCCTCGCGCAACTGTTCGGCAAGCAGTACATCACCGAATACAAGCCCATCACCGATGCAAGCGGCAAGGTGATCGGCGCGCTCTTCGTGGGCGTGGACGTGGACAAGCAGATCGAGGCGATCAAGAGCGAAATCGGCAAGCTGAAGCTGGGCGACACGGGCTACTACTTCGTGATGGACGCCTCCAGCGGCGCGGCGCGCGGCACCTTCCTCGTGCATCCGGCGGCGGCGGGCAAGCATTTCGACGATAGCAACGCGCCCTACACGCGCATGCTCGACGCGCACGAAGGCACCTTCGACTACACCAGCGCCGACGCCACGCTCGGCGAGCGCGACCCGCGCGCGAAGCTCGTCTCGTTCGTCAGCGCCCCGCAATGGCAGTGGCTCGTGGGCGGCGTGGTGCCGCGCGACGAGATCATGGCCGAGGTGAGCGCCACGCGTAACCGCTTTGCGGCGATTGGCTTCGCGCTGGTGGTGCTGTTCGCGGCGCTGGCGATCTACGCGGCACGCCGCATGGTCAGCCAGCCGCTCGACGCCGCCGCGCACGCAGCGGGCCGCCTCGCGGCGGGCGACTTGACCGTGCGTATCGGCGCGGCGCAGAACGTGCGTACTGCGCACGATTCGCTCGGTGGGACTGAGGCCGCCACACAAGGCGCCGATGAAATCGGCCGTCTGACCCAGGCCATCGACGGCATCGGCGTGGGTCTCGCGCAGATCGTCGCGCAGGTGCGCGGCGCGAGCGCGCAGATGAGCGACGACACCGGGCGCATCGCCGCCAGCAGCGGCGAGATCGCCGAACGTATCGCCAGCCAGGCGAGCAGCCTCGAAGAAACGGCCGCGAGCATGGAGGAAATCACCTCGACGGTGCAGCAGAACGCCGATCACGCGCAGCGCGCCAACGCCGTGGTGACGGGCGCCGCCGACGCGGCGCTCGACGGCGGCCGCGCAGTCGAGCGCGTGGTCGCGACGATGCAGGACATCAGCCGCGCCTCGCAGAAGATCACCGACATCACCAGCGTGATCGACGGCATCGCGTTCCAGACCAACATCCTCGCGCTGAACGCCGCCGTGGAAGCAGCGCGCGCGGGCGAGCACGGCAAGGGTTTCGCGGTGGTCGCGAGCGAAGTGCGCGCGCTCGCGCAGCGCAGCGCGGCAGCAGCGCGCGAGATCGCGGTGCTGATTTCGGAATCGTCGGAGACGGTCGATACGGGCTACCGCATCGCGGGCGAAGCGAGCACGACGATGCGCGACATCGTCACGCGCGTGGAGGAAGTGCGCTCGATCATCGCCGAAATCAGCGTGGCGTCGCGCGAACAGTCGGGCGGCATCGAGCAGGTGAACATCGCCGTGTCGCAGATCGGCGAGGCGACGCAGCAAAACGCCATCCTCGTGGGCGACGCCGAGCGCGCCGCCGCGGCGCTGTCGGAACAGGCCGCCACGCTCGCGCAGCTCGTCAGCGTGTTCAAGCTGCGCGGCGAGCGCTGATCTTGCCGGGGGCGCTTGCCGCGTTGCGCAAGCGCTCTCGATATCAGCGCGACTTTGTTACTGCGCTTTTTACCGCGCTTTTTACCGCGCTTGTTACTGCGCTTACTGCGCCTTACTGCACGATCGTCGCGCTCTGCACCAGCGACTTCACGAGCTTCGCCGCACCGGCGTCCATGGCTTCGGCGGTCAGCTCGCGGCGGATTTCCTCCTTCACGTCGCTGAACGGCTGCACCTTCATCGCACGCTTGTCCTCAAGCTTCACGACCACCCAGGCCTGGTTCGAGCGCACCGGTTGCGGCGCGACCGCGCCCACCTTCAACTGCGCAAGCGCGCGAGCGAAGTCCACCGGCACGCCGTGCGTCTCCCCTTCCTTCACCGGCGTCTTGAAGCTGACCCACGGCATTTCGCCGCCATTCGCCTTCGACGGCACCATGCTGAAGTCGCGCGCGAGCGCATCGAACGGCGTGCCGGACTTCGCCTTCGCGATCACGGCCTGCGCGAGCTTCTGGTCGGCGACCACGATCACCTGCGGCTTGAACTCGAATTTGCCGAGCTCGACGTTGGTGCTGTCGTAGCGCGCGCGGATTTCGCGCTCGGTCGGCGCGGGCACGTGCACGTTGTCCTGCATCCACGCGCGGATTTCGAGGTCGGTCTTGCCGGAATCGGTGGCCTGAACGACTTCGGGGCGCTGGTCGTAGTGCGCCTTCACGGCTGCCTGGCGCAGCACTTCGCGCACGATCAGCTGCTGCTTGAGCGCCTTGCGCAATTGCGGCGTGTCCGTGGCGTCCGGGTTGTGGCTCATCACCGTCTGCACGCCGTTATCGAGCGCCGACTGCGGAATCTGCACGCCATTGACCACGGCGACCACACCGGCAGGCAAGCCCGACGTCGTGCTCGCGCCGCTCGAACTGGCGGCGCTGGCGGCGTCGGCCTGGCTGGGCAGCGCCTGCGCGAAGGTGGAAAGCGAAGTAGCGAGCACGGCACACGCGCCGAGCGCACGCAAGAGAGGGGACAGACGGAACATCGTGTTGAACTCCAATGGTGGGTGGGCCATCGGCCCGCGCCCGGCATTATCGCCCGCGCGGGGTGCCGCCGACGAAATGGGCTGGATCGGCCTGCATTGCGCGGTGCGGGCGCGCTTCGTGGCCTCTCGGGGAATGTCCCATCGGATCAAGGGCTTGAGTGGGATGCGGACAGGTTTTCCACAAGGCTGTGAACAAAAACTGTGGAAAACCTGGCCTCGAAAAGTCACAAGAGACTAACTTTTCAGACGTATCTGAGGGCGCCATTGACTTGTTTAGGCGAAAGTTCACCCATGCCAATTACGTCGCCAAAAGCCGCCTTCGCCGCGCGCCTGCTGTGCGCCATGCTGCGCAAATCCGCGTCGCTGAAAGGCGCTACGGGGCTTGCGAGGCTCGTCAACCAGCAAGCCGGTGCAAAGCCCGTGAGCCCGCAGACGGTTCACAAATGGCTCTCGGGCCGCACGATTCCTGAACAGGCGCGACTGGAGCAGCTTGCGCACCTGCTCGAAGTCGACCTCCACTGGCTGCACCACGGGCCATCGCCAACCACAGGCGCAGCGCCCCCGCCCGCGACGCCGCGCGACCTGTCCGCGCTCACCGCACCGATGATCGAACTGCTCTGGAACATCGCCGCCCTGGCTCCGCACGACCAGGATCTGGTCGAGAGGCTGGTTTCGCGTCTGTCCGGGCTGGCTGAACCCCAATAGTCCGCCTGAAGCCCGCCCCGCGGCGGCAACATAAGGCAAGGTTTTCGCGCAACAGCACACGCCCCGCCAGCGCCCGAAGGTTCGCACGCAGCCTCGCTCCGGGCCGCCGCTTCGCTTGCGCAGGATCAATAGCCCTCCCGCCGCGTCCTGGCCGGCTTGCGAGATGCTGCTAACTTTCGCGCTCATTTGGCGCAGCAAATCCGAGCGCCTTGTCCAGGACGCCATGCCTCGATTCACGCACCTCGCCCACCTCATACGCCCGGCCGTCGAAGCCACGCGCACGCCGCCGCGCCTGCGCGCCGCCGTGCGCCTGCCCGCGCGCATCGTGTGCGCCGAAGGTCTGGTCGCGCAAGCCGTGACGCGTCATGGCGCGTGCGCACTCGACCTCGCGCGCACGGGGACGTTGTCTGCTGGCACGTGGGTGCTCGCAGCGGGCAGCGCGGCGCACGCAGTGATCGACGCACGCCGCGCCCGCGAAATCGACGCCGCGATCGATGTGCTCGACGCCATCGCAAGCGGCGAGCTCGACGCGATCCATGCTCATGGCAGCCTGACGCGATATTTCGCCGTCCTGCGCCGGCACATCGACGTCACGCGTCCCGAATAAAACAGGAAGCCCGCCCCCGCCCCAAGTTCGCGCACCCGAGCGATTCCTGCCAGGCCGTCCCCTTATGAAACGCACCGACGACATCCACCACCACGCCCTCGCACGCGGTCTTTGCGCGCGCATCCATGACGCCGTCGAACTGCGCCGCCGCTATCGCCTGATGAGTTTCTGTCGCAGCCATGCGCTGGCGATCGCGCGCCACGGTCTAGCCGCGCTGCTCCCGCCGCAGGTCGAGTTGATCCATGGCCCGGGCTGTCCCGAGTGCGTACTGCCGGCCAGCCACATCGACCGCATGATCGAACTCACGCGCATGCACAACGTCACGCTCTGCGTGAGCGACGCCATGCTGCGCGTGCCGGGAACGAACCACGCGAATCTGCTCGACGCTCGCAAGGCGGGCGCGGACATCGTGGCGCTCGACGCGGCCGGCGATGCGCTCGCGCTTGCACGTGCCAATCCGCAGCGCGAAGTCGTCTACGTCGCCACCGGCTTCGAGACCGCCGCACCCGCGACCGCCGAAGCCCTGATGCGCGCTCGCGCCCTCGCCTGCAGCAATTTCAGCGTGCTCTGCCATCATGTGCTGACACCCGCGGCCATGCGCCACCTGGTCGCCGACGATGCGATCGGCGAGCGCACGCAGCTCAACGGTTTTATCGCGCCCTCGCACGTGAGCGAGGTGATCGGCGTATCGCCGTATCGGTCGATTTCGCGCGATTTCGTCAAGCCGGTCGTGATCGCGGGGCCCGAGGCGACCGACGTGCTGCAGGCCGTGTTGATGCTCGTCGGCCAGATCAACGAATGCCGCGCCGATACGGAAAACCAGTACACGCGCGCCGTGACGGAAGCCGGCGACATTGGCGCCCAGCGGCTAGTGGATGAGGTGTTCGAGGTGCGCGACTCGTTCGTCTGGCGCGGACTGGGCAACGTGCGGCACGGCGCGCTGGCGCTGCGCCCCGCGTTCGCGCAATGGGACACCGGGCGGCGCTATGCGCTCGCGTGGGACGAGCGCGGAGATGAGACCACATCGGACGCAACATCGCACGCCAGTTTGGACGCCACATTGCTGGCGTCCGGTGCGACGACCTGCACGCCTTTCACGCCGCTGGGCCTGCGCCCCGGCGGCGCGTACGTCAGCGCATGCGGAGGATACGGGCAGGTGCTGGCGCGGGCGTCCTGATGGGCGCCCGCGCGCGCTTCACCCGGCGCCTCAGTTGCCCTGCGCCGGGGTGTACTGCGCTGGCGCGCCGCCGCTCGAATCGGCGTCATCGGGTGTCGGCGTGGGCGCAAGCGACGGTTCCTGCGAGGGATACGGCGGTTCCTGCGACGAAGGCTGCGCAGGCCCATGCTGCGAAGCGCCCGACGGCCCGAGAATCGGCGGCACGTTCGATGCGGGCGGCGTCACGCCGTTCAGGATCGCCGACGCCGCAGCCGCCTCGGACGCTGCCGCTGCCTCCGAAGCCGTTGAAGCCGCCGGCGTCGCCGCCTGCACGCCGCTCGACGGCGGCACTTCCGACGGCTCCGCCACCGGCGCGCGCTTGATCGGCGTCACCGGGCGCGGCGCTTCGGCCTGCTTCGACGCGAACAGCGAATCCATCCACGTCTTCAGGCGGTCGCGGAACTGCTCGAACGCACCCGGCGTGACTTCGGTATCGAAGCGCGCGCGCGGATCGACGATGCGCTGGCGCAGCGCGCGCTGGAAGAAGTCGCCGACGATCGGCAACGCGCTGCGCGCGCCCTGCCCCCAGTAGTCGCTATTGAGCGTGACGCGGCCATCGTCGAAGCCCACCCACGCGCCCGCGACCAGTTGCGGATCCATCAGGATGAACCAGCCGTCGGCGTTGTCCTGGGTCGTGCCGGTCTTGCCCGCCACATCGGCGCGAATGCCAAAGCGCGTGCGGATGCTCGAACCCGTGCCGCGATTCACCACGTCGCGCATCGTGTCGAGCAGCGTGCGATCCGCGTCGGCGGACAGCGCGCGCTCGGGCGAGGCGCTGCCGAATTCGGCGAGCACTTCGCCCTTGCTGTCTTCGATGCGCGTGACCATGCGCGGCTCCAGATAGACGCCGTCGTTGGCAATCGTGCTGTACGCCGACACCATTTCCTTGAGCGTGACCGGGCTCGTGCCGAGCGCAAGCGAGGGCACCGGGTTGAGCTGGCTGTCGCGCACGCCCATCGCACGCGCAAGACGCGCGACCTTGTCCGGGCCGACCGCCTGCATCACCTGCGCGGTGATGCGGTTGCGCGAAAACGCCAACGCGTCACGCAGCGACATCGGCTTGTTGCTGGGCGGAACATCATCGTTAGGACGCCAGATTTCCCCGCCTTCGAGCGGCATTTCCACGGCCTGGTCGATGATCGTGTCGGTTGGCTTCGCACCGTTCGCAAAAGCCGCGCCGTACACAAAGGCCTTGAACGTCGAACCCGGCTGGCGGCGCGCCTGCTGCACGTGATCGAACGGCTCGTCCTGGAAGTCGCGGCTGCCCACCCACGCCTTGATCTGGCCGTCACGCGGATCGATGGCGATAAAGCCTGCCTGCACGTCGGTTTTCGCCTTGCACAGTCCGCGCATGAAGTTGCGGTCGGCCGCGAGCTTCTTGAGCGCGTCCGCGTCGCTTGCGCCTGCATCGCGCGCCGCCTTGAAATCGGGCGTTTCGCGCATGAAGCTCTTGAACAGGTCATTGTCCGCCGAGCAGCCGCTGCGGCCGCTCCAGGCGCCATTCGCAATGCCCTGCAACTGATTGGCATGCTGCTTGAGCGAGGCCGTGGCCATCGACTGCAAACGCGAATCGATGGTTGTTCGCACAACCAGACCGTCGGAGTAGATGTTGTAGTCGTTGCGGTCGGCCCACGCAATCAGCCACTTGCGCAGCTGCTGCGCGAAATGCGGCGCCGGGCCGGGCGGCTCGGTCTGGCGCTCGAAGTCGAGGCGCAGCGGCTTTTTGGAGAGCGTCGCGAACTGCGCGGGCGTGAGCTTGCCGTACTTCACCATCTGCGAGAGCACGGTGTTGCGGCGCGCGAGCGCGCGCTCGGGATTGATCACCGGGTTGTAGTAGGCGTTGCCCTTGAGCATGCCGGTGAGCGTCGCGGCCTGCAGCACCGTGAGCTGGTCGGCCGATACGCCGAAGTACGTGCGCGCCGCCATCTCGATGCCGAACGCGTTGTACAGGAACGGCACCGTGTTCAGATAGGTTTCGAGGATCTGCGGCTTGCTGTAGACAGCCTCGATCTTGAAGGCCGTTATCGCCTCCTTGATCTTGCGCGTGAGCGTGGGCGCGCGGCCGATCTCGTCGGGATACAGATTGCGCGCGAGCTGCTGCGTGATGGTCGAGCCGCCCTGGCGCGCGCCCGAGAACGTGTGCAGCGCCGCGCCCGCCGTGCGCTTGAAGTCAATGCCGTGGTGCTCGTAGAAGCGGTGATCCTCGGTCGAGATCAGCGCATCGACCATATGCGGCGAAATCTGCGCGAGCGGCACCCATTCGCGGTTCGACGGCTTGAATTCGGCGAGCACCTTGCCGTCCGCCGACACGATCTGCGCCGGCTGGTCGACGCGCGCCTTGCGGATGTCGCCGATGCTGGGCGTAAACGGAATCAGCACCAGCACGTAGAGCACGACGGCCGCGGGCACCGCCGCGACGGCGATCAGCACGCCACGCCGGGTCGGATGACGCAGATGATGGAGGCCCTGCGCGAGCCGCGGGCGCACGAGTGCGCAGGCTCGCGACATCAGGGGCTTCAGGCAGGAGAACCACTTCGCCGCTTGGGCGAGGATAAACGACACAGGACGCTTCACGCGGGCAACGGGATGGCTGGCAAAGCGTGCATCGTACCAAAACTGCGCGGGCCGCCTTTCGGCAAGCCTGGCGGCCCTAGAGAATCAGCGAAAGCGTGATCGACAGCCACACCGCGGCGGCGCCCGCCACGAACAGGCGGCGCGCGAGCAGGAAGCGCCGCTCGTCGCCGGGCGGCGCGGGCGAAGTGGCCAGCCACGGCACGCTGCCAAGGCACGCGAAGCCCGCGAGTGCGAGCACCACGATCACGCGGTCGCCGAAATGCCATGGCGCGGCCTCGTGCAGGCCCCAGTAGCCAAGAAAGATCATGCCGATCGAAAACATCGTCGAGGCCGCCGAGCTGAGCGCCACGACCGAGCCGGTCGGTGATTGCATGGACTGTCTCCCCCGCGCGACGCGCGATGTGGGGCCATTATCGGCGCGTGCGGCGCGGCGGGCAACGGGGCGCCGGATGCACCCCTCGGGGGGCTCAGGCAGTCGGCCGATACATCTGGAACATCTCGCCGATCTGGGCGTAATCCGCGCGGTAACCGGCGCGCATGATGGGCTGCGCGGCGTGGGTATCGAACAGGCCATCCTTCAGGTATTCCTGGCGGATATGCACGCCGACCACCTGGCCGAGCGCGAGCCAGTTGTCCATCGGCGTGCCGTCGAGCGCGTTCAGGCGCACGATCTGCAGCAGCTTGCATTCGAGCGCGGCGGGCGCTTCAGCCACGTGCGGAACCGCGACATTGCGGCCCGGCGCGGGCGTAAGACCGGACAGCGCGAACTCGTCGACATCGGCGGCAACGGGCGCGGAGCTGCGGTTCATCTGCTCCGCGAGCGGGCGCGTGGCGAGGTTCCAGACGAACTCGCCGGTCGCTTCGATATTGCTGATGCTGTCCTTGCGGCCTTCGCTGCAAAAACCGATCACGGCCGGAAACGTCGCGAAGGCGCCGAAGAAGCTGTACGGCGCGAGGTTGAGCACGCCTTCGGGCGAGCGGCTTGAGATCCAGCCGATCAGGCGCGGCGCGACGATGGCCTTGAAGGGATCGTGCGGCAGGCCGTGGCCGGCGGCCGGGTCATAGAAGTAAGTGGCGGAGCTAGCAGCGGTATCGGAGGTTTCGGACATGAGCTTGCGGATTCGGGTTTGACGCGGCTCACACTATGACATGGGGTACGCGAACGTGCAGGGCACCGCAATCCAGGATGGGACGTGTAGCGGCCACGGTATACTTTTGCGTTCTTTTTCGCCGCTTTTCTCAGCCGTTAGCATCAAGGATCCCATCATGAGCACCCTTCCCGCCTGCCCGCAGTGCAATTCCGAATTCACCTATGAGGACGGCGACAACTTCGTCTGCCCGGAATGCGCGCACGAATGGCCGCGCCAGGCGGCCGAGCCCGCGGAAGCGGCGGCGAAGGTCTACCGCGACTCGGCTGGCAACGTCCTTCAGGACGGCGACACGGTGACGGTCATCAAGGATCTCAAGCTCAAGGGCTCGTCCGGGGTCGTGAAGATGGGCACAAAGGTAAAGAACATCCGCCTCGTGGACAGCGACCACGATATCGACTGCAAGATCGACGGTTTTGGCGCGATGAGCCTGAAGACGGAATTCGTGCGCAAGGTGTGAGACTGGGGAGTATTTGGCGCGGGGTTATCCACAGAATTTCTGGACAGCCTTGTGGGTAACACCGGGAAATCCGCGCCAACCCCATGAAACCAAACAACAAATCGCCAAATCCCACATCGCAGGCGCTGGACAGCCCCAAAAACTTTTCCACAGAAATTGTTGAGAGGCCTGTTGATAACCTTTGGGTCGTTTACGCAAGTGTCTGAAGAAAAAGGTAAACCGCTTCGTGCATCGCCACGTCGCCGCGCGGCCTGAAATCAGCGAAAGTAAGCTTTCGTGTTCTCGTGGACGTCGTCGCGCGCGAGCAGCGTATCCGGCAACAGCCAGTCGTATTCGCTGTGCTGCTCGGGCCGTCCGACGCTGCGCGCATCCTCCACCGCCATGATGTGCGCGAGCACGACATAGTGCGTCGGCACGCCCTCGCGGCCCGCGAAGTTATCGGGGTAGTGATGCTCGTAAAGCCCATAGAACGAGGCCTGCTTGCGCGTGAAACCGGCCATCCCCAGTTCGGCCTCGACGATGCGCGTGAACGCCGCATCGAGCGTCTCGTTCTTGCGGATCCGCCCGCCCGGCACGAACCAGCAGCCCCGCGCGGGCCGGTTGCGACGAAAGCCCACCAGCACGCGGCCGGCTGCGTCGGTGACGATCAGGTCGATCGCCACCAGCGGCGTGAGCCGCACTGCCGAGAGAAACTCGCCTTCGTCGAGCGCGGGCGAGCCATCGGTTTCCATATCGGCGTCATGCGAGCGCACCAGCGTCAGCGGCGCGGTGCTCATGCGACTTTCGCCCGCTGCGCGGCCGCCTCCGTTTCGAACGCCCGTTCTTCGAGGTAGCGCTCGAAGCCCTCGCCCACTTCGGGATGGCGCAGCGCGAATTCGACCGTCGCCTTCAGGTAGCCGATCTTGCTGCCGCAGTCGTAGCGCTTGCCGCGAAAGCGATACGCGAGCACCTGCTCACGCGCGAGCAGCGCCAGGATCGCGTCGGTCAACTGGATTTCGCCGCCCGCGCCCGGGCTCACGCGACGCAAGTGCTCGAAGATGCCCGGCGTGAACACATAGCGCCCCACCACGCCCAGCCGCGAGGGCGCATCGGCCGGTTCCGGCTTTTCGACGATGCCGTTCATGCGGAAGATGCGGTCGTCCCACGCGCGCCCGTCGATCACGCCATACGAGCGGCTTTCGTGCGGCTCGATCTGGTCGACGCCCACCACGGAGCAGGCGTAATGGCCGAACACGTCGGCCATCTGCGACAGCACCGGCGGCTGGCCGTCGAGCAGGTCGTCGGCGAGGATCACGGCGAACGGCTCGTTATCGACGATCTTTTCCGCACACAGCACCGCATGCCCAAGGCCGAGCGCCTCCGCCTGACGCACGAACAGACAGGTCACGTGACGCGGCTTGATGCTCTGCACGACGCGCAGCAGTTCGGTCTTGCCGCGGCTCATGAGCTCGGCTTCGATTTCATACGACTTGTCGAAATGGTCTTCGATGGCGCGCTTGCTGCGCCCCGTCACGAAGATCATTTCTGTCACGCCCGCCGCCGCGGCTTCCTCCACGGCGTACTGGATCAAGGGCTTGTCCACGATCGGCAGCATTTCCTTCGGGCTCGCCTTGGTGGCCGGAAGAAAACGCGTGCCGAGACCCGCGACCGGAAAAACCGCCTTGCGTATTGTGCGCATCGTTATTTCCTCGACGTAGTGTGCGGGCGTCGTTATGGATAAGCCCCGTAAATTCGAGCGTATGGGCACAGCGTCGAGCGCGCTCGCCAATGCCTCGCCGGTTGCAGCCACCGCGCCCCGAATCGCTGGACAACGTGCGCCAGCGCACGCACGGCCCACACCGTGCGCTGCAATGCGCAGTCGATGTCGCACAACGCCGAGACCCTGGCGCACAAAGGCGCCTGCACGGCAGTAGCATCGTTCGAAACATGCAGTCTTCGCGGACAGCCGCACGCGTTCGCCCCGACATTCGCCACGTTGAATCACGATGAGCCACGATGAAGCCAGGGCTTAGCACCTTCCTCGACCTGTCGCGCTGGTTCGCCGCGCTGCTGGTGGTCGTCAATCACGCGCGCGCACTGGTGCTTGCGGATTTCGCCGCGGCATCGGCTTCGTCCGGGCCTGCTGGCGCGCACGGGCCGTTGCTGCGCGCGCTGTACTTCATCACGGGGCTGGGCCACGAGGCCGTGGTGATCTTCTTCGTCATCAGCGGCTTCCTCGTGGGCGGCTCCACGCTGCAACGCTGGCAACAGCGCGGCCCCGATCTGCGCGCGTATACGTCCGCGCGGGCAAGCCGCATCTATACGACGCTGGTTCCCGCGCTCATCATCGGCATTGCACTCGATAGCATGGGCCTGCGCTGGTTCAACGCGAGCGGCATCTACACGACCCTGCCCGAGCCGCCCAACGCGACGATCAATTACGTGATCGCCTCGACGATGAACCTGCCCACCTTTCTCGGCAATCTGTTCATGATGCAGGGCGTGCTCACACAGACGCTCGGCAGCAACGGCCCGCTCTGGAGCCTCGCCTGCGAGTGGTGGTATTACTGCGTGTTCGCGCTCGGTGCGTATGCACTCACAAGCGCGAGAGGCCGCCGTCTGGGCTGGGCCACGGCGGCCTGCGCGCTCGCCGTGCTGCTGCCGTTCTCCATCATGCTGTGGGGCGTCGTCTGGTTGATCGGTGTCCTGACTTTCCGATGGGTCTATTCAAAAGCGTGGCGTCCGCATCCGGTCGTGGGCTTCGCCCTGTTCGGCGTCGCGCTGGCTGTGTCGCGCTTCACGCACGGCATCAGCGCCATCGAGACCCATCTCCTCGCTGCATTCGCACGCGACCTCATGCTCGGCATCGCCTATGCAGCAGCGCTCGCGAGCGCGAGCCGACTCGCTCGCGGCCTGCCCTTCGCGGCGTGGCACAAGCAGCTCGCCGAGTTCTCCTACACCACCTATCTGTTTCACTTCCCCGCGCTGCTGCTGATCTGCGCGGCAGCGGCGCAAAGCTTCGGCCTGCATTTCGCGCAGCGGCCCGACGCGCGCGCCATCGTGTTGTTCACCGTGGCCGTCGCGCTGGTCTATGCGTATTGCTACGCCGTTTCGCTGCTCACCGAGCGGCACACGCCGCGCGTGCGTCACGCACTCGATACGCTGTTGCGCGCGCGCCCCGCCTTGCAGGTCGAGCCGTCGCGCTCCCCGGCGTCCGAGGCCTGACCAGGCCGACGCACGGCGGATCGCACCAGGAGGGAAGGAACATGGCGCCAGGCGCTTTGCGGTTTTTGCTCGCCACCCTCGTCGTGGTGTTTCACTACACCAGCTTCGGCATCGGTCACATGCCGGTTTATCTGTTCTTTGCGCTGAGCGGCTATTGGGTCTTCACGATGTGGCAGAACAAGTATTCGGCCACACGCGAGCCTTACGCGACCTTCATCGTTTCGCGCGCGTGGCGGCTCGCGCCGGTGTTCCTGCTGTGCAGTGCCGCGGCGCTGGTGGTGTCGTTCGCGCTGCCGCTCGTCGTCGCGCCCGCCGTGCCGTTCGCGCCGCCCGAGCCGCTCGCGCTGGTGTCGAGCCTCGTGATTCTCGGCTACAACACGGCGGGCGGCGCGCCGCTCGTGCCCGCGTGGTCGCTCGATATCGAATTGCAGTTCTACCTCGTCGCGCCATTCGTAATCGCGCTGCTGCAGCGGCGGGCGCTGCTCGCCGCCGTGCTGTGCGCGGGCGTGAGCGTGGCGTCATTCGCGCTGTTCTACGACCGTGCGTTTACGTCGTACCTGCCGTGGTTTCTTGCGGGGATGCTGGCCGCGCGCTATCCCGCGCTGCTGCCGCGCCGACGCGTCGCGCTCGCTTCGGGCGCGCTCGCGGCGGGCGTGATCGTGCTGTTTGCCTGCGTGCCCGCGCTGCGCCCCGTGCTGTTCGGCGGCGCGCATCGCGGCGCACTGTATCTCGCCTGGAATCCGCTGCTCAATGCAGCGCTGGCCGCCGTGGCGCTGCCGTTCGCGCTGGGCACGCTCAGCGTGCGCAGCGGCAAGTTCGACCGCCTGCTTTCCGATGCTTCGTACTCGCTTTATCTGGCGCACTGGCTGCCGCTGATGTATGTCACGCACTACGTCCCGCAAATAGCGGCGCTGTCGCACGTCTCGCGCGCGCTCGCCACCTTGCCGTTGGTGGCCATGTCGTATGCGGCGGCGTTTGCCATTACCGTCTATGTGGATCGCCCTTGCAGCCATGCGCGCGAACGCTTCGTGAAGGCCCGGCGCTCGACGCGCGAGCAGGCCGCTGCGGGAACGCTGGCGCATCGCAGCGCACGCTAAGCGCAACGTCGATTCGCGCTACTGACTCGCGGCCGCCACGAAACGCAGCTTGCCCCATAGATTCGGTGTGAGTTCGGCTTCGCCGGGCAAGTCGCTGACCAGCCCACCCGCCTTGTTCGACCAGTACGCGCGTTGCAGCGTCTGAAAGCCGTTGCCGCGCAACACGCCAATGTCACCGGACAGCGTGCGGCCCGCCGTGGCGTTCACACCCAATACGCCGAGCGGCACCGACAGCTTGTACAGCACGCCAGGCACGTCTTGCGCGTTCGGCGCTGCCTGCTGACGCTCGATCGACACATCGACCTTGTCGCTGACGTCATCGACGCGATCGAAATGGATCGTGCGCAGCGGCGAGCTGTACGTAATCGGCGCGAGCCCATCGGGCGTCGCCACTGGGCGATAGAGCATCGCCTTCGTCATATCGTGCACGCGCGACACCACGAGTCGCTCGTCGCCCTTCACTGCGTTGCTGCGATTCGGGTCGGCGTCCGCATCGGCGCCCAGCATGAGGTCGATGCCGCCACCTGTTGCGAAGAGGTTCTGCAAGGCTTCGCCGCTGTTGTCGAGCAGCGTGGGCGCATCGGTCGTCACCGCGATATAGAGCCGGTCGCCGAAGATCGCCAGCGCCGCCTTCGTTTCGCTATCCTGATGCCCCCAGTCGCCCACCTGCACCGAGCGCGTATCGATGGTCGCCCACCGCGTGCCCGAGTCGGGCCAGTTCTGCGCGCTCGCCTCGGCGTGAATCGCCACGTCGAGCACATTGCCGCCCGCGCTTGCACTGGCGACGCGCGCGGCAGATTCTCGCGATGCGCGCTGCGCGTCCACGAGTTGTTGCGCACTCAACGTAATCTGCTGGTCTGGCAAGCGCCGCACGCCTTCCAGCCCGACGATGCGCAACAACGGCGCGGTGGAACCCGCCTGCATGTAGACGTTGCCGTCGTCGGCGCGCACGATGGTCGGATGGAAGCACTCCGGGCCGAGGCTCATCGCAGCCAGATCCATCCCGCGCGTCGCGGATGACGGCGGCGGCGCGGTATCCAGGCGCGTGTCCCTGAACAGCGTCGCGACGAACAGGCCATCGGTCGTGAAGAGATAGACGCTGCCCTCGTTGCCGTTGATCGCCCACAATGGCCCCGCGTCCGAAGGCGCGGGCGCATCGAACGGATTGCCCAGCACGCGCGTCGTGCCGATCAACTCGCCCGGTTTTGCAGGCACCGGCGCGGCATGCGAGGCGTGCAGGCCAGGCCACAGACTCGGATACGACCACGCCGCGCCGTCCGCACGCATGCCGCTGACGCCTTGCGGCGCGAACGGCGCGGGCGGTGTCGTGAGGATGGCCCAGCCATCGCGGGCCACGAGAACCTGGCCGCCGCCCGTGCTGACGGGCGCCTGCACATTCGTCGCGAGTGTCTTCGGATGCGCGGTGTCATATACGGGCACGCCACGCGCGCCAATCGACGTCGCGGACACTTCGACGGCTGAATTCCCCGCATACGCAATCGCAAACGAAAGATCGTCGAGCACCGTCACATTGCCGAGCATCGCCGCGTTGCCGCGCGCTTCGCCTTGCGGCTGCCAGAACGTGACTTCGTCGGACGTCATGCGGCCATCGCCGTTCGCGTCGCGCCAGAGGAACAACAGCGCGCGATGTTGCGCATCGCTGCCCGGCGGCATGCGCGCGCGCATCGCATCGGTGTTGAAGGCGGGCAGCAGCTTGCCCGCGCTATCGAAGGTGCTGCCCGCCGCAGCGACCGCACGCGCCACGCCATCGGCGCCCAGATGCCAGACGATCGCGCTGGGCCTGCCGCTCACCTGCGCACTGTGCGCGTTCGTCAGATAGCGCTCGTTGCCGCGATAGAGCGGATAGTCGGGCATGCCGCCCGTATCGCTGCCGCTCAGGCCGAGATCGTCGCTATCGGCGCGGTACGTAATCGCCGAGGGTACGCTCGTGCCGTGCGCCCAGTCGAGCTTGAATTCCATTGCGCCTGCTTCGTCCGCGTAATAAAACCGCGTCCGGTCACGCGGATCGAGCGTCCCGCCGCCGCCATAACGCGGCGGCCCGTAGAACGCGTTCACGAGCCTGCCGCTCGCCGCGTCCCACACGCTCACGCGCTTGGGCGTCTTGTCGTTTTCGGCGACCCAGAGATGCCCGCTGCCATCGAGCGAAATGCCGGCGGGATGATTCATATGCTGCGGATCGTATGCACCCACCACGGGCGCGCCCGCGTGGCCGATTGCGCGCAACAGCTTGCCCGCCGCGTCGAACACCTTCACCTGATGGCTCCTGCCCCAATCGCTGACGTAAATTGCGCCGCCCTGGTCGACGCAAAGCGACTGTGGATCCTCAAGCGCCGAAACGGTCAGCGCTTGCGGCGCGGAAACATGCAATTGCCCGCCGCTGTCGAGACTCGCATCGAGCCGCACGAGCCGCGTGCCCGATAGCGCAAGCACATGCCCCTGTGCATCGAACGCGAGACCGCGCGGGTCGGCCAGCGCTGCACGCCCCGCCACGCGATGACGAGTGGCGTCGACAAACAGCAGTTGGTTCAGCGCACGCAATGCGACGACAACGAGACCATCATGTGCGGCGAGGCCCGCTATCGCCGCATGACGCTCGGGGTAGGGATCGTCGGCGGCGGGTTTCGCGGTATCGGCGGGTTCCTCTATGCGATAGGGCGGCGTGAGCACCGGCACGTCCTCGCCTGTGCCAAGACGCGCATCGGCGGGCGCATTGCGCTGCGCGGCCGCTGTCATCAACGCGTTCAAGCGCAGTTCGCTGTAGTGGTCACCCGGCTGATCGCCGCGCCATGACGCCGCCGCGTAGGCATACACGCCTGCAGCCGCATGCGCGCCCGTATCGCGCGTGAGTTGCGTCGCGCCCGTCCACACGCCGCCCATCCACGTCTGGCCCCACAGCTTCTTGCCCTGCGTATCGAGCCACGCAAGCCCGCTGCCGCCTTCAGTGACATAGCTGCCGACCAGCACGGCGCCATCCGGGCCAGCGTGCGCTGCGCCACTCGCGCCGCCGGGCACGAACAGCACCGCCGAAGGCGCGGCATGATTCGCCAGCCACTCGCTGTCGCGCTGCGCCGTCTTCCACGGCGGACGCCCCGGATCATAGGGATTGAATTCGTAGAGCGCCTTCAACGCGGGCCGAACGAGCCCGCGCACGCGATACGTGCCCGGCGCGACGAGGCGTCCAGGAATGCGATATTGCGCGTGCGCGGCGGCATCGGCGTCCCGGCCCAGGTCGTCCAGACCGTCCCACCAGGCGGTGTTGTCGCCCGCAGGAAACGGCGTCTCGCTGACGAGATTGCGCACGCGGCGGCCATCCGTCGTCTCGATCACGAGCGTCACATAACCCGGCTGCGCGAGCGAAAAGCGAATGGGAATCGCCGCATGATCGGCTGTGTCGGCGGCTTGCTTATCAGACGCATTCAGGCTGGCTTTCGCATTGGCGTCGCTTGCCGCGCTCACGGCATCGGCCGCTTGCACGACCGCCGACGACCGCATCATGTCGAGCGCGATCCACGCTGCGTAACCCAGCGCAATCGCCGCGCAAATCGCGATGCTCCAGCGCGCGATGCGTCTGCGCGCTGCCGTCTGTTCGCCGTGCCGGGTGCGCCGCCGCTGCATCATTTGAATAAGCGCTGGTAGCGCGTGCTGTAATCGAGCTGATCGTGACGCCGCCCGATCGCGCGCGCCGGCACGCCCGCGACAATCGCATACGGTTCGACCGAAGCCGTCACCACCGCGCCCGCCGCAACGACCGCGCCCTCGCCGACCGTCACGCCCGGCATGATCAGCGCATTCAGCCCGATCCACGCGTAATCGCAGATCACGACGCCGCGCTCGTAGCCCGCGAAATTCGCGCTGTTCGGATCATGCGACGCCGTGAGAATGGTGGCGCGCGAGCTGATCGACACGTTGCGCCCGAGCACAATGCCGCCGCGCGTATCCATGCGCGCGTCCTCGTTGACGACGGAGTTCTCGCCCATCGCGAAGCCGCGCCGCGCGTCGAAGGTCACGCCCATCAGGATCGCGGAACTGGGCGCGACGCTAAAGCCCATGACGTTGCGGTACCAGATGCGCCGCACGAAATGCGACGGAAGGCGGTTCGCGAGGAAGTTGTTGACGTAGAGAAGCAGTTCGCTGATGACGGTTTTCATCCTTCCATCCTGCCGAAATGAAGCATGGCCGAAGCCAGATAGACAGCGATCGACACCACCGGACTGATCGACGAAAAGATCACGACATGCGCAATCGAATCCATCGGCATGAAGGCGAGCAGCACGGCCTGGAAGGCGAGTGTCACCGCCACCTGAATCCACGAAGGCGTGATCCACGCGCGCGACATGTTGAGCGAGAACAGCAGCGCCTCGATCACATAGAGTGCGGCCGAGCCAAGAATCAGCAGCAGTTCGCCATGCAGCCCCGCATAATGGCCGCCGAGCACCGACAGCACCGTGCCGGGAAACAGCCACGCCGCGCCGAGAAAGACCGCGATCAGCGCCAGGAACGCCAACAGCGCCAGCACGTATTTGCGCTTCATATCGGCTTTGTCTTTCAGCACGGCAAAACGCGGCATGAGGATGCTGGCGAACACCGACTGCGCGACCATCAACAACGCGGATATGCGCCCGAGCGCGCCCAGTTGCGCAACCTGCGTCGCGCTGCCGAAATAGCCGAGCAGCAGCACATTGAGCTGGCCTTGAATGCAGAAGTAGATCGACGCGGGCGCCTGCCGACGCGCGACTTTCGAAAATTCCGCGCGGGCCTCGTCGAGCGGGAAATGCGTGTCCTGATCGACAATGTCGTAGCGGCGGCGGATCGCCCAGGCTTGCCAGGCAATCGCGACGAGCGCCGCGCAGAGCGCCGTGAGCGTATTGGCCGACACGAGCAACGCGGCCAGCAAGACCAGCCGCAAGGCTGCGCCGGAAATCGTGATCTGCTGGAGCGACTTGAGGTTCTGTTCGAGCTTCGGCAGCACCGAAAGCAGGCTGAAATTAAGCTGGAAGAACGTCACGGCCACCACGCATGCCATGATCGCAGCAGCCAACATCCATGACGCCTGCGACTTCATCAACAGGAAGAATCCCGCGGCAAATACCACTGTGCCGAACAACGCGAAGAATCTCGCACGCGCTTCATAAGCCACGGTAAAGAGACGGTTGACCTTCGGACGGTCGGGCCAAAGCCGCCCGGCAAGACTCATCAGCGCGGCGCTCACGCCCATGTCGCTGAGCACGCTGCCCGCGCCGAGCATCGTGATGGCGATGGTGTACCACGCGTACTCGTGCACCGTGAGCGCGCGCACCACCCAGATGCCGCCGACGAAATTGAGGCCCTGCACCACGGCCTCGCGCGAGAGAAACTTCGCGACAAAGACCGGCAAGCCGCCAGACTTGCGCCGTGAATCCGGAAGCCAGGGCGTGTCGCCTGGGGTCTCGCTGCGTGGAGTGCTCATCGTGACCGTCATCGCCTGAAAGGGTTTGGTTTGCAGACCGGTGCTGCCTATAATCGTTGCGGTCGGCTTCGGATTCTTTCGTTCAACGCCTTGCCTAAATTAATACGGACTGCGATGAAACATTCGATTGCATGGATTGCGTTCTTCACAGCGTCAGCCGTCATGCTGACGTGTCCTTATGCCAGCGCAGCTTCGAGTGACAGCACGGCCTCCGCTGCAACTTCCCCCGCGACGGCATCGCCAGCACCCGGCACGTCGAGTGAATCGGGTCAATCGGGTGACTCAGCGTCATCGCACGACAGCGGCCTTGCGACCGAAGACGCCTCGCGCGCCAGCGAACAACAACTGCTCGGCCTGCCTCGCGTGCCGAAAGACACCAACCTGAGCGCCCCGCTCGACGACGGCACGGCATCCACCACGCGCGTTGCGCTGCGCCGCTCGACGTCAACGCACGTAAGCGCCGCTCCGAAGCGCGTGGAGGTGTTCGCCGCGCCGTTCCCTTCGTCCATCTATTCCAGCGGCGCAACCCGCTCCGTCTACAAGAACCCCTGGTAATCGCCGTCATTCATGCAGGCTTCGGCACGCGCCGCCGCACCGGCTGGCACGGATGGCCGAAGCACACCATGCCTTCGGGCATGTCGCCGAATACGCTGCTGCGCGCGCCCACAATCGCGCCCCGCCCGATCGTCACACCCGGCCCGACAAAGACATCGGAGGCGACCCACGCCTGATCGGCCACCCGGATATCGCGCGCACGGATCGGAAAATTCTCCAGCGTGGCATCGTGATCGCCCGCGCACAGATAGCAGCCTTGCGAAACCACGGCGTGATCGCCCACGACGATTTCGCCGAGGCTATAGAGCACAGCGTGGTCGCCAATCCACGCGTAGTCGCCGATGCGCACCTTCCACGGATACGTGATCGTCACCGAAGGCCGGATCACCGTATTGCGCCCCACGCTCGCACCGAAGCGACGCAGCAGCCACGCGCGAAATCCATAAGCGAATTGCGGCGAAGGCTTGAACAACAGCGCCTCGGCGATCCACCAGCACTGCACGAACCATTTCGAGCGGCCACGAAAGTCCGCTGGCACGCTGAACTGCGAGAGATCCTGATACATGGCGCGCTCCAGGAAATTCAGGCGAAACGCTCGACAGCGTCGATCAGGCCGTGCGCCATCGCCTTCACGGTAAAGTGCGATTCGTAGAGCGATTGCGCGCGCACTTTCATGCGCTCCTTGTCGCCCAGCTTCAGGCGCAGCCAGCGATCGAGGCTGTGCTCGACGCCATCCACGGTGTCGTCACTCACGAAACCGGCCTCGTTTTCCAGCACTTCGCGCCAGATGTTGACCTTGTTCGTGATGAGCACGGGCAACTGGCAAGCCAGCGCCTCCGCAATCACAATGCCGAAATTCTCCTGGTGCGAAGGCAGCACGAAGACATCGCTCGCATAGAACGCGGCCCATTTGTCGTTGCCTTCGAGCATGCCTGTCCACGTGATGCGCTCGCTCATCCCCAGCTCGCTTGCGCGTGCGCGCAGACGCTCGCCCAGGTTGCCGCTCTCGGGGCCGGCCACCACGAGCTGCCAGTCCGGATGCGCCTGGGCACGGCGCGCAAATGCCTCGATCAGCAGGTCGCAGCCCTTCTTCGGATGCACGCGGCTCAGGAACAGCATGAGGCGCTTGCCGCGCAATTGCGGGTGGCGCGCAAAGAACGTATCGCGCAGCGAATCGCCTTGCGCGGGCGGGCTGGCCGTGCCGCAGGGCACGATGTGCTCGTTCGCGCGATAGAGCCAGAACGAATCGCGCGAGAGCAGGCGCTCTTCTTCGCTGGTGAACAGCACCGCGCAGGCGTCGCGCAGCAAGCGATATTCCGACCACGGCCAGTAGAGCCACTTCTTCAGGTGCTTCAGCGGATAGGTGCGTTTGAACCACGGATCGAGCATGCCATGCGTAAACACGAAATACGGCACGCCTGAGCGCCGCAACGCGCGCCAGGCGCCAAAGCTGTGGTATTGCCAGAGCCCGTTGATGATGACCGCGTCATAGCGCTGTGCATTGGCGCGTAGCCACGGCACGAGGCGCGAGTTATAGCGGTAGTGCCCCGCCGAAGGCCCGATTGCGTGCACCGGCAGCGAGAACGCCGCCACGTGCGCCTCGCCGGGATCGTCGAGCGACAGCACATCGACGGTATGGCCCGCCGCGCACAGATAGGCGCCCGACTGGCGCACCGCTTCCACCGTGCCGCCAAGCTGCGGATTCGTCGAAGGCAGGATATGCAGTATCTTCATGCGTGCGTCCCTATGGATTCCTCATGAGTGGCGAAAGACCGGGTTGTGCGCAGGCCCATCGTGACGATGAGCTTGCGGGTCATTTCGTCGATGCTGAAGCGCCCCGCGTTGTCGAGCCCCGCCAGCTTCAGGCGCTCGAAGTTCGCGCTTGCAACGAGCTGCGCCGCGCGCGCCGAATCGGCGGGATCGAAATAGACCGCCGCCGCGCCGCCCACTTCCGGCAGCGGGTCGATGCAGGAAGCGAACACTGGGCAACCGCACGCCTGCGCCTCGATCACAGGCCAGCCAAAGCCCTCGTTGAGCGACGGAAAGAGCATCGCCTGCGCGCCCGAATAGAGCGCGACAAGCAACGCATGCGACGCATCCTCGATCGTATGGACGCGCGAGGCAAAGCCGCCCGTCGCGATCACTTCGCGCATCGCGGCATCGGGCGGCGGGCCGACGAAGACGAGCTGCGCATCGGCGAAACGCGGCATGCGCTGCAGATGCGCAAAGATGCGCGTGACCGCCACGCGGTTCTTGCGTGGATGATCGGAGCCGACATGCAGGAAATAAGGACGTGCGGCCAGCGCGCCATAGCCGTTTGCCGATAGCGCGGCGCGCCACTCGGGATCGGGACGAAACGCACCATTGAGCGCGTTGAGCACGACAGACGTGCGCGGCGCAAGCTCGTCGCGCAGCGCCAGCAGATTCGAGCGCGTCAGGTCAGACACGCACACGATGCGCTGCGCGCGCGCCATGCCATGAAAATTCAGCGCCTGGAGCACTTTGCCCGTGAAGCCGGTATGCCAGCCTTCGACGAGTCCACGCGCCGCCTGAATGGCAATCACGTCATGACATGTCACGCTGCTGCGCGCGCGCGGCAGCCAGAACAGATACATGCCGTTGGAGTGATCGCAGACATGCGTGCGATCGAAGCGGCGCGCGGCGCGTACGAGCGAAAAGGGAAAAATCACGAACTTATCGATATACCCGATCCACTTCGCGAGCCCCGACACCGAGGCGCCCGCGCGCAACAGCACCGGGCGCGGCGCGATGAGCTCCACCTCCACGCCCGCGGCGCGCAAGCCGTCCAGCAGCATGTGCGCATAGGCCAGCATGCTTTTCTGGCCATCGGCGGGATAGTTGCCTACCAGCAGCACCTTCATGAGCGCACTCCCCAATCGAGCATCGGGTCGCCAAGCGGCGCAGTCACCGGCAAATCGCGCGTCGAGCACAACGCCAGGCCCAGCGCGATATAGCCGAACGCATTCGCACTCACCTGCCCGCTCACCGGCCACGACGACATGCCATAGGCGGTGGTCGCCCAGATCAGCAGCGGCAGGGTCTCGCTGCAACGCACGAGCCGCACGAGGCTGCGCGAGATGCCCACCGCGAAAATCAGGCACTTCACGAGCAACCACGCGAAGCCCACGACGCCCATTTCCAGCAGCACGCGCGCGGGCTCCGATTCGGCAAGCTCGAATGCGTTCTCGCCGGTAAGCAGCACCGATCCCGCATTGGTGCCCGCGCCCAGGCCGTGGCCGACAAAGGTCATTTCCTTGCGCGCGGCAGGCTCGCCGAGCAGCTCGGTTTCGATGCGGCCCATCACGTCTTCGTCGGCAGCCGCGGTCTGGAAGCGCTCCTGGGTCGCGACCAGCGCATCGCTGAAGAGCCCGAGCGTGAGCGCAAGCGCAAGCACGGCCAGCACCGTGCGCGCGATCGACTGCATCAACGCCTTGCCGGTCTTCGCCGCGCCAAAGCCCGCGAGCGTCTGCACGGCAAGCAGCGCGCCGAAGAACATGATCGATGCACGGGAGCCGCTCACCAGCGTGGAAATCGCCACGCAGATGAAGGCCACCACCGCAAGCCACGCATGCCGGTACAAACGCACGCCGTTCCACACCGAGCTGATCGCGAGCGGCGACACGACCGCGATGAAGCACGCAAAGCCCATCGTGAACGTGAAGGTGCCGCTCACGCGCACGATATCGGCGGTGACGCGGAAGATGGCGTCTTCGTCGGTATCGGGCTGCACGTTGAGCGGCGACGAGGGCGGCAGGAAATGCTGGAGCATCACGAGCGGCGTCATCACGATCCCCAGTGCGATCATGAGGCGCATCACGCGCACGATCTCCAGCGTGGTAAGCGTGCAGGCCATCGCCAGCGCCATCCAGAAGTACAGCAGCCAGAAGCGCAGGCCGAGCAGGAAAAGCACGATTGGCCCTTGCAGCACGACGATCTGGAACAGCCCCCAGCCCGCCACGACGAACGTCCACGCCAGCAGGCATTGCGTGGCGAACGGCATCGCCGCGAAGCGGCCGCGCAACGCGGCGCGCATCACGAGCGCGAAGGCGGCGGCGTCGCGGCACAGCAGCAGCGGGCTCGTGAGGCCGGGCGCGATCCACTTGCGCACCGCGCCTTCGAACACCGTCACGAGTATCACGGTCAGCACGAGCATGAAATCGAAGCGCAACGGCTCGCGCCCGACGGCATTCGTGGCGTGCACAGGCAGTCGCATCGGTTACTCCAGCGTTTGCGCGATCAGGTCGGCGACGCGCCCGCGATACGCGCGCCACGTGAAATAGCGCGCGGCGGCAAGCGCGCTGGCCGACGCTTCGCGTATCGACTGGCGATTGGTCACTTTCTCGCGCATCGATTGATAGATCGCCTCTTCGGTCGGCTCGATCACCCAGCCGCTATCGGGAAAGCGCGTGATGACCTCGCGCGCGCCCGTCATCGTCGACACGATCGCGGGCGTGCCCGTCGCCATCGCCTCGACCACCACCATGCCGAAGGCGTCGAAGCGCGAGGGCAGCAGCAGGCAATCGGCATCGGCAAACAGGGCGTAAAGCGCTTTCTGCGGCACGCCCGCCAGGCAGCGCACATGCGGCACCTGCTTTGCGAGCGTGAGCCACTGGGGTTCCTCGCTGCCGCCCACGAGCGTGAGATCGGCGCAATGGCCGTCGGCGTTCAGGCGCTTGAACGCGTCGAGAATCAGGTCGATCGACTTGCGCGACGACAGCGTGCCCGCGAAGATGAACTGCACGGGCCGCGCGTCATCCGGTCGACGCGCGACGCCAGCGGGAAGCTCCGCGCCCAGCAGCACCGACCGCACCTTGCGCTCGTCCACACCCGCACGCAGATACGATTCTCGCGCCATGTCCGAGCAGGTGATGACGAGGTCGGCCAGTTGCACTTCCTCGTCCTTGCGGCGATTGATCTCGTCGATATAGCCGTTCGAGGGCACGTCGATCAGCCGCTTCGCATCCTCATGATGCAGCGAAGGCGCGTCGAGAATGCAGGTCGCGCCCACTTCGCGCGCCGCCTTGAAGGTGTGCCACGCCGAGTTTTCATAGCCCACGACGGCGGCGGGTTTCAGCGCGCGCACCTGCTGCGCGACCCACCAGTCGAACCAGTGAAACACGCGATGCGTGTAGTCGTGACGCGTGGGTGCGGTACGCGCGAGCGAGCGCGCGCGCAATAGCATCTGCCACCACACCGGATGGCGGCGCAGCGCCTGCGGCACGGCGGTGCCTCGCACTTTCCTGCGCCATTGCGCGGGCATATAGGCAGGCGCCTTGTCGTCCGCGCACTGCACCGGCACGCCCGACCAGAACGTCTGCAGCATGCCGCGCTCATAGAGGCCCCACGCAAGCTGGTGCGAGTGCTGCAAGCCAGGATGAAAGACCGCGACCGTCTTGCCGGGCTTGCCCGTGCGTAGCACTGCATCGCTCATGACGTGATCTCCACGATTTTCTCGATGAGTTGGGCGCTGCGCGCGTGCTCTGCGAATACGCGCGCGCCGATGGCCGCCGACGTCGTATCGAGTCCGTCGCCAGCGTCGCGAAACGCGTTGCGCGTGAGGAAATGCCGCTCCGGCAGCGGATAGTGCGTGGGCACCGGATAGTTGCCCACGCCGTCGAAGATCGACACCGGCGCGACGCCGTGGCACGCGTAGGCCGCATAGACGCCCGACTTCGACGCCTGGCCCCAGGGCGTGTTGAAAAAGCCCCATTTCGCCCGCATCAGCCGCTGCGAGATGGCTTCCGATGGCAGCGGCCCCGTCGCTTCGAAAGGCCAGGGCATGAGCGACTGCGCCACCGCGTCGAGCCACGCGCCGCCACTGCCGATGTCGACGACGCGCTCGATATGGCCGCGCCCCAGTTGCTCGGTGAGCGCGGGCAGCGCTTCGCGATAGATCTCCTCACGCGTGCGCGCGGAGCCGAACACCACCGCCACGTCCTCGCGCTCGCGCCAGGCGTCCACCTCATCGGGCTCGCCCACGTTCGAGAACGTCGGCGCATAGATCGCGCGCTCGCCCATGCGCTCGACGCCCCACGTGTAGGCCCAGTCGGTGTTGAAGAACGCGTAGTCGGCCAGCTCGGCAATGCGCTCGCAGATGCGGCGCTGCATCGGCGCGAGCCAGTACGCACTCGACAGGCCGCGCGCGACCAGCACCCAGAGCTCGTGAAAATAGACCACGACTTTCACGCCCCGCGCGCGCGCCGCGTCGACGAACGCCGGCAACCAGAGCGGCACGCCCTTGCGGCTGAAACCGTAGATCGACAGTTGCAGGATCCACACGTCGCCGGGCACGACGGGCACCACGCGCGCAGCGGCGCGATTGGGCACCGCATAACGCTGCGCTTCGCGCTGGCGCTCGCGCAACAGCCGCACGAGCACACCCGAATGGTCGGATACGCCGCAACCGTGCTCCTTGATCTCGGGTTGAACGATGCGAAAGCTGGTCATAAAAGCGCGATCCTCGCGGTCGGCAGGGGTAAGTTCAGGCGCTGGCCAGGCCGCGCACCGGCTCGGCTTCGTGAGCGCCCAGGAACGCGTTGTAGGCACGCGCCAGTCCGTCCACCAGCGCGACGCGCGGCTGCCATCCCAGCGCACGCAGGCGCGCGCTGTTCATGAGCTTGCGCGGCGTGCCGTCGGGCATCGACGTATCGAACTGCACCTCGCCGTCGTAATCGACCACGCCCGCAATCGTCTGCGCTAGTTCGGCAATCGTCACGTCGCTGCCGAAGCCCACATTGATATGGCTTTGCATCGGCGCGGTGCATTGGCCGTACAGCGCGCGATCCATTTCCATGACGTAGACGCTCGCGGCGGCCATGTCGTCGACGTAGAGAAATTCGCGGCGCGGGCGGCCCGACCCCCACACCTGAACCGCACGGTCGCCCTTGTTGCGGGCCTCGTGAAAACGCCGGATCAGCGCGGGCACGACATGGCTCGTCTGCTGGCTGTAGTTGTCGCCGGGGCCGTAGAGGTTGGTCGGCATCACGCTGCGATAGTCGGTGCCGTGCGATTCGCCGAACTGGCGGTTATAGCTCTCGCACAGCTTGATGCCCGCGATCTTCGCGATGGCGTACGGCTCGTTGGTCGGTTCGAGCTTGCCGCTGAGCAACGCGCCTTCGTCGATGGGCTGCTCCGCGAACTTCGGATAGATGCAGCTCGAACCGAGAAACAGCAGGCGCTGCACGCCCGCGCGCCACGCTTCGTGAATCACGTTCGCTTCGATCATCAGGTTCTGGTAGATGAAGTCGGCGGGGTAGTGGTCGTTGGCGAAAATGCCGCCGACCTTTGCCGCGGCCAGATAGATCTCGTCGATCGATTCGTCGCGAAAGAACGCACGCACGGCCTCCTGGCTCGTGAGATCGAGTTCGGCATGTGTGCGCGTGATGAGCTCCACGTCCGGGCGCAGCGCGAGGATACGCGCGATAGCCGCGCCGACCATGCCGCGATGACCCGCTACATAAACGCGCTTACGTTTGTTCTGCATGATGAGCTCCTTGCCGCTGCGCTTACTCGTGATAGTCGTAGGCGACATAACCGTGCTCCTTGACCAGCTCGTCGCGCCCCGCCAGTTCGTAGTCCGACCAGACCATTTCCTTGACCAGTTGCTCGAAGCTCGTGGTCGGCTCCCAGCCCAGTTTCTGCTTGGCCTTCGCCGGGTCGCCCAGCAGCGTCTCGACTTCGGTGGGACGGTAATAGCGCGGGTCGATGCGCACGATCACGTCGCCGGGCCGGACATGCTTGCCATCGCGCACGCTCGCCACGGTGCCGGTTTCCTCCGCGCCGTTGCCGCTCCACGCGATCTCGATGCCCATTTCGGTGGCCGCCGCCTCGACGAAATCGCGCACGCGATACTGCACGCCCGTGGCAATCACGAAGTCCTCGGGCTGTTCCTGTTGCAGCATCAGCCACTGCATCTGCACGTAGTCGCGCGCGTGGCCCCAGTCGCGC
The DNA here is from genome assembly GCF_000685015.1 of Paraburkholderia bannensis NBRC 103871. Classification (GTDB taxonomy): domain Bacteria; phylum Pseudomonadota; class Gammaproteobacteria; order Burkholderiales; family Burkholderiaceae; genus Paraburkholderia; species Paraburkholderia bannensis. The sequence goes on along the minus strand of NZ_BAYA01000030.1, from coordinate 40,970 downwards.
TTCGCGTCCAGGTTGCCCAGATAGAGCGTCTTTTGCAGGCCCAGCTTGATGCGTGCGATCGCGCGCGTGATCTTGCGCGTGACGAAGGTCTCGCCGCGATTCGGGCTTTCGTGATTGAACAGGATGCCGTTGCACGCATACATGCCGTACGCTTCGCGATAATTGACGGTGATCCAGTAGGCGTAGAGCTTCGCCACCGCATAAGGGCTGCGCGGATAAAAAGGCGTGCGCTCAGTCTGCGGGATCTCCTGCACCAGCCCATAGAGTTCGGACGTCGAGGCCTGGTAGAAGCGCGTCTCCTTGGTCATCCCAAGAATGCGGATCGCTTCCAGGATGCGCAGCGTGCCCACGCCATCGGCATTGGCCGTGTATTCGGGTTCCTCGAATGACACCGCCACGTGGCTCTGCGCCGCGAGGTTGTAGACCTCCGTGGGCCGCACCGACTGGATGATGCGGATAAGATTGGTCGAATCGGTCAGGTCGCCGTGATGCAGCACGAAATTACGGCCCGTCTGGTGCGGATCCTGATACAGGTGGTCGATGCGGTCGGTATTGAACAGCGAGGCGCGGCGCTTCACGCCGTGAACCTCATAGCCCTTGTCGAGCAGCAGTTCCGCGAGATAGGAACCGTCCTGCCCCGTAATGCCCGTGACCAGTGCAACCTTGCGTTCCATGATGGCGCTCTCCAGTGTGCGTGCGCGCACGTCCCGTGCGGTGCGATTCGCGTTGTCAGTGTTGTCGGTGTTATCGAGTCAATGCAGTTCCACGGCGTCCGCCGTGTAGGTGGGGAAATTCGAGCCGTAGCCAAACGGGCCGCGCGGCACATCGGTGAGCACCACGCCCTTCACGGCGATGCCGCCGTGGCGCAGCCGCCGCACGGTCTCGCCGATGCCGGACAACGCATCGCGCCCATGACGGCAGACCAGCAGCGTCGCACCCGCGCGGCGCGCGATCAGTGCGGCGTCGGTCACGGCCAGCACCGGCGGCGTGTCGATCAGCACCACGTCGTAGCGCGCGGACAACTCGTCGAGCAGCGAGCGAAAGCGCTCGCTCATCAACAACTCGGAGGGATTGGGCGGCACCGTGCCTTGCGGCAAGGCGTCGAGCCCTGGCAGCACGTTGCGGATCAGCGCGCTGTCCAGGTCTGCTCCCGCAATCACATCCGAAAGACCGGGACGGCGACGGATGTTCAGGTACTCGTGAATGTCGCCGCGCCGCATGTCGCCATCGACGATGATGGTGCGCTTGCCGCCCAGCGCGAGCACCGCCGCAAAGTTCACCGAGACGAACGATTTGCCGACCTTGTTGCGCGGCCCGGTGATGGCAACGATGTTGTTGCTGGCCGCAAGCAGTCCGAACTGCATCGCCGTGCGCAGGTTGCGAATGCCTTCGATCGCCACGTCGTGCGCGGCGCAACCGGCAAGCACATGCTGGGCGCGCGTACCGCGCTTCATGGCTTCATAGATCTTGAGTTGCGCGGGGCTGCGCGGCACGACCGCATAGACCGGCACGCCGATCACATGCTCGATCTCCTTCGAATTTTCCACGCCGCCGAACACCATCTTGCGGCACAGCGCGATGCCCACGCCCACCAGCACGCCCAGCAGCGCGGAGAACACGAGAATCACCGAGCGGTTCGGACGCACCGGATATTCAGGCAGCGAAGCGTGGTCGACCACGCGCACGCTGCCCACCTGCCCCGCTTTCACCACGCGCAACTGCTGGGCGTTGTTGAGCAGGTTCGTGTAGAGCTGCGTATCCACGCGCACGTCGCGCATCAGGCGCAGCGCATTCTGCTCGGTGTCGGGCATCTTCTCGACGCGCGCGGACAGATCGGCCATCTGCTGGCGCAGCGTGCCCATCTGCGCGTCGAGCGCGGCCACGGCAGGATGCTTGGGCGTAAAGCGCTGGATCATCTCGTCGCGCTGCTGCTGGAGATCGACGAGCTTGGTCTTGTCGTCCACCACCTGCTGCAGCAGCAAGCGGCTTTCCTCGCTCAGGTCGACCGAGCCGTTTTCATTGCGAAAGCGGTTGTACTTCTCCTCGGCGTCTTCGAGTTCCGCGCGCAGTTGCGGCAACTGCTGCTCAAGGAATGCGAGCGTATGCTCGGCTTCGCCGGAGCGGCTGTCGATGTTCTGCTTGACGTACTGCTCGGTGATCGTATTGAGGATCAAGGCCGTACGCGCGGCGTCGTTGCCGTGCAGGCTCACGCCGATCATGCCGGACTGCTTGGCGCGTTCCGCCACCGTGAGATGGCTTTGCAGTTCGCTCGTCGCATGTTCGAGCGACACTTTCGTCACGCCGAACTGCGTGCCGGGACGCGCCACCAGCGTGTCGACGCGCATCGACACGGGTTCGCTGCCGAACTGCGCCGTCGCTGTCGTGCCCGCGCGGCCGTTGAGCACGAGCTGGCCGCCCTTCGTCACGAGGCTGTACGTATTGCCGCCCTGCGCGACCAGCACCACGCCTTCGCGCGCAAGACGCGGCGGCAGGTCGAGCGCGCTGATCGCCACTTCTTCGCCGCCCCACGCGTATTGCGCGAGGCCGAAGCGCGGCGGCGCGAGTTCGCCGGGCGGCACATGGCGCGCGAGCGCCGCGCCGATCAACGGGAAATAATGCGGCTGCACGTCGATATCGAGGTGCAGGCGCGAGACCGCCTGGCCGACCACGAGATCGGAGCGCAGCAGTTCGATTTCGGCGGCGGCCGTGCCGCCCTTATCGAAGATCGAAGCCAGCTCCCCCAGCGAATCGCGGTCTTTCGACGACAGCTCGTTGTCGAGAATCTGGATCAGCGACTGCGCTTCATACACGGGTGTCGCGACGAACGCATAGAAGCCGCCGAGCAGCAGCGCGAGCACGGTCATGGCCAGAATCAGGCGCCAGCTTTCGGCGATACGCGAGAACCACATCGACAGCGGCACATCCATCTGCGCGGCGAGCGGCTGCGGATCGAGTGGCGCAACAGCACTCAGGTGCTCGGCAGCGGGCTCTCGTACAAGGCGAGGAGTAGGTGCGTTCATTTTGTCAACACCGCTGCGGTAAGGCCCGCGTTAATGGCCGGAAGAAGGAGATTCAGCACGCGCGAAAGGCGTACGAGCCCATTGCTGTCGATGTAGACGACATCGTTCGATTGCAGCTGGAACTGATTGGCGAGGATCATCGACACCGGCGAGCGCGCGTCCAGGTGGTAGACCTGCGCCTGCGTGCCTTCCGCGCCGCGAATCACGTAAAGCTGTTGCGGGTCGGCGGTATTGGCGTTGACGCTGCCCGCCTGCGAGATCGCGTCGCTCAGCATCAGCTTGCCGTTGCGCATGGGCACCGCCGTGACCGGCTTCGACACCTCGCCCATCACGTAGACGCCGTTTTCCTCGCGCGCCACCACGCGCAGGAGGTCGCCGTTGCGCAGGCGGATGCTCGCGGGGTTTTCGTTGCGTGCGAGCATCGCGGGCAGGTCGAGCCGGTACGACTTGCCGTCGCGCACCAGCACCATCTGGCTCTGGTCGGCGTTTTTGGTGAAGCCACCGGAGCGCGCGACCGCCTGATAGAGCGTCATCGGCACATCGTTGATCGCAAGCGAGCCAGGCGACTGCACCTCGCCGTCCACGTAGATCTGTTTCGAGCGATACGACACGATGCGCACGGTCACCTGCGGCTTGTTGTAGACCTCGGAGAGCCGCTCGTGCACGATGCGCTGCACGTCCTCGATCTGCATGCCGGCGACATGCTGCCGGCCCACGTACGGAAACTGCAGATAGCCATCCTGATCGATCACGAAGCCTGGCGCCGGGTCGGCAGAACGTTGCGCCGACACGCTATTGGCCTGGCCGCTTTGCGCGGCGATCAGCTCCGGATGATCCCAGACGGTGATGTCGAGCACGTCGCCGGGGCCAAGCGTGTAGTGCGAGGGCTGGCTCATCGATTCGAGCATCGCCCACGTGTTGTCCGGCGCGGCGGCCGCACGCAGCTGCTGGATCAGCCGCAGGTTGATTTCGGTGATCGGCACTTCGGTTTGCGCCTGCGATGCATTGGCGTCCGTGCCTTCTCCTGTCGGCAAGGTCGCCGGTTGCGACATGCGCATGCCCGGCGCGGTCGAACAGCCCGTGAGCGCGCTGGCCAGCGCGAGAATGGCGATGAGCGCCGCCAGTCCGCCGCGGCCCAGGCGGCGGGACTGCGTTGCAGGGCGCTTGATACGAGGTGTCGGTGCGCGCATCGCGCCGCGTGCTCTCTGGCACGCGTGCAGGACGGCGGCAACGATGAACCCTTCCAGCATCTGGATGAACACGATCATTCTTCCCCAACGTTGAGAGGAAATGAAGGATGACGAACGAAAACCCCGGAACAGACGCGCTGTTTCCCCCCGCGTCCACCTCTCTTCGATCGCCACACCAATGGACGCGCGATCAGTACGCGTTGCTGTGCACAAGCCCCTTGAGAACGGTGGCCGCCACGATGCGCATGTCGAGCGCAAACGACCAGTGGTGAAGGTAGTAGAGATCGTGTTCGACGCGGCGCTCCATCTTCTCCACGCGATCGGTCTCGCCGCGATAGCCGTTCACCTGCGCCCAGCCCGTGATGCCCGGCTTGATGCGATAACGATGGATATAGCCGTTGACGACCTTGCGATAGAGCTCGTCGTGCTCGATCGCGTGCGGGCGCGGGCCGACCACCGACATTTCGCCGCGCAGCACGTTGTAGAACTGCGGCAGCTCGTCCATGCTCGTGCGACGCAGGATGCCGCCGATCTTCGTGATGCGCGAGTCGTTGCGCGTGGCCTGCACGACCTGCCCCGCGACTTCGGCATGCTGGCGCATGGTGCGGAACTTGTAGATGCGGAACACGCGACCGTCCGCGCCCATGCGCTTTTGCGTGAAGAACACCGGCCCCGGCGAAGAAAGCTTCACGGCGATACTCACCGCAATGAAGACCGGCAGCAGCGCGAACAACGCCGCCGCCGCAAACACGCGGTCGAAGATCTCCTTCTTCGCGAGCGCATGAGCGGGCATCGGCGAGGCGACAAGATTCATCGCCGGCATGCCGATAAGATCGATCATCGCGCTGCCGAACAGCGCCATGCTGCGCACGTCCGGAATAAAGCGCACGTTCACGAGATCGTCGCGAAACGCATTCACGCATTGCAGGATGGCCTGCTCCTCGCACAGCGGCAATGCCAGCCACACTTCCTGGATGCCGTTGCGGCGCACGAAATCGACGAAGCTCGCGAAGTGATCCTGGCCCGCAAACGCCGGCACGCCGATGATCGACGCGCCGCCTGCCGGCTTCGCGTCATACGCCGCCATCGCGCGAAAACCCGTGGCGGGCGCTTGCTGGATGCGCTCGACGATATGCTGGCAATGCTCGCCGCAACCGACGATCGCCACGTTGCGCAGGTTCATGCCCGCATGGCGAGCACGCGACAGCGCGGCGCGCACGACCAGCCGCGCGCCCACCAGCGCGAGCGCCGTGTAGCCGATCCACCACGTGAACCACATGCGCGAGACGGCATCGGCGCGATGCACCGCGAACATCATCACCAGCGCGCAGACGCACACCACCAGCCACGCGAGCAGCACCTGCGACACCAGCCGCACGATCGAGCGGCCGCGCCACGACTGATAGACGCCGAACACCGGAAACACCGCCAGCGTGAACGCGCAGGCGAACAGGGCGAACGCACCCTCCACGCCCTGCGAAATGCCGTCGGTCGCGTGCAGGCTCGTGGCCAGGCGCGCACAGACAACGATCAGCGTGACGTCCAGCACGCGCGCAAGCAGTCCCTGCACGCCGCCAAACGAAGCCGGGGATTCCGGCACGAACTCGATGGTACTCATGGCCCGACCCTCCAGTTGCGAGCGCAACGCGTGCGCTCGCGGTGCACGCTACAGATACGCTCAGGCTCGGCCATAGGTGTCGTCGAAGCGCACGATGTCGTCCTCGCCCAGATAAGCGCCCGATTGCACCTCGATGATTTCGAGCGGCAATTTGCCGGGGTTTTCCAGACGATGACGCACGCCGATCGGAATAAAGGTCGATTCGTTTTCGCTCAGCATGAACTGCTCGTCGCCGCGCGTGACGAGCGCCGTGCCGCTCACCACGACCCAATGCTCCGCGCGGTGGTGATGCAGTTGCAGCGAAAGCTGCGCGCCGGGCTGCACGACGATGCGCTTGACCTGGAAGCGCGCACCCTTGTCGATCGAGTCGTAATAGCCCCAGGGCCTGCGCACCTTGCGGTGCGTGTTGGCTTCGGGCGCGTGCAGCGCCTTGATCTTCGACACCAGGCCCTTGACGTCCTTCACGCGCGAACGGTCGGCCACCAGCACGGCGTCGTCGGTTTCCACCACGACCACGTTGCTCACGCCCACGCAGGCCACGAGACGCCCTTCGGAATGCGCGAGGCTCGACGTCGAGTTCTCGAACATCACGCGCCCGCGCCCCACATTGCCGTCCACGTCCTTGTCGAGCGCATCCCACACGGCGTCCCACGAACCCAGGTCAGACCAGCCCGCATCGAGCGGCACGACCACGCCGGGCGCGAGCGCCGGGTCGGTGCCCAGGCGCTCCATCACCGCGTAGTCGATGGAATCGGACGGCGAGGCCTTGAAGTAGTCGCGATGCGGACGGAAGAACGCGCCGTCGTGCTGCCCCGACACAAAAGACGCCATGCAGGCCTCGTGCATCGCGGGCTGCAGGCGCTGCAACGTATCCAGCCAGACCGATGCGCGCACAACGAAAATGCCGCTGTTCCACCAGTAATCGCCGGTTTCGACGTAATGCGCGGCCAGCTCGGGCGCGGGCTTTTCGACGAAGCCCGCGATATTGCGCGCGCCGTCGTCGAGCGGCTTGCCCAGGCGGATATAGCCGAAGCCCGTATCGGGCCGCGTCGGCGGCACGCCGAGCGTGGCGATGGCGCCCGCTTCCGCATGGCGCGCGGCGCGGCTCACGGCGCGCTGGAAGGCCGCAAGGTCGCCAATTGCATGATCGGCAGGCATGGCCACGACGATGGCATCGCCGCCTTGCGCACACGCCGCGGCACAGGCCAGCGTGAGCGCGGGCGCGGTGTCGCGCCGCTCGGGCTCGACGATGATCGCCGCCCTGGCGCCGCTCGCGCGGGTCTGCTCCGCGGTCAGGAAGCGGTGCTCGTCGCCGCATACGACGATGGGCTCCGGCACGATCTCCCACGGCGTGGGGAAACCGTCGAGACGGCGCATCGTCGATTGCAGCAGCGTGTCCTGGCCGATCACGCCGATCAACTGCTTGGGGAACTGTTCACGCGACATCGGCCAGAGACGCGTACCCGCGCCGCCCGCCAGCACGACCGGCGCGATGCGCAAAGTCGGCACATGCGTCATGGGCGCACCCGGCGTACTCACGTCGAGCACGTCGACAGTCACGAACACCGGCGTCGCGTGGGAGCCCGCACGCGTGGTTTCCGCGGGCTTTGCGATTTTTCCGTAATCGACTTCCATCGCTTCGTACTCCTATTATGTATAGCGAGTTGAAACCGCCGGGGCAACGCTGCGCCTGCGCGCGAGCGCTTCGCCCGTCGTCGAAGTGGAATGCGTGTGCTGTCTTCGTCCCGCACGGCGTCGAGCCGTGCGGGACGTACCGTTAGCGCGGAACCGCGCTATATGGATGAGTTCGCCAGAGCGGCGCTTAATAGGCGCTTATCGGGCGCGTATCGGGCGCTTATTGGCCTTCTCATTGGCCAATCGTGTCGTCCACCCGAACGCGATGGCGGCTGCGATATTCGGTGGGCGACACGCCCAGCCGGCTGCGGAAGACCTTGGAGAGACGGTCTCCGTCGCGCATGCCGCTGCGACGCGCGACCTTGTCCACCGGCAGATCGGTGTTGACGAGCAACTGGCACGTCAATTCGAGCCGCACCTGCAACAGATAGTCCGAGGGCGTCATGCCAAGCACGTCCTTGAAACGCCGCAGGAAATTGCGCTCGCTCATCGCGAAGGCCTGGGCTGCGTCCGCCACCGAGATCGCGCGTTCGCAGTTTTCCTGCAGCCAGCGCGCGGACGCCCACACCTTGTCGCCCGAAGTCGGCCGCGAGGCATCGGCAAACAACGCCGATAGCCGCGTGGAAAGACTCGGCAACGCGCGCTCGCCCACCTTGCGCGCAGCGTCGGCGCCCATGTCGCGGCGGATCAGCACGAGTGCCGCGCGCAGCGCCTCATGATGGTCGTCGGCGGCCGCGTCTTCTTCCGCGCCCGCAAGACGCACGCGCTGGCCGAACGGTGCGCCGCCCTGCCCGGATTCGAGCCCGGCTGCCTTCAGCAACTGATGGCCTTCGCCGATCGCGCGCACTTCATCGCTCGCCGGCACCACGCGATGCAGCCATGCCTTCAGGCGTGCATCGCCCAATGCATTGGCCACTGCCCGGCCACCGCCAATGAACAGCGCGTCGAAACCGCGGATGCACGAATCGCCCACTTCGTCGATCGCGGATGTCGCCAGCCTGAGCGACGACGAACAGGCCACGGCGCCCCCCTCTACCGAGAGCAGCCAGACGCGATACGGCAATGACCTTGCGCCTTCCGACATTGCAATATCGTTGGCCAGCTGGAACACCTCTGCCACCATCCCCGCGCCAAGCAGGGAAAAACCTTCAAACAGCACAATCCCGATTTGCCGAGTAACGCTTTCCCGGGTGACTCGCGTCGCGGTGTTTCTGGCCGACAGCGACGCGGCCGAACCTCGATCATCTATAACGACGTATGCCATGACTGATCCCCACTGTGGACGGTCCGCTGGCTCCCTTGTTTCGCATTCCGCGATGCGATTTTATTGTTCCGTGTGCAGTGCATCATAGCTTGCCGAAATGCATTGCGCGTGACGTGACCGATTATGGCGAGGTGTTGGCGGATCAATAAACTGTATATTTATGTGGGCCATCGCACATTGATATGACGAGTGCTGCACGCATTCCGCTGCTAAATAAGCGTGAAGTCATTCGATAAAAACTGGCTGGCGCAGGAACGCCGGCACGACGCGAGCGCCATTGCTGCTCGCTGGGACGCTGCAGCGCAACATGCTGTAAATGACTATTTATCAGTGCTTTATGACCGGTACGAGGTGAGTCATGACGTATCCAGCCACGTATTTTATTTGTCTGATTTAATCCATCGCTTCTATATGTCCTGTCGAATGAATACGTCAATATGGCGCCAAGCATTAATCATTCCACTCTGAGTCAGATGCACACAAAATCATCCGAGGAATGACGTTATCAATCAGAAATAAAAAACGGGTTTTCCCGTACTTTTTCTTCCCGCACGAATAACGTGTCAAAAAACCACGGGAAAAATTGCTTTTGTATGGTGCATGGCAAAAAAACGCCGGACGCATTTACCGCTCGTGAACCCCTGGATGGCCGATTAAGCCGAAAACTTGGCGTCGGCACCCTGCGGGCCCGTAGTAACGTGGGCCGAAAGCTTTGAAGCCGGCCGCCGCGAGTTAATGGCGGCCATGTCTTGCGGCACGCGATCGGTGAACAGACAAAAAGGCCAGGCCATGGACACAGGGGTGACGACTGAGAACGGCCTCATCGGCGAGTTCGTGAGGGAATTCGTCGGCGTGGTGCCAACGGAACTGCTCGCAAGCATCAATGCAGCCATCGAGGCCGCGCGCCACGAATGGCAGCCGCCCGACGGCCGCCGGGCGTCGGCCACGGCGCGCCAGTTCGCCGATGCCTTGCGCCTGCACGACGCCTTCAGCGCGATGGAAGCGCAGGTCTGCGCGGCGGCGAGGCTCTGGGTCGGGCAGACGCTGGCGCGCGAGGCCACCGATGCGCCTGTTCATGTGCTGCGTTGCGTCGGGCCGCACATGGCCGCGCAAAGCTACCTGCGCCATTTCGATTCGCATGTGCTCACGGTGCTGATCCCCTTGCAGCGCGCACCGGACGGCGAGCAGAACGGCGACCTGATCGTGCACGTGCGCCGCAACGAGCCGCTCGCGCCGCTCATGCATCTATTTAGCAAGACGTGGCTTTTCTTCGAACATGGCCTGCCCTTCGGGCTGCGGCGCGCGATCGTCAATAGCGGCTTCGGCATGCGTCATTGCCGGCGCATCCGTTGCGAGCCTGGCAACGCCTATGTGTTCAATGGCTTCGTCACGCTTCATCACAACCTGCATGTCGCCGATGGCGAGCGCCGCTCGCTCATCATCCACCATTACGACGCAGGACTCGAAGCCAGGCTGCGCACGATGGTGCGCGCCGTGCGCCATTTCCGCGACCGGCTTGCTGGGTACTCCTGATCGATATTTTGCGAGGTCGCGACGGGCTTGGGGCGATTGTCGGATCGCCGCGAGATCGTGGCGGGCGCGAGCGCATTTTGCCGCCCCATAATCGGCCACTCATGAGCGATGTTCAGGCAAGTCCCACAGCGCGCGCGGAGGCCCAGTGAAAATCCTGATCTACGGCATCAACTACGCACCGGAAATGACCGGGATCGGCAAGTACACCGGCGAAATGGCGGCATGGCTCGCCGCACGCGGCCACGAAGTGCGCGTGGTGACGGCGCCGCCCTACTACCCCGAGTGGCGCGTCGCGAAGCCGTACACCGCGAACCGCTATGCCAGCGAGACGCGCGATGGCGTACGTGTTTCGCGCGCCCCGTTGTGGGTGCCGTCGAAGCCGCGCGGCAAGGGCCGTCTCGTACATCTCGCGAGCTTCGCGCTGTCCAGCCTGCCACTGATGCTGCGTTTCGCGCTCTGGCGTCCCGACGTGGTGTTCTGCGTCGCGCCCAGCCTGCTCAATGCGCCCATCGGCTGGCTCGCAGCGCGGCTGTGCGGCGCGCACGCGTGGCTGCATATTCAGGATTTCGAAGTAGATGCCGCGTTCAAGCTCGACATCCTGCGCGGCTCGTGGCTCAAGCGCACGGCGCTTGCCGTCGAGCGCACGCTGCTCAAGCGCTTCGACAGCGTTTCGACGATCTCCGGCAAGATGCTCGAACGCGCCGCCGACAAGGGCGTGCGCGCCGCGCAACTCGTGCGCTTTCCCAATTGGGCCAGCACGGACGCGGTGTTTCCGCTGGAGCGCACGAGCCGCCTGAAGGCAACGCTGGGCCTCGCGCCCGATGCGGTGGTCGTGCTCTATTCGGGGAACATGGGTATGAAGCAGGGCCTCGACGTCCTGACCGACGCCACGCTCGCGCTCAAGGATCAGCCCGACCTGGCGTTCGTGTTCTGCGGCAGCGGCCCGGCGCGGGCGGCTATCGAAGCAGCATGCGGCCAGTTGCCGAATTGCCGCGTAATCGACCTGCGCCCCGTCGAGGAACTGAACGAGCTGCTCAATCTGGCGGACATCCACGTCCTGCCGCAACGCGCCGATGCCGCCGATCTGGTCATGCCCTCCAAGCTCACCGGCATGTTCGCAAGCGGGCGCGCGGTGATCGCGATGGCCAGCCCCGGCACTGAACTGCACGACGTGGTCGCGCCGCGCGGCATGGTGGTGCCACCCGGCGACGCCCCCAGTCTCGCCCAGGCGATCCGCACCCTGGCCGACGATCCGGTGCGCCGCGCGGAGTATGGCCGCGCGGGCCGGGCGTTCGCGGTGGCGTCGCTCTCGCGCGATGCGGTGCTGGAGGATTTCGAGGCGCATCTGCGCACGGCACGGGCCGCGCGTAAGGAACCGGCCATTGCGCGCGCCGAGGCGGAAAGCACGCCCGCGCTGGAACACGTGCGCGACGCAAAGCGGCCCGGCTGATCGCCTCCCGCCCTTTTTCCAGCTCCAGACGCAACAAAGCCGGCTCTTTCACAAGAACCGGCTTTGTTCGCTGCGTTTCAATCAACCAGCAGATGGGCGGTGTAGTGCAGTCGCTCCGATTGCGGTCAGATCTTTCCCAGCGGTGAACAGCTTAGTCGCGCGGCAGGCCGAACGGCGCGTAGTGCGAGCGGCGGATGCGTTCGGCTTCGCGGCTACGCGCAGCGTACGAATAATCGGCATCCATCGGCAGGTAGGGCGACGCGAAAAAGTCGTCCACCTTCTGGAGCAGTGCGAGGATGAAGCTCATGATGACTCCTGGTTAGGCGGAAGTTAAGGGTTTTCCCTGACTGAAAGCATTATAGGGTTTTCCCTGAGCCAATGCCAGTGCAGTGCAACAAAAAAAGCGCGGCGGGACGTCGCAGCCCGTAAATAGGAGGCCTGCGCAGGAGACCTACGCGTTGCGCTGAGGCAACACATAAGTTTCCTTCTATTTAGGGGTCGAAATCGAACCGCGACGATCAGTTTTTGGTCGTCTGACGCGTGCTCGATTGGGCATGCGCCCTGGCGGCAGCGTGCGAGGCGGCTTTCTCTTTGTCGGCTTTCTCGGCTTTGTCGGCGGCGGCTTTGGCCTTGGCCACGCGTGCGGCGTGGCGCGAGGTTGCCGATGCCGATTGCGCGCGGGCTGCGGCGGGAGCAACCGGCGCGGCCACTGCGGGCGCGACGACCGCGGCCGGCGTAACGGGCGGCGCATCCAGCCGCGCCGTCAGCTTGTCGAGCGCGGCCTGCTGGTTTTGCAGCAGCACTTCGATACGTTGCTGCTGCGCCTGGGCGTCCGACGAGAAGTTGGCCAGCATGGTGGTCTCCACCACCGCCACACCCGTCGTGACGACGAGGGCGGCGACCGCCGCCGTCAGCATCCACTTCGTTCTGCGCGCCTGCACCGCCAGCGCGTCGGCCAGGTCGGACGAGGCCGCCTTGTCGGCTTGCGCATGAACCGGGCCGTGCACGGCCGACTCGAAGTCCGACGCGTGCACCACCGAACTCAGATGCGCCGGATTGCCGCTCGCGCTAGTCGGCGCGTAGGAAAACGCGCTTGCAGTGGACGGTTCGGCAGGCTCGGTGGGCTGCGAGGGTTCAGGGGATTCAACCGCTGCGGCGGCTTTGACGACTTCAGCGGCGTCCGGCGCTTCGGCGCCCGCGGGCGCGGCCGGTTCATCAGCCACCGCAACGTGCTCCTGCGCCGGATCAGCATGGAAAAACGGCTCGGCGGGATCGGCAAGCGGCTCTTGCGGCAGCGGCGCGGTCTTCTGCCGCGCGGCACGGCGCGCGGCGGGCGACGCCATCGCGCGACCGACTTTCGGGCTCACGCCCGGCGTCGAGCCAGCGAACTCAGGCGCGAGGCCGTCTCCGAACAGGTCGAGGGTAGGTTCAGCGGGCGCGGTGTCCAGCGTCACGCCCGTGGTGGTCTCAGGCGCTGCTGCTCGCCGGCGGGACGTCGTGCCGCGCGCACTGCGCCCGGCTTCCGACGATTCATTCTCTGCGTTGTCTGCGTAGTCTGCTTGATCGGCCATGGGTCAACGATGAGGCTCGCTTCGGATGAACTCGCGTCGCGCGGCGGTCTAGCCTGGCCGCAGCGCGACAGCCGCGATCGCTCTTCGGGCGCCCGTGCGTCGACCCCGTATTCCCGTCGACCGTCCGCGCGCCCTGGACAGGCATCTTAGCCGCAAACGTTGCCGGTGTGCGTCCCTAAAATATGAAGTATCCATGACGCATCGACGCATCGATCCGCGCGTCAGGCGGGCCCCCTTAGCTCTGCGGGCCGTCCTCGCGAAACTCCTTGACGGCGTCCAGCCTGCGCAGCGCCGTGCAGATCGCGTCGTACTCCATCGACGACACGCGCGCCAGCACGATCATCACTTCGTCGAGTTCGGGCGAATCGTCGCTCTGCTGCACCACGAACTGCTTGACGCGCGGGCTCGACGTGCCCAGCGCGTCGTGCAGCGAATGGAACGTGAGCGCGCCGCGCTGCACCAGCAGCGAGATCTGCCGCCGCTGCCGGAAGGTGATGAAGCGGCGCTCCAGCGGCTTGATGCCCGCGAGGATGATGAGGATGATCACGGTCGCCGCGATCGACGCGGTATAAAGCCCGCCGCCCACCGCGAGCCCGATCGCCGCCACCGACCAGAGACTCGCCGCCGTGGTCAGGCCGCGCACGATCTCGCCGCGCAGCAGGATCGAGCCCGCGCCCAGGAAGCCGATGCCCGACACGACCTGCGCCGCCATCCGTGACGGGTCGAGCACGACATGATCCATGCTCAGCACATCGGCGAAACCGAACGCCGACACGATCATGATGAGCGCCGATCCCACGCACACCAGCATGTGCGTGCGCAGCCCGGCGGCCCACGACAGCCGCTCGCGCTCGAAGCCGATGACGCTGCCCAGCGCCGCCGCGATGACGAGCCGCGAGATGAGTTCGAAGTTGTTCAGCATGGTTGTCGTTCTCCTTTTTGTTGGAATGGGGAATTGCGGGTCGGGGACGGGCGGCGCGGGCGGCCTGCATGGCCCGAAAGGCAAGCTTTAGAAAGGCTTCGATTCGAGACAGGGCGCGCCGCAGCGTACAATCGCCGACACTGTTTTCGCTTCGTGCCGCCGCTTGCCGCGCACACGCCTCCATGAACGCATTCACCGGCGCAGCCAGCCTGCGCGACCACTACACCCGCATCGTCCTGCCGCTGTGGCGCGGCCCCGGCTTCAACGCCGCGCTGCGCCTGCCGCACGAGGCCATCGACGCCAGCGGCAGCCAGCCCCTGCCCGACGCGCGCTACCGCGCCATGGCCTGCGCCCGCCAGCTCTTCGTGTTCTCGCAGGCCGGCGACGCCGCCCACGCGCATACGCTGTTCGAATCGCTGCGCCACACCTTTCGAGACCGCACGCACGGAGGATGGTTCTACAGCGTCGATCCGCAGGGCGCGCCGCTCGATACCACCAAAGACCTCTATACGCATGCGTTTGTGGTGTTCGCGTGCTCGGCGTATGGCCAGCGCTTCGGCGTGAGCGAGGCGCTCGACGCGGCGCGCGAGACTTCCGCGCTGATCCTCGACCGCTTCAGGGCGCCCGACGGCCTGCTGCATGCCGCGCTCGACGTCTCGTTCTCAAACGTCATCGGCGGCCCGCTGCAAAACCCGCTGATGCACCTGACCGAAGCCTGGCTCGTGGCCCGCGACGCCACCGGCGACGCCGCCTTCGACACCGCCATCACGCAGCTTTGCGAAGCGCTCGCGCGCGGCTTCCTGCACGCGCCGACGGGCTGCATCGCCGAATTGCCGCTGGGCGCGGCCGGCAACCGGCTGGAGCCGGGCCATCAGTTCGAGTGGTTCTGGCTCGCGGCGCAGGCAGGCGAGCAGCGGCTGGGCGCGTCGGGGCTACAGGAAGCGCTTGTGCGCGCGTTCGCCTTTGCGGTGAAGCACGGCGTGAGCCCGGTCACGGGCGCCGTCGCCGCGGCGCTCGACGAGCAAGGCCGCGTGACCGACGCCACGCAGCGCATCTGGGCGCAGACGGAGTACCTGCGCGCGATCGCGACACACGGCGATACCGTTGTGCGCGCAACGTTGGACGCACAGATCGAGCGGTTCGCGGGGCGTTTCCTGACGCCGCAAGGCTGGGTCGAATGCCGCAGCGCAAACGGCGAGATCGCGCGCGCCGATATGCCTTCGACCACGCCGTATCACCTGCTCACGGCCTACAACGCGCTGTAAAAACCGGCGCCAGGAATAGAAAAAGGGCGGTGCATCTGAATCGATGCACCGCCCTTTCTTCATGCTGAAAGCACTTCTTGCCTGAATGCTCAGGCCGTTGCGAATGCGCCTTCCGGCTCCTTGCGCAGCGCGCTCATCTCGGCGAGATGGCGGCCTTCGGCCAGCACGGCTGGCGAGATCTCGAACGCCGCGACCGCTTCGGCAAGCTGGCGCGTCTGCTGGTGCAGCGAGGCCGCCGCTGCCGCCGCTTCTTCGACCAGCGCCGCGTTCTGCTGCGTCATCTGATCCATCTGCGACACGGCGGTATTCACCTGATCGATGCCCGCGCTCTGTTCGAGCGACGACGCGCTGATGCCCGCCATCATCTGCGTGGCGCGCGAGATCGACGTCGATACTTCGCGCATCGATTCGCCCGCGCGTTCGACCAGTTCAGAGCCGCCGCGAATCTGCGCGACCGATTCGCTGATCAGCGTCTTGATCTCCTTGGCCGACTGCGCGCTGCGTTGCGCAAGTCCACGCACCTCGCCCGCCACCACCGCGAAGCCGCGGCCCTGCTCGCCCGCACGCGCCGCTTCGACGGCGGCGTTGAGCGCCAGAATGTTGGTCTGGAACGCGATGCCATCGATCACGCCGATGATCTCGGCGATCTTGTCCGAGCTTTGCGCGATGGCGTGCATGCGCTCGACCACCTCGCCCACCACCGCGCCGCCGCGCGACGTCGCGTCGAGCGCGGCTTCGGCCAGCGCGTTGGCCTCGCGGGCGTTTTCGGCGGTATTGCGCACCGTGCCGGTGAGCTCTTCCATGCTGGCCGCCGTCTCTTCGAGCGAGGCAGCCTGCGATTCCGTGCGCGCCGACAGGTCGGCGTTGCCAGTGGCGATTTCGTCCGCGCCGACGTTGATGCCGCCCGCCGTCTCGCGCACCGTGTTGACCGTGCGCGCAAGGCTCGCCTGCATCATCGAAATGCCGCGGAACAGCCGGCCGATTTCGTTGTCGCCGCGCGCGCTCACGGTTTCGTCCAGGCGCCCGCGTGCGATGCGGTCGAAGTGGCGGCCCGCTTCTTCAAGCGGCGCGACCACGCCCTTGCGCAGCCCGAAGTGCACGCTGGTGGCGAGCGCGATCAGGCCAATCAGGATCACGATGCCCACGCTCTGGAACACGGCGAGGCGCGAATCGATCGACTCCAGCGAGCTGCGGCTGGCCGCCGAGCTGAAGCGCGAGAACTCCTGCAACTCACCCAGGTAAGCGTCCTGGTAGGACTGCGTCGGCTGGTCGAGGAAGGCCTGGATGTTGTTCGCGTTGAGGTCGTCGACGAGTTCGGCGAGCGCCTTGTGATAGACCTGATAACGCTGGCCGAGCGCGGCCACGCGTGCACGGTCTTCGTCGTTGATCGGCTCGACGGCGTTGAGCGTGGCGAACGACTGATCGGCTGCGGCCAGTTGCTCCTGCGCGTGGCCGATGATGTCGGTCGGCGCCGCGCCGCCGCCACGGATCAGGCGAGTGCCTGCGCGCGACAGGTTGATGCGCGCGTCCATCAAGTGCTGGGTGGTTTCATTGGCGGCGCTGGCCTGACGCAGCGCAACCTTGGAGAGATCCTTGACGTCATCGTGCGTGCGGGTGAGCGACCAGAAGCCGAGGCCCTCGGTTACGAGCTGGAGCACGCAGAATGCGACTAGAACGCATAGAAGGCCGGATGCGACCTTGATCTTGCTGAACATCTTGAACACCTGGGGTGGCAGTGAGTGTGGGATGAACGCACGCATGTGATCGCGCGCGCCTGCACTGCGTTTACGGCATCGGCAAACGTTGTATTGAGGCTAAAAAGATGAAATTTCAGCATCAAAACGGCGACAGATCGTTTCGCAATCAGCCGCCGAAATGATTACGAAAGCAGCCCGTCGATTCATTTTATTTTTCGCAACAATACTTGCGCCGTCACCCTGCGATTCACCTTGCGCCGCCGCAAGTCGCTTCCTAGAGTGGTTATGAATCCATGCGGGCGCACGCCCGGGGCAGACTTCCATGACCGATCTGGTGGATCGCGCGCGCGGCGCGCTGATGGCGCAGCCGTTCAGCATGCTGCTGGGCACGGAACTGATGCACGTCGGCCCCGACGAGCTGACACTGCGCCTGCCTGTGCGCGACGAACTCAAGCAGCAGCACGGCTATGTGCATGGCGGCGTGATCTCGTATCTCGCCGACAATGCGCTAACATTTGCAGGCGCGCTGGCGCTCGGCCCGCGCGTCGTCACCGGCGAATACAAGATCAACTATCTGAGGCCGGCGCTCTCCGGCACGCTGATGGCGCGGGCGCGCGTCGTCCACGCGGGACGTCAGCAGGCAACCTGCCAGTGCAGCGTGTACGTGATGGAAGACGGCGGCGAGCGGCTGGTGGCGCTCGCGCAGGGCACCGTCAGCAGGATGGCGGAAGCGGGACGGCCGGAAGAAAACGCCCAGGTTGGCTGACGCGGTTCGGTTGAACCGCGCGACGTGACGACAACGTCACCGAATTGCGCCGAAATGCGCGAGATCTGCAAAACAAGGATAAATCCGCGTTTCTGTCGCATATTTCAAAGCCATTACGCTTGACCTGCATTCCTTACAAATCTAACCTCCGGCGGTTTTCAGAGAACCCGCCGCCGTGTCCCCGTCCAGCACAACCACGATTGCCGCCGCAGCGCTCGCGCTTTACAGCCTGCCTTCGCTCGCCCAGAGCGAGGGCGCGATTTTCGTCGACGGCCTGCCGGGCGCGGACACGCAGCGTCTGCAGCAACAGCGGCTCGATGCGACTTCGACCAACGGCGCGCTCGGCAACGCACTCGACGAGGGCGCGCAGTCCAACAATGCCGCTGTCACGGATCTCGCGCATCTGCCTGCGGAAACGCCGTGCTTCCAGATCGACAAGGTCGAGATCGCGAACAATCCGTTCCGCTCGCTCCAGCAGGTCGTCGCGCCCGTCGTGGGTCAATGCGTGGGCGCGGCCGGCCTGAAAGCCACCCAGGACGCCGCCGCCAATGCGCTGATCGGCAGCGGCTACATCACCTCGCGCGTGAGCGTGCCGCCGCAATCGCTCGCAGGCGGCACGATCGGGCTGGAGGTACAGCCAGGCCGTGTCGGCGAAGTGCGTGAAGTGCGTGAAGTGCGCGAGGACGTCGCGGCGCCAGGCAACCTCGCGCGCGCATTGCCGCTGCGCACCGGCGACCTGCTCGACCAGCGTGGCGTCGATCAGGCGCTGGAAAATCTTCGCCGCCTGTCCTCGCAGTCGAACGCACGCTTCGACATCATGCCGGGGGCCAATCCCGGCGAGTCCGACATCGTGCTATATCCCGGCGACGGGAAGCGCTGGCGTGCAGCGATCGGCTATGACAACGCTGGCCAGAATGCGACGGGCAAGAACGAAATCTATGGGCTGCTAACCATTGACTCGCCGCTGCATCAGTACGACCAGCTGCAGGTCTCCGGCCTCACCAACGCCGACCGTGGCGCGCCCGGCAAGGGCTCGACCCAGGCAAGCGCCTCGTACAGCGTGCCGTTCGGTTACTCGATGGTTTCGTTCGACGCGTATCGCAGCAGCTACCTGCAAACGCGCTCGACCACCTTCGGCGACCTGCAGTACACGGGCGAACAGAAAGGCGCGGGCGTGAAGCTTTCACACGTCATCCAACGCAGCGCCCGCTCGCGCACCGAACTGAGTGCACGCCTGTATCGCGCGATCAATCACAACTACATGGCCGATACGCTGGTCGACGTGCAGGATCGCGACGTCTACGGTTATGAGCTGGGCGTGTCGCATCGCCATTTCTTTGGGCGCGTACAGGTGGACGCATCGCTGGGCTGGCGCGCGACCTTGCCCGGCCTCTCCCGCGCGCCCGGCTATGTGCTCGACGACGATCGCTTCAACGGCCGTGAACAGATCGAGACGGCTTCGGTGTCGGTGCTCGCGCCGTTTCGCGTGGCCAACCAGCCGTTCTCGTATCAATTCACGTGGACGAGGCAGAACGCGCGCACGCGCGTGACTTCGCCCGACTTCTTTACGATCGGCACCCGCTATGCCGTGCGCGGCTTCGACCAGCAGACGACGCTCGCGGCGGAAAACGGCTGGGCCGTATCGAACGAACTCGACTGGTACGCGCCGACGTCCTTTGGCGTGCAGGCGTTTTACGTAGGGCTCGACGCCGGGCGCGTGAACGGGCCGACCGCGCCGTACCTGACGGGCAACACCCTGGTGGGAACGGTGGCGGGCATCAGGGGCACGCTGGCGCCAAAGAATCGCTTCGCGGCGGGCGTCAACTATGACGTTTCGCTGGGATGGCCGCTCTACAAGCCGAAGGCGTTCCCCAATCGCACGCCCACCATGCTGGTTCAGGTCACCGCAATGGTCTGAACGCTTCTCCGCCGTTTTATCAACATCACGCTAGAGGCAATAATTAGTATGGCAAAACAAATCGGCAGCACCCGTCCGCTCTGGTTCGCCGCTCGCGCCAGCGCCTTCGCCGCGTTGTGCACGTTCGGCATGCAGCCGTTCGTCGCCAGCGCGCAGATCGTCGTCGATCCGGGCGCCGCCGCGCGCGCGTCGCTCGGCGCGTCGGGCAACGGCACGCAGGTCGTCAACATCGTCGCGCCGAACGCGGCCGGCGTGTCCAACAACCGCTTCACGCAATACAACGTCGGCACTGGCGGCGTGATCCTGAACAACGCCACGCAAGCCGTGCAGACACAAACGGGCGGCGCGGTGCAGGCGAATGCGGCGCTGGGCGGGCGTAACGCGAATCTCGTGCTGATGCAGGTCACCGGTGGCCAGGCGTCGCAACTGCTCGGCACGACCGAAGTCGCGGGCAAGGGCGCGAATGTCGTGCTCGCCAATCCCGCCGGCATCACCTGCTCGGGCTGCGGCTTCCTCAATGCCCCGCGCGTCACGCTCGCGACCGGCACGTCCGTCCTCAACAACGACGGGTCGCTGGGCGCCATCGACGTCAAGCAAGGCACGATCGCCATACAAGGCAAGGGGCTCAATGCGTCGTCAAGCGCGGTCGACCTGATCGCGCGCGCGATCACCGTCAACGCCGAGGTGCGCGGCAAGTCGATCGATGCGATCGCGGGCGCGAACCGCGTCGACTACGCGTCGAAGAACGCCACCGCGCAGCAAGGCACGGGCGAGAAGCCGCAAGTGGCCATCGACGTGCAGTCGCTCGGCAGCATGTACGGCGACGGCGCGGTGCGCCTGATCGGCACCGAAGCCGGTGTCGGCGTGCGCGACAACGGCGCGCTCACCTCGCTCACGGGCAACCTGAGCATCGCATCGAACGGCGACGTGTCGATCGGCGCGCCCGCACGCGTCAAGGCAGGCGGCGACCTGGACGTGCGCGGCGTCAACGTGCGCAACGACGGCGCGATGGGCGCGCAGGCTGTCCGTATCACCGGCCAGAGCGCGCTGACGCAGACCGGCACCGTCGAGGCGACGCGCGACGTCTCGCTCTACGGCGACCAACTCACGCTTTCGGGCGGCAGCGTCAAGGGCGCGTCGGTCGCGCTGGGCGGCACGAACGTGAGCAACCAGGGCGCGACGGTCAACGCCAGCCAGCAGCTCGGCGTCAATGGGAGCCGGGTGAGCAATGCAGGCACGCTCAGCTCCGGCGGCGACATGAGCATCGGCGCAACGGATCGCTTCACGAACGCGAAGGGTGCCGTCCTCGCACAAAACAGCGTGCAGTTCACGGGCGGGACGCTCGACAACAGCAACGGCAAGATCGACGCCGTGAAGGGCGGGATTTCCGCGCAGGCGCAGCGCATCGTCAACGCGAATGGCGCGATGCACGCCAACGGCATGCTGTCGCTGGACGCGCAGAACCTGGACAACACCAAGGGCACGCTGGCCACGGCAGGCAACGCGACGATCAACGCCGCTGCGGGCATCGACAATACGAATGGCGTCATCGACATCGGCAATGGCGCAACCGTTCGCACGAACGGCGTGCTGCTCAACGCGCAGGGCAACCTGAAGGCCGCCGACCTGACGACGCTGGAAGCCGCCACGCTCGACAACCGCAGCGGCACGCTCGCCAGCACGCGAGGATCGGCGCGGATCCAGGGCCGCGAGATCCTCAACGCCAGCGGCCGCATCGCTTCGGCCGACCGTCTCGACCTGAATGCCGACTCGCTCGACAACATGGCCGGCACGATGACGATGCAGGGCCCCTCGACGATCAACGTCAACGGCAAGCTGAACAACGATCGCGGCTCGATCGTCTCGCAGACCTTCGTCTCGGGCACGGCGGGCACGTTGTCGAATGTCGGCGGCACGATTTCCGGCGATATCCGCGCGCGTTCCGCCAATGGCGGCGCACAGCCACAACCGCAACCTGCGCCGCAACCGGACGCAAACGCCGCCGAAACACCGGCGGGCTACGTCCGCGTCGCGATGCAGGACTACGATCCGAACAAGTATCAGTCGGGCTATTTCGCCCCGGACGGCTACTTCTACGGCTACGTCGGCACGACCGTGCAGGCAATGCGCTAAAGAAAACACGGCGCGCATGAGCGCCTGAAGCAAACGGGCCCCGGCACGCATCGCAGCGTGCCGGGGCCCGTCCTGTTTCCGCGCCGAAGCTTACTCAGCCGCGCGCGTCTTCTGCTGTTGCTCGCCCAGGCCCTCGATGCCCAGGCGCACCATCTGTCCCGCCTTCAGGTACACGGGACTGGGCTTCACGCCCATGCCCACGCCCGGCGGCGTGCCGGTGGAAATCACGTCGCCCGGTTGCAGGCTCATGCACTGCGACACATACGACACGATCTTCGCGACCGTGAAGATCATCGTGCGCGTGTTGCCGTTCTGGTAGCGATGGCCGTCCACTTCGAGCCACAGCGACAGGTTCTGCGGATTGGGCACCTCGTCGCGCGTGACGAGCCAGGGGCCGGTCGGGCCGAAGGTGTCGAAGCCCTTGCCCTTGTCCCACTGCCCGCCGCGCTCGATCTGCCATTCGCGCTCGGACACGTCGTTGATGACGCAGTAGCCCGCCACGTGATCGAGCGCTTCGGCCTCGCTCACGTTCTTCGTGTGCTTGCCGATCACCACGCCCAGCTCCACTTCCCAGTCGGTCTTGACCGAGCCGCGCGGAATCTCGATGTCGTCGTTCGGGCCGACGATGGCGCTCGTCCACTTGTTGAAGATGACCGGCTCGGCGGGAATCGGCATGTTCGATTCGGCGGCGTGATCGGCGTAGTTCAGGCCGATGCAGACCATCTTGCCGATATGGCCCACGCACGCGCCGATGCGCGGATTGCCTTCGACCAGCGGCAGCGTTTCGGGGTCGATCGTGCGCAGCTGCGCGAGGCCCGCGTCGGAGAGCACGTCGCCCGCGATATCGGCGACATTGCCGGACAGCGCGCGGATTCGGCCTTCGGCGTCGAGCAGGCCCGGCTTTTCGTGGCCTTTCGGGCCATAGCGAAGCAGTTTCATCGTTTATCTTCCTCGTCTCTTTCTACAGATTCGTTTGTGTACGGCGCATCGGCTTCAGTTCGACCAGCCGCCGTCGATCACGTGCGCCTGGCCGGTCGTGAACGCCGATTCGTCCGACGCAAGATACAGCGCCAGCGCGGCAATTTCCTCGGTCTTGCCCACGCGGCCCATTGGCTGGCGCGCGACGAAGGCGGCGCGCGCCGCGTCGACGCTCGTGCCCTGCGCCACCGCCTGCGCAGCGATGCGCTCCTCCAGCGACGGCGAGGCCACGGTGCCGGGACAGATCGCATTGCAGCGGATCCCGCGCGTCACGAAGTCGGCGGCCACGGCCTTGGTCAACCCTATCACAGCGGCCTTGGACGCGCCGTAGACGAAGCGGTTGGGCACGCCCTTCACGCTCGACGCCGCCGACGACATATTGATGATCGAGCCGCCGCCCGCCTCCAGCATCGCGGGCAGGAACGCGCGAATCGTGCGGTACATGGCCTTGGCGTTGAGGTCGAACGCGAAATCCCAGTCGGCCTCGCTCGCTTCCAGGATCGAGCCCGCGTGCACAAAACCCGCGCAGTTGAACAGCACGTCGATGGCGCCCAGTTCCTGCGCGAACGCGTTGATCGACGCGCTGTCACGCACGTCGAGCGTGCGCGCTTCGACCGGCAGTTTGCCCAGCGCGTCGATGCGCACGTCGGTGGCGATCACGCGCGCGCCCTCGCGTGCGAAGAGCTCCGCCGCCGCGTAGCCAATGCCCTGGCCCGCCGCAGTGATCAAGGCCGTCTTGCCGGCCAGTCTTTGTCCCCTTTGTTGCTGCTGTTCCATCTGCCACTCCCGTTGATCCGGTGATTGATGCCGTTTTTCGGTGATGAAGCTGTGATGACGCCTGCAGACGGCCATTATGGCGAGCCGCGTTGCGGCGCGGGCCATTCGGCGAGCTTGTCTAACAGGTTGGATGGTTATGCAGCCGCTTGTTGCTGCTCACAATCTCACAAAGCGGCACAAAGCGGCACAAAGCGGCACAAAGCGGCTCACAACCGGTAGAACGCCGCCGCGTTGCCGCCGAAGACCGCCGCACGCTCGTGCGCGCCCAGGTGCGCGAACAGGCGTTGCGCGCTTGCGTGCCAGCGCGCGTAGTCGCCGTTCAAGTTCAGCACGGGCCAGTCGCTGCCCCACATCAGACGATTCGCGCCGAAGCTCGCGAGCAGATGCGCGATAACCGGACGCAAGGTGTCGTCGTCCCAGCCGCTTGCGGCTTCGGTCGCGAGGCCCGAGACCTTGCAGTGCGCGTTGTCGTGGCGCGCGAGACGCGTGATGGCGCGCGACCATGTTTCGAAACTGGCCGCACCGTCCTTGAGCGGCGGCTTCGCGCCATGATCGATCACCACGCGCAGCGTTGGATAGCGCGCGAGAAAGGCGTCGAGCGCGGCGGCGTGACGCGCGAAGATCAGCGCATCGAACGCCAGTCCGTGCGCGACCAGCGCCTGCACGCCGCGCGCGATATCGGCGGTGGCGATCCAGTCGTCGTCGGGCAGGTCTTGCAGCATCGGGCGCACGGCGCGCAGCTTTGGCTCGCGCGCGAGGTCGGCGATGATGTCCGGCGCACGCGCATCGTCTAGCGGCACCCAGCCGACTACGCCCGCGATCGAATCGTCGTGGCGCGCGAGGTCGAGCAGATAACGGGTTTCGTCGAGCGTTGGCGCGGCCTGCACGAGCACCGTGCGCGCCACGCCGCATGACGCGCGCAGCGGCGCGAGGTCGCCCGGCAGGAAGCGCCGATAAAGCCCGCTCAGCGACGGCGTGAGCCAGCCGTAATCGCCGCGCGACGGATCCCAGTAATGCTGATGTGCGTCGATCTGCGCGACTTCGGCGGACTCGGTGAACCCGGCGGATGCGGTCATTGCGCGACGCGTTCCATTTCCGTTACAGGCAACGGCGCACGCGCATCGATCAAACCTTCATCGCGCATCGCGAGCCAGAATTCGCGCGGCAACGGCGTCTCGAACGAGGCGGCGTTCTCGCGCAATTCCGCCGCGCTGCGCGCGCCCGTCAGCACCGTCGCCACGGCAGGATGCGCATAGGGAAACTGCAGCGCCGCCGCCGCGAGCGGCACGTCAAAGCGCCTGCACAACGCATCGAGTTGCGCCACGCGCGCCACGACTTCAGGCGGCGCGTCGCCGTAATTGAACTTGCGCTCGCCCGCCAGACCGCGCGCGAGAATGCCCGAATTGAACGCGCCGCCCAGCAGGATGCTCACGCCGCGCTCGACGCAGGCGGGCAACAGATCGTCGAGCGGCGCCTGTTCGAGCAGCGTATAGCGGCCCGCGAGCAGCGCGCAGTCGATATCGAATTCGCGCATCGCATCGAGGATCACCTCGCGCTCGTTCACACCGAAGCCAATCGCCTTCACCGCGCCCGCCGCACGCAGGTCGTCGAGCGCGCGAAAGCCACCGCCTTCGGTCAGTTGACGCCAGTAGTGTGCGTTGCGCTCGCCGTGCGTGAGCGAGCCGATGTCGTGAACCAGCAGCATGTCGATATCGACGAGACCCAGACGCTGCTGGCTGTCCTCATACGAACGCAGGATGCCGTCGCGCGTGTAGTCGTAGATCGCCTCGAAGGGCAGCGGGTTCTGCCAGCCTTCGCTGCCGTCATAGGCGTGCGTGCGCGGCACGAAGCGGCGGCCCACCTTGGTCGAGAGCACGTAGTCAGCACGCGGATAGCGCCGCAACGCAGCGCCCAGCCGGTGCTCGGCTTTGGTGTGTCCGTAATGCGGCGCGGTGTCGAAATAGCGCACGCCCGCGTCCCACGCGGCATCGACGCTGGCGTGCGCTTCTTCGTCGCTGAGGTCGCGGTAGAGCCCGCCGAGCGGCGCCGTGCCCAGGCTTAACGCGCTCACCTGAAGCGATGTGCGCCCAATGGAACGCCGATCTGCCACCTTGCTCGTCATGCGCTGGCTCTCCTCAATGCGAAGCGACGACGGGAACCGGCACGCGCGCGCTCGCAGGCAGGCACGCCGGGCCAACCGGCTCGAAAGTCTTGTACGTGAGAATGAATTCCTGGTGGCCGAGCGCTTCGGACTTCGAGCGCGCGCCGCGCGCCACGTCGAGCGTGACGTCGAACACCTCGCGCCCCACCTCCTCCAGCGTCGCGCGGCCTTCGAGAATACGGCCCGCGTCGACGTCCATGTCACCCGAAAGATTGCGGTAGGTAAGCGGGTTCGCGCACACCTTGATGACCGGCGAAAGCGCCGAACCCACCACGGAACCGCGCCCTGTCGTGAACAGGATCACGTGCGCGCCGCAGGCGATCAGTTCGGCGATTTCCGCGTTGTCGCTGATATTCGGGAATCCGAAGCGTGGTTCTCCGTCAGGCACCACGTCGAGCAGATAAAGGCCGCCTGTGGGCGGTACGTCGCCCGGCTTCACGATCCCGACAATCGGCGATGCCCCGCTCTTGGCATACGCGCCCAGCGACTTTTCTTCCTGCGTGGTGAGGCCGCCATCGGCATTGCCCACCGCGAACGAACCGTGCCCGAGGATCGAGTAATAGCGCGCCGCCTTCGCCACGCACGCGACGATTTCCTCGCCCAGTTCGGGCCGCGCCGCGCGGCTTTTCATGTGGTATTCGCAGCCCACCAGCTCGCCGGTTTCCTCGAACAGGCACGCCGCGCCCGCGTCGATGAAGCGATCGAACGCACGTCCCACGGCCGGATTCGCCGTGATGCCGCTCGTGCCGTCCGAGCCGCCGCAGATCGTGCCGACCACGAGTTCGTCCAGCCGCATCGGCACCTTCTTTTGCTGCGCGAGTTGCGCACGCGCCTCGCGCACCCAGTCCATGCCGTACTGGATCGTGCTGCGCGTGCCGCCCTTTTCCTGGATCGTCAGCACTTCCACGGGCCGGCCGCTCGCGCGCACCTGCTCCACCAGGTAGTGCTTGTTCATGCTCTCGCAGCCGAGCGATACGAACAGCACCGCGCCCACGTTCGGATGGGTGGTGAGGCGCGTCATCATCTTTTCCGCGTAGGCATTCGGATAGCAGCCCGGAAAGCCGATCAGGTGCACGCCCGGCTCGCGCGCGATGCCCGCTCCTCCCGCATCGTCGAACGCATCGAAGGGTTCGCGAAACTGCGCCACGATTTCGCGCGCCACGTGATGCGCGCATTCGACCAGATAGGCTACGGCCACCACGTTGCGAATGCCCTTGCGGCCATCGCCGCGCGGCCAGCCTTCGAGCAGCGGCGCTTCTGAAAGATTCGATTGAGTTTCGCTCATGACGTCATTCCTGCATGCGCATTAGCCGTGCGAAATGAATTCGTGGCCTGCGTCATGCGTATAGGTCGGCAGATAGTCGCTTTCGAGGTTGTGCGTGTGTAGATGCTCGCCGCGTGCGACGTCCGTTGTCACATGGCCGATGCGCGCGCCATAACGCAGCACCTTTTCGTCCTTCGTGAGCGCACGCCGCGCGAGCTTGTGCCCCAGCTCGATGGTCTTCGAAAGCGTGACGCGTTCGCCTTCGATGTCGAGCGTCTCGCCCGCGGGCAGGCGCGCCGCCGCGATCAGGCAGTTGTCGTCGGGCGCGAGCAGGATCAGGCGCGCATCGGTGCCTGCCCGCGTCGCTGACGCAGCTGGCGTGGATGGAGTGCTGACGCGATCGTTCAAGACGGGCCTCCGCGCTTCAGTTCTGGGCTTCGCCGCCCGCGAGCCGCGCCACCATCAGCGAGCCGAGGATAATCGCGCCGTAGATCGCCTGCACCCAGAACGACGGCACCTGGGCGAGCGTCAGCAGGTTCTGCACGACGCCGAGCAGCAGCACGCCCAGCAGCGCGCCGAACATCGTGCCCTTGCCGCCGTCCAGCGAAATCCCGCCGATCACCGCCGCCGCGAACACCGTGAAGATCATGCCGTTGCCCTGGTTCGCGTTGATCGCGCCCACGTAACCCGTCACTATCAAGCCGCCCAGCGCCGCCAGGATGCTGCCTAGCACGAACACGCCCCACGTGATGCGTTCGACGCGAATCCCCGCCGCACGCGCCGCATCCGGATTGCCGCCGATCGCGTAGAGCGCGCGGCCGATACGGTGATAGCGCAGCATGAAGGCCGCGAACGCGAAGGCCGCTGCCGCCAGCCACACCGAAAGCGGCAGGCCCAGCACGATGGTCGTGGCCAGCGCGAAGAACGACGACGGCATGTCGAACAGCGTACCGCCCTTGGTCGCGCCCACCAGCATGCCGCGCAGCACGATCAGCATGGCCAGCGTGACGATGAAGGCGTTCAGGCGCAGCCGCACGACGAGAAAACCGTTGACGAAGCCGATCAACGCGCCCACGGCCACGATCATTAGCAATCCTGCCAATGCCGGCCATTGCGTGCCGAATCCCGCCGACGCTGCCGGCATCACCAGCATCGCGCCCACTGCCGGTGCAATGCCCACGGTCGATTCAAGCGAGAGATCGAACTTGCCGGTGAGCACGATCAGCGATTCCGCCAGCACGACGAGCGCCAGCGCCGCCGACGCGCCGAGCACGCTGATGAGGTTCGCCTTGGTTAAAAAGCTCGGGCTTACGAAGCCGCCAATCGCCATCAGCAGCACGAGCGCAGGCAACAGCGCGAGGTCGCGCAGGCGGGCGAATTCGATGCGGGGCTTCGCACGGCGACCGGCGAGCTGGGCCGCGTCCGCGGGCGCCGCCGCGAACACCGGCGTGGGAATACTAGGCTTCATGGAGATCGACTCCTTCAATCGATGCAATCAGTTCGTGGTCTTGCCAGCCCGCTGCGAATTCCGCGACCACATTGCCGCGAAACATCACGAGCACACGGTCGCAGGTGCGCAGGTCGTCGAGTTCGCTCGACACCACGAGCACGGCCTTGCCTTCGTCGCGCACGCGGTCGACGACCGAGAGCAGCGCCTCCTTCGATTTCACGTCCACGCCCGCGGTGGGATCGATCAGCACCAGCACCTCGGGATTGCTCGCGAGCGCGCGCGCCATCACCACCTTCTGCTGGTTGCCGCCCGACAGCCCCGACACCACATGGTCGGGGCCCTGCGCAACGATGCCGAGCGCCTCGATCATGCGGCGCCCAATGAGCTGCTTTTTCGCGGGCGGCGCAAAACCCAGCCGGCCCAGCAGGCCGGCAATCGTCATCGACGCGTTTTCGGCGATCGATTGCGTGAGCACGAGCCCTTCGTGATGGCGGTCTTTCGGCACGCAGCCCACGCCATGCGCGAGCGCGTCGGGCACGTCGCCGGGCTTGAGCGCCGCCCCGTTCACGCGGATCTCGCCTTGCGTCTGCGCCGTGAGGCCTGCAACGGCCTCGCCCACGCTCGTGCGCCCGCTGCTGGTCGCGCCGGTGAGGCCGACCACCTCGCCGCGCCGCACCTGGAACGAGACGCCGCTGTAATCCGCGCCGACGATGCCGCGCACATCCAGCGCAACATTCGCATCGGCGGGCAAGGCTGCACGCGCGGCCGCGTCGGCGACATTGAGGCCGCCGCGCTCGCCCGTCATCGCCTCGATCAGGCGCTCGCGCGGCAACTCCGCCACCGGCGCGCTCACGATGTGGCGCGCGTCGCGCAGCACCGTCACCGCCTGGCAGATCTCATAGACCTCCTGCAGATGGTGCGAGATGAACAGAAAGGTCACGCCCTCGCGCTGCAATTCGTCGATGCGGCGAAACAGGCGCTTGATCTCCTCGCCGTCGAGCTGCGCCGTGGGTTCGTCGAGGATGATGAACCGCGCGCCGTACGACAGCGCCCGCGCGATTTCCACGAGCTGGCGCGCTTCCACCGTGAGGTCGCCCGCGCGCGCGTCCTCGCGCACGTCGATGCGCCAGTGATCGAGCAGCGCGCGCGCATCGCGGCGCATGGTCGTCCAGTCGATCACGCCGCGCTTCTTGGGCTGGCGATTGATGAAGAGATTCTCGGCGACCGTGAGATCGCGAATGATGGTCGAGTGTTGATAGACGCAGGCGACGCGCTCGCGCCACGCGTCGCGCTCGGCGATCGCGGGCGCGGCTTCGCCGTTGAAGCGCACGGTGCCCTCGTCCGGTTTGCGCAGGCCCGTGAGGATCGACACGAGCGTCGATTTGCCCGCGCCGTTGCGCCCCACGAGCGCATGCGATTCGCCCGCCATCACGCGCAGGCTCACGTTCGACAGCGCCGCCGTGGAGCCGAAGCGGCGCGTGATCCCGCTCGCCTCGACCACGGGCGGCAGCGCCATCGCCGCCCGCTCGCGCGACATCGCGAGCGGCGCGGCATCGGCCTGAGCCATGCTTCGATCGTGCATCTGATCGCTCATTTGACTGCTCACTTGATCGTGTTGCCCCAGAGGTTCTTGTCGTCGACGTTCTGCTTCGTCACGAGCGGCGCAGGCAACTGGTCTTCGAGCACACCGGGCTGCAACTGGATGATGTTGCTGTCGTGATCGGTCTTGCCCGGCTTGAAGGTCTTGCCCTCCAGCGAGGCCTTGATGTAATAAAGGCCGTATTTTGCGTAGAGGTCAGCCGGTTGCGAAACGGTTGCGTCGATCTCGCCCTTGCGGATTGCTTCGTATTCCTGCGGAATGCCGTCATTCGAGACGATCACGATGTGCTTTGCGTCGCCTGCCGGAAACAGCAGTTGCTTGCGGCGCAGCGTCTGCAGTGTGGGCGAAAGATACACGCCGCCCGCCTGCATATAGATCGCTTTCACATCGGGATTCGCCGTCAGCAGGCTGTCCAGCGCGCTCGCGGCCACGTCGCCCTTCCAGGCCGCCGGAATCTCCAGCAGCGAGAGATTCGGATAGTGCTTCAGGCAGGCGCGAAACGCCTCCGAGCGGTCGCGCCCGTTCACCGAAGCCAGGTCGCCCATGATCTGCACGACCTTGCCCGACTTCACGTGCTCGCCGATGTACTGACAGGCTTTTTCACCATACGCGCGGTTGTCGGCGCGCACCACCATGGCCACGGCTCCCTGCGTCGGCGCGACATCGACGGCCACGACCTTGACGTTCTTCTGCGCAGCGTTATCGAGCGCGCGGCTGATGGCGGCCGAATCGATCGGCCCCACCACAATGCCCTTCGCGCCCAGATTGATCATGTTGTTCATGTCCGTGATCTGCTGCGCGGGGTCGTTGTTCGAATTCACGGGCGCGAGGATGTCGACGCCCATTTGCTTCGCGTACACGCTCAGGTAGTTGTTGTACGACTGCCAGAACGGCGAAGTCAGCAGCGGCAGGCCGAGCCCGACCTTGCCGGGATCGGCGGCGCGCGACGTGGCGGGCGCGGCGAGTGCCGCGGCGCAGGCCGCGACGGCACAGAACGTCTTTGCGAAGGCGCGCGCGCGGCGCGATGGAATGGAGCGGCGGGCGGCTGGGTGCCCGGATGCGAACGCCATGACTGTCTCCTGTCGACGCTGATTTCGTCGGTTCTTTCGTTGTGGAACCATCCGTATGCGCCGCGCCCGCGTGATCGGGCCAACTCGCAGGCAAATTCGCCGGCAAATTCGCAAGCAAAGCACGCCAGCGGCGCTGCAACTGCTCTTTCCTTTTCAGACGATGCTGGTGTATGTTCACCAGTGAACCTATTATTCATATACGCACGACACAAGGTCAAGGAATGTGCGCTGCAACAACCGTCCGTGATTTCCCTGGGGCGTCGGGGGGCATCGCGGGCGCGCATAAAATCCGCCGCGCGCACGCAACAGGAAGGGAAGAATGAAAACGAAAGAAGCGCAGGAACCCGAAGACCGCGACGACAAAGACGACAAGGACGATGGCGACCGCTACCGCGCGCCCGCGCTCGACAAGGGGCTCGACATCCTGGAACTGCTGGCCGAGCAGCGCGGCGGCCTCACGCGCGCCGAAATCACCAAGGCGCTCGGGCGCAACGCGAGCGAGATCTACCGGATGCTGGAGCGGCTCGTGGCGCGCCAGTACGTGATGCGCTCGGAAGCCGGCGACCGTTACGCGCTCAGTCTCAAGCTCTTTGCGCTCGCGCACCGTCACCCGCCGATGGAACGCCTGATCGCCGAGGCGCTGCCGCTCATGCAGCGCTTCGCCAACGACGCCGAGCAGTCGTGCCACCTGGCCGTGTACGACCGCGGCAACCTGCTGGTGATCGCGCAGGTGGACGGGCCGGGCACGTGGGGCATCGCGGTGCGGCTGGGTTCGCGCGTGGGTCTCGTCGACACGAGTTCGGGGCGCACGATCCTCGCATATCAAAGCGCGGAGCAGCGCGCGCACATGCTCGCGGAACACACCAAGGTAAAAGGCGAAGTCGCCATCGACCACGCCGCGCTGGAAAGCGCGTGCGAGCAGATCCGGGCGGCGGGGTTTTCGCGCAAGGACAGCCAGCAGATTTTCGGCGTGACCGATGTGACGCTGCCGGTGCTCGGGCCGTCGGGGCAGGCCATCGCGGCGCTGACCTGCCCGTTTCTCAAGCGCATCGACGATTACGTCGCGCCGTCGCTGGAGGACGCGACGCAGATGCTGGCGCAGACGGTGCAGGAACTGTCGATGTTTCGGGAGGGGGAGGCGCAGTGGTCTTAAGGGTCAGTCGTTGCGCTTTTATTGCGCGACGACCGGCCCCTCGCCCCCCTCCACCTCGCGCCTGACGATCGCCACGAAAAGCTGCTCCAGGTCGCGCGTGAAGCGCGCCGTATCGAACAACGGCGCCTCGCGCCTTGCCTGCGCAAGGCGCTTGCGAACCTGCGCGTGCCACGCCGGATCGCTCGCCAGCGCGAGCGCGATCTGAAAGTAGTTGTCGAGGTCGCGTGCAATCAGTTCGTCGAGCCCCATCGCATGCAACAGGCTCGCGCCCACTCGCCCCGCGAACAGCGCACCAGGCGCCGACACCATCGGCACGCCCGCCCACAGCACGTCGCTGCCCGTGGTATGCGAGCCGGTCGGCAGCGTATCCAGCGCAAGATCGGCGAGTTGCAGCCGGGCGAGATGCGCCGGCTGCGCAAGACGTGGCGCGAAGATCACACGCTCGCGCGCCACGCCTTGCGTTTCGAAGAACGCATGCAGATTCTCCCTCGTCCGTTCGCTGCCGGGGTCGAGCAGCCAGAGCACGCTTGCCGCCGTGGCGTTCAGCAGCCGCGCCCAGATCGTCGCCATCTGCGCATTGAGCTTGAACGTCTGGTTGAAGCTGCAGAACACGAAGCCGTGCTCGGGCAGGCCTGCGGCGGCGCGCGTGGGCGGCGGCGGATCGAGTTCGCGCCGATGATCGTTCGGTTGATAGCAATGCGGCATGAGCGCGAGCGTTTCGCTGTAGTTCGACGCGGCGGCGGGCGGCGTCACCACGGCGTCGCCGATGAGGTAGTCCGCCAGCCGCGGCGCGCCCAGCGAGCCCGGATAGCCCAGCCAGCTCACGATCACGGGCGCGGGCCGCAGCGCCGTGATGCCAAGCCGCGTATCCGTCGTATAGCCCTTCAGGTCGACGAGCAGATGAATGCCGTCGTGCGCGATTCGCGCGGCGGCCTGCGCGTCGGTCAGGCCGCCAATCGCATGGAAGGTGGCGGGCAGCGCCGCGAGCCGCGCCTGCCAGAATGCGTCGGGCGCGTGCTTTCCATAGGAATACAGATGAATATCGAAGCGCGCGGCGTCGTGCAGCTCCAGCACGCCCGCCAGCAGTCGCAGCGTGGCGTGCTCGTGGAAATCGGCTGACAGATAGCCGATGCGCAAGCGTGCGCCGTTGCCGCACGCAGCCAGCGCTTCGGCGAGGCCCGCACCGCGCGCGACCAGCGGCGCCGCCGCCAGCTCGCCGCGCCAGCGCGTTTCGGCAAAGCGCCGCCCGGCTTCCCGATGCAGCCCCGGCGTGAGCGCCGGAATGCCGAGCAGTCCCCACGGCGTGAGGTGCTCTGCCGTGCCCGAGGCCACCATCTCCAGCGCCGCCCGATCGATCCGGTCAAGATCGCGCCAGTGCGCGACGCAGCGCCGCACATACTGCGCCGACTCCCAGCGCTTGCCCATGCAATACGCTTCGTCGGCTTCGTCCAGCCGGTTCAGGCGCTCCAGCAAGCCGCCGTAGCTCTGCCACAGACGCGTTGCCTTCGGATCGAGTTCGAGGGCCTTGCGCAAGCTCGCCTCGGCGGCTTCGAACTGGCCCGCGTCCTGCTGCAGCATGGCGAGATTGCCGTACGCAAGCGCATAGGCGGGATCGGCTTCGATGGCCGCGCGATAGGCGGCTTCGGCGTGAACGGCATCGTTGCGCTTCTTGAGCAGGTTGCCGAGGTTGTTGAAGAGGCGCGCTTCGCGCATGCCCAGGTTGATCGCGCGCGAGTACGCGGCGATGGCTTCGTCGTCGCGGCCTTGCCAGAGCAGCGTCCACGCGAGATCGCGCTGGCGTTCGCCGCTGTCGCCCAACGACAGCGCCCGGCGCATCGCCGCTTCGCCCTGCGCGAACTGCTGCTGGCGCGCGAGCGTCACGCCTAGCTGGTGCCAGGCCCCGGCATGGTTCGGGTCGAGCGCCACGATCTCGCGAAAGAGCGCTTCGGCGAGCGTGTATTGGTCGGCGTTCAGGCGATCGATGCCACGCTTGAGCAGATCGGCGGAACGGGAAGCGATAGTGGGGCGGGAAATTTTCATGCCCCGATCATAGGAAGCCGAATGGGGCGCGAACATCAGAACGTTCCTGGTTTGGCGCGGCATGCGCACCCGACCCTGCACCCAATGTGACCCGCCGATGCGGCACTCAATCGCGATGCTTCGGCAACTGGAAGCGCGCAGCGCAAACCGGTTAAAATGGCGGCCCTCTCAAATTCCGTCCGGCGCGCGACGCATGCCGGACGCGCACGCATACCTCATGGCGAAACTTCTCACCGATCACGAATTCCAGCGCTTTTCCGAGCTTCAGCAGAAACAGGCGAGCTTCACGATTTCGGCCGAGGAAGCCGACGAGCTGCGCGACATCGTCGCGCGCGCGCAGAAAAAGCGCGACGACCGCGCCGACGCAATGAAGACCGTCGAAACCGCCATCGCGCAATTCGAGATCACGCCCGACGAGCTGTTTTCGGCCGAGCAGATCGCTGAAGCCGCGCGCAATTTCGGCCTGATCCCGGCCACGCGCAAGGAGCGCGTGCTGCCGCCGTCGCTGACCTTCAACGGCAAGACGCATCAGTGGACGACGCGCGCGCTGCCGGAAGAAATCCGCACGCCGCTGTTCGAGGCGTTCCAGGGCGGCCAGTCGATCAAGACCTTCATCGCCACGCCCAAGGACGCCGCGCGCTGCGCCGCGACC
This sequence comes from Paraburkholderia bannensis NBRC 103871, assembly GCF_000685015.1. Lineage (GTDB taxonomy): Bacteria > Pseudomonadota > Gammaproteobacteria > Burkholderiales > Burkholderiaceae > Paraburkholderia > Paraburkholderia bannensis. The sequence goes on along the minus strand of NZ_BAYA01000030.1, from coordinate 5,843 downwards.
ATCGCGCGCCTGGAGAAGGAAACCGGCGCGCAGTACGCCGAAGACTGGCTCGAAGAGCTGTCGGTCACGCGCGCACAGGTCGATGACGCGCTGGCGAAGATCGCCGCTTAAGCCCCCCCAAGCCGCACCCGATGCCGCCCGACACTCAGTCGAGCGGCATCCTGAATCCCACCACGCCCGGATCGTCCGTCGGCGTCACCGTAAAGCCCATCGCCCGCGCGAGGCCGATCATCGGCCCATTCTCGCGCAGCGCCTCGCCCAGCAGCCAATGCGTGCCGCGCGAGCGCGCGTAGGCGATGATGCGCTCCATCAGCAGGCGGCCCAGCCCGCGACCCTTGAGCGTGGACAGAATCGCCACGGCGAATTCGGCGGTCTCGTTGTCCGGGTCGGACACCGCACGCGCCACGCCCAGCGTGCGTGGCTTGCCGTCCTCGCCCACCACGCTCGCGATGAGCGCCATCTCCCGGTCATAGTCGATCTGCGTCATGCGCGCGAGCTGCGAATGGTCGAAGCTGCGTACCGCCGAGAAAAACCGCAAGCGCAAATCGTCGGGCGTCATCGACTCGACGAAGGCGCGGTGCATTTCCTCGTCCTCGGGCCGGATCGGGCGAATCGTCAAACGCTCGCCGTGCCAGTCGATGGTCTCTTCCAGGCGGCGCGGGTACGGCATGATCGCGAAGCGGCTGCGCTTTTCGGCCAGCTTGACGCGCGGCGCGGCCAGCGCGACGCCGCCGGGCCGCACGCGCAGCGTCAAATGCATGCCGACGATCTCGCGCACCTCGCACACCGTCTGCGACAGTTCCGTGAGCGCGCGCAGCGCCGGCTCGGGCGCGACGCGCCGCGCGTAGGGCGACTGCGCGATGATGTCGCGCGAGAGCACCGGGTTGAGCGGCGGCAGGCTATAGACGCGCAGCGGCGGCGAAAAGCCATCCGGCGACGGCGCGGCGAAGCGGAACACGGGGCCGAAGTTGTCGTCGTCGCGAAACTCCACGCTTACGTCCACGATGGTGTCGGGCGGCGCGGGCTCGTCCACCGTCTCCAGCCCAAACGCGGCGAACAGGCGCGCCGCCTCCTCGCCTTCCAGCGTGTCGCGCCCCGCCGCCAGCGCCGCGCGCGCGACGCCCTGCGCCGCCTCGATCGCCGCCGCGCCCTGGGCGGGCGAGCTTTCGGGCGTCTGCATCAGCAACTGGCGGCCCAGCCGGTAATCGACCAGACGCGCGAAGGCGCGCGCGAGACGGCGCGGCGTCGTGTGCACCGGAATGCCGTGCGCGTGCAGCGCGTCGCGCGTGGCGTCGTCCACGCCGCCGAAAAAGCACGCCAGCATGCCGCGATACGCAAATTGCTGATGCTCGATCAGCACGCGCGCAACGGCATTCACCGGCGCGCTGTGGGTGGGCGCATGCACGACGAAGGCCGTGCCGCTAGAGCGCTGCGAAGCCAGCGTTTCCAGCGCCTGGCCGAAGTGCTCGGGCCTGGCCGTATCGCCAAGCACGAGCGGATTGCCCGCCTGCGCGTGCGGCAACGCGGCCTCCACGGCGGCGCGGGTTTCGTCGCTCCATTGCGCCAGCGTGTCGCCGGCCTTGTTGAAGGCGTCGCGCGCGAGCGTCGCCACGCCGCGGTCGCTCGTGATGAGCGTGGCCGTATCGCTGGCGGCCACGCGGCCCACGCCGAGGGTTTCGATTTCGTCGAGCAGATCGTCGAGCGTATCGACGCGCACGAGGCCCGCGCGCCGGAACGCCGCCGTATAGAGCGCGTCGCCGGGCTCGTCGCGGCCGCTACGCAGCGCGAGCACCGGCTTGTTGCGCGCCGCCGCGCGCGCCGCCGACATGAACTTGCGCGCCGCGCTGATGCTGTCGACTTCGAGCAGGATCGCGCGCGTCGAGGGATCGCTCGCCAGATAGTCGAGCACGTCGCCGACGTCGATATCGGCTTCATCGCCCAGCGCGACCGCATGCGAGAAGCCAAGGCCGCGCGCGTCAGCCCAGCGCAGCACGGCATTGGTGAGCGCGTTGGACTGCGAGACCCAGGCCACGCCGCCCTTGCGTGCAACCGTCGCGGCCGCGCCCAGTTGCGCGTTGAGCGCGGGCGTAAGCGCCCCCAGGCTCCCCGGCCCGAGCAGCCGCAGCAGGTGCGGGCGCGCCGCCGCCAGTGCGTGGCGCAGGTCGGCGCGATCTTCCTCGCTGCGCACCTCGCCGACGATGATCGCCGCGCGCGTGCCCATGCCGCCCAGCCGGTGCACGAGCGCGGGCCAGGTGGAGGGCCGCGTGCAGATGATCGCGACGCTGGGCGCTTCGGGCAGGTCGCCCGCATCGGCCAGCACGAGGTGCTCGTCGAAATCGTCGGATTGGCCTGCGTGACGCGGGTTCACGGCCCACAGCGGCCCCGCGAAGCCGCCTTCGATCAGGCGCTGCCAGACCATCTGGCCAATGCTGCCCTCGCGCTGCGAAGCGCCGATCACGGCAACGGACTTCGGCTGGAATATCGCGTCGAGATTGCGTACGGTCACTGCCCCTCCTCGCTCTTTTCAATGCGGGCGCTGCGCGCATCGAAGCGCCGCCCGCCGTGACGATGAGGATAGGCGAATCGGCCTCTGGATGCGTGGATATCGCCGCCAGCCGGGGCGCCTGGAGCGGCGGCATAAAGCCACGTGGGGGCCGCACGACGCCACGCGTGCCGCATCGGCACCCACGGCGACGTCATGCGGAACCGGAAAACGTTACCGGTATCGAACCCCGCGCCGCAGCGCATCTGTTGCAAAACCGCAGTCTTCTGACGCGATCATTCTGACAACACTTTTTCATCGTAAAATGCGCCAGCCGCCGGGATGTAACGGCGTAGCGCTTTTACGCCCGCGATGCACGTCGATCTTCTCACCCTATATTTCCTCGCGATCGGAACCCTGCTCGCCAGTTCCGCGATGACCCTTTGGGAGCATCGCACTCATCCTGGCCGCAGCAAGGAACTCAAAATACTCGCCGCCGGATACACCACGCTCGCCATTGGCTGCGTGGGCATCATCTATCGCTTTGCGTTGCCCTGGGTGTGGGGCTCCGCGCTAAGCAATCTCGTCATGCTGTGCGGCTACCTGCTGATCGCCCACGGCGTCGCGACGATGAACGGGCGGCGCTACGGGCTCGCGTCCGCGCTCATCCTCGCCGCGCAGGCGCTGGCCTGGGTGATTTCGGGCACGCGCTGGCTCGACGTGATGTGGATGTATGTGACGGCGGTTCCGTTGTCGCTGGCTTCCGCGATGGCCGCGCGCGAGCTGCTGCGCGGCGACGGCCGCAAGTGGGGCCACGCGCGCAATATCGCCGTGCTGGTGACGGGCGCCCATGCGACGCTCTACGCGTTTCGCGCGCTGGTGCTGCCGTGGCTCGCCGCGCGCTATGGCCACGCCATCCTGCCGACGCTCAGCAAGATCACGATGTACGAAGGCGTGCTCTATTCCGTCGTGCTGCCGATGACGCTGCTGCGCCTCGTGCGCGAAGAAACGCACAGCCAGCTTTTGCAGGAATCCCAAACGGATTACCTGACGCGACTGGGCAACCGCCGCTGGTTCTTCGAAGAAGGCGCGCGCGTGCTGCGCCACGCGGGCAACAACACGCCGGTTTCGCTGCTGGCATTCGACCTCGATCGCTTCAAGGCGATCAACGACCGCTACGGCCACAAGACCGGCGACGAGGTGCTGAAATCGTTCTCGGCGATTGCACGCGGCGTGGTCGGGCCGCAGGCGCTGCTCGCACGCATCGGCGGCGAGGAATTCGCCGCGTTGCTGCCCGATCTGGAAAGCGCGCCCGCTCAGGCCATGGGCGAGCTGATCGTGCGGCGTTTCGAGCAGGCGGCCGCGCACGGCATCGACGGCGTCGGGATGCGCACGACGGTCAGCATCGGCCTCGCGTGCAAGGAGGCGTCCGGTGCGACGCTCGCCGACCTGCTCGCCGCTGCCGACAAGGCGCTCTATCGCGCGAAATCGCTGGGCGGCAACCGCCTGGTGCACGCCGACGGCGATGTCGATACGGACGAGCAAGCCACGCACGCCTGAAACGGCGAAAGCGCAAAAAAAAACGGGCCGCGGGTCAAAAACCCGCGGCCCGTTTTGCGTCCGGCACGCCCGTTGTCTTTACATCGACTTGCGGAACGGCGCGCCCGAGTGCTCGCGCAGTTCGTTGAAGACGATCTTCGGCCAGGCCTTCTGCGCGACTTCAATCTCAGAGATGTGCGAAGCCAGGTAGGTCGGCGCGTTCGACGCGTCGTAAGCCATGCGCGCTTCGTACGAATCGGTGAAGCGGCGCAGCTCGACCGGATCGTCGCAGGTGACCCAACGCGAGAGGCGATAGCGTGCCGGCATCAGGCGCACGGCCACCTTGTACTCGGCCGACAGGCGGTGCGAGACCACTTCGAACTGCAGTTGGCCGACCGCGCCCAGGATCGTCGCGCCGCCGTGGATCGGGCGGAACACCTGGATCGCGCCTTCTTCGCCAAGCTGCTTGAGCGCTTCGCCCAGTTGCTTCGCGCGCATCGGATCGACGACTTCGACGGCCTGGAAAATTTCCGGCGCGAAGAACGGCAGGCCGGTGAATTGCAGGTCTTCGCCTTCGGTCAGCGTGTCGCCCAGGCTCAAGGTGCCGTGATTAGGAATGCCGATGATGTCGCCAGGGTACGCCTCGGCCACGGTTTCGCGGCGCTGCGACAGGAAGCTCACCACGTTGTTGGCGCGGAAGGTCTTGTTGTTGCGCGTGACCTTGAGCTGCATGCCGCGCTCGAAATGGCCCGAGCACACGCGAATGAACGCCACACGGTCGCGGTGCGCGAGATCCATGTTGGCCTGCACCTTGAACACGACGCCGGTGAACTTGGCTTCGTCCGGCGCGACGGCGCGCTGCACGGCCATGCGCGGCGACGGTGCCGGCGCGAGGTCGACCAGCGCGTCCAGAATTTCCTTCACGCCGAAGTTGTTGATCGCCGAACCGAACAGCACCGGCGACTGCTCGCCCTTGAGGAACGCTTCGCGATCGAACGTGGGCGTCGCGCCCGTGATCAGCTCGACTTCTTCCTTGGTGCGCTTCCAGTGGTAGCCGAAACGCGCTTCGCCATCGGCGTCGCTGATGTTCTGGAGCGTTTCCACCACGCCGCCAAGCGACTGCTCGCCCGCGCGGAACACCCGCACCTGGTCGCGCTGGATGTCGTAGACGCCCTGGAATTCCTTGCCCATGCCGATCGGCCAGGTGAACGGCACCGCCGCCACGCCAAGGTGCTGCTCGATTTCGTCGAGCAGGTCGAGCGGCTCGCGCACTTCGCGGTCGAGCTTGTTGATGAACGTAAGAATGGGCGTCTTGCGGCTGCGGCAGACTTCGAGCAGCTTGAGCGTCTGCGCTTCCACGCCGTTCGCGCCGTCGATCACCATGACGGCCGCGTCCACTGCGGTCAGCACACGATAGGTGTCTTCCGAGAAGTCCTCGTGGCCCGGCGTATCGAGCAGGTTGATGACGGCGTCGCCGTACTCGAACTGCATGACCGAGCTGGCGACCGAAATGCCGCGCTGCTTTTCAATCTCCATCCAGTCGGAGGTCGCGAAGCGGCCGCTTTTCTTGCCCTTCACGGTACCGGCAATCTGGATCGCGCCCGAAAACAGCAGCAGCTTTTCGGTGAGCGTGGTCTTACCCGCGTCCGGGTGAGAAATGACCGCGAACGTGCGGCGGCGTCTGAGTTCGGCAACTGACATGGATGGAGCGGGTATCACAGATGAATTCGGGCAACCGGCCGCGCGGCGGGGGTTGCGGGTGTGGCCGGCGCATCGGCGGCGACCGGCCCGGCGGCCAGCGCGGCGGCAGGCCGGCTGCGGC
>NZ_BAYA01000031.1 GCF_000685015.1 Paraburkholderia bannensis NBRC 103871 | reverse complement strand
GGGGTTGAAGCGATGGCCCGCATCCGGCTCGTAGGGGCCGTGCACGCGGTAGCCGTAGATCGCGCCCGGTTCGAGATCGGGCAGGAAGACGTGGAAGATCTCGTCGGTGTACTCGGGCAGCTCGATGCGTTCGAGTTCGCGCAGGCCGGTCTTGTCGAACAGGCAGAGTTCGACTTTCTTCGCATTCGCCGAGAACAGCGCGAAATTCACGCCGCGCCCTGTCCAGGTCGCGCCATGCGGGAACGGCTGGCCTTCGGCGATGCGGGTGGCGGTTTTCTTGCTCATGGGGCCTCGCGGGTGGCGGGTTCGGGGCGCGCCTCGCCTGAGTGAGGCCGCCGGGGAGGCGCTGCGTCAGGCGCTGCGCCGCAGATCGGCTAGCGCGCGGCGATGGCGCTGCGCCGCAGATCGGCTAGCGCGCGGCGATGGCGCTGCGCCGTGCTCGTGCGGCGCGCCTGGGGCGCGGCATTCGCGTGACGCGGCGCGCGCGCGGGTGGTGCGCTCGGCGCGCCGGTCAGCGCGCGGTAGAGATCGTGGTAGCGCGCGGCTGGCGCGTCCCAGCTCGAATCGCGCAGCATCGCGTTGCGCTGGAGCACACGCCAGCACGGTGGATGCGCGAAGGCGTCGAACGCACGGCCCAGCGCATGGAAGAGGTCGCTTGCGCGTTCGCCGTCGAACAGGAAACCGGTCGCGTGGCCAACCGCATGGCCCTGCGCGAACGGCGCGCCGATCGACTGGCAATCGACGATGGTGTCGGCAAGGCCGCCCACGCGCGAGGCCACCGGAATCGTGCCGTAACGCATTGCGTAGAGCTGCGTGAGGCCGCACGGCTCGAAGCGGCTGGCATGCAGCAGGATATCGGCGCCTGCGTGCAACTGGTGCGCGCGCGCTTCGTCATAGCCGATATGCACGCCCAGTCGTCCCGGCCAGGCGGCGGCAAGCGCGCGCAAGGTCTGCTCGATGGCGGCGTCGCCCTGGCCGAGCACGGCGAACTGCACACGCGGCCAGCGCGCGAGCGCGGCAGGCAGCGCTTCGCAGACCACGTCGGCGAGCTTCTGCGTGCTCAGGCGGCTGCCGATTGCCACGAGCGGCGCGAACGGATCGCTATGCAGTCCGTAGCTTTGCTGGAGCGCCTTCTTGCAGGCATGCTTGCCCGCGAGATCGTCGGGGCCGTAGGGCTGCGCGATCATCGGGTCGTCCTGCGGGTTCCACAACGCATCGTCGATGCCGTTGACGATGCCCGTGAGCTTGTGTGCGTGCGCGGCCAGCACGCCTTCCATGCGATTGCCGAAGTGCGGCGTAAGGATCTCGCGCGCGTAGCGCTCGCTCACGGCATTCAGGCTGTCGGCATGGACGATGGCGGCTTTCATGAAGCTGAGCGTGTCGTAGAACTCGATGCTGCGCGGCTCGCGAGGCGCGGGCGCGAGGAGCTCGGACGGGATGCCCGCATAGGGCGCGAGGCCGAGCGGATAGTTGCCCTGGAACGCCAGGTTGTGGATCGTGAACACGCTGCGCGCCGACGCGCCCGCGAGCTTCATCAGCAGCGGCGTGAGCCCGGCGTGCCAGTCGTGCGCGTGGACGATGCGCGGACGCTTCACGCCGCGCACGCCGATGGCGATTCTTGCCGCCGCCGCGGAAAGCGAGGCGAAGCGCGCGAAGTTGTCGATATAGTCGCGCCCGCACTCGTCCTGATAGAGCCCGCTGCCGCGCCCGGCAAACAGATGATCCATTTGCAGCAGCAGAATCGGCACGTCCGAATCGGGCATGGCGGCGCGCCATAGCCGCGCGTCGCCGCCCGGCAGGTCGCGGATATAGCCAAGCGGCGTGGGCGCGATCACGCGCTCGAACGCACACTCGTACCCCGGCAGCAGAATGGAAGCATCGACGCCACGGCGGCGCAGCGCCGTCGCCTGGGCGCTGACCATGTCGCCGAGACCGCCGCTCTTGGCGAGGGGGGCCGCTTCGGCGGCGACCATCAAAACGTTGAGAACGCTGGGCGACAAGGTGACTCCCCCGGTGAGTGCAGGTGAACAACGCTTGATGCGGGTGCTGGACGGCGCGCGGGAGGCGAAGCGGCTGACGTGACGGCTGATGTGACAGCTGACGTAGCGGTGGCTGCCCGGCGCAGCCCCTTGTCTGATTGAGCAAGGTTCGGGCCAGCGCGGCAGATGAGCGGGGAAATTCAGCGGCTGAGATGTTGCGGCGCGGCGAAACGCCGGTGGCGCAAGGCGTTCGCGGATCGATACAGCGGCGGGGGAAGGGCGCGCGCGGCGGCGCGAGGAACCCGCGCGCCGCGCAGCGTGTAGCTTTGGCGTGGCGCGCGTGCAGTTTTCACTACGGCGGCGCGCTTACTTGACGGTCTGCACGACCTCGAAGCCTTCGAATTCCGGATGGCTCAGGTAGAGCGGGCGGCTTTGTCCTGCATTGCCCGCGTTGCGGTGCGCGGCGCGGAACGCGTCGGAGCGCGTCCAGGCCTCGAAGGCCGCGTGGTTCGCCCAGATCGTGTGGCTCGCGTAGAGCACGTGATCCTCGCGCTGCGGGCCCTTGAGCAGATGGAATTCGACGAAGCCGGGCACTTCCTTGAGATGCGTGTCGCGGCTCGCCCAGACTTCCTCGAACGCGGCTTCCGAGCCGAGGGCGACCTTGAAACGATTCATGGCGATGTACATGCGCTGTTCCTGTGCGGTGATCCTGCTGGGACTATCGGATGGCGGGAGGCCGCGCGCCCGGACTGCGAGGCGCGCGGCGCCCATCGATTATAGGAGCGCGGCGGCTCACTCCACCGGCAGCGCGGCAGGCAGCGAGCGCATGCGATAGAACGACATGGCCTGGATCGCGAGCGTGCAGAGAATCGCGCTGCCGTAAGCGACCACCAGATGCGTGTGCGTGAGCAGGAGGCTCAGCACGAAGAAGAACGCCGCGAAGCCGATCAGCCCCGTCGCCATGCCGCGCATCACCTGCTGCGCGGCGGCCGCGCCGCTGGCGCGATGCGCGAACACCGCGAGGATGATCGCCATGAACGGAAACGATGCGATCACACCGGCTGCGCTTGCGCCCACATAAGGCGCGATCAGCGTCACGCTCACGATCAGGGCGGCGATCAGCACCATGCGCAGCGGCAAGTCCCACCAGGGCGCGTCGATCTTCGCGCTGGCGGCTGCCGTGTTCGGCATGACATTCAGCGCGAGCGTGATGGCGATGAGCGCGAGCAGGAACAGCAGCATCTCGGGCAATGCGCTCCATTGCAGCAGCGCCGCCACGACCACGAACGCACCGGCTGCGCCTGTCAACGCGAGACGCCAGCCCTGAGCCGCCAGGCGGCAATAGACCACGCAAAACGCCACTTGCGCGATGGTCGCGACGAGTGAACCCGCCGTTGCCTGGGTGGCGAAGGCCGGGCCATGCTCCAGCGCGAGAAACACGGACACGGGCCCCGACGTGAGCGGCATGCCGACCAGCAGGCCACCGACTGCCTCGCCCCAGCGGCGAACGGCAAGCGATGCGAGGAGCAGCAACGACGGCGTGACGAACAGCTTGAAAAGCAGGAGATCCATGATGGCGGGACGGCTGATGATGATTGCGATGAGTGTGGCCAGGCACCCATCCTGGCCATCGGCTCGCGAGCTGACAAACCATTTATCGTCATATAATGCGTGAGTTAAACTCACACATGACGCGACCGTGTTCGACCGGCTCCCCCCTCTACAGACACTGCGCGCCTTCGAGGCGACCGGCCGGCACCTGAGCATGACGCTCGCCGCTGAAGAACTGCACGTCACGCATGGCGCGGTGAGCCGGCACATCAAGACGCTTGAGGAGCATCTGGGCGTGGCGCTGTTTCAGCGACTCACGCGTCGCATCGTGTTGACCGAAGCGGGTGCGGAATTCCTGCTGGCCGTCACGCGCATTCTGGGCGAACTCACGAAAGAAGCCGATCGCGTGCGCGGCCATGATGGCGTCGAGCGCTTCAAGATCAACGCGAGCGTATCGTTCGCGAATAAATGGCTTGCGCCCAGGCTGCATCGCTTCAAGACGCGCTATCCGCATCTGGACGTTCACCTGGACGTCACCGATAAATTCGTCGATTTGAATGAAGGCGAAGCCGATGTTGCGATTCGCTACGGGAGTGGACGTTATCCGCGCCTGCTGGCCGAGCGCATTCTGGAAGAAACGGTGACACCGGTTTGCAGTCCGGAATATCGCGAGAAGATGCGTGGTTTGCGTGCGGTCGCGAGTCTGGCGGGATGTACGTTGCTGCACGAAGGCGGGATGCTGGCGAACTGGGAACAGTGGTTCGCGCTGGCGGGCGTCGAGCGTGTGCGCAGCGACCGTGGCCCGGCTTATAGCCACGGGAGTCTCGCGATCGAAGCCGCGATTCGTGGTGAAGGCGTGGCGCTTGGGCGCAGCGTGATTGTTGCGGACGATATTGCGGCGGGGAGGCTGGTCGCGCCGTTCGCGCAGATACGGCTGAAGTCGGAGCGCGGGCATGACCTGGTGTATCGGATTGGTAGCTGTGATGATCCCAAGGTGAGGGCTTTGCGGACGTGGCTCGCCGATGAGATCAGGGTGTTTTGGGAGCAGGTGGAGTGATTCGGGATCGCGCAAAAAGTACGAGTCGTTGCGTGCGCATCTGATTCAAGAATATAAATTCCGGGTGGGTGGTTGAGTCAAATTTTGGGCAGTCTGCTTTGAGGCGGCCGCGCTCATCATGATAGTAAAGAGGATCTTTCTATCTGGAGTGCGAAGAAGTGAAGCGGCTCATTCTCAAACGCTTCGTTATTTTCATCGTGGTCATGGTCGCCGGATTGAGCGTTCTTCAATACGTCTGCGACGCGAGTGCACGAGCCCGTGCGCATGAGTGCATTGCGGTGACTTCGCACAGCGGTCTTTACCGCGCGCAATCGTGCGTGACCGGCATGGACGGCAATGTCGCGTTTTACGTCGGCAAACTCTACGACGCGCATAGCGGCAAAGTTTTCGCGCGAACCGACTTTGATTCGATGGACGGTGGTGATCCGGAATTCACGCCGGATGAAAGCGCGATTTTGTTCCGCGGGTCAGGGGAATCGGGAGAGATTCATATTCCCCCTGATTGGCGCGAGCGTCTGAAAGCCAGAATTCCTTGAAGCATTCGCAAAACCAAAAGGGGACGACTGAAACCAGCCGCCCCCTCAAGCACTTACCGCTTCGCCTCAATCCCCAACTGCGCGCGCACGCGCTTCACATCGGCAGCAGTGACAGCGCTCGCATCATTACCCCACGCCGAACGCACGAAAGTCGCCAGTTGCGCGATTTCATCGTCGTCGTAGCGCCATGCGAACGGCGGCATGGCCAGCGGCGCAGGCGCCGAAGCCGTCGACGGCAGACGCGAGCCCGCCAGGATCACCGCGATCAGCGAATCCGGATGCCCGGCCAGCACAGACGGATTGTTGGCGAGCGACGGAAACACCCGCGCCGCGCCTTCGCCGTTCTGGCGATGGCAGGCCGCGCAGCTATCGATATAGATGCGCGCGCCCACCTCGTTGGCATGCCCCGTCATGATCGTCGTCAGCGTCGCATCGTCGGCCTTGTAAGCAGGCGCGGCCGCATCGTCCGAAAGCGGCGTGAGGCTCTTCAGGAACACCGCAATCGCATGGAGGTCGGCATCGCTCAGGTACTGCGTGCTGTGCTCGACCACTTCGCCCATCGGCCCCGTGACCGCCGAATGCGCCGTGCGGCCCGTCTTCAGCAGCGTGGCGATATCGGCTTCGTTCCACTCGCCCAGCCCCGTGCCCTTGTCGCCGCGCAGATTGACGGGCGAGCTGCCGTCGATGCGCGCACCCGACAGGAAACGCGCGCTGGAGCCGTCCAGGTCGACTTCCTGGAAGCCCACGCCACGCGGCGTGTGGCAAGTGCCGCAGTGCGCGAGACCTTGCACCAGGTACGCGCCGCGATTCCATTCGACGCTATGCGCGCTGTCCTGCTTGAAGCGCGAATCGTCGTGGAAAAGGCGGTTCCAGTAAGCCAGCGGCCAGCGTGTGTCGAGCGGCCACGGAATATCGGCCGGCTCGTTCGGCTGGGCCGACGCATCCACGCGCGTCGTGAAGTACGCGTAGAGGTCGCGCAGGTCGGTGTCGCTGACCTTGGCATAGGCCGTGTAGGGCATGGCCGGATACAGGTGGCGGCCGTCCGGCGTCACGCCTTCGCGCATGGCCAGCGCGAAGTCCTCGAAGCTCCAGTTGCCGATGCCGTGCGTCCTGTCGGGCGTGATGTTGGTCGAATAGACCGCGCCCAGCGGCGTGGCGAGCGGCACGCCGCCCGCGAACGGCGTACCGCCCTTCGACGTGTGGCAGGCCATGCAGTCGCCCGCGCGCGCGAGATATTCGCCGTGTGCGGCGTTGCCCGGCGCGGTGAGCGCCTGGGCGTCGATGGTCAGGGACGGCTTCACCAGGCTGCCGGCCCACAGGCCGCCCACGACCACGACGGCCGCGCCGATTGCTACGGAAAGTTTGCGCATGTCGTGTGGCTCCTCAAACCTGGACCATCGGGCCGGGGTTCTTCAAGTAACGCTCGCGGATATTCGCGGCGGCCCAATAGGCGAGACCGCCGACAAGGCCGGTCGGGTTGTAGCCGATGCCATGTGCGAACACGCTCGCGCCCAGCACGAACACGTTCGACACGTCCCAGCTTTGCAGGTACTTGTTGACCACCGAGGTCTTCGGATCGGCGCCCATCGACGTGCCGCCGTTCACGTGCGTGCTCTGGTATGCGCGCGTGTCCCAGTGCGCGCCCGGTTTCAGGATGCGGCCCGAGATGCTCTTCGGGTTCATCTGCTTGCCGATCTCCATCATCTTGCCGGCTACGTATTCCGAGGCGCGCAGGTCGTTGTCCTGCCAGTCGAGCGTGATGCGCAGCAGCGGCTCGCCATAGGCGTCCTTGTAGGTCGGGTCGAGGTCGGCGAAACAGCCGCGATACGCCATGTTGCTGATCTGCGATTCGATGCGGCCCGTGTGCAGGAAGTTGTCGGCCACGGCCTGCTTCCATTCGCTGCCCCATTTGGGCGTGCCCTTGGGCAGCGGAATGCCGCGCACCGGGCCATTGCCGGTCTGGCGGCCCCAGATAATGCCGCCGCCGATAAAGCCGAGCGCGCCGTGGTCGAAGTTGTCCGCGTTGAACTCTTCGATCGCCTGGCCGCCGCCGCCCGCGCCCATGAACTGGTTGATGTAGACGTCCTTGTCCCAGAACATGTTGACGCTGTTGAGCACCTGGTAGCAGAAGTTGCGGCCCACGGTGCCTTCGCCGGTATCGACGTTGTACGGCTTGCCGATCTTCGACGACAGCATCAGGCGGATGTTGTGCAACTGGAACGCGCCGAGCACGACCATGTTGGCCGGCTGGAATACTTCGTTACCCTGAGCATCGATGTAGGTGACGCCGGTGGCCTGCTTGCCGTCCTTGTCCAGCTCGACGCGCAGCACGTGCGAATTCACGCGCAGCTCGAAATTGCGCTTGCGCAGCAGGGCCGGAATGATGGCCGTCTGCGGCGAGGCCTTCGAGTAGTTCAGGCAGCCATAGTCGCTGCAGAAGCCGCAGAAGTTGCACGGCCCAAGCTGGCAGCCGTATTCGTTCATGTAGGCGCCCGAGGCGTTGCCTGCCGGCAGCGCGAACGGCTTGTAGCCGAGTTCGCGCGCGGCCTTGGCGAACAGGCGCCCGGTCGGGTGATCGGGCAGCGGCGGCAGCGGGAATTCGCGCGAGCGATATGCTTCGAACGGATTGCCACCTTCCTGCGGCTTGCCCTTGATGTTGCCCGCGCGGCCCGAGGTGCCGCACACATATTCCCAGCGGTCGAAGTGCGGTTCGAGTTCGTCGTAGGTCACGCCCCAGTCCTGCAACTGCATGCCCTCGGGGATGAACTTCTCGCCGTAACGCTCTTTCACGCGGCTATGGAGGCGCAGTTCCTCCGGCATCACGCGCGATTGCACGCCCGACCAGTGCGTGCCCGCGCCGCCCACGCCTTCGCCCGGCTTGAACGAGCCGATCTGGCGATAGGGCAGGGCCGTATCGTCCTTCGTGTGGCGCGTGGTGACGGTGGTTTTCGCGAGGTTCTGCAGCAGCGCATTGCGCGCCGAGTATTTGATTTCGTCGACGATCTGCGGATACGCGAAATTCGGGATCGTGTCGCGGCCGTCGCCGCGTTCGAGCGCGACCACTTCAAGGCCCGCGCTGCACAGTTCCATCGCCATGATCGAGCCCGTCCAGCCGAAGCCGACGATCACCGCGTCAACGGATTTTTTTCTGATTGTTGCCATGCTGCTTAACCCCGCTTGCCGTACTGGCTGACCGGACCGTACGGATACGGTTTCGATTCGCTGACCCACTCGACGTAGTCCGCGCGCGCGCCCGGATAGCCGATCATCTTCCACGACCCCATGTCCTTGTTGCCGCCGTACATCGGGTCGCCGAAATAGCCTTCCATGGTGTTCTTGAGCAGGAAGCCGCTGAAGAACGATTTCATGTTGAAGTCGTCCTGCACCTTGCCGCCTTCGACATCCTTCAGGAATGCGATCTGTTTTGCCTTCTCCAGCTGCGCAAAGGTCTTGCCGCCAAAGTGCGCCTTGCAGTACGCATCGATGGCGCGAATGCCGAGGCGGTATTGCTCTTTCGGCGTGAGCTTCGACTGGTAGCCGAACTCCGGTGCGCCCTTCTGGAACGGCCCATGCATGTACCAGCGCGAGGCGTCGCCGTAGCCGGTCTGCAACTGGCGGTCGATGTATTGCGGCACGCCCAGCTCGACGGCGCCGGGGCCGACCTGGTCCTTCGGGATCAGGCAGTCGCACGCGGCGTTCACGAAAGCCCATTCGTCGGGCGTGAAATAGCCGGGCTGATAGTGCTCCTGGGCGGGCGTGTCGGGCGGCGGCGCGGAGCGCTTGATCTCGTCCGCGGTGGGACGCAGCACGGCGGACGCCGTGCCGACGGCGGCAACGGGCACAATCGCGATCGATCCTTTGAGGAACGAGCGACGGCCCGCCTTGTCTGGCGATGTCATGAGGAAGGGGACTCCAGCGAGTGGCGCTGATGCGCTTGTGATACATAGGGCAGGCGCGCGCCTCGCCATGCGGCGAAGGCGCGCGCGCCCGGAGAGCGGGGACGCTGAAACGCCGTGGAGGCGTCAGGCCACCCGGAAAACCTGCACGGTGCTGCTGAGCTTGCTCGACTGCGTGTCGAGCGCCTGTGCTGCGGCCGTGACCTGTTCGACGAGCGCGGCGTTCTGCTGCGTGACCTCGTCCATCTGCGTGACAGCGGTGTCGACCTGCTCGATGCCGCTTTGCTGTTGTTCGGATGCCGAAGCGATTTCGTTCATGATCGCCGTGACCCGCTCGACGGCGGTGTGCAGCTCGGACATCGTCGTGCCCGCCGACGACACCAGCTCCGTGCCGTGCGAGACGGTCTCGACGGAATTCGCGATCAGATCCTTGATCTCCTTGGCCGCCGCCGCGGAACGCTGCGCGAGCGAACGCACTTCGCTGGCGACCACGGCGAAGCCCCGGCCTTGCTCGCCTGCGCGCGCCGCTTCGACGGCGGCGTTGAGCGCGAGGATATTGGTCTGGAAGGCGATGCCTTCGATCATGGCGGTAATGTCGGAAATCTTGCGCGAGCTGCCTTCGATCTCGCTCATGGTGTCCACCACACGCTGAACCATTTCGCTGCCGCGCGTGGCGACGTTAGCCGCCGTGTGCGCAAGATCGCTGCCGGTGCGGGCGTTGTCGGTGTTCTGCTTCACGGCCGAGGTCAGCTCGTTCATGCTGGCCGCCGTTTCCTGCAGCGACGCGGCCTGTTCCTCGGTGCGCGCCGACAGGTCGATCATGCCCGCCGCGATCTGGCGCGTGGCGACCGACACCGATTCGCTGCCCGAGCGCACCGAACCCGTCACGTTGCCCAGTTCCTTGCGAGTCTTTTCGATGCTTTCCAGCAGCAGGCCCATTTCGTCGTTTCGTTGCGCGCGCACCGTTTGGCTCAGGTTGCCCGACGAGATCTGCTGAAGGCTGTCGAGCGCATAGTTGAGCGGGTTCATGATCGCGCGGCGCAGCATGACCCAGCCGAGACCGGCGGCCACGAGGCCCAGTACGACCATCACGGCGCTCACGGTCGAGAACAGATAGAAGTTCGATTCGGCTTCTTCGTAGCGCGTCTTCGCGTTCTCGTAGAGGTGCTTCTTGACCTCGTTATTGGCCGCGCTCATCTTGCTGTAGAGGTCGGAGAGCTGCGTCATCGCGATGTTGTCGGCCGTCTCCTTGTCGCCCGCCTGGAGCGCCCTGGTGAACGCGGACACGGCGTCGCGCATGGCGGTGCGGCGCTCGGTGGTCTTCGCGATCAGCGGCAGTTCGTCCGGCTCGTGCGGCATCTGCTGGAATTTCGTCCACCACTCGTCGGAGTTCTTGAAGAAGCCCGAGGCGCGGTCGAGCTGGTCGGGCACACTGGAAGCTTCCGGATGCAGCGCCACGCGGTCGAGCACGAGGCGCGTGCGCGCGATGTAGATCTCGGCGTTGTCGATCGCCGTGGACTCGGCCAGCTTGTTGCGATAGGTGTCGCGGTTGGCGCTGTTGGCCTTTTCCGTGCTGATGAAGCCGAGCACGCCGGACACGGTGAGCAGGGCGGCGAGAAGGGCGAAGGTGAGTGCGATACGCGCTCGAATAGTGAGTGTCATGCGTCTGTACCGATTTGACCAAGGGTGCGCAGCGCAGTTAACGGCTTCTTGCGGCGGTAGATGGCTGCGGGCGTTCCTCCTTCATATCGTCATTCGTCTGACTATATTTAGGGTGCATATCGAAATTTTTAAGAGACTACTGAATTTCTTCTTTGAAATCAGTCTGTAAGGACGCGAAATTTTTTTCGAAGTGCCGGCGGGCCTTGCCAGGCGGGGAAGTTGAGGTAAGGAAACGTTTGCTATCGCAGATGGCAATCTTTCTGTCTGGTTTGAAGATCATTCAATTTGCAGGGCAATTCTCAAGCAGGACGGCGGGTCGCAGAATGCACTCACACGCACTGCCTGACCCACTCACCGCTCTTGAGGAACCGCCATGAACACGCAAACCGTCCTTTCCGCCGCCGCCCTGACGCTCGCCCTGGGCACCACGTTCGCCGCGGCGCTGCCCGCTAGCGCCGCCGAAGCCACCGCTGCCACCGCTGCCACCGCTGCCGCTGTTGTCGACGCCAGCCTCGTCCAACCGCGCGAACTGATCGTCGATAAAAGCTTGCCCGCGCAACAAGTTCAGCAGCAGATCCGCGCGGCGCGCCTTTACGACACGTTCTGGAGCACAGGCAACGAGGCCCAGGCGCGCGCCGCGCTCGCGCCGGACTTCACGGATCGCACGTTGCCCGCTGGCCGTGCGCAAGGCATGGCTGGGCCGCTGGCCGCGTCGAAGGGCTTTCACGCCGCCGTGCCCGACGTTCACGCCGATGTCGAGCAGATGATCGTCACCGGCGATCGTGTAATCACGCATCTGCACTTCACGGGGCATTTCACTGGCACGTTTAATGGCGTGCAGGGCAAGGGCCAGGCAGTGGATTTCATCGCCACCGATATCTATCGCATTCGCGATGGCCAGATTACCGATAACTGGCATCTGGAAGATAACCTGACGTTTCTGCAGCAATTGGGTGTCGTCGCGAAGTAAGCGGATCCACGCCGAATCAGCCGCAACTTAACGCCCGCTTTCTATACTGTCATGCACGCCATTTAAATGCGGTTCGACGATTATTCAAATCGCATTTAGAGGAGCGGCTTGCCCGGAAAGGGCCGTGCACCGTCCATCAGGTCAGCAAAATATGCCTTCCACGAAGGCATGAAACCTTGCGCTTGAATAGCGGGTAAAAAATGCCTTTAAATATCTCCCATGCATCGCGCGCGGAATAGATTGCTGGAGTTATTCAGGGTGGATTGGTTATCTGTAACAAGATGTAATTGGCCTAAACGTAATGTGACATTGTTCGTATAAATAAAGTGTCGATTCATTTGATGAATTGATTGCGTTCTCTTCCCCGTTTTTTGCAGCCGTTCGCGAGAGTGAATCCGTATGCAGGAGCAAGGTCGATGAAACGAAACCACCTCATAGCTGCCGCCGTTGCCGTACAGATCGCGTTCATGCCGGTTGGCCCGCTCGTTCCGCAGGCAGAAGCGGCGGTGTACTCGAACGGTACCGCCACCGCGACCTTCAATGTCACGCTCACGCTCCAGGCGAATTGCGCGATCACCGCGAATCCGCTGGCTTTCGGGACGAATGGCGTGCTGGGCACGGCCATCAACCAGCAGACCACGCTCAGCGTCACCTGCACGAACACCACGCCATATAACGTGGGGCTCGACGGCGGCAACGTCACTGGGTCGTCGGTCACCAGCCGCCTGATGGCGGGCACGGCCACCGGCAACACCACCACGACCGTCGGCTTCCAGCTCTACCAGGATTCGGGCCGCACGACGATCTGGGGCAATACCCAGGGCACCAATACGGTGGCCGGCACGGGCTCCGGTTCGGCGCAGACGCTCACGGTCTATGGCCAGGTGCCGGCACAAGCGACGCCCAAGCCGGATACCTACCAGACGACGGTCACTGCGACGGTCTACTTTTGAAGCGCGGTCTTGCGGCACGCGCCGCGCCGGGGGCAGCATGGGCCGCCGCGGCGGCTTTGCTGTGGCCGCTCGCCGTTGACGATGCCGCCGCCGCGACGCTGCAGATATCGCCGGTCACGATCGAGTTTTCCGCCGCCGAAGTCGCGACCGGCCTCACGCTGCGCAATCCCGGCGAGACGCCGCTCTATGGCCAGGTGCGCGTGTTCCAGTGGAACGAGGCGCTAGGCGAGGACGTGCTCACGCCCACGGGCGACGTGATCGCGAGTCCGCCGCTCATCGAGATCGCGCCGCACAGCGACCAGCTCGTGCGGCTCGTGCGCGCGAATGCGCCGGGCGCGTCGCCGCCTCAGGGCGCGAGTGCGGCGGCAGTGGCCGAGCAGAGCTATCGCATCCTGATCGACGAGCTGCCCGCGCCGGGCACGCCGGGCGCCGAGGGCGTGACGATCCGGCTGCGCTATTCGGTGCCGGTGTTCGTCGATGCGCCAGGCGCGGGCGTGGCGCGGCCAGTGCTCGCGTGGCGTCTCGTGCATGGGCCGCAAGGCTATGCGCTGCGCGCCGACAACTCCGGCACGAAGCGCGCGCAGATCGCTGCGGTGTCGTTGTTCGACGACGCGGGCCATCGCTGGGACGTGACGCAGGGGCTGCTTGGCTATGCGCTTGCGCGGCAGAGCCGCCAGTGGAGCGTGCCGGTGCCCGCCGATGCGAAGTTCAGCGGCCAGCTCAAGGTGCGGGCGACGGTCAACACACAGCCGCTGGAGGACACGGTGTCGGTCGGGCAGGGAGGCTGAGAGCGCGAGGCTGAAACGCGAGACTGGATCGCGAAACCCAGGCGCGGTGACTCGTCGGCGCAAGCGTCATGAACGCGGCGCGCGCCGGAGGACAGCATGAAACGAACGACGAAGAATGAAACGAACTCGGAGCGCTGTGCGACGTGGCCGGGCGAGGCGCATGCGGTGCGTGAGGCGCGTGATATCGGCGGCGGCGCTGCTGTCGTTCATCGCCGCCGGGGCGCATGCGCAAGGGCAGTTGATCAACGCGGGCGCGATGGATACGCGTGACCTGTATCTCGAAGTCGATGTGAACGGCCAGCGTACTGCCCAGATCGTGCACTTCCGCCAGTTGGGCGGCCACCTCTTCGGGACTGGCGAAGACCTCTCGCAAGTGGGCGTGGCGACGGCGAAGCTCGGCATAGCCGATGACGCGAGCGTCGATCTCGATACGCTGCCGGGCCTCCATTACCGCTACGACGCGCAGCACCAGACCCTGGAGCTGCAGGTGCCGGACGCGATCCGCAAGCCGTTTGCGTTCGATACGCGCGCGGTGACGGCGGTGCCCCCGGCGACCTCGGCGCGCGGCCTCGTGTTCAATTACGATGCCTTCGCGCAGGGCGGATCGGCCTCGGAATTCGCGTTGTGGAGCGAGGAACGCTACTTCGATCCAAAGGGAGTGCTAAGCAATACCGGGGTGGCGTACCTGTACCACGAGCGCAATGAGTACGTGCGCTACGACAGTTCGTGGAGCATGTCGAATCCGTCGAACCTGAGCACCACGCAGATCGGCGACACGATTACTTCCTCGCTGGCGTGGACGCGCTCGATCCGCCTGGGCGGCTTGCAGTACCGCAGCAACTTCGCGCTGCGCCCCGATCTGGTGACGTTCCCGGTGCCCGCGTTGCCGGGCAGCGCGGTGGTGCCCAGCTCGGTCGATCTCTACATCAATAGCATTCGCCAGTATTCGGGCAACGTGCCGAGCGGCCCGTTCATCATCAATGACGTGCCGGGCATTACCGGCGCGGGACAGGCGACTGTCATCACGCACGATGCGCTGGGCCGCACGATTTCAGCTTCGGTGCCGCTGTATGTCGATACGCGCTTGATGGCGCCGGGCCTGTCGAGCTATTCGTTCGAAGCGGGCTTTTTGCGCCGCAATTACGGGCTCGATTCATTCGACTACGATACGCGGCCCGCGGTCAGCGCATCGTGGCGGCATGGCGTGAACGACCATTTCACGCTCGAAGCGCATGGCGAAGCGACGGGCGGGCTCGTCAACGCAGGTGGCGGCGTGCTGTTCGGGCTGGGAACGGCGGGCGTGATCAACGGATCGGTGTCGGGCAGCGGCGGCAAGCTCAACGGCGCGCAGTTGAGCATCGGCTATCAATATGTGTCGCAACGTTTTTCGGTGGATGCGCAGACGATCCGCGCGTACGGCAATTACGGCGACCTGGCGGCGCGCGACGGCTCGCCGGTGCCGGATATCACCGATCGCGTCACGCTGGCGATACCGTTCCTGCGCAACCAGACCTTTTCGCTGAGTTATATCGGCTACAAGATTCCCTCTGCGCCGGTGTCGCAGATCGGCTCGGTGGCGTGGACGTTCAACTTCGGCAACCTGGTGTCGCTGAACCTGAGCGCGTACCAGGATTTTCGCCAGCACAATTCGCGCGGCGTGCTGCTGTCGGCAAGCATCGGGCTGGGCGGCAATGCGTCGATCAATGCAACGGTGGGCCGCCAGGACGGCGCGTCGACATGGAACGTCAACGCCTTGCGCCCGCCCGATTATTCGGGCGGCTGGGGTTGGGGCGTGCAGTCGGGCGGCACCGGCTCGACGCCGTCGCGCCAGGGCCAGTTGCAATACCTGGGCCGCTACGGCGAGGCTACGGCATCGGTGCAATCGGTGGCCGGGCAGACCATCGGCTCGCTCGACCTGACCGGCGCGGTCGTGCTGATGGACGGCACGGTGCAGCCCGCACGGCGCATCGACGACGGCTTCGCGCTGGTCTCCACCGACGGCGTCAAGGGCATTCCGGTGCTGCACGAAAACCGCGTGATCGGCGTGACCGATGGCGGCGGCCATCTGCTGATTCCCGATCTCAACGCGTACCAGCACAACCAGGTGGCGATCGACGCGATGCACCTGCCCGCCGATGCACGCATCGCCGATACGTCGATGGACATGGTGCCGCAGGCCCAGTCCGGCGTGCTCGCGCACTTCGGCGTGACGCGCTATCACGCGGCCTCGATCATCGTGCGCGACGCCGATGGGCAGCCGCTGGCTGCCGGCGCGCGCGTGCATCACGTGGAAAGCGGACACGACACGATCGTCGGCTATGACGGGCTGACGTTTGTCGATGGACTCGCGCCGGAGAACCACCTGCAGATCGAGTCAGGTGACAAGCACTGCGAACTGGTTTTTTCGTGGCACGAGGACAAGGACAATACCTTGCAGACCATCGGGCCGCTGGTGTGCCGCTTGCAGGGCGCCAAGCAAGGGCAGCAAAGCCAGGGAGCGCAGCCTTGAAAGCGATCGTGCGCGCGTTATGGATGCTCGGCGTCACGCTCGTGCTGCTGTTTTCGGCGCGCGGCGCGCACGCGCAGAGCTGCCAGGCGGTCGTGACGCCGGTGGTGTTCGGCTCGGTGAGCCCGATCGCGAACACCACGTTCACAACCACGACGACGATCAGCGTGACCTGCACATGGCCCGCCGTGTCGCTGACACCCGATGTGCTCGTGTGCCTCAACCTCGGCGGCACGAGTCCACGCTCGCTCACCAACGGCACTAATTCGCTGAGCTATGACCTCTTTCGCGACAGCGGGCACACGCAGGCCTGGGGCTCGACCTATTCGGGCTCGACACCCATCTCGCTCACGATGACCAAGCCGAGCGGCACGACGCTCACCACCAGCGTGACGGTCTACGGGCAGGTGAGCGCCTCGCAGACCACGGTGCCGACCGTGAATAACGCGAGCACCGTTTATTCGCAGAGTTTTGGCGGCAATACCACGTCGATCAATTACGGCTTTTATCTGCTGATCGCGCCTACGTGTGGAACGCTTCCCAGCGGCGGGACATTCCCGTTCACGGTGAACGCAACGGTCGTCAACAACTGCAATATCACTGCGACCAACGTGGCTTTTGGATCGGCTGGCGTGTTGAGTTCGGCGCTCAATGCAACGGGGACGATTACCACGGTCTGCACGAATGGCGACGCCTTCAAGATTGCCCTTAACGGCGGCGCAAGCGGCAACGTGGCCGCGCGCGCGATGCAGCGCTCCGGCGGGGGCGGCAGCGTGAACTATCAGCTTTACCTCGATTCCGGGTACACCAGCGCATGGGGCGACGGCACTGGCAGCACGGCCACGCAGGCCAACACCGGCACGGGATTGCAGCAGGTTTTCACGGTCTATGGCCGCGTGCCTGTACAGACCACGCCCGCGCCCGGCAATTACAGCGACACCATTACCGCGACAATTTATTTCTGAGTCGCCCTCATCTTGCGCATCAAAAATGGAAACTTACCATTGCGCAGAATGCGCTTAATTATTCACGATGGGCTTTCTAAACTTGATATGGACTGGCGGGTAATGCATCGCCACGTAGAAATATGAAAGGATCGTTTAGATCCAGATTCCATTTAAAAAGGAGGAGCACATCATGATCAAGGCAACCAGCACCCTGATTGCGGCCGTGGCCGCATTGACGCTGTCGGGTGGCGCGTTCGCGCAGAACAACACGCTCGCGACGCCGTCCGTAAAGTCGCCTGTGGCCGCAACGGACACCAATAGCGGCTATGGCACGCCTGCCGCTGCAAATTCGGAAAGCGGCATGAGCGCGGGCGCGATGAATCCGAACACAGCGAATGGCGCGAATGCAGCCGCAACCGCGCCGACCAATGCCTACGGCGTCAACAACACGCTGGCCAGGCCGTCGGTGACGTCGCCGGTCGGGCAATAAGCGCGGTTAGATTGCACGATAAAACGGGTAACGCAGGCGCCGGTTCGCGTACGCTGGATGCGCGAGCGGCGCCTGAATTATTTGCAGCGGTCGCATTCGTTGTAGCGTTTGTTGAGTGCACAACGATCAAGGTTTCTTCGCTGAGCGTTGCCGGATTGGCGGCTGCATGGCGCGAAGCTCGGATTCGTCTAGAAAAAAATTGCGGTTGTCCGCCATGCGTTCGACCATGAAGTCGATGAAAGTACGCACGCGCAGCGGCTGTTCAGTCCGGTGCCGGTAATAAATGTAGATCGTCCCGTATTCGGTGACGTGCTGCGTCAATAGCGGCACGAGTCGCCCGCTTCGAATATGGCGCGTCGCATTGAAGCTGCCCAGTTGCCCGATGCCAAGGCCCGATAGCACCGCTTGCGTTTCCAGCTCCGTATCGTTGACGCACACGACGGCGGGCAGGTCGCGATAAACGATTTCATCGCCGACACGGAACTGCCACTGCGCAAGCTTCCCCGTATTCGCGCGCCGATAGCCCGTGCAACGATGTTGCGCCAGTTCGTCGATGGTGCGTGGTGCGCCGTTGCGCTCGATGTAATCGGGCGACGCACAGACGATCAACTGGATCGGCACCAGCCGCCGTGCGATTGCGCCGCCCGCAGGCGGCGGGCCGCCTCGAAAGCCCACATCGGCGCGATCGGCCACCAGATCCGTGAACTGATCGTCGAATTGCACTTCAAGCTGCACGTCTGGGTAGCGCTGCTGGAATTCCTCGAAATACGGCCACAGCACCGGCAGCCCGAATGCGCGCGGGGCGCTCACGCGCAACACGCCGCCCACTTCTTCCTTTGAGCGCCGCGCGTCGTCGAGCGCGGACGACAGCATCGTCAGCGCCGGCTGCACGCTCTCCAATAGCCGTTGCCCTTCCTCCGTCAAGCTCAGCTTGCGGGTGGTGCGATGAAAGAGCCGCACGCCCAGTTCCTTCTCCAGTTGCATCACCGCCTGGCTCGCGGCCTGCGGCGAGATACCCTGGTCGACCGCCGCGCCGCGCAGGCTGCCAAGCATCGCGGCGCGCACGAAGGTGTTGATCGCACGGATTCCGTTCATGTTGCAGGCCCCAGATTCGCAAGAAAAAGTTGATTATCACTCCAGTAATGTACGGCTAGTTCATGTCAATCGCCAGGCCTACTATTGGCATCAGTTCAACACACACACACGTAGGAGAAACATCATGGCTGACGTCCAACAGGGTGGTTTCAAGCGCGTCTGGTTCATCACGGGCGCATCGCGCGGCATTGGCGCATTGATCGCCGAAGCCGCGCTGGCCGACGGCAACGCGGTCGTGGCTGCTGGGCGCAACGCCCAGGCCATCGTCGAGCGTCTTGGTGACTCGCCCGCACTGCTGGCGGTCGCGCTGGACGTGACCGACGAAGCCCAGGCGAAGGCCGCCGTGCAGGCCGCGATCGACAAGTTCGGCCGCATCGACGTGCTGGTGAACAACGCGGGCTTCGGCCTGCTGGGTGCGATCGAGGAGTCCGCCGACAAGGATGTGCGCCGGATGTACGACACGAACGTGTTCGGCCTGCTCAACGTCACGCGCGCGGTGTTGCCGACGCTGCGCGCGCACCGTTCGGGCCACGTGATCAATATTTCGTCGGTAGGCGGTTACCGGGCGGCGGCGGGATTTGGCGCGTACTCGTCGACGAAGTTTGCCGTCGAGGGCATCACGGAGGCGCTCCATGCCGAACTGAAGCCGCTGGGCATCCACGCGACCGTGGTGGAGCCGGGCTATTTCCGCACCGATTTTCTGGATGCGTCGTCGCTGGTCGTGGCCGAAAACGTGATCGACGATTACGACGAGACCTCGGGCGCGGTGCGCCGCCGTGCGGTGCAGATCAACCACAACCAGCCTGGCGACCCGAAGAAGCTCGCGGCCGCCATGATTACGCTGGTCGATGCGGCGAATCCCCCGCTGCGCCTGCCGCTGGGCACCGACACGCTCGCGGCGATCGCAGCGAAAAACGCTTACGTCACGCAGGAAACGGATGCGTGGAAGGACTTGTCGGCTTCGACGGACTTCGATGCGTAAGCAACGCAATGACGGCTAGAACGTCACCGTCCAGAGCGCGTTGGCGGTGCGTTGCGAGCCGAAATTGACGGCCGAGGTGATGCGCAGCGCCGAAGCATCGGCATGCGAAACGAGGTAGGGCTCGCCGTGCAGGCAACTCACGGCGGGCGCAATGCTGTCGTCGGCGGCGCTGACCAGGCAGCTTTGCTGGACGACGAGACTCACGACCATGGAGGCCGGAGCGGGTTCGGCGGCGTCGCCGGTGGCGAGAACCGAGAGGCTGAGGGCGAGCCCGAAGGCCAGCGCCAGCCAGTGGCGGAAAGGGCGGGACATGTTCGGAAACGATTCTTCTGTGTTGCGCGATGCAGGGATCGGTGATTGGGAACGGCGTCTATCCAGTTGTCGGCAGCGCTGGGCAAAAGTTGAGCGCTGCAGCCGCTGCAGCAATGCACAGCGGTTTCAGGTCGGGCGCTGCTCCATGGGGCGCGATCCCGTCGAATCCGGCGATCCACGCGACGACCTTCGCGGCGTCAGTGCGGCCAGCACGGCGGCGATGATGAAAAGCGCGGGCACGTCGCCGAGCAGGTGGCCGCGATGGCCGGGCGTCGCGAACGATTGCGCGGTCATGATCGCGCCGTGCACCACGCTAGACCATACGGTGAACCAGATCAGGCTCAGATGGGCGAGCGGATCGCGCGCTGCCCGCATCAGGAACACGCCGAGCGTCGCATAGATGCCGACGATCATCAGCGGGTAATCCGAGTGGCCCGTGTGCCACGTCCAGCCGGCCGGCCAGAGCACCATCAGCGGATAAACGGCGAACGTTGCAATTGCGCCAATGACGACGAGCGCGATGCGTAGCGTCCGAAGGCGTGCCGGTTCGTGCAGAGCGTCCATAACGTCCGTTGCGTCCATAGCGTTTGCCCTCGCGATGCATCGCGCGCCCGCGCGTGCGGGCCAATGTCGCGAATATGCGCGTGTGCGCGTCCTCTTGCAAGACTCCCGAAAGTTTTTTCGTTTGCGCCCCAAAGCCCCGCCCGATGGGGCTTTCAGCGTTTTCCCAGCGGCTTTGCGTGGCAAGCCAACTGAAAATTTTCTTCACAATTGGAAATGTTATAACGTAACATTCGCGTCGACGCTCCTGGCCGGATAGCGGCCAGCAACGTACAGCGCAGCGTGCGCAGCGCGCATGGGCCAGGGGAACCGCCCGTGCGCCGCGCCTCACTCCAACGACGCAAATCAAGAACCAACAACGACCACCGTGGCGACTTCAACCCAGCCTCAACCTTCATCGATACGACGCGCCCTCGCAGCCCGTTCGACGCTCCGGCGTCTCACCCCGGTTTCGCTCGCGCTCGTGAGCGCGCTCGTCCATGCGCAATCCGCGACCGGCGTCATGAGCAGCACCACAAGCAGCACCACAAGCAGCGGCACGAACACCGGCGCGAGCGCGAGCAGCGTTGCCGCGGAGACCACCCTCGCGCCGGTCTTCGTGACCGCGAATCCGCTTGGCGACGCCGACCTGATTGCGCCCGCAACGGCGCTCGACGGCAATGCGCTGACGCTGCGCGCCGCCAATTCCATCGGCGAAACGCTTAACGGCCTGCCGGGCGTCTCGACGACGACCTACGGCCCGATGGTCGGCCGCCCGATCATTCGCGGCATGGACGGCGACCGCATCCGTATGCTGCAAAACGGCGTCGCGGCCTGGGATGCGTCCTCGCTCTCGTACGACCATGCCGTGCCGCAAGACCCGCTCACGGTCGAGCGCGTCGAAATCGTGCGCGGCCCGGCGGCGCTGCTCTACGGCGGCAACGCAATCGGCGGCGTCGTCAACACGATCGACAACCGCATTCCGCGCGAGCCGATCCAGGGCGTAACCGGTGCCGTCGACGCCAGCTACGGCGGCGCGAACGATGCGCGCGCGGGCGCGGCGCAGGTGGAGGGCGGCAACGGCCAGTTCGCCTTCCACGTCGATGCCTTCGACCGCGACACCAGCAACGAACGCATCCCCGGCTACGCACACTCGACGCGCCAGCGCGCGCTAGACGGCACGGACGCCAGCGAGCCTTACGGCAGCATTCCGAACAGCGACGGGCGCTGGCACGGCGGCGCGGTCGGCACGTCGTACACCTGGGCCGACGGCTACGCGGGCGTGTCGTACAACGGCTTCCAGAGCGACTACGGCTCGGTGGCCGAGGACGACGTGCGTCTGCGCATGCACCAGGATCACGTGGCCGTGGCGTCCGAAGTGCGCAACCTGCCTGGGCCGTTCAGCCAGTTGAAATTCGACTTCGGCTACACCGACTACGAGCACCGCGAAATCGACAACGGCACCGTGGGCACGACGTTCCGCAATCACGGCTACGAAGCGCGGCTCGAAGCGCGCCACAAGAAAATCGGCCCGTTCGAGGGCGCGATTGGCGTGCAGGTGAGCCAGAACACGTTCTCGGCGCTTGGCGACGAAGCACTCGTGCCGACCACGCAAACCACCAACGTCGCGCTATTCGGCCTCGAAGAATGGAACGTCACGCCAGCGCTCAAGCTGAGCGTGGGGGCGCGC
Organism: Paraburkholderia bannensis NBRC 103871; assembly: GCF_000685015.1. Lineage (GTDB taxonomy): Bacteria > Pseudomonadota > Gammaproteobacteria > Burkholderiales > Burkholderiaceae > Paraburkholderia > Paraburkholderia bannensis. The sequence goes on along the minus strand of NZ_BAYA01000031.1, from coordinate 80,670 downwards.
TACGAGCACGTGAAGCTCGACCCGACGCCCAACGGCAACGACAAGTTCGCGGCGGCGCAAGGACGCGACTTCAATGCGGGCAGCCTGTCGGCGGGCGCGCTCTACAAGCTGGCGCCTGCGTGGTCGGTGGTAGGCAACGTCGCTTACACGGAACGCGCGCCCACGTTCTACGAGCTCTACGCGAACGGCCCGCACGACGCGACGGGGCAATATCTGATCGGCAATCCGGACGCGCAGAAGGAAAAGGCGATTTCGACCGATCTTTCGCTGCGTTTCGAGCGCGGCCCGAACAAGGCGAGCGCTGGCGTGTTCTACAGCCGCTTCCGCAATTACCTGACCGAGTACAACACCGGCCGGCTCGTCAACGACGATGACGAAGTCGTCCCCGCCGGAACCGACGACGCGCTCAACGAAGCGGTCTATCGCGGCGTGCGCGCGGAGTTCTACGGTGTGGAAATCGACGGCAAATGGCGGGTGTTCGAGAAGGGCGCGCATCGTGTCGATGTGTCGTTGACGGCCGACTACACCCATGCCCGCAACGTCGATACGGGCGCGCCGTTGCCGCGCATTGCACCGCTGCGCGCGACGCTGGCGGGCGATTACGGTTACGGCCCGTTCGGTGCGCGCGCGGAGCTGGTGCACGCCTGGGCGCAACATCGCGTGCCTGAAGACGACCTGCCGACCGACGGCTACACGACGCTCGCGCTGATCCTGACGTACAAGTTCCATGTGGGATCGACGAACTGGCTCGCCTATGTTCGCGGCGACAACCTCACGAATCAGGACGTGCGCTACGCGAGTTCGGTGGTGCGCGATATTGCGCCCGAAGGCGGGAGAAGCGTGATGGTCGGGTTAAGGACGACATTCTAGGAACGTGCTGCATTTTCAGGCCTGTCGATGACGGCGGCTTGAATAGCATTCCTTATCGATGAGCAAGGAAAAATGGGCGGCAGACAATTGCCGCCCAGTATTAAACGTGCGCTTTCGCTTCCGTTTCTGCCTGCGCCGAAAGCCCGCGCACCGAAGCCGTCAAGCCCTTGCCGCCCGGATTGTTGCGCAACACCAGCGTCAGGCCATGCCGTTGCGCAATGCGCATCGCAATCGACAGTCCCAGCCCGCTGCCGGTGCCCGGCACATGATTGGCCCGATAAAAGCGATCCAGCACGCGCTCCAGATGTTCTTCGGGAATGCCAGGCCCGTTGTCCACCACGTCGAAGCCAACGTGGCCGTTCGAGCGCGTCAGCACGAGATCGATCTTGCCGCCGGGCGGCGTGTAGCGGATCGCGTTGTCGAGCAGGTTGCTGAGCAGCGTGGCAAGGCCGTGCGCGTCGGCGGCCACGTTGCAGGCGTCGTCTTCGGTGACGGGCGGGCGCAGTTCCAGGCCGAGATCGATGTTCTTTTCTTCGGCGAGCAGCGAGAGATCGCCGATGGCCTGCTCGCCCAGGCGGCGCAGGCTCAACGCGGCGATGGGCAGTTCCGCCTGGGCGTCCTCGCGTGCGAGCGTGAGCAACTGCTGCACCAGCCGGATCAGGCGGTTCAGGCGCGTTTCGATGCGCTCCGTGGTATGCGGCTCGCCGCTGAGCGTGCCGTCGCGGAACGCGGCCTGCAATTGCAGCTTGAGCGCGGCAAGCGGCGAGCGCAGTTCATGCGCGGCATCGGCGATAAACGTGCGCTGCGCCTGCGAGGCCGTATTCAAGCGCGCGAGCAGATCGTTGAGCGCTTCCACGAGCGGACGCAACTCGATCGGCACCGAGCCGTCGAGCTTGAGCGGCCCGAGCGTGTTGTGCGAGCGCGCGGCCAGCAGCGCCGAGAGCGCGCCGACGGGCGCCAGCCCGCGCGCCACCACCAGCAGCACGAGCACGATGGCCACCGGCACGAACAGCGCGAGCGGCCAGACCGTGTGCAGCGCGAGCCGCAGCGCCAGCGCTTCGCGCACGGAAATCGGCTGCGCGACCTGCACGAAGCGATCGGGCTGCTGCACGCCAAAGGTGCGCCAGTGCGATTCCTCGTGCTCGAAGGTATGGAAGCCTGCGGGATTGCGCGGCAGCGGTTCGGCCTGCGACGAGTGATAGATGGCCGTGCCGTTGCGATCCCAGATCTCGATGAGGATGCGGTCGTCGGCAATGCCCTGCATGTCGGGCTCATGCGGATCGCTGCCGTGGCCGGCGTGCAAACTGGAAGGCAGCGAGAGCGCGACCGCGCGCAGCTCGTAGTCGAACAGTTCGCTCGCTTCGTTGCGCGCGGTGTGGAAAATGCCGAAGCCCGCCACCGCCGACCCCACGGCGAAGCCGCAGATCAGCCAGCCCAGCAGGCGGCGCTTGATCGACCTCATTGCGCCCTCTTGAGCCGATAGCCCACGCCGCGCACCGTCACGATCTGTTCCGCGCCGATCTTGCGGCGCAGGCTGTGCACATGCACTTCGATGGTGTTGCTGCCCACTTCCTCGCCCCAGCCATAGAGCCGCTCTTCCAGTTCGGCCTTGGTGAAGACGCGTGCGGGTTCCTCGATCAGCACGTGCAGCAGCGCGAATTCGCGCGGCACCAGCGCAATGGGCGCGCCGTCCATCGTGACCTCGTGCGCGGCCGGGTCGAGTGTGAGATTGCTATGCGCGTAGACGGGCTGCTTGCGGCCCGTGCGCCGGCGCAGCAGCGCGCGGGCGCGTGCAGCCAGCTCGTCCAGGTCGAAGGGCTTGACGAGGTAGTCGTCCGCGCCCGCATCGAGTCCGGCCACGCGGTCTGTCACGCTGTCGCGCGCGGTGAGGATGAGGATCGGCGCTTCGCCGCCGCGCCGCCGGTAGGCGGACAGCACGGTCACGCCGTCTTTTTTCGGCAGGCCCAGGTCGAGCAGCACGAGGTCGTACACGTCATTGGCGAGCGAGAGTTCGGCCTCGCGTCCGTCCTTCGCCCAGTCGACGGCATAGCCTTCGCGGCGCAGCCCGTCGAGCACGGGCTCGGCGATCATCTCGTCGTCTTCCACCAGTAGGAGGCGCATCGTGGTGCTCCAGTTTGCATCGTTCGATGATTGTTGCTCAGATTGTCGCTCATTCGTGACCATGGCTCATGCCTTTCGGGCCTCGTTGCGGCCCAGCAGCAGACGCAGCAGGGCGGGCAGCACCAGCAGCACAAGCGGCATCTGCACGATCAGCCCTGAAATGATCGCGACCGCCAAAGGCTGCTGCATCGCCGAACCCTGGCCGAGCGCGAACGCCAGCGGCAGCAGCGCAAGGATCGCGGCGATGGTGGTCATCGCGATCGGGCGCAGGCGGTTACGGCCCGCAGCCTGGAGCGCTTCGTGCAGCGGCAGGCCTTCGTCGCGCACCAGCGCCTGGAATTCGGAGACGTAGAAAATGGCCACTTCCGTGACAATGCCGATGATCATCGTCATGCCCATCATCGCGGAGATATTCAGCTCGATCCCCGTGACCCACAGGCCGATGAAGACCGCGCCCGTCGCGCACAGCGGCATCGCCATCACGGCCAGCGCCACGCGAAAGCGTTCGTAGAGGAACAGCAGCAGCCCGAACACCAGCGCCACCGCCGCGCCGAACACGGCCATGAGGCCCTTGAACGCGATCTGTTGCTGCTGGTAGAGACCGCCCAGCTCGTAATAGACGCCGCTCGGCAAGAGGCTCGGATCGGCGAGCGCATGCTGCACATCGGCGATGGTCGAGCCCAGATCGCGTCCGTCGATGCGCGCCGTCACCGCCACCATGCGCTTGAGATTGTCGCGGCTGATCTCGGGCTGGCCGCTCACCGTCACGCGGTCGGCCACGCGCGCGAGCGCGAACACATGGCCGTCGGGTGCGCGAACCGGCAACTGGCCCAGCGCCGTATCCGTCATGTGCAGTGCGCCTTGCGCCCGCACGCGCACGCCGACGCTCTTGGGCCCGCTCTGGTACTGCGTGGCCACGTTGCCGTCGAGCAGGTCGTTGACCTGCTGCGCGATGGCCTGCGGATCCATGCCTTCGGCGGCCGCGGCGTCGGGGCGGATATGCAGATCGATGGCGTCGCCTGCCGGATTGATCCCGTCGTTCACGTCGACAATGCCCGCGATCTTGCCGATGCGTGCGGCGACGCGCTGCGCGGTGTCGTCGAGCTGTTTCGTATCGTCGGAATAGATCTTGATCTGCACTGGCTGAGGCACGGCGGTCAGGTCGCCGATCAGGTCTTCCATCAACTGCGCGAGTTCGACGCTCACGCCGGGCACCTGGGAGTCGATCTTTGAACGGATCTCCTCCATCACCGTGTCGATGGGCTCGCGCGAGCCCGATTTCAGGCGCACGAAGAAGTCGCCCTTGTTCGGCTCGTTGAGGTCGCCGCCCAGTCCCGCGCCGGTGCGCCGCGAATAGGTCGCGACGTTCGGATTGGCGCGGATGATGGCTTCCACCTGCTGCATGAGGCGATCGGTTTCGGTGATCGAGGTGCCGGGGCGCGTGTGATAGTCGAGCACGAAGCCGCCTTCGTCCATCGACGGCATGAAGCCGCTGCCCACACGCGTGAAGGCGAACGCGGCGGCCAGCAGCAGCGGCACGAGCAGCGCGAGCGCCCACACCGGGCGGGCGCTCACACGGGCGACGAGCCTGGCGTAGCCGCGATTGAGCCACGCGGCGAAACGCGTTTCGCGATGTTCCTCGGCGTCTTTCGCGGTGAGCCAGCGGTCGCACAGAATCGGGATCGCCAGCCACGTGACGAGGAACGAGATGAAGAGGGCGCTGGCCATCGTCACCGAAAGGGCCTTGAAAAAGGCTCCTGTGACGCCCGAAAGAAACGCGAGCGGCACGAAGATGATGAGCGTCGCCGCCGAAGACCCCGCGAGCGGTCGCGTGAATTCAAGCGCCGCGCTCATCACGCGGCCATGGAACGCGTGCGAGCCGGCCTCGCGCATCCGCCGTGCGATGTGCTCGATCATGACGATCGCGTCGTCGATCACGAGCCCCACGGCCGCCGCCATGCCGCCGAGCGTCATGATGTTGAAGCCCATGCCGAACACGTCGAGCAGCAGGATGGTCGCGGCCATCACGATGGGCACGAGCGCCACGGCGATCAGCGTGATCTTGAGGTTGCGCAGGAACACGAAGAGCGTGAGCGCGGCCAGCACCACGCCGATCATGATGGCGTCGCGCACGCTGGTGGCCGACGCGATCACCAGTTCGCTCTGGTCGTACCAGTTGGACAGGTGCACGCCAGGCGGCATCTGCTTGCCGAAGGTGGCAAGCCGCGTGCGGATCGCTTGCGCCATCGCCACGCTGTTCGCGCCGGGCTGCTGATAGACGTTGATCAGTACGGCATCCTTACCGTCTGCCGTCACGCGGATCCACTGCGGCACCGTGCCCTGCGAAACCGTGGCGATATCGCCAAGGCGCACCTGGTTCGCGCCCGATGTGGAGACGACCACGTTCTTCAGCGCGTCCAGGCCGTTGACAGCCGCGTTGGCGACGACGAGGTAGAGCTTGTCGTGGTCTTCGATGCGGCCGGTGGCCATCAGCACGTTGCCCGCGCCGATCGCACGCGAAACATCGGCGACCGAAAGCTTGTATGCAGCCAGGCGCGCGGGATCGACGGCGACTTCCAGCTCGTCGCGCGCGCCGCCCGTGATGTCCACACGCGCCACGCCGGCAACCGACGAGAGCAGCGGACGCAACTGGAACTGCGCGAGATCGTAAAGCTGGGACAGCGAGCGCTGCGAGGACGTCAGGCTGTACGCGATCACCGGGAACACGGTCGGATCCATGCGGCGCACCTGCATGGACGTGCCGGGCGGCAGCGTCGCGAGGATCTCGGCGATGGCCGATTGCGCCTGCAGGGTCGCCTGGGACATGTCGGTGCCCCAGTCGAAATTCAGCGAGATTTCCGCCGCGCCACGGCTCGTGCGCGATTCGACGTCGCGCACGTTGGGCACGCGTCGCAGCGCTTCCTCGACGGGCATCGTGACGAGCGTGGCCATCTGCTCGGCGGGGCGGTCGCCCGCATCGAGCGAGACCACGGCGCGCGGAAACGACACGTTCGGGAACAGCGAGATCGGCAGCTTCATCGCCGTGAGCGCGCCCGCGACGGCGGCCAGCGCGATCACGAACAGCAGCGAGCGCCGGTGGCGCTGCATCCATTGGCCAAAAGTCATTGCGCGCCGCCCGGGTTGTTCAGGCGCACGGCCATGCCTTCCTCAAGTTCGTAGTTGCCGCTCACGACAAGCGGGCGCGCCGCGTCGAGCGCGCCGTCCACGCCATAGACATCGCCGTGTTCGACCTTGACGGTCACGGCCACGCGATGTGCCTTGTTGCCTGGGACAACCTGGTAAACGTACGATCCGTGCGTGTCCTGCAGCACGGCCGCGCGCGGCACGCTCCACCAGGTGCCCGGCTGCGCGTCGATCTCGGCGCGCACGCGCGTGCCGGGCAGGAACGCGGTGCCTGCCAGCGGCACGCTCGCGCCGACGTCGACAAGCTGGCTTTGCGCATCGACGGACGCGCCCACCATCGCGATCTGGCCTGGCGCCTGCATCGACTGCTGCGAGGCGGCGAGCGCATGCAGCACGACGCGCTCGCCCGGGTGGATCAGCGCGGCGTCGGCGGCTTCGACGCCTAGCGAGACGTTGGGCGTTTTCGCGTCGCCGGCGTTCGCGCCGACCAGTTGCGCGAGCGCGCTGCCCGCCTGCACCTGGTCGCCGGGCGCGGCGCTGACCTGCGCGACGACGCCCGCAGCGGGCGCGGTGACGGTCTTGGCCCCGGCGGCAATGCCCGAGGCGCTTTGCGCGGCGATGGCCTGATTGGCGTCGTCAAGCGCCTTTTGCGCAGCGGCAAGCTGCGATTGCGTGGCGAGGTTGTCGCGATAGAGCGCCTGGGTGCGTGCGAGTTCGCCGCGCGCGAGCGTCGCGCTGCTTTGCGCCTGCGTGAGCGCGACCACGGCGGCGGGGTCGGCCTGCACGATGAAAAGTGCCGCGCCGCGCGCAACGCGCTGGCCCGGTTGCACCAGCACGCGCGTGACGCGCGCGACGTAAGGCAGGCTCACGGTGGCGGCATTCGCGCCCGCCGTGGCGACGACGCCGTAGGCCACGATCTGTTGCGAGACGCTTTCGCGCACGGCTTTCGCGGTCTGCACGGCGACGGAGGGGGCGGCATCGGCGTTAGCGCCGTTGGCGGGCGCATCGGCATGCGCCGTGCCGACGGCCAGGAACGCGCCGCCCGCAGCGAGCGCACCAACGGCGCACAGGGCGTACGCGGCGGTACGCAGGGGAAAATTGCGGTTGGACATGAGTATCAGCGAGTGGCGGAAGTGGGCGCAAAGGCCGACGTGTTGTTGTTCGCCGCGCCGTAGGGCTCGGCAATCGTGCTGCCCAGCAGCGCTTGCAGGGCGATGCGCTGTTCCGCGAGCGCTTCGCGCGCGGTGGCGGCATCGACGCGGCGGGAAACCGCCGCGCTTTGCGCATCGACGTACTGGCCGATGGCGATGTCATGCGCGGCGTAGGCACTGCGCGCACTGGCCGCCGCGCGGTCGAGTTCGGGCAGCGCCGCTTCGTCTTCGTCGAGTTGATGCGACGCCAGCGCGCCGTCGGCCTGCAAGTGCGCGATATCGGCGCGGGTGGTGTTCAGGCGGCCTTGGTACTCGTCGGCGAGACGCTGGCGCGTGGCCTGTTCGATGGCGATGTTGCCGCGATTGCGGTTGAACACCGGCAGCGTGAGGTTGATCGCGAAGCCGCTCGTGTAGATCTCCGACGTATCGCGCTGGCGCGTGAAGCCCACGGAGAGGCTCGGGAACTGGTTGAGAATGGCAGCGCGATACTTCTGCTCCTGCGCGTCATAGCCCGCCTGCAAGGCGATCAGGTCGGGGCGGCGTTGCGGCAGCGCATCGAGTGCTGCTGAGAGCGTGGCGGCATCGATCGGGGCGACTTGCGCGTCGCCAGTCAACGGCAGGTCGACGTCGGGCGCGATGCCGAGCAGCGCATTCAGGTCGTGGTGCGATTGCTCGCGGGCGCGCTGCATATCGACATATTGTTTGCGCGCGTCCTGCGCGGCGGTGAGCGCCGCCGTTGCCGCGTCGACGGTGACGTTGTGCTCGCTGGCGGCGTGCGCGATGCGCGCGTAGCGCTGCTGCGCGAGGTCGGCTTGTTGCGCGAGCAACGGCAGCGTCTCGTCCTGGAAGCGCGTCTTGACGTACAACTGGCGCGCCTGCGCGACGACCTGCCATTCCTGCCAGAGCAGGCCCAGGTCGGTCTTGCGCACGGTGGCGTCGGCGGAGCGCTGGTTGGCGCCGCGCGTGACGAGCGCCATCACGTCCATGCTCAAGCCGTAGCTGAACGCACGCGACAGGCCCGCCGCACCAGGATAGTCGCTCGATATGCCCACCTGCGGATCGGGAAGCAGTCCTGCGGAAAACGCCTGCGCCTGTGCAATGTGCAGATCGTCGCGCGCGAGCCGCAGATCCGGATTGTTGACGACGGCCAGCATCGCGACTTCGTCGATATCGAAACCATCGGACGGATCGAAGCGATGCGCCGCGAGGGCGGGCAGGGGCATCTTCGCCGGGTCGATCTGCACGCGCCCGAGCGCATCCTGCGTGAGCAGCGAATCGTTCGACGGCAGCGGCTTCGCGTGATAGACGGCACAGCCGCCCAGCAACAGGGCAGCGACCGGCAACGCGCGAAATGGCATACGGAAAAACAGGCAGGACAACGGACGTTCCTCGATGAATGCAGGCGCTGCAAGCGATGGGCGGCAGCATTGCGAGGCATTCTGCGGGGTAAACGCTTATGTGTCCCTTAAGGGATGCCGAGTGTCGATGTGCCGGTGTGCGGCATGGCGCGCCATGAAAAAGCGGGAGGGGCGATTTCGCTCAAGCTTCTGTCGCGTTGTGGGCGGGATTCAGGCCGCGATTACGTAGTGCCCCGATATGCTTTTTCGTCTCGATCGAGAGTGGTCATGCCCCATCAACACGCTAGCTGCGAGGGTTCGGGACGGAACCTTGTGGTATGCATATTTTATGCATATAATGACTCAGACCAACATCGTATGGAATGAAGACAAGCGTCTTAGGAACATCCAGGATCACGATGTCGATTTTGTCGATGTCGACGACACGTTCTTCATGGACTATTACGCCTTGACGCTGCCCGACAATCGCCATAGTGAACAGCGCTTCGTTACCGTGGCAATGAACGGTGTCGGGGCGATTCTTTTTGTGTGCTATGCGTACGAGGAGAATGGCGATATTGCCTTGATCTCCGCACGGCGGGCAGACGCATCGGAACGAACGCAATACGAGGCACAGCGATGAGCGAAACCTTCGATTTCTCACAGGCGAAGCGCGGCCCGGTTCTCGACCCCAAGGGCAAAACGCGCATTACGATCATGCTGGACGACGATGTCCTTCAGGCATTTCGCGAGCGCGCCGCGAATGAAGGAAAGGGCTACCAGACGCTGATCAACGAAGCGCTCAGAGGCGTGCTGAAGGCCGGGCAGGAGCCGGATATTGCGTTGTCGCTAAAGCAGATCGCCGAATCCCTGGCAGTCGAAAAGGCAATCCGGGAACGCGAGAACGCCGTATTTATCAATACGATTGCGGACGCGTCCGACGCTTTCGACAAGGTGCTTCACACGGTTGAACACGCGAACAGGCATTCGGACTTCTCGCGCCAGGAGTTGGACAATCTGCGTCGCGCTGTGTCGGCCGTGGATGTCGTCAAGGAGTGCATCAAGGCCGCCCGGCCGGTCAAGCTGGTCAAGGAACTCACTGCCCAGGTCAGAGCTTCTGGAAGTGAACAGGAGACCGGCGCCATCGTGAAGCGCGCTTCCAGGAAGCGCCCAGCGCATCCCTAGCAAAACCGCCCTCGGGCGGTTTTTTTACGTGCAAGGAAACCCGGCCGACTCAACGAATCGAATGCTCACGGCGAAGTCATCCGTATGGAAAATGTAAGAATCAAGATTGCCGATTTTCGATAACACGTCGATTAATGACTCTCTAGCATGGTTCCCATCCCCGCCTGGCTTGCCGTCGAGCGCATTCGCCGATTCGCAGCCGGCCACGCGGGCCTTTATCGAGGAGAAAACACCATGCACGCAGAGTCGAAAGGCCATTCCGCGCCTGCGCTTCAGCAGACGCTCGGCACATGGCAACTGTGGGGCATTGCCGTCGGGCTCGTGATTTCCGGGGAATACTTCGGCTGGAGCTACGGCTGGGCGAGCGCCGGCACGCTGGGTTTCGTCGTCACGGCGCTGTTCGTGGCGGCCATGTACACCACGTTTATTTTCAGCTTCACCGAGCTCACGACGTCGATTCCCCATGCGGGCGGCCCGTTCGCCTACGCGCGCCGCGCGTTCGGCCCCGTCGGCGGCTATCTCGCGGGCGCGGCCACGCTCGTCGAATTCGTGTTCGCGCCGCCTGCGATCGCGCTCGCCATCGGCGCCTATCTGCATGTGCAGTTTCCGGGGCTGGAGCCCAAGCACGCTGCGATGGGCGCTTACCTCGTGTTCATGGCGCTCAATATCGTAGGCGTGCAGATCGCCGCCACGTTCGAACTGGTCGTCACGCTGTTCGCGATCTTCGAATTGCTCGTGTTCATGGGCGTGGTGTCGCCAGGCTTCTCGTGGGATCACTTCACGAAGGGCGGCTGGTCGGGCGCCGATCACTTTTCGCTGGGCGCGTTCAACGGCATGTTCGCGGCGATTCCGTTCGCGATCTGGTTCTTCCTCGCCATCGAAGGCGTGGCCATGGCCGCCGAGGAAGCGAAGAACCCCAAGCGCTCGATTCCGATTGCGTATGTCGCCGGCATCCTGACGCTGGTGGCGCTTGCCGTGGGCGTGATGGTGTTCGCGGGCGGCGCGGGCGACTGGACGAAGCTCGCGAACATCAACGACCCGCTGCCGCAAGCGATGAAATACATCGTCGGCGAGCACAGTGGCTGGATGCATATGCTCGTATGGCTCGGCCTGTTCGGTCTGGTCGCGTCGTTCCACGGCATTATCCTGGGCTACTCGCGCCAGATCTTCGCGCTCGCCCGCGAAGGCTATCTGCCCGCGTGGCTCGCCAAGGTGCACCCGCGCTTCAAGACGCCTTATCGCGCGATCATCGCGGGCGGCGTGGTCGGCATTGCGGCCATCTATAGCGACGAGCTGATCCAGTTCGGCGGCCAGACGCTCACGGCGAATATCGTCACGATGTCGGTGTTCGGCGCCATCGTCATGTATATCGTCAGCATGGCCGCGCTGTTCAAACTGCGCCGCACGCAGCCGCGCCTGGAACGGCCGTTCCGCGCGCCGCTCTATCCGTTCTTCCCGGCATTTGCGCTGCTGGCCGCGCTGGTTTGCCTCGGCACGATGGTGTATTTCAATGCGCTCGTCGCCGTGATCTTCGTGGGCTTCCTCGCGCTGGGCTATGCTTATTTCCTCGCGACCCGCTCGCAACGCGAAGCCGCCGCGCAAGCCGCGCAGCCGCTGGAAACGTCCGGCGCGCTGCTGGAGGAATGAGCGCACAATGAACGTCTGCACCATGCCAGAGCGCAGGAGTTGAACCGATGGCCTATACGGAGACGATCGGCCCGCGAACCTACCGTTTCGCTGACCTCAAGACCCTGCTCGCGAAGGCGAGTCCGCTGCGCAGCGGCGACCAGCTAGCGGGTGTCGCGGCGGCCAGCGAGGAGGAGCGCGTTGCCGCGAAGATGGCGCTGGCCGACGTGCCGCTCAAGACCTTCCTGAACGAGGCGCTGGTTCCTTACGAGAGCGACGAAGTCACGCGCCTGATCGTCGATACGCATGACGCGCAGGCGTTCGCGATGGTTTCGCACCTGACCGTGGGCGACTTCCGCAACTGGCTGCTTTCGCCCGCAGCGGACAGCGTGGCGCTCGCGCGCGTGGGGCCGGGTCTCACGCCCGAGATGGTGGCAGCGGTCTCCAAGATCATGCGCAACCAGGACTTGATCGCGGTGGCGCGCAAGCGTCCGGTGATCACGCGCTTTCGCAACACAGTGGGCTTGCCGGGGCGCATGTCGGTGCGCCTGCAGCCCAACCATCCCACCGACGATGTGAAGGGGATCGCCGCATCGATGCTCGACGGCCTGATGTACGGCTGCGGCGACGCGATGATCGGCATCAATCCCGCCACGGACAGCCTCGCGGCCATCGTCAAGCTGCTTACGATGATCGACGGTTTTCGCGAGCGTTACCGCGTGCCCACGCAATCGTGCGTGCTCACGCACGTCACCAACACGATCGCGGCGATTGAAAAAGGCGCGCCCGTCGACCTCGTCTTCCAGTCGATTGCAGGCACCGAAAAAGCCAACGCGAGCTTCGGTATTTCGCTTGCACTGCTGGGCGAGGCGCACGAAGCAGCGCTGTCGCTCAAGCGCGGCACCGTTGGCAATAACCTCATGTATTTCGAAACGGGACAGGGCAGCGCGCTGTCCGCGAACGCGCACTTCGGCGTCGACCAGCAGACCTGCGAAGTGCGTGCCTACGCGGTCGCGCGCCACTTCGATCCGTTCCTCGTCAACACGGTGGTGGGCTTTATCGGCCCGGAATATCTCTACGACGGCAAGCAGATCATTCGCGCCGGGCTGGAAGACCATTTCTGCGGCAAGTTGTTAGGGGTGCCGATGGGTTGCGATATCTGCTACACCAATCACGCCGAAGCCGATTCGGACGACATGGACACGCTGCTCACGCTGCTGGGCACGGCGGGTATCAACTTCATCATGGGCATTCCCGGCGCCGACGACGTGATGCTCAATTACCAGAGCACTTCGTTCCATGACGCGCTTTATGTGCGTGAAGTGCTGGGTCTGCGCCGCGCGCCCGAGTTCGAGGAATGGCTGGAAACCATGGAAATCGCCGATGCCAAAGGCGCGCTGCTGCCGGGCTCCACGCGCGTTCCGCTGCTCGCGGGCGCGAACGAATGGATGGGTATAGGCCAGGGAGCGAACGCATGAGCGATGCCGTCGAAAAGAATCCCTGGGCCGGGCTGAAGGCGTTTACGAATGCGCGCATTGCGCTGGGCCGCGCGGGCAATGGGCTGCCGACCGCACCGCTGCTGGCGTTCAACCTCTCGCACGCACAGGCGCGCGACGCAGTGCATCAGCCGCTCGATGCGCAAACGTTGCGCGCGCAACTTGAAGCCGAAGGATTTGCGACGCTCGGTGCCGAAAGCGCGGCCAGCGACCGGCAGCATTATTTGCGTCGGCCCGATCTGGGGCGCCGGTTGAGCGACGAGAGCCGCGAGGCGCTGGCGCAAGTGGGCGCGAGTGCCACGCACGAAGCGCCCGATGTGGTGTTCGTGGTCGGCGACGGGCTGTCGGCGTTTGCGGCGGCGAAGCAGGCGTTGCCGCTGCTGCAGGCGGTGCGCAGGCGGCTCCAGGACGACGCGGGCACGAACGAATGGCGCATTGGCCCGGTGGTCGTGGCGCGTCAGGCGCGCGTGGCGCTCGGCGACGAAATCGGCGAATTGCTGGGTGCGAAGCTTGTCGCCATGTTGATCGGCGAGCGGCCTGGCCTGAGCTCGCCCGATAGCCTGGGCGTCTATCTCACGTGGGCGCCGAAGGTGGGCTGTCACGACGCGCTGCGCAACTGCATTTCGAACGTGCGGCCCGAGGGCCTGCCGTACGAAGCGGCGGCACACAAGCTGCATTACCTGCTCACGCACGCGCGGCGTCTTGGGCTCACTGGCGTGGGCCTGAAGGACGATAGCGACGCGACCTTGCCGCAAGCGCCTGACGTGGCGCGGGTCGAGGCCGTATAAAGCGTCGCCTGGCCTGCGCACCCTTTTGGGGCGTGTGCCACGGCGCATCTCGCCAGGATGCGCCGATTTTGAACATCGATAAACCGCGCCACGGGCGCGAAAGTGTGCCGCCACGGCACATGACAGACACGCAACGGTCATACATACGCCTTCAACTCCCCGCCGCATTTGCCTCGCACATACCTGGCGCGAATTTTGCATCGAAACCCGATCGTTTCGACCTACTCATGCGCAAGGAGTCCCCCATGAATCAAGCGGCCACGCGCATCGAACAGACCGCGGAAGACACCCGCCTCAACGCCCAGGGCGCGCATGTCCCGGCAGGCCGCGCGGTCGTGAGCGTCGCGCATGACGCCGATGAACAGGCGCGCAACCTGGTCGGCTGGCGGCAGACTTACGACCAGCTCGCGGCGGGGCGCTTCGTCGGCACCTTGACGGAGATCCCGCTCGACACCATGAAGATTTTCTGCGAGACCACGAGCCACACACTGCGTCAGGCGTGCGAGGTGCGTGGCGACGCGTACTGGTTCGGCATTCCCGCAGCGGCCGACGCGCAGGCGCGCATCGATTCGCAGCCGTTTGGCGAGCACGCTATTGCCGTGCGGCCCGGCAATGTCGAATTCGAGCTGCTCACGCCCGCGCAGTTCTCGATTTACGGCGTGGTGGTGCGCGGCGACGTGCTGCGCCACTATGCGCAGACGGTGGAGCGCGTGCCGCTCGACGCGCGCCTGCCGTCCGCGCCCACGGTGCGCGCGGGTGCGGCGCGCCTCGCGCAACTCTGCGCGCTGCTTGCGCAGCGCCTGGGCAACACCCATGAAAGCGACGAAGGCGACGACAGCAGCGCGATGCTCTCCGATATCGAGCGCGACGACGTGCAGGCGGAACTGCTGGCGGCGCTCTTCGATGCCTGCACGGCGCACGACGACGAGCCGGGCGACACGCTTGCCGATGCGCCTTCGCGCCGCCGCTGGATCGTGGCGCAGGCGCGCGATTATGTGCTCGCGCACCGCACGCGTCCGGTCGGCGTGCCCGAACTCTGCGAGCAACTGCATGTGAGCCGGCGCACCTTGCAATACTGCTTCCAGGATGTGCTGGGCATGGCGCCCGCCACGTATCTGCGCGCGCTGCGCCTGAACGGCGCGCGCCGCGACCTGTGCGGGCGCGCGGCAGGTTCCGTGCAGGACGTGGCGGCGGCATGGGGCTTCTGGCACTTGAGCCAGTTCGCGACGGATTACCGGCGCATGTTCGGCATGCGGCCTTCGGAAGCGTTGCGCGCGGCGTAACCTCGCCGCACAACGCCAATCATCCGGACACCTGATGATTGGCGGGCCGGGCGATGAACTTGCCGGGACTCGTGCCCGTCAAGCGCCTGAACATCGCGATAAATGCCGACGAAGTCGCATAACCCAGGTCGAGTGCCACCGATTCCACGCTGCGCCCCGCCTGGAGCAGCGGCAGCGCGCTCACCAGCCGCAGGCGCGCGCGCCATTCCGTCAACGACATCCCCAGTTCGCGCTGCGCGTGGCGCATCAGCGTGCGCTCGCTCATATGGAACGCCGAGGCGAGTTCAGCCAGCGGGCGGCTATCGGCGGGATTGTCGTGGAACACCTTGAGTACGGCGTCCAGTTCCGGATCGTCCGCGTGCGGCAGGTAGCTGCCCGTCGTCGCGCAGGTGCTCAACTGGTCGACCAGCACGCGTAGCAGGCGCGAGCGCGTGGGCGACTCCAGACCATCGTGGCCCTCGGGCGGCAGCGCGCGCAGATGTTCGAGCATCGCGCGCACGAGCGGCGACACCATCACCGCGCAGGTCTGCGCGGGCAGCGCGCCGCACAGGTCGCGCTCGATATAGACCGAGCAATGCACGGTCTCGGCGTGATTGAAACCCACGTGCTCGGTGCCGGGCGCGATCCATAAGGCCATGTGCGGCGGGGCGAGAAGGTAGTCCTCGCGCGTGGTGACCTCGGTGATGCCGCTGAACGAATAGACGAACTCGCCCCACGGATGGCACATCGACGGATAGGTCGCGTGCGAAGGCATGTGCTCGGTGCGAAAGTAGACGGGCACCGGCAGCGTGTCGATGAAGGGCGGCTGGCGCAGGTGCTGCGCGTTGCGCTGGCGGCTGGATTTCGAGCGGGACTTCGGCATGGCGCGGCTTCAGGTGGGTTGCGCCGGCTGGGCGCTGGTTTCGACGCAGTCGGCGCGATCGGCGGATCCGGCGCACTCAATCGCGAATTCGACGAAACGCAGTGCGCAGCGCGACGCGCCCTGCGCGCGCCACAGCAGCGTCTGTTCGAGCGGCGTTTCGCCCGCGAGCGGCACGTAGCGCACGCCGGGCATGTGCAACGCGGCCACGGAGGCGGGCACGATCGCCACGCCGCGCTCGGCGGCGACGAGCGCCACGAGGGTCGCGACCTGCGTCGCGGTCGGCCCCAGATGCGGCGTGAGGCCCGCCTTCGCGCACAGCCGGTTGAGCGCCGCATTGAGCGCCGAACCCTGGCCCGGTGGGTAGGTGATGAACGCTTCGTGCGCGAGCGCGGCGAAGTCGATCGCGTCATGCGCGGCGTGATCGCTGCTGCTGGGGACGGCGGCGACCAGCGGCTCGCTGGCCAGCACGCGCTGAGTGAGTGCCGGCGGCAACGGTTCCGTCGCTGCCCAGCCAAATGCGATATCGAGCACGCCCGCCGCAATCTGCCGATGGTGCTCGACGCTGGCCACTTCGCGAAAGCTCAGTTCCACTTCGGGCGCACGGCGGCCGAATGCGCGCACGATTTCGCTGAATACGCGCGACATCGGAATGGAACTCGTGTAGCCGATCGCCAGCCGTCCCGCCGCGCCGCTCGCGAGCCGTTGCGCCGAGGTCTGTGCACTCAGGGCCGCGTCGATGACCTGGCGCGCGTGATCGAGGAACTGCACGCCTTCGGGCGTGAGCGTGACGTTGCGCGTCGAGCGCTCGAACAGGCGCAGGCCCAGCTCTGTTTCGAGCGCGGCGATCTGGCGCGTGAGCGGCGGCTGGGCGATGTGCAGGCGTTCGGCGGCGCGGCCGAAGTGCAGTTCGTCGGCGACAGTCACGAAGTAGCGCAGGCGGCGCAGGTCGAGCATGTGAGGCTTCCGGTATCAATGACGACAAATTCGGTATTGGCCCGCGGCGCGCGCGCCTGGCAGACTGAAGGGACGCATATCGTCACGGAAACCCTTCATGTCAGGCAAGCCCTTGCGCGCGGCGTTTTTTCTCTGCGGCTGCGCGGCGTTTCTCAATCTCTACGCCACGCAGGGCATCCTGCGCGAACTGGCGGCGGCGTTCGGCATCAGCGCCGAACAGGCGGGGCAGGGCGTGAGCGCGACCACGCTGGCCGTCGCCATTATCGCGCCATTCGTCGGCGCAATCGCGGCGCGGCTGGCTCGCCGCACGGTCATCGCGGGTGCGGCGATGGCGTCCGCGTTGCCCGCGCTGTGGGCCGCGCATGCGGACGGCTTCGCGTCGTTTCTCGCGGCGCGCTTTGCCGTCGGCTTGCTGATGCCGTTTATCTTCGCGATCGCGGTGTCGTTTATCGGCGAGTGCTTTTCGCGCGAGGAAATCGCGGAGGTCAGCGCGCTGTTCGTCGCGGGAACCACGCTGGGCGGTTTTGCGGGGCGCTTCGTGACCAATGCGTGCGTGGCGGCGCTGGGCTGGCGTCATGCGCTCGATGCGGTCGCGCTGTTGAGCCTCGCGGCGGGCGTGGCGATATACGCGTGGCTGCCGCACAAGCCGCCGATGCTTGCTGAAACGCGTGTGGACGACCTGCCGACACCTTCACGTCTGCAACTTTTCACGCGGCCTTCACTGCTGGCGGCGTTCGGCTTCGGTGCGTGCGTGCTTGCCTCGCAGGTGGCGACGTTCACGTTCGCGGGGCTGCGACTCGCGCAGCCGCCGTATGGCTTTGGCACCGCGCAGATCGGTGCGATTTACGCGGTGTTCCTGCTCGCGATGGTGGTCACGCCGATCGCAGGACGCATCGCGCGTCATCGCTCTCCGCGCGATCTTGCGATCTGGGCGGCGTGGCTCGCGCTGGCGGGGGCGCTGCTCACGCTCGCACATGGTCTGGTGCCGATCCTGCTGGGACTCGCGCTCGGCTCGACCGCCGTGTTCGTCGAGCAGGCGGCGGCCAATGCCTTCATCTCGCAGAGCGCCGGGGCGGCGCGGCCCACGGCCATCGGCCTTTATCTGTCGTTCTATTACCTGGGCGGCAGCCTGGGATCGATACTGCCCGTACCCGCCTGGCGGCTATGGGGTTGGGGCGGCTGTGTGGCGTTCGTGATGGGCGCCCAGGCGCTGGCCGGGCTGCTCGCGTGGCGCTTCTGGCGCGAGGGTGCGCGCCACGGCGCGTCGTCAGGCCAGGCGCGGGCGTTAGTGCGCTAACCGCCGCCAACTGGTGTCAGTGCTTCGAAGCGTAGCGTGCAAGGAACATATCGGCGGCAGATTCGGCGATCCGCACTTGCGCGGCCGCATCCAGCGGCGGCTGGCCCATCGTCACCTGCGGCCAGAACGCGAATCCCTTCACCATCCCCTGCAGTTCCTGCGCCGCAAAGAGCGGATCGTCGATGCGCAGGCGCCCGTCGGCGGCGGCCGCGCGGATCCATACAGTCACGTCTTCCTCGCGCTCGCCTAGCCGCGCGACCATGTCGCGGGCGCGCTCGGGCGAGTGGATGCCTGCCGCGATCGCCACGCGCGCGAGCGCCAGGAACGATTCGTCGGCCATCAGGCGCAGCTTGCGCGCGAGCAGCGCGAGTAGTTGCGCCCGCAACGGTTCGGCGGCGCGGTAGGCGGGCGGCGCGCCGGTCTGGCTCGCGTCCCACAGGCGCATGAGGATCGCCGCGAACAGCGCCTCCTTGCTCGGGAAGTGGTTATAGACCGTGCGCTTGGAGACGCTCGCCCGTGCGGCGATGCGATCCATGCTGGTGGCGTCGTAACCGGCGGCGAGAAATTCCTCGATGGCCGCTTCCAGAATGGCGGCGCGCTTGCGGTCGGTCAGGCGTTGCGGGGTGGCGGTCGAATCCATGACGCGATTTTACTGGTTCGCCCCGTCGTCGCGTGGTGACTCCCGTGCCGGTTTCGCTTCTCAACCGGACATTTCTGGCCGATTTATGCCGATTCGGGCCGTTTTCGAGCCAAATACCCATACGGCATAAAGGGACTTGCCGCTTTCGGTGCTGCGCGAAACATACATACGCGACTGTTTCTATCGAGACCGCGTGTTAGCAACTAACTGCCTGATAAATCGGCGATTTTCGAGTTTGAAGGCTAGATGCAAGGTCTTGCTTTCAGGTTGCCTTCAAGTCACCGAACCTAACCGCATTTTAAAAAGTAAATGAGAATTGTTTGCATCCAGGATAAGATCGAGCCCGCTTTCGGTTCGTAAGAAGCCGGAAAGCCTGGATTCTGACTACGGGGTAGATTTGATGCAACTTAAGCAAAGACTGGTGCGGCGCGTGCTGCCGGCGCTCATCGCCGAAGCCTGCGCGCTTTACGCCAGCAACGCACTGGCCGCTCAAGCGGCCACGCCCGACGCGACTGCGAGCACCGCCGCCACCGCGACCACGACCGACGCGTCCTCCGCCAAACCCATGCGCGCCGACGCGCTGCGCCGCGAGCAGGCGCTCAAGGCCGTCACGGTCACGGCCACGCGCGGCGGCAGCGCTGACCCGAACCGCACGGCGGCCACGGTCTCGGTCATCACGAGCGACGATATCGACGAGAACAACGCGAAGGACGTCAAGGACGCGCTCAAGTACGAGCCTGGCGTCGAAGTGCGCCATTCGGCGTATCGGCCGTCGGGGATCACGGGGTCGTCGGGGCGTGCGGGCAACGAGGGCATCAATATTCGCGGCCTCGAAGGCAACCAGGTGCTGCTGCTCGAAGACGGTGTGCCGCTGCCGCAGTCCTATGCGTTCGGTTCGGGCTCGGCGGGTCGCGCCGACTACCTGAACACCGACCTCTATCAGCGCATCGAAGTGCTGCGCGGCCCGACTTCGGCGCTGTACGGCAGCGACGGCCTGACCGGCGCGGTCAACTTCGTGACCAAGGATCCGAGCGACCTGCTGTCGATCTACAACAAGCCGACTTACTTCTCGTTGAAGGCAGGCTACGACTCGACCGACCGGAGCTGGGGCTCGACGGCCACGGCCGCATTCGGTGGCGACGTGGTGCAGGGCATGGTGGCGCTGTCCGGGCGCCACGGCCACGAGACCGACAACAAGGGCGACAGCAACACGCTGGGCGCGACGCGCTCGGAAGCCGACCCGCTCACGTACAACAACCGCAGCGCGCTCGGCAAGATCGTTTTTAAATTGACGCCGCAGGACACGCTAAAAATTACTGCTGAAACAATTAGTAATGCGAACTCAAGCGACGGTCTTTCGCAACTGGGCGGCGCGTACACGTGGAGCGGCTACACGGCCAACAGCTACGTGACCGGCAACGAGGTGAACAGCAACCGCGTGCAGCTGGACTACGACCATCGCGATGTGACGAATCCGTACTTCCAGCAACTTCACACTTCGTTGTACTACCGGAATGCGTCCACGCGGCAGACGCTCGACATTGGCGGCACGAACTCCAGTGGCGCTAGCTCGTCGCGCACGCGCACCAACGATTACGGCGACAACATTCTGGGCGGCAGCGTCGTGGCCGACAGCGCCTTCGCGACCGGGCCGCTGCAGCACAAGCTGACCTACGGTTTCGACGCGAGCGTCTCGCACTACAGCACCGCAAGCTCGGCGGGATCGGAATGGACAAGCGCTTCGGACGGCTATCCGGAAGCGTTCCCGAAGACCACGCAGACCGCATTCGGCGCGTTCGTGCAGGACGAGATCCGCTGGAACAAGCTGAGCGTGGTGCCGGGCGTGCGCTTCGACTGGTACAACATGACGCCGCATCCGGACGCGACCTACGAGTCCATGTCGGCGACCTCGACCAAGCCGACTACGTCGTCCACGGGCAACGCGATCTCGCCACGCCTCGCGGTGCTCTACGAAGTCTCGCCCGCGTTCGTGCCTTATGTGCAGTACGCGCATGGATTCCGCGCGCCGTCCGCGTACCAGGTCAACAGCTTCTATAACCCGGCGGGTTCGTACGGCCTCTATTACCAGCAGGTCGGCAATCCGAACCTGAAGCCCGAAACCAGCAATTCGGTCGAACTGGGCCTGCGCGGCAAGCTGGGCGTCGGTCATGGCCAGGTGAACTACAGCGCCGCTGCGTTCGCGGGCCGCTACAGCAACTTCATCGATACGAAGGTGATTGGCGGCAGCGTGACCTCCGCGACCAATCCGTACACGGTGCAGTACGTGAACTACTCGAAGGCCTCGATTCAGGGCCTCGAAGGCAAGGCCGACTGGTACGTGAACGACAGCCTGGAAGTGAAGGGCGGCTTCGCGTGGATCCACGGCACCGAGACCAAGGACGGCGTGACGTCGGGTCTGGATACGGTGCCGCCGCTCGCGGTCGTGCTCGGCGTGAAATACGCGCCCACGGAGCGCTGGTTCGCAAGCGCCGACCTCACCTACAACTCGCGCAAGAGCAAGTCGACGATGTCCACCGCGTCGTATTACTCGACGCCGTCGTACACGATTCTCGACCTGCACGCGGGCTACAACATCACGCGCCATGTGAGCGTGACGGCGGGCATCGACAACGTATTCGACCGCAAGTACTGGATCTGGAACGACGTGCGCGGTCTCTCGGACAGCGACAGCGCGGCGAAGATCGACGCGTACACCGCGCCGGGCCGCAACTTCAACGTGGGCATGAAGATCGACTTCTGAGCGACGTATTCAACTGTTCAATGCAATCAGGCAAGACCAACATGACGCAAATTTCTACCCAGACTCCCGTGAACCCGGCTTCGCTCGCGCTGCTGCGCGAAGCCTTCACCGAACTGCGCACGACCCGCAAGCTGCGCCATCGCGAAGCGGCGGCGGAACTGGGCGTCAGCGAAGGCGAAGCGCTGGCCGCTTTCGTCGGCGAACATGTCGTGCGGCTCGACGCGAACGACGCCGCGCAATTCGCTGCCATCTTCGAGACCATGCCGCTGCTCGGCGAAGTCATGGTGCTCACGCGCAACGACGCAGTCGTGCATGAAAAGATCGGCACGTTCGGCAAGATGAGCCGCAACGGCCCGGTGGGCCTGACCGTGGGACGCGCCATCGACCTGCGCATTTTCTACGCAAAGTGGGCATCGGCGTTTGCCGTGAGCGAAGCGTATGACGACGGCGTGCGCAAGAGCCTGCAGTTCTTCGACGCGCAAGGCGTGGCGATCACCAAGGTCTACCTGCGCGATGCGAGCGATTACGCGGCGTTCGACGCACTGGTCGAGCGTCACGCTGCGCCGGTGCAGCAGGCCGGGCTGACGGTGGAGCCGGCTCAGCCGCGTGCGCCGCAGCGCGACGACGCGCAGGTCGACGTGACGGGCTTTCGCGCGGCGTGGGCGGCGATGAAGGATACGCACGAATTCTTCGATATCCTGCGTAAATTCGGCGTGGGCCGCTTGCAGGCGTTGCGCCTGGCCGACCCCGCTTACGCGGAGCCTATCGCGCTCGACGCCATCGATGCGCTGCTGAATGACGCCGCGAGCACGCAACTGCCGATCATGGTGTTCGTCGGCAATCCCGGCATGATCCAGATTCATACCGGCCCGGTGCAGACGATCCGCACGATGGGGCCGTGGCTCAACGTGCTGGACGCCGATTTCAACCTGCATCTGCGCACCAGCCTGGTTGCGCATGCATGGGTCGTGCGCAAGCCGACGAGCGACGGCATCGTCACCTCGGTCGAACTCTTCGACGCGGCGGGCGAAAACATCACCATGCTGTTCGGTGCGCGCAAGCCGGGACAGGCCGAGCTTGAGGACTGGCGCGCGGCGCTCGCGCGGCTGCCGCGCGTCGAACGCGTCGCCGATGGAGCCAGCGCATGAGCGACGACCGCTTCGATGGCAGTCGGCGACGGCTGCTGATCGGCACGGGCGGGCTGCTGCTCGCAGCGGCGGGCGCGAGCCTGGCCGACCTGGCCGTTGCCGCTGCACCGTCCGCGCCATCTGCGCCATCTGCGCCAGGCGATGCGGCGCGCGTCGTCGTGATCGGCGGCGCGCTCGCGGAGATCGTCTACGCGCTGGGCCGTGCCGATTCCCTCGTGGGCGCCGATACGACCTGCACGTATCCGCAGCAGGCCCAGGCGTTGCCTAAAGTCGGCTACCAGCGCGCGCTGTCCGCCGAAGGCCTGCTGTCGTTGCGGCCCACGCTGATTCTCGCTTCGGCCGAAGCGGGGCCGCCTTCGGTGTTGCAACGCGTCGCCGATGCGGGCGTGAAGCTCGCGAGCTTCGGCGAAGGTCATGACGTGGCCTCGGTGCGCGAGAAGATCGTGGGCGTGGCGCGTGCGCTGGACGCTGACAACGCGGGGCAGACGCTGCTTGCGCGCTTCGACCGCGCGTGGGCCGAGACGTCCGCTCGCGTGGCGGCAGCGCCCAAACCTGTGCCCGAGCCGCGCGTGCTGTTCCTCATGAGCCCGGCGGGCAACCAGCCGATGGTGGCGGGCCAGCACACCGCCGCCGACGCCATGCTCGCCTACGCGGGCGCACGCAATGCGATGCAGGGGTTCTCGGGTTACCGCGCGCTCACTCCGGAGGCGCTCGTCGCCGCGCAGCCCGATATCGTGCTGACCACCGACGACGCGCTCAAGGCCGCGGGCAGCAAGCGGCATCTGCTGGATTCGGCGGGCTTCGCGCTGACGCCCGCGGGCCGCTCGACGCGCGTGGTCGCGCTCGATGCGCTGTTCCTGCTCGGCTTCGGGCCGCGCCTGCCCGAGGCCGTGAGCGCGCTCAACCGCAGTCTCGCGAAAGCGTGACCTCACGCGCAAGCTAAGTGTCGTTTCATCATGAACAGGCAGACTCTTCGACTCGCGCGGCCTTCGCTGGCTGCGCCTTCTTTCGCCCGCACGCCGCGCTCGCGCGTGCCGATGGTGTTCGCCGCGCTCGCCGCGTTGCTTGCGCTGGCGGTGCTCGCGGGCGTGTGCATGGGCGCGTACCCGGTGTCGCCTGCGGCGCTCTGGCAAGCACTCGTTGCAGGCGACCTGCATGCTGGTGCGCAGGCCGACCGCTCCGCGCTCGTGCTGCTCGAACTGCGCGTGCCGCGCGTGGTGCTCGCGTTGCTGGTCGGGGCGGGTTTTGGCGCGGCGGGCAGTGCGTTGCAGGCGTTGCTGCGCAATCCGCTCGCGGATCCCGGCTTGATCGGCGTATCGAGCGGCGCGGCGCTGGGCGCGTCGCTGCTGATCGTGTTCGGCTCCGTCCTGCTGCCGCATCTCGCGGCTGTGTGGCCCGCTGTCTTCGCGGGCGGCTTCGCGCCGGGATCGGGACAACTCACGGCGATTGCGGCGTTTATCGGCGCGCTGGGTGTGACGCTGGGCGTTTATCGCATCTCGTCGTCGAATGGCCGCGTGGTGCTGCCGATCCTGCTGCTTGCAGGCGTCGCCGCCAATGCCCTCGCCGGTGCGGTAATAGGGACGCTCTCCTATGTGGCGACCGATGCGCAACTGCGCTCGCTGACGTTCTGGAGCCTGGGCAGCCTCGCCGATGCCAAGTGGTCGACGCTCGGCGCGATTGCGCCTTTCGTGCTCGTGGGCATTGCGACGATCGCCGCCAACACGCGCGCGCTCAACGCAATGCAACTGGGCGAGCTGGAGGCGCATTATCTGGGCGTGCCGGTTCGACGTGTGAAGCACTCCATATTATTGGCAGTGGCGCTCGCGGTGGGCGCACTCGTGTCGAGCACGGGGCAGATCGGCTTTATCGGGCTGGTGGCGCCGCACTGCATCCGGCTCGCGTGCGGGCCCGATCAACGCGTGGTGCTGCCGGGCTCGATGCTGCTGGGAGCATTGCTCACCGTGGCCGCCGATCTTGCGGCGCGTACGCTCGTCGCGCCCGCTGAAATACCGCTTGGCGTGCTTACCGCGCTATTGGGCGCGCCGTTCTTCATCGTGCTCATTCTGCGCAGCCGGCGGCAATTCGGCGGATAAGCGCATTGGCAAACCGACTGCAAACCGGCGACAAACACTACACAAAAAGAAACCTCATGCTTTCGATTGAGAACTTGCGCATCGGCTACCGGGGAAGAATGCTGTTCGACGATTTTTCGTTGAGCGTCGCGCCTGGTGAATTCGTGGTCGTGCTCGGCCAGAACGGTGTCGGCAAGAGCACGCTGCTCAAGGCGCTGGCGGGCGACTTCACGCTGCACGGCTTTCCCGATCGGGCGGGCAGCGGCAAGCTCACGCTCAATGGCGAAGACGTGCGCCGCATCGCGCCGCCACGTCTTGCGCAATTGCGTGCCGTGCTTGCGCAGAGCGTGCCCAATACGTTCGCGGTGCCCGTAAGCGAAGTCGTGCAACTGGGCCGCTATGCGCATCTGGATGGCGCGGCAATGCCGTTTTCCGTCGATGTGCTGGTGCAGGACATGCTCGCTTTGGCGGGCGTCGCGCCGCTTGCGCATCGCGACGTCACGACGCTGTCAGGCGGCGAATTCGCGCGCGTGCAGTTCGCGCGGGCGCTCGCCCAGTTGTGGACGCTCGACGCTCACCAGATGCCGCCGCGCTATCTGCTGATGGACGAACCTACCGCCGCGCTCGACCTCGTGCAGCAGCACCGGCTCTTTGCCACCGCGCGGCGGCTGACGCGCGCGTGGAATATCGGCGCGCTGGCGATCGCGCATGACTGCAACCTGGCCGCGCGTCACGCGGACCGCCTCGTGCTGCTCGCCGACGGACGCGCCATCGCGGACGGGCCGCCGCACGAGATCATGCGCACCGACCTGCTAGAACGCTGCTATGGCGCGCCGATGCAGATTGCAGGGGAAGACGGACACGCGGTTGCAAGTATTTTTCCGGCCTGATTTTCCGGTGGAAACGTTTGCGCGCCCGGGGAACGAGCGCGCTCCATACGATCTCCACAGTTCCTCGATAGTTGCTGCATGACGGTTGCCCAGAATACGCTTGGGCCGACCGCATGTCGCGCGTCGGGACGAGATTTGCAGGAACGGTTTTGTCGTCGCTATAACAATGAAAACCATGCTTGCCATGCAGCGTCTGCTGCGCGAATCCATTCCGGGTTCGACCTTGAAGGCGCGCTTTAGCCGCGCGCGCGTCTGGCTCTATGCGAGCCTCAATCCGGGCGCGGGACGCACCTGGATACGCGCACTCACCGCTGTTCCCTTGCTTGCGGCGGCCGCGCGCCGCGACCGGCGTTTCGCCGAAAAGCCGTTTCACGGCTTTGGCCGCGCGTGTCTATGCGCGCAGGCGCGTGCAACGCTGATCGCGGGACACTATGCGACGATGTCGCGCCTGCTTGACGACGCCTGGCTGGAGCGGCTCTATGTGCGAGGCGAGTCGGTCGTGCTGGCCTCCTGTGAGCAGTTCTCGATTGTCGCCCGGGAAGTCACGCGATGCAAACGCGAAGGATTACTGAGTATTGCATTGTGTGATGCTCAAAGCGGCGCCGATCTTGCGTGGGCGACGCTGATCATCGAGGCAGACGAGCAGCGCCGCATCGGCATGTTTATCGGCGGGTTGCAGGGGCCCGCGGGGGAACATCGCGAGCGTGTGCGGGGCGTGACGCGAGCCTGCGACGGCTTGCGCCCGAAGGCTGCGGTGATCGAGGCGCTCTGTGCAATGGGCCGCGAGCTGGGCATGGCGCGCATCGTCGCCGTGGCGCGCGCCTCGCATATCTCCAGCGCGAACGACACGCAGTTTCGCTCGGACTACGACGCGTTCTGGCTCGAACTCGGCGGTGTGCCCATCGACGATGGCTACGCTTTGCCGCTGAGCTTGCCGCATCGCGCAATCGAGGATGTGCCGTCGAACAAGCGCTCGGCGTTCAGGCGCCGTCAGGCGCTGATTGCGGACATGAGCGCGCAGATTCAAAGCCATATCGAAGCGGCGAAGCGCGAAGTCGCGCTGCCTGAAATGAACGTGCCTGCGCGCGCCCGAAGACCCTTCGGTCTCGCATGGGCCGGTGCTCAACTGGGCTTGAACACCATCAGGAAGTAGACCAGCAGCATCGCCAGGAACGCGGGATAGCCGAGCCATTCCCACCGCCGTGCGTAGTACCAGTAGCGTGCGGGCAGCGCGTTTGAGTGCGATTCGTGTGCGGCCTGTGCCAGGCTGGCGAGTTGCAGTTGCAGCCACACCACCGGCAGCCAGCAGGCGCCGGCCAGCGCGTAAAGCGCCAGCGCCGCGACGATCCACGGACTGCGCCACGGCCAGCCCGCCGCATGTGCGAGCCAGAGGCCGCTGGCGGGCTGGAACAGCACGGCGGGCGTGGTGAACCACCAGTCGGCGCGCACGACCAGTCGCGCCACGGCGGCGATCACCGGCACCGAGCGCGTGCGGTTGGCGAAGTAGAGATAGAACGCGGTGCCGAACCCCGTCCCGACGAGCAGCACGGACGAAAGGATGTGCAGGGTCTTGATGACCAGGTAGGTGTTCATGATCGGGTCTCTTCGCTTAGGAGTACGAGTAGCAGGGCGAGAATCGGCAGGTTCTTGAGAATCGAGCCGAACGGGTCGGTGAGCAGTTCGGGCAGTGCGATTGCAATGACGGCGGTATAGAACACGATCAGTACAATCTGCGCGCACCACAGGCGGCGTCCTGGCCGGAAGATCGTCGCCAGCCCGAACAGGAAATCGAGCGCGGACGCTGCATAAAGCGCAGTCAGCGCAATGGTTCCGTGCAGGCCGACACGCGCCAGCAGTGCCAGGCTTTGCGCCTGCGGGTGCAGCCACGCGCTGGCGAGCGCGCTCCAGATCCACGTGACGGCCAGCGCGAAACGCAACGCATACGCGCGCCATGTTTCCAGCGCTTCGCGTCGCAACGTTGCGGCGTCATTCACGATGAAACTGCGGATGCCGAGCGGCGCGCGCCCGAGTATCTTTGTCGTCGCGGCCGCATCGGCGGTGCTGCCGGATTGCAGCATGCGCCACGTATCGCGCGTGAGCATCGAGCCTGGCACACGCTCGAACAGTGCAGCAGACGCCGCAATCATGACGCCGGGCACGCTGACAGTCGCAGCAGGCGCGAACCCCAGCGCACGGCGAAAAATGGCCAGCATCTCGCGATATTCCACTTCGTCGCCGCCGACGATATCGAGCGTCTGCCGCGCGGGCGCGTCTGCTTCCAGCAAGCGGCCAACCACTTCGGCCAGGTCGTCGGCGTGGACGTGGCGCAGCAACTGGTGGCCACCTGCGGGCAGCACATGTAGCGGCAAGCTCGCGAGTGCGCGAAAGAACCGCGCCGACGTGCCGTTCGTGCCATAGACCAGCGCGGGCCGCACTACCTGCCATTCGATCGGCAGGCTTTGCAGATGACGGTCTGCCGCGAGCTTGCTCGTGAAGTACGGGGCGTCGCCTGTCTCCACGCCCAGCGCCGAAATCTGCACGACGCGTTTCACGCCCGCTTGACGGCACGCATCGAAAAGCGCAATCGGGCTGCGCGTATGCACGGCATCGAAGCGTTGGTCGCCGCGCTCCAGCAGGATGCCCACCGCGTTGATCACTGCATCGATGCCATGAAGTTGCGCTAGCAACGTTGTTGCATCGGGCGCCGCGGAAAAATCGAGCTCGATTTCATCGGCCCGCGTGGCATGGCGCACGCCTTTGGTTACGCGATGACCATGGCGTTCGAGCCACCCGCACAGGGCGCTGCCGATGAAGCCGCGTGCGCCACAAACGAGGATGTTCATACGTGCGCCTCCCTTCTGATTGATGTTGCTAACATTACTGTTATTTCTGTACAAACAGAAATAACAGGTCAAAAAAACGCAGGCCCGCGAGCCTGCGTTTGCCGCTTCAAGTCTTGCGCCTGACCACCTTGCTGATCTTCGCGCCAATGCCCAGCGTCTTCATGAGCGTGTCCGGTTTCATGCGCAGCATTTCGTCGGACCAGGTCGTCATGGTTTCGAGAAACTGCAGCGTGTCGCGAATCCGCTGTTCCGTTTCGCGGCTTTCGTTGGCGATCTCGGGGCCGTCGAGCGTGTCGCGCAACATCGCGAGCGTCGGGTCGATCTCGCGCTGGCGGCGGCCTTCGACGATCAACTTGAACAGTTCCCAGATATCCGTGGAGGTCTCGAAGTGATCGCGCCGGTCGCCCATCACGTGCACGACTTTCGCAAGCCGCCACGATTGCAGTTCCTTCAGGCTGTTGCTGACGTTCGAGCGCGCGACGCCTAGCGCCTCGGCGATTTCGTCGGCGGCGACGGGACGGCCCAGCAGATAGAGCAAGGCGTGTATCTGCGCCACGGTGCGGTTGACGCCCCAGCGCGAGCCCATTTCGCCCCAATGGAGGATGAATTTTTCGGCGGTCGGTGTGAGTTCCATGGGCTCGACTTTAGGAAATTCAGTTATTTCTGTCAAGACAGAAATAACTGAATTGAGCGAGCCTGGGCAGTCAGACCGTTTCGTCGATGCCTAGCGAATGGGTATCCGTCGGGGGAAAGAAGTGCGGGATCGCGGCGCTATCCACGCCGAAAATATTCATTTGCAGCACGCCATACGAGGTATGTCCCGACGACGACGTGAAGGTGGCCGTGCCGTCCTTCGCGGCCTGGACGCTTTTCATGAAGCTCAGGAAGCCCGTTGCATTGCCCGGATCCTGGCCGAGGTTCAGCGTGCTGCTGCTGGTATTGGTGCCGTTGACGCCGATGTGATAGGTGCCGTCTTTCATCAGCGACGACTGCGCTTCGGAGCCCAGCTTCGCGAACAGGGACATGAAGCTGGTGAGCTTGTCGGCCTGTTTGCTGGCGACGGCGGTGTCGGTTTCGGAGAGCGGATTGCCGTCGGCATCGGCCCAAGTCGCATAACCCGCCACGGCGTCGTCATGGAACGATTTCACGGCCTGCACGAGCGATGCGCTGCCATTGAGCTTGCCCTGAAGCCAGCTTTGATCGGCGGCACTCATCGACTTCGACGTCACCGCGATGCTGCCGTCATTCGATGAAAAATCGAAGTCGGCGTTGGCAAGATCCGGGCGCTCCTTGATGAGCGACTGCATGACGGGAACCAGCGCATTGGCGATATTTTCTGCATCGGCGCCCATTTTCAGCGGCGCGCCCAGTGCGCTCAGGTATTTGTCGATGCGGCTATGGTCGGCCGGATTGACCGCGCTGACTGCGATGGCCGTGGAGGAATCCGGCGAAGCGGTCGAGCTTGCAGTCTGCGACGCGAGCATGGCCGAAGAAAGACTGGCGCCCGAGCCGAGATCCGCGCCAAGCATGCTGATGGTGTTCGCAGTGTTGATCGTGAGATTCATCTGCTACTCCCTTCTGGTTTTCAACCAGTTTACGACATGAGGCGCGGTTTTTTTAGTCGATCCTGAAAAGTAATGCGTTTTAGATCGCGGCTTGTGCCGTCCAGTCGATCGCCGCGTCGAACAGCTTGAGCCCCGCTGCCGAGAGATTCGGGAACGAGTCGTTGTCCATGTAGAACATGGTGCGGCGCGCGGGCGCGAGCGCTTCGTAGTCCATCGTCGCGCCTTTTTCGTAGGTGAAGATCGCGGCTTTTTCGGGCTGCCCGTAAATCGTCGCGATGATCGACGCGCCCAGTCCCGGCTTGCCCCAGCTCATCGGCGCCTGCTTGCGAAAGACGTTCGCGACGCCCGCGGGCAACCCGCCCGACACCGGATGCGGCGCATTGACGAGCCACAGATAACGCTCCTTCTCCACCTCGCCGAAATCGACATCGTGGCGCTTGCCGGTCATGGCCAGATCGTCGAGCAGGTCGTTTTCCCACGTGAGCAGCGGCACGCTCGCGTCGCGCCAGCCGGGCGGCACGTCCTTGGCCGACACGGTCGAAGAGATCACGACGAGCCGCGCGCCCAGCGCGCCGCGTGGATCGAAGTCCTGGTTCACGAGCGATACCGTGTAGCCACGGCTTTGCAGATGAGCGGCGACCTGCCGGTCGACGGCGATGTTGGGGCCGTCGA
The DNA here is from genome assembly GCF_000685015.1 of Paraburkholderia bannensis NBRC 103871. Taxonomy (GTDB): domain Bacteria; phylum Pseudomonadota; class Gammaproteobacteria; order Burkholderiales; family Burkholderiaceae; genus Paraburkholderia; species Paraburkholderia bannensis. The sequence goes on along the minus strand of NZ_BAYA01000031.1, from coordinate 49,965 downwards.
GTTGCACGACCATCAGAACGGTGCCTTCGGCGCGCGGCTTGGGCTGTGCATGGCTGGCTGTGGGCGCGGCCGTCGCGGCCGTCGCAGCCGTCGTAGCTGCAAGCGCGGCGAGGGAAAACAGCGCGTGACGTCGCGCAGGACGAAGCGGGAAGCGGGACATGGCGATCAGAATTCGAAAGTGGAAAGCAGCGAGACCTGGCGTGCATCGCCCACGGCGACGAAATAGCGGTTCGCGCTCGACGGGTAATAGGTCTTGTTGAAGAGGTTCTTCACGTTGAGCTGGAACGACACGCGATGGCCGCCCCATTTCGTGTCGTAAGTGGCGAAGGCATCGGCCACGGTATAAGAGGGCAGCGTGAAGCTGTTGGCCGAATCGCCGGGCCGCGCGCCGACGTAATGTGCGCCCGCGCCCACGCGCAACTGGTCGCCGCCGAACACCGTGCCGAAGTCGTACACCGCTGCCAGCGACGCCGTATTCTGCGCGACGTTCCAGAGACGGTTGCCGGCGTACACCGGGTCTTCGATCGTTTTTGCGTCGATATACGCGTAGCTCGCGATCACGCTCCAGTGCTGCCCGATCTGGCCGGACACGTCCAGTTCCACGCCGCGCGAACGCGCCTTGCCCGAGGTGCGCCAGTCGGTCTGCTTGGTGGTGTCGTTGTACTGCGAAACCAGCACATTCGATTTGTCGATATTGAAGAGCGCGAGCGTGCCCGTGAGCCCCGCAGGCATGGCGACTTTCGCGCCCAGTTCCCACGAGGTCGCTTCTTCGGGCTTGACCGCGGAATCGATCACCACGCCCGTGCTGAGCGGCGCAATCGTCGACGTGGGCTTGAGCGACTGCGTATAGCTGCCGTAGAAAGAGACCGTGTCCGTCCACTTGTAGACGACGCCCGCGCGCGGCAGAAACTTATTGCCGCTCAAATCGGTATTGGCCTTAAAAGGACGGCCTTTACCCGCGATCTGGTTGTACGTCATGAAGCGCGCGCCGCCCACCAGGATCCACTTGTCGCTCAGGTGCAGGCTGTCCTGGAAGTAGACGGACGCATCGTGCAGCGTGTCGGTCTGGTCGCTGTCGCTCGCCGATACGGTGCTCGACGGGCTTTCGAGGCCATAAACCGGGTGCAGATAATTGAACGTGTATTGCGTGGCCTGGCGCAGCAGGTCGGCGCGATAGATGCGGCGGTATTCGTCGTCCACGCCCACTTGCAGGTCGTTGCGCAAGCCGGCCAGCGTGAAGTGGCCGTCGACATAAGCGGTCGCGTAACTGTCCGTGCTCACCGCGCCATGGGTGGCGTCGTTGCTGCGCGAGAGCGCGCCCGTCGTGCTGTTGACGCCTTGCACGCGCAACTGGTTGGCGTCGTAAGTCTCGCGGTTATAGCTATAACCGAAATGCGCCTTCCAGTCCGCGTTGATCTGGTGATCGACGAGCAGTTGCGCGAGATGCGACTCGCCGGTCATGTTGTTGAACGGCTCGTCCAGGCGCTCGCGTGCGGGAATCGCCAGCGGCTGGTTGGTCTTGGGATCGAGCGCCGTGCCGCGATCGAAGGGATAAAGAAACTTGCGGTACTGATACGACAGCACCACCTGGGTGTCGGTGCCGTAGTAGGCAAGCGAGGGCGCGACCAGCGTTTCGCGATGCTCGCCGAAGTTGCGCCAGTATTGTTCGTTGACCTGATCGAGCACGAGCCGGTAGGCCAGCCCCGTATCGCCGATCGGGCCGGTAGTGTCGAGCGTCGCGCCGCCGCCGTTGCGCCCGTGCCCATAGGTCGAGCCGAGCACGGAAATCGCGTGATACGGCGTGAGCGAGGGCTGCTTGCTCACCACATTGACCACGCCGCCCGGATCCATGATGCCGTAGAGCAGGGACGTCGGGCCTTTGAGCACTTCGACGCTATCGACCGCGTCGTTCAGTGCGCGGCCCTGCACGAGCGGCATGCCGTTTTCCATGATCGAGCCGTCGCGATTGCCGCCGAAGCCGCGCTTGAGCAGCGTGTCCTGGGTGCCAGCGAGCGTATTGCCCTGCACGATCCCGCTGACGTTCGCGAGCGCGTCGTCCAGGTTGCGCGGGCGCTGGTCGTGCAGCACCTGCGCGGGCACGACGTTGACTGCCTGCGCCGTGTCGAGCACGGGCGTGTCCGAGCGCGTGATGTTCGCCTCGCGCGGCGCGCGGTAGCTGCCTGCCTTGATGGCGGCCGCGTCGACTTTGACGGTGGGCAGCGCGGCGTTGTCCTGGAGCGCGGTGTTGCTCGCGTCTTCGGCAAGCGTGTAGCTGCCGTTTTCCTGCGCGCTGGCCGAGAGTCCCGTATTGCGCAAAATGCGCGTGAGGCCTTCGGCGACGCGGTAATCGCCGCGCAGGCCTGCGCTCGTGCGATTCGCGGCGAGCGCGCCGGGATACGCGATCATCACGCCCGCCTGCTGGCCGAACTGGTTGAGCACGTTGGCGAGCGGCCCGGAGGCGATCTCGTAGTGCTGAACGCTCGCGCTTTGTCGGGACGCGACGGTATTCGTCACAGAAGCGGCTGCAAATGCGGGGTGATGGGCGCTGGCGGCAAAGAGCGCAACGACGGCTGCGCCGATCCAGTGATGGCGTCGGCGCATGGCCTGATGAGGTGATGACATGGATTAGAAGGCTGGAAGAAGACCGATGAAAAAGTGCTTTCATCTGGCTTGTCCCGCGAGAATCGAAAACAGCTCAGGTTTTCGAAAATATTTTTTTTGCGCCGATGTTCCGGCGCCCGGTGGATCACCCGCGAGCGGGGCTCACGGTGACCCAGAAGCGCGTCAGATAGTCCACGCGCAATGGCAGCGCGCGAGAAAGCGTGTCGAGCACGCCATCGGTATCCGCGAGCAGATAGGTGCCGGACACGCGCAACGAGGCCGCGCGCGGATCGCAGCGCACGACGCCTTCGCGGTAGCGCGCAAGCTCGCCCAGGAAATCGCCGAGCCGCATGTCGTTGGCGACGAGCATGCCCTGCGTCCAGGCCGATGCGTCATTCGCCACCGATTGAACGTCGCTGACCGCAGTTGCTGTGAAGCGTGCCGATTCGCCCGAATGCAGCGTGCACGCAGCGGCCGGTGCGTCGTCGGGCACGATGCGAACCGCGCCTTCGAATACGGCGAGCCGCGTGTCGTCCTGGCGTTGTTGCACGGAAAAGCGCGTGCCGAGCGGCGTGGCGGTGCCTTGCGCGGTCTGCACGATGAACGGGCGCGCGTGAGTGCCGTCGCGATGGCCGGTGACGACCATGATCTCGCCGCGCCTGAGTACGATGCGCCGCTCGCTGGCCGAGAAACGCAGATCGACGGACGACGCCGTGTTGAGCGTCAACGCCGTGCCGTCGTCTAGCGCAAAGGTGCGGATTTCGCCGGTTGCCGTGTGCATGTCGGCGCTCCAGTCCGGCCAGCCGAGGCGATGGCGCGCGCTCCACGTCGCGCCGCCGACGAAGAAGAGTGCGACGAGCGCCTTGACGCTGGAGCGGCGGCCTCGCGAGACCCCGCGCGTGAGGGCCGTGCGCGCGGCGTGCGCCGACGCGCCCTGACCCAGCGACTGAAAGCGCTGCGAAACGGTCTGGATATGCTGCCAGGCGCGTTCGTGATCGGCGTGTTCCGCGCGCCAGGCGTCGAGCGCTTTGCGCTGCGCCGGCGTGATCGCGCCGCTGCCCAGGTCGAGCCACCATTCGACGGCGCGATGGGCGATGTCGGGGGCGATGTCGGGGACGATCGCGGGCGGGACGGTGTGCATCGGTGTGCGGCTCACAGCGCAAAGAAGCACTGCGCCGCCGCCTTCGCGAGATGGCGCTTCACGGTCGCGAGCGAAATGCCGAGCGTCCCGGCAATCTCCGTATGCGTCGCGCCGTCGAACTGCGCGAGCAGAAACGCACGCTTGACGACGACGGGCAGCCCGTCGAGCAGGCGGTCGATTTCGCAGAGCGTTTCCAGCAGCACGGCCTGGTCTTCCGGCGAAGGGGCAAGTGCCTCCGGCGTGAGCGCGAGCGCTTCGAGATACGCGCGCTCGACCTGCTCGCGCCGCCTGTGGTTGTAGAGCACGCGCTGGGCGACGGTGGTGAGCAGTGCGCGCGGTTCGCGGGCCTCGACGGGTTCCTCGCGCGCGAGCAGGCGCATGAAGGTGTCGTGCGCAAGATCGCTGGCGCGGTGCGCGCAGCCCAGCTTGCGGCGCAGCCACCCATGCAGCCAGCCGTGATGCGCGCGGTAGAGCGCGTCGATCTCGAGTTGGGCGGAGGGCGGAAGGGCGGTCATGCGGCGTGACGCGGTGCGTTGAGCGGGCTGGGCTTAAGGAATCGAAGAAATCGAAGAAATCGGCGAATCGTGCGGCCGTTACGTTTGCTGACATCGTCGGCAGCGTAGCTTACACGTTGATTTCGCATAAGTAAATGAGAATTGTTCTCGTATGAGAATGGTGCTTCACGCGACTTTTTGCACCTTTCTGGTGAATCGACGGCGTCAGGTGACGCGGGGATATCGGCCAGATTACGAATTTGTCATCTACCCGCGGATTCAGAATCCCTTAAGTCTGCGCCGCACACAATGCCCCTGACTTCGCGAATTCATTGAAGTCGCGGCGCGCAAGGCAAGAGTCCATCGGCGCGCACTTCAATCACTTTTATGCCTTATTTAAGGAGCCTTACCATGAAGAACCGTCTGCTCGCTGCACTTATCGTCAGTACTACGATGTTCCCGATGCTGGCTTTTGCGCAGAACGAACACATCTCGCACGAGCAACTTGGCGCGCCGGCAGTGCAGGCCCAACACGACAGCACGTCGAATCCGTCGAACGCAGCGCAGCCCGCTCACGTCGTTGCGACGTCGGCCACGAATAGCGGCTACGGCAACGCGACCACCACCCGTTCGCAGTCGGGCAGCGCCTCGCAAACGGCCAGCACGACCGCGCTTTATCTCCACCATTAACACTCCAGATGTCGAAAATGTAATCCGCCGGTAACGCCTGGGTTATCCGGCGGCCCCTTGCTGGACGCGGCTTTGGGTAAAATCGTCCCACCATGAAGGCGGGAGAATGCGTATGCGAGTCCTCGTAATCGAAGACGAGCCGAAGGCGGGGGCCTACGTCAAGAAAGGGCTTGAGGAATCGGGCTGCAGCGTCGATCTCGCGACCGACGGCGCGCAAGGGCTGCTGCTCGCGCAGGAAGAGGAGTACGACGTCATCGTGCTCGACGTGATGCTGCCGGTGCTCGACGGCTGGTCGGTGCTCAAGCGCCTGCGCGTCACGCGGGCCACGCCGGTGCTGTTTCTCACCGCGCGCGACGATGTGGCCGACCGTGTGCAGGGGCTCGAACTGGGCGGCGACGACTATCTGGTCAAGCCGTTCGCGTTTGTCGAATTGCTTGCGCGCGTGCGCACGCTGGCACGGCGCGGCCCGCCGCGCGAAGCGGAAACCATGCGCATCGCCGATCTGGAAATCGACGTGATCCGCCGCCGCGTCAAGCGCGGCGCGAACCGCATCGATCTCACGCCGCGTGAATTCTCGCTGCTGCAACTGCTCGCGCGCCGCCAGGGCGAAGTCCTGAGCCGCACGCAGATCGCCTCCTTTGTCTGGGACATGAATTTCGATAGCGACACCAACGTGGTCGAAGTCGCGATCCGCCGACTGCGCGCGAAGATCGACGACGGCTACGAGAGCAAGCTGATCCACACGGTGCGCGGCGTGGGCTACGTGATGGAAGAAAAGGACGCTTCCTGATGGTCTCCCCGGCCTCGAAGGCCCCGAGCGCGCCACTGACGCGCCGCTCGCTCGCGCTCACGCTGGCGCTCGTTTTCAGCGCGACGACGCTCGCAGTGTTTGCGTGCGTCGGCTGGTATCTCTACGTCGCGCTCGCGCATCAGGTGCGCAAGCAGGACGACCAGGACATCGTGCTCGCGGCGCGCCACGTGCGCCGCCTCGCCACTGAACTGGGTTCCACGCAGGACGCGCGCGATCACGCCTTGCGCCTGTCGAGCGCCGTGCTGGGCAACCAGGCGCTCGCCATGCGTATCGTCGATGCGCAGGGCCAGCCCGTCGCGGCCCACGACGAAGGCGATACCTTCGACGAACCGCCCAGGCCTCCCACCCATGCCGTCACCGCCAGCGATATCGATCTGTCCGCCGCGCGCGCGGGCGCGCTCGTGCTCGCGCCCGATGCGCGCATCGGCGATACGGCAATCCGCGAATGGCGCAGCGCGCAGGGCGTGCCGGTGCGCAGCATCGCGTTTGACGTCGCGTTGCGCAACGGCGAGACGCTGCGCGTGGGCATCGCGCGCGACCTGCGCGGCCCGCTGAGCCTGCTCGACTCGTATCGCGACACGCTGGGGCTGGCGGGCAGCATCGGCACGCTGGTGGTGCTGCTGGGCAGCTATGCGCTGGTGCGGCTGGCGTTGCGGCCGCTGCGGCAGATCGCCGACCAGGCGCGCGAAGTGACGGCGTACCGGCTCGACCGGCCGATCAGCGTCAAGCATGTTCCCAGCGAACTCGCGACGCTGGTGGCGTCGCTGAACGCGATGCTCGAACGGCTGCACGTGGGCTTCCAGCGCCTGAGCCAGTTCACCACCGATCTCGCGCACGACATGCGTACGCCGCTGGGCAACCTGCGCGGCGCAACCGAAATCGCGCTCGCGCGTCCGCGCAGCGACGACGAATACCAGGCCGTGCTGGCCTCCAACCTGGAGGAATGCGAACGATTGTCGCGCATGATCGAGAACGTGATCTTTCTGGCGCGCGCCGAGCATCCCCGCTTCGAAATGCACCGCCGCGCGTTCGACGTGCACGACGAGCTTGAGCGCATCGCCGAATACTTCGAAGGGCTTGCCGACGAAGCCGGCCTGTCGATCAGCGTGCAAGGCAGCGCAATGTTGAGCGCCGACGTCGAACTGTTCCGCCGCGCGCTCAGCAACCTGCTGGCGAACGCGCTGCGTTACACGCCGCCGGGCGGGACGATCATGCTGGCGGCGCATACGCATGGCGACGCGCTCGACATCGTCGTCGAAAACCCCGGCACGCCGATTCCCCCCGAACATCTCGAACGTATCTTCGAGCGCTTTTATCGCGCGGATCCTTCGCGCACGCGCGGGCCCGAACCGGCGGGCGCGGGGGCATCGGCGGGTCTGGGCCTCGCCATCGTGCGTAGCGTGATGGAGCTGCACGGCGGCAAGGTCAGCGCGCAAAGCGATGCGCGCAGCACGCGTTTCATTTTGACGTTCCCGCGCGCGTGATGGGTGTTTAACCCGCGCTGGCGTTCCAGCTGCCGCCCAATGCCTCGATCAACCGCACGCACGCCGTCATCCGGCGTCCCTCGATCACGACTGCATCGCGCTCGTTGGTGAGCGCGATGGTCTGCGAGGTCACCACGTCGAGATAGCTGACCGCGCCCGCATTGAAACGATTCGTGGTGAGCTGCAGTGCCTGTTGCGCGGCCTGCGCCGCGCGCTGCTGCGTCGTGGACTCATCGGCGAGCGCCTGTAGTGCGGACAGATTGTTCTCCACCTGCTCGAACGCCGTGAGCACGGTCTGCCGGTAATCGGCAACGGTGCCGTCGTAATGCGCGTTCGCCGCGTGCAGCGTCGCAGTGCGCTTGCCGCCGTCGAAGATCGTGCCGACCAGTTGCGGCCCGAGTGACCAGAACAGGCTGGGCGCGCTCAGCCAAGGTGCGAACATCGAGCTTTCCAGGCCCGCCGTCGCGCTCAGCACGAGGTTGGGGAAGAACGCGGCGTGCGCCGCGCCGATCTGCGCGTTGGCGGCCGCCACGCGGCGTTCGGCGGCGGCAATATCGGGGCGGCGCTCGATCAGCTGCGAGGGCAGGCCCGGCGGAATCGTCGGCAGATGCAAGCTGGCTTGCGTGTCCTGCACGGGCGGCAGCGTAAAAATCGAAGCGGGCTCGCCAATCAGCGTGGCAATCGCGTGCTGCATTTGCGCGCGGCTCACGTCGATATCGCGGGCCTGCGTGCGCGTGCTGTCGAGCTGCGTTTGCGCCTGCGCGACCGCGGATGCGTCAATCGCCCCATTGCGCAACTGATCCTGCACGATGGCGAGCGCGCGGCTGTACGCGCGCACGCTGTCGTCGAGCAACTGCTTCTGCGCGTCCAGCGAGCGCAAGTTGAAGTAATCGACCGCAAGCTGCGCCGACATCGACAGACGCACCGCTTCCAGGTCGGCGGCACTGGCCTGGGCCGTGGCGTTGGCGCTCGTGACTTCGTCGCGAATGCGGCCGAACACATCGGGCTCCCACGTCGCCGTGACGCCCATGCTGTAGTCGGGAATCGTCTTGCCCGCAAGCGACGATCCCTGCTTGTTCGCCGAGGTGCGGTAGCGATCCTGGGCAACGCCTGCGGTGATGGTCGGCAGAAAGCCCGCGCGCTGATAGTCGGTGGTCGCGCGCGCTTCGGCGAGGTTGGCGAGCGCCTTGCGCACGCTCTGGTTCGACACGTCGATGCGCGCTTCCAGCGTGTTCAGTTCTGCATCGTCGAACACCGTCCACCACGCGCCGCGCGGTGCGGCGTCGGCGGGCGAGGCGACTTGCCATGCAGTGTTCGATCCATTGGACGACGCATCGCCCGCGTAATGCGCAGGGATCTCGACCTTGGGCGCCTGGTATGGCGCGGTCGTCGAACAGGCCGCCAGCGCCGCAGCAAGCGCAATAGCCCCTAAACGAAGGGGTAAACGGCGCGCGCTCATGACTGTGCCGCCTTTGCTGTCTGCGCGATGCTCACGGCTTCGCCGTTGCTGATGCTGTCGCCGGGATTGTCTATCACGCGATCGTTCGCGGCGATGCCCGACGTCACTTCCACATGCGTGCCGAAGTCGCGGCCCAGATGCACCGGCTTGAGCAGCACCTTGCCGGTCGCATCCACCGTCGCCACGGAGACGCCGTCGGGCCGGAACAGCAGCGCCGTCACCGGCACGTCGAGCGCGGGCGTCGTGGTCTTGAGCGCAAGATGCGCCTGCACATAGCCGCCCGGCAGCAGTGCGCCGTCCGTATTGTCGACGTCGATTTCCACGCGCAACGTGCGGCTCGCCGGATCGAGCGCGCCCGCGCTGCGCGCCACGCGCGCGTTGAAGCGGCGGCCCGGATATTGTTGCGTCGTCAACCAGGCTTCGGTCGCGGGCGTGATACCCGCGGCGTCGTCCTGGGGCACATCGACGAAGACGCGCAAGGTCTGCGTCTGCGAAAGATGGAACAGTTCGTTGGCGGCGGACGGCGAACCTGGCGTGCCGCCCGCCGTCACCAGCGCGCCCACGTCCACGTCGCGCGCCGTCACCACGCCGTCGAACGGCGCGGTCACCTTCTCATACGAGACCAGTTCCACGAGGCGCGCGACATTGGCCTGCGCCGCCGCCAGCGCGGCCTGTTTCGTCTGCATGTCGCTGACTTTCGCATCGGCGTCCTGCTGCGCGACCGACTGGCTCGCGAGCATCGTTTGCCAGCGCTGCGCCGTGGTTTTCGCGTACGTGTAAGCGGCCTGCGCCGAGGCTTCGTCGGCGCGCGCGGCGCGCAGCTGCGCGTCCAGATCGGGCGCGGCGATGTCCGCGAGCACCTGGCCGGCCTTTACGTGCGTGCCGATATCCGTGTACCAGTGCGCGATATAGCCGCTCGTGCGCGCGAAGATCGCGGCATCGGCGAAGGGCGTGGCCGCGCCTGGCAGCACGAGGTCTTCGCTCGCGGGCGCGGGTTTCGGCTGCACCACCGACACCGTGAGCGTGCTTTGCGACGCGGTTTGCGCCGCGAGCGCGCGGCTGGCGTAGAGGCGCGGCACGATGCCCGCGGTGAGCAGCGCGACAGCGAGCGCGGCAAGCGCGAAAACCGCCTTGCGGCGCGGCGCGGGGTGTTGGTCGAGGTCGGTCATGATCGGTAGAGGAAGTCCGCGAAATCGGAATGCGTTACTGGCCGGCGTCAGCAGGCTCGCTGGCGGGCTCGTTGGCGGGAGCTTGCAGCATGGTGTTTTCCTGGTCGGCCTTGCGCGCTTTGCGGCGCGCGAGCCAGCCATGCACGATGGCGAACACCACGGGCACGAACAGCAGCGTCGAAACCGTCCCGCACGCGAGCCCGCCAATCACCGCGCGCCCGAGCGGCGCGTTCTGCTCGCCGCCGTCGCCGAGACCGAGTGCCATCGGCAACATGCCAATCAACATCGCGAGCGCCGTCATCATGACGGGGCGAAAGCGCGTGAAACCGGCCTGTTCGGCGGCTTCGAAGGGCGTCGCGCCCTGCGCGAGCCGCTCGCGCGCGGCGGTGACGACGAGAATGCTGTTGGCCGTGGCGATGCCGATGCACAGGATCGTCCCGGTGAGCGCAGGCACGCTGAGCGTGGTGTCGGTGGCGAACAGCATCCAGACAATGCCCGCGAGCGAGGCGGGCAGGCCGCTCAGGATCACGAGCGGATCGAGCCACGACTGGAAATTCACGACCATCAGCAGATAGACGAGCGCGATGGCGAACACGAGACCGCTCAGGAGTCCGGAGAACGCTTCGTGCATCGCCTGCACCTGGCCGCGCACGACGATGGACGAACCGGGCGGCAGCTTGGCTTTTTCGCTGTCCACGAGCTTGGCGACATCGTTGGCGACCGCGCCCAGATCGCGCCCCTGCACCGAGCCGAAGATATCGAGCACCGGCTGCACGTTGTAGTGCGATACCACGGCTTGCTGGGTGGCGCGCGTGAAGGTGCCCAGCGAACCAAGCAGGTTCTGCACCGGCGCACCTTTGCCCGCATTGCTTGCAGCAACCGACCCGCTCAAAGGCAGATTCGCCAGCGCCTGCAAGGAGTTTTCGTCGTACTGCGGCACCATCACCAGCAGCGGATAGCTGACGCCGTTCTTCGGATCGAGCCAGAAGTTCGGCGTTGTCTGCGAACTGCCGGAGAGCGCGATCAGCAGGTTCTGCGCGACGTCGCGTTGCAGCAGGCCCGCCTGCATCGCCTTGGTGCGATCGACGTCGATATTGATGGCGGGCGCGTCGCCGGGCTGCTGGATGCGCGCATCGACAAGGCCGCGTACGTGGCGCAGCTTTGCGAGCAGGTCGTCGGCGACGACGCGGTTCGCGGCCAGCTTGTTGCCGACGATCTGAATATCGATCGGCGCAGGCAGGCCGAAGTTGAGGATCTGGCTGACGATGTCCGCAGGCAGGAACGCAAAGCTCACGCCCGGGAACGCCTTGGGCAACTGCTTGCGCAACTCGCTCACGTACTGCGCCGTCGGACGATGGCCGGGCTTCAGCGAGATCATCACGTCGGCGTCGCCCGCGCCTACTGGATCGGACGAATCGTAGGTGAGGTTGATGCCGCTCACCGGCACGCCGATGTTGTCGAGTATCGCGCCTTGCTCGTTCGCCGGAATGATCGTGCGGATCGCCGCCTCCACCTGGTCGGTCAGGCGCGCGGTCTGCTCGATGCGGGTGCCGGTGGGCGCGCGCAGATGCAGGCGGATTTCGCCGGTATCGACGCTCGGGAAAAAGTCGCGGCCCGTGAAGAACAGCAGCGCGAGCGAGGCCACGCAGCAGGCAAGGAACACGGGCACGAAGCGGCGGCGCTGGGCAATCGCGCCGGCAAGCGTCGCGCGATAGCCGTGGCGCAGCGCTTCAAAGCGCGCCTCGAACGCGCCTTGCAGGCGCTGCATGCGCGCCACCAGCGCGTTCGCGGGGCGCGTGGCGGGGGCGCGCGGCTTGAGCAGATAGAGCGCGAGCGTGGGCACCAGCGTGCGCGAGAAGAAGTACGAGGCGCACATCGCGAAGATCACCGCTTCGGCCATCGGCACGAACAGATAGTGCGCGACGCCCGTGAGCAGGAACATCGGTGCGAACACGATGCAGATGGACAGTGTGGACACGAAGGTCGGCACGGCGATCTCGCCCGAGCCGTTGAGGATCGCGTCGAACAGCGGCTCGCCGTTTTCGAGGTGATGCGTGATGTTCTCGATCGCGACCGTTGCGTCGTCAACGAGTATGCCGACGGCCAGCGCGAGTCCGCCCAGCGTCATGATGTTGATGGTCTGGCCGAGCGCGGAGAGCGCGAGGATCGACGTGAGCACGGCCAGCGGAATCGACACGGCGATGATGAGCGTCGCGCGCCAGCTGCCGAGGAACAGCAGGATCATGAGCGCGGTGAGGCAGGCGGCAATGATCGCCTCGCGCACCACGCCGCTGATCGCCGACTTCACGAACACGGACTGGTCGCCCAGCGGCGTGATCGTGAGCGCTTTCGGCAGGCCCGCCGCGATATGCGGCAGCAGCGACTTGACCTGGCTGATGATCGACAGCGTGGAGGTGTTGCCGGTCTTCTCGACGGTGAGCAGCGCCGCGCGCTTGCCGTTGCTGCGCACGATATTGGTTTGCGGCGCGTAGCCGTCGCGCACGTGAGCGACGTCGCGCACATAGACCACGCTGCCGTTCACGGTCTTGACGGGCAGGTTGTTGAGCGCGGCGATGCTGTCCGTGCTGCCGTTCATCTGCACGTTGTATTCACGCGCGCCGATCTTCGCGGTGCCGCCCGGCAGGATGAGGTTCTGCGCGTTGATGGCGTTGACCACGTCGAGCGGCGCGAGCCCCTTCGCCTGCAGCGCGTGCGGGTCGATATCGACGACGATCTGGCGCACCTTGCCGCCGAACGGCAGCGGCACCGACGCGCCCTGCACGGTCGCGAGCTGGGTGCGGATAAAGCTGTTGCCCAGGTCGTAGAGCTGCTGCTCGGCGAGCGTCGCGCTGGACAGGCCCAGTTGCAGGATCGGCACCGTCGAGGCGTTGTACGTGATGATGTTCGGCGGCAGCGTGCCGGGCGGCAGCACGCGCAGGATCGACGCCGAATTGCTGGCGGCCTGCGCGATGGCGCGGTTGATGTCCGCGCCCGGATGGAAGAACACCTTGATGACCGACACGCCGTTGAGCGACTGCGACTCGATGTGCTCGATATCGTCGACGTCCGAGGTCAGCGCGCGCTCGTAGTTCGATGTGATGCGCTGCGCCATGTCCTGCGCCGAAAAGCCGTTGTACGACCAGACGATGCTGACGACCGGAATGTCGATGTTAGGAAAGATGTCGGTCGGCGTGCGCAGGATCGCGAGCGGGCCCGCGATCAGAATGAGAATCGCGAGCACGGCGAAGGTATAGGGACGGCGCAGGGCGAGCCGGACAATCCACATGACGAACCTGTATGAGCGTGAAGTCGCGCGTTTTTCGTGCAACCGAAGCGCGACGGTATGGAGGTTCGCAGTGTGCGGGGCGGGGCTTTGCCGGAGCCTGACCGCTGGATTACGAATTTGAAATGTGGGGTCGCAGCGCCCCGCGCGCGGGCTCGCGGCGGCCATTTTTGTATCGCCGTGTATCTGACGCGTACACAGACACGCTGGCTTGCAGGAAGGGCAGTGAGCGGACACAAGCGGGATACGTCTGGGCGTTCAAATACACCCAAGCCAGTCAGCTGCAGCGCGAAAGCAGGAACGAAAGCGAAAGCGCAAGCAGCCGGCTGGATCGACGAATCCCTACTTAATCCGCTGGAGAAAAGCCATGAAACTCGTTCAAACGCTGCTCGTCGCTGTTGCCGTCGCCGTTCCCGCCGTGTCGTTCGCTCAATCGAACGAGCCGGTCACCCGCGCCCAGGTTCGCGCCGAACTCGTGCAACTGGAAAAGGCGGGCTACAACCCGGCGGCCGATTACACGCAGTACCCGCAGAACCTGCAAGCTGCCCAGGCGCGTGTCGATGCGCAGAACCACGCGGCGAACTCGGCGTATGGCGCAGGTTCGAACGGCAGCTCGGCGACGGGCGTGCGCGCGGTGCGCGGCGCATCCGACAATGCGCAGAACGACGTCGTGGGCCTGGAGCCGATCTACGCGCACTCGTAAGCGAGCGGCCGTTGCGACTCAATCGCCCTGCCAGGCGGCGCTGCCGTCCGGTGGGGCGGCGCCGATTTCTCCGGTCGCCAGCGCCAGCGTCGCGGCGGCGGCCAGCGCGGCGCTGTAGCTGTCCGCATAGGCGTTCTGCGCGGCGAGCAACTGGTTCTGCGCAAGCAGCGCATCGGCAATCGAGCCGACGCCGTGCCGGTACGCCGCGAACGCCGCATCGTAAGTCGTCTGCGTGGCGTCGAGCAGCGCCTTCGCCGCGCCGTTCGCGGCCAGGCTCGTGGCGAGCGTGTTCTGCGCGGAGACGATCTGGCGCACGGCTTCGTCGCGCGTGTGGGTCGATTTCGCGGCGGCGCTGTCCGCGTCGTTGCGCGCCTGCATCAGCACGGCGGAGCGCAGGCCGCCGTCGTAGAGCGGGATCGTCACGCCCAGGAAGATGCTGCCGCTGCGGCGGCTGCCGTTCAGGTTCACCGTGGCCGCCTGGTCGCCGACGGGCGGGATCGCCGTGATTGCGGTCGTACCCGTGCCATAGGCCGCCGATGCGGAGAGAAACACCTTCGGCATGAATGCGGCTTCGGCGGCGCGAATCTTCGCCTGGTTGGCCTGTTCGAGCGCGTAGGCGCTCTGCACGTCGGGGCGGCGCGCGATGGCGTCCGCGACGATCTGCTCGACCGGCTGATGCAGCGCGGGCGAGAGCGTGCGCGGCGGCAACGCGGCGATGGTCGGCTTCGACAACGGCGAAATGCCAAGCGCCGATACCAGGTTCAGGTAACTGTCGCTCGCCATGCCGTCGGCCTGCACTTTGGCGAGGTTGGCCTGGGCGCGGTTCTGCGTGGCCTGGGCGAGTTCGACCACGGTGCCCACGCCTTGCTTGAGGCGCGCGCGTGCGGCGGCGAGAATGCCATCGGCGTTGTCGAGCGCCTGCTGCGTCGTGTGCGCGCGCGCCGCTGCGGCGGCGTAGGTGTAGTACGCGACGCTGACGTCGTGAATCACCTGCTGATGGACGGCGGTGAACGCGATGTTCGCGGCGAGCGATATCTGGTTCGCGGCATCGACGCGTGCGCGCCGCCCGCCGAAATCGAACAGCAGCCATTGCAGCGAGAGCACCGACACCGTGCCGTGAATCTCCGAACTCGTGGACGTGTTGCCAAGCAGGGTCGTGGTCGAGCCGCTGGACGCCTGGTAGCCGCCCATCGCGGTCGCGGTGAGCTGTGGCAGGTACGCGGTTTTTGCTATGCCCGCCGCGAGCGCGGCGTTGCGTGCGTCGTTCCAGGCGACGCGCGTGAGCGGATTGGCGGACTCCGCGATATCGATGAGTTCGGGCAGGGTGTACGCGTGGTTGGCGTCGAGCGCGGCGGCGGGTTCGATATGCGAAAGCGTTGCGCTGCGCGGCAAGGTGTAGCCTGCGCGCTTGGCATCGCCATCGGTATCCGCGATATGAAGCGACGGCCCCGGCACGAGGTTGCCCGCGCTATCGGTTTGAGGCTGCCAGGGACGGTCGGCGGCGGGCGGCGCGAGATCGAGCGAGGACGTGGCGCATCCGGCGAGTCCGCTCACGGCGACGGCAAGGGCCAACACGGCGGCCAATGGGAGCGAATGCGGCGTCGTCGGTTCAGGGGCGCGCATCGGTCGGCGTCTCCTTGGGCGTGGCAGGCTGGGCTGGCGGGTGGATGGCGGGAATGCGCGCGTAGCGTTGCGCGATGAGGTCGAGCAATGCGTTCACGCCGGGATCGGTGGAAGTTGCGTTCGATGGCGTCCCGGTTCGCGCTTGGGCCTCGCTGGCAGGCGCAAGCTGCCGCGCAAGATCGTCGAGGCGCGCTTCGCCTTCCACGCCCGCGCGTCCTGCCGCGAGGAAAAGCGGGGCTTCCAGTGCGCTGAGTTCGGCAAGCGCGCGTCGTCGGCTGGCGATCCATGCGGGCGCGGGGCGCACCCACGAAGGCTCGTAGTGGATCAGGCCCAGGTTCTGACGCAACCCGCCGTACTCCGCCAAAGCTCCGGCGGCAAGCGCGCGGCGCGTGGCGGCGTCGCTGGCGTGGGCGATGCGCGTCCACTGCGCGACCAGCTTCGCGAGCGCCGTATCGATACTGCCCGCGATGCTCACCGGCCACACGCGCGTGAACACCAGATAGACCACCATATTGCCGATCAGGATGCCGATTGCACGGTCGCGCGCGAGCGTCAGGTCGAACGCGGGCGCCGCGCCCTGGATCACGCACAGGAAAAACGCGAAGGCGATCTGCATGCCCGCATAGGCGATGCGCGGCGAACCCATCGCGACCCAACCGGCCAGCCACGCGCCCACGAAAACAAGCGCCATCAGCTGCCCGGCCGACGTCAGCGCCGGCGTTACGAACACGATTGCCGCCGTGCCCAGCAGCGCGCCGATCAGGCAGCCCGCGATGCGCAGCGTGAGTTTTTCGACGGTTTCGGCGGTCGTGCCGAGCGACACCATGTAGCACGTGATGAAGCACGTATGAATGCCCTGCCAGTCGAGCTGCTGATAGAGCAGGTAGCAGAACATCGCCGCCGCCGTGGTCTTGAGCGCGTAGCGGACGTGGTCGGGATTGGTGAAGGCGTCGGCGTCGAAGAAGCCTTTGTGCGGAGCGGGGGTGTCGTTTGCAGGCGGCGGTGTTTCAGGCGCTAGCGCGAAATATTCAAGCGCCGCGCGTAGATCGGCGACGACGACAGCGGCAAGCGGCGCGAGCGTTTGGGCATCGACGGCGGGCGCGGCCACGTCCACGGGATAGCCGCCCGCGTCGAGCATCGCGGCCATCTGCATCAAGGTGTCGGCGAATGGCGCTGCAACGTCGTGCGGCAAACGCGCGCCGGGCTCGTTCGCGGCGAGATCCGTCGCGACGAGGATCGCGGTCGTTGAATTAGCCGCCTGGCGCAACGCCGCGGCATCAACAGGCTTCAACGTGCCTTCGAGCGTCGCCATCTTCAGCCACGTCATGATCTGATGATCGCCTTCGCGCAAAGCGGCTTCGAAGGCAGCGCGTTGAGCTGCGCTTGCAGCGTCCGTCAAACAGACGGCGGCAAGTTTCAAGCGGCCCGCGAGTTTCGCCGAAGCCAGTCGCCGCGGCGACGGCCCGATCAGCAGGTTCACGACGATTGCCAGGCCAATCGGAATCGCCACGAACAGCCACGCATAGAGCAGCCCGCGCGTGGCCGCTTCGCCGACTGGTGCGAGCCCCAGCTCGTCCAGCCCGAACCCGACGATCATCGCCACAATCGCGCCAACTGGCCGCAATTTGCTCGCCGACGTAACGAATAGCAATCCGAACGAAAGCAGCGCCATGCAGCCGACGCGCAGCGCGGGCACGTCGATGGAGAAGATCGCGAACACCATCACAATGCCGATGATCGCCGTGACGAGCAGAAACAGCGCGCTGGACATGACGATGCTGGTGACGCGATCCGGCCGGTTCAGAAAGAACACGATATACGCCGACGTCGCGGCTTCGGGCGTGCCGTAAGCGCTGGCGACGAGTACCGTGAGCGCACAGATCAGCGCGATGCGCGTGACGATCGACGCGCGGCCTGGAAACGGCGCGAGCAGGCGCAGGATTTCGCGCGGCCGCGGCGCGTTGACGTCGCCCGCGACTTCGCTGCGTAGATCGGCACGGATCTCAGCGGCAGGACTGGCCATGGCGAACCTCGACGATCGCGCTCGCGCCGATGCGCACCAGCTTCGCGGGCGGCGTTTCGATCCGCACGCGCACCGGGAAGCGCTGCGAGACCCGCACCCAGTTCACCGACTGCTGCACGTAAGGCAGGCTGTGCGGAATATTGATGCGATCGGTGTCGGCAATGCCCGCGCCGATGCCGATGACCTTGCCGCTCATCGCCTGCTTGCGGTCGATCATCGAATACACGGTCGCGCAGTCGCCTATGTCGATTGCGCCCAGCGCTGTCTCGCGAAAGTTCGCCACGGCGAACCATTCGCCCGCGTGGATCAGCGTGAAAATCGATTGGTTCGGTGCGACGGTTTCGCCCGCGAGAATCGACAGGCCCGTCACGTAGCCGTCGAACGGCGCACGCACGACCGTATCGTCGAGCGCATGCTGGGCGCGCGCCAGCGCTGCTTCGCGCGCATGCAGGGACGCGATGGCGTCGGCGTCGTCGCCGATGGTCTGCGCCGAGGACTTCTGCTGCACCCTGGCCTGTTCCAGCGACACGCTCGCGTCGCGCTGCGCAACGACCGCCTGGTCGAACTGCTGCGCCGATACATAACCCTGGGCTGCAAGCGGGCGCAGGCGCTCGACGCTGCGCGCCGCGAGATCGTAATTGTGGGTCGCGCGGCGCGTCTGGTCGGCGGCGAGCGTGGCGTTCGAGGTCTCGCCGATCACTGACCTCCTGCGCGTGGCCAGCGCCGCGCGCGCCACTTCGACTTCGGCTTGCGCCTGCTGGACGGCCAGCCGGTACGGCACGGGATCGATCTCGAACAGCACGTCGCCCTTCGCGACGTGCGCGTTCTCTTCGACCGGCACGCGCACGATGCGCCCGCCCACCGGCGAGGCGACGTGCACGACATCGGCGTCGATGCTCGCATCGTCGGTCGAGGGATAACGCGTCGAGCGGTCGTACGCATACCAGAGCGCCGCCGCGCCCAGCACGACGATCACGGCCGCAATCGCGCGGCCTTTCCAGGCGGGTGAGGAGGGCGCGCCAGCCATTTTCATCTCAGAGCGCTCCCGTTCCCAGCAGCCAGACGGTCACGCCGACGATCACGCCCAGCGCCGTGCACACGGACAACTGGTAAGGCACTTCGCGGGCCCAGCCGGTCTTGACGAAGACGCGATGGGCGATGAGCGCGCCCACGACGCCCGCGATCGCGCTGGTCAGCCAGAAGGGGAAGTACGCGCCGAATAGCGCAAAGGACGGCGCGCCGTGCGCGGCGCAACCTGCAAGCGGCGCGGTTGCCAGGAGTGAACAGGCGGTAGCGGATCTGGGCCATGTACGTTGTTTCATCGCTTTCGTGACTGGAACAAGAACTGGATTCCCACTCGTCTGCCTTTCCCTGCAATTGGCTGACACGCGGCGGCTTGCAGGTCGCTTCGACATATTGTTCTGAGCGGCGAGGCTCACCATCATAGCGCGGAACGCCGCAGCGCCTTTCGGCGGTGCAGCGTATTGGTTGAATCCCGGCGGTGGCTTAATAACGAAGGTTTGCCGGTTACCGCATCGGCCCGATTGCCGCGCGGGCCTGCGCGATCTTTTCGCGAGGCGGCGTACGGAACAACGCGCCCTGCGACTTGACGAGCGACGTCACCTTCGCGACTTCGATCATCGCTTCCAGGTACTTCAGGGCGACCGTGGTCGAATCGACCACCGGGATGCCCGTGCCTGAAACATGCGCATAGCCCGCGCGCCGCAGCAACGGGCCGTACCAGGCGCAACCGACCAGGATGACGTCGGCGCCGTCCGCGATGCAGGTGCGCGCCGCCGCCTCGAAACGCGGAATGAACGCTTCCCATGGATCGCGCACCGCGCCCAGCAGCAAGGAAGCATCCGACTCCGGCGAGATCGCGCGGGCGGGCCGCACGATGGCGCGCTCGCGCAGGCCATAGAGCGCAATGTCCCGCTCGATGGCCGCCGCGGTTTTCTCCGCCACGGTGACCACGGCGAAACGCTGCCCCATCGCGAGTGCGGCCAGCATCGCCTGCTCGCCGACCGACGCAACGGGAATGTCGAGCACCTCGCGCGTTTCCCAAAGCGGATCGTTTCAGCAGCCGAAATACACGCCGTCGTAGCCGTCGCGCGCCGCGCCGATGGCCTCGTCCATCATGGCGACCGAGTTCAGATGTTCGGCATAGGACGAGCGCGTGAAATTCGTGCTCTGCCGCGTATAGCGGAACTCGACCACATTGCCGGGGGCGAGCAGCGGCGGCATTTCCGCTTCCAGCGTGGCCCAGACCGGCGCGAGATCGGCAAGTTTCGTGGTGGGCTGGATCCAGCAGATTCTCATGATTAGTGATCCTCTTGAATATTCAATGGGCTTGAACGTGGATCGACTTTCACATGGGAAGCGGCTTGCCCGTCATGTCCTTCACGAAGCGCAGCGCAACAAGCCCCAGCAACGCGCCGCCAATCAGGTACCAGGCGGGAATCACGGGATTGCCGGTGCGATGGATCAGCCATGTATTGATGAGCGGCGCAGTGCCGCCGAGCAGCGACACGGACACGTTGTAGCTGATCGCCAGGCCGCTATAGCGAACCGGCGCGCGAAACAGCGAGACAAGCGTAGCGGGCATCGAACCTTCGAACAGCACCTGGGCGAACACCAGCAGCATCAGCGCCGCAAAGACCACGGCCACGCTCTGGCTGCGCAACAGGCTGAACGCCGGCACCGCGCCGACGATGATGACCAGGCAGCCGAGCATGATCATCTTCGTGCCGCCGATGCGATCCGCGAGGCGCCCCGACAGCGGAATCAGCGCGAGCATCACGAGCGTGGCGATCATGGCCAGCAGATTGCCGAACTCCACCGGATGACCTGCCACATCGGCCAGATAGCCGGGCACGTAACCGAGCGCCACGTAATAGGTGATATTGAACACGGCGGTCAAGCCCGCGCATTTGAGCAGTTGCGGCCATTCCGCAAGCAGCAGGTCGACGAAACGCTGCGTGTGGGCCAGATGCTTCTGTTGCGCCTCGTTCTGCTGCATCTGCTTGAAGACCGGCGATTCGTCCACGTTCAGGCGCAGGTACAGTGCGACCAGTCCGGTCAAACCTGCGATCACGAACGGAATGCGCCAGCCCCACGCGGCCATGGTCGTTTCGCCGAGCGAGAACATCAGCGCATTCACCACCGCGCCGCCCAGCAGGAAGCCGGAGATATTGCCGAATTCGAGCCAGCTGGTGAGAAACGAGCGCTTGCGGTCGGGCGCGTGTTCGGCGATGAAGGTGCAGGAGCCGCCGTATTCGCCGCCGGTCGACAGGCCTTGCAGCAGGCGGATGACGAGCAGCAGGACGGGCGCGGCCGCGCCGATCGAATCGTAGCCGGGCAGCACGGCGATGCAAAAGGTGGCGATCGACATCAGCGCGATGCTGAGCGTGAGCGCGGTGCGCCGCCCGTAGCGGTCGCCGATCGGGCCGAACACGAAGCTGCCGATGGGGCGGATCAGAAACCCCGCGGCAAAGGTCGCGTAGATCGAGAGCAATTGGGTCGCGTGGCTCTGGTTCTTGAAGAACACATTGCCGATGATCGTTGCCAGCGACGAGTACAGCGCGAAATCGAACCATTCGATCATGTTGCCGCACGTCACGCCGACGACGGCGCGCCGCAGCGCGGACACGTCGGCGTGGCGTGCTTCGGCAGGCTGCATATACGCAGATAATTCGTTAGACGAAAGGTTTTTCGCACCCATTTAAGCTCTCCTCACATCATCATGATTCATTCGAGGCGATGGCGCGAGCGCGTCAAAAATGCCCGCGCCCGCGCCCGTGCACGGCGGCGTGCTATCGCATGAAGACGCCGCCCGCGATGCACAGCGTTTCGCCAGTGATATAGGACGGTTCGTGCGCCAGGTTCCACACCCACGTGGCGATTTCATCGACCGATGCCGCGCGGTGCAGCGGAATGCCGGGGATCGCGGCTTCGATGCGGCCGCCGCGGCGCGTGCCTTCGGTGTCCACCCAGCCCGGCGCGATGGCGTTGACGGTGATGTGCTGCTCGGCGAGTTCGATGGCGAGCGAGCGCGTGATCGACACCACGGCTGCTTTCGAAGCGCTGTACAGCAACTGGTTGCGCGAGACCGCGAACGCGTCGACCGAGGCGAAGAACAGCATCGCGCCGCCGTGGTCGCCTATGTGTTTGGCGCCCACGCGCGCGACGTTCAGCGTGCCGAGCACGTTGACGTCGAAGATGCGCCGATAAAGCGCGGTGTCGAAACTTTCCAGCGAGGAAGTCGGGAAAATACCGGCCGCGTTCACCACGGCGGCAAGGCGCGGCTTGCCTTCTAGCGCGTGGGCGACGGCCTGGGCGAGCGCCGCTTCGTCGCCAATATCGGCGGTGGCGGGCGTGATGTTCGGCTCGACGCCATGCGCCGATGCGCTCACGTCGAGCGCGACGACGTGCCAGCCCTCGGCCGCGAAGCGCAGCGCCGTCGCGCGCCCCATGCCCGAGTTCGCGCCGGTGACGAGAACGCTTTTCTGTGCTGCCGGTTCCAGTTTCTGCGTGTTCATGCGAGTGTCCGAATGTGCGGTTGAACTGCGGTTTGAGGTTAGAGCGCGAATTGCGCTTCGGCTTGCGCCGGCGAGGTGAGGCTGCCGTGCTGCTGGGCGAGCGCGTCGAGCGAGCGGCGCGTGTCGTCGAGGTTCTGCTGCCACACGCGACGGATGATGTCGATGCGCGAATCGGGGCTTTGCTCGGTGCTAAACCGCTGGGCGAGATCCGTCACGCCTTGCTCGCGCAGCGCGATGAAGCGCGCGATCAACTGGCTTTGCGCGCAGTACACGGGCCATTGCGCACCGCGCGGCGCAGCGAGGCCGACGAAGTAAAGCGATTCAAGGCCGGTCGGCAGCGTCATCGCGGCGGTGCGCAGCGGCACGCCGTCGCGCCATTCGAGCAGCGACGCATCGAGGAACGGCAGCGTGGTCTTGAAGCCGGTGGCCCAGAGAATCGTGTCGTATTCGCTTTCGGTGCCGTCCGTGAAGGTCACGCGCTTGCCTTCGATTGCGCGCAGGCCCGGCGCGACCTTGATGCGGCCATGCTGGATCCAGTAAAGCAGCAGCGAATTGACGACGGGCGGCTGCTTTTCGAGGTCGTAGGTTTCCGGCGCGGGCATGCCGGGATAGTTCTCGTAAGTGCCGAGCACTGTGTGGATCAGCATGGACGCCGCCATGTTCTGCATTTCCGGCGGCAGCGCATTGAGGAACGGCACTTCGGCGCGCGGCAGGCCGTAGAACGTCTTGGGCTGGAACACCTGGCCGCAGCGCATGGCGATGGTGACGTCGAGGCGGCTTTGCGCAGCGTCCACGGCGAGGTCGCAACCGGAATTGCCGAAGCCGACCACCAGCACACGGCCTTCGATGTCGCCGGTATTACGGTAGGAGCCCGAATGAATCGAGCGGCCCGTGTAGCTCTCTCCGACAGCGGGGATGCTCGGGTTCCAGAGGTGGCCATTCGCCACCAGCACGCCTGCGTAGTCGCGCACCGCGCCGTCGCCAAGCGTGACGCGCCAGCCGTTGGTGGCGCGCTCGCCCAGCGGCTCGATGCGCTCGACTGCCGTGTTGAAGCGGATCATCGGCATCAGGCCGAAGTGATCGGCGTAGCTGACCATATAGGCGGCTACCTGGTCGCGGCTGGGGTACATCGGATACGACTCGGGCATCGGAAAGCCGTCGAAGAACGAGCTGCTCTTTGGCGTGATCAGGTGCAGGGCGTCGTAGTCATGGTGCCAGTGCCCGCCGACCCGGTCGCTCTTCTCGTAGCAGTCGACCGCGATACCCGCGTCGCTCAGGGTCTTGAGGGCGGCAAGGCCGGCAGCGCCGGCACCGATCACGCAATAGCGTGCTTGTTTCGTCATGGTTCACCTCCTTGTGTGCTGGCTCCGGGGCCGCTGCCCCGAGGACGAATCGCATCTGGTGAAGCCAGTATCGGAAAGCAAAAAACTCGCGTGAAGAATGCCAGCGCTGGTGCGTGGCATAGCCATGTCCTATGGCAGAGGGCGTGCGCCGTTGGCGCTGGCAGCAGGCGCACGATGCGGTGCCGGGGACACACGCGGTCAGGATTTACCCTGACCTGACGCGCGGGACAAAACGCAAACGGCCTCGCAAGCGAGGCCGTTCGGCAAGGGCTAAAGGATTAAAGGAACCTGAATCAGCTTCCGTAGCGGCGCAGCAAGCGTGTCTCCACGATGCCGACCAGGCGCGTGAGCGGGAACGCCACCAGGAAATAGATGACCCCGACCGTCGTGAGGAACTCCACCGGCCGCGCCGTATTGGTGGAGATATTCTGGCCGACGAGCATCAGATCGGCGATGCCGACCGACGATATCAGCGCGCTCTCCTTGAACAGGCTGACGACGTTCGAGAGCAGCGGTGGTAGCGCGCGCAACAATGCCTGCGGAAAGATCACGTGGAGGATCTTCGCGGCGGGCGTGAGGCCGAGCGCGATGCAGGCGTCGTGCTGCTCGCTGGCAATCGACTTGAGTGCGCCGCGAAACGTCTCGCTGGTGACAGCGATCATGTAGAGCGTGAGGGACACCAGCACCGACACCGCAGGCGCAATCGCCAGTCCGAGCACCACGGGCAGGCAGAAGAAAATCCAGAACAACTGGATCAGCAACGGCGTGCCACGAAAGAGCTCGACGTATAGCGAGGCCGCGCCGTTGACCCAGCGATTGGGCGAGAGCCGCAGCAGGCTCAGCACGAAGCCGCCGAGGCTGCCCGCGAGCGCGCAGCCCAGCGTGAACATAACGGTTGTCGCGAGACCTTGAAGCAGGACGTGCCAGTACGGCAGCACGATGGCGAAATGAACGGGCATGGCGGCTCCTTCAGCGCTGCATCGCGAGGTCCTGGCGACGCTCGACGAGACGGATGAGCGCCGCCGCTGGCACGGACAGCGCGAAATAGACGCCGGCGATCAGCGTATAGGTTTCCAGCGGCCGGAACGTATCCGTGGCGATCTGGTTGCCGACATACATGAGGTCGCCCACCGCGACGACCGCCACCAGCGCGCTCTGCTGCAACGCGCCGATGCCATTGGTCATGAGGATCGGCGTCGCGCTGCGCAGCGCCTGGGGCAGCACGACATAGAGCGTGCGCTGCCACGGCTTCAGGCCGAGCGCGACGCAGGCGTCCAGATGTTCGCGCGGCACCGCCTGCACGCCTGCTCGATACGCCTCCGCATTGAACGCCGTGAGGTTGAGGCCCAGCGCGAGAATGCCGAGCGCAACCGGCCCGATGAAAACGTCGAACATCATCGGCACGCAGTAGAAGAACCAGGCGATCTGCAAGAGCGCGGGCGTGCAGCGAAAGAACTCGATATAGGCGCGCGCGGGCAGGCGCAGCACCGCATGGCGGCTCATCGAGAGCAGGCACAGCGCGAAGCCCAGCGTCACGCCGATCAGGTTCGCGATCAGCGTCAGTTCGAGCGTGATGCCAAGACCGCCGAGCAGCGCACCAAAGTGGCCGGAGAGAAAGGAAAAGTCGAATTGATAGTGCATGCGTTTGACCTCAGCCGGGATGCAGCACTTTGTCGAGAAACTCGCGCGTGCGGGCCTCGCGCGGGTGGCGGAACAACTGCGCAGGCGGCCCTTGCTCGACGATCGAACCGTTGGCACAGAAGATCGCGCGCGTAGCGATGTCGCGCGCGAAATGCATGTCGTGCGTGACGACGATCATTGCCATTTTTTGATCGGCGAGTTGCAGCATGACGTTCTGGACTTCGACCACCATCTCGGGATCGAGCGCCGAGGTCACTTCGTCGAACAGCATCAGGCGCGGTTCGAGCATGAGCGCACGCGCGATGGCGACACGCTGCTTCTGCCCGCCCGACAACTGGCTCGGGTACGCGTGCAGCTTGCTTTCCAGGCCCAGCCGCGCGAGATAGGCGCGCGCGCGTTCGGTGGCGTCGCGGCGCGACATGCCGCCGCTTTTCATCGGCGCGAGCACGAGATTGCCGAGCACCGAAAGGTGCGGAAACAGCGTGTAGTGCTGGAACACCATGCCGACCTGGCGTTGCAGCGCGCGGTCTAGCGCTGGTTGCGCGGGGCTTTTCGAGGCGCGCATATAGGGGCGGCCCTGGAAGCGGATTTCGCCGCCCTGGATGCCTTCGAGTCCCATCATGCAGCGCAGCAGCGAACTCTTGCCGCTGCCGCTCGGGCCGATGATGACGAGCCGCTCGTCGGCCTGCATGTCGAGCGACAGACCGTTCATCACGACGAGATGCTCGCCATAGGACTTGTAGACGTCGCGCAGCTCGACGAAAGGGGCGGGCGCGAGCGGCGGCGCGTCGAGGTCGGGCGGCCGCGTGGCGATGGACGTGTGGGCATTCATGAGTGAGTCTCCAGCGGGCAGCATAGGGTGCAACTTGGGGCAAGCGAGGGGCGCATGACCGCCGCTGCGCCGCGACGTTCAGCATTCAGCATTTATCGGCGGCGCAGGCGGGCTTCACTTCGCGGCTTGCAGCGTCTTCTTGACGGCCTGCGCCATCATGCGGTCGATTGCGCCGGCCTTTTTCTGCTCGTCGATATAGCTGTTCAGATAGGCGAGATCGGCTGCGGGCAGCGCCTTGCTCACGCCGAAATTCGCGGGCAGCGGCGCGAGCGCGGGTTCGGGCTTGAAGGCGACGAGCGATTCGGGATGCGCCGCCGTCACGAGCATATTGGTGGCGATATCGTCGGCCAGGACGTCGGCGCGTTTCGAGAGCAGCGCGAGACGCGCGGCGTCGGCGTCCGGCAGGCGCATGATGTGCGGCTTGGTCAGCACGTCGCTGATGGCCTTGTCGGCGACGGAACCGGCCATCACGGACAGCGTGAGATCGGCGCGGTTGAGGTCGGCCATCGAATGCGGCGCGCTGGCAAGCTTCGGATTGCGCTTGTCATAGGCGAAGGTCACGCTCGAATCGAACACGGGCGCGGAGAAACTCACGGCCTTTTCGCGCTCGGGCGTGTCGCTCAGCGAGAGCGCCATGTCCCATTTGTCCGATTGCAGACCGGCGATGAGGTTGGGCCAGGTCGCATCGACGAACACGGCCTTCACTTTCAGGCGTTCGGCGAAGCCGCGGCACAGATCGGCGAACGCGCCCTCGTAGCTTTGCGTCTGCGGGTCGCGGATCACATAGGGCGGCGAGGCCGCCGCGCCGCAGCGCAGGACGCCGTCGGCGCGCACTTTTTGCCAGGGCGCGTCGCCCGCCGCGTGGGCGGCCGGGCCGATGAACAGCGCGCCGATACCGGCGCTGGCTGCGAGAACGAGTACGCAACGGCGAATGCTGAAGGAAAGGCTCATGACGACTCCCGAAGAGAGTGGGGCGCGGTGCGGCCGCGCCATCGAAAGCAGGTGGATGGAATCAGAACTTGTGCGCGATGCCGACGCGCAGGCCGAGCTGGTGCTGCGATGACGACGCATTGCCGACCACGCCGTCGAAAATCGCGGCCGGTTGCGAGGCGCCCGCCGCGATCTGGTATGCGGCGGACAGATAGACTTCGGTGCGCTTGCTGAGCTTGTAGTCGGCGGCGAGATTGATCTGATGGTATTTCGGCCGCGCCGACGAATAGCCGATGTCGCCATCGGTGAACGAATAACCGGCGGCGACGGTTGCCGCCTGCGTGATGGCATACGAGCCCCATGCCTCGTAATCGTCGAAGCGCACTTGCGCGGTCGTGCCGTTCGCATCGTCGAAGCGCGTGTTGGTGTAGTTGAAACCCAGCGTGGCCGCGCCGATCAACCAGGTTGCGCCCGCGCCGATGATCTGCTCGTTCGACGGATTGCCCACGTAGCTGAACGCGCCGCTCGCGCCCACGGCTGCGCCCGTGGTGTTGCCGGTGAAGTCGCCGTCGGTGAAGAGCGTCGCCGGTTGCTTCGCATAGAAATACGCCGCGCCGAGATTGAAATTGCCGATCGAATAGGCCGCGCCCGCGCTCCACATGCCGATCTTGCTGGTGCCGTCCGCGCTGGAATTGCTCAGCGCAACCATGCCGCCGAAGGTCACGCCCGCGATCTTCGGGCTCGCATACTTGATCGCGTTGTTGACGCGAAACGAATTGGCCGTGTTGTCGATATCGCCCGCGTGAAACGCCAGGCCGCCCCAGTTGCCCGTCAGCGTCAAGGGCTGCACGTAATCGACGATCGAATCGTATTGACGGCCCAGCGTGAGCGTGCCGAAACGTTCGTCCTCAAGGCCCACCCATGCCTGGCGGCCAAACATCCGGCTGCCTTGCGCAAGCGTGCCGTTCACCACGTTGAAGCCGTTTTCGAGCTTGAAAATCGCCTTCAGTCCGCCGCCCAGATTTTCTTCGCCTTTCAGGCCCCAGCGGCTGCCGTACAGGCCGTCATAGGTACCGTCCTGCATGTGCCAGAGCTGCTTGCCGCCGCTGTTGTTGGTGAAGTCGATCCCGGTATCGATCACCCCGTATAGGGAAACCGACGAGGCCTGCGCGTGGACTGTCCCCGAGAGCGCGGCCGCCATGGCGGCGAAAATGAGTTTTTTGTGGCTGTTCACCCTGTTCTCCAAACAAAGAAAGCATGCGAATGCGTGGGAAGCGTCGATGTCCGCTTGTTATCGTTCGGTATGCGAATTATTGTGATGATTGAAGCGCCCGTGGATCCTGCTGCGGGCCTCCTTGTGCGCAGCGCGCCGGAGGCCATGTCTAATGCGCGTTAATCGGCGATTGCGTAGGTTTCGATTTCGACTTTCTGCCACGGGCGCAGCATCGAATCCACCTGCACCAGCGTGCTGGCCGGGCGGATCTCGCCGAAGGTTTCGAGGTGCGCGCGGGCAACGCCGTCGGCATCGTGGATATCGCGCACGAACACGACGGTGCGCACGACATCGTGCAGGTTCATGCCCGCTTCGCCGAGCACCTTTTCGATGACTTCGAGAATCGCGCGCGTTTGCGTATAGGCGTCGCTGCGTTCGTGCGCGGCCGGGGCGCAGGTGCCGGAAATATGCAGATGCGCGCCGACGCGAACGGCGCGCGAATAGCCGAAGACGTTTTCATAGGCGCCGCCCGAGGAAATTTTCTGGCGGTTGGCGGTGACAGTGCTCATGCGGATACTCCGTGGTGGACAAGAAACGTGGATCGAGTGGAGTGGAGTATCCGGAGGCCAAAAACGCGCGTGAAGAATCCCTTTGCCAATGCTTCCCATAGGACATGGCTATGCGACACGGATGGAGGCAGCGGGCGTCTGCGCGTGCGAGGCGACGCGCAGGCCGACGGGGCGCGGCTGACGCGCCATCGGCAGCGAAGGAAAGCGAAGGAAAACGCAGAAGAGCCGCGCCGGGAGGCGGCGCGAAAACGCCTTAGTGGTTTCCCCGGTTGCGGCGCGCGGGTGTCTCGCGTGCGGCGGGGGCATGCTCGGACGGCAGGTCTAGATGGGCATAAAGACCCTGCACGCGGGCAAGGTGCTCGCGCATCATCTGGATCAGTACGCGGGTGCCGGCGGACAGCGGCGTGTCGTAGCGGTGAATGAAGGCGAACACTTCGAACAGCGGCGGGTCAATGGGCGTCCAGCCCAGCCGATCCTGGTAGCCGAGTTGATGCAGGATGGGCTGCGTGGCGATCAGGTCGCCGAGACCGCGCGCGGCGAGTTCAAACCCGGTCGACTGGTGATCGACCTCGATGACGGGGTTGAGGATCACGCCGGCTTTCTGGGCGCGGGCGCGCAGGTTCAGGCGGATCGGGTCGGAGGTATTCCAGCGTGCCTCGGTGAGGATCAGCGGCGCGCGGGCGAGATCCTCGATGGTCTTGGGGCCTTTCAGGCGCGCTGGATCGGCGCTGATATAGCCGACCCGCGCCGACCACACCGGCTCGCTATAGGTGAGGTTGCGCTCGTTGAGCGGAATCATGACGAGGCCCGCTTCCAGTTCGCCCTGGCTCACCGCATCGGCGATCTCCGACGAATTGTTGCCGACGATCTTGAGCTTAACGTCCGGATAACGGGTGCGGAATTCTTCGATCAGGTCGGCCAGGAAATAGTGATGCGCGGCGCCGAAGGTGCCGAAGCTCGCCACGCCGCCCTTCAGTTCGCGCACGGACTTCACGGCCTCGTAGCCCTGGCGCGAGGCGGTCGTGGCCGCCAGCGCGAACGGGTGCAGGCGGCGGCCCGCCTCGGTCAGCATCAGCTTGCGGTTGGTGCGGATGAAGAGTGCGGTGCCGACCGACTCTTCAAGACGGATGATCTGGTCGGACAGGCTGGGCTGGGCGACTTTCAACTGCTCGGCGGCTTTGGACAGAGTGCCGTGTTCGATGGCGGCGAGAAAGTAATGGAGCTGCTGAAGGGTCATGAGCGTCGCATCGCATCGAGGATGCTGGAATCTGCGCCCGAAAACCCGTTGCTGTCAACCCTGCTCAAAAACGCGCTGTCTGTCCTGCGGCGGCTAGCGCGCCGACATCGTCTGTTGCGCCATCCAGCGCCGGTATTCGCGCGTGCGCGCTACCTCGCCCAACTGCTGCAGGATCAGCGCACGCAACGGCGACACCCGTGGATCAGGCCGCTTTCCAAGGCTCAACCTGCGAAACTGGAATTTCACGGCGGCCATGTTGGCGAGCGACGCCAGCGGCTTGTTCTTCCAGGTGATGGGCGACAGCGCCGGGGCGTTGTCCTTGCCTGCGCGCCAGTCGCGCGGCAGGTTCGGGTCGATCGCGAGCGCCGTGCCGATCCCCACCATGTCCACGCCGCTCGCGATGACCTGATCGGCGATGGCCTGGCGGCGAATGCCGCCGGTGACCATCACGGGCATCGCGGCAATCGTGCGGATATCGCGGGCGAATTCGGCAAAGTACGCTTCGCGCGCGAGCGTGCGGCCGTCGCGCGCCTCGCCTTGCATCGCCGGCGCTTCATAGCTGCCGCCCGACAACTCGACCAGGTCGACGGGCAGGTCGTTGAGCAGCGTCACGACTTGCCGGGCGTCGTCCGCGCTGAAACCGCCGCGCTGGAAATCGGCGGAATTCAGCTTCACGGCAACCGCAAACCTGGGAGACACCACGGCGCGCACCGCTTTCACGATCTCCAGCAGCAGACGCGCGCGGTTCTCCAGCGAGCCGCCCCATTGATCCGTGCGCTGGTTGGTGAGCGGCGAAAGAAACTGGCTGAGCAGATAGCCGTGCGCCGCGTGAATCTCGACGCCGGTGAAGCCCGCTTTTTCGCCCAGGCGCGCCGTGCGGGCAAAGCGCTGGATCACGTCTTCGATGACCTCGGTTGTCATCGCCTGGGGCGTGTTGAAGTGCTTCGACATCTTGCCGAGCGACAGCGCAATCGCCGAAGGCGCCCACGTCGGCTGGCCCAGGTTGGCGCGCATCTGGCGGCCCGGATGATTGATTTGCAGCCAGAACTGCGCGCCTTTCGCGCGGCCAGTCCGCGCCCACTTCCTGAATGCATCCAGGTGCCGGTCGTTTTCCAGCACCACGCCGCCCGGGCCCGTCATGGCGCGGCTGTCGACCATCACGTTGCCGGTGATGAGCAGGCCGGCGCCGCCTTCCGCCCACGATTGATAGAGACGCATCAATTGCGCGGAGGGCGCGTGATGGGCGTCGGCCATGTTCTCTTCCATGGCGGCTTTGGCAATGCGGTTCGGGATGGTCGAACCGTTGGGTAACGCTAACTTGTCGAACACGTTCATGAGTTCACCTCGTTTCATCGTGTTCCGACTTTAAGGTTAAAGGTAACTTGAATGTCAACCGCTTTTTTGCGGCATTCGACGCTTGACCTTCAAGTTGACTTCAACCTTAAAGTGAGCGCCGGAACTGTATGCCGGCACGGCTTGCCGGTTCACCTATCGATAGAGGTCGGCGAGTATGGACAGGCTGTTTACGCAGGTCGAATTTGGGCCGCACAAGGTTGAAGTTCCCGCAGGCGGTTATTACGACCGATTCCGGATGAATCCGGATCTGGACGAAGTGGCGCGCGACCCGGCGGCAGGCAATATCGACTTTTTCCGCAGGATTCCGAAGCAGATGGTGGCGTCGCGAATCGGCCCGACCTGGGCGCCGAATTTTTACTATCGAACCAGCCAGGTTCAGTTGCTGTTTCTCGCGCCCTTGTCGCGACTGCGTGCGATGTTGCCAATACCGCTCGAACCGCTGCGTGCGTTTCCAGGCTATGGGCTGGTGGCGCTGACTTTCTTTTCGTATGCGGTCTGCGACAACGATCCCTATGACGAAGTCTCGGTCGCCGTGGTGATCCGTCGACCCGGCGCGCGGGGTTCGCATGCGCTGGAACTGCGCAATGCGATGCGGCGGCGGCATTTCTTCGCCCATGTGCTGGCGCTGCCCGTCAGCACGGAAATCGCGCGTGTGCGTGGCGTGTACGGCTATCAGTTGCCCAAGTGGCGCGCGGCCATCGACGTGAACATCGGCCCCGATGTCCGCGCCCAGATCGCACGACCCGACGGCGCGCTTGACCTGGCCTTGAGCGCGCCGCTGCCGCGCTTGCGCGAAGTCGCGCCGCAATCGCATATGGGCACGAACACGATGATCAATATGGTCGATGGTAAATGGCACCAGGCGACGGTGCAGACCAATACGCTTTCGTTCGCACAGCGTCTGTTCCCGCGCGACGTCAAGCTGCAGCGCCATGGCGGCGCGCTCACCCAGTTGCTCGACGGGCTGGGGGTGAAGACGATCGTGCGTCTGGATGTGGTGAAAGATGCGCAAGTGGTGCTGAATCTGCCCACTCCGCTTTGACGCGTCAATGTGCCATCATCGTGTCTGGCGCGATTGGGGCCGAGCCTGGGAGTAACGGGAACATGAAAATTGGGGAACTGGCGTTGCGCACGGGACTGGCCGCTTCGCGCATTCGCTTCTACGAAGACATTGGCTTGCTGAAAGCCAGTCGCGAGCCAAACGGTTACCGCAGCTATTCGGCGGAAGCCGTGCTCGTGCTCGAACTGATTACGGCGGCGCAGCAGGCCGGCTTCAGTCTCGACGAAATCCGCATGCTGCTGCCGCTCGATATGGAGAAGTGGCAGCACGGCACCTTGATCGAAACGCTGCGGGCGAAGGTGCAGGACATCGAGGCGATGGAGATGCGGCTCGCGCAAAGCAAGGCGCATCTCGTCGCGCTGCTGGCGGAAATCGACGCAAAGCCCGACGACATGGATTGCAACGACAATGCGAAGCGCGTGCTGTCGCGCATCCGGGCCGGGCAGGTCAAAGCGCCGACGCTTGTGGCCGCCGACGTCACGACGCTGCGCAAGGCGAAGCGTCGTACGCTCAAGCGCGGCTAGGGCTAGCGGCGGCGTTGCTGGGAAACCAGCGCGGCGACCTGCGTGGCCGTCGCCTTTGCCGACTGCGGGTTTTGCCCGGTCACCAGGCGGCCGTCGGTGACGACGTTCGAGACAAACGGCAGCAGGGCTTTTTCGTAGCGCGCGCCGCGCTGCTTCATCTCTTCTTCGGCGTTGTACGGGACTTTTTTCGCGACGCCTGCCAGCACTTCTTCCGTCCACGAGTAACCCGTTACGCGGCGCTGCGCGACCAGCAGCGAGCCGTCCGAAAGCCTCGTATTGAGCAGCCCGCAATAACCGTGGCAAACGGACGATACGATCCCGCCGCTCTCGTAGATATCGCGCGTGATGCGCTGCAGGGCGGTGTTGTCCGGGAAGTCCCACATGACCGCGTGGCCGCCCGTGAAATAGATCGCGTCGAAATCGGCGGGAACGATCTGGTCGGGGCGCGCAGTCGTTGCCAGAAGTGCCTGGCTATCCTTATCGTTCAGCCATGCCTTGACCGATGCGTCGGCGAGCGGCCACTTCAGCGAGCGCGGCTCCAGCGGAGAAACGCCGCCTTGCGGGCTGACGATGCGCTGCTCGAATCCGGCCTGCCCGAAGACGTGCCACGCGTGCGTGAGCTCGGAGAGCCACAGGCCGGTGGGTTCGTTCGGGTCGTCGTAGTGGGCGACGTTGGTGACGACATGCAGTACGCGGTGGGTCATGGTGGATCGCTTCCCTTGATGTGCTGCCGGCATGGCTTGTCAACAGGATGCCGGCAGTCGTAACCATAACGTTCAAGTGAAGCTGAAGGTCAAGCACTTTTCCGCTCAGTTCCTCTCTGTTCCTTCAGGCGCTGGCGTTGCCGGGCAGCAGGCCGTCGAGCAGCGTGGCGAGCGCATCTTCGATGGCGTGATCGCCGACTTTCTCCGGCACCAGCCGCCCATCGATCGCGAGCATCGTCAGGCCATGCAGATGCGCCCAGCACGCCGTCGCCTGGCCCAGCGCCGAGCGCTCGCGTATCGTGCCTTCGCGCTGACCGTGTTCCAGCACGTCGATCACCAGCAGGAAGGGCGCCTGCGTGCGCGGATCGAGGTGGATATCGGAAGGCTCGCCCGCGTCGGTGTTGAACATCAGCCGATAAAGCTCCGGATTCTGCGTGCCGAAGCGCAGATGCGCGTACGCCAGCGCAAGCAGAAGCGCGGGGGCATCCGTCGCCGCATCGAGCGCCGCAACCAGTTCGTCGCGCAGACGATCGAAGCCGATCAGCGCGAGTTCGTGAAGCAGCGCGGTCTTGTCCGCGAAGTGCCGGTAGGGCGCGGAATGACTGACCTCTGCGCGCCGCGCGATCTCCCGCAACGTGAACTGCCAGCCTTTTTGCTCATGCAGCATTTCCAGGGCGGTTTCGACGATCGTGCGCCGCAAATCTCCGTGGTGATAGGGCTTGAGATCGGCCGATTCGTCTGATGGCACACGATTCATGCGGGTTTCATGCAAATGTTGACAGGAGACACATTCTACTCCTACTATCCGGATCGTTAAGTTGACGGTGTCTACATTCCGCCATTTCCGTCTCTCGTGAGGTGCACGATGAACATTTCTGCCGAACCCATTCATGGCCTCGATGCAGCCGATCTGCTGGGGCGCCAGCGCAACGCGTATCTCAGGAACGGCGCGCCGGATCTTGCGCAACGCAAGGCAAGCCTCGCCCGCCTGCGCGCGGCCGTGCTCGCGTATCGCAGCGAGGTGAAAGAGGCGATCAGCGCCGATTTCGGCCATCGTTCGCACCACGAAACAGACATCATGGAATTCGTGGGGGTGATCCAGTCGATCGACTATCTGTCCCGCAATTTGCGGCGCTTCATGAAGCGCGAGCGGCGGCACGTGGGCGCGTTCTATCGCGCCGGGCGCGCCTGGGTCGAGTATCAGCCGAAGGGCGTGATTGGCGTGATGGCGCCCTGGAATTACCCGTTTTCGCTGCTGATCATTCCGCTGGCCACTGCGCTTGCCGCGGGCAACCGGGCGATGCTCAAGCCTTCCGAATTGACGCCGCGTACGAGCGAGGTGATCCGGCGCATGCTCGCGGACACGTTTCCCGCCGACGAAGTCGCCGTCGTATGTGGCGGCCCGGAAGTCGGCGCTGCGTTTAGCGGGCTGCCGTTCGACCATTTGCTGTTCACGGGCAGCACGCAGGTGGGCCGCAAGGTCATGAAAGCGGCGAGCGAGAACCTGGTGCCGGTGACGCTCGAACTGGGCGGCAAGAGCCCGGTTGTCGTTGCGCGCGGACACGTCAACGAGCGGAGCCTGGGCAGCATTGTCTTCGGCAAGCTGGCGAACGGCGGGCAGACCTGCGTCGCGCCGGATTATGCGTTCGTCCACGAAGACGACGTCGAGCTATTTATTAAGCAGTTCGATACGATGGTGGCGCGTACCTATCCGCACGGGCCAACAGGGCGCGATTACACCTCGATCGTAAGCGAGCGTCATTATCAGCGCCTGGTCGGACTGGTCGACGACGCGCGCAGCCGTGGCGCTCGCGTGGTGGAGGTCGGCGTGAAGCCGGAATCCGCGCGCGTGCGCCCGCATACGCTTGCACCGACGCTCGTGGTGGGAGCGGGCGACGACAGCGCGATCATGCAGGAAGAGATATTCGGCCCTGTTTTGCCGGTGCGCACATATCGAACCCTCGACGA
Source organism: Paraburkholderia bannensis NBRC 103871 (assembly GCF_000685015.1). GTDB lineage: Bacteria > Pseudomonadota > Gammaproteobacteria > Burkholderiales > Burkholderiaceae > Paraburkholderia > Paraburkholderia bannensis. The sequence continues at coordinate 14,569 of NZ_BAYA01000031.1, read as the reverse complement.
GGTGGTCGACTATGTGAACGCGCGCCCGCGCCCGCTCGCGCTTTATTACTTCGGCAACGAGGACAACGAATGCGCGACGCTGCTCGCGCGCACGACCTCGGGCAACACGGGCATCAACAATACGCTGCTGCACGTGGCGCAGGACGACCTGCCTTTCGGCGGCGTCGGTTCAAGCGGCATGGGCGCCTATCACGGCATTGAAGGCTTTCGCGCGATGAGCCACGCAAAAGGCGTCTTCGTCCAGGGCCGCTGGAACCTGCCCAGCCTGCTGCGAGCGCCGTTTGGCAAGTTCGCTGACTTCGCGCTGGGATTCACGCTAGGAGCGAGCCGCAAAACAGAGCGGATCCGGCCGGGCATGGCCGAGTGACAACGCACTGAGAACGCATGGGTCGAGGTCGTCCGCAAGAACCAGGCCAAACCTCATGGCCTGGTTAGCGAACATCGGCTCCTTCGACCCGCTGCAGCGAGCGGCCCGGCTGGACAGCGCAGGGCTTAGTGCCCGTGCGCTTCGCGCAGTCCGGCGTCGTGCTCGGGGCGTTGATCGCGCGTGCGGACGTGGAACGCCGCCGATACGATGTACAGGATGCCGGCGAATGGCCAGGAGTAGGTCGCGAGCACGAAGCTCAGGAGGAATGCGTTCTGGGGAGAGTACGCATTGAGTGCCCAACAGAGGCACGCAACCGGTAACAGCAGCAAACACAACGCCGACCGATTCAGGAAAACGGCGACCTTTGCATTCTTGAGCTTTTCTGATTGCATGCCTGTCTCCATAGGGAATGGCACTGAGACATAGAGTCGCACACCCGCTATGGCGCGAATACTCAGTGAATTCCCTGACGGATCACTAACTAAATCTGCGGCGATGCAGCAAGTTATGGCCTGTTTTTGGGCTATTTAGTGAATTTTCGCGATTTGATGGTGCGTTGCAAAATCGGCATTTTCGCGTCCGGTAACCCGGTCAATAAAATCAGGGATGCCAGGTAAATGCTGTCCGGAGAAATCGCCTTTGCCGATTGTCCACAGGGTAGGGCGGATTCTCTCAGCGAAGCGGCTATCGTTCGATCGTGCATCGGGTCTGGCCATGATTGACGGGCTTCGATAAATCGACCTTGCATGAGTTGAATAAAAACGACTGTTATTCAACAAGAAAAATCGAAATAAAACCGTTGTGGCTCATGGAAATCCCGCATATTTCCCGCCTGTTTGCGAAAGCATTGAGAAGGGTTCGCGTCGATAGAATGCGCTCATTAATCAATGGCCAGCAGCATCGTGCTGCTGGCTGACAATAATGGAGACAGTCGATGCAACTCACTTCTTGCGCGCCGCGCCGCGGCATGCCGGCTCTTGCGCTCGCTGCCAGCCTGTTGTTTGCCCTCAGCGCCACGCCTGCCCAGGCCGCCGACGAAGCGGCCAACAAGATCACCATCATGGTCGGCGGGATTACCAAGCTCATTTATCTGCCTGCACGCCTCACCGAGCAGCTTGGTTATTTCAAGGACGAGGGACTGGATGTTGAGTTGCTCTCGCAACCGGCGGGCGTCGATGCGGAGAACGAGTTGCTGGCGGGCGCCGTGCAGGGCGTCGTGGGGTTCTACGATCACACCATCGACCTCCAGACAAAAGGTAAGGATGTCAAATCAATTGTCGTGTTCGGCCAGGTGCCGGGCGAAGTGGAGATGGTGTCCTCCAAAGCGGCCGACACGCTCAAGTCGATGGCCGACGTCAAGGGCAAGACGCTGGGCGTGACCGGGCTTGGGTCGTCGACCAGCTTTCTCACGCAATACCTTGCGGGACAGCACGGCATTGCATCGACCGATTACACCATGCTGCCGGTGGGCGCGGACGCGAGCTTCATTGCCGCCGTCAAGCAAGGTCGCATCGACGCTGGCATGACCACCGAGCCGACCGTCTCCGCGTTGCAGAAGTCGGGCGACGCCAGGGTGCTCGTCGACATGCGCACGGTCGAAGGCACGCGGGCGGCGCTGGGCGGCACGTACCCGGCCGCGAGCCTGTATGTGCAGGACGCCTGGGCGGCCCAGCACAAGGCGCAGGCCGCGCGACTCGCGCATGCGTTCGCGCGCACGATGCAGTTCATCCACACGCACAGCGCGGACGAGATCGCCGCGAAGATGCCCGACGACTACCAGAAGGACAAGGCGCTCTATGTGAGCGCGCTCAAGGCCTCCCTGCCGATGTATACCGCCGACGGCAAGATGCCCGCCGACGGGCCCGCGACGGTGCTCAAGGTGCTGTCGAGCTTCAACCCTTCGGTCAAGGGCAAGCACGTCGATCTGTCCAGGACCTGGACGAACGAATTCGTCAGCGCGAAGTGACGTCGCGGTGAACGCGACTGCGTTGCCCCCTTCGGCGCCCGTTGCGGCGCCTGATCTACCGTGAGATGCCTTTGATGAAGCAAGCTCCAACCCCCAGCACCGCGCCAGCCATCGAATTCCGTTCGGTGTCTTGCCGGTTCATCGCGCCCGACGGCAAGGCCACCGTCGCGCTGCGCGACTTCAGCATGGCCGTCGCGCAAGGCGAATTCGTTGCCATCGTCGGGCCGACCGGCTGCGGGAAATCGACCACCCTAAGCATGATTACCGGCTTGCTCAAGCCCACGGCGGGCGAAGTGCGCGTGATGGGCGCGCCGGTGAACGGCATTGACCCGCGCATCGGCTTCGTGTTCCAGGCCGACGCCGTGTTTCCGTGGCGCTCCGTGCTCGACAACGTCGCGGCAGGGCCGCTGTTCCGTGGCCGCTCGAAAAGTTCGGCCTATGACGAGGCCAATGAGTGGCTGCGCCGCGTCGGCCTCGACAAGTTCGGCAAGCATTATCCGCATCAGCTTTCGGGTGGGATGCGCAAACGCGTCGCGCTCGCGCAGACCTTCATCAATCGCCCCGAGATCCTGCTGATGGACGAACCGTTCTCGGCGCTCGACATGCAGACGCGCACGCTGATGCAGGACGAACTGCTGCAATTGTGGGGCGGCACGGGATCGGTCGTGTTCGTCACGCACGACCTGGAGGAAGCGATCGCGCTCGCGGATCGCGTGTTCGTGCTGACCGCACGGCCCGCGACGCTCAAGAAGGTCTATGAAATCGACCTGCCGCGTCCGCGCATCACCTCGGAGATCCGCTACGAGCCGCGCTTTATCGAAATCTCGCGTGACATCTGGCACGACCTGCGCGAGGAGGTGCAAATTGCCTGACACGCTTGAACTCCGGAAATCGCCTATGACTTCGCCCGCACGCTCCACCGCCCCGGCCGCTTCGCCGAACGCGGCCATCGACCTCAACGCGCTGGCGCAGATCGAACGCGTCGCGCAACGGCGCATCCGTCAGCGTCATGCGCTGGTGATCGGCCTGCGCGTGCTAGTGCTGATTCTCGTGCTGGGTGGATGGGAGCTGGCCGGGCGCAATAAATGGATCGATCCGTTCTTTTTCTCGATGCCGTCGCTGATCTTTTTGCAGATCGTTGACTGGTTCCAGAACGGCACCTCGCAGGGGCCCCTGCTGTTGCAGGTGTGGGTCACGCTGGAAGAAACCGTGCTGGGCTTCCTGATTGGCGCGGCGGGCGGCGTGGTGTGCGGCGTGCTGCTGGGCCGCAACAAGTTGCTCTCGGACGTATTCAGCATCTACATCAAGGTCGCCAATTCGATTCCGCGCGTCGTGCTGGGTTCGGTGTTCGTGATCGCGCTCGGGCTGGGCATGGCGTCGAAGGTCGCGCTGGCGGTCGTCATGGTGTTCTTCGTGGTGTTCGGCAATGCCTTCCAGGGCGTGCGCGAAGCAGACCGCTACATGATCGCCAACGCGCAGATCCTGGGCGCGTCGCGACGCCAGGTGACGACCTCGGTGGTGATTCCGTCCGCGCTTTCGTGGATTCTCGCGAGCCTGCATGTGAGCTTCGGTTTTGCTCTCGTGGGCGCAGTGGTCGGCGAGTTCCTCGGCTCGAAGCAGGGCATTGGCCTGCTGATCTCGACGGCGCAAGGCGCGTTCAATGCAAGCGGCGTGTTCGCGGCGATGATCGTGCTCGCGGTGGTTGCGCTCTCAACGGATTATCTGTTGAGCGCGGTCGAAAAGCGTCTGCTGAAATGGCGGCCCGCTGCGTTCTGAACGTCGCCTGATGTCGCTGCAAGCGACCGCAATACAACGATTGCCGTCCCGCGCCTGGCGCGGGACGGTTTTGTACTGGAGAGCGTGAATGGTGCATAGCCTGCGTGCCCGTTTGCTGTTGTGGCTGTTGTTGCCGCTTGCGGCATTCGTGCTGGTGGCGGGCGGCGTGTCCTACGATGCCGCCCGCCGGACTGCCGATCTGTTGCAGGACAGCGCGTTGCTGGCTTCGGCGCGCACGATCATCGAGGACGTCGACTGGGACAACGGTGCGCTCATCGCGACGATTCCCCCGGCTGCGCTGGAGCTGTTCGAGTCGCCCTATCAGGATCAGGTGTTTTACAAGGTGCTGTCCGGCGAGGGCCGGCTATTGGGCGGCGCGCCGGATCTCGCAGTGCCGTCCGCGGGTCATGCGCTGCCCGCGTTCTACGACAGCACCTATGCGGGCATGCCGATCCGCGCGGTGGCCTACGAACGCCTGCTCTACGATTCAGGCCGCGCCGAACGCGTGACCGTGATCGTCGGCAAGACCGTCGCTTCGCGCGAGGCGATGATCGACGGGCTTTGGCGGCCCCAACTGCTGCGCCAGGGCTTGATGCTCGCGCTGGTGCTGCTGCTCGTGCCGCTTGGCCTCACGCTCGAATTGCGTCCGCTCATGAAACTCAAGGACGAGGTGGCCGACCGCGAGCCGTCGCAACTCGAACCGATTCGCCCCGATCATCTGCCTTCGGAACTCAGGCCGATCGTCGATGCGATCAATCAGTGCATTGCGCGTCTCAAGGTGCATGCGTTGACGCAGCGCCAGTTCATCGCCGACGCCGCGCATCAACTGCGCACGCCGCTCACGCTGCTCGCGACGCAGACGCAGTTCGCGAGCCAGTGCGACGCGCGTGACCCCGCGTTGCCGGCGGCGCTCAGCGGCGTGCGACGCACCAGCCAGAAAATGGCCGAATTGACGAGTCAATTGCTGTTGCTGGCGCAGGCCGAGTCGATGACGCCGCAGCGTGTTCAAACGCGTGTCCAGCTTGCGGGTGTGCTGTCTTCCGTGCTCGAAGAATTGATCCAGGCCGCGCAGCATCGCGACATCGACCTGGGGGCGGAGCTGGACGAGCGCGTGTGCATCGCGGGCAATGCAGGATTGATGGCTTCGCTCGCGTTCAACCTGGTCGACAACGCGATCCGCTACACACAGCGCGGCGGCAGCGTGACGGCGTTGTGCCGCCGCGAGAACGACGAGGCCGTGCTGGAGGTGATCGACAATGGCCCGGGCATTCCCGCCGAAGCGCGCGCGCATGTCTTCGAGCGCTTTTATCGCGTGGCGCAGGATACGGAAGGCACCGGGCTGGGGCTTGCCATCGTGCACCAGGTCGCACGCGCGCATGGCGGCACCGTGGCGATCGCACCAGGCGCGCAGCGCGTTGGACTCGTCGCCACGGTGCGCTTACCCATCTGGCCAGAATGAGGAGACGGCATGAAATTGCTGCTGGTGGAAGATAACGCGGAACTGTCGCACTGGATCGTCAACCTGCTGCGCGCGGAGCAGTTCACCGTGGACGCCGTGATCGACGGCGAAGCGGCGGATTCGGTGCTGGTCACGCAGCGCTACGACGTGGTGCTGCTCGACATGCGTCTGCCGCGCATGAGCGGCAAGGACGTGCTTAACCGCTTGCGGCGGCGGCGCGACAACGTGCCGGTGCTGATGCTGACCGCGCATGGCTCCATCGACGACAAGGTGGCGTGTTTCAGCGCGGGCGCCGACGATTACGTCGTGAAGCCCTTCGACAGCCGCGAGCTGGTCGCGCGCATCAAGGCGCTGATACGGCGGCAATCGGGCGAGAAGTCCGGTTGCCTGACCTGCGGCGACCTGCACTATGTATCGGACACGCGCGAATTCCGTCACAACGACGCGACCTTGAGCTTGCGACGCCGCGAGCATTCGATACTTGAGGCGCTCATCTTGCAACAGGGCAAGACGGTCTCGAAGCACGCGCTCATGGAGCGCATATTCAGCCTGAGCGACGAGCCGAGCGCGGACGCCATCGACATCTATATCCATCGCTTGCGCAAGCACCTCGCCCAGTCGAGCGCGCAGATCATGACGCTGCGTGGGCTGGGCTATATCCTGCGCGCGAAGGTCGAGGTCGCGCACGACGAACTTGAGCAAGCCGCCAGTTAAACATTGGTGAATTCACTTAGCGATGCCAATGATTCGCGAAAGGAGCACGAAGGATTCACCCCTCTAGGATTTGTCTCATCCGCTGAACGCGAACCAGGCCGGAAAAAAGTGGAAACAACCCGGCAAGGAATCGGCAGCGGAACGATCAGAAATTGAACGCAATACTCTGAGGAGACAACCTTGAAGAAACAGCATCTCGCATTCACCATGGTGGCCGGCGCATTGGCGGCAAGCGGCGCGCACGCGCAGTCGAGCGTCCAGCTTTATGGCCTGCTCGACTTGAGCGTGCCCACGTATCAGTCGCACGCGGACGCCAAAGGCGACCACGTGATCGGGATGGGGATTGGCGGCGAGCCGTGGTTCAGCGGCAGCCGCTGGGGCCTGAAAGGCGCGGAGGACATTGGCGGCGGCACCAGAGTGATCTTCCGGCTCGAAAGCGAATATCGCGTGAGCGACGGTCAGATGGAAGACCCGGGCCAGATCTTCGACCGCGACGCGTGGGTGGGCCTGGAAGACGAGCGCTTCGGCAAGTTCACGGCGGGTTTCCAGAACACCATCGCGCGCGATGCGTCGGCGATTTACGGCGACCCCTACGGCAACGCGAAACTGACGACGGAAGAGGGCGGCTGGACGAATGCGAATAACTTCAAGCAGATGATCTTTTACGCCGGCAGCGCCACCGGCACCCGCTATAACAACGGCGTGGCGTGGAAGAAGGTGTTCGACAACGGCATTTTTGCGAGCGCGGGTTATGCGTTCGGCAATTCAACGAGTTTCGGCAGCAATTCGACTTATCAGTTTGCGCTGGGCTATAACGGCCCGACTTATACGGCGTCGTCGTTCTATAGCCACGTGAATCGCGACGGCTTCACGAACCAGGCGTTCTCGGTGGGCGGCAACTATTCCCTGGGCATCGTGCGCGCCAATGTGGGTTATTTCCGCTACTGGGGCAACCAAGGCGCGCTGGGGCAGCGTCAGGACAATGCGTGGACGGTGTCGCTCAAGGTCGTGCCGAAGGGCGCATTCGATTACGAACTGGGCTACCAGCAGATGCGCACGCATAACGCCGCCTATAACGCGGACGGCGACATCCCGAACGCCAATATCGGCGCGTTCGATCCGACCAGCGGCCTGCATAACGGCTTCAAGGAAACGCTTTATGGGTCGGTGTTCTATCACCTCTCCAAGCGCACCGAGGTCTATCTGGCAGGCGACTTCATGAAGCTGCACGGCGGCTACACGGTCGGCTCGACTTATGGCGCGACCAATCAGGTCGAAGTGACGACGGGCGTGCGCACGCGCTTCTGAACCGGGCGCACGCCTTTCGTTGCATCAAAGGCGTGCGTGCGTGTGCGGCTGCGTTGCGCTGCGATGCTTCAACCCGCGCTGGCGCAGGCGACGCTCGGCGCAGTGTAGGCCGATGGATAGGGCGACGACGGCCCGCTTAGCAGACGCAGACGCTGCGTCGCCAGCACATCGGCTTGCGCCTGTTCGCCCGGCGTGAGCGTCACCGCGCCGCCCGACGGCGCGGCCTGGTTGACGCCGCAAATCAGGTCTTTGCCGCTCGACAGATGGACGGGCGTTTCATAGGACGATTGCGGCGGCGCTGCAAAACTGTTGGTACTCCAGAGCACTGCCGCGCAGGCAAATACGGGAATCAGCGGATGGATCTTCATGGCACGCTCCTGAATGAGGTGTCTTATGTTCGATCAGGGCGCGCCGCTGCGCTAGCGAGAATCTGGAAAATCACTCTTGCTGCGAATACGTGGAGTGCGTGGAGTGCGTGAAGTGACGCGCTACCGGCAGGCGCGGCGACTCGCGACATGACGACGATCCAGCGATCCAGCGATCCGACGATCCGGCGATCCGGCGATCCAGCGATCCAGCGACTCGATGCTCCCCCGCCGCTACACCCAGCAGTTTACTTTTTTTCAGGATAAACTACACTGCACAGTCTACTTTTCATTGGAAAGCGCTCATGGCATCGATCCCTGATTTCCTCGGCCGCACGCTTGGGTTTGCCGCCGCACGGCGCTCGCGGGCCTTGTCGGGCGGCTCGCCGCAGCACGATGGCGAGCGCTTTCGCAACGTTCAGCCGCGTCCGCAGGAAGGCCTCGTCAAGAGCCTTGGCATCATCTGGAACGTGCTGTTCCGCAAGCCGCGCGGCACGGTGCCCACGTCCGCGCTGCCCATCGCGCCGCTGAGCCGCGCGGATCTTGACGCCGCGCCGGATCGCAGCCTCTACCGTCTTGGCCATTCCACGCTGCTGCTCAAGCTGCGCGGCGAATTCTGGATCACCGATCCGGTGTTCGGCGAACGCGCCTCACCGTTCAAGCGGCTCGGCCCGAAGCGTTTTCATGCGCCGCCGATTGCTCTCGAAGACCTGCCGCCGCTGCGTGGCGTGATCCTCTCGCACGATCACTACGATCATCTGGATCGCGAGACCGTGCTCGCGCTCGCGGCGACGACGGGCGTGTTTCTCACGCCGCTCGGCGTGGGCGACCGGTTGATCGAATGGGGCATCGACGCAAAGAAAGTGCGCCAGCTCGACTGGTGGCAGAGCGCGCAGATCGATGGCATGACGTTCACGGCGGCGCCCGCGCAGCACTTTTCGGGGCGCAGCCTGTTCGACGGCAACCGCACGCTCTGGGCGTCGTGGGCCATCGCCGACGACGATTTGCGCGTGTTCTTCAGCGGCGATACGGGCTACTCGGAGCACTTCCGCATGATCGGCGAGCGTCTGGGGCCCTTCGACGTGACGCTCATGGAGACGGGCGCCTATGACCCGCAATGGCCGTACGTGCACATGCAGCCCGAGGAGACCGTGCAGGCGCATCTCGACGTGCGTGGCCGCTGGATGGTGCCGATCCATAACGGCACCTTCGATCTGGCGTTGCATCGCTGGCAGGAGCCGTTCGAGCGCGTGATGGGGCTGGCGGCGGCGCGTGGTGTGGCGCTGGCGACGCCGCGCATGGGCGAGCGGCTCGATCTGGCCGAACCGCAGCGCGGCGAGCGCTGGTGGCGCGAGGCGGAAGAAGGGCAGGTGGAAAGCGGTGGCCGCCGGCGGGCAGGCTGGTGCCGGGAAGCCGGCAGCGCGCGATCCTGATTGACGCTGCGGGCACACGCGCATCGTTGTCTGCCCAGGTGCGCTTTTGCAGCGCTTAAAAAGCGAAGGGACACTCCCGCGCGCACGCTCATTCCACGCATAGCTACGCAGTCAGCGCTGACGTAGTGCAACGGGACCGCATGCGCCGGTCGGTGTGACTCGTCGAAAAGCGCGCATGGCGCGGGATCGTGAGCAGGCCGCCGGCTATGGCCCTCGGTGGATTGTCGTGATGCGTTCGCGTTGCACCGGCGCAGGTCTGCGCGGCAGCCCGCCGATGCATACTGCGCGGCTCCCCTGTGGGCCTGCGCGGCATATCGCACCTGGCGGGCCGCTGGCGCGTGGCTGACCGCGCGCGCCGGAGCGTCCCCCGTCTTTCCGCCCAGCGTCTCTCAAACGCTGGGCGTAGCCAAGTTAGCAGTTTTTTCCGCTGACGATTGACCGTGCGTCTCAAAATTCGCCGGATCAGTCAAAAATTCCGCTTCCTCCCCCTCCCGAGTTCCCGAACCGCTCGTCATTGAGCATCTTGCTGCCCGGACGTCGCATCCATGCAACATCCTGACGGCGGGCGACGTAAACCTTTCAAAAGGCAATCGCCTTTGCTACCATGCGCGGCCTATGTAATGAGAATACTTCTCATTGTCATTCTGGAGCGGGAGACGCTCCGATCTCTGGCTGACATGAATCCATCACAACTCGCACGCCGCACGGAGCGCTCGCTCCACCGCCCTTTGCAGATTGCCGCCTGGCTCGCCTTTGCGGCCGCCGCGCAAACCGCCTTCGCCCAGACCGCCACGACAGGATCGGCCAGCACGAGCAGCACGGAGCAGTCGCTGCCCGCCGTCAAAGTCAGCGCTAGCTCCGCCGACGATACGCCGCTGCACCTGACCACGCCGGTTTCGAATGGCGCGCTGGGTACGCGCTCGCAGCTCGATACGCCGTTCTCGACGACCGTGGTGACGGGCGAGGATCTGGCGAACCGCCAGGCCAACAAGCTCGGCGATGTGTTCGCGGGCGACGCGTCGGTGACGGACAACAGCAATGCGTACAGCGCGTGGGCGACCTACATCACGATTCGCGGCCTGCCGATCGACTGGCAGAACGGCTTCAAGATCGACGGCAATCCGTTCATTTCGTACGGCATCACCATGCCCTATGAAAACCTTGAGCGCGTGGAGCTGCTCAAGGGCGCGGGCGGCTTCATGTACGGGTTCGCGCAGCCGGGCGGCGTGGTGAATTACGTGACGAAGAAGCCGGGCAAGGATCCCGTCACGAGCTTCGACATCGGCTATCGCATGGACGGCGTGATCAGCGAACACGCCGACCTGAGCCGCCGCTTCGGCCCGGACGGCATGTTCGGCGCACGCATCAACTACTCGCACGAACAGGGCAAGACCTATAACGCGGGCGATATCAACCGCAATTCGGTGGCGCTCGCGCTCGACGGCCAGCTCACGCGCGATCTCGACGTCTATTTCAACGCGATCTACCAGACCAGCCGTTCGAGCGGCCAGACGCCCGCGATCTATGTTTCGCCGAGCTATGCGGGCACGAGCCTGCCCGCGACGATCAGCGGCGGCACCAACCTGCTGAACAGCGCCGGTCAGCACCTGAATACCAGCCTGCAGCTCTACACCGCGGGCGTGAAATACCAGATCGCGCCGGACTGGAGCTTCAATACGTCGGCGAGCTATAGCAAGTCGGCGCGCGACCGCAACGAGAGCACGCTCACGCTGGCCAACCAGGCGGGCGACTATTCCGATTACCGCTGGAACGGCGACGAAGGCCATCAGGATATCTACTGGCAGGGCACCTTCGAAGGCAAGGTCAAGACCGGGCCGTTCACGCATCAACTCGTGTTCGGCGCGTCGATCCAGCACCAGACCAACGACTACAACAACGCAGAGACCACGGCGGGCGGCACGCTCGGCGCGGGCAATCTCTATGTGCAGAACCCGTACTTCTTCTATTCGGGTAGCGGCCTGGAGAAGTACCGCGCCAGCGAGATCAACCAGAAGGCGCTGTTCCTGAGCGACACCGTGCAGATCACAAGCCGCTGGTCGCTGCTCGCGGGGCTGCGCTACACGAACTACGACCAGGAGACCTTCGCGGAGTCGGGCGCGACCACGGCTTCGTACGGCAAGAACGGCGTCGTCACGCCGACCTTCGCGCTGATGTACAAGCTCGATCCGCTCACCACGATCTACGCAAGCTACCTGGAATCGCTGGAGGCAGGCCAGATCGTCGCCGATACCTATGCGAACGGCGGGTCGGTGCTGAATCCGCTGCGCTCGCGCCAGTATGAAGTGGGCATCAAGACCGAACACGAGCGCTGGAGCGTGAATGCGGCGCTGTTCCGCATCGAGCGCGGCGCGAGCTATGCGAACAGCCAGAACGTGCTGATGCAGGACGGCGACTCGATCTACGAAGGCGTCGAAGCAGGCGGCAGCGTGCGCCTGGGCCGCAACTGGCAGGTGGGCGGCGACATCATGCTGCTCGACACGTGGTACGCGAAAGGGCAGACGTACAACGGCAAGCGCGTGGCCGGTGCGCCCCAGTTCACGGCCGCCGCGCGCGTGAGCTACGACGTGCCGTTCGTGCCGGGCCTGCAAGTGGGCGCGGACGCGAAGTACACGGGCAATACCAGCGTGCGTCCGGCTGGCGACCTGGAGACCGGCGGCTACATGCTCGTGAACCTTGGCGCGAACTATATGACGCGCATTGGCGGCCACGATGTCACGCTGCGCGCGGCCATCGACAACCTCACGAACCGTCGCTACTGGATGTTCCAGTACGACAGCTATATCGCGCCGGGCGACCCGCGCACGGTCAGCCTGAACGCGAAGATCGATTTTTGATCGGGATGCAAGGCTGGCAGTCCGTCGCTATGGGTTGTCAGTTTTGCGCTATATGACTGGAACCCGCCGAACCCATACTACCGCGATCAGAAAATACTGTCGGCGAGACGGCGATGAGAAAGCATGTAGACGGCGCGGCTGTCGCCATCATGGTGACGCTGTGTTTGATGTGGGCGACGCAGCAAGTGGCGATCAAGGCCGTGGCGGGCGATGTCGCGCCCATGCTGCAGGTCGGGTTGCGCTCGGGCGGCGCGGCGGCGCTGGTCTGGCTCGTCAACCGCTTCGTGCTGCGCGAGCGCTGGCTGCCCGGCATTGCGCTGCGTTCCGGGTTGGTGGTGGGGGCGTTGTTCGCGCTGGAGTTCCTGTTCGTCGCCGAGGGACTGCGCTGGACGAGTGCATCGCACATTGCCGTGCTGCTTTATACGGCGCCGATGTTTGCCGCTATCGGGCTGCACTTGAAGTTGCCCGATGAGCGGCTGGGCGGTTTGCAGTGGGGTGGGATTGCACTGGCGTTCGTGGGGATCGCGATTGCGTTTCTTGGCCCGGCAATCCTGGGCGGCGGGCCAACGCCTGGGCCGGACTGGATGCTCGGCGATTTCATGGGGCTTTGCGGCGGCGCAGCGTGGGGCATGACGACGGTGGCCGTGCGCACGACGCGACTGAGCGATGCGCCGGCTACGCAGACGCTGTTTTGTCAGCTTGCGTGCGCTTTCCTGTTGCTGCTGCCGTTGGCTTTTATCACCGGGCAGGTCGAGTTTCATTTGACGCCGTTTGCGATCGCCAGTCTGGGTTTCCAGACGGTCGTGGTGACGTTCGCGAGCTATCTGGTCTGGTTCTGGATGCTGCGGCGCTACTACGCGGCGCGCCTGGGCGTGCTGTCTTTCATGACGCCGCTTTTTGGCGTAGCGCTGGGTGTGGTGCTGCTGCACGAGCATGTCGATGCGGCGTTTCTTTGCGGGGCGGCGCTGGTGCTCGTGGGCTTGTTGATTGTCAACGGGCAGAGTGTGGTGCGGCAGATTTTTCTGCGCGAGGGACGGGTGAGGACTGGGGCCGGGGTTTAAGTCGTTTTCGTCTGAATAATGTTCGGATGCCGAAGGATAAGAAACGTGATGGCGAGGTTACGTTCGATCGCATACAAAAACGTAACGGCTGTTGCGTAACGCTTTCTTGTGGGCCAGCGTCGCGTTCGTCGATGCCCTGATTGAGTCGCCCGCGCCAGCAAGGCTCGCCGAGCTTTCTTTCACATCTTTCTAGTGCCGTTAAAAGCGCAAATCGACATTCGATTTGCGCTTTTTTTATTGGCGCGGAAGTTGCAAATCTCGACCGACCGATCCAGCCATATACGGGCGCGACGCTATCACGTCCCGCCCGGCAAACAGACCAAGGCGACGCGCGACCACGCGGTATCGGACATCCAGCAACCGTATAGAGCAAGACCAATCAGCGGTTCACCGGGGGCACTGATTACACCTTTGACCAATCAGGTCGCGATTTTTTCGCGAAAGGACTAATCATGGCTCCCTTCAAACACACTCTTGTTGCATCGGCGAGCGCTCTGCTGTGGTGGTCGCTTGCGGCTTCGGCGCAAGCGGGCGACGCGCCGTCGACATCGGCGACGAGCTCCTCGATTCAAAACACAGGCTGGCCGGTCGCGGGCGGATCCGGGCCGGGCTATGCATGGGCGCAAGGCTCGCTTCCGGGTAGTTCGAGCGGTTGGGGTTTTGCGGGTGGATCGGGTTCGAGTTCGGGGTCGCCGGGGTCGTCCGGGTCGTCGGGCTCGGGCTCGGGTGGTTCTGGGGATGGCGGTTACGGCGGAGGCAGTGACGGCGGCTCCGGCGACAGTGGACACGGCGGTTGGGGGAATGGCGCAGGCGGTAGTGGATCGGGTGGCAGTGGTGGTTCAGGTGATGGTGGCAATGGCGGGAGCGGCGGCTCTGGCGGTAGCGGTGGTTCAGGCGGGAGCGGTGGTTCGGGCGGCAGCGGTGGTTCGGGCGGCAGCGGTGGTTCGGGCGACGGCGGCCACGGCGGCTGGGGCGGTGGTGGCTCGGGCGACGGTGGCCATGGAGGCAGCGGCGGATCAGGTGGTTCGGGCGGTTCGGGCGGTTCAGGCGCTTCAGGCGGTTCGGGCGGCTCGGGTGGTTCGGGTGGTTCGGGTGGCTCGGGTGGCTCAGGCGGCACGGGTGACGGCGGTCACGGCGGCTGGGGCGGTGGTGGCTCAGGCGACGGCGGCCACGGCGGCTCGGGAGGTGGCGGCTCGGGCGATGGCGGCTCAGGTGGCAGTGGCGGCTCAGGCGGCAGCGGCGGCTCGGGTGGTAACGGTGGCTCA
>NZ_BAYA01000032.1 GCF_000685015.1 Paraburkholderia bannensis NBRC 103871 | reverse complement strand
GAGGCGATTAGCACGATCGGTCAGAAAAACGCGACCGACGTCCGCAGCAGGAAGGCGCCGGGGACGAATGATACACGGCATTACCGCCCACGACTAAGAGTTCGCTGCACCAGGGCGCGAAGCGTTGCACGACAGGCGAATGCTGAAGGTGAGCTTTTACGGGAGAGAGGCCGTACGGGGCCACAAGCAGGAGGCCGCGGCGGCAAGGCGCTGCGCCAATCTCGCGGCGCGCGGCCAGCGCCGTGACGGCGCGCAATCGCAGCTTGCAGAAGAAATCTTTTTAGTTCATGGACTTGCGAGTCACTGGCGCCACGGACGGCCGCCGTTCGGCGAGGCGGCCCGGCGCCACGGTGGCGCGGCGGCGGGCCAGCGGCGGCGCGTCCAGAACACCGCGCGCCGCCTGAAGGTGAGAACTTACGGGAGCCTGTGCGTCCTCATTGATTGATCAGGAAGCGATCGCGGTTCTTCACGCCCGCCAGCCACGACGGGGCGCGGCCACGGCCGCTCCAGGTTTCGCCGGTCTTGGGGTTCGCGTAGCGCGCCGGCAGCGGCGTCTTCTTGCGCGTAGCAGCGGCGCCCGCGCTCGTGAAGCCGAGCTCTTCCGCCGTGATGTCGTATTCCGCGATCTTTTCCTTGATTTCGGCGATCGCCTGCTCGACTTCCTTTTCGCGTGCCGCGGCAACTTCCTTGTGCAGCTTTTCGAGTTGGGCGGTCAGTTGCTTATAGCTCGGCATGAATAGAGATCTCCAGGAGGGACACAGACGGCTATTGTGGCCCTTCTCGCGCGCGATAGTGACAAATTAAACATCTTTTTCGCTTATTTTCATCAAGTTATTGCCATTTCTTACACGCGAAATTTGAAGCCGTGTGTTCGCTAACGAACGGTTTCGCGAGCTGGACAGCCTTTTGCACGCCGCTCCAGAGCGCATAGCGCCTCGGAAAGACGCTGGACGCGCTGCTGCTGCGACGGCACCAGGTCGGCGCCGCAAACCGAAGCGACGCGGCCGCGCCAGTAAGAAAGAGGAATGCGGTCAACGCCGGAGAGTCTTGCAATGACCTGCTCAAGATGCTCAATATCCTTTTCAAGTTGATGATGATTCATGCCTTGCCCCGGGATTCATCCAGCTTCAGAAAGACGCCATTTAACAAAATCAAAGTGGCGCCGGCGTATTCAATGCCGCGCGACGAAAAAAGATTAAATCGGCGCATGCCCCTTGTCCCGACGGATTGCAAAATTGCGACCGTTTCATTACGTTGCCATCGCGGTGATTTTTCTCTGCAAACTTCCTGGCGAGGCGATTTTCACCAGCCTCTCCAGCCGAGATTAAAACGGCAGTGACGACCGATCCGTTGCCTAACGCACGGAAAGCAAAGAGCGACTCGTCCAGTCTGACGATAATGAGTTATCAGACAAATAGAAGATTAACGGCGGCCAAAACGGCTGTATATTCCACAGTTGTGCAAGGAATATGCGACACGCATTTTATGCGGCCGGGTCTTCGCGGCGGGTTTGAAAACGGGGTCGGCGTGAAATCGAATGAATCGGAATACGATTGCCTGTTGCACGGCATTTACGCCACGCTCGAACGACCCGCGGCCTGGAAGGATTTTTGCGGCCAGTTGCGCGAAGCGCTCGGCGTTGCCTCGATTCAGTTGAGCGCGTTCGACCGCCAGCGCGAACTGTTCTCCTGGGCCGACGGTTTCACGCTGATGGAAACCGAGCCGCTCGAATTCATCCCCTCGCTATATCGCGACGACGCCCGCCTCGAATGGCTGCGCGCCTGCGCTCCGGGCAAGTGGCTCTATTGCTGCACCGATGCCGGCCACAGCCAGGGCCAGGCCGTGTTCGAGCCCTGCCTGCTCGCGGGCGCGGCGCGCTTCGTTTCGCTGTGCAAGTTGATCGACAGCGGCACGCTCACGGCGATGATCGCCTGCCGCCGCAACGAAGCCGACGGGCCGCTGCCGGAAGCCGGGCGCGCCTTGCTCGAACGCCTGACGCCCCACCTGATCCGCGCGATGCGCCTGAGCCTGCGCCGCCTGCTGCCTGACGCCGATACGCTCGCAGGCCAGGCGCGCCCGCCCGCGATGCTGGTCAGCGCGATGGGCGAAGTGCTGAACAGCAACGAACCCGCGCAGCGCCTGCTGCGGGCCACCTCGCTCGTGCGCGTGCGCAGCAAGCGCATCGCGCTCGCCGCGCCGTACCAGGCGCGTTTTCTGGAGGATGTGGCGATCAGCGAGGCGCGCCTGAAGAACCACGTGAGCGGCGCGCGAGCCGCGGCGGCGCGGCTGCGGGCGCTGCGCATCGTGAGCGCAGCCGAGCGTGCCGGGAGCGCACCACGCGCGGGCGATGACGCCGAATCGACGCTGCCCGCCGCTCCGGAAGTGCTTTACGCGTTCTACAACGTGGTGACGCCGGGCGAGGCCTCGACGGCCGATCTGCGCGCCATGGCGGCGCTCACGTTCTATCACCCGCGCTCGGCGCCCGCGGTGGACGAGCAGGTACTGTCGACGGCGTTCGATCTCTCCCCCGCCGAATGCCGGATCGTGCACCTGCTGGTGGACGGCTTCACGCCGAAGGAAATCGCCACGCGCGTGAGCGTCCAGTACGACACGGTGCGCAAGCAACTACAGTCGATCTACCTGAAGACCGCCACGCGGCGGCAGCCCGACCTGCTGCGCCTGCTGATGAACCTGCCCGCGCGCGGCAGGCCAGGCGTCGACCCGCATTGACGCGTGCCGCGCGGCAACCCGGAAGCCTTATTTCGCCTTGCAGGCGAACACGAGCGTGAAGGTATCGCCGGTCGTGCTGGTATCGACGGTGTCATAACCCGTGCTGTCGCAGCGCACGCGCGCCTGTTGCACGCACGAATCGCGGTCGCCGCCCGCCGGGCACTGCACCTGGATCGTCGGACGCCCATCGGAGAGGAACAGCGGCGGGCCGCTGCTGCACGCGGACAGCGCCGCAAGCATCGCAAGGGCGCCCGCCGCCAGCGGCAGCCTGCGAAGGGAAGAACGGGACAACGAGCGCGAGATGAAACGAGTCATGGAGTACCCCGGGGGCGTTCTAGTTTTTCGACGGTGCGATTGTGCCATGCCGCGTGACGCCTGAGCGCCATGCGGCGCGCATTGGCGGCCCCAGCGCCGCCGCACGCCGCTCGATGCCATCAATGCGATGGCGGCATCGTTTTGTAAGGCGGCGGCGCGTGCGGATCGGCGCTCACGCGTACGAACACCTGCTCGACATTGGCGATGGCGGACAGGCGCCGCTCCAGCGCCGCGCTGTCGAAATGCGCGCCCGCGCACCCCTCCGCATACACGAAACGCCGCTGCACCGTGATCCACAGACTCGTCCCCGCGAGGCTCGCGTCGCCCTTGAAGCGCGTGCGGATCGCCTGGGCGATATCGGCGTCGTAGAGATAGGAATTCGGCTTCGAACACTTGTGCGCGAGCCAGCAGGTCGTGCCGCGCTCGACGCGGTAGTGGGCGTCGTCGTCGGCTTCGGCCTTGGTCATGCGCGGGCCGAGCGGCTGCACGCACGCCTTCACCGCGCTCGACAGCGCGAAAAACGGGTCGTTGTACCAGTTGCGCACTTCGTTGGGATCGCTCGACGATGCCTGCGCCTGCGCCATCGCCGCGGCTGAAAACGTCACAAAAATCGCCACGCCGATCGCGCTGGCGCTGCACGCCCTCGCGGCCCGCCGCCGGATCGTCCTGTGCTCGCGCATGGCTGTCTCCCAAATGCCGATCCCGTCACCGATCCCGACACGATAGGGCCGCGCGGCGCGCGCCGCAATAACGAAGCCTTCCTGAACCGTTTCGGTACAATCGCTGCGGCGCACCATGCATCGAACGTGGGCCACGCAGTACAAAAAGAAGGCGCAATCCAGAAGTGCATCGACGAAGTGCAACACGCCCTGCAGGAGACTCCATGTCGTTCATCATTGTTCTAGCCGCTCTAGCGTTTCTCATGCTTGCCGCCTATCGCGGCTACAGCGTGATTCTGTTCGCTCCCGTGGCGGCTCTGGCCGCCGTTCTGCTCACCGATCCCGCCGCGGTCGCACCGGTCTTTTCCGGCATTTTCATGGAAAAGATGGTGGGCTTCGTGAAGCTTTACTTCCCCGTGTTCCTGCTTGGCGCGGTATTTGGCAAGGTCATCGAACTATCGGGATTTTCGGAGGCGATCGTCGCCGCCGCGATCCGCTATATCGGCAGTTCGCGCGCCAATGCCGTGATCGTGGCCGTTTGCGCGCTGCTCACGTACGGCGGCGTGTCGCTGTTCGTGGTGGTGTTCGCGGTCTATCCGTTCGCCGCCGAACTCTATCGCCAGAGCGACATCCCCAAGCGGCTGATGCCTGGCGCGATTGCGCTCGGCGCGTTCTCGTTCACGATGGATTCGCTGCCCGGCACGCCGCAGATCCAGAACATCATCCCGACGACGTTCTTTAAAACCACGGCCTGGGCCGCGCCGGCGCTTGGCATCATCGGCTCGCTGTTCATCATCGCGGTCGGCCTCACGTATCTGGAATGGCGTCGCCGCAGCGCGATGGCCAAGGGCGAAGGCTACGGCACGTCGCTCGTGAACGAACCCGAGCACGTGAAGACCGATCATCTGCCGAATCCGCTGCTGGCGATCGCGCCGCTCGTGCTGGTGGGCGTGGCGAACTTCTTTCTCACGCGCTGGATTCCGCAGTGGTATGGCGATACCTATACCGTCACGCCGGATGTGCTGCCTGGCGTCCATACGCCCGTGACCACGACGGTCAAGCAGGTCGTGGCGATCTGGTCGGTCGAAGGCGCGTTGCTGCTGGGTATCCTGTTTGTCGTGATTACGGCGTTCTCGCGCGTGAAGGAGCGTTTTGCCACCGGCACGAAGGCCGCTGTCGCGGGCGCGCTGCTGGCGTCGCTCAATACGGCTTCAGAATATGGCTTCGGTGGCGTGATCGCGGCGCTGCCGGGTTTTATCGTCGTGAGCAATGCGCTCAAGGCGATCCCGAATCCGCTGGTGAATGCGGCGATTTCGGTAAGCTCGCTCGCGGGGATTACGGGGTCGGCGTCGGGCGGCATGAGTATCGCGCTGGCCGCCATGTCCGATACGTTTATCAAGGGCGCGCAGGCGGCGGGTATTCCGCTGGACGTGCTGCATCGCGTGGTGGCGATGGCCAGCGGCGGCATGGATACGCTGCCGCACAACGGCGCGGTGATTACGCTGCTGGCCGTGACCGGGCTGACGCACCGCGAGTCGTATCGCGACATTTTTGCGGTGACGGTCATCAAGACGCTTGCGGTGTTCTTTGTGATCGCGGTTTACTACACGACGGGTCTGGTTTAATCGGTATGCGGTGTGAATATGCACGAGGCAAAACACAAAGCCTCGTGCATATTGCGGCTCTCTAATTACCTTCCTTCCTCACGCCCGCAACGGGCGCATCGGTTTGCACAATCCTGCATGAATAAAGGGCTTTCCTGCGCTCAACCAAAGCGCTCGACTTCCTTTATCGATGATGCTTTTTACATTTAATTCGATTGTGCAATCGCAAAGCCTAAAGCTTTGATTAAATAAACCGATAAACCATTGTGCGCGACTAACTCGCCACCGTCCGGTACCCCGAGACCAGAGCCATCGGACGTCCCATAAAAACTTCAAGACGAGTCAAACATGCTTCGCAATTCCCGACTCGCGTCGACCGCCCTGGTCGTCGCGCTGCTCGCAGGCTGTGCATCGACGCAACCCACCATGAACACCACGTCGACCACCAGCGCTCCGGTGAAAACCAGCCTGGCCGCAGGCGTCGCAACGCCGACCATCGCCGCAAACGGTCACGAAATCACGCCGGAAGTCCAGGACGCCCTGCTCAAGGCCTTCAATGAACAAGCCGCGAAAGACGGCCTGAAGGTCGTCGACGGCGGCACGCCCGTGACGGTGACGATCGACGAATACCGCGCACGCTCGACGGCGGCGCGCTGGCTCGTGGGCGCACTTGCGGGCAACGACCACATCCGCGCGCAGGTCACCGTTGGCGAGCCGGTGTTCGTGATCGAAGATTCGGCAATCACTGTCGTGAACGGCATCAACGACGTTGCAGGCAATGTCGGCGTTCAGCTGGCCAATGGCCTGGCGAAGATGGCCGGTCTGCCTTCGGCAAACTAAGCCACAAGGACGCGGGCGCACTACCCGCGTCTTTTCTAAAACGCCAACAAGATCCGGGGATGCAGGCTACTTCGCCACATGCGGCTTGAGCGCCGCCAGCCAGCACGCCACCGCCACCGCGCCGCCATCCGGCGATCCGATTGCACGCTTGCCCAGATAACTCGCGCGCCCCACCCGCGGGTGCATATGAGCCGTGGCCTGTGCGCCGTGTTCGGCGGCAGCGACGGCAGCGCCCAATGCCTGCTGCGACGCCTGCCCATTCTTCAGCGCTTCTTCGAACGCCTCCACCGCAGGCACCAGTGCGTCGAGCATCGTGCGATCGCCGGCCTTCGCGCCGCCTAGTTCGCTGATCGCCTCGATGGCGCCGCGCCACGCGCGGGCCCATTGCTGCGGCGTCGGCTCGGGAGCATCGGCGAGTACGCGCGAGGCGCGCAACAACGCAGTCGCGTAGAACGGCCCCGAACTTCCCGCAATCGCGCGCCGCAAGCTCGCGCCCAGCGCAGCCAGCGCCTGTGGCGCAGTGCCCAGCGCATCCACCGTCAACGCCGCAGCCGCATCGGCCGCACGATGCATGCTCGCGCCCAGGTCGCCGTCGCCTGCCAGCGCGTCAAGCTCGGTCAAGCGCGCCTCGTTGTGCACCAACGCATGCGCAACGTCATCCAGCGCCGACTTGACCCGCGCCGCCCACGCGGCACGCGCATCATCCAACGGCTTCGATACGGATTCCTCATGAACAGGAGAAGACGAGACATCCAGGCGGATTGTCGGATTGATGCAGCCTTTTCCGGGCCATGCGTGCGCCCCGGTTGCCGCATCGAGCAACGCAAGCCGGCTGTCGTCGACCCGCATGAGCGATATCGAACAACCCGGCATGTTGAGCGCCGATAACAACGTCCCCGCCCAGGCGCGCTCGACGCAGACCTCGCGGCGGCGCAGGCTTGTGTAAGCCGCCCGCAGCACGATATCGAGCTCCATTTGCGGCGTCGCGCCCAGGCCGTTGACAAGCAACACCACGCGTTCGCCGCGCGTAATCGCCAGGTCGTCGAGAACGTTCACGAGCAGCGTTTCGGCAAGCGCGTCGGCGGGAAGAGGCGCACTGCGCTCCACGCCCTTTTCGCCATGAATGCCGAGGCCAAGTTCGATCTCGTCGTCGGCGAGCGTGAAGCTCGCTTGCGCCACGCCCGGCAGCGTGCAGCCATCGAGCGCCACGCCCATCGTGCCCAGGTTCGCCGCCGCGTCGCGCGCGGTCGCCGCCACCACGTCGAGCGACGCGCCGCGCGCAGCCGCCGCGCCCGCGATCTTGTGGATCAGCACGGTGCCCGCGATGCCGCGACGCTGGTGTTTTTCGGCGTGAGCACTCAGCGCGACATCGTCGGCCACGGTCACGACTTCGACGGGAATGCCCTGCGCGCGCGCGAGTTCGGCGGCAAGGCCGAAGTTCAGTCGGTCGCCGGTGTAGTTCTTGACGATCAGGAGTGCGCCCTTCGGGCCTGCCGTCGCGCGGATCGCGGCGAGCACAGCGTCGGTTGGCGGTGACGTGAACACCTCGCCGCACACGGCGGCGCTCAGCATGCCCGCCCCGACGTATCCGCCATGCGCCGGTTCGTGGCCGCTGCCGCCGCCCGAAATCAGCGCGACGGGGCGCGACAGCGGCTCGGGGATATCGCGGCGCACCAGCACGTTTTCATCGCCGAGGATGACGACATGAGGATCCTGCAGCGCAATGCCTTCGAGCATTTCGCGCACGACGTCGGACGGTTGATTGACCAGTTTCTTCATGACGTTCCCGGTGGATGCGGTTGAACATGCCGGCCATCGAATCCGCGCATGCCGCATGCATAGCGCGTTCGAGGGAATGTTCAGTGTACGCCGCTCATCCGGGTGGCGCGCGATGGTGTCCGCCCGCGCGCGCCACGTCGTCATCAATGCTGCAGGAAGTCGAGCACCATGCGATTGAACGCCTGCGCATGTTCCCACTGCGCCCAGTGGCCGCAACGATTGAACACATGCAGTTGCGCGTTCTGCATGCCTGCCAGCAGACGCAGGCCAATATCCATCGGCACGAAACGGTCGTCGCGCCCCCAGATCACGAGCGCGGGCGCGGCGATTTCGCCAAGGCGCGGGCCGTAGTCGGTGAACTGCTTCGGGTTCGCCGCGAGGCTCTTTACGAAGTTCTCCAGATGATCGCGACGCGCGAGCATGTTATCGAGCCGCGCCTGCATCAGGTCTTCCGTCAATGCGCTCGCGTCATAGACGAACACGTTCATCATGCGCTTGAGGTTCTCGATGGTCGGCTCGCGATAGAGGCCTTGCAGCAGCTTGATGCCTTCGGTCGGCATCGGCACGAAATTGCTCGGGCCGCCCGTGCCGCCGCCCATCAGCACGAGCTTGCCGACACGCTGCGGGTTCGCAAGCGCAAACGCCACCGCACTATGTCCGCCCATCGAGTTGCCGAGAATATGCACGCGTTCGATATCGAGCACGTCGAGCAGGCCCTTGAGCACACGCCCATTCAGTTCCGAACGCGAGGTCGTGCAAACAACCGGATCGCTCTTGCTCCAGCCCGGGCAGTCCATCAGGATCACGCGATAACCCGCTGCGACGAGCGGCTCGACGTTGCGATTGAAGTTGGCCCAGCCGCTCGCGCCCGGCCCCGAGCCGTGCAGCATGACGACAGTTTCGCCGTTGGCATTGGCTGCGCCCGCGCCGGTGTCGTTGTAGTGAATCCGAAATTCGAGTTCGCCGTCCTTCACTTGCGCAAACTGGCTCGTGGAGGCTTCCGTGATCGTGTTTGCCGTCGCGTTCATCATCATGTCCTTGCAGTAAAACCCGCTCATCCGTCATGGAGCAGGCGCTTGCCTGCTCCGCCAAAAATTCGCTTCAAAATTCCGCTTCAATACTTCACGTCAGACGCCTTGCGCGCCGGTTGCGCCGCGCCGCGCGAAGCCGCCCACCACCGTCAACGCCGCGAGCGCCGCGATCACGCACAGCGGAATGCTCGACGCCACCAGCACCGATGAACTCTGCCCCAGCGCGAACAACTGCCCCGCCACGAGGGGCCCGAGAATCGAGCCCAGCCGACCCACGGCCACCGCCGCGCCCACGCCCGTGCCGCGCACTTCTGTGGGATATGCGTGGCCCGCGAGCGCGTAGAGCACCGACTGGCCGCCCACCAGGAAGAGGCCGCACAACAGGCCGCCGCATGCCATCGATACCGCGCCGCCCGCACTCGCCAACGCGGCCAGCGCCAGCGCGATACCCGCATACATGCCGATCACGGTACGACGGCGGCCAAAGCGATCCATGATCGTTGCGATCGCAACGGCTCCGATGCCGCCGCCGATGTTGAACATCATCAGCACGATGTTCGATTGCACGCGTGTGAGGCCGCGCGACAGCACCATCGAAGGCAGCCAGTTCATCAGGAAATACAGCACGACCAGCGTGCCGAGATAGCTGATCCACAGCGCGAGCGTGGTGCGCGCGCGGCCATGACGCCACAGCGCTTCGCTCACGCCGGGCACGCTCTCACGTGCGCCCTTTGCTGCCCGCGCCGCCACGAATTGATGCGACTCGCGCAGGAACACGCCAAGCAACGGCACCATCACGATGGGCCCCAGGCCGCCGACGTAGAACACATCGCGCCAGCTTGTCGGGCTCGCGCCCAGCATGCCGATCAACGCCGCGATGGCCGCGCCGAACGGCATGCCGCAATACATGGCGCCCACCGCCGTGCTGCGCTGCTGCGGGCCTGCGGCTTCGGAGCACAGTGCGATGAGATTGGGCATGGCCGCGCCCAGACCCAGGCCCGTCAGCAGCCGCGCGACCAGCAGGCTTTCGAAGTTCCAGACCAGCGTGGTCGCGAGCGAAAACAGGCCGAACAGCGTGACCGATGCCATCAGCACGCGCTTGCGCCCGTAGCGGTCGGCCAGCCGCCCGCCCAGCGCCGCGCCCGGCAACAGGCCAATCGCGCCCGCGCTGAACGCCCAGCCCATCTGCGCGACGGCGAGCGAGAACTCCTTCGCCATGCGCGGCCCGGCCACGCCCGCCGATTGCAGGTCGAGCCCTTCGAGCAAGGCGATAGCGAGGCACAAGCCAATCGTCGCCTTGTTGCTGCTTCCAGCACCACGGATTCGTGACGTCATTTGAAAAGTCTCCAATGTTGGGTGTCAGCCGCTCTTGATGGCGGCTAATCGTTTGTATTGCCGGTACTACGTAGCAACGCCCCGCATCGCGCAATGCGAGGCGGGGCGTGCATTGTTACTGCGATGCTGTTTCGGCGCGCTGTTTCAGGTCGAGCGCGACATCGACGATCATGTCTTCCTGGCCGCCCACCATCCGGCGCTTGCCGAGTTCGACAAGAATATCCACGGCTTTCAGGCCGTATTTCTTCGCGGCCACTTCAGAGTGGCGCAGGAAGCTCGAATAGACGCCCGCATAACCAAGCGCGAGCGTTTCGCGGTCTACGCGCACCGGGCGATCCTGCAACGGGCGCACGATGTCGTCGGCGGCGTCCATCAGCGTGTAGAGATCGGTGCCGTGATTCCAGCCCATGCGCTCGGCGGCGGCGATAAAGACTTCAAGCGGCGCATTGCCCGCACCCGCACCCATGCCCGCGAGCGACGCATCGATGCGGTCACAACCTTCTTCCACGGCGACGAGCGAATTCGCCACGCCCAGCGAGAGGTTGTGGTGCGCGTGCATGCCGGTTTGCGTTTCCGGTTTGAGCACGCTTTTTACGGCGCGGAATCGATCGCGCACGTCGTTCATCGTCAGCGCGCCGCCCGAATCGACCACGTAAATGCAGGTCGCGCCGTAGCTTTCCATCTTCTTCGCTTCGATGGCGAGATTCTGCGGAGTGGTCATATGGCTCATCATCAGGAAGCCGACCGTGTCCATGCCGAGTTCGCGCGCGTATTCGATGTGCTGCTTCGAAATATCGGCTTCGGTGCAATGGGTCGCGACACGCACGATGCGCGCGCCCGCATCGTAGGCAGCCTTCAAATCGTGAATCGTGCCGATGCCAGGCAGCAGCAGCGTAGCGATCTGCGCGTGCTTCACCACGTCCGCAACGGCTTCGATCCATTCGAGATCGCTATGCGCGCCAAAGCCGTAGTTGAAGCTCGAACCTTGCAGGCCGTCGCCGTGCGCGACTTCGATGGAATCGACTTTCGCCTTGTCCAGTGCGCGTGCGATGTCCTGCACGTTCTGAATCGAATACTGATGACGAATTGCGTGGCTGCCGTCGCGCAGCGTCACATCGGAGATATAGAGTTTCTTGCTCATCGCTTTACGCTCCCTGGACGCTCAAGAGCGTCTGCGCCATGCGCTCGGCGGTGGCGAGCGCGGCTGAAGTCATGATGTCGAGATTGCCTGCGTACGCGGGCAGGTAATGCGCGGCGCCTTCCACTTCGAGAAACACCGAAGTCTTCAGGCCGCTGAATTTGCCGAGTCCCGGAATAGTCAAAGGCGCGTGCGCGGGAATTTCATCGAATTGAACCTTTTGTTTCAGGCGATAACCCGGCACATACGCATGCACCTTCGCGACGGTTTCTTCGATCGATTTTTCGATTGCGTCCTTATCCGCCATGTCAGAAAGCGTATAAACCGTGTCGCGCATCATGACCGGCGGCTCAGCCGGATTCAGCACGATGATCGCCTTGCCCTTCGCCGCGCCGCCAACGACTTCAATCGCTTTCGACGTGGTTTCGGTGAATTCGTCGATATTGGCGCGCGTGCCCGGCCCCGCCGATTTGCTGCTGATCGACGCGACGATTTCCGCGTAGTGCACCTTCGCCACGCGCGAGACTGCCGCCACCATCGGGATCGTCGCCTGGCCGCCGCACGTGACCATGTTCACATTGGGCGCGTCGATATGGGCGTCGAGGTTCACGACCGGCACGCAATACGGCCCAATCGCGGCAGGCGTCAAATCGATCACGCGAATCGACGGTTTCAGCTTGCGCAGCAGCGCATCGTTTTTCACGTGCGCGCCCGCCGACGTCGCGTCGAACACGAAATCGATATCGTTGAATACGGGCAGGCGCGTGAGCCCTTCCACGCCTTCGTGCGTGGTCGCGACGCCCAGGCGCGCGGCGCGTGCGAGGCCGTCGGAGTTCGGATCGATGCCGACCATCGCCGCCATTTCCAGATGCTGGCTGTGACGCATTATCTTGATCATCAAGTCCGTGCCGATATTGCCGGAGCCGATGATCGCAGCCTTGAGTTTTTCGCAAGCCATTTGAAGTCCTGTTTCAGGCGGTGAAAGTCGCGCGAACGCTGCCGAGGCCGTCGATCTGCGCGGTATAGGTGCCGGGTTCCTTCACGGCGACCATGGGCCCCAGCGCGCCCGTGAGCACCACGTCGCCGGCGCGCAACGGCGTGCAGAGTTGCGCCATGCGGTCTGCGAGCCACACGGCCGCATTGAGCGGATTGCCAAGACACGCGGCGCCGTTGCCGCGCGAAAGCACTTCGTTGTCGCGCGTCAGCGTCATCGCGCAGGCGCTGAGATCGATCTGCGAGAGCGGCACCGGACGGCTGCCCACGACAAAGCGCGCGCTCGATGCGTTGTCGGCGACCGTATCGACGAAGCGGATATCCCAGTTCTGGATGCGGCTATCGACGATTTCGACGGCCGCCAGTGCATACGCACTCGCGCGCAGGATATCGACGAAGGTGTGCTTGTCCTGCGTGAGATCGCGTTCGAGCACGAGCGCGATCTCCGCTTCCACTTTCGGCTGGATCAGTTGCGAAAGCGGAATCGGTTCGCCGTCGCCGTAGGCCATCGATGCAAACAGCGCGCCAAAATCGGGCTGGTCGACGCCCAGTTGCTGTTGCACCGCGAGCGACGTGAGGCCGATCTTGCGGCCCACGATGCGCTCGCCGTTGCGCACGCGCAGATCGACGTTGGCCTGCTGCACGGCGTAAGCGGTGGCGATATCGTCAATGGCGATGTCTCCGCGCACCGGTGCGATCACGGCACGCGAGGCCTCGGCTTCGCGCAGACGCGCGGCCAGCGTCGCGATGAGTTTCGGATCGGTCATGGCATTCTCCTGGTTCGATATCGTTCAGGCCGCGTGCGCGGGCGTTGCGTGCATGGCGGCGAAACCGGCGATCCACTCGGGAATCGCGCGGTAGTAGTCGAGCGATGCGCGATACGGGCCGCACGCAGCGAGCGCACCGAATGCGGCCACCCACGTGCGGATTTCATGCGCCGACTTGCCGCCATCGCGCGTGATGGCGGCATTCGTCATGCCATCCACAGCGGTCAATTCACCCGAGGCGAGCCGTTCGAGAAACGCACGATCCCATTCGGGATTCAGGGGATGCAAATGGCTGTCGCCCTGCGTGAAGGCTCGCGCCGCGGCGACCGTGCGCGCCTGGCGAGCATTGCGCGATTCCTCGGACGGGTTGCGGCCTGCGATCAAACGCTCCGCAATTTCGGGCGTCGCGTCGAACAGTTCCGGCACTGGCGGTTCGTGCGAAATGCCGCCCGACCCCACCACGAGGACACGCTTGCCGGTACGCGTCATGAAGCGCCCAATCGCATCGCCCAGCAAGCGCGCGCGGCGCAGCGTCGCCATGGGCGGCGCAACCGAATTGATGAAGACCGGAATCACCGGATAACGGTCGAGCCCGCCGGTCAGCACTTCGAGCGCCTGCGCGCAGCCGTGATCGACCTGCATGCGATACGAGAGCGCCACGTCGATATCGGCGTCGAGCACGCTTTGCGCGAGCGCGTAAGCCAGGTCTTCCGGCACCGGCAGCGTGCCCGCAAGACTCTTGAAGTCGCCAATCGCCTGCGCTCTTGCGCCAATGCAGAACGGCGGCATCACGTCGTAAAAGAAGCCGTTGAAGTGATCGGGTGCGAACGCAACGATCAGGTCGGGCTGGAATGCCTCGACGCGAGCGCGCGCTGCGCGGCCCACGCGTTCGACTTCGGCCACCACGTCAGGGTGCGGATCGAAGTAGCCGTGCAGCGGCGTGTGCGAGAGGCATTCGAGGTGAATCGGCATGCGGGTGTTCAAGGTGCGGCTCCTGCTGCTCATGCTGTTCATGCCGCGTGCGCGACGGCGACGTTTGCGCGCGCGGGACGAAGTTGTTCAACCGCCTCGCGCACGGCCAGATCGGTCATGCCGAGCTTGCCCGCGAGTTCGACGATGGCGTCCGAGACTTCTTGCGGCGAGCACACGCCCGCGACGAAGCGATCCGGGCGCAGCAGCACGACCGATTCCGGCAAGCGGCTGAACCAGTCTTTCAGGCGTCCTTGCACGTCGCCGAGCGCGAGCACGCCTTCAGGCACGTCATCGGTGTAATCGAGTTGCACGTCGGGCTTCGCAAGGACAAAGCGCGCGCCCAGCCGCTCCCACAACGCACGCGCCTGCGGCGTGAGGCCGAAGGTCGGATCCGCGCCCCAGGCGAGCACGGCAAAGCCGTTGCCGATCGCATCGTCCAGACGCACGACGCGGCCATCGCTCAAGCGCACGCGCGGCTGGATAAACATGCGCCCCACCGGCGAGGCCGCAAGCGGATCGCGCCCATAAGCCAGGCGCCCGAGCAGCGAATCGCGCTTCTGGCTCATCAGGCCCAGCAGGCGTCCCGGCGCGGAATTGCCCGAGCGTTCGAGCACGCGCGCAAGCCAGCCACCGGTTCGCTGCGGCGGCGGCAGCAGCACGACGCCCGCTTCGTAACGCGGCATCGGCTTGAAACGCATCTCCACGAAATAGCGTTTCACTGCGGGAAACACGTTCATCGACTTCACGAAAGCATCGCGAAAACGGGCACCGAATCGCGTGTTGGGCGCGAAGATATCGCCTGCGACTTCGGAGAGGTGAATCATCGAGCGCGCATGGGCGCGACGTTCGACGGTATAGGTGTCGAGCAGGCGGCCATCGGCCAGCCCCTTTGCGACCATCGCGAGCTTCCAGCCCAGGTTGTTCGCGTCGCGAATCCCGCTGTTGTAGCCCTGGCCCTGCCACACCGGCATGATGTGCGCGGCGTCGCCTGCCAGCAGGACGCGGTCGACGCGGAAGGTCTCGGCAAGGCGCGCGTTGTGCGTATAGACGCGCTTGCGGATGTAGTCGACCTTGTCCGGATCCGCGACCACCTTGCGGATCAGCGCGGCCAGGTTTTCAGGCTTCGAGAGTTCTTCTTCGGTCTCGCCGGGCATCACCATGAATTCGAAGCGGCGAATCCCATGCGGCAGCGCCGCCGACACGTACGGGCGCTCGTGGTCGCAATGCATATAGATATGCGGCGAGCCAATCGGATCGTTGCGCACGTCCACCACGATCCATTGATTCGGCTTTGTGCGGCCTTCGAAAGGCACGTTGAGCGCGCGGCGCACGAAACTATTGCCGCCGTCCGCGCCCACCATATACGCCGCACGGATCGTGCGGCGCTCGCCGTGTGCGTCGGTCACGTCGATCGACACGCCCTGCGCGTCCTGCGCGAAACCATTCACGCTGGTGCCCAGCAACACGTCCACATGCTCGAAGCGCGCGAGGCCTTCATAGAGCACGCGATCGGCGAGCGGCTGGATAAAGGCATTGCGGCGCGGCCAGCCGAATTCGTCGGTGCGCGGCTCGATGGACGCGAAGCAATGACCGTCCTTCGTGACGAAGCGCATCCAGTGATCGGGCGTGGTGTGCGGCAGCAGCGCGTCGGCGAGTCCTATCGACTGGAACACGCGCAATGCTTCGTCATCCAAACCAATTGCACGCGGATAGTCGATAATCTGTTCGAGCTTTTCGATGAGCGTGACGCGCACGCCCTGCAATCCGAGGATATTGGCGATCATCAGGCCGACGGGGCCTGCGCCGATGATGGCGACGTCGGTGGCGCGCTGGCGCAGGCGTACAGCGTCCGCTGCGGCGGGAGGGGTGTTCATGTTGTCTCCGTGTCAGTCGCCCTTGTTCGGGGCGATCTCATGCAAGGCATGAAAGCGAGTCTAGAGTCGCCGCGACACGCGCTCAACAATTTGAGAGAAATGTGCATAGAATGCACACAATTGATTTAAAAGAGATTTTTTGATGACGACGTATGCAAACGTGCGCGGTCTCGCACGCGGCCTGCAAGTGCTGCGGGCCCTCAACGCGATGGAAAACGGCCGCGCGACGAGCCAGCAACTGAGCGAAGCCACGGGCCTGCATCGCACGACGGTGCGGCGTTTGCTGGAGACACTGGTGGAAGAAAACCTGGTGCGGCGTAGCGCGTCGGACGACAGCTTTCGCCTGACGATGAATGTGCGCGCGCTAAGCGAAGGCTTCACGGACGACGAACTCATCGCCACGATTGCGCCGCCCATCATGGGCCAGATGATGCAGCGCGTCGTGTGGCCGTCCGATCTCACGACGCCCGATGGCGAAGCGATGATCATTCGCGAGACCACGCATCGCTTCAGTCCGCTCTCGTTTCACCGCGCGATGGTGGGCCGCCGCCTGCCGATGCTGCTCACGGCGGCGGGTCGCGCCTATTTCGCGAGTTGCCCCGAGGCGCAGCGCGAAGACATTCTCGACATGCTGCGCACGGGCGCGGGCGGCGAGCAGCAGCAGAAACTGGCCGCGGATCCGGCTTTCGTGCGCAATCTCGTGCGGCAGACGCTGGCCGACGGCTTCGGCTCGAATCACGGCGACTGGGCCGACCAGCGCAAGATCGGCGCGCTCGCAGTGGCGATCGGCGCGCATGGACGCGTGATCGCGAGCCTTAACGTGATCTATCTGGAGCAGGCCATTCATCCCGCCGAAGCCGTGCGCCGCTTCGTGCCCGAATTGCAGCGCGCGGCGCAGGAGATGGAAGCGGCGCTGGAGGCCGCGGAGCGCTAGGCGTCACGGGCTCCCGAAAACCCCTCGCCAAAACTTTTTTCAACAATTTGCGAAAAGGGCTTGCAAGGCTGCGGGAGCCTCTCTATAATTCGCGCTCTCAACAGGCTCGTAGCTCAGTTGGTTAGAGCACCACCTTGACATGGTGGGGGTCGTTGGTTCGAATCCAATCGAGCCTACCAACGAATATGCAGTACCGCGCGGCTCAGTTCGCTGCGCAATGACAATGCCGCACTCCTTCACAGGAATGCGGCATTTTCTTTTGGCTTTCCAGAATTTCCGAATGTCCGGATCGCGTTGCTACGCGAAGCCTTGCATCAGTCGAGCGCCTTGTCGTTCGGATGCGCGAACAGGTCTTTCATCTGCTGCGAAAGCGGATAGTCGAGATTCATGCCGCTCGGCGGAATCGGCTGCGTGAACCACTTCGTGTAGAGCTTCGCCATTTCGCCCGAGGTCTGCATCTTCGCGACCGTTTCATCGACGAGCGCCTTGAACTGCGGATCGTCACGCCGCAACATGCAGGCGTAGTTTTCCGAAACAGGCGGCACGCCGGTCACCACATAATCCTGCGGATTCTTCGCTTTCGCGCGCTCGCCGTAGAGCAGCGGCTCGTCCATCACGAAGGCCACCGCGCGCCCCGTCGTCACGTTGAGAAACGATTCGGCGTGATCTTTTGCGCTGATGATCGTCATGTTCATGTGCTTCTCTTCGTTCATCTTGCGCAGCATGCGTTCATCCGATGTGCCCGCCGTGGTCGCCACGGTCTTGCCCGCGAGATCGGGGAAATCCTTCACACCCGAATCCTTGCGCGTGATGAAGCGGATGCCGTACAGAAAGATGCTGTTCGAGAAAGCCGCCTGGTTCTGGCGCTCGAACGTATTGGTGGTCGAACCGCATTCGAGGTCGATGGTGCCGTTCTGCACGAGCGGAATGCGATTTTGCGAGGTAATCGGAATCGTCTTGACCCTGAGGTTGGGCGTATTGGTCTTTTGCTTGACCGCATCGACGATCCTGAGCGCAATCTCCTGCGAATAGCCAATCACGTTCTGGTTCTGGTCGTAATACGAAAACGGAATCGACGATTCCCGCGTGCCGAGCGAAATCACCCCGCTGTCATGCACTTTCTTGAGCGTGCCTGTGAGTTCGTCCGCACGCGCTGTGCTCGCCATCGTGGCTATCGTGGCGAAGCCCAGCGCGAGCGCCGTGATCGTTTTGATTGTGTTCATCGTGCGTGACTCCCAGCGTGTTGTGAGAAATGCGGTGACAAAAGAACGTTCAACGATTTGGCGCGAATGCATCGCCATTGAGCGGCAACGCGCGCTGCGCCACAAGATCGGTTAGCAACTGCGCGCTGCCACAGGCCAGCGTAAAACCCAGCGCGCCGTGCCCCGTGTTCATCCAGAGATTGCGAAACTGCGTCGCGCCGATCAGCGGCTTGCTATCCGGCGTGGCCGGGCGCATGCCAGTCCACGTTTGCGCCGCGCCGTAATCGCCTGCCTCGGGAAAGGTCTCGCGCGCCTGGCGCGTGAGCAACGCAATGCGCGCCTGATCCGCATGTGCGCTCATGCCCGTGAGATCGACCATGCCCGCAATGCGCAGGCGCTCGCCGAGGGGCGCATAGACCACCTTGTGATGCGCGTCCGTGACGGAGAGGCGCGGCGCGCCACGCGCATGGGCGCCCGCCAGCGTGAGGCTGTAGCCCTTCAGCGGATACATGGGCACGCGCACACCGAGCGAGTTCAGCAAAGGCTGGCTCTGCATGCCGAGGCAGACGACAAACGCATCGGCCTCGATCTCGCCCGCCGACGTTATTGCGGCTTCGACTTCACGCCCTTTCGTTCGCAGTCCGGAAAATTCCGTCGCGACGCGCAGGTCTACGCCGTCACGTTGCGCCGCCCGCGCAAGGCCGCGCGTAAAGCTATCGCAATCGCCCGCCTCTTCGCCCGGCGTGTGAATGCCGCCCGCAATCGCGCCGCCGATATGCGCAAGCGCCGGTTCAAGCGCGACGCACGCAGCGCCGTCGAGCGCATGCTGCTCGCAACCCAGTTGAGCCTGATAGTCGGCCTGGCGGCGCGCGCCCTCGAAGCCGTCACGGTCGCGAAACACCACGAGCTTGCCGTTGTGCACGTAGTCGAAATCAATGGTTTCTCGCGCAACGATATCGTGCAGCAGGCGCTGGCTCAGGAACCCCAGCCCGAGCAGCTCCGCCGTGGTGGCGCGACTACGCGCGCGCGTGCAGGCGCGCAGGAAAGCCGCGCACCAGTGCCATTGACGCGGATCGAGACGCGGCACGAACCGCAGCGCAGCGTCGCGCGAAAAGAGCCATTGCGGCAACTTCGGCAGCACCGACGGGTCGGCCAGCGGCGCCACATAGTTGTAGCTCAGTTGCCCGCCGTTGGCGTGGCTGGTCTCCTGCGCCACGTCCGCGTGACGCTCGACGAGCGTGACCTGATGACCGTCGCGGGCAAGAAAATACGCGGTCGTGACTCCGATCACCCCGCCGCCCAGCACGCAAATTCGCATATCCCGTCAGTTCCGATTGCTATGTTCCCTGCAGTCTCGCCGGGCAAAAAAAGGAACTCAATTGCGAATCGGACGGGGGGCATAACCTCAGGTTAAGGCGAGCGCATTCATACGGGCGGTTTCGCCGAGGTGGAACACCGAAACCGCCTCGCGCAGCGCATCGGCCTGCGACTCCAGCGACTGCGCCGAAGCCGCCGCCTCTTCCACGAGCGCCGCGTTGCGCTGCGTGACCTCGTCGATCTGCGCAACGGCGCGATTGACCTGCTCGATGCCGTCGCTCTGCTCGTGCGTCGCCGCCGTGATCTCACCCATGATGTGGCTCACGCGTGCGACGGCGTCGCGCGCCTCGCCCATGGTGTGGCGCGCCTCCTCGACGAGCCGCGCGCCCGTGCCCACCGTCGCCACCGACGCCGCGATCAGTTCCTTGATCTCCTTGGCCGCCGTGCCCGAGCGCTGCGCGAGGCTGCGCACCTCCTGCGCCACCACCGCGAAGCCACGCCCTTCCTCGCCCGCGCGCGCGGCCTCGACCGCCGCGTTGAGCGCGAGGATATTGGTCTGGAACGCGATGCCTTCGATGATGCCGGTGATCTCCTCGACCTTGCGCGACGACGACGAGATATCGCTCATCGTCTCGTTCACGCGCGCGACCACATCGGCGCCGCGCGACACAGTGCTGAGCGCGCCTTGCGCGAGACCGCTCGCCTCCTGCGCGCCCGCCGTGTTCTGGCGCACCGCCGCCGAAAGCTGTTCGAGACTCGCGGCCGTTTCCTGCAGCGCGGCCGCCTGCTGCGACGTGCGGCTCGACAGATCGACATTGCCCGCCGCGATCTGGTTGGCGCCGAGCGTGATTTCCTGGGTGCTGCCGCGCACGCGCGCGACGGTGCCGATCAGCGCTTCGCGCATCTGCGCCAGCGCGCCCAGCAATTGGCCCATCTCGTTGTTCGAGCGCACGCGCACGTCCACGGTCAGGTCGCCGGCGGCGATGCGCTGGAAGTGGCGAATCGCCGTATCGATGGGCTTGACGACCGCTGCCGCCAGGCCGCTGCGCGCGATCACGCCAATCGCCACGCCCACCGCGCCGATCACGCCGAACACGACCAGCGAGAGACGAAAGCGCGTCGCCGCCGTTTGCGCGTCGTGTTTCTCGCGCTCGCCCTGCCAGTCCTCCAGCGCGTCGATGGCCTTTGCGTAGGTGCTGTAGTAACGGTCGGCGGTCTCGCCCTGGATCGTGCGGAAGGTGTTGAAGTCGTTGTCGACCAGCGCCTTGTACTCGGGTTCGAGCGCCTGTTCGACGAGCGCCGTGCGCGCCTGCGCGACGGCCTGCGCGAGGCGCGCCTCGTCGTTATCGGCGAACGGGCCGGCGCTGTAGCTCGCGAAGTCCTTGTTCGAATCGACGAGGATCTTGTGCGCCTGGTCGAGCATCCCTTCGGTCGACTTGCCGACGCTGAACAGCGTCTCGTAGCCGCCCAGTGCGAGGCGCACCTGCAGGAGCCGCTCGGAACTGGTCTTGAGCACGGCGAGCGACTGCGCGGTGCGCTGGGTGTCGAGCAGGCTCTCGTTGGTCAGCTTCAGCGCGCCGTAGGCCACGCCGATCACGACCAGCAAAAAGGCGACGAAGATGCCGATGACGAGGGTGAGCCCTCCGCGAATCGTGATGTTCCTGAGCATGTAGTCCGGTCTCCTGGCGTATTTGTCCGCGATCGCTCTGGGGGGCGTCGCTGATTTGCGTCACTTGTTGCGTCAGTTCTGTACTTCTTTATGTTGCGCATTTGTGCTCTTCGACACGTCCTATCGGCAGGTACGCCGCAAAACCGCATAGGGGATATCCATGAGGGCGGCGCGGGTAGCCCGCCAGGCCGTTATGCGTTTCGTGCTATCGTTTTCCTTTCATTTTTTGACCTGCGCGGCCTTTCGGGCGATTTTTTGGCTGGTTTTTAGCTTTTTCTGCCTTCGCGCCGCACTTTCGCTGCTCCCCATCATGTCCGACCTCTCTTCGCCGCTGGCGCGCGCGCCGCGCCGCCTCGACTCCATCAATCCGAAGCCGCTCGCCCTGGCGCTGCTGCTCGTCGCGCTCGGCGCCGTCTATCTGGCGCAGACGGTCAGCGGGCGTCAGGCGGCGCTTTATGTGGTCGGCGCGCTGCTCGGCATGACGCTCTATCACGCGGCGTTCGGCTTTACTTCGGCCTGGCGCGTGTTTATCGCCGATGGGCGCGGCGCGGGTCTGCGCGCGCAGATGGTCATGCTCGCCATCGGCGTGCTGCTGTTCTTTCCGGCGCTGTCGGCGGGCTCGCTGTTTGGTCATTCCGTGGTTGGGCTCGTGTCGCCTGCGGGGACGTCGGTGATCGTCGGCGCGTTCATCTTCGGCATTGGCATGCAGCTGGGCGGCGGCTGCGCTTCGGGCACGCTCTATACGGTCGGCGGCGGCAGCACGCGCATGGTCGTCACGCTGATCGCTTTCGTGGTCGGCTCGGTGGTCGCGACGGCGCACATGCCGTTCTGGACGTCGATGCCGCAGCTCAAGCCGGTCTCGCTCGTCAATACGCTGGGCGTCGTCCCCGCAATCGTGCTGAACCTGGCCGTGTTCGCGGCGATCGCTGCGCTCACCGTCGCAATCGAAAAGCGTCGCCATGGACGACTCGTCAATCAGCCGGAGCGCGCACCGCACGCTTCGCCGTGGTTGCATGGCCCGTGGCCGCTGCTCGCGGGCGCCGTTGCGCTTGCCGTGCTCAACTTCGCGACGCTCGCGCTGTCGGGGCGGCCGTGGGGCGTGACCTCGGCGTTCGCGCTGTGGGGCGCCAAAGGTTTCGCTTCGCTCGGCATCGACGTCGCCAGCTGGAAGTACTGGATGGCCGGGCCGAATGCCGCCGCGCTCGCCGCGCCCGCCAGCCACGACGTCACCACCGTCATGGATATCGGCATCGTGCTGGGCGCAATGGCCGCGGCCTCGCTCGCGGGCCGCTACGCGCCGGTCTGGCGCATTCCGCTGCGCTCGCTCGCGGCGGCGGTGATCGGCGGGCTGCTGCTGGGGTATGGCGCACGGCTCGCGTATGGCTGCAATATCGGCGCGTATTTCAGCGGGATCGTGTCGGGCAGCCTGCACGGCTGGCTGTGGCTCGTGTGCGCGTTTGCGGGCAACGTGGTCGGCACGCGACTGCGTCCGATGTTCGGGCTGGAGGTGGAGCGGGTGAGGAATACGGGG
The DNA here is from genome assembly GCF_000685015.1 of Paraburkholderia bannensis NBRC 103871. Taxonomy (GTDB): domain Bacteria; phylum Pseudomonadota; class Gammaproteobacteria; order Burkholderiales; family Burkholderiaceae; genus Paraburkholderia; species Paraburkholderia bannensis. Next base: position 64,161 of record NZ_BAYA01000032.1, on the reverse strand, counting down.
TGCTGAGCAGCGCCCCGACGCTCAATCAAAGAAGGCTTTGCTGAAGCGGTGCGCGATGTTCGAGAACCTTGACGATATGGTTTTCGGTCTTCAGCGCGCCCGCTTCGACGGTCTGAATCTGCCGTAGATCGACCACGAGCACGTCGCCCTTTCCAAAGCGCTCGCCCGCGTTGATCCTCGCAAGAAACGTCTCGTCTTCAAGCGATGCAAAGAACGGGTACTGGCCATCGTGAACCCGCCACTTATTGCCGTCCTTGAACACAACCGATTCGATCAGGAGCACTTTGCGCACGACATGGTCGGTCACGACCTCGCCTTCGCTCGTCGACGATTCGAACGTCGGCAATTCTGCGTCGTCGATGGCAAGTTCGATTTGCGTGCCGCGAACGATGCCGAAGCTGGTGATGCCTTCGCGTTCGAGGGGTGAAAGCGTTTTCTGAAGCGCAATGCGCACGCTCTGGCTTCGCCAGAGCCGCATGACCTGATCTTCGACTTCGATAGACTCCGACTCGGTGATCCAGATGCGCACGTTCTCACCCAGCGACTCGATGCGGTGCACACGCCGCCCGCGCAGCGCCCGCAGCAATCCAATGATGCCGCGTCCGCCGACGTAGCCCACCAGCCCGAGTATCGTCCATGCGTTGGCCACAGCGGTCGCACTGGTTCCCGCGAACATGTCGCGCAACTGTGCCAGGAACTGCTGGGCGAAAATCAGCTCGATATTGAAAGAGCCGGCACGGAAGCTGCCGTTCACTTCGACGCGCACATCCGCGGCGTCGCCGTTGAGCACCTTGTTGGCGGCCGTGAACAAATCGGCCATCGCGACCAGTGCAGGAGCCAGGTCGCGCACGTCCATGCGATGCTCCGCTAGCGCGGGGCCGTCATAGACAACATTGAAGCGCTCGTGGTTGCTCATATCGGGAGTGCCGGGCAAGCCGGGATCCGTATTGCCGTGGCGTGGTGGTTTGCCGGTCGATCCTAACATGAGTCTTTCCTGTGACCTGGTTGCATTGAGACTGCTGCGGGAGTGAGAAAAGCTGCCCACGCAGCGTCACCAGATCGCCACGACTCATTCGTCAGCGAAGAATTAAGATAGGCATGCCAGGCAATTCGACGATTATCGTTCGCGCGATCAGCACGGGCCTTGATGTCACACAGCGTCGATGCCAGATCTTTCAGACATGCAGGCAAAAATACAAAGGGCAACGCCTCAAGCGTTGCCCTTTCTCACTGCACGACCTTAAGTCCTTAGATCTTCAGGCGCGTCACCTTCGTGCCCGCGAGCGAGACGTCCGCCATCAGGCCGGCGTTGGTCATCACGAAGACTTCGACCGGGTGCGTTGCCGTGTTGGTATCGACCGCGCCGTTCGCGCCGACCGTCACGAGCGCGACCGAGGCGTCGGCGCCCGCTGCCCAGCCGTCCGTGGCGCGGAATTTGTCCAGCGCGTCCTGGGTCATGAAGCAGAAGATGATGGCCTTCGACTGCGCGCCAGCCTGGAGGCCGAACGAGCCGGACACCGTGCTGTAGTAGCCCGTCGTCGCGCCGCCCACGCGCAGCGCGCCTTCGCCGTACTGCGCGCCGACAATGAAGCCCGCCTGGAGCACCGACGGGAACACCAGCACGCCGCGCGACTTCGCGACGAGTTCGCGCGAACCATTGACGGTCGCGTACAGCTTCGTCATGGCGTCGTTGACGCTGGCGTCGATCGACTGGCGCTTCGACGAATCCGTCGAAGCGTTGGAGGAATTGCCCGGGGTGGTGGTGCAGCCTGCGAGCGCCAGACCGCCGGAGGCGAGCGCTGCGGCTGCCGAAAGCATGAAGTTGCGTCGTTGCATGTCGTTATCTCCACACGAATAAGGATTTTGCGCAGGGATACAGCAATCGACGTGCCCGACTCGAATCTGGCTTCGCTTTCACCCTCTCCCCAGCCGCAACATGGAGGCCGGCTGCGCGCCGTCAGCCTCCACGTCCGGCCGATTGTGCCCGATTTACGAGATACGAGCGTTCAAGCGACGCAAACAGGCGCCGCCGCTCAGAGCGGTAAACGAAGGTGACAAGGGCCAACAAAAGAAAAGGCGCCCGAAGGCGCCTGGGATGAACTGCGTGAAAACTGCGTGAAAACTGCGTGCATTCGCTGCAAACACGCCATGTAGAGACTACATGGCGCTTCGCCACCTCACGGTGCGGTGGCTTGCCACGACGAATCGGGATCGAAGCTCTTGAGCGCAGCCGCCGCTTTCGCGCCATTCGGCCCAAGGTTCTTCTGATAGAGCTTGCCGTCCTGGTTGACGATAAAGCTCATCACCCCCGTCTTGCCGTACTGCGCCGGCCAGGCCACCAGCGCGAAGCCGTTGGCCAGCTTGCCGTTTTCGAGGTAACTGCGCGCGCCGCCGTCCGCATGCGCGCCTTGCGCCGTGAGGATGCGGAAGTGATAGCCGTGATAGCCCTCCCCCGGCGTGACCTTCGCATCGTGCGGCATGGCTTCGGCAAGCGGGCCGAGCGGACTTTCGGCCTCGCCGGGCGCAACCGGCCAGTACAGACCGTCATGCGTGCCAGGCGTGCTCACGAGGCGCAGCGCGTAGTGCTGCGTGAGCTGGCGGTAGTCGTTCTGCGCATCGACATACGCCAGCGACGAGAGCATGGCCGCGCGCTCGTTGCGGCCGATACGCCGCGTCAGCACTTCCAGCCCGCCTTCGCGCGGGTCGAAACGCCAGCCGTTGCCGCTCTGCACAAGCGGAATCGGCAGCGTCCAGCCGCTGTCGCCTACCGCCAGATGCGCGCTGGCCTTGCCCGCAACGGGCTTGTCGTCCGGCACGATCTGATGGCCCTTGGCCCACGCGCCGAGGAAGTCGTTGATGTCTTCATCGCCGATGTTCTGCGTGGGGATGAAGTGCTGGAAATTGCTGCCGAGCACGTGCTTCATCGCTTCGTGGTCGTTGCTGGACAGCGCGTCGGTAAAGGCCTGCGCCGCGGCATCGGGCGTGGGATACACGGCCTGCGCCGAGGCCACGCCCGCACCGGGCATGGACAGCAACGCGGGCGCGGCGAACAGCGCGAACGCCACTGCCGCGGTGAGCCGGGCGAGCCCGGCAGGCCGCGTGCCTTGCGAAGGGCGGCGGCGTGCGTGAGTACGGATCATCGCGAGACTCCTATAGAGATTCAACGGCGGCCAAAGTGACGTTCGCCGCCACCGCCCGCACCCAGTCGGCCACCGCCGCCACCCATACCGCCGCCACCGCCGCCGAACTGACCGGCCCCGCCACGATTCTGGAATGCATCGCGGCTTTGCTGGCCACGCTGCGTATCGGCGCGGGCGCCACCGCCGTCGCCAGCGCCACGCAACGCGTTGTCGCGATTGGCGTTTTGCGCACGGTTGTTGAGATCGCCCTGGCGATTGCCGTTTTGACCGCGGTTGTTGAGGTCGCCCTGGCGATTGCCGTTTTGACCGCGGTTGTTGAGGTCGTTGCCGCGATTGGCGTTCTGCGTGCCGTTCGCGCCCGGCCCTCCCGAACCCGGCCGGCCGCCGCCATGCTGGATGTCCTGCAAACGCTGGCTGGCGTTGCCGTTCATATTCTGGCCAGTGCGGTTCTGGAGCGTCTGCGCGGCCTGTTGACGCGACTGGTCATAGCCGCGGTACTGGTTGTGCTCGCCGTTGCGGTTCGCGTTGTTGATGTTCTGGTTGAAGTTCTGGCGCCGCTCGACGTTGGTGTTGCGATTCCAGTTGGTGGTCGTGCCGTTCGTGTTGATGCGGTTGTTGACGTTAATGTTGTTATAGCGATTGACGTTGATGTTCACGTCATGCGAACCCCAACTGAAACCGCCCCACAACGAATTGGCCACCGCTATGCCCGCGCCGAACGCGAGGCCGCTCACAAAACCCGTGGCGATCGCATACCCCGGAGGCGGCGGCATATACACAGGCGGATAAGCCGGATACGGCCACGCGCCATAGACCACCGTGGGGTTGTAGGTCGGCACATAGACCACCTGCGGATTGGCCGGCTCGATCACGATGGTTTGCGTAGTCGACGTATTTGCCGCTGGCTGCACCACGACCTTTTGCTGCTCGTTCGACTTGAGGTTGCCGGCCTTCTGCGCCTGCGCGCGCAAACGCTGCACGGAGTCCATCACGTCGTTCGGTTGCGCGAGGAACGCATTGCCGATCTGCGCGACCCAGTCTGGCTTGGACTCCATCGTGGCCAGCACCTGCGGGAACGCGACAAGCGACTGCACGCTCGGGTCCCACGGCTGCGAGGCAACGGCCTTCACGGCGGCGTCGCCCTGCACCTTGGGATTGGCCTTGGACCAGGCCGCTGCCGCCTGCACATCCTGCGGGAACGTGGCGGCCATCAGCACCTGCGCAAGCAGCGCGTCAGGGTACAACGCAATAGGCGCGGTCAGCGAGTCGAGTTGCTGGTTGGAGAGATGCGCTGCGTTCTGCGCAAGCGCAGCAGTGGGCCCGGCAGGCCCAATAAACAGCGGTGCGGCCGCGAGCGCGGCGCACATGAGCCAGGCAGCATGCTGGCGTACACCGGACGATTTCACGAATCGATCCTCCTCGTTGCGGGTAGGTCTTTAAGGATGTCGAACTGTGGCATTCCCGCTTGCGGCGCGAACGTTTGCTTATGCTTGTGCACCGGAATGCCCTGCGACTTCGTACACGTACTAGCGGCAAAATATAGGGACGCGATTCGCAGTGTCAACCGGCGAATCGTTAAAGTTTGTCCGTTTACAAAAGCGCAGCAATTAAACCAATAAGAACGGAGTGCGAAACAATTCGATAAGCATTCGATCGACTTCAACCGGCTTCGATACACCCCGCGAAGGGCGAGCAATTCTATCAATGTGTTGCGTTTTCCTGCTGCTTTCTTGCCGGCGTCAGGTGTACCCGCACGAAGCCGATATGCTCGCGCAGCACATAAAAAGCATCGGCATACGCGAGCGGCATGCGCAGCGTATTCAGCGAACGTTCGATCTCGTCGAGTTCGTTGACGAGCGCCACGCGTTCCTCCTCGCTCGTGTGCTTGAGCGCGTCGCGCTCGATGGCGATCAGTGCGCCGTAGTAGCGATAGATGCGCGAGCGCACGCGCCAGCGATACAGCGCGGGAATGGCGCGCAACGCGGGAAACACCAGCACGGCAAGCGGCAGCAGCAGCACGAGCAGGCGGTCTGCGACGCTCGCGAGCCAGAACGGCAGCGCGCGATAGAGAAAGCTCTTGCCCGACTTGTAGTAGCGCGTGGCGTCTTCGCTAATGCGGAAGTCGTGCGCATCGGGACTCGGGAACTGCCCCGCGCGCTGCAACAGGCCGGGCACGCCGTTGACTTCGCTCGCGGCTTCGATGATGAGATCGGAGATAGCCGGGTGCAGCGTATTGCGCGCGACGATCTCCACCGTCGGCCCGACGAGATGCACGGTCTGCGGCGGCATGCGGCGGCGCAGGTCGAGCACGCCAGGCGGCAGGTCGACCTCGTCCAGATACGGAAAGATGCGCGTGTAAGCGGACGCTTCCTCGAAGCTCATCACGGAGATGCCCGGAATGTCGAGCAGCCGCAGCATCAACGTGCGCGTGGTGGAGTCGCCGCTGAGCATGGCGGCGTCGGCGCGATCGGAGACCAGCGCGGTCGCGGCCTCCAGGCCGTCGAGCGGCAGGAACGTCGCGTCGCCGCCAGGATCCATGCCGTTCGCGTGCAAGAGGCGCAGCGACAGCTCGCGCGTGCCGCTGCCCACGCGGCCAATCGCAATCCGTTTGCCGTCGAGATCGGATAGCTTCGTGAGGCCGTTGCCGCGATAGAACACGACGATCGGCAGGTACGCCACGCTGCCAAGCGACATCAGCGAATCGGTATTGAGGCCTTGCGCGACACCGCCTTGCACGAAGGCGAGATCGACATGCGACTTGGGATTGAGCAGGCGCTGGAGATTTTCGACCGAGCCGTCCGATTCAAGGATCTTCAGCTTCACGCCGTTGCGCGCGAGGATCGTGCGATAGGCATCGGCCATCTGCATGAACGAGCTGTCGCGCGGCCCCGCACTGATGGTGATGGAGCGCGGCGGCGCGGGATCGACCAGCCACACCACCACGGCGATCACGACGATGCAAAACAGGGCGACCGGCAGCGTGGACAAGGCGATGTCGCGCCACGCGGGGTGCGAGGGATCGCGCATGAAATGCGGCAGGGGCGGTCGATGTCGTCTCATGAGAACCCGGCGGCGTGGCGTCGAACTCTGGAAACTGCATCATGCCATTTTCGCGCCGGATCGGGACGCTAGTGGTTCCGCGGGGTTACGCGAAGTTGCGCGTGCGTTGTAGCGCTGAAAGCGATGTAAGCGCGCGATAGGTGCGTGACAGGCGCGCGATCAGCACGCCAGCCGGCGACGCCTCAGGCTGCCGCGTGAGTCAGCGCGAACAGTTCGCTGCGCAAGGCCTTCGCGCGATCGCGTTTCATGTACTGCTCGAATTCTGCCTGGGCGTCCTGCCACAGCGCATGCGCCTTGTCATAACGTCGCAAGCCGCTCGCCGACAGCCGGTAAACCAGCGTGCGCGTATCGTGCTCCGCCGCCGCCGTGAGCACGAGGCCATCGCGCTGCAACGGCTTGAGCGCGCGCACGAGCGTGGTGCGATCCATCACGAGGTCGTCGGAAAGCTCGGCGGCGGTGGCGTCGGGACGGCCCGCAAGACGCGAGAGGATGGTGAATTGCGCCGCCGTCACGCCCGCCTGCGAAAGATGGCGCTCATAAAGCTGCGTGACGAAGCGCGCGGCCTGCCGCAGCGCAAAACAGTTGCATTCCTCGCGCGTTACTCGCTTCGTCATTGTCGTTCACCTTCCGCGTTTTGCTTCGATTGCTACGTTCGCTTCGATTGTCCTGGGCGCGCGCGCGTCTCGCATACCGCGGCGCGCGCCCGGCCATCATACTTTCTCAAGCGCGAGCGCGATACCCTGGCCACCGCCGATGCACAGCGTCACCACGCCGCGACGCACGCCGTCACGCTGCATCGACCACGCAAGACGCGTCGTCAGGATCGCACCGGTCGCGCCGATCGGATGGCCATGCGCGATCGCGCCGCCTTCCACGTTGACCACGTCGTCGGGAATGCCGAGCTGCTTCATCACGGCGAGCGGCACGGCCGCAAAGGCCTCGTTGATCTCGAAGCGATCGACGTCCGCGAGCGACCAGCCCGCACGCTGCAAGGCCAGTTGCACGGCCGGCACCGGCCCCAGCCCGAACATGCCGGGCTCGACGGCGGCCACGCCCCACGAAACCAGCCGCACCATCGGCGCGAGCCCATGCGCTTCGGCGAAACCGCGCTCCGCGACCAGCATCGCCGCCGCCGCGCTGTTCAGCCCCGGCGCGTTGCCCGCCGTGATGCTGCCGTCAGGGCGGAACGCGGGCTTGAGCTTCGCGAGCGTTTCGTATGTCGTATCGGGACGCGGCGCTTCGTCGGTATCGAAACGCTCCACGCCCTTGCGGCCCTTCACCTCCACCGCGACGATCTCTTCCTTGAAGCGCCCCGCCGCCTGCGCCGCCGCGAAACGCTGCTGCGAGCGCGCGGCCCAGCAATCCTGCGCCTCGCGTGTGAGTTCGGCCTTCGTCACCAGGTCTTCGGTGTGCCAGCCCGAATGCTGGCCCGAGAATGCATCGACCAGGCCGTCGCGCAGCATGCTGTCATGCACTTCGGCGTTGCCCATGCGATAACCCCAGCGCCCGCCGTCCATCAGATAGGGCGCGCGATCCATGTTCTCCATGCCGCCCGCCAGCGCGACATCGCCGAGGCCAAGCAGAATTTCCTGCGCCGCGCTTGCAATCGCCTGCGCTCCCGATCCGCATACGCGATTCACCGTGAGCGCGGGCACCTGCACCGGCACGCCGCCGCCCAGTTCGGCCTGACGCGCGGGATTCATCTTGTTGCCGGCCTGAATCACGTTGCCAAGCACCACCGACCCGAGCAGGGCCGGATCGAGTTTCGCGCGCGCGATCGTTTCGCGCACCGCAATCGCGCCCAGTTCCGTCGCCGGGACGCCCTTGAGCGACCCATTGAATGCGCCGATGGCCGTGCGCACCGGCTGACACAAAACGATTTCCCGCGCTGGATTCATGCTGCTCATCGTGTTTTCTCCATGAGATTGCAGACACACTGCGTTCACTGCTTCAGTTTATGTATGCATATGCACACATTCAAAGAAATTCGTGGAGGCGGCATTCGTCTCACGTGGCACGGTTTGTGTCGAAGGCAGGGCGCGTATCGCATGAAGCGCCCTGCCCCTGCCGTTACGCCACGGCCGGGAAATCCAGCGTCGTATCGTTCACGCGATTCACGAGATTCGTGAACGTGATCGAGGCGATCGCCAATGCCGTTTCCACGATCTGCTGCTCGGTGTAACCCGCTTCCCTGACCGCGTTCACGTCCGCTTGCGGCACCGTGCCGTGCGTCTTGACCAGCGTGCGCACGAAGCGCACCAGCGCGTCGCGCTTCTCGTCGCCAGTCGCTTCACCGGCGCGTACCTGCTTCATCGCTTCGGGCGACAGGCCCGCGAACTTGCCTGCCAGCGTGTGCGCGGCCACGCAATAGTCACAGCCAGCGACTTCGCTGACGGCCAGCTTGATCGCTTCGATATCGGGCTTGGTCAGCGAACCGCCGGCCAGCACGGCTTCGACGCCCAGGATCGAGGCGAGCGCGCCCGGGCTGTGCGTGCCGATGGTCGCGTAGGCGTTCGGCACCTTGCCGACGGCCTTGCGGATCTTCGCGAACACTTCGGCGGCGGCGCCGGTGGCTTCTTCGGGCTTGATTGCGGTAAGACGGGACATGATCGACTCCTTGGTTCAGTGAGAGGGTTGCCCGATGCGTTTGCCGGATCAGGCTCGCCATCGTCGATGGCATGAATGGAGTCTATGCGCGCAGCCTCGCCTTTTTAATGCCAGAATGGCGCGACTTCATGCTCATTCGTCTCACGCCGCCGACCATGGATATCCTCAGCCGCCTTTTGTCGCTCATGCCCGTCGCGGGCCGCCTCGACGTGCGTTGCCACTTTGGCGCGCCCTGGCGCATCGACCAGCCCGACGCCGATCCGCGCGAAATGCGCTACCACGTGCTGCTGAGCGGCGCGGCGGTCGTCGAAGACGCCCACGGCGCGCCCACCGCGCTGCATGCGGGCGATATCGTGCTGTTTCCCTCGGGCGGCGCGCACCAGCTGCATGACGGCAGCGGCGCGCCGCCCGTCGCCATCGACAAACGCATCGAGCATGGCCGCACGATCGAGACGAATGACGGCGACGGCGATGTCGTCGACGTGCTGTGCGGCAGTTTCGTGCTGCCTGCCGTGCCGCAGCGCCTGCTGCGCGAAAACCTGCCTGGCCGCCTCGTGGTGCGCAGCGCCCCCACCGGCGGCGACGTGCCCGAGCGGCTCGTGCGCCTGATCGCCCTGCTGCGCGACGAGGCGCTCGAAGCGCAGCCAGGCAGCGAATCGCTCGTCAACCATCTGTCGGGCGCGCTGTTCGCGCTCACGCTGCGCTACGCGAGCCACACCGACGCGCCGCCGCGCGGCCTGCTCGCGCTCGCTCAGCGCCCGCGCCTGCAACCCGCCATCGACGCGATGTTCGACACGCCCGGCAAGCCCTGGACGCTGCCTGAACTCGCCGAGCTGTGCCACATGTCGCGCGCGACCTTCGCGCGGCATTTCGACGAAGCGATTGGCCGTTCCGCCGCCGACGTGCTCACCGATATCCGCATGACGCTCGCGGGCCGCCTGCTCGCCCAGGGCAGCCAGCCCGTCGCCGAGATCGGCGAATACGTGGGCTATCAGTCCGACGCCGCGTTCCAGCGCGGTTTCAAGCGCCACGTGGGCATGACGCCCGCGCAGTGGCGCACGGCCGCGCGCGCCAACGCCTGAGATCGGCAATCGATTCGGATGACTGATCATTAGCCGCCTTGCGCCGTGTCTTTGTCCTTGTCTGCACGCTGCGCGATGACGTCGCCGCTCTGGCTCCAGCCGCCGCCCAGCGACCGGTACAACGCCACCGCCGCCTGCGCGCGCTCGCGTTGCGCATCGTTGAGCAGGTCGGCGTCGGCGAGCCACGTTTGCTGCGCGCTCAGCACGTCGAGAAAGTCGGCCGCGCCGCCCTTGTAAAGCTGGTTCGCAAGCTTGAGCGCCTGCGCCGACGAGCCCACCGCGTCGTGCAGCTGCTGGGTCTGCGTCGCCGTGCTCACGAGATCGGTGCGGCTGTCCTCCACTTCGCGCAGCGCCTGCAACATCGTCTGTTGCAGGTTGAGCTGCGATTCGCGCATGCGGCTTTCGCTCTGCTTGATATCGGCGGTGATGCGGCCCGCGTTGAAGATCGGGCTGGTCGCGCCCAGCGCGGCGCTGAAGAGGTTGTCGGTCAGCGTCGGCATGCCCAGATACGATGACGCCAGTACGCCGTCGGTGAGGTTGAGCGAGAACTTCGGATAACGCTCGGCGCGCGCCACGCCCACTTCCGCCGCGCGCTGCTGCACGGTCGCGTACGCGGCCTGCACATCGGGGCGGCGCAGCAGCGCTTCGGACGGCAGCAGTTGCGGCACGCTATCCGGTGCGACGGGAATCGGCGCGGGCGTGGCGAGGGCAAGCTGCGCGACGGATTCGGGCGTGCGGCCCGTATAGACGGCGATCAGGTTGAGTTGATGATCTATGCTGGCCTGCGCACGCGGAATGCGCGCCTGAAGCTCGCTCAACTGGGTCTGCGCACGCGTCACGTCGAGCTGGGTCGACAAGCCGTACTTCAGGCGATCCTGCGTGAGCTGCAAGGTGCGCTGCCGTATCGATACGTTATCCTGAAGGATCTTCAATTCGGCCTGCGCCCAGCGCAGATCGACATAGGCGGACGCCGTGTCCGCCGCCAGCGCGAGACGCACCGCATCGAGCGCATGCTGCTGGCCGACCAGGTTCGCCTGCGCCGCCAGCAGGTCGAGCCGCTCGCCGCCGAACACATCGGGCGACCAGCTCAGCGACAAGCCCGCGCCTGCCTGCTTCACATAGCCCAGCGGCGGCGGCGTGTTCTGGCGCGCATACGCGCCTTGCGCCGTGAAATCCAGTTGCGGGAGCAACGCCGCGTGTTTTTGCGTGGTGATCGCTTGCGCCTGCTTCACGCGCTCGGCGGCGGCCTGCAAGTCGAGGTTGCCGCTCAGCACGCTCGCGAGCAGCGTGTCGAGCGTCGCGTCGTCGAACTGCGCCCACCAGGCGCGCGCATCGACGGCGTCCTGCGGCGCGTCGATGCGCCAGGCCGTGGGCGCCGTCGACTGCACGGTCGCGGGCAGGTCGGGATGCTGCGCGGGCTGCACGGCGCAGGCAGCCAGGGTGGCGAGCGCGGCGGCGGCGAGCGTCGACTTCACAATGCGCGCGGGCCGGACGAAGGAACGAAAAAGCGTAGACATATAAGACCTCTAAGGCTCAATGAGCGTCGGGCGGCGGCGCGGCGGTCGTGATGGGCCGCGAAAACAGCACGCTGACAATCGCGACGACGAAGCACAGCGACAGCACGAAAAACGTATCGGAGAAAGTCATCACCAGCGCTTCGCGCAGCACGAGCGCATGCAGTTGCGCGAGACCGCTCTGCGCGGCATCGAGCGTATTGCCCGCCATCGATTGCCAGTACGCCGTGCGCCCCGCCAGCATCCCTTCGACTTGCGGCACGCCGTGCGTGACGCTTTCGTTCAGGCGCAGATAGTGGAAATTGAGGCGGTCGTTGAGCATGGTCGCGCTCACCGCAATGCCGATCGCGCCGCCCAGGTTGCGCATCAGGTTGAACAGGCCGCTGGCCGATTTGAGGCGCGAAGGCGGCAGCGATCCCAGCGACATCGTCACGATGGGCGGCACCGCGAATTGCTGGCCGATGCCGCGCAACGCCTGCGGCAGCAGGAACTGCTGCCAGCCCCAGTCATGCGTGAGCGGCACGTACAGATAACAGCCCAGGCCGAAGCACACGAGCCCGAACATCAGCAGCGCACGCATGCTGAAGTAACGCGTGGCGTACGCATAGACGCCCAGCGCGAGCAACTGGAACACGCCCACCGACAGCAGCGACAAGCCGATCTGCAAGGAACTGAAGCCGCGCACTTCGGCGAGAAAGAGCGGCGTGAGAAACACCGCCACGAAGATGCCGATGCCCGTCACGAACGACAGCACGCTGCCGATGCCGAAGTTGCGCACGGCAAGCGCCCGCAGGTCGACGATCGGATCTTTCGCGGTGAGCGCATGGACGACAAACAGAAAGCCGCTGATCGCCGCGATCCACGCACAGGCCACGATGGCGTCGTCGCCGAACCAGTTCTTGCGCGGCCCTTCTTCCAGCACGTATTCGAGGCAGCCGAGAAAGCCGCACATCAGCAAAATGCCGATGTAGTCGCCGCGCTTGATGAGCGAGTAGTCGGGTTCGTCGATATGCACGTACTTCGGCACCAGCGCGGCCACGGCGATGCCGGGCGCGAGGTTCAGGTAGAACAGCCAGTGCCACGACCATTGATCGGTGATCCAGCCGCCAATCACGGGGCCGAGCGTAGGCGCAAGCGACGCGAGCGCGCCAATCGTCGTCGACGCCACGATGCGCTGCTTGCCGGGAAACAGCACGAATGCGGTCGTGAACACGGTCGGGATCATTGCCGCGCCCAGCGCACCTTGCAGCGCGCGAAACACGATCATCGACTGGATGTCCCACGCGAGGCCGCACAGCATGCTCGTGATCGTGAAGCCCACCGCCGACGCGACGAACAGCCAGCGCGTCGAGAGCACTTTCGAGAGCCAGCCCGACATCGGAATCACCATGATTTCGGCGATCAGATAGGCGGTCTGCACCCAGGACAGCTCGTCCTGGCTCGCGGACAGACCGCCGCCGATATCGCGCAGCGACGACGCGACGATCTGGATATCGAGCGTGGCCATGAAAAAGCCGATGCACATGAGCGCGAAGGCAAAGACGCGCTGGCTCATGGGCTGGAGATGCGGCGCGAGCGGTGCTGCAGATGCAGCAGGCGCGGGCGGCGCGGCCGTGACTTCGGCGACGGAGGTCGGGGCGTTCATATCGTCTCGCCAGGGGTTCAGTTCGAAGCCGCGGTGACCGGCTTGCCGCCTTCACCCTGCTCGCCCAGGTGCACCTTCACCGTGGCGGACAGACCGGGCCGCAGTACGCCTTCCATGCCTTGCGGCACGTTCACATGGATACGCACCGGCACGCGCTGCACGATCTTCGTGAAGTTCCCCGTGGCGTTCTCGGGCGGCAGCACGCTGAAGGTCGCGCCGGTAGCGGGCGCGAGGCTTTCCACCGTGCCGTGCAGCGTGCCGCTCGCGGCGTCGAGTTCGATATCGGCGCGGTCGCCTGCGCGCATCTTCTTCAACTGGTCTTCCTTGAAGTTGGCGTCCACCCAGAGGCCGTTCGCGGGCACCACGGTCAGGAGCGGCGAGCCGACATTCGCGAGCAGCCCCACACGCGCCGTGCGATTGCCGATAAAGCCGTCCACGGGCGAGCGGATCGTCGTGTATTCGACGTTGAGCGCCGCCAGACGCCGGGCCGCTTCGGCCGTGCCCACGCGCGCCTGCGCATCGACGATCTTCGCGGCCAGCACGTCGAGCTGACGCTGCGCCGCCACTACCGACGCACCGCTTTGCGCCACCGACGCCTGCGCCTTGGCGAAATCGGCATCGGCGCGTTCGACCAGCTGGTTCGACACCGCGTCGTCCTTGACCAGCTCGCGATAGCGCGTCTGATCCTGGGCGCTGCGCGTGAGTTCGGCGCTCGACGAACGCACTTCGGCCTGGTGCTGGTTGATGACCGCCGCCTGCAAGGTGCGCTGCGCTTCCAGCTCCGTCACGGCGGCGCGCGCGCTGGCGAGATCGGCGTCGGCCTGCGCAAGCTTCGCGTCGTAGTCGCGCGAGTCCAGGCGCATCAGCAACTGGCCCGCCTTCACGTACTGGTTGTCCTGCACGTCGATTTCGGAGACGAAGCCGCTCACACGCGGCGCCATCAGCGTGACGTTGCCGCCCACGTAGGCGTCGTCGGTGCTCTGCACGAAGCGCAGCACGAAGAACCAGTAACCGGCTGCCGCCGCGAGCACCAGCGCCACCGCGCCGAGCGCGAGACGCATCCAGGGCAGTCCGGCGCGTTCGCGCGGCGCGGCACCTGAGGCGGGAGTGGAAGGACTCGACATGTCGTTCACCTGTGTATATGCACTATCTAGGTTAAAAAATTGCCGCCTTGCGATTGAAGCGGCCCAACTCAAAACTTGCCTGAAACCTGTCGACCTGCGGGATTTACACCGCGCGCGTGATGCGCAACAGCTCGCGCCGCAGCCAGGCCGCGCGTCGCGGCCCGAAACGGCGCTCGAATTCGTCCTGCGCGGCGCGCCAATGCACGTTGGCTTCGGTCAGCCTTGCGCGGCCTGCCTGGGTGAGCGCGAGCCGCCGGCGGCGGCAATCGCTCGCCTGCGCCCGATCCTCCACCAGCGCGCCGCGCAGCAGCGGGCGCAGCGCACGCACCAGCGTCGTGCGCTCCATCACCATCGTGCGCGACAGTTGCGCCATCGTCACCGACGCCTCGCCGCCCTGCCCCACCGCCGCCGCGCCCAGCGCGCCGAGAATGCTGAACTGCGTGGGCGTGAGGCCCGCCGCGCTCAGGTGGCGCTCGTAAAGCTGCGAGAGATGGCGGGCGGCCTGGCGCACGGCGAAACAGTCGTCGTGCTCCGGGAACGGCGCGGGTTCGGCCTGCTGGAGCGGCTCGCTCGACGGCAGGTCGACAAGGATATCCACGAGAGAATCGGCGTACGTGTGCATACGCACAGATTAGACGGCAGTGTGTCCCTCTACAACCGCCGCGCGCGGCATTACTTTATGACCACGCGGAGAACAATCCCGCTTTTATCGCCCGTCAGCTTTCAACCAACTTTCTGCGCGGGCGTCACCACACCGCCGAAAAACTCCGTCGCATGGTCGATGAACGCGCGCACCTTCGCGGGCAGCAACGTGCGCGACGTATAGGCCAGCCGAATCTCGATCTGCATGTCGCTCATCGGGTAATCGTCGAGCAGCGTGACCAGGCGGCCGTCGTCCAGCTCGGTCTGCACCAGCCCCTGCGGCAGGATGCCGATGCCAAAGCCCTGCAGCACCATCTCGCGGTTGAACTCGGGATTGTTCGAGGCGATCTCGTACTTGAGCGGCACGGTCAGGTCTTCGCCGTCGACGCGGAACGTGAGCGTCGGCTTGCGCAGCGACGGCGGCATGGGCACGAAGACGTGCGAGGCCAGCTCGCCGGGATGCGTCGGCGTGGAGGTCGCGGCCAGGTACGCAGGCGTGGTGACGAGCGCGAGCGGGATGCGCTCCAGCAGCTTGGTGACCGTGGTGTCGGTGTTGAGCATGAACGGCAGCACGAGGCCGAGGTCGTAGCCGTCCGCGACCAGATCGACGGGCCGCTCGGTCATCATCACGTCCAGCGTCACCTTCGGATGCGCGCGCTTGAAGCTGGAAATCAGCGGCACGAGCCGGTTCACCGTAGCCGTGGTGTGCGCGACGATGCGCAGCACGCCGTTGGCTTCGCGGGTCTGTTCGGTGGCGCCCGCCTCCAGCGCGTCGAGGTCGTCGAGCACGCGGCAGCAGCCGTCGTAGAAGCGCTCGGCGGCCTCGGTCAGCGAGACGGCGCGCGTGGTGCGATGAAAGAGCCGGCTGCCCAGGCGCTTTTCGAGCCGCGCGATCGCGCGCGAAACGACGGGCGTGGCGAGGCCGTGCATGTCCGCGGCGCGCGTGAAGCTGCGCGCTTCGACGACGGAACGGAAGATCCGCAGGGTGTCGATGTAGTCCATGGCGATGACGCTCGAAATGACGACGACGATGACAACAACGCTAACAGCGGTGATCGATGGCGTAGCTTAAGGCCCCGCACGCAAACGTGCTGACGCCCGCCGATTTACGGCGCGGCCTGGCCGAAGACCTCGGCGCAGAACGTGCGGCCGTCGTCGGACAGGCTCGCGCGGCCCGTGCCGTCCTCGGACAGCGTGGTCACCACGAGGCCGCTGTCCACCAGCGCGGTCAGGTGGCGGCGCAGCCCGCTCATCGGCACGCCGGCCTGCTTGGAGAGCTTGGCGAGCGACCATTCCCGATCGGGCGTCTCGCGGTGCGCGCGCCACAGTTGTTCGAGGATGGCGACCAGCACCGGGTCGATGCCGCCTTCGTCGCCGCCTTCCATGTCATTGTCGCTTTCGTTTTCGTCGTGCATCGTGGGTCTCCTTAGGCCATCTTCGCGATCAGTTCGCCGAGCGTCTTCAACGCCGCCTCGGTTTGCGCCGTCCACGGATAGCTATAGTTCAGGCGAATGTAGTGGTGAAAGTCGTTGCGCATCGAAAACATATAGCCCGGCCCGATCGTGATGCCCTGCGCGAGCGCGGCCTGGTAAAGCCGCATCGAATCGACGCGCGGCGGCAGCTCCACCCACAGCACGTAACCGCCCTGCGGATCGGACGTGCGCGTGCCGGCCGGGAAGAAACGCTCGATCATCGCACGCATGAGACGCGCCTGTTGTCGGTAAAAACGCCGTAGCTGGCGCAGATGGCGGTCGTAGCCGTCGTGGCGCAGATAGTCGGCCAGCGCCACCTGCGGCACCGAAGGCGTGGTCAGCGTGTTGAGGAACTTGAGCTTTTCCACCTGCGCGCGATAGCGGCCCGGCAGCGCCCAGCCGATGCGGTAGGACGCCGAAAGACTCTTGGAAAACGACGCGCAATGCAGCACCAGCCCGCGCGTGTCGAACTGCTTGAGCGACGAAGGCCGCGTCTGGCCGAAGTACAGCTCCTGGTAGACGTCGTTCTCGATCACCGGCAGGTCGTGCGCAGCCGCCAGCTCGACGAGCCGCGCCTTGTTCTCGTCCGGCATGCGAAAACCCAGCGGATTCTGGAAGTTCGGCATGACCATGCAGGCCGCCACCTTCTGGCGTTTGAGCACGCGCTCCAGGGCGTCCAGGTCGATGCCGGTGTCCGGGTGCGTGCTCACTTCGATTGCGCGCATGCCCAGACGCTCGATGGCGTGCAGCATCGCGTAGTAGGTGGGCGACTCGACGGCCACTGTGTCGCCGGGCTTGGCCACGGCCTGCAGGCTCAGGTTGATCGCCTCGGTCGCACCGACCGTGATGACGATTTCGTCGGGATCGATGGTCGCGCCGTTTTCCGCATAGCGGCGCGCGATCTGGCGGATCAGCTCGGGGTTGCCTGGCGGCAGGTCGTCGATGAGGTTCCAGCTCGCATGGCGACGCGCGATGGCGTTCGCGTACTGGTTCACGCGCCGCCACGGATAGAGCGCGGGATCCGGATACGGCGAGCCGAGCGGCACGGCGTCCTGCGCGCCGATACTGCGCAGCGTCGAGAGCACCAGCCGGCTCACGTCCACGGGCGCAGGCGCAGCGGCGGCCGGCGCGGCTTTGCTGGCCGGTTTGAGTTCGGCGGGCGCGCCCGCGCGGCGAGGCTTCGCCGCCGCCTGCGCGCCGCGCGCCGCTGGCATCCGGGGCCGTGCCTTCACGAAGAAGCCCGACTGCGGCCGCGATTCGATCACGCCGCGGCTCTCCAGCAGCGCGTAGGCGTGCAGCACCGTCTTGATGCTCACGCCGTGCTGCTCGCTCGCGCGCCGCACCGAGGGAATGCGCTCGCCGGGGCCGAATACGCCGCTCTGGACGGCCGCCTCGATATCGTCGGCAAGCTGTTCGTAGCGGGGCAGCGGAGCGTTCATGAAAACCTGGGCGGCGGCAAAAGCAATCCCGAGAGTCTATGTCAAATCGCCGCAACTGTATCCCTTGCTTTTCCGAATTTCTGTGCTCACCAGGTGCACAGGCAAACAGTAGTCTCACCACATCGGGCAGTCCGCCCAAATCGATCCGACGTACATCCGAAGCCCAGCGCATCATGAAGAAGCCCGAAGCCCGCATCGAGCCGTACCACCATCCCGCCGCCGGTTGGGGCGCCCTCAAACAGGTCGCCATCAATCTCATCAAGGAAAAGGTTTCGGGCGGCAACTACCGCACGCTGCTCAAGCAGAACCAGCCGGACGGCTTCGACTGCCCGGGCTGCGCCTGGCCCGACCGCGAGCACGCCTCGACTTTCGAATTCTGCGAAAACGGCGTCAAGGCCGTGGCGGCGGAAGCCACCAGCAAGCGCGTAACGCCGGCGTTCTTCGAGCAGTACACGGTCAGCGACCTGATGGCGCAGTCCGACTACGAGCTTGAGCAGCACGGCCGCCTGACCGATCCGATGGTCTACGACGCCAAAAGCGACCGTTACGTGCCGATCGACTGGGACGCCGCCTTCGCGCTGATCGCGAAGCACCTCAAGGCGCTCGACGATCCGAACCGCGCCGCCTTCTACACCTCGGGCCGCGCGAGCAACGAAGCCGCGTTCCTGTACCAGCTGTTCGTGCGCATGTACGGCACCAACAACTTCCCCGACTGCTCGAACATGTGCCACGAAGCCACCAGCCGCGGCCTGCCGGGCACGGTGGGCATCGGCAAGGGCACGGTCACGCTCGACGACTTCGAGCACGCCGACACCATCCTGATCTTCGGCCAGAACCCCGCGACCAATCACCCGCGCATGCTGGGCGAGTTGCGCGACTGCGCCAAGCGCGGCGCGACCATCGTGTCGATCAACCCGCTCAAGGAGCGCGGCCTGGAGCGCTTCGCGAGCCCGCAGCACACGCTGGACATGCTCTCGCCCAAGGGCGTGCAGATCAGCTCGGTGTTCATCCGTCCGCGCATCGGCGGCGACTTCGCGCTCATCAAGGGCGTGGCCAAGCGCACGCTCGAACTCGACGACGAGGCCGTGGCGCAAGGCACGCAACGCATTCTCGACGTCGACTTCATCGCTGAACATACCGTCGATTTCGACGCCTTCTGCGCCGACCTGCGCGCCGAATCGTGGGACACGATCGTCGCCGAAGCGGGCGTGCCGCTCGAAGAAGTGCTCAAGCTCGCCGATATCTACGTGAACGGCAAGGCCGTGATCTCGACGTGGGGCATGGGCATCACGCAGCACAAGAATTCGGTGGCGACGATCCAGTTGCTCTCGAACCTCATGATGATGCGCGGCAATATCGGCCGCCGCGGCGCGGGCCTGTGCCCGGTGCGCGGCCACTCGAACGTGCAGGGCGACCGCACGGTCGGCATCGAGGAAAAGCCGACCCAGGCGTTTCTCGACCGCCTCGGCAAGGCCTACGATTTCGAGCCGCCGCGCGAGCACGGCTACGACGTGGTCGAATCGATTCACGCGATGCTCGAAGGCCACGTGAAGGTGTTTATCGGCCTGGGCGGCAACTTCGCCATCGCCACGCCCGACACGCCGCGCACCTTCGACGCGATGCGCTCGTGCGCGCTGACCGTGCACGTGACGACCAAGCTCAACCGCAGCCACCTCATCCACGGCGAAGACGCGCTGATCCTGCCGACGCTCGGGCGCACCGAAATCGACCTGCAGAACGGCGTGGCGCAAGGCGTGACCGTCGAGGACTCGATGAGCATGGTGCACATCTCGTACGGCATGAACCGCCCGGCGTCGCAGAACCTGCTCTCGGAAATCGCCATCGTCGCGCGCATGGCGCACGCGACGCTCGGCAGCGACAAGGTCGACTGGCTCGACCTGGCCGCCGACTACGCGAAGATCCGCGACGGCATCGAGCAGGTGTTCGACGGCTTCCAGAACTACAACGAGCGCATCAAGCACCCGGGCGGCTTCCACCTGGGCGTCGCGTCGCGCGACCGCGTGTGGAAAACGCCGAGCGGCAAGGCGCAGTTCAAGGTGCACGCCATCGCGCTCGACACGCCGATCCACCGCGCGCGCGCCGAACACGGCCAGCAGTTGATGACGCTGATGACGACGCGCTCGCACGATCAGTACAACACGACGATCTACGGCCTGGACGACCGCTATCGCGGCGTGTACGGCCAGCGTCGCGTGCTGTTCGCCAACCGCGAAGACCTGGCGATGCTCGGCTTCGCAAACGGCGAGCACGTGGACATCACAAGCGTCTGGGACGACGGCGTGGAGCGCCACGTGGAAGACTTCCTGCTCGTCGAGTACGACATCCCGCGCGGCTGCCTCGGCGCTTACTACCCGGAAACGAATCCGCTCGTCCCGCTTTCGTCGATCGCCGACGGCGCGGGCACGCCGACCTCGAAGTCGATTCCGGTGCTGCTTTCGCGTGCGAAGGTTGCAGCAATGGCGGCCTGATTTAAAAGCCCGGCCATAAAAAAAGCCATTCCGGTTTTGAACCGGAATGGCTTTTTTGTTTTGCGACGGCTTTTAAAGCGGGATCAAGCTTCGCTTTTCGCTTCCATCACGGTGCGCGCAGACTTTGCCGCCGCGCCCGCTTGCCCCGTCAGCGGGCCGATTTCCATTTCGTCGTAACGAATGAAACGCGTGCGCTTGACGAGGCGATAACCCAGCCACATCAGCGCGAACAGCGGAATGCCGATATACGTCGCCACCACGCTCGCCCAGTCGATCTTGCTCGACGTGAACGCCTGATAGTCCTGGCCCAGCATGATGACGAGGCAGACCACGAACGCGAAGATCGGGCCGATGGGGAACCACTTCGAGCGATACGGCAGTTGCGCGAACGAATGGCCCTGCGCGACGAAGCCCTTGCGGAAGCGGTAGTGACTCACGGCAATGCCGAGCCACGCGATGAAGCCCGTCATGCCCGAGGTGTTGAGCAGCCACATGTAGACGGTCTTGTCGCCGTACATCGACGACAGGAAACACAGCGCGCCCACTGCCGTCGTCGCGTAGAGCGCGTTGCGCGGCACGCCGCTCGACGACAGCTTCGCGAAGATCCTGGGCGCGCGGCCCTCGACGGCGAGGTTGTAGAGCATGCGCGTCGACGCGTACATGCCCGAGTTGCCCGCCGACAGCACGGCGGTCAGGATCACCGCATTCATGACGCCCGCCGACAGCGCGAGACCCGCGCGACGGAACACCAGCGTGAACGGGCTGACGCCGATATCGGTGACATCGGACTTGAGCAGGTTCGGATCGGTGTGCGGGATCAGCAGGCCGATGACGATGATCGCGAGCACGTAGAACAGCAGGATGCGCCAGAACACCTGACGCACGGCGCGCGGGATCGTCTTGCCGGGGTTTTCCGATTCGCCGGCGGCGACGCCGATCAGCTCGGTGCCCTGGAACGAGAAGCCCGCAATCATGGTGACGCCCAGCAGCGCGGGCAGGCCGCCCACGAACGGGCCGCCTTCCGAGGTAAAGGTGCCCCAGACATGGTCGGCGCCGCCCTTCATCACGCCGACGATCATAAACAGCCCCACGCCGATGAACGCCACGACGGTCACGACCTTGATCAGCGAGAACCAGTATTCGGCCTCGCCGAAGCCCCGCACGGACAGCGCGTTGAGCAGGAACATGATGGCGAGGAAGCCCGCGCTCCACCAGACGCCGGGCACGTGCGGGAACCAGTAGCCCATCACGAGCTGCGAGGCCACGAGTTCGACCGCAATCGTCACGGCCCAGTTGTACCAGTAGTTCCAGCCGAGCGCGAAGCCGAAGCCTTCGTCGACGAATTTCGCGCCATAGGTCGCGAACGAGCCGGAGACGGGCATGAAGGCCGCCATCTCGCCGAGACTCGTCATGAGGAAGTAGACCATCAGGCCGATCACCAGATAGGCGGCGAGCGCGCCGCCCGGGCCGGCCTGCGAGATCGACGCGCCCGAGGCGACGAACAGCCCCGTGCCGATCGAGCCGCCAATCGCGATCATGGTGAGGTGGCGGGCTTTGAGACTGCGATGCAAAGAAGGCTGCTCGTCTCCGGAGCGGGATGTGCCCCCTGAAACGCGATGCGGATCCGAATCCATATAACTCTGTTTCTTTCTGGCTAGTGTGACTGGGTGTTCTTCTGGGCCTGGGCGCGGTCGTTCCGCAAGCGCAGCCCTGTCCGCTTTTTTACGGATGGCTGACAAAAACCGGAGGCGATGTTGCTGCAGAGCGCGGGGATTCGACCCCGCAGTTTGACGCAACGCCCAACGGGCGTGCCCGGGTGTCCTGCTTGCTGCTTGCTGAATGGACTGCGCTTTGGAAGGCGCAACCCGCTATTTTATCGCAGTGGGGGTTGGGGAGGGGAAGGGCCGGATAAGGGGCACTTCAGGCAACGCCGCGCCGCCTCAAACAAACACCCTGCCGAAGCAGGGTCTAGCGTGCCGAACGCCCTTAGGTACTGGATCGCGCGACTCTTCGGCGTCACGCGTGGATCGTTGCAGAGTTTCTCGCAACCACCGTTACACAACGGAACGAGTTCAATCGAGATCTGATGGAGATTTAAAGTGCCGTCGTCGTTCTTCACCATCTGATCGGTTAGCGTCTTCAACTCGATCAAGATATTCTGCGGCTTGATACCCAATTGAACCAGATAGGTGCTGACAATTGCGCCTCGCTCGCTTTTCAGCTTCTCGACGTTTTTTTCCCCAACATACGCCCCCGCGATAACTACGGCCTGTATATCAACGTCAGGCCACTGTCTGGCTTCGAGGACAATGTTCGCGATTGCTAATCTGTCGTCGTTCGCCAGGTAGATGGAATTGAGAGGGAGGCGCGTCTCCATTGACTCGGCGATGGTGCACGCGATGGACGATGGGCAGATCGACAACATCACAAGCGTGAACGCAAAGGATATCGTTGCGCGAGATATTTTTTTGCCTCGCGATGCCACTATCGAGTGCAATGTCTCAGGCCTCGGATCGGAGTTACTCCTGCTCCATCATGAGTAAATCGGTCAGGAACTTGTTCTGGATTTTTCTGTGCTCATAGGCGCACTGTTCGTAGAGCGCGGGGTACATCGAACCGTCGAGTTTGCTACTCCATCTGGCGCTTGAGTCGCGCTGCAATTCGCAGAATTTCAGTGCTTCGTCTTGTGCTCGCATGTACGAGTCAAGCAGCGCGAGATGTGAGTTGCCAGCCGGGATTTGCCCACGGATGCGTTTGTAGAGTTGCTGGTTCTGGGCCTCGACGTCTTGTCGGAGACCCGAATAGCACTCGGCATCGGCATATCCGCCGCCCAGATGCTTCAGACATTCCGGATCGGTCTTACCCCAGACAAATCCTGAAAGCATCAGGCCGATCATGGCGCCGACAAGGCGCGGGTCAATGCGAAGCATCATAAACTCCCGACGCAAAAAGGCGAGCTTCCGAGTATCGCCGCGGCGGCAGCCCCGGATTGCTGCCAATGCGATAGCTCAAAATGAAGCTGAACAAATCGTCGTAACGACCGACGTTAAGCTTCTTGACAAGTTCGTCGGCACCATCGTTGGCGCCGGAATTGAAAACGATACTGATTGCTGCGTCGTATTCGAACTGAAAAAGTGGAACGCGGACATCCCGATTCAATCGATGCTCCGCAGCCTGTACGTCCCGGCGTTTGAACGCTCGTGCTCGCTCCAATGAAATGGTTTGTCCGACTTCGATTTGGTCTACTGGAGTAATCCGATGTCCACAAGCGACGGTCGGTATGCCACGGTTGTCGCGATAGGCTTTTAGAATAAAACCTTCGACGACCGTGTGCCCCTGAAAATTAATGCCATTCAGCATGCCTGATTCCCATTGGGCAAGAAACGAGAGGCCTGCATCCGATATTTTCCACGGCTTGCACAGACGTGAGGTGTAGACAGTTCGAATTGAATCCGCAATTGTGTTGGTTGTCGCTACACAGAGAGCGTCCATTAAATTCGCTCCCGGTGTCCCAGGTATACTGCGACGATTTGCTCGCCATCGCTTGTATATCGTCCTGTACGCCCTTCGCCGTCCGTGACGCCACGAATCATGACGCCAGTGGAGGTCTTTAGCGTGTAAAGCGCACCAGCGAGTGGACGACCCTGAACGTCTTTTAAGGTGAATTGTTCGCTGAAATGCTCGACCTTTAATTTCTCCGATGCCGCTGCAACTCTATCGGCAGCTTCTACCAAAGCCGGTGCCGACTGATCTTCATGCCACGTTTCTCGCGCCAGCAGTGCAACGATCTGAGGTGGCTCGGAGCACTTACACACCACCTGGTCGCCATCGAGCGCAATCTCGCGATCTTTCACGAAACGACGATTCATACCGCCTGCCTTAATAATCTGCCCCATGCTGCTGCAGATTTCGCAGAACGCGTCACCACCGATTAACGCGGGCTGATGCCCATAGAAACTTACACTCATGGCGATTGGATACTCGACCACGCTACCACTCGTACTCAATATATCGCCAACGACAGCAATTCGACGTCGCATGATTTCGCTTCCTCCATAACTCGACAACAATCAGTCAACTGATATTGGCTGGGCGGAGGCGCAAGAGCTTGACTGCCTCCTCACGAAACATCCTCGCCGAACAATGGAGGACAAGAAAATCAGTAAATTCTGATTTGATAAATATTAAATAGAAAATAGAATTTCACGTCGACCAACAAAATCACTAAACAATTCTGAAAAACAAAAAAGGCCAACCCGAAACCCGGATCAGCCTTTTCCCAACCACCACCCTCAATCCAGCCAGGCAAAGCCCAGCCAGAACAACGCCCTACCCCGCCGCGTCGATTAACCCGCCAGCTTGCGGAACGTCTCCAGCACCGCCTCACCCTTGAACGGCTTCACGATCCAGCCGCGCACGCCGGCCGCCTTGCCGCGCTCCTTCATCGCCGGGCTGCTTTCCGTCGTCAGCATCACCACGTTCACCGCCGTGTTCGCCAGTTCGCTGCGGATCTTCTCGACCATCGTGAGGCCGTCCATGTTCGGCATGTTCACGTCGCTCACCACGAGCTTCACGCCCGGATTGGCCTTCAGCTTCGCAAGACCGTCCTTGCCGTCCACCGCCGTGTCCACGTCCAGACCGTTCTTGCGCAGAAAGCCCGCTACTTCGTCGCGCACGGTGCTCGAATCGTCCACCACCAGAATCTTTGCCATGTTGTCTCTTTCCTTCGCGCCTTGCCTGGCGCGCCTATCAAAATCGTTCGTTAAAACAGTTCGAGTTCGCCGCTCGCCTGCTCCACTTCGGCGGCGGCCGCGGCTTGTGCCGCCGTCTCGTCGAAACCCTCGCGCGACCAGCCAAGGCTGAATACGAAACGCTGGTCGATCACCACCTCGCGGCCCGTCGTGGGACACGTGAGGCGATATTTGATGCAAAGCTGCGGATTGTCCGAGCCAAACGACAGGTAGCGCCGCCGATGGTTGATGAGCAGCGGCACCTGCACCTGCGCGCGGCTCGCACCGCCTTCACCGGCGTTGCTCGCGTTGCCCAGGTAGCGGTTGCGGAACGCGCCCCACACGAGGTTCGTCAGCTCGCCCAGCACGCCGTTGACGTCGCGGAAATCGCTCGCTTCGTCGCGGCCCGCGCGCGGCGGCAGCAGTTCGATCAGCGGCGCTTCCTCGGTCTGCATGAGCAGCCAGCCGCGGCACCATGCCGTCTCAATCGGAATCAAGGTCAGCACTTCGCCGAAGATAATGCGATCGCGCACGACGCTCGGCGTATCCCAGTTCACGTCGAGGCCCGGAAACAGGCCGCGCAGCCGACCGAACGTCATGTCGGTGATGCCGTCGACGAGCGGATCCGGATACTCGTGCGAGAACACATGCGCGTCGAGCGCGGCAAGCAGCGACTCGGGTTCGTCCTCGTACCAGCTTGCGCGCGGCACGCGGCGCAGCGCTTCCGGCAATGCGTCGTCGGCGTCGTCGCGCGATGCGCGGCGCAGCAGGATCGGCAACTCCGGGCGCTCCACTTCGAGCGCGACAGCCACCGCCGCTGCGGCTTCGCGCGAGCCGCCGAAATCCTCGCCGAGCAGCACGCCGCCCAGGTCGTAATGCGTCTGCAGCGCCGCCGCCAGCGCTTCGCGCCGCACCGGCACGCACACGAGCTGATGCGCGGCACCGAAGGCTTCGAGCGCGTCAGCGCGGGTACTATCGTTTTCCAGCAGCAAAATCTTGCTGACTGGCTGGTTCGTGTTCATGCGTTGGCTTTCCTGCGTGTTTCCTGCGCATTCTCTGCGCTTGCTACCCAGAAGATCCGTTTAAAACAATTCGAGTTCGCCAGCGCTTTCGTGCTCGCCAACCAGTTCAACCGCGATGAAATCGAGCGGCGCATGCGTGCAGATGCACAGCGTCGCGCCCAGCCGCACGCGTCCGTCCAATGTGAGCGCATACGATTTCACGCTGTCCGGCTTCAGTTCGCGCAGATACGGCAAGCACTGGCTGCCGAGCGAATACGGCGTCGACATGCCCAGATCGGGGAAATGCTCGACCAGTTGCTGGTTCATCGATCCGCAACACAGGTTGCCGAATTCCATGAACGTGTCCAGCACCGTGCGCTCGCCATCGCCCGCGTAGTAGTCGCGCGTTGCTTCGTCATCCTTCACATGCAGCAACAGCAGTATCCGGAACTGCATCGACGAAATCGTCAGCACGACCACATGTTCGCCCTGCGCGACATCGTTCGCGGCAGGCGTGATTTCGCAGGCATGCTGCGGATCGCTGACGAGGCGCGTGCGCGCCGCGCCGAAGAAGATCCGCTCGAAGCTGTCCTGCGCGTGCGTGCCGATCATGCGAGCGCCTCGGCGCGCGCTTCGCCCAGTTCCGCGCGCAACTGCTGCGAGAGCGATTCGACGCTCGCCAGCGACGCGGCGATCATCTTGCCGCCCGCCTGAATGTCCTGGAACGTCGCCGTCGTGATGAGGTCGTTGCGATGCAGGCTGTCGCGGTAGCTCTTGGACAGTTCCTGCGAGCGCGTCGCCAGCGTGCGCACTTCGCCCGCCACGATCGAGAAGCCGCGTCCCGCCGATCCCGCGCGCGCCGCTTCGATCGACGCATTCAGCGACACGATCAGCACGTGGCTCACGATCGACGACAGCTCCTGGTTCTTCTGGTGCATGTCGTGGTTCTGCGACATCAGCGAGATCATCTGCTCGTGCCAGCGCTCGAACGTCACCGACATCTGCTTGAGGCGCGCGGCCTCGGTGGCAATGCGCTCGATGCGATGCAGCGCGTCGGTGTTGCGCGCGCGCTCGGCGGCCAGCGTCGCTTCCATCGCGTCGGCCACCATGCGGCGTTGCGCGAGATCCGCACGCAGCGAATCGATCTGCACCGCCAGATCCTCTTGCTCGTTCGCCGCGCTGTCCTGTGCGACCTGCAGGCGCGCTTCGGCGTTCGCGAGCGCTTCGGCATGCGCGTCCTGCAATGCGAGCACCGCGTCATTCGCCAGGCTACGCGCGCGCAGGCGCAACACGATGGCGCACAGCGCCGCCACCGCGAAACCCGCCACCGCGCCAATCAAATACGGAAACACCACGTCATCCCCCGCTGCGCGCTATGCCAGCGCTTCCTCTTGAATTGCCGGGCGTGCAGGTGCGGCTGCGACTGCACAGGTCTGCGGCAGATAGACGATTGTTTCGAAGTGCCGATAATCGGCGCCTTCGCGGTTATCGGTGAAGCGCAGTTCGATGCGGCCGCCTTCGCGTTCGAGGAAGTCGCGCACCGCGTCCATGCCCACGCCACGACCCGACACCTCGGTCACGCTATGTGCCGTCGAAAAGCCCGCGCGGAAAATAAACGCCGCCACCGCGTCGTCGCCAATCGTTTCGTCGGCGGCAAGCCAGCCGCGTTCCGCCGCAATGCCGCGAATGCGAGCGAGCGCAAGGCCGCGCCCATCGTCGGCGAGCGCAATACGCAGCGCGCCTTCAGTCACGCCCAGCTTGACGTCGATATGGCCGGCTTCGTCCTTGCCCTGTGCACGGCGTTGCTCCGGCGTTTCAATGCCGTGATCGAGCGAGTTGCGCAGCAGGTGCGTGAAGACGTCGCTGACCGTGCCGGCCGCTTCGCCGCGCAGACGGTAACCGCCATCGTCGATACGCACGACCGGCGCAACCTTGCCTAGCTCCTGCGCAAGCGACGGCAGCGAGTCGACCACACCGGCCAGCGCGCTTTCCACCGTTTCCGTGCCGATGCCGCTCAGCATGCTGCGCAATTCGTCGCGCATCGCACGCAGCGAGCCGAGGTCGTCGCCGTTCGCGCCGTCCAGCAGCGCCAGGCTCGCGTCGATCTGGTCGCGGCCGATGGCGATGCGCTCGTCCTTCGTGCGCGTGCCGCGTCCAAGGCTGACTTCGTTGAGCGTTGCGTAGTGATCGACCGCTTCGCGCACACGATGGAGGTCGTCGATAAGCGCCTGTTGATCCCACGCATGGCTGGTGTCTTCGCGGCGCAGCGCGTCGTAGCGCTGCTCGACTTCGTGCACGACGCCCGTGAGATGCTGGAGGCTGTAGGTGCGCGCGTTGCCCTTGATGGTATGCATGTTGCGGAACAGCGCGTCGATTGCGCCCATGTCCGCGCAATCGTGCTGGCGAATGATGCGCTCGTTCTCGTGGATGAAACCCGTTGCGCCTTCAACGAAGTTGTGGAACTTCTCTTCGCTGACCGCAAGGATTTCGCCGATCATCTGCAGGCGGCGCTTCTGCTCGCCCGCTTCCGCCGCGAGTTCGCGCAGCTCGGTCACGTCGCGCACGCAGAGCATCAGGCGCACAACGACATCATTTTCGTCGGTGATCGCCGACCAGCTCAGGTCGAGCACCTTCTTGCGGCCGTCGGGCATGGTGCGCGTAACTTCGTTCACGAGCAGGTGCTGGTTGAACGCGAAGTTCACGTCGTCTTCGCCCAGGCACGCATGCACGGCGGCGTCGATCTGCGACAGCGTGTCGGCGTCCAGTTCCGTGTCCGAGAACACGAGATCCATCAGCGAACGGCCCGCGATTTCACTGGTTTCGAAAATCGCTTCCAGATAGGCCGAATATTCGTTGTGGATGGTTGCGCCTTCAACGATCGTCAGAATGCCCTGCTGCATGTTCTGCAACATCGCCTGAATGTCGGCGGTCTTGCGCTTGAGCTGCGCAGAGCTGTGCTGGATCTTCTCGATCATGCCGTTGAACGCGACGATCGAATGGCCGATCTCGTCCATGCGGCCCACTGGCACGCGGCGCGTGAAGTCCTGCTTCGTCGCGATCTCGCTCATCTCTTCCTGCATGCGCGAAAGCGGGCGCGTGATCTGGCGATACAGCAGCAGGCCGATGGCCGTGAGCAGCACGACGGCGCCGCCCGTCACGCCGGCAATGGCGCTCGTGGTCGTGTCGAGCATGCCGTTGAGCGCGTTGATGGCGTCGTCTTTCTGGCGGTTCTTCTCGACGCGCATCGTCGTGACGATGCCTTCGAGCTCATCGCGATACTGCGCGACGTTGGCGAACAGATAGGCCTGCGCCAGCTCGTTCTTGCCGGCCGCCTTCATCTTCGCGGTGTCGTCGATCGCGTTGAAATAATTCGTGATGCTTTCCTGCGCCTGCGCGACGAGGCCGTCCTGCGCGTGGCTCGCGGCAGCCTGCTTCTGCACGTCGAGCGCGGCGCGCAGCGCGGTTTCCTTCTTCTTGAGATCGTCCTGCGCGAGTTGCGCGGTGGTCGCGTCGGGCGCGTAGACCAGCGTCATGGTCGCAAGCTGCACGTCCTTGACGAGCGAGACGAGATCGGAAGACGCCAGCGCACTGGGCACGACGCCCTGCGTGACCTGGTGAACATCGGTGGCACTGCGGCGCGTCTGATAGACCGCGTAGCCGCCAATGGCGGACAGCGCGACGAACATCAGGACGATGAGTAGCGTGATGCGGTGACGAATGGTCATGTCGAAATCCCCGGGCCTTCATCGTGCCGGACGCGCTATCGTTTGCACGCCTCGTGACACGAAGGCCAATTTATTCGGAGTGGATTATCGACTCATGTGTATGACGAAATGATGAATGTACTTAATTAGTGCACAAACGCACAGACAACATTGCGGAATTGATCGACGGACTCAATCGAGCATCAGCACCATGAGTTCCTCGTCGAAATACTGGCCGTCAATCAGCATCGCACGCGGCTCGCGACCATAAATTTCGAAGCCTAACGACGAGTACAACGTTTGCGCGCGCGGATTTTGCGCACCAACGCTCAATTGCACCTGCTCGACGCCGCTCGCTTTTGCGCGCGCGATTGCGCTTTCCAGCAAGCGCCGCGCGACGCCCGTACGCCGATAAGCGGGATCGACAAACACGCCCCACACAAGCGATTTGTGCGCAAACTTCTCGCGCTGTTCGCGCCGCCAGCCGGTAATGCCGATCAGCGTGTCCCCATCGAATGCGCCAAACACGGCTTGCTGATCCGTTTCGCGCACGCGCGCGAGGTTCTCTTCGCGCGTCCAGCGCGACTCTTCCTCGTGCGTGGGGACGATGGCGAAAGGCGTATCGACGGCGGCATGCAGGCGCATGGCGCGAAAGGCATCGACATCGTTTTCGGTCAGCGTGCGAATCGTCAGCGTGGGGGCGTTCATAGGCAAAGCGTGTCTCGTTCAAATGCGTTCGAAGCCGCAAATTAGCAGAAGCGCGCGTGCGCCGCGTGCAATCGCGCCGCCGCGCTGCGTTAAGATCGGGCTTCCATGCCGGATTGAATGCCGGATCAATGCCGTGCGATTCAACAGGCATCGCTTTTCGAGGTTCGCCATGCCCCCGATGTCCCAATCGACTGACGCCACGCCCAGTTTCTGGCGCGACGACGCGCTGCCCTTTATCGAAGTACGCGCCATCGCCGATGGCCGCAAGGTTCGCTATGGCCGTCACGCGCACAGCACGTTTTCGATCGGCGCGATCCTGGGCGGGCGTAGCACGTATCTGAACGGCGAGACGCTGGAGTCGGTTCACGCGGGCGCGGTCGTCGTCATCAATGCGCAAGTGGTGCACGCGTGCAATCCCGCCGATGACGAAGCCTGGGCGTACCGCATGTTTCATATCGACGTGGACTGGCTCGCGCGTCTGCAGCACTCGCTGGGATTTGGCGCGCGGGACGGCTTTAGGCCATTTGCGCAGACGCTCACGTGGGACGCGAATCTGTTCACGGGTTTGAATGCACTGTACGACCTGCTGGTCGATCCGCATGAGGACGCGTTGCGCAAGGAAAGCGCCGCCACGCAGTATTTCACGCTGCTCCAGCAGACGCTCAATCCCGCGCCGGACAATGATGCGCAGCCTGCACCGGATCGCCGCATAACACGCGCCGCCGAATTCATCGACGACAACTACACGCGCGCGCTCAAGCTTGACGAGATCTGCGCAGCGGCGGATCTTTCGCCTTCGTATTTGATTCGCGCGTTTCGCGAGCAATACGGCCTGACGCCGCATGCTTATGTGGTGAACCGGCGCATCGAATTCAGCCGCGCGCAATTGCGTCGCGGCCACGCGATTGCCGATGTGGCCGCCGAAGCCGGTTTCGCCGACCAGGCGCATTTGCAGCGCGCGTTCCGGCAGTTCGTCGCGGCCACGCCGGGACAATATCGCGGTTAAAGCACCGGCTTCAATCGAGCAATAACCACAACGCGCTTGCCGCCAGCAGCGCCGCCATCGTGCGATTGACGAGACGCACGCGCGCCGGTTCGCGCAACGCCTGGCGCAGCGATGCGCCCGCCCACGCCCAGCACGCAATCGACGCGTAACACACCACGAAATAGATCGCCGCGAATTGCCAGACCAGGGCTTTTTCGCCCGACGCGGCATACGCGCCCATGCCCGCGACTGAAGCCAGCCACGCCTTGGGATTGAGCCATTGCATCGCCGCGCCGGTGAATAACGTCGGGCCACGCGCGGTGCCCGATGTATCGATGCGGCCATCGTCGATGGCGAGTTTCCACGCGACGTAGAGCAGAAATGCCACGCCCGCCCATTCGATTGCGCGCGTGAGTATCGGCCATCGTGCGAGCAGTTCGTGCAAGCCCAGGCCGATCAACAGCAACAGCAGCGCGAAGCCCACGGTCGCGCCCGTGACGTGGCGCAGGCTCGCGCGCAGACCGTAGCGCGCGCCCGCGCCTAGCGCGACGATATTGACGGGGCCAGGCGTGATGGATGTGGCCAGCGCGAAAGCGGCCATGGACAGTGCAGTGCTCACGTTTCTCCTCGATACGCCCAACGGCGATGATTCATCGTCGAGCGTACGCAAGGAAAAAGCGCGTGTATTGAAGAAAATGACTTAAACGCGTCGGATCGAACCCGGGGAAAGCCGGAAACAGGAGTGCGTTCCGTGGTCGATCTATCTACAATGGCGCGTGAAAAGCTTCATCGGTCGCGACTACGTGCTCGCCTTTGCGACGACGCACTCACCGGAACTTCGACGTGAAAAAAATTCTGATTATCGGCATTGGTGCGGGCGACCCGAACTACCTGACCGTGCAGGCTATCGAGGCGCTCAACGCCGCCAACGTGTTCTTCGTGATGGACAAGGGCCCCGCGAAGGACAAGCTCGTCGCGCTGCGCAAGGAGATCTGCGCGCGCTTTATCCGGAATCCTGATTATCGGATCGTGGAAGCCACGAGTCCCGAGCGGCGGCGCGAGGGCGTCGAATACAAGGCCGCCGTGGATGAGCTCAACCGCGACAAGCAGCGCGTATTCGAAGGGCTGATCGAGAACGAACTCGCCGATGGCCAGTGCGGCGCGTTTCTGGTGTGGGGCGACCCTTCGCTCTATGACAGCACGATCCGCATTCTCGATGCGATTCTCGACGAAGGGCGCATCGCGTTTGAATTCGAGGTGATTCCGGGGATCAGCAGCGTGCAGGCGCTCGCCGCGAAGCATCGCGTGCCGCTGAACTTCATCGGCAAGCCGGTGAGCATCACGACCGGGCGACGGCTCGTGGAAAACGGCTTTCCCGACGATGCCGATAGCGCTGTCGTGATGCTCGATGCGCAGAACGCCTATACGCAGATGGCGGGCGAGGATCTCGACATCTACTGGGGCGCGTATGTGGGCACGCCCGACGAGATCCTCGTGGCAGGGCCGCTGGACGAGGTGAAGGACGAGATCGTGCGGGTGCGCGCCGAAGCGCGCGAGACCAACGGCTGGATCATGGATACGTATTTGCTGCGCCGGCGCGGCGTGAAGGACTGAGGCTCACGCGCTGCCATTGCACGGTGGCGAGCAGCGACGCCACGACGATCAGCGCGCCGCCGATCCACGCCGCCGTGCTCAGCCGTTCGCCGAGCCACACGCAGGCGAACAGCGCGCCGAACGCCGGTTCGCTGCCCATCAGCAAGGCCACGCGCGTCGGGCTGCTGCGGCGCACGGCGTAGTTCTGGATGAAGAAGGCGAACAGCGTGCAGGCCAGCACGAGCCACGCCACGCTTGCCCAGAACGCGCCATGGCCCGCGAACGTCGGCAAAGCATGCAATTGCTGCGGCGCGAACACCAGCGCAAGCAAGGCGCTGCCGAACGCCACGCAGCCTGCCTGCACCGCCGTCACCGCGAGCGGAGCCAGCGCGGCGTCGCGCATCACGCGCTTCGTCACGCAAACCGAAACCGCCCGTAGCAGCGCCGCCAGCAGGATCAACGCGTCTCCCGCATTCGGCACATATGCGCCGCCGGTCAGCAGCCAGGCGCCCGCCAGCGACGCTGCGACGGCCAGCCATTCCGCACGCGCGGGACGCCGCCGCAACATCGCCCACTCCACCAGCGGCGTCAGCACGACGCACAGACTGATGAGAAACGCCGCGTTCGACGCGCGCGTGAGCATCACCCCGAAGGTCTCGCACAGAAAGATGCCGAGCAGCAACGCGCCCGCCAGCAGCGCGCCGCCGAGCGCGCGCCGCGACGCATGACGCAACGTGCGCAACGCGGGCGCGAGCAGCACGAACGTGATGCCGAACCTCAGCGCCAGCAACCCCAAAACCGGATAAAACGCCAGCGCGTGCTTGACCACGCCGTAACTCGTACCCCAGACGAAGGCGACGGCGAGCAGCAGCCAGTCGGCGAGATGCATCAGGCGGGCGAAGCGCGAAAACATGGGAGGGAACCTCGTGAAGGGCGGGAGCGGCCATTGTCCTGCTTTGCGTCCACGGCGATAATCGGGCTGCCGTGCACATCTTTTATGCTCCGTACGCACAGATGAACTCAACCGACCTTTTCGCCCTGCTGCCCGACCTCGCGACCTTTGCGCGGGTCGTCGAGGCCGGCAACTTCTCGGTGGCCGCGCGCCAGCTGGGCAGCACGCCATCCACGGTCAGCCGCCAGATCAAACGCCTGGAAGAAGCACTGGGCGCGCGGTTACTGGAGCGCTCGACGCGCCAGATTCGCGTGACCGAATCGGGCGAGCAGGTCTATCGGCATTGCCGCGACATGGTCGGCGCGGCGGCGGGAGCGGTCGACGCGGCGGGGCAACTCGCCGGCAAGCCACAGGGCCGCGTGAGCGTGGCCGCGCCCACGGCCTACGCAAAGACCGTGATTCATCCGCTGATTCCGGGTTTTCTGCGCGCATTCGCTGAAGTGGACGTGCAACTGGTCTTTACCGACCACGACGTCGATCCGCTGCGCGACGGCCTCGACCTCGTGATCCGCCCGACGCGCACGCCGCCGCCCGGACTCGCGGCGCGCCAGCTTGGCGCGGTGCACTGGCTGCTCTGCGCGTCGCCCGGCTATCTGGCGGCGCGCGGTGCGCCGGGCACGCCGCGCGAGCTCGCGCAACACGATTGCCTATGGCTGGGAGAAACCGCCGACGATCATCGCTGGCGTCTGCGCCAGGCCGCGCAAACGCAGACCGTCGAGGTGAAAGGCCGCTATATCGCGAACCACGCGGGCGCGCGGTTCGAAGCGGCGCTGGAGGATTGGGGCATCGCCTGCCTGCCCGATTTCACGGCCGCCGAGGCGTTGCGCGACGGCCGTCTCGTGCAGGTGTTGCCGCAATGGACGTTCGAGGCGCGCGCCTATATGGGCCCGGTGTGGCTCCTCTATCCGCCCAACCGGTTCTTGCCGCCCAAGGTGCGCGCGTTTATCGACTATCTCGCGCAACACCTGGGCGACACGTCGCAACCGGCTCAAACGGCGTAAAAACTCAAGCCAGCCCGACGCAAACCGCGACGACGATCGAGCCGATGACCAGCACGGCGCCCACCGTCTTGCGCTTGTTCAGTTCAGTCCACAGCAGCACGCCCGTGAGCGACAGCAAAATGAGCGCGCCCGCGAAGGTGTCGATGAACAGCACCCAGCCGATGCTCATGCCCACGCCCTTGTGCAGGTTCGTGATGGTCGCCATCAGCGAATTGTCGTTGCGCTTGAGCGTGACGGCATCGTCGCCGACCCAGTATTCCGCCGTCACGGTCTCGTGCGGCGCCGTGAACATCATCTGCCAGTGCTCGGGCTGAACCGTCGTGCGGTCGCCCCAGGCCACCTTGCGCTCGGGCTCCTTCTGCACGCGGCCCATGCGCTGCGGCAGTTTCAGGTCGGGCTGCGACCTGAGCCACTTGACCATGTCGCGCGGCGTTTCGGGCGCGGGATCGGGCACGTCGAGCTGCATCGACGAAACCTGCGGCGCACCCGGCGAAATACGCAGCGGCTCCATGCGGTGATTGAGCACGAACCCCGTCACGCCGAACAGCAGGCCGAGCGCTGCGCCCCACAGCCCCACCCAGCCATGCACCTTGCGCAGCCACTTGATGAAGGTAGCGCGGCGCGAACGCTTCGCGCGTTCGCTACGTTGCTGATCGTCGAGAAATACAGCGCTTTCAGTAGAACTCACGTCTCACTCCAGATACGCAAAAGATTGTGATAACAGCCCACGAGGCTGCGGCGCGCCTGCGCGTCCGCGTCGCTCGCGTTCAGGCGTTGAATGGCGGTGTCCATGTCGAACAGCAGCGCGCGTTTGGTGTCGTCGCGCACGAGACTCTGCACCCAGAAAAAGCTGCCCACGCGCACGCCGCGCGTGACCGGATTCACCTGATGCAGGCTCGTGGCCGGATAGACGATCATGTCGCCCGCCGGCAGCTTCACTTCCTGCACGCCATAGGTGTCCTCGACGACCAGCTCGCCGCCGTCGTATTCATCGGGCGCGGAAAGAAACAGCGTCGCCGATACATCGGTGCGCAGCTTCATGCCGTTGGGCAGCACGCGCACCGCGCCGTCGACATGCGAGCCGAACGTCATGCCGCCTTCGTAGCGATTGAACAGCGGCGGGTACACCTGGTTAGGCAGCGCGGCGCTGATGAACAGCGGATTGCGTTCGATCGCAGCAAGCACGATGTCGCCCAGTTCGCGTGCCAGCGGCGTGTGCTCGGCGATCTGCTGATTGCGCTTCACGGGCGCACCCTGCCAGCCCGCCGTCGCCCGGCCATCGACCCAGGCATCGCCTGCGTTGTCCAGACGCGCGCGTATCGCCTGCACCTGTTCGGGCGTCAAGACGTTTGGAACATGAATCAGCATCGTCGTTTTCCTTCGCTGGTTGCGTGCGATCTGCGCGCTGGCTTCGCGCAGCCTTCATTACGCGGCATTACAGAGGGTACGGACGCACAAAAGCCCGCAATCATGCGGGCTTTGCGTGACACCGGCGTGGAGACTTCATTAGCGCCGGTTACGAAACGTACCGTTTAAAAGCGGTAGTCGAACGTCGCGAGCAACGTACGGCCGACGCCCGGCACCGAACGTCCGCCATCCGACTGGATGAGGGCGTCATAGTAAAACTTGTTCGTCAGGTTCAGCAAATTGAGGCGCGCGTCCCACTTCTTCTCGTGATACTCGGCCATTGCGTCCCAGCGCGTGTATCCGCCCACCTGCACGTAGTTCGTGTTGGCTGCGTAGCGCGACGACATATAGGTCGGGCCGCCGCCCACTTCCCAATGCGGCGTGAACGCGTAGGTCGTCCACAGCGTGAAGGTATTGCGCGGCGTGTTCGCCGGCGTCTTGCCCTGGGTGCCGTCGGCAGCCTTGAGCACGATGCCGTCCATATAGGTATAGCCCGCGAACACCTGCAACTTGTCGGTGATGTGGCCCGTCGCGCCGGCCTGGAAGCCGCGCACGCGAATGTCGCCTTCAAGCGTGTATTCGCCGGTCGAGGTCTGCGTGCGCGCGTTATCCATTTCCTGCTGGAAGAACGCCGACGTCACCGACAGGTTGCCGCCCAGCAGATCCCACTTGCCGCCCACTTCATACGACTTGGTGTGCTCGGGCGCGAGGCCCTGCGTGGTATTCGTGACGGTCATCGCTTCGAGCGACGGATCGAACGACGTGCCGTACGAGAAGTAATACGATTGCCAGTCGGTCGGCTGATAGATCGCGCCCGCGCGCACGCTCGTGAACGTGTTGGTCTGCGCCGCATAGTTCGGAGCACTGATCGAGTTCGTAATGTGCGCCTGGAAGCGATCCCAGCGCACGCCGCCAATCAGTTTCCAGTGCTCGCCCAGCGACATCGTTTCGTTGAAGTACGCGGCCAGCGTGGTCGCGCCCGATTCCGCGTGGTTGCCGACCGTCGTCGTGACGTTCGAAGGCGTCGGAATATAGACGGGGTCGAGCAGCGAAACGATCGGCAGGTTGTTGCGCGTGTAGGCCTGGTTCGTGTAGCTGTCGTGGCCCACCTCGACGCCCGCGATCATCTCGTGCTTCACGAAGCCCGTGTTGAACTTGTACTGCGCCATCGTATCGTTGTAGACCGAGTGGTTTTCGATCACGCGATCGTGGCTCTGCAACTTCACGTACAGATCCGAAAGCGGCAGCGACGTGTAGTTGCCGTTCTTCAGCGCCGTGCTGGTCGAAAGCGGCCCCGTCAGCACCGCTTGCGCGGCGGTCTCGCGTGCATCGGTGAGCGAGTGCGAGAACTCGGTCTGGTTGCTGATCTTGAACTGGTCGTTGAACTTGTGATCGATGCGCGCCGAAACGGTCTGCACGTCCTGGATCGTACGATCGTCGGTCAGGCCGTAATACGTGCTCCTGGACGGCGAGAACGCATGGCCGTTGATCGCCTGCACGCCGTAATCGGGCTGGTCGTAGTTGTGCTGGATCAGCGCCGACAGCGTCACTTCAGTGGGCGTGCCGATGCCGAAGCGCAGCGTGGGCGCGAAACCGTAGTCCTTGTTCATCATCTCGTCGCGCGTCGAACCCAGCGACTGGCCGAACGCGTTCAGCCGGAACGCCGCATGGTCGCCAAGCGGGCGATCGACGTCGAGCGTCGCGCGATAACGGTCGTTGGTGCCGATGGTCGACGAGACTTCGGTGAGCGGCTTGAGACCGGCCTGCTTGGACACCTGATTGATCACGCCGCCCGTGGAGCCGCGCCCGAACAACATCGACGACGGGCCATACAGCACCTCGATCGACTCCAGGTCGAAGGTGTCGCGGTAGTACTGGTTGCGGTCGCGGAAGCCGTCGAGATAGATGTCGTTCTGCGCCGTGAAGCCGCGCAGGTTGATGTTGTTGCCGATCTGCCCGCCCTCCGCGCCGCCGATGGTGATGCCCGGCGCGTTGCGCAGCGCGTCCTGGAACGAGGTCGCGCCCTGCGACTGGATCAGCGCCTTGTTGATGACCGTCACCGTCTGCGGAATGTCGCGCAGCGCCGTGGGCGTCTTGGCGCCGACGGTCGATTTCTCGGCCTGGAAGTCCTGCGGCGCGGCCTGCCCGGAGACGGCGACGGCGGGCAGCGTGCCGTTGTCATCGGCCTTGGCCCTGGTGTTTGCCTGCGAAGCGGCCTGGCTCGAAGCAGCCGGCGCGGCCGACGTGGCGGCAGCACCCGGGGCGGCAACGGCAGGCGCGCTCTGGGCGAGCGCGGAAGAAGCAAACGGCAAGGCAAAAGCTAGCGCGAGGGCACTCGCGAGCGGCGTCCTGTTCAACATGGGTTCCCTGTGCGGCGAAAGAAAAATCCGGCCGGTAGAGCGCGCGATGGAGGCGCGTTCGGCCTGGATGGCGGTGGCTGGCGTGCCGCCCCCAATGGCGCACAGGGATCGACGAGGCTGGCTATTCTTGAATTAAAACCCGGCCAACCGTCGTGAGGTCGCCGAGAGAATGAGAATCGATATCATTCCAGAAGTTACTTTTTATTTCAATTGATTGATGCATTTCAGCTACATCGAGTAAGGATTTTTCGATTTCGCCTTGCTTAATGAAAATGTAAGTATTGAGATTGATAAATGTAATTTATCGGCTTTATTTGTCTGATTAAAAGCCATTTCTCTGGTTGCTTGAGCCGGGTTTAAATCGCGCCATTCGCCCGAATTTAATTCGTATTGCTGATGATTTAAATGTTCCTCGAAACCCGCAAAACCAGCGTGTGACGCTGCGCTGCAACTGCACTTTCGAATTTATATGATTGGCTTCGGTAGCGCGCATTTCTACGATATGGCTCCCCGTCTTATCCATCAGGAGCCGCATCGTGGCCTGTCCCATCTTGTTCCGTGCAATTCTCGTATCGACAGTCGTGCTGGCCGGCGTCGTCGTCCTGTTCATGCCTTCATCCGATCCCCGTGTCGAGCGTCGACGCGTCGCCCTGCGCACAGCGGGAATCGCCATTGTCTTGCTGGCAACGGCGCTACTGACTGTGGCCGCGCTGATCCCCTCTCATTGAGCAACACGTTGGCCTTCCACGGAGCGATGTTTCGCATTCCTTCTATGTTGCCTGGTTCCCCGCGCGCCTACGATCTGTTTCGACATCGCCGGATCTCCCGGCAGCAAGGAGTCAACCGAATGAAGCAGAGCAAAGACAATCTCGAACAGCAGAAGCCGCTCGGCGCGATCTTCGTGAATGCACTGGCGCTCTCTCATGTCGCGTGTGAGCAATCCGATCAAAGCTTCGTGACTAACCTGACGTTCGAACCGCATGGGAGCGCAACGATTCATCTCAAGGACGGCAAGTTCGATATCGCCCTGCACGATTGCGCGGCTTCGACGATTGATGCCAGCGATGGGGTAAGCGCGATTTTGATGTTGAGTCCGGCGGCGAAAGAAGATTAATGCAACGCATGAGGCTCATGACGACGGGCGATGAGCCGCATGTACCCGCACATTCCCAGCCCAAACCCGCGCATACCCCCCTCTCCAGACTCCTTGATCACGCAAGCATTCCCCGCAGCACCCAGCAGACCGATGCGCCATGAATCGAACATGGGCGCAAACAATTCCCCTAAAGATCATGGGGAAAATGCCGTTAATCCCGACATGTTGTCGGGCCGTGAGCGGCCGATCTGCAAGGAATCCCATGCGCAACAACCAACCCGTCACGCAGCAGGAGTTCGACTACCCTGCTTCGCAGATGCTCGTCTCGGCCACCGATCTCAAGGGCCGCATTCAGTATTGCAATCCCGCGTTCGTCGCCGTTTCCGGTTTCACCAAAGAGGAACTGATCGGCAAGGCGCATAACATCATCCGCCATCCCGACATGCCGGCCGAAGCCTTCGCCGACATGTGGGAGACCATCGGTTCGGGCCGTCCCTGGACTGCGCTCGTAAAGAATCGCCGCAAGTCCGGCGATCACTACTGGGTGCGCGCGAACGTCACGCCGGTGTCGGAACAAGGCACCGTCGTCGGCTATCTGAGCGTGCGCGTGAAGCCCAGCCGCGAGGAAGTGCGCGACGCCGAGCAGCTCTACGCACAGATGCGCGAAGGCCGTCTGCGCGGCGTGCGTCTGCGACAAGGCGATCTCACGCGCACCGGCCTCATCGGCGCGGCGAAGTCGCTGATGCGCCTGCCGATCGCCACGCGTATCGGCATCGGCTATGCGCTCGTGCCCGCCGCGCTCGCGGCTGCGGGTTTCGGCGCCTGGCAAGGTCTGCCGCCCACGCCGTTCTGGTGTGCGTTCGGCGCCGCCGCCGTGTGCAGCGTCGCGGCCTGGCGCCTGTCGACGCGCCATCTGGGCGCGCCGCTCGAACAGATGTCGATGGCCTCCACGCGCATGGCCGCGGGCGACCTGACCGCGTCGCTCGCCATCGCGTCGAAGGACGATCTCGGCGATGTGCTGCAGGCGCTCAATCAGCTGCAGGCGAACCTCACGGCGATCGTCTATGACGTGCGCTCGCAGATCGACGGCATGCTCGACGCCGCGCACGAAATCTCGACGGGCAATCTCGATCTCTCGCGCCGCACCGAGTTGCAGGCCGCTTCGCTCGAAGAGACCGCCGCCACGATGGATCAGCTCACCACCACCGTGCAGGCCAACGCCGAAGCCAGCACGCGCGCCCTCGATCTGGCGCGCGAGGCCCAGGACGCCGCGGCCCAGGGCGGCTCGATCGCGGGCCGCATGGAGCGCACGATGGCGGGCATCACGGACGCCTCGAAGCGCATCGCCGATATCACCGGCGTGATCGACGGCATCGCTTTCCAGACCAACATCCTTGCGCTCAATGCGGCCGTCGAAGCCGCGCGCGCGGGCGAGGCGGGCCGCTCGTTCGCCGTGGTCGCAGGCGAGGTGCGCATGCTCGCGCAGCGTTGCGCGGCGTCGGCGAAGGAAATCAAGCAGGTCGTCGATGCGAGCGTGCACGAGATCGCCCAGGGCACCGAACTGGTCGGCCAGACGACCGCGCAGATGCGCTCCATCGACGAGGCCGTCAGTCGCGTCTCGTCGATCATCGTCGAAGTCGCCAACGCGAGCGGCGAACAGGCCGAGGGCATCCGCCAGGTCAACCAGGCGGTCGCCCATCTGGACAGCGCGACGCAGCAGAACGCGGCGCTGGTCGAGCAGGCCGCCGCCACGGCGCAGCGCCTGGCCGAGCAGGCCGATGTGCTCGACGAGGCCGTGCGCCTCTTCACGGTCGCGGGCGCGGAGTCGAGTGTGCGCAAGACCCCGGCCCCGGCGAAGCGCCCCGCCACGCGGCCCACGCGTGCCCAGCACGCCCGCGAGGAAGCCGCCGAGGTCTGAGAAGCCGAAGCACCGCAGTCGGCACGGCAGTCAGTGCGGTGGTCAGCGCGGTGGTCAGCGCGAAAGCCCGTCGTAATGCGATTGCGTGCCCCGATTAAGCTGACAGATCCGC
Source organism: Paraburkholderia bannensis NBRC 103871 (assembly GCF_000685015.1). Lineage (GTDB taxonomy): Bacteria > Pseudomonadota > Gammaproteobacteria > Burkholderiales > Burkholderiaceae > Paraburkholderia > Paraburkholderia bannensis. The sequence continues at coordinate 22,380 of NZ_BAYA01000032.1, read as the reverse complement.
ATTTGTCCCATCTCGACAGCAGGCGTTCCACCCCGCAATATCATCCCGTCAGCGCCCACCATGTGGGTGGCTGATCCGAGTAACAACGGCGTTTCGACGGCTCACCTGGCCTCTACCGGGTGAGCCGTTTTTTCTTGCTGCGGCGGCCGGGAAAAAGGGTGAGGACTTACGGGAAGCGGATACCGGCTGGACAAGGCATAGCCGCGACCGCAGACGCACCAGGCACCTTTGCGTCACGCCCATGACAATGCGTCAGGCAACGAAACAAGTTCGATGCACCGTTGCAGGGCGCGCAAAAATGCTCGTGCAAACGTTGAGTCGCGTTAAACTGGCTGGCCGGGTCAGGCGGCGGCGCGGTATGTGCGCCCGCGCTCACAGCACTGAGACGCCGCGCGGCCGACCCCGTACAATTGGCTCGACCACCTACGAGGACAACATCAATGCGCACGACCGGGGCTTCCGGAACCATGACCCTGCTCACCGAGCATGACGACGCCACCGCCCGCGAAACGCGTTCGTTGCGCCTCGAATCATCGGCTGACGGCAAGAGCCTGCTGCTGATCGAAATTGACGAGCGCAAGCCGGGCATCCACCGCGAAGTGCGTTATGAGATCACGCCTGCGGAACTGATCGCGGCCATTCGCGCACAGGGCGCCGAGCTGCCAGGGGAATCGCACACCCGTTAAGGGTCGAACGCGACTTGACCACGCGCCCGCCAGCCGTGCGGGCCACCTGCGCGAAGACTTCCTGGTGATGTCTTCGCGCGCTTGCCGTTTCCACGCTGGTATCCCGCCGTTCCTGTTTTCAGCTTTTCACGTTCGGTTTTTCACGCTTAATCAGCCGCTTCCGAAAACTGCTGCGGGCCGTTTCACACGCCTGCCGCGCGCGGCGGGCATGCTCGCACGCGCGTGCGCAAGAGGCGCCACGCGCGCCGGGGCTTAAGCGCAATCATTGCGCATTGCGCGTATGCTCCCCAACTCGCGTCGCGAGGCGCTTGCAGGCTCGCTTGCACGCCTTCGAAATGCGTCCATAATCGTTACGTTACTCTTCCAATTTGCGCCGTCTCGCGCGGTGCTCCCCAGGCAGGAAGTAAGCCGATGCTACATGACCTCATCGCGCAGTACGGCCCTGCGCTCGTGTTTCTCAACGTGCTCGCAGGCGCACTTGGCCTGCCCGTGCCAGCCATGCCCGCGCTCGTGCTGTTTGGCGCGATGGCCGCCATGCACCCCGGTTCGATCGGCCAGCAGGTCGCGCCGGTGCTCGGCCTGTCCGTGATCGCCATGCTGATCGGCGACAGCGTCTGGTTCATGGCCGGGCGGCTCTACGGCGGCAACACGCTCAAGACGCTCTGCAAGCTCTCGCTTTCGCGCGATACCTGCGTGAAGAAGACCGAGCGCTTTTTCGGCCGCTGGGGCGTGCGCGTGCTCGCCATCGCCAAGTTCGTGCCGGGACTGTCGCTCGTCTCGGTGCCGCTCGCGGGCGCGATGGGCACGCCGTATCGCCAGTTCGTGGGTTTCGACGGGATCGGCGCCGCGCTCTGGTCGGGCACCGGTTTGCTGATCGGCGTGCTGTTCGCGCCGCAGATCGACATGATGCTCGCAGGCGCGAGCCGCCTCGGCCGTTTTGCGCTGGTGGTGGTCGTGGTGCTGCTGCTGGTCTACGCGGCCTACCGCTGGCAGCGCCGCCGCCAGCTCATCAAGAAGCTCGCGAATGCGCGCATCACCGTGGACGACCTCTACCGCGCGATGGCCAACAAGCCGCCGCCCGTGGTGTTCGATATCCGCTCGGAGGAAAAGCGCAAGCTCGATCCGTTCATCATTCCGGGCGCGCTGTTCGCCGACGAGCGCAAGCTCGACGAGATTCTTTCGAAGTATCCGCTCGAGCAAAAGCTCGTGATCTACTGCTCGTGCCCGAATGAAATTTCCGCGGCCTGGATGGCGAAGAAGCTCGTCGAGGCCGGTTTCACCGACGTGGTGCCGCTACTCGGCGGTCTGGACGCCTGGCGCGATTCCGGGCGCGCCCTCGAATCGCTGCTCGTGAGCCAGCATCCCGAAGTCCCAGTCAACATCACGCCGAAAGCTGTCTGATTCCGCGCGGCGGCGGGCCTGACGTGCCTGCCGCCGCGCGCATGAGGAGAATCGCCTGATGGGCTCCATTGCCACTGAGCCGCCTCGCTACGAGGCCTCGCAGTCCACGCCTTCCACGTTTTCCGACACCCAGCCGCAGCCCGCCGAAGCGCCTTTTTCGACGCTCTCCACGCGGCGGCACCAGATGTTCCCCCAACTCACCGACGACGAGATCGCGCGACTCGCGCGTTTCGGCGAGCGCCGCCATTGGGATGCGGGCGAACTGCTCTTTCACACCGGCGAGACCGGGCCCGGCATGTTCGTGCTGCTCGCGGGCTCCGTGAAGGTGTTCCAGCGCGACGGCCTGGGCCGTGAGCGCTTGATCGTCGAGCATGGACGCGGTCATTTTCTCGCCGAGGTCGGCCAGCTTTCGGGTGGCCCGGCGCTCGTCGATGGCCTCGCGCTCGAACCGGTCGATGCGATCCTGATTCCGCCCGAAAAGCTGCGGGCGGCCATCGTCGCCGAAGCCGAACTCGGCGAGCGCATCGTGCGCGCGCTGATCCTGCGCCGCGTCTCGCTGATCGAGAAAGGCGCGGGCGGGCCGATCCTCGTCGGCAAGCACAACGATCCCGCGCTGCTCTCGCTGCAAGGCTTTCTCACGCGCAACGGCCACCCGTATTCGGTGCTCGACGAGCGCGACGAAAGCATGCTCTGCGTGATCGAGCGCTTCGCGGCGCGCTGCGAAGACCTGCCACTCGTGATCTGCCCGGACGGCTCGGTGCTGCGCCATCCGTCCGCGCCGGAACTCGCGACGTGCCTGGGACTACTGCCCGAACTCAACGGCGAGCGCGTCTATGACGTGGCCGTCGTGGGCGCCGGGCCTGCCGGGCTTGCGACCGCCGTGTATGCGGCGTCCGAAGGTTTATCGGTGATCGTGCTCGACTCCCGCGCGCCGGGCGGCCAGGCGGGCGCGAGTTCGCGCATCGAAAACTACCTGGGCTTTCCGACCGGCATCTCCGGCCAGGCGCTCGCGGGCCGCGCGTTCGTGCAGGCGCAGAAGTTCGGCGCGCACGTGGCGATTCCGGTCACGGTGAAAAAGCTCCATTGCAACGAGCATCCGCGCCGCCTCGAAACCTGTAGCGGCGACGTGCGTGCGCGCACCGTCGTGATCGCGAGCGGCGCGAACTATCGGCGTCCGAGCATCGCGGGCCTCGACCGCTATACCGGGCGCGGCGTCTATTACTGGGCCTCGCCGGTCGAGGGCAAGCTCTGCAAGCACGAGAACGTCGTGCTGGTGGGCGGCGGCAACTCGGCAGGGCAGGCGATCGTTTATCTGTCCACCCAGGCGCGGCAGATCGACGTGCTGATCCGCAAGGCCGGTTTCGAATCGACGATGTCGCGCTACCTGATCGACCGCATCGCCTCGCTGCCGAACGTGAATGTGCATCCGCGCAGCGAAATCGGCGGCCTCGACGAAGACGCCGCCGGCCTCTCCTCGATCCGGCTCAAGGAACCGTGCCCGGAAGGCATCGATCACTTCGACTCGCGCCATCTGTTTCTCTTCACGGGCGCCGACCCCAACACCGGCTGGCTGCGCGAATGCGGCGTGGCGCTCGACGCGAACGGCTTCGTGCTGACCGGTGCGAACGATGCGTCGTGCAGTCTCGCGACATCGGTCGAAGGCGTCTACGCGATCGGCGATGCCCGCGCGGGCTCGACCAAACGCGTCGCGGCGGCGGTGGGCGAAGGTGCGGCCGTGGTCGCGCAGATCCATCAGTTGCTGGGCGCGACGCCCTCCACCATCGTGCAGGCAGCGACGCCGGTGGCCGCGATGGCGGGCCTGCATGCGTGACGACGCGGCGCTCGACGGCCGAGGCAACGATGCCGCGCCTGCCTCGCCGAACGACGCCGCGCGTGTGACGCTGCCGCTCGCGGCGGCGCGCACGCTGCACCTGGCGGCGCAAGGCCTGCTCGCGCCGCCGCGCCGCAAGGCCACGCAGGACGATGTGCTGGCCGCGATCCGCCGCATGGCGCAATTGCAGATCGACACGATTCACGTGGTCGCACGCAGTCCTTATTTCGTGCTGTTCAGCCGTGTGGGCGCGTACGACATGGGCTGGCTCGACGCCCATCTCGCCGATGGCCGGCTGTTCGAATACTGGTCGCATGAAGCCTGTTTCGTGCCGATCGAGGACTATGGGCTGCTGCGCCATCGCATGCTGGATCCGTCGGGCATGGGCTGGAAATACGCGGCCGACTGGCATAAGAAGCATCGACGCGACATCGACGCACTGCTCGAACGCATCCGTGCGAGCGGCCCGGTGCGCTCCGCCGATTTCGCACGCGCGGAAGGCGACAAGGGCGGCGGCTGGTGGGACTGGAAGCCCGAAAAGCGCCATCTGGAAGTGCTGTTTGCGACCGGCGCGCTGATGGTCTCGGAGCGGCGTAATTTCCAGCGCGTCTACGACGTGGCCGAACGCGTGCTGCCCAACTGGAGCGATGCGCGCGACCTGCCCTCGCGCGCCGACGCCGAACGCGCGCTGCTGCTGCGCACCGCGCACGCGCTGGGCGTGCTGCGCGCGGACTGGGCCGCCGACTACTATCGCCTGCCGCGCCGCCCGTATGCCGAAGCGCTGCATGCGCTCGCCGATGCAGGCGACCTGATCCCCGTGCGCGTGGATGGCTGGAAAGCCGATGCGTTCGTGCACCGCGAGCACGCGGCCCTGCTCGACGCCGCCGCGAACGGCACGCTCGCTTCAACCGTCACGACACTGCTGTCGCCGTTCGATCCAGTGGTGTGGGATCGCAAGCGCGCGGTGGCGCTGTTCGACTTCGACTACGCAATCGAATGCTACGTCCCCGCGCACAAGCGCAAGTACGGTTACTTCGTACTGCCGATATTGAATCGTGGAAAGCTGGTGGGGCGCGTGGATGCAAAAGCGCATCGCGCGCAGCAGGTCTTCGAAGTGAAGTCGCTGCATCTGGAGCCGGGCGTGCGCGTAAGCGGTCGGCTGGTCAGCGATTTACGGCGCGCGCTGCAACGTTGCGCCGACTGGCATGGGACACCCGAATTGCGCATTGGCGAAGCGCCGGACGGGCTGGCCGACGCCTTGCTCGCGCAGGCGCTTCAAGGCGATGCCTGAAGCGCCTTTGCCGATTGATGCCCAGGTTGAACATCAACGTTTAACACTACCGCTTAACGCTCCAGCTTCACGCGCAGTTCGCGCGCGGCTTCGAGCAAGCCTTCATAGCCGGAACGCGCGTGTTCGGGCAAGTCAGGATCGCCCACCAGCGCGCCCAGCGTTTCGATCAGGCTGAAGACGAGGCCCTTGGCCGCGCCTGCCGCGATACTGCCGCTTTTCACGCCTTCGTCGACGTGCGAGAAAGCGGCGTTCAGATTGTCCAGATCGGTTTGAGGCGCGTTCGCGCCTGGCGCTTGAGCGTCATGCTTTTGCGTGTCGTCGCTCGTCATGATGAATGGTTTCCCCTCGCTAATGCTTCGTAGAAAGAATCCCGCACTGCTGTTATATACCCATCGCAGGCAGCCGTCCAATGGCCTCCCGACCACTCCCGAATCTTCTCACCTTTGTGCGTTGAGCGCAGGTTTGCGCACCGCGCCCGCTTGATCCGGTTCATGCCGATGCCGAATAAAACCCCTGAAAATCAGGGGTTTTATTGGTTTACGAAAATGACATCGGCATGACTTAGCGTTTTTCGACGCCTGTTTGCCGAGCAAGCCAGGCACTCCCGCAAACGCTCACCATTGCAGTTGCACAGCGCCTCGTCGCGCCCACACGGCTGGCTCCGTGTATCAGCACAAAGCAATAGACCATTCACTTTACCGCTTGTTTTACGGTGTCTTCTGTTGTTTCTCGCAGGAAAGCAACGCACGCGCAAAGTGCAAAGGTGCGCTCGCAGCGCCTTCGTCGCTCACTCCCGGAAACCCTCACCTTATCCCGTCTTGACGCCGCCGCAGCGCGTCTCCAGACTGTGCGAGTCCCCCTATCGCCGCAAACTCCGCACGCGCCATGAGCCAGATCACCCCTTTCGTCGCCGACCGCTTCCACCACGCCGCGCCGCATTACCTCATCGGCCGCCCCGCCTATTCGCCCGCGTTGATTCGCCGCGTCGCGCAGCGCATGGGACTGGACGGTACGCAGCGTCTGCTCGATCTCGGTTGCGGCCCGGGCCAGCTTTCGCTCGCGTTCGCAAGCTGGGTGGCCGACGCCACCGCGATCGACCCCGAGCCCGCCATGCTCGAAGTCGCGGCGCAACTGGGCGCAGGCATCGCGCCCAATATCGCGTATCGCCAGGGCAGTTCGTACGATCTCTGCGCCGATCTCGGCACGTTTCATCTCGCCGTGATTGGCCGCGCGTTTCACTGGATGGATCGCATGGATACGCTCGCGCGGCTCGATACGATCCTGGCGCCACGCGGTGCGGTCGCGCTGTTCAATACCGCGCAACTCGACGATCCGCAGCGCCCGTGGGCCGCGCAATATCGCAACCTGCTGGACAGCTATGCAAACAGCGATCCCACCCGCGCGTTGCGCCGCTCGGAAGAATGGGAAAGCCATACCGATGTGCTGGCGCGCTCGGCGTTCTGTGCGATCGAGCGTATTTCGGTGATCGAATACCGCCGCGTGAGCGCGGAACAGTTGAAGGCGCGTCCGCTGTCGATGTCGAGCCTGTCGCGCGAGCGGCTGGGCGAGCGGCTCGATACGCTGCTCTCGCAGGTCGATGCAATCGTCGCGGAGCACGGCAGCGACGGCTGGCTGGTCGAGCGTATCGAATCGACGGTGACGCTCGCCGCGCGCGAAGCGAGCTGAAGCGCGTTCGCGCCGCTTGCGTTATCGTATGAAGATGCCCTGACACGTAAGGAATCGCGATGAGCTATGCCACCCAGGCCCCCGCCCGCAAGGAGATCGACGCGCTGCAAGGCCGCGCCGTGCTGGAATTCGGCACCGACTGGTGCGGCTACTGCCAGGGCGCGCAGCCGCTGATTGGCGACACGTTCGCGAAGCATCCCGGCGTGCGCCGCATTCAGGTGGAAGACGGCCCGGGCCGGGCGCTGGGCCGCTCGTTTCGCGTGAAGCTCTGGCCCACGCTGATTTTTCTGCGCGACGGCGCCGAAGTCGCGCGCATCGTGCGGCCCACCTCGGCCAGCGAACTCGAAGACGCTTTCGAAGCGCTCGCCTGAGCGCAGCCCCGCCTCCCGAAAGTTCTCACCTTTAGCTGCTTTCCAGCGGATCTAACGCCGCCGCGCGGGCGCCGCCTCGCGCGGCGCTCGCTCATTCGAGCCCGGCGAGCAGATCGTCGATGGCGCGATAGACGCGCTCCACCACTTCCGGCCCCACCTCTTCCTCAAGCGCCTTGTAGCGCGCTTCCAGTTCCTTCGTGATCGCCTTCACGAGCTGATGGCTCTTCTTCGTGAGCGTCACGAGCACGCGCCGCTGATCGTCGGCGAACCGCTCCTTGGTCACGAGCCCGAGCGCCTCCATGCGCGCGAGCACGCCTGCCATGCTCGGACTCGAAATCGTGCACAGATCGGAAATCTGGCGCGGCTCCAGCGGCCCGCTTTCGTTGAGCGCGCGAATCACGCGCCACTGCTGCTCCGTCAGCCCGTGCGCGGTGATGAGCGGGCGAAAGCGCTCCATCATCTTTTCGCGCGCCCGCAGGAGCAGCATGGGCAGGTTGCGGTGCGCGACGCGCGTGGAGGTGCGTGAGGAATCGGACATGATGGTTCTGTTCAGGACGTAGCGGCGGATACCCGGTGGCCCAGGGGAAACCCGCGAAAGCGACGTCGATGGTTGACGCTGGATGATAGCAAGCGCAGAATCACTCACATATTAGTGTTTTCCGGGAAAGCGACCCACGCCATGTTTTCCGTAGACGATCATCTGCTGCATCTGGAAGGCGAAGCCCTGCCGCGCGACGTCAGCGCCGCGCAGGCCCACGCGCTGCTCGCGGGCGGCGCACGCTGCCGCGCGCCGCTCTCCGGCGCCGTGTACGGCACGCTGCTCAACGACCGCCACGCGCTGGAAGCGCTCGGCGACGCCGTCAATGCGCCGCCCTATAAAGCGCCGCCGCGCGCGCCCATTCTCTATCTGAAGCCGCGCAATACGCTCGCGGGCCACGGCGCACGCGTCGTCGTGCCCGACGCGCAGGGCGTGCAGGTTGGCGCGTCGCTGGGCATCGTGATCGGGCGCACGGCCACGCGCGTCGCGGCAAGCGATGCGCTCGACTACATCGCGGGCTATACGCTGGTCGCAGACCTGAGCGTGCCGCACGAAAGCGTCTATCGGCCGTCCGTGCGCTTTCGGGCGCGTGACAATTTCTGCGTGATTGGCCCGACGGTGATCGCACGCCGTCACGTCGCCGATGCAAACCATCTCGCCATCAACGTCGATATCGCAGGCGCGGCGCGCTTCACGGCCAACACCGCCGCCAGCGTGCGCAACGTCGCGCAACTGCTCGCCGATGTCACCGATTTCATGACGCTTGCGCCCGGCGATGTCATCACGCTCGGCGTGCCGCACGGTTCGCCCGTCGTGCATGAAGGTGCGCGCGCAACGATCTCGATTGAAGGCTGGCCGTCGCTCGCCGTCGAATTCATCGGCTCCCACGCCGCACAAGGAGCAGCAGCATGATGCGAGGACGCGTCGCCTACGCAGGCGCCATTCACGAAGCGTACCCACACGGCGAAGGACGTGTCCGCCTGGCCGACGGCCGCGTGCGCGCGGAACACGAAGTCGTCTGGCTCGCGCCGTTCGAGCCGGGCACGATCTTCGCGCTCGGCCTGAACTACGCCGAACATGCGAAAGAACTGCAATTCAGCAAGCAGGACGAGCCGCTCGTGTTCCTCAAGGGGCCGGGCAGCGTGATCGGCCATCGCGGCTTCACCCGCCGCCCGGCCGACGTCACCTTCATGCACTACGAGTGCGAGCTGGCCGTCGTGATCGGCCGCGCGGCGCAGAATGTGAAGCGCGAGGACGCCATGCAATACGTCGCGGGCTACACGATCGCGAACGACTATGCGATCCGCGACTACCTGGAGAACTACTACCGCCCGAACCTGCGCGTGAAGAACCGCGACGGCGGCACGGTGCTCGGCCCCTGGTTCGTCGATGCCGCCGATATCGCCGACGTCAACGCGCTCGACCTGCGCACCTTCGTGAACGGCGAACTCAAGCAGCACGGCAACACGCGCGACCTGGTGACGGGCATCGCGGAACTGATCGAATACCTGAGCGGCTTCATGACGCTCGCGCCCGGCGACGTGATCCTTACCGGCACGCCCGAAGGCGTCGTCAACGTGAACGCTGGCGACGAAGTGATTTGCGAAATCGACGGCCTCGGCCGCCTTGTCAACACGATCGCGTCCGATGCCGATTTCGGTCGCGCCACTCCGACGGAATGAACACGCCATGTCCACAGGACGCATAGAACACCTGATCGACGGCCGCGCCCACGCTGGGCGCGACTACTTCGAAACCGTGAATCCCGCCAATCAGGAAGTGCTCGCGGAAGTCGCGCGCGGCGGTGCGGAAGAAGTGAATCTCGCCGTGAGCGCCGCGAAGAACGCGTTTCCCGCGTGGGCCGCGAAGCCTGCAGCCGAGCGCGCGAAGCTCGTGCGCAAGCTCGGCGAGCTGATCGCGAAGAACGTGCCGGAGATCGCGCTGACCGAAACGAAGGACACCGGCCAGACGATCTCGCAGACGGGCAAGCAACTCGTGCCGCGCGCCGCCGACAACTTCACCTACTTTGCCGAGATGTGCACGGCGGTGGACGGCCACACCTATCCCACCAGCACGCACCTGAACTACACGCTGTTTCATCCAACCGGCGTGTGCGCGCTGATTTCGCCGTGGAACGTGCCGTTCATGACGGCAACGTGGAAGGTCGCGCCGTGCCTGGCGTTCGGCAATACCGCCGTGCTGAAGATGAGCGAGCTGTCGCCGCTCACCGCGTCGATGCTCGGGCAGCTCGCGCTGGAAGCGGGCATTCCCGCAGGCGTCCTGAACGTCGTGCACGGCTTCGGACAGGAAACGGGCGAGCCGCTGGTCGCGCATCCCGATGTGCGCGCCGTGTCGTTCACCGGGTCGACGGCAACGGGCAACCGCATCGTGCAGAGCGCGGGCCTCAAGAAGTTCTCGATGGAACTGGGCGGCAAGTCGCCGTTCGTGATCTTCGACGATGCCGATTTCGAGCGCGCGCTCGATGCCGCCGTGTTCATGATCTTCTCGAACAACGGCGAGCGCTGCACGGCCGGTTCGCGCATTCTCGTGCAACGCTCGATCTATGCGAAGTTTGCGGAACGTTTTGTCGAGCGCGCGAAGCGCATCGTCGTGGGCGATCCGCTCGACGAGAAAACCGTGGTCGGCCCGATGATCAGCGCGGGCCATCTGGCGAAAGTGCGCAGCTATATCGAGCTGGGGCCGAAGGAAGGCGCGACGCTCGCCTGCGGCGGACTCGACATGCCCGACCTGCCGGATGCCCTTAAAAAAGGCAACTTCGTGCAGCCGACCGTGTTCGTCGACGTCGACAACCGTATGCGCATCGCGCAGGAAGAGATCTTCGGCCCGGTCGCGTGCCTGATCCCCTTCGAGGACGAAGCCGACGCCATCCGCATCTCGAACGACATCGCCTACGGCCTGTCGAGCTACGTGTGGACTGAAAACACGGGCCGTGCGCTGCGCGTGGCCGCCGCCGTGGAAGCGGGCATGTGCTTCGTGAACAGCCAGAACGTGCGCGACCTGCGCCAGCCGTTCGGCGGCACCAAGGCATCGGGCGTGGGCCGCGAAGGCGGCACGTGGAGCTACGAGGTTTTTCTCGAACCGAAGAACGTGTGCGTGTCGCTGGGCTCGCATCACATCCCGCGCTGGGGCGCCTGATTCACCTGGCCGCCCACTAGAACAGGAGACACAGCGATGGGCAAACTCGCGCTGGCAGCAAAGATCACTCACGTACCGTCGATGTACCTTTCGGAACTCGACGGCCCGCACAAGGGCTGCCGTCAGGCCGCCATCGACGGTCACAAGGAAATCGGGCGGCGCTGCCGCGAGCTGGGCGTGGACACGATCGTCGTGTTCGACGTGCACTGGCTCGTGAACAGCGAATATCACATCAATTGCGCGCCGCATTTCGCGGGCAATTACACCAGCAATGAGCTGCCGCACTTCATCAAGAACATGGAGTACGCGTATCCGGGCAACCCGGGGCTCGGCCATCTGATCGCCGATGTCGCGAACGAGATGGGCGTGAAAAGCCGCGCGCATAGCGAAACCACGCTCGAACTCGAATACGGCACGCTGGTGCCGATGCGCTACATGAACGCCGATCAGCACTTCAAGACGGTGTCCGTCGCGGGCTGGTGCATGTGGCACGACCTCGCGACGAGCGCGCGCTTTGGCCTTGCTGTGCGTAAGGCCATCGAGGAGCGTTACGACGGCACGGTCGCGATTCTCGCGAGCGGGTCGCTGAGCCATCACTTCGCGAACAACGGCACCGCCGAGCAGTTCATGCACAAGGTCTGGGATCCGTTTCTCGAACAGACCGACCGCCAGGTCGTGTCGCTCTGGGAGCGCGGCGACTGGAAGACTTTCTGCGCGATGCTGCCGCTCTATAACGAAAAGTGCTGGGGCGAAGGCGGCATGCACGACACGGCGATGCTGCTGGGCGCGCTCGGCTGGGATCAGTACGAAGGCCGCGCCGAAGTCATCACGCCGTACTTCGGCAGTTCGGGCACCGGGCAGATCAATGCCGTGCTGCCGGTTACGCCGCTGCCGCGCTGAACGACGAAGGAGTCCAACGTGCCCCATCTCACCCTTGAATACAGCGCCAATCTCGCCGACGCGGCGAGCATCGGCCAGCTCTGCGCAACGCTCGCGCAGGTGCTCGATGCGCAGCGCGACGCCGATGGCGCGCGCGTCTATCCGCGCGGCGGCATCCGCACGCGCGCGCTGCGTTGCGAGCAGTACTTCATCGCCGACGGCGATCCGCACAATGCCTTCCTGCACGGCTGCCTGAAGATCGGCGCGGGACGATCGCCCGAAGTGCGCCGCGCCACCGGCGAAGCCTTGTTCGAAGCGATCAAGCAGCATTTCGCCGAGGCGTTCGCCGCGCACGGACTCGCGCTCTCGCTGGAGATCGTCGAATTCAGCGAGGAAGGCGCGTGGAAACACAACAACCTGCACGCGCGCCTGAGGAATTCGACATGCTAGAACCGCACATCATCCGTGAGCTGGCCGCGCAGCTCGACGAAGCCGAACGCACGCGCACGCAGTTGCGCCATTTCTCGCGCGCGCATCCGTCCATGACCATCGACGATGGTTACGCCATCCAGCGCGAGTGGGTCAAGCTCAAGCTCGCGGCAGGCCACACGATCAAGGGGCGCAAGATCGGCCTCACGTCGCGCGCGATGCAGCGCGCCTCGCAGATCGACGAACCCGATTACGCGCCGCTGCTCGACAGCATGTTCATCGAAGCGGGCAGCGCGATCCGCGCGGATCGTTTCATCGCGCCGCGCGTGGAGGTGGAGCTGGCTTTCGTGCTGCAAAAGCCGCTGCAAGGGCCGGACGTATCGCTGTTCGATGTGCTCGACGCCACGGCGTATGTGACACCCGCCATCGAGATCATCGATGCGCGCATCGAGCAGTTCGACCGCGACACCAAGGCGCCGCGCAAGGTGTTCGACACGATCTCGGACTTCGCCGCGAATGCGGGCGTGGTGCTGGGCGGACGGCCCGTCAAGCCGCTCGACGTTGACCTGCGCTGGGTGGGCGCGCTGCTCTACAAGAACGGCGGCGTCGAGGAAAGCGGGCTGGCCGCCGCGGTGCTCAATCATCCGGCAACGGGCGTGGCCTGGCTTGCGAACAAGATCGCGCGTCACGACGAACGGCTCGAAGCCGGCGACGTGATCCTGAGCGGCTCGTTCACCGCGCCGATCCCCGCGCGCGCAGGCGACACGTTCCATGCCGACTACGGCCCGCTTGGCGGCATCGGCTTCAGCTTCGTTTGATATTTAATCCATACTGCTAACGAATACGATGACCGTCCCTGCCAACACGTTCAAACACGCGCTCCACGATGGACGCGCGCAGATCGGCCTGTGGGCCGCGCTTGCCGATTCCTATGTCACGGAACTGCTCGCGACCACGGGCTTCGACTGGCTGCTGATCGACGGCGAACATGCGCCCAACGACCTGCGCAGCACGCTCGCGCAATTGCAGGCCGTCGCGCCGCATCCCACGCATCCGATCGTGCGCCCCGTGCGCAACGACGCGTCGCTCATCAAGCAGCTGCTCGATATCGGCACGCAGACGCTGCTGGTGCCGATGATCGAAAGCGCCAACGACGCACGCGACGCCGTCGCCGCCACGCGCTATCCGCCGCTGGGCATTCGCGGCGTGGGCAGTGCGCTCGCGCGCGCGTCGCGCTGGAACGGCTCGCCCGACTATCTGCACGGCGCAGCCGACGAGCTTTGCGTGCTGGTGCAGGTGGAAACGGCCAACGCGCTCGCGCAGTTGCATGAAATCGCCGCGGTGGAAGGCGTGGATGGCGTGTTCTTCGGCCCGGCGGACTTGAGTGCGTCGATGGGCCTGCTGGGTCAGCCGGGCGCGCCAGCGGTGCGTGAAGCGATCGTCGCGGGCATACGCGCGGTGCGCTCGCTCGGCAAGGCCGCAGGCGTGCTGGCCGCCGATCGCGCCATTGCGCGCGAGTACCTGGAAGCGGGCGCAAACTTCGTCGCGGTGGGCAGCGATGTTTCGTTGCTCGCGAAAAGCGCCAGCGAACTTGCAGTCGCGTTTCGCGCGAACGCAGCCTGAATTACGCCTCCTCCCCGCCTTGCGCCACGAGTTTTGCGAGCGCGCTTTCCAGCACCTCGCGCTCGTGCGCGCTGAGCGCGGCCAGAATGGCCTCGTTTTGCGCCATCGATATCGCCGACGCACGCCGGTAGGTATTGCGCCCCTGTGCGCCAAGCTTGACGAGCACGCCACGCGCGTCCGCCTCGTTCGACGCCTTTTCCAGCAGTCCTTTGCGCTCCAGCGCGTCGGTCGCGCGGCTCGCCTGGCTGCGGTCGAGATTCGACACGCGCCCGAGATCCGACACCGAAATCGGCCCGAACGCCCCCACGCTCAGCAGGATGCGCGCCTCCGTCAGCGTGAGCGCAAGCGCCGAGGCAAACGCCTCGTTCATCATGCGGTCGGTCTGCTTCTTGAGCACATGCAGCCGGTAGGTGAACAGTTCTTCGATCGGGTATTTTGCTGTAGTCATGGCTCGTCTCGCGCGCAGCCTGTCGTGCGCCGTATCAATACGTGTCGCTAGGATAGCATCGCAGCAAGCCCTTAAAACATGGCCTCTTCGATAAAATTTGATGCTTGCGCACGCATTTATTTGCGCGTAGCATCGCCTCATCAAATCGAGAAGTCCCGACGACATGCCCCATGAGGAGACACCCATGAGCGCAACTGCCGAATCCACCCGGCCCGACTGGTGCGACCCGCAGGAATGGGCCGCCCGCGTGCAACTCGCGGCCACCTACCGCGTGTTTCATCAGATGGGCTGGAGCGAGCTGATCTTCAATCACATCACGCTGCGCGTGCCGGGGCCGCACAAACATTTCCTGATCAATCCGTTTGGCCTGGCGTACGACGAAATCAAGGCGTCGAATCTCGTCAAGATCGATCTCGAAGGCAAGATCCTCAGTCCCGGCGATTACCCGATCAACCCGGCGGGTTTCGTGATTCACAGCGCAATCCACGCGAACGTGGAAGACGCGCATTGCGTCATGCACACGCACACCACGGCAGGTCTCGCCGTCGCGTGCATGGAAGACGGCCTGGCCTCGACCAATTTTTATTCGGCCCAGTTGCACGGCATGGTCGCGTATCACGACTTCGAAGGCATCACCGTGCACGACGAAGAAAAGCCGCGTCTGCTCGAATCGATGGGCGACAAGCGCCTGCTCATCCTGCGCAATCACGGGCTGCTCGCGCACGGCGTGAGTCTCGCGCACGCGTTCGCGCTGCTGTGGACGCTCAATCGCGCGTGCGAAATCCAGGTCGTGACCGATTCGATGCGCGGCAACGCCATTCCCATCGATCCCGCCATCACGGCGCGCTCCACGCGCGACGCGCTGCAGTTCTCGCCCGCGCACGGTGCCGGCGACAACATCCTCGCCGCGCTGATCCGGCGCGTCGATCGCCAGGATCCCTCATACAAGGAGTAAGCCGTGAACGCCTCGCAGCGCAGTATCACCGTGGTGGGCGCGGGCGCAATCGGCGGCCTGGTCGCCGCGCGCCTCGCTCATTACGCTTCCACGCAGGCCAACGTCAGCGTGCTCGCGCGCGGCGCGCAACTCGAAGCAATTCGCCGCAACGGCCTGACCGTCATCGAAGGCGATGCTGAAGGCGAGCGTTACACCGCGCACGTGAACGCGACCGACAACGCCGCCACGCTCGGCGCACAGGACATTGTGTTCGTCTGCCTGAAGGGTCAGGCACTCGCGCAATCGGCGGCTTCGCTCGCGCCGCTCGTCGGGCCGCACACGCACATCGTGTCGGCGATGAACGGCGTGCCCTGGTGGTTCTTGAGCGATTTCGGCAAGACGCTGGCCAATGGCCGGCTCGAATCGGTCGATCCGGGCGGCGCGGTTTCGGCGGCGCTGCCGCCCGCGCAGGCGTCGGGCTGCGTCGTGCATCTGTCCTCGTCGATTGCCGCGCCTGGCGTGATTCGCAAGGGCCGGGGCAATCTGCTGATCGTGGGCGCGGCGTCCGCACGCACGGCCGCGCAAGCCGACGAAGCGCGCGCGCTGCTGACCCAGGCCGGTTTCGACGTGCAGGCGCCCGAGTCCATCCAGCACGAAATCTGGGCCAAGCTCTGGGGCAACATGACGATGAACCCCATTAGCGCGCTGACGCGCTCGACGGCGGACGTGATCCTCGACGATCCGCTCACGGCGCAACTGGTCGCGGCGGTCATGGCAGAAGCACGCACGATCGGCGAGGCAATGGGAATCGGCCTTGCCATGACGATCGACGAGCGCAACGCCATCACGCGCAAGCTCGGCGCGTTCAAGACGTCGATGTTGCAGGACGTGGAAGCGGGCCGCACGCTCGAAGTCGAAGCCCTGCTCGGCGCGCCTTACGAACTCGCACAGCGCGCGGGCATTGGTGCTCCGTCGCTCGGCATGCTCTATGGACTCGCGCGCCAGCTCGACGCCAATCTCGAAGCGGCTCGCCAGGTACGCGCAACCAATACGTAAGCACTTCGTAATAACGCGGCAAGCAAGATTTTCGCGCCCCTATTTCAGGGGCGCGTTTTGTTTGATCGCGATGCCTGATGCATGCACGCGGCCATGCGAACTCGACGCCAGTCGAATGCCATTGAGCGCATACTCTGTCACTTCAAAACGCTCGCGCGTCTGCCGCGCACACGGACTGACAACTGCAGTCCGTCATGGTGTCCGACACCATTTAGCGCCCCCACTCGCTCGCCCGGTTCTGCTTCGCACAATCGAAATCTGCGCGCACAGCGCTGTCCGGGGGCACAAAATTTGCGGCAGTGCGTCGAATATTCATCCGGACAGCGTGAAGGCATGCGCCCGCAAGTCCGCCAGCCATCGAGTTCGACTTCGTTTTTCCCATGCCAAGGATGCCCTTGCTCTCTCGCTCTCTTTTCCGCTCTCTTGTCGATTTACGGGCGCGGCGCTTCGATCCCCTGATTGCCCTGCTCGCCTGCGTGCTGATGTTCGCCGCAGCGCCGGGCCAGGCCATGGCGGCGGGTGCCGCTGCATCGGCGGCCGCGGCCAATCCGGCAGCGCCCGTCGTGCTGACGCCAACACAGGCCCGCGCGGCGCTGCAGGTGCTCAACGATCCGGTGCAGCGCGCGCACGTCTCGGACACGCTGCGGGCAATTGCCGCCGCCGGGGCGCTCGCCACGCCCGCAGCGTCCACGCCGGGTAGCGCCGCCGCCAACGGTACGGCTGGCGCGAGCGCCCCGGCCGCCGCGTCCGCGGCCAGCGCCTCGCCCGCTTCCGATGCGCTCTCGACCGCGCTGCGCTCGAACGGTCTCGTGCTCCAGATCGCCGATGGCGCCGCTCGCGGCGCGCACGTCGCAGGCAAGCAGTTGTTGCGCGCGCGCAGCGCGCTTTTCAACGTGCATTCGGCGCGCGACTGGTGGAGCGTGAAGCTGGGCACGCCGCAAGGCCATGCCATGCTGATCGGCCTGCTGCGCGTGCTGCTGCTCACGCTCGTGCCTGCGGTGCTGCTCGAAGCGCTGCTGCGGCGCTTGATGGTGCGCCCTCATCGCGCCATCGTCGCGCATGCGCATCGCGAGGACAGCAGCGAAAACGCCACGCCGGCCGCCACTGCTGATGCGCGCGAACCCGCCCAGCCGCAAACGCCTGAAGCCAGCGGCACCGCCGCCGTGCGCGAAGCCGCTACGCAGCAAGACGCCCGCAAGGACGCCGAAAAGGACGCGCTGCGCATCGCCGCCGGCATGGGCACGCAAGACGCCGCAGCCGTGCAGGACGACGCCAGCGAGAAAGGCGTCGATGCCAACGCAATCGCCGCCGAGATCTCGCACGTGCCGGCCGCCAGCGACACGTCCTACATGCGCAGCGCCGCCACGCTCGCGCGCGAGGCCCTGCAACGCAGCCGTGGCTCACACCACTGGGGCCTGCTCAAGCGCCTGCCGCTCGCCTTCGTCCTCACCTTGCTCGACCTTGTGCCGGTGATCGCGTTCGGCCTGTGCGCCGCAGGGGTGCTCTCGCTGTTCGGCCCTGAAGACGCGGCGCCCGCCGCCGCCGTCGGCCATGTCGTCGATACGTGGGTGATCTGCCGCATCATCGTCGCAGCCGGTCACCTGCTGTTCGCGCCCGATTCGGACGACCTGCGCCTCATGCCGATGACGGCGCCGTGGGCGGCGTTCTCGCAGCGCTGGCTCGCGCGCATCGTCGTGATCGGCGGCGTGGGTGGCGCGCTCGCGGGCGCGGTGCCGCTCGGCATGACCGAGGACGCGCATCTTGCGCTCGTCAAGCTCGTGATCCTCGTCGCGCACATCGCCATTGCCATCATGATCCTGCAATGCCGCCATGCCGTCGCCGAGCGCATCCGCAACTCGGCGGCCGCACGCGGGTCGTTCTCCTGGCTCGTGCACTGGTTCTCGGACATCTGGGCTACCGCCGCGATCTTCGTCGTGATGGCGCTGTGGTTCGTGTGGGCGCTCGACCTGCGCGGCGGCTATCAGGAACTGCTGCGCGCGGGCGCCATTTCGCTCGGCGTGACGCTGGTCGCGCGCATGGTCGCGATTGTCGCGCTGGGTGCGCTCGGGCGCGTCTTCGACCCGAACGGCAAGGGCGAAAACCTCTCGATCGCGCAACGCCGCGCCTATCGCTATTACCCCGCGCTGCGGCGCGTCGTGATGGCGGTGCTCTGGATCGTCCTGATCGACGTGCTGCTGCATGTCTGGGGCCTGCATCCGGGGCGCTTCCTGGTTGATGCGCCGATCGGCCACCTGATCGGCTCCGCGCTGCTGACGATCGCCGTCGCCATCGTGGTCGCCATCGTCATCTGGGAAGCCGCCAACTGCGCGGCCGAGCGCCGCCTGACCTCGTGGACGGAGGCGGGCGACTACGTGCGCGCCGCGCGCCTGCGCACGCTGCTGCCGATGTTCCGCACCACGCTGTTCGTGGCGATCTTCGTGGTGGTGGGGCTTACGGCGCTCTCGCAACTGGGCATCAACACCGCGCCGCTGATTGCAGGCGCGAGTATCTTCGGCGTGGCGCTCGGGTTCGGTTCGCAGAAGCTCGTGCAGGACTTCATCACCGGCATCTTCCTGCTCACCGAAAACGCCATGCAGGTCGGCGACTGGGTGACGGTCGCGGGCGTATCGGGCACGGTGGAGTTCCTGTCGATCCGCACGGTGCGCTTGCGCGGCGGCGACGGCTCGCTCTACACGGTGCCGTTCAGTTCGGTGACGACGGTGAACAACACGAACCGCGGGATCGGCAACGCGGCGGTCAAGGTGATGATCGCCAATGGCGCGGATCTCGAACGCGCCATCGCCACGCTCAAGGACATTGGCGCGGCAATCCGCAAGGACGACGCATTCAAGAACGGCATTCTCAGCGACTTCGCCTACTGGGGCGTCGATTCCGTCGATGGCGCGAGCGTCACGCTGGTCGGCCAGATCCAGTGCAAGGACTCGTCGCGCTGGGGCGTGCAGCGCGAGTTCAATCGCCGCGTGCTCACGACCTTCACGGAACGCGGCATCGAACTGGCCAATCCGCAGCGCAACTTCCTCATCAACCTGTCGAACGAGCACGATGTCGAAGGCCGCACGCTCGACGACGATGAACGCGACGATGGTGACGCTACCCAGGACTCGCGTGCTGGACGCACGCCGGCTTCAGGCAGCGGCGCCCAGAAGCGCAACGCCCAGAACACCCCGCGCAGCAAGCCAAACTGATGTCGCTCTGGCCGGTGCATGTCTCGCACGCACCGGCCTCACCCTAACGCCCCTCCCGAAAACCCTCACCTCTAGCGCTGTCGCGCGCGATTCCCCGCATTCACGCACAGCGTTGAAAGCCTTGAAATAAGGGCTTTGCGCGATGCTTGCCGACACAACGATCGCGCGTCCCGCCCCACTCCCGAACAAGCTCACCTTTAGCCGCGTTTTAGATACGCGACGCACGAAAAAAAAGCCGGGGCACCTGGCCCCGGCTTTTTGCGCATAAAGCTTCGACGGCGCTCGCCGTATCAAGCCTCGACGTCTTCGAGACTGAAGATTTCCGACTGGTCGTTATACGAGAAAATTTCGCCGTAACGGCCCCAGTCGATCACCGTATCGAGCGTCTGTTCCGCCGCGACGTCCGAAAGGAAATCTTCCAGCTCCTGCTCGAAACGCACGCGCGGTGCGCGATGACCCGGACGCTCGTTGAGCACCTTCTTGATCCGCGCCGCGAGCGGCACGTTGCGCAGCAGGTGATCGGCGAACATCAGCTTGCGCGCCTGCGTGCCCATTTCCGCGAATACGCGCGCGGGCGGCGTGAGCAGCAGGTCGCCGTCGCGCACATCGGCGAAACCGAGTTGTTGCAGCATTTCCGCGATCGGGAACAGGTCGTCCACTTCGAGGTGCAGCGAACGCGCGATTTCCGGCATGTCGGCGCGGCCATGATAAGGCGCTGCCGCCAGCGTTTCGATCAGGCCGGCCATCAGGTTGGTCGACACGTCCGGCAGGCGGCTGCCCACTTCGAGACGGCGCGACGACGTTTCCGCCGCATCGCGCGCGGTCATCTTCGCGTAGATCTCGTCGACCAGCTTGCGGAACGCCGGGTCGAGACGGTTGCGCGGATGCTTGAACGGCACCTTGATTTCGGCGACCACGCGGCCCGGATTCGACGACAGCACGAGGATGCGGTCGCACATGAACACGGCTTCCTCGATGTTGTGCGTGACGATCAGCATGGACTTGATCGGCATGCGGCCTTGCGTCCACAGGTCGAGCAGGTCGGTACGCAGCGTTTCGGCGGTCAGCACGTCGAGTGCCGAGAACGGCTCGTCCATCAGCATGAGCATCGGATCGACCACCAGCGCGCGCGCGAAGCCCACGCGCTGGCGCATGCCGCCCGACAGTTCGCGCGGATAGGCGTTTTCGAAGCCGTCCAGCCCGATCAGGTCGATCGCGGCCAGAGCGCGCTCGCGGCGCTCGCGCGCGGGCACGCCCTGCGCTTCGAGGCCCGCTTCCACGTTTTGCAGCACGGTCAGCCACGGGAACAGCGCGAAGGTCTGGAACACCATCGACACGCCTTCAGCGGGGCCGTCGAGCGGCTTGCCGCGCCAGTTCACTTCGCCTGAGCTGGCTTCGATGAGGCCCGAGATGATGCGCAACAGGGTGGACTTGCCCGAGCCCGAACGGCCCAGCAGGCCGACGATTTCGCCCTCGCGCAGCGAGAGATTGACGTCGTCGAGCACGAGGCGCTCGTCGTCCTTCTTCGCGAAGCCGCGCGACATGTGCTTGACCGAGAGCACTTCTTCGCCGAGCGTCGGACGCAGCGGCAGCAGGTCGGATGAGACGGTCTTGGGATTCAGCATGATGATCTACTCCATCTCAATCGAGGCGCAGCCTGGACTCGGCGTAGGTGTACAGCGGACGCCAGAGCACGCGGTTAAAGAGCGTGACGAACAGGGACATCATCGCGATGCCCACAATGATTTTCGGGAAGTCGCCGGCGGCGGTCATCTGCGCGATATATGCGCCGAGGCCGTGCGCCTGGAGCTTCGTATCGCCCCACTGCACGAATTCGGAGACGATGCTCGCGTTCCATGCACCGCCCGAGGCCGTGATCGCGCCCGTGACGTAGTACGGGAAGATGCCCGGCAGCATCGCCTGACGCCACCACTGCCAGCCACGAATGTGGAAGTTCTTCGACGCTTCCTTGTAGTCGTTCGGATAGGCGCTTGCGCCCGCAATCACGTTGAACAGGATGTACCACTGCGTGCCCAGCACGATCAGCGGCGAGAGCCAGATGTCCGGGTTCAGGTGGAAACGCACGATGACGATCACGAACACCGGGAACAGCAGGTTGGCCGGGAACGCGGCGAGGAACTGCGCGAGCGGCTGGAATTTTTCGGCGAGCGCGGGGCGCAGGCCGATCAGCACGCCGAGCGGCACCCAGATCACCGAGGCAATCGCGATCAGCAGCACCACGCGCAGCAGCGTGATGAGGCCGAGCACGAACACGTGGCCGACTTCGTCGAGCGTCACGCCCGTGCGCACGTAGGAGAACACGCGCCAGACCACGAACACGGTGAGCACGATCACGCAGATCGCCCAGACGATGTCGCCGACGCGCGAGCTCTTGCTGCGCGTCGTGCTGATCGCGGGCATGGCCTTCGGCAGTTGCACGCGGATCGGAATGCGCGCGAGCGTCGCGAGCATGAAGCCCATCGGCACGAGCAGACGATGAATCAGGCGCGTGCGGCGGATCAGGTCGAGCAGCCACGATTCGGGCGCGTCGCCGGAACTCGTGTTCTCCATGCGGAACTTGTCGGCCCAGGCGACGAGCGGGCGGAACAGGAACTGGTCGTAAGCCAGGATCACGACCGTCATCGCCAGGATCACCCAGCCGATGGCGTGCAGGTTCTTTTCGGTGATGGCCTGGGCCAGGTACGCGCCGATACCCGGCAGGGTGATCGTGTTGTTGCCCACCGTGATGGCTTCCGACGCCACCACGAAGAACCAGCCGCCCGACATCGACATCATCATGTTCCAGATGAGGCCCGGCATCGAGAACGGCACTTCCAGCTTCCAG
>NZ_BAYA01000033.1 GCF_000685015.1 Paraburkholderia bannensis NBRC 103871 | reverse complement strand
TGCCGGTGGCGGAAGTCGAGGGAACGGAACTCATTTAGTCATCCTCCTCATCATGCCGTGAGCACGACGCCGCTGGCCGGCGACCACGAGACAAAGACATCGTCGTTCCAGGCCGGTGCGCCTTCGTTCATCAGTTGCGAGCTGGAGAGATTCGACATCA
Organism: Paraburkholderia bannensis NBRC 103871; assembly: GCF_000685015.1. Taxonomy (GTDB): domain Bacteria; phylum Pseudomonadota; class Gammaproteobacteria; order Burkholderiales; family Burkholderiaceae; genus Paraburkholderia; species Paraburkholderia bannensis. The sequence continues at coordinate 74,865 of NZ_BAYA01000033.1, read as the reverse complement.
CGACCTTGCCGCCCGGCAGGCGCACGTGATAGAGCGAATAGCTGCCCATATAGGCCACGTCGGTAACCACGCCGCGCGCCCAGTTGTGCGCCGTGCCCGGTTTCTCGCGCGTCACGCGCACGCGCTCGGGGCGCACCGAGATACCCACGGGCATGCCCAGCGGCCCGGTTACGCCGTGGCTCACGTACATGCGCGTTTCCAGGTCTTCGCTTTCGACGAAGATGTGATCGGGTTCGTCCTCGACGACCTTGCCTTCAAAGAGGTTGGTCGAGCCGATGAACTCGGCGGAGAAGCGGCTGTTGGGGAATTCGTAGACTTCGGTGGGCGAGCCGATCTGCACGATGCGGCCTTCGCTCATGACGGCGAGGCGGTTGGCCATCGTCATCGCTTCTTCCTGGTCGTGCGTGACCATCACGCAGGTGACGTCGACCTTCTCGATGATGTTGACGAGTTCGAGCTGGGTCTTCTGGCGGATCTTCTTGTCGAGCGCGGACATCGGCTCGTCGAGCAGCAGCAGCTTGGGGCGCTTGACGAGCGAGCGGGCGAGCGCGACGCGCTGCTGCTGGCCGCCGGAGAGTTGATGCGGCTTGCGCTTGGCGTAGCGGCTCATCTGCACGAGATTGAGCGCATCGGCGACGCGTTCCCGGATTTCATTCTTCGGCACGCCTTCCTGCTTGAGGCCGAACGCGACGTTGGTCTCGACGCTCATATGCGGAAAGAGCGCGTACGACTGGAACATCATGTTGACGGGGCGGCGATAGGGCGGCAGCGAGGCGAGGTCTTCGCCATCGACGTAGATCTTGCCGGAGGTGGCGGTTTCCAGACCCGCGAGCATGCGCAGCAGCGTGGACTTGCCGCAGCCCGAGCTGCCGAGCAGCGCGAAGAGCTCGTTCTTCGCAATGTTCAGGCTCACGTTGTTGACGGCGGTGCTGTCGCCGAACTTCTTGACGACGTTTTCGATGCGGATAAACGTGGCCGTGGGTGTCGGCGGCTTTTGTCCTTGACTCGTGTTGCTCATTGGCTGTCTCCGTGTCTTTGCGAATTCGTGTGTTTTACGGCCGTGATATGGACGTGATTTGGCCGTGATATGGGCGTGCGTATCCAGCGCGCCGCGTCGCGGCGCAATTTCAATGGCGCAAGGGAAAGAGAATCAAGCTGGCGCGGCCCGCCTGGAATTGACGTGCCGCGCAGCCGGTGTGTCAGTGTCCGGTCTTGAGCTGTGCCCAGAGACGGTTTTCGAGGCGCAGGATATCGGCGGGGAGCGCCTTCATCATGGTCATCTTCGCGAGGACGTCCGGCGGCGGATAGACACCCGCATCGTTGGCGACCGAAGCCGTCACGAACGGTCGCGCCGCCTTGTTGGGCGTGGGGTAGAACACCTCGTTCGTGATCCCCGCATTGACCTTCGGATCCTCGATATAGTTGATCCACGCAAGCGCCGCTTCAGGATGCGGTGCGTCCTTGGGAATGCCCATGATGTCGAACCAGATCAAGCCACCTTCTTTGGCGTTCGAGAACTTGATTTCATAGCTACGTTTGGCGTCCTGTGCACGCCGATGCGCAATACCGACGTCGCCCGACCAGCCAAATGCCACGCAAATATCGTTGTTCGCGAGATCGTTGATATAACCCGACGAATTGAACTGCGTGATATACGGGCGGACTTTCTTCAGCGTTTCGTAGGCGGCCTGATAATCGGCGGGATTGCTGCTGTTCGGGTCTTTGTGCAGGTATTGCAGTGTGGCCGCAAATACATCGACGGCCTGGTCGAGGAACGATACGCCGCAGCTCTTGAGCTTCGACATGTTTTCCGGGTCGAACACCAGTGCCCAGCTGTCGACGGGCGCAGTGGTGCCCAGCGCCTTCTGTACGGCCTGGACGTTGTAGCCCATGCCGTCTGTCCCGTAGGCATAGGGCGCACCGTACTGGTTGCCGGGGTCAGCCTGCGAGATAATCTTCATGAGGCCAGGATCGAGATTCGCCAGGTTGGGCAGTTTTGATTTATCGAGTTTCTGGTAAATGCCAGCGGGAATCTGCCGCGCCATGTAATTCGATGTCGGCACAACGATGTCATAGCCGGAACTGCCGGCAAGCAGCTTGGCCTGCAAGGTGTCGTCGCCATCGTAATTGTCGTATTTGACCTTGATTCCCGTCTGCTTCTCGAAGTCCGGAATCGTGTCCTTGCCGATATAGTCCGACCAGTTATAGAAGTTCAACTGCGTTTCGGCGGCGTGCACGGGCGCGCCCGTCAAGCCTCCCAGCCCGGCGACAGTGGCCAGCGACGCCATTGCAATCGTGGGACGGACAAGGTGCCGGAATCGATCGATGCTCATGATGTTCTCTCTGCGGATGAAAAGACGGGTGTACGCGCTTTGCGCAGCGCACGGAAGTCAGACATGCAACAGCAAATGCTTGCGTTCCCACGAACTGATGACCCGGAAGAACGCGTCGTATTCGGTTTCCTTGAGGGCGATCCACGCTTTGACGAATGCCTCGCCAAGAATCTCCGCGAGTGCTTCCGAGCGGCCCATGAGGCTCAGCCCTTCTTCGAGATTGCGTGGCAGTTGCCACGCTTGCTGGTAGCCGTCGGTAGTAAGCGGCGGCCCGGGCTTCAGCCCCTGCGTCATGCCGAGATAACCGGCGGCCAGCGTCGCGGCGAGGGCGAGATAGGGATTGCAGTCGACGCCGGGAATCCGGTTCTCCACACGCCTGGCGGCGGGCGGCGCATGCGGCACGCGAAAGCCGACGGTGCGATTGTCGTAGCCCCATTGCACGCCGATTGGCGCGGCGGTGAAGCGTGACAGCCTGCGCCACGAATTGATGTAGGGCGCGAAAATCGGCATCAACGCCGGTGTCAGGTTTTGCAGGCCCGCAATATAGCCGTAGAAAAGATCGGTGGCGTTGCCGTCAGCGCCTGAAAACAAATTCTTTCCGCTTTCGATATCGACGATGCTCTGGTGAACGTGCATGGCCGACCCAGGCTCGCCTTCGATCGGCTTTGCCATGAACGTCGCGAACATCCGGTGACGCAGCGCCGCTTCGCGGACGGTGCGCTTGAAAAGGAAGACCTGGTCCGCCAGTTCAAGCGCATCGCCGTGCAGGAAGTTGATTTCCATTTGCGCGGCGCCCACTTCGTGAATCAGCGTATCGACCTGCAACTCCTGAATGTCGCAATACTCATAGATATCTTCGAACAGCGGATCGAACTCGTTGACGGCCTCGATCGAGTAAGACTGGCCTCCCGTTTCAGGCCGCCCGGTACGGCCAACGGGCGGGCGCAACGGAAGATCGGGATCCTTATTGACATCGACGAGATAAAACTCCAGCTCGGGCGCGACCACCGGCCTCCAGCCCTTCGCCCGATACAGCGCGAGCACGCGGCGCAGGACATGACGCGGAGAAATCGCCACCGGCGTGCCGTCGAAGTGCATGCAATCGTGGATGACCTGAGCGGTCGGGTCGGTGGCCCACGGCACCATGCGCAGCGTCGACACATCCGGCACGCACACCATGTCGGGATCGGTTACGCCAGTCAGCGCGCCGCCCTGCGGATAATCGCCGGTCACCGTCTGGAGCATCACGGCCTGCGGCAAGCGCATCGACTCACTGGCTTCGAACTGGCTGCGCGGAATGATCTTGCCGCGAGCGATGCCCGCCATGTCAGGAATGATCGCTTCGACCTCGGTGACGCGATGCTTCCTCAAGAACTCTTCGATTTCGTTCATGTCGCCTTCTTTCCGCCTGGCTGGGTGGTGGGCGCTGCTTTCGATATCACGGTTGCCTCGTCAAACAGACCATTCGAACGGGCTGCGACGAGCGACGGCTGAAGCGTAGCACCGCGAAAAACGCGAGAAAAAATAGTTTAGCTAGCTCGTGTATAGCTTTTATCTATGCTGGGCGAGGCTTCGTAAAGATCCGGAAAGGGCAAAGAAAGACTGGATTCGGCTGGCTATCGATTGCCGGGCTTTCGCCGGACGCACACATAGACAAATCCAATGCAATAGCCAGAAATTGGTTTCTTTACCTTCCGGTTTTGGCGACGGAGAGTGACTCGAAGCGGGTGTTCGCATTTGCTGCGATCACTGAGGGTAAGCACCAGGCTTAACAGTGACCCATCGAAGCCCAGGTAATCAGGATTCTGGAACCTGGGTGGGAGCGGACGGGCGCCTTTTATTGCGCACCGCGTTGATTGCCAAAAAAGCCGAAAAACTTTTTTCCTAGGCAGGCACCACAAAAATCATCGTTTCGCATTTGGTCGACTCTGAACAGAATAGACACAACGCAACCCACCACGGAGTCGCACAGGCGCAGTCAACGCCGTTACAGACCGCCGTGCATAAGGAAACCGCAATGACAATCGAAACCGTAGATACGCTCGTCGTCGGCGCTGGCCAGGCCGGCGTGGCGATGAGCGAACACCTGGGCAAGCTGGGCGTGCCGCATCTCGTGCTGGAGCGCGAGCGCATCGCCGAGCGCTGGAGAACCGGCCGCTGGGACTCGCTGGTCGCCAACGGCCCCGCGTGGCACGACCGCTTTCCGGGCCTTGAATTCGACGATCTCGACCCGGACGCCTTCGCGTCCAAGGATCGCGTGGCCGATTATTTCGAAGCCTACGCAAAGCAGATCGACGCGCCCATTCGCACCGGCGTCGACGTCACGAAAGTTGTGCGCAATGCAGGTCGCCCGGGATTTACGGTGGAAACCAGTCGCGGCGTGATCGAAGCGCAGCGCGTCGTGGTGGCGACGGGCCCGTTCCAGCGTCCCGTCATTCCGCCGATCGCGCCCAAAGCATCGGCCGATCTCGTGCAGATTCATTCGGCGGACTATCACAACCCGCAGCAGCTGCCCGAAGGCGCGGTGCTGGTGGTGGGCGCAGGCTCGTCGGGCGTGCAGATCGCCGAGGAGCTGATGCGTGCGGGCAAGCGCGTCTATCTTTCGGTGGGGCCGCACGATCGCCCGCCGCGCGCCTATCGCAATCGCGACTTTTGCTGGTGGCTGGGCGTGCTGGGTCTCTGGGACATGGAAACCGCCGTGCCGGGCCGCGAACACGTGACGATCGCGGTGAGCGGCGCACGCGGCGGCCATACCGTGAATTTCCGCAAGCTCGCGCATGAAGGCATGACGCTCGTGGGCCTGACCAAGGCGTTCAACGACGGCGTGGTGACGTTCGAAGCGGATCTTGCGACGCATCTTGCGAACGGCGACGCCAATTATCTTTCGCTGCTCGACGCTGCCGACGCCTACGTCACGCGCAATGGTCTCGACCTGCCGCTGGAGCCCGAAGCACGCGCAACCGTGCCGGATCCGCAATGCGTGACGCAGCCGATTCTCGAACTCGACCTGCGCGAAGCGGGCGTGAGCTCGATCGTCTGGGCAACCGGCTATGCCAATGATTACGGCTGGCTCCAGGTCAATGCCTTCGACGAAAAGGGCAAGCCAAAACATCAGCGCGGCGTGTCGAGCGAACCGGGTGTGTATTTCGTGGGCCTGCCGTGGCTGTCGCGGCGCGGCTCGTCGTTTATCTGGGGCGTGTGGCACGACGCAAAACACGTCGCCGGCCATATCGCCACGCAATCGCAATACCTCGACTATCGCGACGCCATGCAGCGCGAGCAGGACAAGCCTGGCCAGCCGGGCCAGCATGCCGAGCGCGTGCAAGCCGGCAATGAAATCAACAACGCAATCGGAGTCGTTTAAATGCCTACTCATACCCGTATCCGCATGTTCAATACGAAGGATACCTACCCGAACCAGACGCTCGACAACGATCTGTGCCAGGCCGTGCGCGCCGGCAATACGGTCTATGTGCGCGGCCAGGTGGGCACCGATTTCGACGGCAAGCTCGTGGGTCTGGGCGACCCGCGAGCGCAGGCCGAACAGGCGATGAAGAACGTCAAGCAGTTGCTCGAAGAAGCGGGCAGCGACCTCACGCACATCGTCAAGACGACCACGTACCTGATCGATCCGCGTTATCGCGAGCCGGTCTACCAGGAAGTGGGTAAGTGGCTCAAGGGTGTGTTTCCGATTTCGACGGGCCTTGTGGTGTCGGCGCTGGGTCAGCCGCAATGGCTCATGGAGATCGACGTGATCGCCGTGGTTCCGGACGGCTGGACGCCCGCGCAAGCTTAAAAACAAGCGCTGAAACAAGGACGAAAGGAAAGGAGAAGCACGCCATGACATTCTCGATTGTCGGTCGTTGCGCCGAGTCCGGGCAGTTGGGCATTGCCATCAGCTCGTCGAGTATCGCAGTGGGGGCGCGCTGCCCGTGGGCGCGCGCGGGCGTGGGCGTCGTGGCCACGCAGAACGTCACGCTGCCCGCGCTAGGGCCGCAGGTGCTCGATCTGCTGGAACACGGACAACTCGATCCGGCTGCTGCATTGGATCGCGCGCTGAATTCGAACGGCTGGAGCCAGTATCGCCAGGTGACGGTGATCGACGCACAGGGCCGCACTGCGTTCTTCAGCGGCAAGGAAGCGCTGGGCATTTACCACGCCGTAGCGGGCGAGCAGTGCGTCGCGGCAGGCAATATGCTCGCGGGCCCCCACGTGATCGAGGCGATGGTGCAGGCATTCGAGGGGGCGTCGGGCACGCTTGCCGACCGTCTGCTGGCTGCAATGCACGATGCGATGGCCGCGGGCGGCGAGGCGGGGCCGGTGCATTCGGCGGCGCTGAAGATCGTCGACGACCATACGTGGCCCGTCGTCGACCTGCGCGTCGATTGGGCCGACAACGATCCGCTCGCCGAACTCGACCGTCTCTGGCAGGCCTATCGTCCGCAGATGCAGGACTATTTGACGCGCGCGCTGAATCCCACCGCTGCGCCAAGCTACGGAGTACCAGGCGATGAGTGAGCGAACCAGCCGCGCATTGCTTGAGCGGCTGATCGGCTTTGCCACGGTCAGCCGCGACTCGAACCTCGAATTGATCGCGTTCATCGAACGCTATCTCGCGGAGTTCGGCATCCAGAGCGAGCTGTTCTACAACGCGGAGCGCACCAAGGCCAATCTGTTTGCGACGATTGGCCCGCGCGATCGCGGTGGTGTCGTACTGTCGGGGCATACCGATGTCGTGCCCGTCGACGGCCAGGCGTGGACAGTCGAGCCGTTCCGCCTGAGCGCGCGCGATGGCCGTCTGTATGGGCGCGGCACGGCGGACATGAAGGGCTTTATCGCATCGGTGCTGGCCGCCGTGCCGCTGTTTCAATCCGCGGGCCTGAAAACGCCGGTGCATCTCGCGTTTTCGTATGACGAGGAAGTGGGCTGTCTCGGCGTGCGCCCGATGCTGGAGGAACTGGCGAAGCGGCCGCACAAACCGCTGCTGTGCCTGATCGGCGAGCCGACGGAACTCAAGCCCGTGCTAGGCCACAAGGGCAAGCTGGCGATGCGTTGCTGCGTGAAAGGCGCGGCCTGCCATTCCGCGTATGCGCCTTACGGCGTCAATGCGATCCAGTATGCGGCGCGCCTGATCGGGCAACTCGATGAAATCGGCACGCGGCTCGCGGCTCCGGAGCATCGCGACGAACGCTTCGATCCGCCGTATTCGACGGTGCAAACAGGCCTCATCAAAGGCGGCCGCGCGCTGAATATCGTCCCTGCGGAATGCGAATTCGATTTTGAAGTGCGCGCATTGCCGGGTTTTGACGCCCAGACCGTCGCCGACGAACTGGCGCAGTACGCGCAGCAGGAATTGCTGCCGACGATGCGCGCCGTGCAGCCGGACACCGATATCCAGTGGCAGCCGCTTGGAGAATATCCGGGGCTGGCAACGCCGCCCGAAAGCGAGGCCGCACGACTGCTTGCGCATATCAGCGGATCGACGGATTTCGGCACGGTGGCGTTCGGCACCGAGGGCGGCCTGTTCGAACAGGCTGGCATCCCGACGGTGGTGTGCGGCCCTGGCAGCATGGATCAGGGGCACAAGCCCGATGAGTTCATCGCTGAAACGCAGCTTGCCGATTGCGACGCGATGCTCGCGCGTCTCGCGCTGTATCTCGCGCAACCGGACTGAGCTTTAAAGCTGAGTTTTAAGCAATTACGCGCGCGCCTCGTGCAGGCTCGCAAGGCGTTCGCGGCAGAAGTCCACGAACAGCTGCGCGGGCTTGGTCAATTGACCGCGCTTGAGGCGCGCGCTCACGAGACCGGACGTGGCCACCGGTTCGGCAATATCGAGCATGACCACTTTTTTGCCGTCATAGGTGCACTCGGAATGCGGGCGCGTGACGAGCAGCGAAAAGCCGAAACCCTGGCCCACCATGCCGCGCACCATTTCGATGGACGGCGAGCCGAACACGATATTGGGCGTGAGGCCCAGATCGTGAAAGAGACTCACGAAATACGTGCGGCTGGGCTGCACGTCGAGCAGGATCATCGGCTCCGCGCAGAGGTCGCGCAACGACACTTGCGACTGGCCTGCGAAGCGGTGATTGTCGGGCAGCAGCACATAAGGCTTTTGCGGCGGCATCAGCGGTTCGGTTTCGATGGTGCCGTCCAGTTCGTGGTCGTAGAGAAAGGCCACGTCGAAGGTGCCGGCCGTGAGGCCCTGGACGAGTTCCTGCTGCTCGCCGTCGCGAATGCGGATATTGACGCCGGGATAGCGTTCGCGAAAGCCCGCGATCAGTTGCGGCAGATAGAGCGGCGCGACGGTTTCGAAGCAGCCAATGTCGATCTGGCCCGTGATGACGTCGTTATCGGCAAGCGCATTCTGCTCGAATTCGTGCGCCATGCGCAGCAGTTCCTGCGCCTTGCGATAAAAGCGCGTGCCGCCCGGTGTGAGCGACACGCCTTGCGCGTGGTGGCGGATAAAGAGCTTGACGTTGAAGCTTTCTTCGAGCCCTTTGATCGCACTCGAAATGGAGGGCTGGGCGATATGAAGCTGGCGCGATGCCTCGGCCACGCTGCCGGCTTCGACGGTCGTCACGAAGTACTTGAGTTGTCGCAATGTATAGAAAGCCACTTGCACCTCTGCTGCAAGGCCGCGGACACGTTGGTGTGCGGCCCGATGAATCGGGTCTTAAAGCGCGGAGTTAAGGCGGTTTTACCGTTACCTTACCCTGGGAGCGCCGCCGGAAAGAAACCTTTCTGCATAGTTTTATCGTATGGCCCGAGAATATTTTTATTCATTTTCCTTTGCGCCGAAATATCGCACCATCGCCGCTAACCCTTGCTTTTTTCCTTATGAACGCGGGCTGCGCAGGCTGCCCCATTGGAGTCCAGCATGTTTGATCTCGGCTATTGGCAGCGCCGTGCTGCCGAGCAGGTTTTCATCGACCAGGCGCTGATTGGCGGGCGGCGCGTAGCGGCCGTTTCCGGCGCGACGTTCGACTCCGTGAATCCGGCCACGAATCGCCTCCTGGCGCGCGTTGCGGCCTGCGATGCGGCGGACGTCGATCTTGCCGTGCGCGCCGCGCGCGAGGCCTTCGACAAGGGCGCATGGTCGCGCACGCCGCCCGTCGAACGCAAGAAAGTCCTGTTGCGTCTTGCCGAGCTGATGCTCGCGAATCGCGAGGAACTGGCGTTGCTCGATTCGCTGAACATGGGCAAGCCGGTGGCGGACGCCTGGAATATCGACGTGCCGGGCGCCGCGCATGTGTTCGCGTGGTATGGCGAATCGCTCGACAAACTCTACGACCAGGTGGCGCCGACTGCGCCCAATGCGTTCGCGACTATCACGCGCGAGGCGCTGGGCGTGGTGGCGGCCGTCGTGCCGTGGAATTTCCCGCTCGACATGGCCGCCTGGAAGCTCGCCCCCGCGCTGGCTGCGGGCAACAGCGTGGTGCTCAAGCCCGCGGAGCAGTCGCCGTTTTCCGCGCTGCGCCTGGCCGAACTCGCGCTGGAGGCCGGCTTGCCGGAAGGCGTGCTCAATGTCGTGCCGGGTCTGGGCGAACAGGCGGGCCGTGCGCTTGGTTTGCATCCCGATGTGGATTGCCTCGTGTTCACGGGCTCGACCGAGGTCGGCAAATATTTCATGCGCTACGCGGCCGAATCCAACCTCAAGCAGGTCTGGCTCGAATGCGGCGGCAAGAGCCCGAATCTGGTTTTCGAGGATTGCGCCGATCTCGATCTTGCCGCAGAGAAAGCGGCCTTCGGGATTTTCTTCAACCAGGGCGAAGTTTGCTCGGCCAACTCGCGCCTGTATGTGCAGCGTTCGATTCAGGAGGAATTCATCGAGCGTCTGTTGAGCAAGGCCCGCGACTGGTTGCCTGGCGATCCGCTCGACCCCGCGAGCCGGGCGGGCGCGATTGTCGACGCCGGGCAGACCGCGCGCATCATGAGCGCAATCGAAAGGGCCGAGCGCGACGGCGCGCGACTGCTCAAGGGCGGCAAGCGTCTGAGTTTCAATGGCTCAGACAACTTCATCGAGCCGACCATTTTTGGTGGCGTACGCAACGATATGCCGATCGCACGCGAGGAGGTGTTCGGCCCGGTGCTCGCGATCAGCGCATTCGACACGGAAGAAGAGGCGCTGCGCCTCGCGAACGACAGCGTCTACGGTCTCGCGGCGTCGCTGTGGACGGACGACCTGAACCGCGCGCATCGCGTGGCGCGCGCGCTGAAGGCGGGCACCGTGTCGGTCAACACGGTGGACGCGCTGGACGTGAGCGTGCCGTTTGGCGGTGGCAAGCAATCGGGCTTTGGGCGCGACCTCTCGCTCCATTCGTTCGACAAATACACGCAACTGAAGACGACCTGGATTCAGTTGCGCGGGTAAGTCGTGGATGACCGGTCGCGAACAAGTCGCGCGGCCGGTCGAATCGTCTCGCAGAAGTGAAGCAGTCGACGTAATGTTTTAGTAATCCGAATCGATGGGCGACAGAGCCCGGCAGGAGACAGTATCGTGGCCAGTACGGAAAGCAGTAACGCGCAATTGATCGAGAAACACACCATTGGCTATGTGCCGCCCGAGGATCGCCACGGCAAGGTTCGCGATCTCTTCACGCTCTGGTTCGGCGGCAATATCGCGCCGCTGCCGATCGTCACCGGCGCGCTGGGCGTGCAGTTGTTCCACCTGAACCTGTTCTGGGGGATTGTCGCGATTGTCGTCGGGCAGGCGGTTGGCGGCGTGCTGATGGCGCTGCACTCGGCGCAGGGGCCGCAAATGGGCATCCCGCAGATGATTCAAAGCCGCGCGCAGTTCGGCTCATGGGGCGCGCTGCTCGTCACGGTGATCGCGGGCGTCATGTATGTGGGCTTTTTCGCGTCGAATATCGTGCTGGCAGGCAAGTCCTTGCACAGTATCCAGGCGTCGGTGTCGGTGCCGGTTGGCATCGTGATCGGTGCGGTGGGATCGGGGCTGATCGGCATTGTCGGCTATCGCTTCATCCATTTCCTGAATCGCATTGGTACGTGGGTGCTGGGTATCGGCATCTTCGTGGGCTTCGGCTATATCTTCACGCATGTGTCGACGGCCGATTTCCTCACGCGCGGCGGCTTCAACTTCGCGGGCTGGCTTGCGACGGTATCGCTTTCGGCGCTGTGGCAGATCGCGTTTGCACCGTACGTCTCGGACTATTCGCGCTATCTGCCGGAAAATGTGCGTGTGTCGTCGACGTTCTGGGCGACCTGGCTGGGCTGCACGATTGGCTCGACGCTCGCGTTTGTGTTCGGCGCGGTGGCGGTGCTCGCCGTGGCGCCGGGTGTGGACACGATGGATGCGGTCAAGCTGGCCACCGGGCCGCTCGGCGCGCCCATGCTCGTGCTGTTCCTGCTGAGCGTCATCAGCCACAACGCGTTGAATCTCTATGGCGCGGTGCTCGCGACCATTACTTCCGTGCAGACGTTTGCGAGCCGCTGGATTCCCACAGCGAATGCGCGTGCGGTGTTTTCGGTCGTGATCCTGGCTTCGTGCTGTTACGCGGCGATTGGTGCTTCGACTAATTTCGTCGGCAACCTGGTCGATCTGGTGCTGGCTTTGCTGGTCGTACTGGTGCCGTGGACAGCAATTAACCTGATCGATTTTTATGTGATTCACAAAGGGAAATACGACGTCGATTCGATCTTCCAGGCCGATGGCGGGATTTATGGTCGTTTCAACCCGCAGGCGTTGATCGCCTACGCAGTGGGTATTGCCGTGCAGATTCCGTTCATGAATACGCCGATGTACGCTGGCCCGGTGCCGAAGTATCTGGACGGCGCGGATCTGTCGTGGGTGATCGGTTTGCTGCTGACGTCGCCGTTGTATTACTGGCTCGCGACGCGCGATACGGCGTATCGCCGCCGGGTGGAAACGGGAACCGCCGCAGCGCTCCGATAATGCGCAAAACGCGCGTTTCTTAAGCCTTTTTCTTAACGCCGCTTCGCAATGAAGCGGCGTTTTTCATTTGGGGCGCGAAGCTTCTGCAGCGCCATTAAATCCCCTCGTGACACGCCCAAAATTCACCTCCTACGATTCCACCAGGGTATGGTGCGACGCAATATCCACGCATGGATCTAAATGCTCTATACCCACAGAGTATGGAAACCGGTGCTTAAAAGTATTGGACGGTGCATTTGGACGGGGCGTATAAATCCATTCCATGAACTCCTTGTATGCAACGCCCGCCATGACCTCAGTGACGATTGAACGCATCGAAACCCGCCTCGTCGACCTGCCGACGATTCGCCCCCACAAGCTGTCCGTGGCGACGATGTACGGCCAGACGCTGATGCTCGTGAAGGTGTACTGCAGCGATGGTACGGTGGGCATCGGCGAGGGCACCACGATCGCGGGCATGGCCTACGGCCCGGAAAGCCCGGAAGCGATGAAGGTCGCCATCGACACCTACTTCGCACCGGCCATGATCGGCCAGGACGCCACGCGCATCCAGGCGCTGATGGCGCACCTGGGCAAGCTCGTGAAGGTCAATCACTTTGCAAAGAGCGCGCTGGAAACGGCGCTGCTCGACGCGCAGGGCAAGCGCCTGGGCGTATCGGTGAGCGAGCTGCTGGGTGGCCGCCGCCGCGACCGTCTGCCGGTGGCATGGACGCTGGCCTCGGGCGACACCGCAAAGGACATTGCCGAAGCCGAACATATGCTTGAAGTGCGCCGCCACAACGTCTTCAAGCTGAAGATTGGCGCGAAAGCACTTGCGACCGATATCAAGCACGTCGCCGAAATCAAGAAGGCCGTGGGCGATCGCGCCGCCGTGCGCGTGGACGTGAACATGGCGTGGAGCGAAACGCAGGCCGCCTGGGCGATTCCCGCACTGGCCGATGCGGGCTGCGAACTGGTCGAGCAACCGGTCGCGTCCGCCGCAGCGCTCGCGCGCCTGATGCGCCGTTTCCCCGTCGCGCTGATGGCCGACGAAATCCTGCAGGGCCCGGAAAGCGCCTTTGAAATCGCAAAGCATCACGGCGCAGACGTCTTCGCCATCAAGATCGAGCAGAGCGGCGGCCTCTTTGCAGCGCAACGCGTCGCCGCCATCGCGGACGCAGCGGGAATCGAACTGTACGGCGGCACGATGCTGGAAGGCGCATTCAGCACGGCGGCATCGGCGCATCTGTTCGCGAGCTTCGCGAACCTGCAATGGGGCACCGAACTGTTCGGCCCGCTCCTGATCACCGAAGAGATCCTGGTGAAGCCGCTCGATTACAGCGATTTCGCGCTGAGCGTGCCGGACGGCCCGGGCCTGGGCATCGAGCTGGACGAAGCGAAGGTCGAGCGCTTCACGCGCGACGGCCTGAAGAAAGTCACGAAGTAAACCCGATTCACGTAACAGGACGCACACAATGCTTTTCCACGTACGCATGGATGTGAATATCCCCGCGGATATGCCCGCCGAAGTCGCCAGCGAGATCAAGTTGCGCGAAAAGGCCTATTCGCAGGAACTGCAACGCAGCGGCAAGTGGCGTCATATCTGGCGACTGGTCGGCGAATACGCGAATTACAGCATTTTCGATGTCGAGAGCAACACGGAACTGCACGAGATTCTCACGGCGTTGCCGCTGTTCCCGTACATGAAGATTTCGGTGACGCCGTTGTGTCGCCACCCGTCGTCGGTTCGCGACGACGACGCCTGAAGCCAAAAAATCCGTTCAGGCATTTCCCCAAAATACAAGTGTGGAGACACTAATCATGAGCGTCACGGTATTCGAAACCAAGGAAGTCCAGGAGCTGCTGAAGGCCGCAGCGAATCTCAACGGCGGCAACGGCAACGCCCGCTTCCAGCAGGTCGTGCATCGCCTGCTGGGCGACCTGTTCAAGGCCATCGACGATCTCGACATCACGCCCGATGAAGTGTGGGCGGGCGTGAACTACCTGAACAAGCTGGGCCAGGATGGTGAAGCGGCGCTGCTCGCGGCAGGCCTGGGTCTGGAGAAATACCTCGATATCCGCATGGACGCGCAGGACAAGGCAGTCGGTCTGGACGGCGGCACGCCGCGCACGATCGAAGGCCCGCTCTATGTGGCAGGCGCTCCCGTGCGTGACGGCCTTTCGAAGATCGATCTCGACGAAGATGCAGGCGCCGGCCCGCTCGTGATTCGCGGCACGGTCAAGGGCACGGACGGCAAGCCCGTTGCGAACGCCGTGGTCGAATGCTGGCACGCCAATTCCAACGGTTTCTATTCGCACTTCGACCCCACCGGTGCGCAAACCGATTTCAACCTGCGCGGCGCGGTCAAGACCGGCGCGGACGGCAAGTACGAATTCCGCACGCTCATGCCGGTGGGCTACGGCTGCCCGCCGCAAGGCGCCACGCAACAGCTGCTCGACGGTCTGGGGCGCCACGGCAACCGACCCGCGCACGTGCACTTCTTCGTCACGAGCGGCGACCATCGCAAGCTCACCACGCAGTTCAATATCGAAGGCGATCCGCTGATCTGGGACGACTTCGCCTACGCCACGCGTGAAGAACTGATTCCTCACGTCGTCGAGAAAACCGGTGGCGCGGCGCTGGGTCTGAAGACCGACGCGTACAAGCACATCGAATTCGACTTCACGCTGACGCCGCTGCTGCAAGGCCGCGACAACCAGATCGTCCAGCGTCAGCGCGCAGCCGCCGAGGCTACGGCCACGGCCTGATCGTCCCGCACGGCGGCAGCCGCGTCGCGCTGCCGCCTCCCGATTTTCCCCCGCGAGAACCCGTTCGCCACCGATGCATGCATCCCGTGCAGGGATCGGTGTACGCCTAGGGAGAGGAACCATGTCCGCCATCATCGACAAAGCCCACGAACTGGATCATCTGCTGGCCACCGCCGTGCAGGACGACAGGCAAGCCGGTATTTTCCGCTGCCGTCGCGATATCTTCACCAACGCCGAATTGTTCGAACTGGAGATGAAACACATCTTCGAGAGCAACTGGGTGTACCTGGCGCACGAAAGCCAGATTCCGAACAACAACGATTACTACACGACGTGGATTGGCCGCCAGCCGATCGTCATCACACGCGACAAGACCGGCGAATTGAATGCCGTGATCAATGCCTGCGCGCACAAGGGCGCGATGCTGTGCCGTCGCAAGCATGGCAACAAGGGCAGTTTCACGTGCCCGTTCCATGGCTGGACTTTCTCGAACACGGGCAAGCTGCTCAAGGTCAAGGACGAGAAAACCACTGAATATCCGGTGCAATTCAATACGCACGGCTCGCACGACCTGAAGAAAGTCGCGCGTTTCCAGAACTATCGCGGCTTTTTGTTCGGCAGCCTCAATGCCGATGCCATGCCGCTTGAGGAGTACCTGGGCGAAGCGCGCGTGATCATCGACCAGATCGTCGACCAGGCGCCCGGCGGCCTGGAAGTGCTGCGCGGCAATTCCTCGTATGTGTACGAGGGCAACTGGAAGATGCAGATGGAAAACGGCTGCGACGGCTATCACGTCAGCACCGTGCACTGGAATTACGCCGCTACGATGGGCCGCCGCAAGGAAGAGGGCACCAAGGCCGTCGATGCGAACAGCTGGAGCAAGTCGACCGCAGGCGTCTATGGCTTCGATCACGGCCATATTCTGCTGTGGACGCAAACGATGAATCCGGAAGTGCGACCGGTTTATCAGCAGCGCGACGAAATCAAGGCGCGCGTGGGCGACGTGGCCGCGGAATTCATCGTCAACCAGACGCGCAATCTGTGTGTCTACCCGAACGTGTTCCTGATGGATCAGTTCAGCACGCAGATTCGCGTGGTGCGTCCCATCAGCGTCGACAAGACCGAAGTGTCGATCTTCTGTTTTGCGCCGAAGGGTGAGAGCGCAACGGATCGCGCCACGCGCATTCGCCAGTACGAAGACTTCTTCAACGTCTCGGGTATGGGCACTGCCGACGACCTGGAAGAGTTCCGCGCCTGCCAGAACGGTTATGCGGGCATCACGGCGATGTGGAACGACCTCTCGCGCGGCGCGCCGCTGTGGGTCGAAGGCGCAGACGACAACGCAAAGAAGATGGGCCTCAAGCCGCTGATCTCCGGCGAGCGCAGCGAGGACGAAGGGCTGTTCGTGGTTCAGCACGAATACTGGGTGCGCGTGATGCGCGACGCACTGAAGAAAGAGCAGGAAGGAGCCGTGGCATGAGCGTCGACTATCAAACCCTTTGCGCGGCGCTCTATCGCGAAGCGCGCCTGCTCGACGATCGCCAGTGGGACGAATGGCTTACCTGCTACACCGAGGACGTCACCTACTGGATGCCGGCCTGGGACGACGACGACCAGCTCACCGACGACCACGAAAGCCAGATCTCGCTGATGTATTACCCGGATCGCGGCGGCCTGGAAGATCGCGTGTTCCGCATCAAGACCGAGCGTAGCGGCGCGTCCACGCCGGAGCCACGCACGAGCCACAACGTCACCAACGTGGAAGTGCTGGCCACGCGCGACAACGAAGTCGATGTGCGCTACAACTTCCAGACGCTCAACCATCGCTATCGCACGACGGACTTCTTCTACGGCACGATGTTCGTGACGTTGCGCCAGGTCGAAGGCCAGTGGCTGATTGCCTATAAAAAGATCGTTTTGAAGAACGACTATATCCGGCAGGTACTCGACATTTATCACGTTTAACAAGCGTGTTTAAAGTCGAACGCATCAATATCAGGTAGTTGGAGGAGTCCCCATGTCCAGTTTCAATATTGCGCTCAATTTCGAGGACGGCGTCACGCGCTTCATCGAATGCAAGGCCGGCGAGAAAGTTCTCGACGCGGCATTTCGCGCCCGCATCAACCTGCCGATGGATTGCTCCGACGGCGTGTGCGGCACCTGCAAATGCAAGGCCGAAAGCGGCAGCTACGATCTTGGCGACGAATATATCGAAGACGCACTGAGCGACGATGAAAAGAGCGGCGGCCTTGTGCTCACCTGCCAGATGGTGCCGCAAAGCGATTGCGTGATCGCGGTGCCGGCTTCGTCGGCGGTGTGCAAGACGGGGCAGAGCCAATGCGCCGCGACGGTCGCGAAGATCGAGTTGCACAACGACGCAGCGGTCGTGCTGGAACTGGACGTCGAAGCGAATGCGCCCGTGTTCCTGCCGGGCCAGTACGTCAATATCAATGTGCCCGGCAGCGGCCAGCATCGCTCGTATTCGTTTTCTTCCGCGCCTGGCGAGTCGAAGCTCAGCTTCCTCATCAAGAAGATCCCGGGCGGCGTGATGAGCTCGTGGCTCGAAGCCGCAAAGACCGGCGACAAGCTCGAACTGGTCGGGCCGCTCGGCAGTTTCTATCTGCGCGACGTGCAGCGCCCGCTGCTGTTTCTCGCGGGCGGCACGGGGCTCGCGCCGTTCCTGTCGATGCTCGAAGTGCTCGCGCGCGCGAACTCGCAGCAGAAGGTGCACCTGATCTACGGCGTCACGCGCGACCTCGACCTCGTGCAGGTCGAGGCGATCGAAGCCTATACGTCGAAGCTCGCCAACTTCAGCTTCAGCACCGTGGTGGCGGACGATGCGTCGAACCATCCCCGCAAGGGCTGGGTCACGCAGCATATTCCCGCCGATGCGCTCAACGATGGCGACGTCGACGTCTACCTGTGCGGGCCGCCGCCGATGGTCGATGCGGTGCGCAAGCACTTCGACGATAACGGCGTGAAGCCCCACAGTTTCCACTACGAGAAGTTCACTCCCAACGTCGTTCTGAAGGCGGCATGAGCATGCAACGATTCTCAGGCAAGGTCGTGGTCGTGACGGGCGCGGCCCAGGGCATCGGGCGCGGCGTGGCGCTGCGCGCGGCAGCGGAGGGCGGCAAGGTGCTGTTCGTCGATCGCGCTGACTTCGTCGCCGAAGTCGCGGCTGAGGCGGGGGGCGACCACACGGCGGGTTTCGTCGCCGACCTGGAAACCTACGAGGGCGCGCGCGCGGCCATGGCCTGCGCGGTGGAAAAGTTCGGCGGCATCGACATCCTGATCAACGGCGTGGGCGGCGCGATCCGTATGCGTCCGTTCGCGGAGTTCGAGCCGGAGCAGATCGACGCGGAAATCCGCCGCTCGCTCATGCCCACGCTCTACACCTGCCACGCGGTGCTGCCGCATCTGCTGGCGCGCGGCGGCGGCACGATCGTCAATATCTCGTCGAATGCCACGCGCGGGATTCGCCGCGTGCCGTATTCGGCGGCAAAGGGCGGCGTGAACGCCATCACGCAGGCGCTGGCGATGGAGTACGCCGAGCACAATATCCGCGTCGTGGCGACGGCGCCGGGTGGCACGACCGCGCCGCCGCGCCGCGTGCCGCGCAATGCGGCAGGCGACAACGAGCAGGAAAAGGCGTGGATGAGCGAAGCCGTTCATCAGGTCACCGAATCGACCTTCTTCAAGCGCTACGGCAGCATCGACGAACAGGTCGCGCCGATCCTGTTCCTCGCCTCGGACGAGGCCAGCTACATCACGGGATCGGTGTTGGCGGTTGCAGGCGGCGACCTGGGCTGAAAGACGCTTTAAACCGGCTCTTTAAAGCAGCGTTTTAAATCAACCCTTTTTGGCATGGGCCTCGCGGTCGGTGGGCGCGAGGTATTCCATGCCTTGCTCGTCGTACAGGTCGTAAATCAGTTGCAGCATGCGCTGAAGGTCTTCGGACTCGTCGAGCATGCGCATGCTCATGATGATCGGCGACACCAGATTGGCGTCGTCCAGGTCTTTATAGAACACGTCGTCGCGCTTGAGCCCATAGACGCTCTTCGGCACGATCGAAATGCCTTCTCCCGCCGCCACCAGTCCCAGCGCCACCTGCAATTCGCGTGTCTCCAGCACGCGGGCCGGCTTGAGCGCGCGGTCGTGAAACGCCGCAAGCACCTGATCCGCGTAACTCGGTCGCGGCGATTTCGGGAAAATGATCAGCGTTTCGTTGAGCAGGTCGTGCAGCGACAACACCGTCTTCGTGTCGCCCAGCGGATGGCCGATGGGCAGCGCCACGATCATGCGTTCCTCGCGCAACACCACGCGGCGGATGCTGGGGTCGTCCAGGCGGATCCGCCCGAAACCCACGTCGATGCGGCCTTCCTTGAGCGCCTTGATCTGATCCATCGTGGACATTTCGTTGAGGCTCAATTCGACTTCCGCATGTTTCTGGCGATAGCGGCGAATGATCTTCGGCAGCATCCCATACAGCGTCGAACCGACGAACCCCACCGACAGGTTGCGTTCGATCTTGCCGACGCGGCGCGTCATCGACTCCAGCTCGGCGGTCTGCGCGAGCAGTTGCGAGGCGTGCTGATAGAAGAAGCGGCCGGTATCGGTCAGCTTGAGCGGGCGCGAATTGCGCTCGAAAAGCTGCACGCCCAGGATCTCCTCCAGTTGCTGGATCTGGCGGCTCAAGGGCGGCTGCGCGATATGCAGCCGTTGCGCCGCGCGCGTGAAGCTGCGTTCTTCGGCGACAGCCACAAAGTAGCGAAGGTGACGCAGCTCCATGTTCCAACCTGTGAGATATCGATTCGTTACGAAATGACGCGAAAGCGCATCTCATTATACCTTTGGCGCATGAAATCTCGCCTTCATCTGCGCCGTCGCTCATCCCAATAATAGTTGAAATTTTCAACTATTTGTCTATACTCCGATGCGTCGCCGTGCCGAACGGCCTACACGATGGGAGCGTGCGCTTGTCTTCCGGTCTGCATCCTGGCTTTCTCACCTTCAGGCTCGATCTCGCGAGCGCGCTGCTCAGCGAGCGCGCCAACGCGATCTATCGCGAGCGCTGGGGCCTCGACGTGCGCGCGTTGCGCGTGCTGCGGCTCGTCTGCGCGCAGGCGGGCATTACGCCCAAGACCGTTTCGCAGCGCGCCCTGATCGAAAAGACGCTGCTGTCGAAAACGCTCGCGGAACTCGAAGCGCGCGGCCTGATCGTGCGCGACACGCACGCGCAAGACCGTCGCAGCGTCGCGCTCAGCGGCACGCCCGAGGGCGTGGACGTGGCGCAGGCGTCGGCGCAAGTCGGCGCGGCGCTGGAAGGCGAACTGGCCGCCGCCTTGACGGCCAGCGAGCGCAAGACGCTCGACCGTCTGCTTGAAAAGCTTTCGGACAGCTTGCTCGACGGCGCTGCGTGACATAAGCACTTCGGTGAGCACTTCGGCGATCGCTTCCGCAAGCTCGCCCCCTATTCCCAGGAGTCATTGATGACGAAACTGATCGATACGCTCGCCCCCTCCATCGGCGCGCTGTTGCCTGAACTGGAAACGATCTACAAGGATCTGCACGAACATCCCGAACTGTCGATGCAGGAGTTCCGCACCGCAAAAATCGTCGCCGATTACGTCGAAAAGCTCGGCTACGAAGTCACGCGCGAAGTGGGCGTGACGGGCGTGGTGGCGATCCTGCGTAACGGCGCGGGCCCGGTCGTGATGCTGCGCGCCGACATGGACGCGCTGCCGATGGCCGAAGCCACCGGCCTGCCGTACGCGAGCAAGGTGGTCGCGAAGGACGAGGACGGTACGCAGGTGAGCGTCGCGCATAGCTGCGGCCACGACATGCACGTGACCTGGCTGCTGGGCGTCGCGCGCCTGATGGCGGAGCATCGCGGCGCATGGCGCGGCACGCTGATGGCCGTGTTCCAGCCCGGCGAGGAAGTGGGGCGCGGCGCGCGCAGCATGGTCGACGACGGCATGATGACGCGCTTCCCGAAACCCGACGTGATTCTCGGCCAGCACGTGATGGTGGGCGCGGCGGGCACGGTGGGCTACCGCAGCGGCACGATCCTGTCGGCGGGCGACAGCCTCAAGGTCAAGCTGTTCGGGCGCGGCTCGCACGGCTCGCAGCCGCAGACCTCGATCGATCCGGTCATCATGGCGGCGTCCACGACACTGCGCCTGCAGACCATCGTGTCGCGTGAAATTTCGCCGCGCGACAGCGCCGTGCTGACCATCGGCAGCCTCCAGGCGGGCACGAAGGAAAACATCATCCCCGACGACGCCACCATCAAGCTCAACATGCGCACCTACGACGAGGACGTGCGCGAGTACATGCTGGGCGCGATCCGCCGCATCTGCTGCGCCGAATGCGCGGCCTCCAACGCGCCGCGCGAGCCGGAGTTCACGACGCTCTCCAGCTACCCGCTGACCGTCAACGACGACGCGACCACGGCGCGCCTGCGCACGGCCTTCGAAGCGCAGTTCGGCGAGCGCGCCTACGAAACCGAACCGGCCGCGGCCAGCGAGGACTTCAGCGTGTTTGGCCGCGAGTGGGGCGTGCCGTACGCGTTCTGGTTCATTGGCGGCACCGACCGCGAGGTGTACGAAAAGGCCCGCGCCGCGAAAAAGATCAACGAAATCCCGAGCAATCACTCGCCGCGTTTCGCGCCCGTCATCGACCCGACGCTGCGCACCGGACTGGAAGCGATGCTCTGCGCGGCAGGCGCGTGGCTGGGCCACGACGCTGCCGCCACGGACGAACCGATGAGCGAGGCGGCGTGAGCATGGCTTTGGGCGCGCACGTGAGTGCGCATGTCAACGCCCACACGGCGTACACGGCGCTCGACCTCATCGGCACGTTTGCCTTTGCGATCTCGGGCGCGGTCGCCGCGCGGCAGCGGCGTCTGGATCTGTTCGGCATTCTCGTCGTCACCTTCATGGTGGCGTGCGGCGGCGGCATCGTGCGCGATGTCTGTATCGGCGCGATTCCCCCGGCGGGACTGTCGAACTGGGCATATATGGCGGTGACGGTGCTGGCCGCGCTGCTCACCATCGTCGCGTATCCGCAGGTGCGGCGGCTGCGCCATCCGGTGCTGTTCTTCGATGCGATCGGGCTGGGCCTGTTCGCGGTGGCGGGCGCACAGAAGACGTGGATCTGGACGGACAGCGCGGAAACCGCCATCGTGCTCGGCATGGTGAGCGCCGTGGGCGGCGGCGTGCTGCGCGACATCCTGCTTTCGCGCGTGCCCGCGATCCTGGAGCGCGAGATCTACGCGTCGGCGGCGCTGCTGGGCGCGGCGTTGCAGGTCGGGCTCACGTATATGGACTGGTCGACGTTCTGGACGCCGTGGGTCGCCACGCTTGGCTGCGTGGCGCTGCGGCTGGCGTCCTTGTATTTCAGCTGGCGCTTGCCGGTGTTCAGTACGCGCGAAATCAGGAAGAAGGCGCGCGCACTGGAAGATGCGGTGGATGCGGGAGACGACGCGCGGCACGGCGGGCGCTAGGCCCGTCAGCGCGTCTTATTGGAAAGCGATATCCGCCGTGAGCACGGCGTGAATGCGCGGGCCGAAGCTGCGCATGCTCGACAGCGTCCGGTTGTGATGCTCGCGGATCGAGGCCGCCGTGGCGTGCGGCTTGTCGTGCGTCGTGTGCGCGTCGGCGGCGAGCGTCACTGTCAAGCCGTTGGCGGCGGCGCGGCGCGTGGTCGTATCGACGCAGAATTCGGTGGCGTAGCCGCAGATCACCACGTGCTGGATCGCGTGTTCGGCCAGGATCGCGCCCAGCGCCGTGTTCAGGAAGGAGTCGGGCGTGCGCTTGCTCACGAAATAGTCGCTGGCCTGCGCATGCGCGGCATCGGCGACTTTCCACGGATTGCTGCCCGGCACGAGTTCTGCGTCCTCATGCTGGACGAATACTACCGGCACCTTTGCGGCACGGGCGCGCTGCGTCAACTGGCTGACGTTGGCGGAGATGGCCGCTGCGTCGCCCGGCAGCGGATCGGTGGCGACAAGCCCTTTCTGGAAATCAATGACGAGTAATGCAGTAGTCATAAAACGAGTCCTCGGGAAAAAGCGATTCTAGCCGCTCGCCTTTTCCTGAAACAGCGCCAATCCCACCAGACTTACGATTGAGCAACCCAGCACATACCAGGCGGGCGCATAGAAGCTGCCGGTCGCGCGCCAGAGCGCACCCACGGCAAGCTGCGCAAAGCCGCCAAACAGCGTCACGCCCACGGCGTAGATAATGCCCAGCGACGTCGCGCGCACTTCGGGACGCAGGGCTTCCAGGATCATCAGGAAGCCAGCCGGGCTCGTAAGCGTCATCAGGCCGATCAGCACGACGGCGACGACCAGCACGGTGCCGACCGTGGGGCGCGCGGCAATCGCCGCGAACGCGGGAAACAGCAGGGCGAGCGACACGACCGACGTGACGGCGAGCAGCGGCTTGCGGCGCGGCAAGCGATCCGCCAGCTTGCCCGCGAGCGGCGAACCGATCAGCAGCACCAGACCTGCCGCGCAGCCGCTTGCCGAGGCGGCGGCGCTCGGCATATGCAGCGTGAGCGCGAGGAACGCAGGCAGGAAGAACACGATGGTGTACATCGTGCCCGTGCCGCCGATCACCAGCATCGTGCCCGCCACGATCACGCGCAGCGGCAGTTTGCGGCGCACGGGCCTGGCCTGGGTTGTGGCATGAGCATGCGCCGCAGCGGGCAAGGTATCGTCCAGGCGCGCGCGCAGGAAAAATCCAAACGGGCCGATCGCCAGGCCGATCAGGAACGGCACACGCCAGCCCCACGAAACCAGTTGCTCATGCGAGAGCGACTTCGACAGCAGCAGCGCGATCAGCGCACCCGCGAGCGCTGCGCCGCCCTGGCTTGCCATCTGCCAGCTGACCAGCACGCCGCGACGGCCCTCGCGGCCCGCTTCCATCAACAGCGTGGTCGCCGCGCCCACTTCGCCGCCCGCCGAAAAACCTTGCAGCAGGCGGCCCAGCACGATCAGCGCGGGCGCGAACAGGCCGATCTGCGCGTAAGTCGGCGCGAGGCCGATGAGCCCGGTGCCCAGCGCCATCAACAGCACCGTGAGGATCAACGCGGGCTTGCGTCCCGCGCGATCGGCATAGGCGCCGATCGTCACGCCGCCGAGCGGGCGCACGACAAAGCCCACGCCGAACGTCGCCAGCGACATCATCAGCGAAGACAGCGCGTCATGTGCCGGAAAAAATAGCTGGCCGATCAGCGCCGAAAAGAAGCTGTAGACGGTGAAGTCGAAAAACTCCAGACCGTTGCCGAGCGCCGCGGCCAGCACCATGGTGCGGCTCGTGCGCGTGGACGTGGCGCTCGGCGATGCTGCTGCGTGTTCGTGTACGACGTTCATACGGGTGCCTCGATTGCTGATGCGGGCTGATGCCTGCTGATGCCTGCCAATGCGTCATTGACGAAGCGGTGCGTCGTGACGCGCCGCTTCGCACGACTGCTCGATGACTGCCTGACGACTTACTGGCTGCCCTTGATGCCTTCGTCGTCGCGGATCACGAGCTTGCTCGCGACTGAACGCACGCCGTTCACGCCTTGCGCCACGGACGTGGCCAGTTCGATCTGGCTTTCGTTGGCGACCACGCCCGACAGCGTGACCGCGCCGTCGCGCGCCCGCACGCGGATAAAGCTCGATTTCAGGCCTTGCTTGCGTGCGGCCTTGAGCGCGTGGCGCACGTTGGCGGCGAGTGCGCGATCCGCGCCCGACGACGCGGCGACGGCGGGCGTCGCGTGCTGCGAAGCCGATGCTGACGCCGTGCCGCTGACTGCGCTGGCCTCGCTGCCGCCCTGAGCGTGAGCGGCGAAACTCGCCGCGAGGCACAGCACGGCGGCGGCCATGCGCACAGACCCGTGCGATTTCGATTTCATGCGAATGCTCATCCCCTGTCTCCTGTGTCGATGCGAACGGTGTTCAGAACTTGTGATACATGCCGACGAGCACGACGTGCGGCGACTGATACATCTCGGTGCCGGTGCTGCCCGTATAGCTGTTGTTGATGTTGTCGACGGTCGGCTGCTGGCTCGGGTAGCGGCCGTAGGTCGGCGTCGTGCCGGTGTTGTGGATCACCGAGCCGCGCACATAGAGGGCGGCGCGTTTCGAGAGGTCGTAGTCGTAGCCAAGCGTCAGGCCATACGAATGGCTGCTTGCGCCCGACACGTTGCGATACGCCAGTTCGACGCGGAAATCGTTGCGCTGCTGGTAGCGATAAAGTCCGCCGAGCGTATAGAGCGACGCCACACGGTCGCCGTCCAGGCGCGGCGCGAGGAAGCTGTAGCCCGCCGAAAGCACGTAATGCCCGGCGTCATAAAGCAGGCCCGCGGCGAAGTTGTCGGTGCGCACGTATTGCGAGGTGGTGAGCGCATTCAGCCCGTAGTTGCCCAGGTAGCTGAGCGTGCCGAACAGATGACCGTCGAAGTAATTCAGCGCGACCGAGCGCGTGACGATGGTCGGCGCGCTGGAGCTGTTGTCGTGCAGCGCGAGCGCGACCTGTGCATTGAGCGGCCCGAACCACGGCGACGAATAGCTGATCGCATTCGACAGACGGCTTGCCTCGAAGCTCGCGCCGGGGCCCAGGTCGTAAGTCCACGCGGTCAGGTAAGCGACGGTGGAGACCGTGCCCACCTGGCCGAACACGTCGATGAAGAGCGGCACGCCCACATCGTCCTGCAAGCCCAATTTCAGTTCGCCGGTCTTTTGCGAACCGATGCTCACCCACGCCTCACGATTAAAGAGCGTATTGGCCGTGCCCAACTGGCCGTTGGCCGCGTTGAAGCCGTTCTCCAGGTCGAAGCGCACGCGATAGCCGCCGCCCAGATCCTCGACGCCATACAGACCGATCTTCGAAGTCCATTGCCCGCCGCTTTGCTGCACGAACGCCGTCTGCGCGCCCTTGGTGAAACCGATCGACTGGTCTACCGCGCCATAGAGGCGCACGCCCGGCGAATACGCGCCGGTGGTGGCATACGGCACGCCCTGAAAGTAGTCTTCGAGAAACAGATTCGAAGTCTGGGCATGGGCGCCGAGCGACGCGCCGCCCATGACGGTTGCGCACGCAACAAGACGTGCGGCGCGCGCGATGCGTGTCTTCCGTGGGGCGTTGGCGCCGTAGCGTGTGATCTGAGGCGTGATGCTGCTTGCTGACATTTATAGACTCTTTAGGTTGGTCAGAAACTGCGGGGAGGCGGCGCGCGCGGGCGAGAAGTGAGTGCGAAGCAGGGAAGAAGCGGGCGCGCCTGGCCTGTATCGGTGCCTGTGCCGGTCTGTTTTTTGGGGGGGCGTCAGCCCTGGCGCAAATAGCGCTCGACGAGCGCGACGAACCACGCCGCGCCATAGGGCAGCGCTTCGTCGTTGAAGTCGTAGCCGGGGTTATGCACCGTGCAGCCGCCGACGCTGCCCACGCCGTTGCCAAGCAGCACATAGCAGCCGGGCAGCTTTTCGGTCATCCACGAAAAGTCCTCGCTGCCCATCACGGCCTCGGGCATCATCGTCAGCCCGGTCTTGCCGACCAGCGACTGCATGACGTCGATGGCGAGATCGGTGGCTTTTTGCTCGTTGACGAGCGGGCGCGAGATCGCCTTGTATTCGACCGAAGCGGTGGCGCCGTACGACTGGGCCTGCAGTTCGGCGATGCTGCGGATGCGCGTCTCCAGCAGGTTGCGCGTCTCGCTGTCGAGCGCGCGCACGGAAAGCTGCAGCGTGGCGCTTTCCGGGATCACGTTGCCAGCCTTGCCCGCGTGGATCGCGCCGACGGTCACCACGGCGGCGCGCGTCGGTTCGACGTTGCGCGCCACGATGCTTTGCAGCGCCATCACGATGCTTGCGGACGCAACGATCGGGTCGCAGCCCAGTTGCGGCATCGCGCCGTGCGCGCCGCGTCCGGTCACGGTGATCGTGACGGTATCGGACGACGCCAGCATGCAGCCGTGGCGCACCGCGAAATGGCCAACCGGCAGGCCCGGCGCGTTGTGCAGCGCGAACACCTGGTCGCACGGAAAGCGCTCGAACAGCCCATCGGCGATCATGCGCGACGCGCCGCCCAGGCCTTCCTCGGCGGGCTGGAAGATCACGTTGAGCGTGCCGTCGAAAGCGGCGTCGGTGGCCAGGTAATGCGCGGCCGCCAGCAGCGTGGCCGTGTGGCCGTCGTGGCCGCAGGCGTGCATGGTCTGCGCGACCGTGCTGGCGTAAGGCAGGCCGGTGTTTTCCTGGATCGGCAGCGCGTCCATGTCGGCGCGCAGGCCGATGGCGCGCTCGCTCGCGCCGCGACGGATGCGGCCAACGACACCGGTGCCGCCGATGCCCGTCGTCACCTCGTAGCCCCATTCGGCGAGCTTTTCGGCGACCAGGGACGAGGTGCGCGTTTCGGCGAAACCCAGTTCGGGATGCGCGTGGATGTCGTGGCGGATCTGCACGAACGGTGCGCGACGTTCGCGCAGGGTTTCTACGAGCGCGGCGCGCTCGGGAGCAGGGGCGTGGGATTGCGTCATGTCTGGGTTCTCTCGACTGGCCGTACCGGCGACGGCTTCTGGAGAAACAGACTAAGGACGATCGGTCAAAATAAAAAAGCAAAAATCCGTATGTCGATAACCGCTGGTAATATCCTCCGCATCATGAAAACCTGCCTATGAAGATCCACCAACTGCGCGCGCTGGTCGAAATCGCCGCGACCGGCAGTATCAATGGGGCGGCGCGGCGTCTGCACGTGACCCAGCCCGCCGTCACCAAGGCCGTGCGCGACCTGGAAGACGAGTGCGGCGTGCGCCTGCTTGAGCGTAATCCCTGGGGTGTGGTGCCCACGGCCGAAGGCGCCGCGCTGCTGCAGCGCGCGCGCACCGTGGTGCGCGAACTGGAGCGCGCCGGGAAGACCTCGCGTACCTCAAGGGCCATCGCACCGGCAAGCTCGTGATCGGCGTGACGCCGATTGCCGGCACCGCCGGGCTGGCCGAGGCCTTCACCGATTTCCGCCGCCACTGGCCGCAGGTGACGGTCGAATTCCGCGAGCTGGGTTTCGCGCAGTTGCGCGAGAACCTGAGCAATCGCACGCTCGACCTCGCATTCGCGGCGTTCCCGACCAGTCCCGGCGACGATGTGGGCACGGTGCGGCCGCTGTTTGCCTTCGACTCGGTGTTCGTGACGCGCGCCAACGGCGCGTTCGCGCAGGCCACCACGCTGGCACAGCTACAGGACGCCGAGTGGATCCACACCGACGTCACCGACGCTTATCCCGCCAATATCCGCGCGATGTTCGAGCGCGCCGGTCTCGCGCCGCCGCAGCGCATCACGCGTTGCACGTCCTATGGCCTGCTGTACGGCCTCGCGCTCAACAACGACGCGGTGTTCGCATGGACGCGCCATACGCTGCAAACGGCGGAGCTGGGCCGCGCATTCGTCGAGCTGGCGCTGCCGGTCAGGCCGCCCGCCTTGCAGCTTTTTCTGTTCGCGCCGCCCGAGGCGCAGATCACCCGGCCCGCCGAATATTTCGTCGATTGCATCCTCGCGGTGGCCGCCGAACGCGCCCGCAACGGACTGGGCGGCACGGTCTTAACCGGCGGTTGATCCCCCACAACTGAAGTCGCTGGTTGCGGGCGTTTCGCACGGCTATCGTTGCTGGCACAACGATCAACGTGCCGAAGGAGACGCCTGTGACGACCGCCGCGACTGCCGCTTCCCAACCGACTCCGCAAGCGGTTTCGCCCGCCACGCCCGTGGCCGCGAGCCGCGTGCGTCAGGCGGTCGTGCTCGCTGCGCTGTTCGCGGCGTGGGCCGTCGCCTACACCGACCGTATCGTGATCGGCACAGCCATCATCCCGATCTCGCGCGAGCTGGCTTTGAGCGACGCCGCGAAGGGCTATGTGCTGGGGGCGTTCTACGTCACCTACGCGCTCATGCAACTGGGCGGCGGCGCGCTGGCCGACCGCTTCGGCGCGCGCCGTGTGCTGGTTGGCTGCCTCGCGCTCTGGTCGCTGTTCACGGCGCTGACGGGCGCGGCCTGGTCGCTCGGCTCGCTGCTGGCGTTTCGCTTGCTGTTTGGCGTGGGCGAGGGCAGTTTCGCGCCCGCCAGCTCGACGGCCATCGTGCAGACCTTTCCGCAGCAGGTGCGCGCGCGTGTGCAGGCGCTCCTGTGCAGCACGGTGTTTCTCGGCGGCGCGGCGGGGGCGGCGACCGTCGGCTGGACGATTGCGCGAATCGGCTGGCGCCAGACGTTTCTGATGCTCGGCGCACTGGGGGCGGTGGTGGCGTTCGCGCTGCTCGTCGTGCCGGGACGCAACCACGCTTCGCAGGCCGCTGAAACCGCTGATGCCGCCGAAGCCGTTAAAGCCCGTCCGCGCTGGCGCGACATCGCCCGCGATCCGCTGGTCTGGCGCGTCGCGCTCACCTGGTTCGGCTGCTGCGTGCTCGCGCTGGGCCTGCAAGCGTGGTTGCCGATCTGGCTCATGCGCACGCGCGGCATCGACCTGCTGCATATCGGTTTTATTTCGGCGATTCCGTTGCTGGCGAGCTTTGTCGGCACCAATCTCGCGGGCTTCGCCATCGACCGTTTGCCTGCCGCGCGCCTCAAGCATCTGCTCGCCGGCGGCGCGCTCGCCAGTGCCGCGTTCGCGGCGGCCATGCCTTTCGCCGGTTCGCTGGCAGCGCTGATCGCCTGCTGGACGCTGTGCATGCTCGCTTTCGACGTCGTCTATGCGGGCGTTTTTGCGATTCCGCTCAAGCATTTTCCGGCCAGCGTGGCCGGGCGCACCACAGGGCTCATCAACTTCGCCGGGCAACTGGCGGGCGCAATCTCGCCGGTCGTGGTGGGCGCGCTGGTTGGCCGCGCGGGCTGGGCGGCGGCCTTCGCGTTCCTCACCTGCGGCGCGCTGGTTGCAAGCGCGGCCGCGCTGGGCTGCCGATTCCAGGCGCGCTGAACCCCTGATTCCATTCGCTATTTTCAGAATATTTTCAGAAACCGAGTCCTGCCATGAAATGCTTCGTTGCCGGTCTGCTCACCGAGACCAATGCCTTCGTCAACCTGCCCACGAGCCTGGAAATGTTCATGCGCGGGCATATTCCGCCGGGCGCCTGTCCGGACGGAGAAACGCCCACCGCAGGCGCGGAACTGCTCTGGGCCGCGAAACGCCGCGCCGCGAAGGGCGAGTTCACGCTGATCGAAGGCAGTTGCTTTCGCGCCACGCCCGCAGGCATCACGAGCCGCGAAGCCTACGAGACGATGCGCGACCGGATCCTCGACGAACTGCGCGCCGCGCTGCCCGTCGATGCGGTGATGCTAGGCCTGCACGGCGGCATGATCGCGCACGGCTACCCCGATCCCGAAGGCGACCTGATCGCCCGCGTGCGTGCGCTGGCGGGCAAGGATTGCGTGATCGGCGTGGAGTTCGACCCGCACTGCATCGTCAACGACACGCGCCTGGACAACAGCGACGTGATCGTGCTCTACAAGGAGTATCCGCACACCGATACGGTCGAGCAGGCCAATCGCGTGATCGACCTCGTCACGGCGATGGTGAACGGCATGCGCCGCCCGCAGGCGTCGCTGTTCGATTGCCGCCAGATCGACTCGTATCCGACCACGGGCGCGGCCATGCGCGCGCTGGTCGACCGTGCGAAAGCCATCGAGGCGGATCCGGCCGCGGGCATCGTGTCCATCTCGATCGTGCACGGCTTCATCTACGGCGATACGGCCGACCTGAGCACGCGCGTGCTGGTCTATGCGCACGATAAAGCGCGTGGCGAGGCCGTGGCGCGCGAACTCGGCGCGGCGCTGGTGGCGTTGCGCGGGCAGACGGCGTCGCCGCTGCTGTCGATCGACGCCGCCATCGACGCGGGTCTTGCGCCACGGGACGCAGCAAAAACCGGCCCGGTCGTGATCGCCGATCCCACCGACAACTCGGGCGGCGGCGCGCCTTCCGATAACACCGGCGTGCTCGCGCGCCTCATCGCGCGGGGCGTGCAGAACGTCGCGACCGGGCCGTTCTGGGATCCGGGCGCGGTGCAGTTGTGCTTCGATGCGGGACTGGGCGCGGTGCTGCCGCTGCGCATCGGCGGCAAGGTCGCGCCGACTTCGGGCCAGCCCGTCGATGGCGTCGCCGAGGTCATCGGCCTGCGGCGCGGCGCGTGGCAGCGTTTCGGCCCGAGCCGCGTGGAATGCGGCGATGCGGCCGCCGTGCGCATCGGCGGCGTGGACATCGTGCTGACGACGCAGCGCGTGCAGGCCTTCAGCCTTGAAGCGTTCGAGCAGGTGGGCATCGACCCGCGCGAACGGCGCATGCTGTTCGTGAAGTCGGTCAACCACTTCCACGCGCACTTCGCGCCAATCGCAAGCCGCGTGCTTTACGTCGATGGCGGCGGCCCGCTGCAACGCGACTACGCGAAAGTGGCGTGGCGCAACGTGCGCCGCCCGCTCTGGCCGCTGGACGCCGATGCTGCGCCCGCGCTGATCCGCTGAACAATCGATGAAGGTCGGCCAGGACGACCGGGCGCGGGCGCGTTAAGATCCGCCGGTTCATCGCTACGCTCATCGCGCCCATGAAGCAGCACCAACTCCACGCGTTCCTCGCGCTCGCCGCGGGCGGCAGCCTCACCCGCGCTGCCGCGAGCCTGAACCGCACCACGGCCGCGATTTCCAAGTCGATCCGCGAACTCGAAGCCGAATTCGAGGTGCAACTGTTCGAGCGCACGCCGCACGGCATGTCGCTTTCTGCAGCGGGGCGCGCATTTCTGCCACGCGCCCAGGCCGTGATCGCGGAGATGACGCGCGCGCACGAGGAGCTGGCCGCGCTGCGCGGCCAGCATGGCGGGCATCTGCGCATCGGCCTGACGCCTGCGGTGTCGGTGCTGATCGCGCCGGATCTGGTCGCGGGCTACATGGCGCGTCATCCCTCGGTGCAGGTCGAGCTTTATGAGTATCAGCGCGAACAGATGCTGCACCGGCTCGACGACGGCACGCTCGACGTCGCGCTGCACGCTGTCCCGTCGTTCTCCGAAACGCTGCCGCAGTCGCCCGACGAGCGGTTGCAGGACAGCCGCTCGCGCCTCGTGTTCGAAACTACTTTCGCGCTTGTCACCGCCCGCAACGGGCGCCACGCGCAGGCCGCCTCGCTCGAAGCACTGCGCGACGCGCGCTGGATCTACACCGACCCAAGCGGCGCGCAGCAGCGCTACGTCGAGCGCGTTTTCGAGCGCGCGGGACTCGTTGCGCCCGCAAGCACGTTGATGTGCGCGGCCTCGGTGCCCGGCGTGGCGCTCGCGTTGAAGATGGATGCGGTGATGCTGGTCGCGCGTCCCATCATCGAAACGCGGCGCGAACTGGTGGAACTGCCGTGCTTTGCCGATCTGCCCGCGCTGCGCGTCTGGTGCACCGTGCGCCACGCGGCGACCATGCCTGCCCAGGTGAGCGCCTTTCTTGACGAGGCGCAGCGCTGGCAACCCGCACAAACTCCCTCGCCGAGTTGAAATTAAAAAGTAAGGTACGGATCAGATTGGGTGAGTAGGGCCGCTAACACGACTAGCGCTCCCAGAAGATATTCGGCATAACCCCGTGCGGGTTTTGCCCGATTGCGTAAAGTTGGATGCAGAATTCGCTCCGGACTGCTATAGTCCGCCCCCGCTGCGACCAGCCAGAAAGCACCATTCCAGATGACGCGCTATATTTTTCAGGCGTCATGTGCTTGCTGCGGTACGCATCAAAAAAGCGTTGCCGCCGGGCATAGCGCGGAGCATCCCCAGCGGAGCGGGTTGAATCGCCCCGTTTCACTGCTTTCGGCACGGCCTGTTTTTGGGACAACCGAACCTGGCTTTCACGGACTGCAAGGCGCTCAGCGCGCGATGAGAACACGCACGTGGACTCAAGCGGCCCGGTCGGCACGGACAACGAAAGAAGAATCCATCTGGGAGCTGACGTGAAATATCAACTGGGCGCTATCGTCCTGCTCGCAGCCAGCACGGCTGCGTCGGCGCAATCGAGCGTGACACTCTACGGCCGCGTCGACGGCGGCATCGAATATCTCAATCACATCGCCAATGGCAGCGGCGGCCAGTCGAGCCGCTGGAGCGCGGAAGGCGGGGACTGGGGCACCAGCATGCTCGGCATGAAGGGCACCGAGGACCTGGGCGGCGGCACCACTGCGCTGTTCGACCTCGAAACCGCGCTGCAGATCATGAACGGCACCTCGGGCGGCGGCAAGCTGTTCTCGCGTCGCGCGTATGTCGGTCTGAAGAATGACACGTGGGGGCAAATTCAGGCCGGCCGCAATCTCTTCATCGACAGCGACGGCGTCTGGGAATTCGACCCGTTCGTGCAGCAGGCCGTGTCGTCGGCGTCGCTCGTGCGCGGTCGCAACTGGCAGCAGACCAGCAATAACGTCGAATATCACAGCCCCGTGTGGCACGGCCTCGACGTGCAAGGCCAGTACGCCTTCGGCAACCAGACGAGCGGTTTCAACAATGGCGCCGACGGCGACTTTGGCCGCTCCGACGGCATCATGCTGACGTACCACTCGCCGCTGTTCGACGTGCGCGGGATCTATGACGAGCTGCGCGATTCGAGCGGCCGTTTCTCCAACATCTTCACGGCGTCGCGCGAATTCTTCGTGGGCGGCAACCTGCGGATGGACAAGTGGAAGATCCAGGCGGCCTACACGCACTACGCGGCGCCGGATTCGCCGGTGGGCGTGGCCGACAGCGCCGATCACTACTGGCTGGGCGCGACCTACCAGGCGACGCCGAAGTGGGCCGTCACGGCAGCGGGCTTCTACATTCACGTGGGCGAGGGCAGCGGCGACGCATCGCACGATCCGGGCAGCCACGCGATGCTCTACGCGCTGGGCACCACCTATAACCTCAGCAAGCGCACCTTCCTGTACGGCACGGTCGCTTATGTGGACAACAGCAAGAACGGCAACTTCTCGGTGTTTGCGACGCCGCGCGACTCCAGCTCGCCGACCAGCCCGAACGTGGGCGAATCGCAGACCGGCGCGTACGTCGGGATGATGCACGTCTTCTAAGGCAATAGATTTTTTCGCGGAGCGTTTTCCGCACAACCGGCCGCTGCGGGCGTAGCGCAGCGGCTGGACGACTCGCCGGCGTTCGCGTCGGCGCGCCTCGCCGCTGGCTTCGAGTGACAGTCGATGCGGGCGGCGTCCTCAAAAGAAGGTTGAGATCATCATGTCCAGATCCAGAGAATCATCATCGCCGGGGTTCATCGGCGTCATCACACTACTATTCATCGCGCTCACATCGCTATTTCTGCTGATAGGCGGCGCGTACCTGCTCGCGCTCGGCGGCTCGGCGTATTACGTCGTGACCGGCGTCGTGCTGCTGGCCGTCACGTGGCTGCTGTATCGCCGCAGTCCCACCGCGCTCGTGCTCTACGCGCTCGTGCTCGTGGGCACCGCCATCTGGTCGCTGTGGGAGTCGGGCCCCGACTTCTGGGCGCTTGCACCGCGTTCGGGCGTGCTCGTCGTGTTCGGCGTGTGGCTGCTGCTGCTCGTGAGCTGGCGTCTCGAAGCGCCGCGCAAGCTCGGCGTTCAGTCGCTGGTCGGCGCGCTCGTGATCTGGGCGGGCGTGCTCGTGTACGCCTGCTTCAACGATCCGCAGACGGTCAACGGCACGATGGCTTCGTCGACGGGTTCGCTCGCCGCGAACGCCAACGGCGTCGACAACTCGGACTGGCCCGCTTACGGCCGCACCCAGGAAGGCACGCGCTACGCGCCGCTGCAGCAGATCACGCCGGATAACGTGAAGAACCTGCAAGTGGCCTGGACGTTCCGCACGGGCGACATGAAAGGCCCGAACGATCCGGTCGAGATCACCAACGAGGTCACGCCGATCAAGATCGGCAACCTGCTGTACCTGTGCTCGCCGCACCAGAAGCTGTTCGCGCTCGACGCGCAAAGCGGCACGCTCAAGTGGACGTTCGATCCGAAGCTCAAGACCGATCCGTCGTTCCAGCACGTGACCTGCCGCGGTGTGTCGTACGTCGACCTGACGGCGAATGCCGCAGCACCGGCTGACGCTGCTGCCGCTGCGGCTAGCGATGCTGCTGCTCCGGCGGCGACGGCTGCCGCTTCGGACGCTGCTGCATCGGCGCCGCAAGCTGCTGCAAGCGACGCCGCTGCTTCGGCTGCCACGGCTGCCGCTCCGGCCAGCGACGCTGCCACCATGGCCGCCGCTCCGGTGACGGGCGCCTGCTCGCGCCGTATCTACCTGCCGGTCAACGACGGTCACCTGTACGCGCTCGACGCGCTGACGGGCGAGCGTTGCGCGGGCTTCGCCAACAACGGCGACCTCGACCTGCAACACGCCATGCCGGTCACGACGCCGGGCATGTACGAGCCGACTTCGCCGCCGATCATCACCAGCAAGGTGATCATCGTCGCGGGCGCGGTGGAAGATAACTTCTCGAACCGCGAACCGTCGGGCGTGATCCGCGGCTTCGACGTGCGTACGGGCGAACTCCTGTGGGCGTTCGATCCGGGTGCGAAGGATCCGAACCACATCCCGGGCCCGGGCGAGCACTACACGTGGAACTCGCCGAACTCGTGGGCGCCTGCCGCCTACGACGCGAAGCTCGACATCGTCTATCTGCCGATGGGCGTGCGCACCCCGGACATCTGGGGCGGCGACCGTACGCCGGAGATGGAGCGTTTCGCAAGCGGCCTGCTCGCGCTGCACGCATCGACGGGCAAGCTGGCCTGGTTCTACCAGACCGCTCACCATGACCTGTGGGACATGGACATGCCGTCGCAGCCGACGCTCGCCGACATCACGACCAAGGACGGCAAGACCGTGCCGGTCGTGTACGGCCCGGCCAAGACCGGCAACCTGTTCGTGCTCGACCGCCGCACCGGCGAAACCGTCGTGCCCGCTCCGGAAATGCCGGTGCCGCAAGGCGCCGCGCCGGGCGACCGCACGTCGCCGACGCAGCCGTTCTCCGAACTCACGTTCCGTCCGAAGAACCTCCTCACGGACAAGGACATGTGGGGCGCGACGATGTACGACCAGCTGGTCTGCCGCGTGATGTTCCACAAGCTGCGTTATGAAGGCACTTTCACGCCGCCGTCGCTGCAAGGCACGCTGGTGTTCCCGGGCAACCTGGGCATGTTCGAGTGGGGCGGCATTGCACTCGACACCGATCGCCAGATCGCCATTGCCAACCCGATCGCGCTGCCGTTCGTCTCGCGCCTGATCCCGCGCGGCCCGGGCAATCCGATGGAACCGCAACCGGGCGCCAAGGGCAGCGGCACGGAATCGGGCATCCAGCCGCAGTACGGCGTGCCGTACGGCGTCACGCTGAACCCGTTCCTCTCGCCGTTCGGCCTGCCGTGCAAGCAGCCGGCATGGGGCTACATCGCGGGTATCGACCTGAAGACCAACGATATCGTCTGGAAGAAGCGTATCGGCACCGTGCGTGACAGCTCGCCGATCCCGCTGCCGTTCAAGATGGGCATGCCGATGCTGGGCGGCCCGATGGTCACGGCTGGCGGTGTGGCGTTCATCGGCGCAACGGCGGACAACTTTATCCGCGCGTTCGACGTGAACAACGGCAAGCAGCTTTGGGAAGCCCGCCTGCCGGCAGGCGGCCAGGCTACGCCGATGAGCTACTCGATCAACGGCAAGCAGTACGTCGTGATCGCAGCAGGCGGCCACGGCTCCTTCGGCACCAAGCTGGGCGATTACGTGATCGCTTACGCGCTGCCGAACTAAAGCACGCCTGACGTGCATGGCGTGCGTCGCGAGGGCGGTTCGAGCCTCGCGGCGCACGTAACGCGCACGCAATAGAACACCGGAAGCGGCATGCCTGGCATGCCGCTTCTTTTTTGTCTGCTTATTTTGTCCGCTATCCTGTTTTCGACATGAGCCAACTCTCCCACGCCCGCCGTGTCTCGCGTCATCTGGGCGCAAGCTGGCGCCAGGCGCGCGACGCTTCGCGCGGCTCCGGCCGCGCCGCCTCGCGCGTGGCGCTGACCGCGCTGGCGGCCCATGCCATCGGCGCCCATGCGCAAAGCTCGGTCACGCTCTACGGCGCGCTCGATACGAGTATCGAAATCACCAACCCCGGCGCGGGCTACGTCGCGCGCATGGACTCGGGCGCGTATCGCGGCTCGCGCATCGGCCTGCGCGGCGCAGAAGATATCGGCAACGGTCTGAAGATCCTGTTCGACCTGGAAAATGGCTTCAGCTCGGGCAACGGCACGCTCGCGGTCAGCAACACGATCTTCAACCGCCAGGCGTGGGTCGGCCTGGGCACGCCTTACGGCACGCTGCGCATGGGCCGCCAGTACTCGCCCATCTACATTCCGTTCAAGGGCGGGCTGGATGCGTTCGGCGCGGGCACCATCGCTTCGGGCCTCGACAATCTGTCGAAAATCACGCCTTACGAGAGCAATGCGATCACCTATCTCTCGCCCGAATTCCACGGTTTTTCGACGACGCTGATGGCCTCGCTGCGCGACGCCACCGATGGCGACGGCAACGGCATCGCCGGCAATATCGAGACCTTCGCGTATCGCAACGGCCCGCTGCGCGTCTCGTACGCGCATCAGCAGACGCACGGCGACGGCGCGCTGCGGGCGAACCTGGGCGGCGTCTCCTACGAATACGGCCCGGTCACGGGCTTTGTGTCGTTTTTCAACGGCGACGGCGGCACGCCGCGCTATCACAACGACGGACTGTCGGTCTCCGCGCGCTATGCCGTCAACGCGCGCTTTCGTGCGTCGCTGGGCTATACGTACCTGCGCGACCGCTCGGGCGGCGACGATAACGCCGACCAATTCAGCGCCGCCTGCGAATACGACCTCAGCAAGCGCGTGCTGCTCTATGCGAGCGCGGGCTGGCTGCGCAATCGCGGGCAGGGCGAATTCACACTCAAGGGCGTGAATGTCACGGGCCTCACGCCGTCGTATCCGGGCGCGTCCGTGCGCGGCGTGCAGTTTGGGATGATCGACCGGTTTTAACGGGCGGTCGTTGCCTTTTCGTCGCGCGAGCCGTGCAGAACTCGGGCAAAGCGTCACACACGCTTTGCTAAACTGATTTGCACGCCGCCATCACGGCGAAGGGGAAAACGTGTGACGCCCAGCAACGCCACCCGACCTGCGCCGCAGCCTGAATCCGCCGGGCCTCGCGCGCGCGGAGCACGCCGATGAGGCTGCGCGCGCTGCCGCATTTCTCGCCGTTGCGCGTGTTCTTCTTCACGATCGCGCTGGGCGGCGCGACGGGCGTGGACTTCGTCGCTTCGTCGATGATGGGCATTGCGGGCACGCATATTCGCGGCGGCGTGCATGCGTCGCCGGAAGACTTTCTCTGGAGCATGACGTCGTACGCCGCCATGGCGACGGTCGCCAATCTCATGCTCGGCCGCGTCGCGCGGCACACCAGCTATCGCTCTTTCACCATCGGCGGGTTGATTGTCGCGGCTATCGGCTCGCTGCTTTGCGCGCTCTGCGATACGCCGCTCGAACTGACGTTCGCGCGCGCGGTGCAGGGCTTCGGCGCGGGTGGCCTCTTTGCCGCCGCGCGCATCCTGATCCAGCTCGTATC
Source organism: Paraburkholderia bannensis NBRC 103871 (assembly GCF_000685015.1). Classification (GTDB taxonomy): domain Bacteria; phylum Pseudomonadota; class Gammaproteobacteria; order Burkholderiales; family Burkholderiaceae; genus Paraburkholderia; species Paraburkholderia bannensis. The sequence continues at coordinate 36,299 of NZ_BAYA01000033.1, read as the reverse complement.
GGCGCGCGACGAACGCGCGCCGCTCTTTATCGGCTTCAATATTGGCTCGTTCGGTCTATCGGCCGTGACGCCGTGGCTGGCCGCCGTGCTGGTGGAAAGCGCCGCGTGGCAGATGGTATTCGTGATCCAGGTGGTGCTCACGCTGGGCGTGCTGGTGCTGGTCGTGCTCACGTATCCGAGCCGCGTGACGCCGCCAGGCGACCTCTGGGAAATGGACATCGACCCGATGGACTGGTGGGTCGTGATTCTGTTCGGGCTGGGTGCGATGGTGCTCATGCACGGCCTGGGCGACCTGCGTTTCTACGAACTCGCCAGTTCGCCCTCGGTCGCGCTCACGCCCATCGTGGGCTTCCTGCTGATCGGCGCCGCTTTCGCACGACGCCATAGCGAGCGCAATCTCTGGCTCGATCCGCAGGCGCTGCTCGGGCGCGGCTATCTCGTCGGGCTGCTGTTCTACGCGATCTACTACTTCCTCAATGGCCTGTGGAACTACCTGATTCCCACGCTGCTGCAAAGCGGCTTCGGCTTCGGGTTCCAGGTGACGGGCGAGGTGCTCACGTGGGCCTCCTTGCTGAGCCTGCTGGCGATGATGTGCTTTTCCGTGGTCGCGCCGAAGGTGTTCGGGCGACGCCGTTATATCGCACTGGGCTACGTGATGTTCGCGGCGGCGCTGCTGATGCTGTCATTGCGCACGCTCACGGGCGTGTCGATGGACGTGATCCTGCCTGCGCTGTTCCTGCAGGGGCTGACGGTGCCGTTTGTGATGGCGCAGGTGGCGGGCATGACCTTCGTGGACTTCACGGAAGACGACTTTCAGCATGCCTACGCATTCAAGAACATCGTGCGCCAGATTGCGACCGCCGCGGGCACCGGCGCGGCGAGCCTCTGGCTGCAATATGGCGAAGCGATTGCACGCTCGCGGCTGGTCGATCGCATCACATTATTCGATCTGGGCGGCATGCCGCCGATGCCGGACATGATGCGCATGGCGTCGATGGTGGAAACGCAGGCGACCCTTGTGGCAAGCGCGAACCTGCTGTCATGGCTGGCGATCTTCTGCGCGGTCGTGGCGGTGTTCGCGCTGGTGATACGCTGGCGCGCGACCTGACCTGACGTAACCTTGCCCATGCCATCAATCGAGCAGTGTGCTGATTGCCGCAGCAAGGCCGTCGGGGTTTTCGTAAGCGATCATGTGCTCGGCATTGGCAACCCGTGCGACGGTACAGCCTGCCTGTTCGAATTGAGCAATTCGTTCGCCTGATGCGGTGTCAGACAGAATGACGGCTTTTGGTACTTTCAGCGCGGCCAGGTCATCTAACCAGAGGTGCGCGTTGTCTTCCAGCGCGGATCGCGCCCAGTGATAAATCGCATAAGGCGAGGCGACCGAAAATGGGCCGAGCCACGCTTCATTGCCGCCGCTGGATTTCAGTTGCGCGCGCAACTGTGTGAAGCCATCTTCGACGAACTGTTGTTCGCTCATCGAGGTGATATCCGCAAGCATCGCAACGCCGTAATCCGTCAATCCGGGCTCGCACAGGATGAGCGTGCCGGTTTGATCGGCCAATTGGCGCGCCAATTGAAGGGCGATAAATGCGCCAGCGCTATGGCCGAACAGGTTCACCTTCGTGAACGATTCACCGGACAGCAGCTTCGACAGAGCCGCTGCTTGAGCGGTGGAATCATATGATCCATCGAGCGGCTTGTCGCTGAAGCCCGATCCCATGAGATCGACGAGCAGCGACCGTCGCTTCGTGTACGAAGCGGAATTGACGACCGACGGGTAATCGCTGCTGGAAGCGCATCCCAGCCCGTGAATGAAAACCAGCGGATCGGCGGAATACGACGCGGAAAAAAGCTCAAGATACCGAAGCATGTTTCCACGGTCGTCAATGGCGAATGGACTCATTGCTTTCCTTCAACGACGCGCACGCGTCCTGCACGGCCCGGTGGAGTCGCGCACGACCAGTTCGGGCGGCGGCCCAATCGCCATCGACGGCTCCTGCACCGGTGCGTCGATCAGTTGAATCAGGCTGCTGATCGAGAGTTCGGCAATCGCGGCGGTCTGGATCGCCACGGTAGTGAGGGCGGGGCGCACCTGATGCGCGAGCGCAATATCGGTAATGCCGATCACGGAAACATCGTCGGGCACCGCGCGCCCCATGCCGATCAGCGCCTGGATCGCGCCAATCGCCAGCAGGTCGTTCGACGCGAAAATCGCCGTCAATTGCGGGTGTTGCTGCATGAGCGCGAGACACGCCTCATGACCCGCATCGATGGAATCGCGCACCTGCATTTCCGCCGTGGCGCGCGCCACGCCGCCCGCCGCGAGCGCCGCGCGAAAGCCGTCGGAGCGCGCATCCTGCAAGCCGCCGCAGCCGTCGCCGACCAGCATGCCGATCTTGCGATGCCCCAGTTCGAGCAGATGCTTCGCCGCCAGCGCCCCGGCCGTGGCGAAATCGACGGCCACGCAGGGCAGTGCAGGCGGCTTTTCGGGGTGTTCCCACATCGCCAGCAGGATCGGGCCGTTATGCATCGCGGAGATGCACAGTTCGTTCATGGCGATGTCGGTGTTAATCACCAGCACGCCGTCCGCGAAAGTGCCCGCGATCTGGTTGAGGTAGGCGCGACCAATCTGCGCATCATCGTCGGTGTTGCAGACCATCAGGAAATGGCCCGACTTGCGCGCGGCGCGCTCGGCGGCCAGCACGAACTCGGGATAGAACGGGTTGGCGATGTTCGACAGCATCAGCGCGAGCGTCGACGAGCGGCCCTGCGCCAGCGCCCGCGCATTGAGGTTGGGCCGGTAGCCCAGTTCGGCGATGGCCTTGAGCACGCGCTCCGCCGTCTCCGGGCGGACTTTCTCGCGGTTGCGCAGCACGTTCGAAACGGTGGCGGCGGTGACACGCGCATGCCGCGCGACTTCTGACAAGGTGACCATGTCGTGCCTTTTTTATGGCGTTTACCCGGGGGTTTAGCGGGTTTTTCGTGACGTTTCCCACATTCAGGGAACGCGATTCAAATGTTGCAAAGCGTGGCGAGGATTTGATAATTTTCACCCACACCAAGCCGGGACGCGATTTGCACGCGGTTGTGCCGCCCAGAAATTTAAGCGGTTAAATGACCGTCGCACAAGCCCCCCGGCTAAATTTATCGCGTAGAATTTAAGCGCTTAAATCTGATGATTGAGACACAAGCGCAGTCGAACGCGGCAACAACGGAGGAGACACATCCATGGCGACGATCCAGTTGTCGAACGTCGGGAAGCAATACGGCGACCACCCGCCGGTGATCCGGCGCGTCGATCTCGACATCGGCCATCACGAATTCTGCGTGTTCCTGGGCCCGTCGGGCTGCGGGAAATCCACGCTCCTGCGCATGATCGCGGGTCTTGAAGAACTGAGCGACGGCGAGTTGCGCATCGGCAACCGCGTGGTCAACGACGTGCCCGCCGCCGAGCGCGGCGTGGCGATGGTGTTCCAGAGCTACGCGCTGTTCCCGCACATGACCGTGTTCGAGAACATGGCGTTCGGCCTGAAGATCGCCAAGGTGCCCAAGGCCGAAGTCGAGCGCCGCGTGCGCGATGCGGCGCGCAGCCTGCAACTGGACGCGCTGCTCGACCGTCATCCCAAGGCGCTCTCGGGCGGCCAGCGTCAGCGCGTGGCGATTGGCCGCGCGATCGTGCGCGAGCCCGGCGTGTTCCTGTTCGACGAGCCGCTGTCCAATCTCGATGCCGCGCTGCGCAGCCACACGCGCATTGAGATCGCGCGCCTGCATCAGCGCTTTGAAAATGCCAGCGTCGTCTACGTCACGCACGATCAGGTCGAAGCGATGACGCTCGCCGATCGCATCGTGCTGCTGCACGCAGGCGCCGACATGGAAAAGCACGGCAGCGTGGCGCAGAGCGGCGCGCCGCTGGAGCTTTATCACCATCCGAAGTCGCGGTTTGTGGCGGGATTTATCGGCTCGCCGCGCATGAATTTTATCGACGGCCAGGTGGACGCGGTCGAGGAGGGCGGCGTGCGCGTGGCGCTCTACGGCGGTGAAACGCTGCTCGCGAGCGTCGACGGACGCGGCCTGCAACGCGGCCAGCGCGTGACGCTGGGCGTGCGGCCCGAGCATCTGCGCCTGGAGGGCGACGATCAGTCGATTGGCTGCGCGACCGTGCTTGCGGAACGTCTGGGCGAGCACAGCTACCTGCACGCCGATCATGCGGCGGGCACGCTGGTGGCGAAAGCGCCCGGCGACACGCCCATCGCCGTGGGCGAGCGCCTGCGTGTGCGCGTGCCCGCCGACGCCTGCCATCTGTTCGACGAGGCCGGGGTCGCGCGGCGTCGCCTGAAGTCGCCCGCGCTCGCCGCCGTGGCGCTGGCCTGACCCGCAGGCACGCTCCAGATCCGTCGCTGTGATTGCGTCGATTTGAATCCGCATTACCCCGCCGCAGAGCGGGTCATTCACCAAGGCAAGGCAAACCAAGGAGACACCTGATGTTCGCTTATCGCTTACCCCGTTTCGGAACATTGGCCCGCGCGACGGCTGCCGTCGCGCTTGTCGCGGCCACGCTCGCGAGCGGCGCGGCCGATGCCGGCACGCTCACCGTCAACGTCTCGGCGCGCGGCAACCAGCGCGCGACGTGGCAGGACGCCTTCGACAAGTTCAAGAAGGCTAATCCGGACGTCGATCTTAAGGTTTCCTACGTGACTGAAGAGGCCTACAAGGTGCAGATGAGCGGCTGGCTCGCGACCGATCCGCCCGATGTGGTCTCCTGGCACGACGGCGAGCGCATGGCCTACTATGCGCAGCGCGGCCTGCTGGAAGACCTCTCGCCGGACTGGGCGAAGAACGGCTGGAACGAGCAATATGCCTCGGTGAAAGAAGCCTCCACGTACAAGGGCAAGCAGTACGCCGCGCCGCTGGGCTACGACGCGTACGGCTTTTTCTATCGCAAGGATCTGTTCCAGAAGGCAGGCGTAAAGGCCGAACCGAAGAGCTGGGACGAGTTCCTCGACGCCTGCAAGAAGCTCAAGGCCAGCGGCGTGCAGCCGATTGCCGTGGCGGCGCGCGACAGCTGGACGCTGGCCGCGTGGTTCGACTATCTCGACCTGCGCATCAACGGCAACGCCTTCCACCAGCAGTTGATGGCGGGCGAGATTCCCTATACCGATCCGCGCGTGAAGAAGGTCTTCACGGCCTGGAAGACGCTGATCGACAACCACTACTTCATGGACAACGCACTGTCCTATGACGTCGATTCGATCGCGCCGGTGCTCGTCAACGGCAAGGCCGCGATGATGCTGATGGGCACGTTCTTCTCGGCCAGCTTCCCGGCGAACATGAGGCAGGACGTGGGCTTCTTCCGCTTCCCGGTGATCGACGCGAACGTGCCGACCGCCGAGGACGGCCCCGTCAACGTGCTCCTGATCCCGGCGAAGGCGAAGAACAAGACCGACGCGCGCCGCCTGCTGGCCTTCATGGAAACGCCGCAGATCAACGCCGACCTGGCGCGCGGCTGGGGCCAGTTGCCGTCGAACAACAAGGCCGCTGAACCCGAGGACGCCATCTCGAAGGTGGGCTTCCAGACGCTCGCGAACACGCGTGGCGGCATTGCGCAGTTCTACGACCGCGACATGCAGAAGGAAATGGCCGACGAGGGCATGAAGGCGATGCAGCAGTTCTACAGCGATCCGTCGCAGGTCGACGCGCTGCTCGCGCGCCTCGAAACGACGCGCCAACGTATCTACCACAAGTAAGCCTGCTGGTTTCTGGCGCCGGCGGTGCGTACCGCCGGTGCCCCGAGAAACACTACGCAAGCATTCCATGTATTTCGTAATCCGAACAATCAACGAATGATTCGGCGAGGCCTCATCATGTCCGATACTGTCGCGCGTCCACTCGGCGCGGCGCGCCCGCAGCGCAAATCGACCGTGCGCAGCAAGCAGAACCGCGCCGCGCTCTGGTTCCTGCTGCCTGGCTGCGCACTGTTCACGCTCTGCGTGCTTTACCCCATCGTCAACAGCATCGCGCTGAGCTTCTATAACTGGGACGGCATGACGCCGAAGACCTTCGTCGGTCTCGCGAACTATGTCGAACTGTTCCAGACCGATACCTTCTACACGGCGCTCAAGAACAACCTGCTGTGGCTCGTGCTGTTCCTGCTCGCACCGCCTGTCGGCCTGATGTTCGCGCTCTACCTGAACCAGCGCGTGGGCGGCATCCGTATCGTCAAGTCGCTGTTTTTCGCGCCCTTCGTGCTCTCGGGCGTGGTGGTGGGGCTGGTGTTCTCGTGGTTCTACGACCCCACCTTCGGCCTGCTGCGCCTGATCCTGGGTCATGGCGTGCCGGTGCTGGGCGACCCCAGGCTCGTCACGCTCGGCATCATCTTCGCCGCGCTGTGGCCGCAGACGCCGTTCTGCATGGTGCTCTACCTCACGGGCCTCACATCGATCAATTCGGAAATCGTCGAGGCCGCGCGCATGGAAGGCGCGAAGGGCATCAAGCTCTTCTGGCACGTGATCCTGCCGCAACTGCGTCCCGTCACCTTCATGGCGATCGTGCTGACCGTGATCGGCGCGCTGCGCAGTTTCGACCTGATCGCCGTGATGAGCGGCGGCGGCCCGTTCGATAGCTCGACCGTGCTCGCGTACTACATGTACGACCAGGCGATCAAGTATTACCGCGAAGGCTATTCGGCATCGATTGCCGTGGTGCTGTTCGCCATCATGCTCGTCTATATCGTGTTCCACCTGCGCCGCATGCTGCGCGAAGAACGCTGAAAACAAGGGAGTTTCCGCACATGTATCCGCTTCCCGTCGAACGCTGGAAACCCGCGAATCGCACGCTCTACAAGATCTCGCTGCCGATCGCGCTCATTATCTGGCTGCTGCCGATGCTGGCCGTGCTCATCACCTCGATCCGCTCCACCGAGGAGCTTCAGCAGGGCGATTACTGGGGCTGGCCGAAGCACTTCGCGCTGCTCGACAACTACGGCGCGGCGCTCACGCAGACGCCCATGCTGCATTACTTCGCCAATAGCGTGCTCATTACGGTGCCTTCGGTGATTGGCGCGATTGCGCTGGCGTCGATGGCGGGTTTCGCGCTGTCGACGTATCGCTTTCGCGGCAATACCGCCGTGCTGTTTGCCTTCGTCGCGGGCAACTTCGTGCCGATCCAGATTCTCATGATCCCGGTGCGCGATATGGCGCTGAGCGTGGGGCTCTACAACACGGTCTGGGCGCTCATCATCTTTCACGTGTCGTTTCAGACTGGCTTTTGCACGCTGTTCCTGCGCAACTTCATCAAGCAACTGCCGTTCGAACTGATCGAAGCGGCGCGCGTGGAAGGCGCAAGCGAGTGGACGATCTACTGGCGCATCGTCATGCCGCTCGTGCGGCCCGCGCTCGCGGCGCTCGGCATCCTGGTGTTCACCTTTGTGTGGAACGACTATTTCTGGGCCCTGTGCCTCACGCAGGGCGACGACGCCGCGCCCATCACCGTGGGCGTGGCCGCCCTCAAGGGGCAGTGGACGACGGCATGGAACCTCGTGGCGGCGGGCTCGGTGCTCGCGGCGCTGCCTTCCGTGCTGATGTTCTTCGCCATGCAGAAACACTTTGTCGCGGGACTGACCTTCGGCGCCAGCAAGGGCTGACCTCCTGTCCGGCATTGCTATGCCGAAGGTCTTTTTTTCTCTTCTACCGCTTATCCGAACCGGATTTTCACTCATGCAAATCGGTGTCTGCTACTACCCCGAACAATGGCCGCGCACAATGTGGGCCGACGACGCGCGCCGCATGGCCGAACTGGGCATCTCGCACGTGCGTATCGCCGAATTCGCCTGGAGCCGTATGGAGCCGCGCGCGGGCGAATACGACTGGACGTGGCTCGACGAGGCCATCGAAACGCTCGCCGCACAAGGCCTGAAGGTCGTGCTGGGCACCCCCACCGCATCGCCGCCGAAGTGGCTGGTCGAGCGCGATCCGGAGATGCTGCCGGTACGCGCGGACGGCACGCGCTGGAACTACGGCTCGCGCCGCCACTACGATATCGCCAGCGCAACCTATCGTCAGGAATGCGTACGGATTACCGACGCGATGGCGCAGCGCTATGGTCGCCATCCCGCCGTGGTCGCGTGGCAGACCGATAACGAACTCGGTTGCCACGACACCGTGCCGAGCTATTCGCCTGCCGCGCAAAGGCGCTTCCAGGCGTGGCTGCAACAGCGCTACGGCAGCGTCGGCGCGCTCAATACGGCCTGGGGCAACGTGTTCTGGAGCATGGAGTACCCGTCCTTCGAATCGGTCGGCCTGCCGATGCTTACGCCCACCGACGCCAATCCCTCGCATCTGCTCGATTTCCGCCGCTATATGTCGGACGAAGTCGCGAGCTTTCATCGCGAGCAGGCCGACGTGCTGCGCCGTCACGCGCCGGGAGTGGACGTGCTGCACAACTTCATGGGTTTCTTCACGACCTTCGATCACTACGCGTTCGCGGCGGACAAGGCGATCGATGTGGCGACGTGGGACAGCTACCCGATCGCACGCACCGAAGTCATCGGCCTGCCCGAAGCCGACAAGGCGCGCTATGCGCGCACGGCGCATCCCGATGTCTCGGCGTTCGACCACGACCGTTATCGCGCCATCGGATCGGGCCGCTTCTGGGTGATGGAGCAGCAGGCGGGGCCGGTGAACTGGGCGCCGTGGAATCCGGTGCCCGCGCCCGGCATGGTGCGTCTGTGGGCGTATGAAGCGTTCGCGCACGGCGCGGAACTGGTCTCGTACTTTCGCTGGCGTCAGTGCCCGTACGCGCAGGAGCAGATGCATTCGGGCCTGAACCTGCCGAACAACGAGCTGTCGCCGGGCGGCAAGGAAGTGGCGCGCGCGGCGCAGGAGATTGCGCAAAGCGACGTGCTGCGCACGCTCGCCGCGCCCGCGCGCGCGCAGGTGGCGCTGGTGTTCGACTACGAGACGCAATGGATGTTCGAGATCCAGCGCCACGGTGCGGGCTTCGATTATCAGGCGCTGGCGTTCGACTATTACCGTGCGCTGCGCGAGCACGGCCTGGACGTCGATATCGTGTCGCGTCACGCGGATCTTGCGCCGTATCGCCTGGTGGTCGTGCCGTCGCTTGCCGTGATCGACGACGCCTTCGTCGCGCAGATCGAGCGCAGCGACGCGCATTGGGTGTTCGGCCCGCGCAGCGGCTCCAAGACCCGCGACTTCGCCATTCCCGGCGCACTGCCGCCCGGGCCGCTGCAGCGCGTCTTGCCGCTCCAGGTGCTGGAAGTCGAATCGCTGCGGCCCACGCTTGCCCCCGCGCTCAGCGTGGGCGACGTGCAGGGCACGGCGCTGCATTGGCGCGACCACGTGCGTGCGAACGAGGGCACGCGCGTGCAGGCCGAATTCGCCGATGGTTGGCCCGCGCTGCTCTCGCATGGCCGCGTGCAATACCTGGCGGCGTGGCTCACGCACGACCTGCATCGCACGGTGCTGGCCGATGCGGCGCGCGCAGCGGGGCTTGCGCTGCAGGCCTTGCCCGAAGGCCTGCGCCTTGCGCGGCGCGGCGGCCTCACGTTCGCCTTCAACTTCGGCGACGCGCGAGCCACGGCGCCTGCGCCCGCCAATGCGCAATTCGTGCTGGGCGAGGCGTCGCTGGGCACCGGCGATGTGTGCGCCTGGCGCGATCCTGCCTGACCTGACCTGGCCGAAGAAAACGATAAAAGCGTTGCGGGCCGCGCCCATGCGGCCCGCCGACTACGATGGAGGAGCACAGATGAAAAGAAGAGAGATGCTGTCCTGGCTCGCCTGCACCGCGCTCGCATCGGGCGCGGCTCCGACGTTCGCGGCATCGGCGTTGACGGGCGATGCGCGCAGCAGCGGCGAACGCCTGACGTTGGGCGCGGATCTATCGACGCTATTGGAGCTCGAAGCCAACGGCGCAAAGTTCTACGATCACGGCAAGGCCGATGACTGCCTGCGCATCTTCAAGCGGCATGGCCTGGATGCCATCCGTATCAAGGTCTGGAACGACCCTGGCAATCCTGATTATTTTCCGGCCAACCAAAGCACGGCGGCCGGTTTCAATAACGCAAAGCATGTGCGCGTGCTCGCGCGGCGCGCAGCCGAACTCGGCCTGCGCGTGCTGATCGACTTCCACTACAGCGACTGGTGGGCCGACCCGGGCAAGCAGTATCCGCCGCATGCATGGGCAGGCAAGGATCTCACGCAGACCTGCGAACTGCTGTCCGACTACACCTCACGCGTGCTGCGCATGCTGCGCGAAGAGGGCGTGCGGCCCGAATGGGTGCAGACGGGCAACGAGATCACCGGCGGCATGCTCTGGCCGCTGGGCAAATACGATCAGTGGGACAACCTCGCGACGCTGCTCAAGACGGCGCACGACGCGGTGAAGTCCGTCGATCCGCACATCCAGCACATGCTGCATATCGACAGCGGCGGCGACAACGCCAAGAGCCGCTGGTGGTTCGATAGCGCCGTGCAGCGTGGCGTGAACTTCGACCTGATCGGGCTTTCGTATTACCCGCAGTGGCAGGGCTCGCTCGACGACCTGCAGAACAACGCCAACGACCTGGCCACGCGCTACGGCAAGGACATCATCGTCGTGGAAACCGCCTACCCGTGGACAACGAGCGACGGCGACTCCGAACCCAACTCGATGACCAACACCGGCACGCTCAACTTCCCGCCCACGCCGGAAGGCCAGGCGCAGTTCTTCGCCGCGCTCAAGAACGTGGTGAGGGGCATCCCGAACGGGCGCGGCAAGGGCGTGTTCTGGTGGGAACCCGAATGGATTCCCACGCCCAACGTCGGCTGGAAGGTGGGCGCGGGCGACCAGTGGGACAACAACACCGTGTTCGACTTCCAGGGCCGCGCGCTGTCGTCGATCGACGTGTTCGGCAAGCGTTGAACGTCGCGGCCTAGAAGCGATAGGTGAGGGCGACCTGCGCCACCGGATACCAGTGGTAGCGGGTCACCTTGTCGCTGAACTTCTGTTCTTCGTCGATGACGTTCTGGTCGGTCACGAACGGGTCGTACACCGACGGCACGTCGTACGCCACGCGCGGACGCCCATACGCCACGCCCAGGTCGAACGACACGCCCAGTCCCAGCGCGGGCTTCTTGTGGCCATAACCAATGCCGATATACGGCATCACATGCGGCAGCGTCACTTTTGCGGACGGTGCAGGCCCGAGCGCCGGCACGGTCTGGCCGCCGATGTTGTAGTTGCCCTGCGCGTTGGGCTGAAGCTTTGCGCTCAACGAATCGCCATTGAACAGCGCGCCGGCCGTGAGCCGGAACTGGTTCGATGCGAACGGGAACAGGTCTAGATACGTGCCGCCTTGCGCAAGCGTGAGGCGACCGTCATAACGGTTGTCGTCGACGGTGACGGTGTGGCTCAGGCCGAAGCCTTCTGCATCGGCATGAATGCCAAAATGCGGGCTCAGATTGAGCGCGCCGCCCAGGCCCGCGCCCAGCGTGCCGCCCGTGACATAGATTTCCTGCGCCTCGGCATGGCCGATGGCTGCGCTCGCCAGCAATGCGCCGATTGCCAGATAGATCGGATGACTAATTGAATTCACTGCTCTCTCCCTGAAACCAGGGCGCGCTCGCTATGGGCTCCCTGACACCTGTGACTTTACGGGTGGGACGCGCAAGTCAATTGGGCGAGATGCAGTCACTTCGCATGGCAAATCGAAATCTTCGTGTAAACATGGTTCGACCCCTTACGCGCAAGGGGCCGAAACGCAGCATCTTTTGAAAAGTCAGTGGAAAGTCGCGCAAAGCCGGTCGATCGGCACGACGATCAGCAGGCAGGAGGAAAAGGCCAGGCCCACGGTAAAAGCGACCGCCGCCGTCGCGCCGCACCACGCGATAAAGCGGGCAGGATCGCGCTTGCCTTGTACCTGGGTGGCGATGATGCGCCACGCGCGCGCCGCCGCCACGGCCATCACGGCGCAGGCCACCATGGCGACCAGCGATGCGCCATCGACGATCCGCTCGACCTGGGGCCAGGTCAGCGCGCCGTTACGCTCGAAGTCATTGCAGGCGTTGGAGACAAGCGTCACGCACAACGCCAGGTGCAGCAGCCAGATGAGCGGCACACCGGCCAGGCCCAGCCAGATGGCGGTGCGGCCGCGGCGCGGCAAATCCAGGTCTTTTTCCATCCCGGAGTTTCCTTTTCGCCCGAGGTTTTCGATTGGCGTGTTGAAAGTCATAGCATGCCTCCCGCAGATTACGTGCCTAAGGAGCGAGTCCTCCCAGACGGGGTTTCCCGACTTTTGCCAGCTTCCGCGCGCGTCGCGTACACGCTACACCGCCTGGTTCCGCCTTGCGGCGCGATTGATCGACCGCCTGGCCGGTCAGCCCGCAGGACAGGGACGGAACGCGATCACTGGCGCCTGGGTTGCCCCACACCTTACACAAGCACCTGGCTCACACGCAGTTTTGACCATTTCAGATAGTCATAACGTTAGCGCTAGCGTAAATGGCGAGTGGAAACAACGTTAGAGACGGGGCGCATTTTCCCTGGCGCGCGAACCCGCCAAAGCGCGCAGGCACGTTCCTATAATCGGCTCCCGAAGTGCCCCAGGCATTTCAGGTTGCTGCGCCGGCAAGCCCCACGCAGCCGGGACGTGGTTTGGAGACAGACGAAAAAACATAGGAACCCTGATGAAAAGGACGCTTATTGGCCTTGCGGTGCTGGCCTCGGCATCGACCGCCGCTCACGCGCAAAGCCAGGTCACGCTGTATGGCCGTATCGACAACGGCATTCAGTATGAAACCGGCCTGCCGGGCAACAAGCACCAGGTCAGCGCGGAAAGCGGCGACTGGGGCTGCTCGTGGTTCGGGCTGGAAGGCGCGGAAGACCTGGGTGGCGGCACCAAGGCCATCTTCAAGCTGGAAGGGCAGTTGAATACGCAGAACGGCCAGTCGGCGGGCGCGCTGTTCGGCCGTCACGCCATCGTGGGCTTCGACAACGACCGCTACGGCACCTTCAAGATGGGCAACCTGGGGGCGGGCGAAATCTCGCAGGACAGCTGGGGCGCGGATCCGCAACTGATGCAGCGCTATGCCATCGCGACGCTCGTGCGCGGGCGCAACTGGGCGAGCGCCGCAAACGGCTTCGAATACCAGACGCCGGCCTGGAACGGCTTCCAGATGCGCGGCCAGTATGCGCTGACCAACAACACCAAATGGAATGCAGCGGCCACGCCCACCGGCCAGGGCCGCACGGACGGCATCGAAGCTGTCTACTCCTATGGGCTGGGCGATTTTCGCGTGATCTACGACGAAGTGCGCGGCGCGGATGGCACCTTCAACGACGTCTACCAGCACTCGCGCTCGATCCTTGCGGGCGGCACGCTCGTGTTCGGGCCGGTCAAGTTCTACGCGGGCTACCAGCACCTGAGCGCGCCGAACGCCACCAACGCAAGCGTGGGCGTGACCGACGCCTCGCAGCCCAACGGCGTCTCCGCACCGACCGCCGTGGATCACGAATGGGTCGGCGCAGCCTGGCAGGTCAACGCCGCCGCCGCGATCACGGCGGCGGTCTTCCACGCCAACGCCAACCACGGCAACGGCAACGCCACGCTCTACACGCTGGGCGGCACGTACAACCTCTCCAAGCGCACCTTCCTCTACACGGAAGCGGGCTACGTGCACAACAGTTCGACGTCGAACATCAACCTGGGCAACGGCTCATACGGCAACAACGACTACGACCCGGCGACGGGATCGTCGGCGAACGGCAACCCCAACTATGGACAAGGCCAGTTCGGCGTATTTGCGGGCGTGATGCATCTGTTCTGATTCGGGCAGCACGGATGCAAGCTGAAAGTCCCCATGGACAGGCGCGGCCAGACTTGGCCCGCGCCGCGCCGGCGTGGTCGTTCTCCTCCAGCCCTGACGCGCCGGCGTCCCTTTTTTCTTCGTCTTTCCTGCTTTTCCCGCACGCTGCGCGCATCGGGAATACCCCTGTCCGGGCGTGCTTGAAGCGTGCCGTACTGGCGTGCTATCTTGAGAACGTTAGCGATAACGTTCAAGGCGTGCGGCGGATCGTGCCGAAGCAACCATAATTAAGCGCGCCGGCAAGGTGGAGAGCCTTCAATGGAAAAGCGTGTGTCCAAAGCGATGTTCAAGGCCAAGGCCTGCGAACTGTTCCGCCAGGTCGAACTGCTCGGCGAAAGCGTGGTGGTGACCGACCGCGGGCAACCGACCATCGAAATCCGGCCGTATCGCGCCAAACGCAAGAGTCCGCTCGATTCGCTGCGCGCTTCCATCGTGCATTGCGATATCGAAGGCGCGGACGGGCGTTTCATCCCGGCAAGCCACGAATAGCGTCCGCTCATGGTCGCCCTGGACACCTGCGCGCTGGTCTACTGGCTGCGCGGCGATCAAGCGTTGAGCGAGCCCGCACGCAACGCGATAGACAACGCACTGGAAGAATCCGAAGTCCTGATTTCCACCATCAGCGTGCTGGAAGTCGCGCAGTTCGTGGAAAACGGGCGGCTCGCACTGTCGATGGACACGCGGCGCTGGCTCGCCACGCTTGCGTCGCTGGAGGGCGTGCGGATGGTGCCCGTGGATACGGCAATCGCGGTGCGCGCCACGACCCTGTCGCCGCAATTGCCGCCGCCGCAGCGGATTGTCGCCGCAACCGCCCGCACGCTGGGCGTGCCGCTCGTCACCCCCGATGCGCGCGTGCGTGCACTCACGCATATCGACACGATCTGGTAAGGGCGCCGCGCAGATTCGCTTCGGAATCCTGCTCAAGCCTTTGCGCGCGAACGCGTCGCCTTGCGCGGCGCAGCCTGGGACGCTTGCGGGGCTTGTTGCGCTTGTTGCACTTGCGCCGCGCTCTGGCGCACGACGAGTTCGGCGGGGAAGGTCGTGCGCTGGGCGAGCGCGTCGCTGCCCTCGATCTGCGCAAGCAGCGCATTCACAGCCGAACTCGACATCTGCTGGAACGGCTGACGCACGGTCGTCAACGCGGGATGAAACTGCGCGGCCATCGGAATATCGTCGAACCCCACCACGGAAATATCGTCGGGTACGCGCAGGCCCGCTTCGCGCACCGCTGCGATTGCGCCGAATGCGCTCTGGTCGTTGGCCGCAAAAATCGCCGTAGGCGGCTCCGGCGACTTCAGCAGGTTCGACGCCAATTCAAAGACCGTCATCTGCGAGAGATCGCTGCTTGCGACCAGTGCCGGGTCGCGCGCGAGGCCGTGGCGCGCGAGCGTGTCGTGATAGCCGCGTTGCCGGTCGCGCACGCCTTCGATGGCCTCGTCGCTGCCCAGAAACGCAATGCGCTGGTGACCGAGCGAAACCAGGTGCTCGACGGCCATGCATGCGCCGCCGTAGTTATCCACGGACACGGAAGGAAAGCGGTTGAGCGTGCCGCGCTGGTCGATCACCACCACGGGCACGCGTGCAGCGGCCAGCGCGTCGAGGTTCATCGTCTCGCGCGGCAGGATCACCAGCAGGCCGTCGGAAAACTGGCGCACGAGCTTGATGAGTTCTTCGTGCGAATGGCTGTCGTCGGAGACGGTGTAGACGAGCACTTCGCAGCCCGCTGCGCGCGCCGCGCGGCTTGCGCCCAGGATCAGTTCGTTGGAGAACTGCGTGTCGAGCGTGGGCGTCATGATGCCGATGATGCCGTTGCGACCGCCCGAGAGCTTCTGCGCCGTGCGATTGACGACATAACCGATGTCGGCGGCGATACGCAGCACCTCGTCGCGGGTTTCGCGCGAGACACCGGTGCGCCCGTTGAGCGCGCGCGAGGCCGTCATCTGCGATACACCGGCGCGCTCGGCAACATCGGCAAGCGTGGGATTTTGCTTGGTCATGCGACGAACCTGGATGAAGGAGTGTGCAGCGAGACCAAGGCGATATCTGGTAACGCTATCGTTACAGTTCGATCGATTCTAGCAGAAGGCCTGGCGGCCTCTCATCGCCGTTGGCCATGCGGCCAGGGGGCGTTGTACGGATGCCGCATGCGGGTTAATACCGTCTGGCGAAAACCCCTGCGCACGCAGTCATCGTTCGATCACCGTGGCGGTGCATAATGAACTCCCTGCCGATAGCAGTCGATGGCCTTCCGCCCAGGAGCCCGCCATGCAAGCGAGGAACGAGGAATTCGTCGCCCATCTGCTCTCCGATCTCGTGGAATTCGCGCGTGCGCGACTGCCCGAATCGACCTTCCAGATCGTCGAGCCTTTCCTGCGTCATTACTACGATTTCGTCGATGCCGAGGACTTGCGCAGCCGCTCGATCGCCGACCTCTACGGCGCCGCGATGGCGCACTGGCAGACCGCGCAGCGCTTCGTGCCCGGCACGGAACGCATGCGGGTCTATAACCCGATTCTCGAACAGCACGGCTGGCATTCCGATCACACCGTCGTCGAGATCGTAAACGATGACATGCCGTTCCTCGTCGACTCGGTGTCGATGGCCGTCAACAAGCTCGGGCTCGCGCTGCATTCGGCCATGCACCCGGTGTTTCGCATCTGGCGCGGCCCGGACGGCGCGATCACGCGCGTCGACGTGGGCGGCGCGGGCGCCGACGACGGCCAGTCGCAACTCGCTTCGTTCATCCACTTCGAAATCGATCGATGTGGCGACGCAGCAAAGCTCGACGAGCTGCGCCACGATATCGCTAAAGTGCTTGGCGACGTGCGCGCCTCGGTCGAGGACTGGCCGAAGATCGTGGAGGTCGCGCGCGAGACCATCAAGACCATGATAGCGCGCGAGAGCAGCGCGGAAGACATCGAATCGCGCGCCTTCCTCGAATGGATGGTGGCCGATCATTTCACTTTCCTCGGCCAGCGCGACTACGCACTGGTCGAACACGACGGCGGCTTTGGCCTGCGCGGCGTGGAGGGCTCGGGACTCGGCATCCTGCGCGAATCGCTGCGTGCGCCCGGCGTGCCCGACGTCACGCCGCTGCCGCCCGCCGCGACCGAGATCATCTCGGGGGCATGGCCGATCTTCCTGACCAAGGCGAATTCCCGCGCCACCGTGCATCGGCCCGGGTATCTGGACTACGTGGGGATCAAGCTGGTCGGGCCGGACGGCAAGGTGTGCGGCGAGCGCCGCTTCGTGGGGCTGTACACCTCGACGGTCTACATGGACTCGATCAGCGAAATCCCGATCGTGCGCCGTAAATGCGCGAACATCGTGCGGCGCGCGGGCTTCCTGCCGAAGGGCCACCTGGGCAAGTCGCTCGTCACCGTGCTGGAAACCTGGCCGCGCGACGAACTGTTCCAGGCCAGCGAAGACGAACTCTACGATATCGCGCTTGGCGTGCTGCGTCTGCAGGAGCACCAGCGCACGCGGCTATTTGTGCGGCGCGACCGGTTTGGCCGCTTCGTGTCGTGCCTCGTCTACGTGGCGCGCGACAAATACAACACCGATTTGCGACGCAAGATCGCCCATTTGCTGCGCGAAGCGTTTAACGGCGAATCGGTCGAGTTCACACCGCTGCTTTCCGAATCGACACTCGCACGTATTCATTTCGTCGTCCATATCAAGTCGGGCGAGATGCCCGAAGTCGATACGCGCGAACTGGAAGCGCGGCTCGTGCAGGTCACGCGCCGCTGGCAGGACGATCTCGCCGATGCGCTGCTCGACGCATTCGGCGAAGAGCAGGGCACGCGCCTGCTGCACCGCTACGCCGATTCGTTCCCCGCCGGATATCGCGACGATTACCCGGCGCGCACGGCGGTGCGCGACATCGAGCTGATCGAGCGCGTGCAGGGCACGCGGCGCATCGCCATGAATCTCTACCGACCTATCGAGGCCGGCCCGCGCGCGTTTCGATTCAAGGTCTATTGCGCGGGCGACGCCATCGCGCTTTCGCGCAGCCTGCCGATGCTGGAGCATCTTGGCGTGCGCGTGGACGAAGAGCGGCCTTACGTGATTCAGGTGCCAGGCTGCGAGCCCGCGTGGGTTCACGATTTCGGCCTCGAACTGGCCGACGACGCCGAATTCGATATCGAGCGCGTCAAAGACCTGTTCGAAGACGCGTTCGAAGCGGTCTGGACGGCCCGCATCGAGAACGACGATTTCAACCGCCTCGTACTGCGCGCGTACCTGGGCGCCCGCGAAGTCACGATCCTGCGCGCCTACGCCAAATATCTGCGCCAGGTGGGCTCCACCTTCAGCGATGCCTATATCGAGCGCGCGCTCACGGGCAACCCCGCCATCGCGCGGCAACTGGTCGAACTGTTCCTGATCCGGTTCGATCCGCGTGCTGGCGACGGCACTGTGGTGACGGCCGCGCGCACGGCGCGCATGGAACTGGCGCTCAAGGCGATTGAAGCCGCGCTCGACCAGGTGCCCAATCTCGACGAGGATCGCATCCTGCGCCAGTTCCTCGGCGTTATCAACGCGACGCAGCGCAGCAACTATTTCCGCCGCGATGCCGACGGCGCGCCGCTGCCCGCGCTCTCGTTCAAGTTCGACCCGTCGCAGGTGCCGGGCCTGCCCGAGCCCAAGCCGATGTTCGAGATCTGGGTCTATTCGCCGCGTGTGGAGGGCGTGCACCTGCGCGGCGGACGCGTGGCGCGCGGCGGCCTGCGCTGGTCGGATCGGCGCGAGGACTTCCGCACTGAAGTGCTGGGCCTCATGAAGGCGCAGATGGTGAAGAACGTCGTGATCGTGCCGGTGGGGTCGAAGGGCGGCTTTGTCGTCAAGAATCCGCCACCGATGACGGATCGCGAGGCGTGGATGCGCGAAGGCATCGCCTGCTACCAGACCTTCCTGCGCGGCTTGCTCGACCTCACCGACAACCTCGAAGGCAACGTGGTGGTGCCGCCGCCCGACGTCGTGCGCCACGATCCCGACGACCCCTATCTGGTGGTTGCGGCAGACAAGGGCACAGCCACGTTCTCCGACTACGCCAACGCCATTTCGCAGGAATACGGTTTCTGGCTCGACGATGCGTTCGCCTCGGGCGGCTCGGTCGGCTATGACCACAAGAAAATGGCGATCACGGCGCGCGGCGCGTGGGAATCGGTCAAGCGCCACTTCCGCGAAATGGGCGTCGACACCCAGGCGAGCGATTTCACCGTGGTGGGCGTGGGCGACATGTCGGGTGACGTGTTCGGCAACGGCATGTTGCTCTCGCCGCATATCAGGCTGCTGGCCGCGTTCGATCATCGCCATATCTTTCTCGACCCGAATCCCGATACGGCCGTGAGCTTCGCGGAGCGCAGCCGCCTGTTCGCGCTCGACCGCTCCAGTTGGGCCGACTACGATCCCGCGGCGATCTCGGCGGGCGGCGGCGTGTTCGCGCGCACCGTCAAGACCATTCCGCTGTCGCCCGCCGTGCAGTCGGTGCTCGGCATCGATGCGGCGGCGCTCACGCCCAGCGAACTGATCCGCGCGATCCTGCAGGCGCCCGTCGACCTGCTTTACAACGGCGGCATTGGCACCTATGTGAAAGCGGCGCATGAAACCAACGCGCAGGTGGGCGACCGCGCCAACGACGCCGTGCGCGTCAACGGTGCGGATCTACGCTGCAAGGTGGTGGGCGAGGGCGGCAACCTGGGCGTCACGCAATACGGCCGCATCGAGTTCGCGCAGAACGGCGGGCGTATCAATACCGATGCCATCGACAACTCGGCGGGCGTGGATTGTTCGGATCACGAAGTTAACATCAAGATCCTGCTGGGCCTCGTGGTGGCCGATGGCGAAATGACCACGAAGCAGCGCAACACGCTGCTCGCGGAAATGACCGATGAAGTCGGCCTGCTGGTGCTGCGCGACAATTACTACCAGACCCAGGCGCTGTCGATTGCGGGCCGCTATAGCGCCGAATTGTTCGATGCCGAAACACGCCTGATGCGCTGGCTCGAACGCGCGGGCCGCCTGAATCGCGTGATCGAGTTCCTGCCGACCGACGACCAGGTGGCCGAGCGTCAGGCCGCGAAACTCGGCTTCACGTCGCCCGAACGCGCCGTGCTGCTCGCCTATAGCAAGATGTGGCTCTACGACGCGCTGCTCGCTTCGGATGTGCCGGAAGATCCGCTCGTCGCAGCGCTGTTGATCGACTACTTTCCCGTGCCGTTGCAGGAGCGCTTCATTGCGCCCATGCAGCGCCACCCGCTGCGCCGCGAGATCCTCGCCACGCACCTGACGAACGCGCTCGTGAACCGCGTGGGTTGTGCGTTCGTGCATCGCCTGATGGAAGAGACCGACGCGCGCCCCGGCGAGATCGTGCGCGCCTGCATCATGGCGCGCGACGTGTTCGGTCTCGACGATGTCTGGCGCGATATCGACGCGCTCGACAACCGGGTGCCCGACGACGTGCAGGCAAGCATGTTCGTCGATGTCGCGCGGCTGCTGGAACGCGCGGCGCTCTGGTTCCTGCGCCACTTGCAGGCGGGCGCAGTGGACGGCGTGGGCGTCAATACGCTGATCGCGCGCTGCCGCGACGCGGCGCAGCGGCTCGCGCCGCAGTTGCCGACGCTGTTACCCGCGGCGGATCTCGAAGCCCTGGCGGCGCGTCAGGCGGCGTTGGTGAACGCGGGCGTGGAAAGCGCGTTGGCGGTGCGGGTGGCGAGCGGCGAGCTGTCGGTCGCGCTGCTCGATATCGCCGATGTGGCGGCGGCGTGCGAGCGGCCGCTCGAATGGGTCGCGGCGGTGTATTTCGCGCTGGGCACGCGCCTGAACTACGGCTGGATCAGCGAACGCGCGGCCGCGCTGCCAACGCCGACGCACTGGGACACGATGGCGCGCGCGGCGGCGCTCGCGGAAATCGGCCGGCTCAAGCGCGCACTGACGATGAGCGTGCTGGCCGACGCGCCCGAGACGGCCGACCCTCAGGCGCTGGTGGACGCGTGGTGCGGCCAGCACGAGGCGGCGCTGGAGCGCTACGCGCACCTGCTCACGGAACTGCGCGCGACGAGCGGCGTGAGTCTCTCGGTGCTGCTGGTGATCGTGCGCGCGATGGCGATGCTGGAAAGGCCTTGACGCAAGCGCGGATATCCCGCCGGGCTGGACGGGCGGTAGAGCGTGGGTCGACAATAGGCGCCTGACACATTCGATAGCGCCCGTTTCGCCGATCCCGCTTTGCTCCATTCGCCATGAAAATCATCCGCAGCAAGACCTTCACCGCCGGGCGCGCCTGGGGCGCGCTCGACATCGCCAATATGGGCGGCATCACCACGCGCCTGCACTGGACAGACCAGCCCTACAAATGGCACGTGAACGACGGCGAGGAAGTCTTCGCCGTGCTCGATGGACGTGTGGAGATGCGTTACCGCGAAGCGGGCGTCGAGCAACAAACCGTGCTGGAAACCGGCGACGTGTTCTATGCCTCGGTCGGCACGGAGCATGTCGCGCACCCGCTGGGCGAGGCCCGCATACTCGTGATCGAAAAAGCGGGCAGCGTCTAAACGACCGTTCCGCAAAGTCCTCAAACGCGCCGCTCGAACGATTGCACGATCTCGTCGATGGTGGCGCGAATGCGCGCCGTACGGCGCAAGTCTTCGTGCGTGACGAGCCACACTTCATAAGGCAACGCACGCCTGCGTGTCGGCCAGATGCGGATAAGGCCATCGCTCACGCCCATGCTTTCGGGTATCTCGCCCAGGCCCATACCGGCCTTGATGGCCGCGCGCGCGCTCAGGTTCGAATCGAAGCGGGCAACGATGCGTCCGGCGTGAAGCGGCTCTCCTGCCAGCGTCGGCACGCGCGCCGCATCGATATAAGGCTGATACACCACCAGATCGTGTCCCGCAAAGGCCTGGCCTGGCTCCGGCTCGCCGTATCGATCCAAGTAGGCCTTCGATGCGAACAGCCCCATTTCCCAGCTGGCCAGTTGCCGCGCAACCAGACCGGGATTGCCGGGGCGCACCGTCCTGACCGCGATATCCGCTTCGCGCTTGGCGAGGTTAAGCAGTTTCGTCGAGGTGCTCAGGTGCACGCATACGTCCGGGTGCTTCGCGTGCAGGCGCTCGATCGCGGGCACTACGAATTCGAGCGCGAGCGCGTCGGTCGTCGTGAGCTTGACGTCGCCCGCGAGCCGCTTGTCGAGCCCTTGCGTCTGCCGCGTCAGGTCGTGGGCCGCGCGCTCCATGCTTTCGGCGTGCTGCACGGCAATCTGGCCCGCAGGCGTGAGCGTATAGCCCTTCGACGTGCGCACGAACAGCGCTGCGGCCAGGCCCTGTTCTAGCGTCGCGAGTCGCCGTCCCACCGTTGCCTGGTCGAGATTGAGCGTGCGCGCAGCGGCGCGCAAGGTGCCTTCGCGATGGATCGCGAGAAAGATGCGGGCGTCGTCCCAGTTCATGATGGCTCCATTCCATGCTGATGCAATTTTGCATCACTGCGTCAGCAATTTGCTGCGTGGCACGCGAGACCTCGAAAACTATACTCGTCTGCAGATCAGAGGCGTGCAGTTCAACGAACCTTCCGGTTCCCACGCCCGTCGATCGAGCTTACGAGGATGAATCGATGTCGAATGCAGCACACAATGCACACAACGTTCCGCCGACCATGTCGGCAGTCGAGATTACGCAGCCGGGCGGCCCGGAAGTGCTGGCGCCCACGGTGCGCGCCGTGCCGACGCCTGGCCCCGGCGAGGTTCTGATCCGCATTCACGCGGCAGGCGTCAACGGCCCGGACGTGTTTCAACGCAAGGGGCTTTACGATCCGCCGCCGGGCGCATCCGACCTGCCGGGCCTGGAAATAGCGGGTGAAGTGGTCGCGCTCGGTGCGGGCGTCACGCGCTTCGTGCTGGGCGACCGCGTCTGCGCGCTGGTGCCCGGCGGCGGCTATGCCGAATACGCGACGGCGCACGAATCGAACACGCTTTTCATTCCGCAGGGATTGAGTCTCGTGGAAGCCGCCGCCATGCCCGAGACCTTCATGACGGTCTGGCTCAACATGTTCCAGCGCGGCAAGCTCGCGAAAGGCGAGACCGTGCTGATTCACGGCGGTGCTTCAGGCATCGGCACGGCGGCGACGATGTTCGCGAAGGCCCTGGGCGCGGGCCGCATCATCACGACGGTCGGTTCCGACGAGCAGCGCGAGGCGAGTCTTGCACTGGGCGCGGATCTCGCGATTGATTACCGCCACAGCGATTTTGTCGCCGAAACGCTGGCCTTCACCGAAGGCAAGGGCGCCGATGTGATCGTCGACATCATCGCGGGCGATTACGTCGCGCGCAATTTCGCAGCGGCGGCCGTGAACGGGCGCATCGTGCAGATTGGCGTCATCAAGGGGCCAGCCACGCAGGTCGACCTGTTCCCGATGCTCACCAAGCGGCTCACGCATATCGGCTCGACACTGCGTTCGCGCACGCATGAAGAGAAGGCCGAGATCATTCACGAACTCGAAACGCACATCTGGCCGCATATTCGCAGCGGCAGCGTGAAGCCGATGATCTATCGCCAGTTCGCGCTGGAGGATGCGCGCGATGCGCACACGCTGATGGATTCGGGCAAGCACATCGGCAAGATCGTGCTGACCACGCGCGCGGCAGCATCGCAGTAAGCGCAACAGGAGCGCAAAACAAGCGCAACGCGAGCGCGCCCGCAAAAAACAGCGGGCGCGCTCGCACGGTGCGTGCTTTTACAGGCCCACTTCCTTCAACAACGCTGCGGCGGCCAGCTTGCCGAGGTTGTGCGACGCCAGCGGACTATCGCCGGTGATGAGCTTGCGGTCGGTATGGCAGCGCCCGTCGATGCCGCGATTCAGCACTTTTACGCCGAGTTTTTCGAGGCTCTCGCCCACGAGCCACGGCAGCAGTCCCGGCATATAGCCGATCTCCTGATTCGCCCCTGTGTCCAGCGAGTCGGGAAACACGCAGATCTCGTAACCCTTGAACGGATAGTCCGCCGGGTCTTCGTCCACGGCGGCGGCGAGAAGACACGCGGGGCCGTGGCAGAGCGTGACGATGTACTTGTCGTGATCCATCGCCCATTTGAGCACCTGCTTGACCTCCGTGCTGTACGGAATGCCCGCGAGCACGCCATGGCCGCCCGGCACGAACACGGCGATATACGGCGAATCCTCGCCAAGGCTCTTTTCCAGCACGTCCGCGAGCTTGAGCGGTTGCTTGAGCTTCGGCAGATACTTGCGATACGTGCCCAGCACGGCCTCATCCTCGTTCGGCATGGCCCAGAGTTCGAGCTTGGCGGGATTGCCCGAAAGCGTGGCGACATCGACTTCGAAACCGGCCTGATCCATGTGGTGGATCGGCAGCAGCATCTCGACAGGGTGATTGCCCGTCGAGAAGAACTTGCCGTTGGTCGTGAGGATGTAGCGCTCGTCGGTCGCAATCATCAGCACCTTCCATTTGCCCTCTTTATAGGGGTTCGGATAGGTCGTGCCGTCGAAATCGGTTTTCGACGCGGTGTACTGCGTGAGCGAATAGGGCGAGGGAAAAAATGCGTTGTGTTCGGCGTGATCGGGCGAGGGGGCGCGATCGGACGCCTGTTGAGCGGCGGTCATGAGATCTCCTTGAACGGGATATCGAGGGCTTTGGGAACGTAAGGGAGGTTCGAAATCGGCGACGTGGTGGCGGGCGCCCAAGCGCAGAGTCCGGGCAATTTTCGAGGCGCGGCGCGATCCACAGAGAGCATGGTAGGAAATCGCAGGCCGCGCACAAAGCCCCCCGAACGGGTGGGCAAAACATCGGATGAAACGGCTCGCTCAGTCCTGCGCGACGCGCACGACGACCTTGCCGAAGTTGCGGCCCGCCAGCAGTCCGAGAAACGCTTCCGGCGCGCGTTCGAGCCCATCGACGATATCTTCCTGGAGCTTGACTTTGCCCTCTGCGATCCACGCGCTCATGTCGCGCAGGAAGGCGTCGAAACCGCTCGCGTAGTGATCGCCGATGATGAAACCCTGCATGCGAATACGTTTGAACAGCAGCATCTGCAGGAAGCCGGGCAGCATGTCGGGCGTCGGCGGCGCGCCATCGGCGTTGTATTGCGAGATCAGGCCGCACAGCGGAATGCGCGCGCCCACGTTGAGCAACGGCTGTACCGCGTCGAACACCTCGCCGCCCACGTTCTCGAAGTAGACGTCGATGCCAGCAGGGCAGGCAAGCGCCAGTTGCGCAGCGAAGTCAGGCGCACGGCGATCGAGACACACGTCGAAACCTAGTTGTTCCGTGACGTAGCGGCATTTTTCCGCGTCGCCCGCAATGCCCACCACGCGCGCGCCCTTGAGCCTCGCGATCTGACCCACGACGGCTCCGACCGCGCCGCTCGCGGAGGCCACCACCACGGTTTCGCCGGGCAGCGGCTCGCCGATTTTCAGCAGGCCCCAATACGCCGTGAAGCCGGTCATGCCGAGCACGCTCAACGCATGCGACGGTTCGGCGATGCCATCGAGCGCCGTGAGCGCGCCACCGTGCGCCAGCGCGTAGTCCTGCCAGCCTGCATTTGCCAGCACGAGGTCGCCGGCCTTGAATTGCGCATGTTTCGAATCGACCACCCGGCTCACGGTCGCGCCGACCATCGGGTCGCCAAGCGCGACGGGCGGTGCGTAGGAGGCCGTATGGTTCATGCGCGTGCGCATATAAGGATCGAGAGACAGCCAGAGCGTGCGCAGCAGCACTTCGCCGTCGCCGGGCGCGGGCACCGCGCTTTCGTGGAGACGGAAATTGTCGTGCGTGGGCGCGCCCAGCGGGCGCGAATGAAGCACCACGCGGCGATTGACGATCGGCGATTGCGACATCGGAACATCCTCAAAAAAAGTTGCGACGCGAGGCGCGGGAACAACGTGCAACCCGCTTGCGTCGAGGCAGGCGGATTGTAGGGCGGCGAGTTGCACCGAATACCTCGTCGCAAGGAAATCATCGTTGCACGCGGCGTGCGAATGCGCGTGCACGCGCGTCCACGCCCGTTACGGCGCAGCCCCCCAATCAGGGGGCTGAATCCGCCGAGGCGCTTCGCTAGCCTGTTGCATCCGATTCGCGAACGTCTATCGAAGAGATTGGCATGACTAAAGAACACGCAGGGAACACGACGAACCACGCCGACACGGCGTATGCCTATCCGCTCCTCATCAAGCAGTTGCTGCACACGACGCTCGCGACCTGCCCGGAGCAGCAGATCGTCTATGGCGACGCGGTGCGCTACACCTACTGGGATTTCAGGCACCGCCTCGGGCAACTGGCCAGTGCACTGGCCGATGCGGGTGCGAGTGCGGGCGACACCGTGGCCGTGATGGACTGGGACAGTCATCGCTACCTCGAATGCTATTTCGCCGTGCCGATGATGGGCGCGGTGCTGATGACCGTGAATGTGCGGCTTTCACCCGATCAGGTGCTCTATACGCTCAATCATTCGGCGGCGAAGGTTCTGCTCGTACACCGGGACTTCCTGCCGATGCTGGAGAGCCTGCGTCCCAGACTCACGACGGTGCGCACGTTCATCCTGATTGGCGACGACGCCGAAGACGCCGCGCATCCCGCCACGCATCCCGCCACGCATCCCGCAGCGTTCCACGGCGAATACGAAGCGCTGATGCGCGCCAGTTGCCCCGACTACGCATTCCCCGACTTCGACGAGCACACCCGCGCGACCACGTTCTACACCACGGGGACGACCGGGCTGCCCAAGGGGGTGTCGTTCAGCCATCGCCAGCTCGTGCTGCATACGCTTGCGGGGATGGCCGCGCTCGGCAGTGCGCGCGAGCAGGGCCGCGTGCATCGCGAAGACGTCTATATGCCGATCACGCCGATGTTCCATGTGCACGCCTGGGGCATGCCTTATATTGCCACCGCGATGGGGCTCAAGCAGGTCTATCCGGGCCGCTACACGCCAGAAAACCTGCTGCGCCTGATCGAGCGCGAGGCCGTCACGTTCTCGCATTGCGTGCCGACGCTGCTGGACATGCTGCTGGCCTGTCCGGCGGGCGCGGCGCTCGACCTGTCGCGCTGGAAGGTGATCGTGGGCGGCTCGCCGCTTTCGGAAGGCCTGACGCGGGCCGCGCGCGAGCGTGGCATCGACGTGTACACCGGTTACGGCATGTCTGAGACGTGTCCGCTACTCACGCTCGCCCAGGCGCGCGGCGAGACCGGGCAGCCTGGCGACGTCGGCGTGCGCACGCGCGCGGGCATGCCGTTGCCGCTCGTCGACCTGCGCATCGTCGACGAGCATATGCGCGACGTGCCGCGCGACGGCAAATCGGCGGGCGAGGTCGTCGTGCGCGCGCCGTGGGCCACGCAAGGCTATCTGGGCGACGCGCAGGCCAGCGCCGCGCTCTGGGCGGGCGGCTATCTGCATACGAACGACATCGGCGTGATCGACGCCGACGGCTATCTGCAGATCACCGACCGCATCAAGGACGTCATCAAGACGGGCGGCGAATGGGTGTCGTCGCTGGAACTGGAGAACCTGCTTTCGACGCATCCCGGCGTGCGCGAGGCGGCGGTGATCGGCGTACAGGACGCGCGCTGGGGCGAGCGGCCGCTTGCGCTGGTCGTGCTCGCCGAGGGCCATGAAAGCGTCACGCCCGCGCAGTTGCAGGCGCATATCAAGCGCGTCGCCGAACGCGGCCTGATCTCGCGCTATGCCGTGCCCGAGCGGCTGCTGATCGTGGAGAGCCTGGAGCGCACCAGCGTCGGCAAGATCAACAAGCGCGCGTTGCGCGAACGCTATCAGGACACGAAAACAACGCGCCAGCCCCCTAAGCGGGGGGCTGATCCGGCAGCCCCGCCGCGCCGATAATGCCTGTTCCGATGGCGGCGCGCCGCCTTGCACAACCCGCGGATCATGATGGACATGCTCGAAAACATGCGTACTTTCGTGCGCGTCGTGGAGGCCGGCAGTTTCACGGCAGCTGCGAAGCGCATGGATACTTCGACGGGCATGGTGTCCCGCGCGATTTCCCAGCTCGAAGACTACCTGGAGACGCGGCTGCTGCAACGCACGACGCGTCACCTTGCGCTCACCGAGAGCGGGCGGCGCTACTTCGAGCGCGTGCGGCCGATCCTCGGCGATGTCGACGAGGCCAACGCCGAGGCGCGCAATGCGCTCGTGCGGCCCTACGGGCGGCTGCGCGTGCATGCGATGCCGGGGCTTGCGCAGCGCCACGTGACGGCGTCGGTCGTGGCCTATCGCGAGCTTTACGCCGATGTCGGCGTCGAACTCACGCTCTCGCAGCGTCTGCCCAATCTGGTCGAGGAGGGCTATGACGTTTCCGTGCTCAGCGCCGCGTCCTTGCCCGATTCGGGCTATATCGCCCAGCAGATCGGCGTGAGCTACAGCGTGCTGGTGGCGTCGCCCGCATGGCTCGCGCGCCACGGCGTGCCGCGCACGCCTGCCGATCTCGCGCGGCACGCCTGCGTCGGCCTCGATACGCCCGCCGCGCCCGCGCACGAGTGGCGCCTGCAAGGGCCGGACGGCGAATCGGTGCATGCGCTCGGCGAACCCGCGTTGCAGATCAACGAACCCGAGGCGCTGGCCGTCGCCTTGCGCGCGGGCAGCGGCATCGGGTCGCTCGCCATATACTCGGTGATCGACGATCTACGGGCGGGCACGCTTGTGCGCGTGCTGCCGGAGTACCGCCTGCAGACGCTCAACGTCTACGCGGTCTATGTGTCGCGCGTCTATGTCGATGCGCGCATCCGCACCTTCGTCGAGCATCTGCGCGCGACGCTCGCGCCCGCGCTGTCTACCGAGGAACAGGAGATCGAGCGGCTCGTGCGCGTCACGCCCAGCGTGGCCGTGTTGCCGCTCAGGAGCCAACCGCGCCGATGAATCCACGCCCCGACAGGCGCCGCCGTGGCGCGAGCACAGACGGCGCGGCCGCCGCGCTGATCCACACCAAGCTTGCGCCCGCGCATGCGCGCGAGCAGGTGACGCGCGCCGCGCCGCTCGAACGTCTGCGCGCGGGCCGCGAGCGCAGGCTCACGGTGGTGTGCGCACCGGCGGGTTACGGCAAGTCCACCTTGCTGGCCGAATGGCGCGCCGCGCTGCTGGCGCAGGGCGCACAGGCCGCCTGGGTGAGCTTCGACGACGAGGACGACGAGCCGTCCACCTTCGCGGCCTACCTGATCGCCGCGGTGGTGGAAGCGAGCGGCGGCGTGGGCGCGCGCGCCCAGCAGCAATTGCGCGAGCGCGCCGTGCTGCCGATCCACGTCGCCTTCGCGGAACTGCTCAACGAACTCGCCGCCGTCGACACGCCGCTCTATCTCTTTCTCGACGATGTCGACCGTCTCGAAGCACCCGCGATCCACGAGGCGCTGTTCAGCCTCCTGCGCCATGCGCCCGATCACCTGCATGTCGTGCTGGGCTGCCGCTCGACGCCCGCGCTGCCGCTTAGCTATTTCGCTTCGCGCGATCAGCTCGTCTGGCTCGACGCCGACATGTTGCGCTTCACGCGCAGCGAAGCCGCCGAATTCGTGCGGCGCGTGGCGGGCAAGGAACTCGCGCTTGCGGATCTCGAAGCGCTGGTCGGTGCGACCGAAGGCTGGGTGTCGGGCCTGCAACTGGCGGCGCTGGCCTTGCGCGACGATGTGGATGCGGCGCAGGTTGTGCGTCGCATCGCCCAGGCGCGCGGCGGTATCGCGGCATACATGAACGAAAACGTCATGCACGTCCTGCCGCAGCCCGTGCGCGAATTCCTGCTGGCGACTGCCGTGCTCGAACGCATGACGCCCGCGCTGTGCAATGCGCTCACGGGCCGCGACGACGCCCACGCCATGCTCGAATGGCTCAGCGCGCGCAATCTCTTCGTGAAGGCGCTCGACGGCGAGGCGCAGTGGTTCCGCTATCACGCGCTGTTCTCGCAGTACCTGCGCGACGAGTTGCAGGTGCGCAGACCCGAGGCCTTGCCCGCATTGCATCGTGCGGCGGCGCGCTGGCTGGGCGCGGCGGGCCTGTGGCCGGAGGCGGTGCGTCATGCGCTCGCGGCGGGCGAAGTGGGACAGGCCGCCGACTGGGTCGAGTCCTGCGCCATGGAACTCATCGCGGCGAGCGACGTGCGCACCGTGCTCAACTGGATCGCGCGCCTGCCGGACGCCGCGTTCGAAGGCCGCGTGCGCTTGCGCCTGGCGCACGCGTGGGCGCTGGCGCTTTCGCTGCAGATCGTCGCCGCGCGCCGCGCGCTGGAGCGTATCGAAGCGGATATCGGCAGTGGCAAGCTCGCCATTGACGACGTGGCCGCGCTGGAAGTGCTCGCGGTGCGCTCGCTGGTCGCGGGACTCGCCGACGAAAGCGCCGAGTCGCTGCGGCTGGGCCGTCAGGTGCTCGATGCCCAGCCGTCCGTGGGGACATGGGTCGAGCAGATCGGCCAGACCACGCTGATTTTCGGCTTGAGCTATGCCGGCGGGCTGGACGAAGTGCTGCGCCTGCGCGCACGCGACGAAGCCGCCAGCGACGCGCTGCTCTATTCGAATGTCTACCGGCGCAGCATGAGCGGACTGGGCGAATTCGTCGCGGGACGACTGCACGACGCGGCGCGGACGTTCGAAGGCGCGCTGCGCATGGCCGAGGAGCGCGCGGGACGGCTGTGCGCGGCGGCGGCGTTGCCGGCCGGTTATCTCGGCGCGATCTGGTACGAGTGGGGCGACCTCGCGCGCGTGCGCGAACTCCAGCGCGAGCGCCTGCCGATTGCGCTGCAGGCCTGCTCGCTCGGGCCGATGCTGCGCTTCGCGCTCACGGCGGCGATGGAACTCGTGCACGGACGCGATTTCGGCGGCGCGCAGGCGTTGCTGCACGACGTCGAGCGCGTCGCGGCCGGGCGGCAATGGCTGCGCCTTCAGGCGGCGTGCATGGGCGCGCAGGTGCGCGTGAGCCTGATCGAAGGCAATCTCACGCAGGCGCATCGCCACGGCGAGGCGCTACGCGCGCTCGCGGAATTCGACGACAACGCGCCGCCCGCCGCAGGCAGCGGCATCGAAACGTGGTCGTTCGCCCAGACGGCCCGCGCGCGACTGCTCCTGCACGACGGCCATGCCGCCGAAGCCGCAGCGCTATTCGGCAGCGTGCATCGCGAATTGAGCGCGCGCGGCATGCCCTGGTTCGCCGCGCAGGCCGCGCTGCCCGCGGCGCTGGCTTCGCACGAAGCCGGCGACGGCGAGGCGGCGCTCGCACTGCTCGCGCAGGCGCTGGCTTACGGGCAGCGCAATGGCCTCGTGCGCAGCGTTGTCGACGAAGGGGAGCGCGTCGTGGCGCTGCTGTCGGCCATCGGCCAGAACCTGGCGCGCTTTCCCGGCGTGAGCGTCTGGTATCTCGACGAACTCAAGGCGGCTTTCACGGCCACGGCGGCGGACGGACGCGACGCCCGGCCGGATGAGTCGCGCCAATCGGCTGCGAGTCTTGCCGCCAGCAACCTGAGCGCGCGCGAAGTGGAAATTCTCGACTATGTGGCGCGCGGACTTTCGAACAAGGAAATCGCCCGCGCGCTGCGCGTCGCACCCGAAACCATCAAATGGCATCTCAAGAATATCTTCGAGAAGCTCAACGTGAATTCGCGCATCCAGGCCGTGCGCACCGGCCTGGCCTTCGACATGCCCGCCGTGCGCCCGCCAGTCCCCACGGCGGGCGCGGCCAAGCGGCGATGAACCCGGCGCAAGGCGAAACGCGCTATCGTCACGTCCTGCCTGTCCCTGCGAGAGCGCCTTCATGGACTTCCCCGATAACCCGGTCGATGCGAACCCGATCGGCCCGAACCCCGTCGCGCGCGTGTTCGCGCAGTCGCAACTGTCGATTGGCCTGTCGCTGCCGGTGCTGCCGCCCGATACCCACGTCGCCGATTTCCGCGAGCAGGTCGCGCTTGCCCATCACGCCGATGCGCTGGGCTTTCGCGCGCTCTGGGTGCGCGACGTGCCGCTCAATAGCGCCGATTATCCCGATCCCGTCGGCCATCTCGATCCGTGGGTCTTGCTTGGCGCGCTGGCCACGCATACACAGCGCGCCGCGCTCATCAGCGGCGCGATCGTGCTGACGCTGCGCCATCCGCTGCATATCGCCAAAGGCGCGGTATCGGTGAGTCATTTGTCGGAAGGGCGCTTCATTCTGGGCCTGGGTTCGGGCGACCGTCCCGCCGAATACGCGGCCTTCGGCCAGGACGGCGAGGCGCGCCGCGAACTGTACCGGCGTCATTGGGGCACGCTGGCTGCCGCGCTCGCGCCGGATTCGCGCGTCGTGCCGGACTTCGCACCAACCGATGCGCCCGGATTCTTCCTGCTGCCGCGTCCGGCGACGACCGTGCCGATGCTCGCCGTCGGCTCGGGCGGGCAGAGCGTGGACTGGATCGCGCGCAATGCGATTGGCTGGATGACCTACCATCGCGAGCCCGAGGCGCAGCGCTCGCGCCATGCGCTATGGCGCGCCGCCGTGGATCGTGTCGCGCCCGGCGCGTTTCGCGCCTTCGGCACCGCGATGCGCCTGCAACTGAGCGACGCTGCGCACGAACCGGCAACGTCCGTCCCGCTGGGCTATCGCACCGGGCGCATCGCGCTCGTCGGGCTGCTGGAGGCGATGCGCGACGCGGGCATGCAGCACGTCACCTTCAACCTGGGCGGCGAGCGCCCCGCGCGCGAAGTTCTCGACGAACTGGCCGCCGAGGTGCTGCCGCATTTTCACGCGGACTAAAGACCGCGCGCGCGGTTATCCGCGCAGCACGCTTTCCATCGTCTGGGCAATGCCCAGCACGCGCGCGTCCGCGAGCGCCAGGCCCGCGACGCTCAAGCCCACCGGCGCCGCGCCTGGCGGCGTGCACGGCAGCGATACCGCGCAGCCATCCAGAAAATTCACCACCGACGGATTGCGCAGCACCAGCGCGTTGGTCGCGGCGAAGTGCGCGGCGTGAGCTTCGAGCGCGGCGATGGCGGGCGGCACGATGGGCACCGTGGGCATGACAAAGGCGTCGAATCCGGCTAGCGCGCTACGGGCCTCGTCGATGGCGGCGGCGCGGGCCGCGAGCAGGTCGAGGTAATCGGCCGCGCGTGCGGCCTCGCCGTGACGGATGCGCGCGAGCACACGCGGATCATAGGCATCGGCTTGCGTGTGCAGGCGCTCGCGGTGCGCCGCATAGGCCTCGATCGGCGAAAAGCCGTAGCGATTGATCGTGGGCAACGCGTCGAGCAACGGCAGGCGCAGCGGCACGAGGCGCGCGCCCGCGCGGGCGAGCTTCGTCAGCGCGGCTTCCCACGCCTGCGCGACTGTTTGATCCATGCCTTCGGTCACGTAGTTCGAGAGCACGGCCAGGCGCACGCCGTCGAGCGTCGTGCGCCTGGCGTCGTGCTGATCTACCTCGAAGCCAGGCGTGGACAGCACACGGTCGAGCAGCGCGCAGCAGGCCACGTCCGGCGCAATCGCGCCTACCGTGTCGAGCGTGGTCGAGAGCGGGAACACGCCTGCGGTGGGCGTGCGGCGTGCCGTCGGCTTGAAGCCGGTCAGGCCGCAGAACGCCGCCGGGATGCGCAGCGAGCCGCCCGTGTCGCTGCCGAGTCCCGCCGCCGCCATCCCTTGCGCGACCGATGCCGCCGCGCCCGAGGACGAGCCGCCCGCCACGCGCGCTGCGCCGTCGGTGCCATCGGTGCTGTCGTTCCAGGGCGAGCGCGGCGTGCCGCGCCACGGGTTCAGCCCAAGGCCCGAGAACGCGAACTCGCTCATGTTGGTGCGGCCGATCAGCACCGCACCTGCGCGGCGCAGGCGGGCGACGGCAGGCGCATCGGCGGTGGCGGGCGCGACCTCGTCGAGCACGCGCGAACCGGCGCGCGTGCGTTCGCCCGCAACGTCGAACAGATCCTTGATGGAAACGGGCAGGCCCGCCAGCGGCGAGAGCTTCACGCCCGCGCGGCGCAGTGCGTCCTGGGCGTCGGCCAGGCGGCGCGCGCCGTCGGCATCGACGTGAATGAAGGCGTGCGCGCCGTCACCGCCCGCAGCGGCGATGCGCTCTAGTGCGGTTTCGACGAGCGCGCGGCTCGTGGTCGTGCCCGCGTCGAGCGCGTCGGCGAGTTGCTGTAGCGGGGCGGCGGGCGGGAAGTGGGTCGTCGGCATGGTGGTGCGATAGGGCTAACGTGAGGGCGGATCAGGCGACCACGGGCAGCGCGTGCACGCTGTAGCGCTGGCGCAGGCTGCGCTTGAGCACGGGGTCGTGCAGTTCCATGTCGAAGCTTTCGCCGCTGGTCATCGCTGCGAGTTCGCCGTGCACGCTCAGCGTGCCGCTGAACATCGCGCAACGTGCGGGCAGCGCAGCCTCGCTGCCTTGCGCCGCGCTGGCGTAGCCTTGCCAGAGCGCGGGCGGCGGCAGCAGGCCGTCCACCGCGCCGTGCTGGTACGGGCGCGCGTTGCCGTTGGCGTCGATCAGCGAGGCGCGCAATTCCAGCTTGTCCCAATGCGCGGCCACATCGGCGTAACGCCACGCCTCGCGTGCGAGCGGCTTCGCGCAGACCTGCTTCGAGACCGCGACGCTATAGGCTTCCGCCTTGCGGTCGGTGTGATCGGAGCCAATCGTCACGAGCGTGCCGAGCGGGCTGTCCATCAGCACGCATTCGATCTCACCGCTCGTGTGCGTGCCGAGCACCTCGACGGTCTGCGCCTGGGTGAGCTGGTCGGCGGCCACGCGGTAGAAGCACGGCGTGCTCGACGGCGGCGCGACGCCCAGCGCGGCGAGTTCGTCGATATGCGCCTGGATGGCCTGCGCGTCGCGCCCGGCCCAGCCGGCGATCACGAGCGTGTCGATCTCGACGGGCACGGTCGCGGCGGCGCCGTCGACGGGGATAACGGTGAAGGAAAGCGTAGTCATGGTGCGGAAGTACAAAAGCGTTGGGGTGAGAGAGGCCACGGCATG
Organism: Paraburkholderia bannensis NBRC 103871; assembly: GCF_000685015.1. Taxonomy (GTDB): domain Bacteria; phylum Pseudomonadota; class Gammaproteobacteria; order Burkholderiales; family Burkholderiaceae; genus Paraburkholderia; species Paraburkholderia bannensis. The sequence continues at coordinate 1,527 of NZ_BAYA01000033.1, read as the reverse complement.
CCGCGCGCGGCGCATGCCGGAACCATTTGAAGCCGTTTCGTTTCGGGTGCGCCCGCTTATTCGTCGAGCGGACGGTGCGCCGTTTCCCGCGCGGCCAGCAGCGCAATCGACGTGACGATCAGCGCGCCGCTCACGTAGAGCGACACCGCCGTGGTTGCGTGCCACGTCCGGTACAGCGCGACGATGATGAGCGGCGCAAAGCCGCCGCCCAGGATCCCGGCCAGCGTATAAGCGAGCGAGGAACCGGCGTAGCGCACGCGGGTGGGGAACTGCTCGGTGACGAATGCCGCCTGCGGGCCGTACATGACAGCGTGAATCACGAGGCCGATCATCACCGCCAGCACGATCAATACGGGCTGCGAAGTATTGACGAGCGAGAAGAAACCGAACGCCCACACGATCGCGGCCAGCACGCCGCACAGGTAGACGGGGCGACGCCCGAAGCGGTCGGAGAGCGCGCCGAACAGCGGCACGGTGGCGGCGTTGCAGGCGGTGCCCGCGAGCACGGCGCCCAGCGCCAGCGAGCGCGAGAGATCGAGCACCGTCGTCACGTAAGTCAGCGTGAAGACCACGAGCAGCGCGTAGAGCACGTCCGAGCCGATGCGAGCGCCGCCCGCGATCAGCAGCCTGCGCCAGTGCTGCGAGAAGACTTCCGCGACGGGCACCTGGACGGTGGCGTGCGCTTCGTTCAGCTTCTCGAATTGCGGCGTCTCGCCCACGCTGCGACGCACCCACAGGCCGAAGCCGACGAGCAGCAGGCTCGCGAGGAACGGCACGCGCCAGCCCCACGAAAGGAACGCATCGGGCGCGACGGCCAGCGTGAGCAGCGCGATGAAACCCGTGCCCAGCAGCGTGCCGAACGACGGCCCGACCTGCGCCCACGAGGCGTTGAGGCCGCGTTTCTTCTGGTCGCCGTGTTCGACCGCGAGCAGCACCGCGCCCGCCCATTCGCCGCCCAGCGCGATGCCCTGCACGAAACGCAGGCTCACCAGCAGGATCGGGCTGAGAATGCCGACGCTGGCATAGGTGGGCAGCACGCCCATCAGCGCGGTCGTGATGCCCATGAGCACCAGCGTGAGCATGAGCACGGCGCGCCGGCCCACGCGGTCGCCGAGGTTGCCGAAAATGAAGCCGCCGAGCGGGCGCGACACATAGCCCACCGCGTAGGTGGAGAACGCCAGCAGCGTGCCCGCGAGCGGATCGACCGACGGGAAGAACAGGTGGTTGAAGACCAGCGCGGCAAGCGTGTTGTAGACGGTGAAGTCGTACCACTCCAGCGACGTGCCGACCATGCTGGCCGTGGCGAGACGGCCGCGTCCGGCGCGCGGCTGATCGAGCGCCGCGGTGGACGTCGAAGCGGACGTCGATGACGAATCGGTCTGGGCGAGAGAGTTCATCGGGTACTCCAGGTGTGGAAGCGGCACGCCGTGCGTGCGGCGTGCTCGGGTTGTGGTCGCTGTGGTCGTTGTGTTCGACGTTGCCTGCGCGTGTCGGACGCCGTGAATGCCTCAGGCCGACAGGCGCCAG
>NZ_BAYA01000034.1 GCF_000685015.1 Paraburkholderia bannensis NBRC 103871 | reverse complement strand
TTATCAAGGACACCGGTGAGGCACACCTCTCGGGCGCGAAGCAGGCACAGCTGATCGGCCCCGGCGGCAAGGTCACGATTGATGCCGCCGGGATCACTCTCGAAGGCACAGGCATCTACCTGAAGGCCCCGGTCATCAGCATGAGCGGGGGCAGCGCGGGCGGGCTGGCACCGGTGACGGAGGCAGACTCAGCGCCGACCTGCCCATCGTCATCAACCGGTGCCCAGAAAACGACGACGTGCACCCCGGTGGATCTGGCGACTGGCCAGAAGGTGCTCGTGCATGGGGATTTCAGCCTGCCAGGCCGAATTGCGATCGACTGGGGGCGTAGTTACCGCAGTGCCGACCAGCGCGCGGGCACGCTCGGTGTGGCATGGCGTTTGCCGTATTCGAGCGAAATCCGCCGCGACGACACGCAACTGATGTACTACGATGCCGATGGCCGTCGTCTGAACTTTCCGCTGCTCGAACCCGGCCAGGAGCACTTCCACCCCATCGAGAAGTACACGCTTGTGCGCGGCCCGGACATGGGTGCGTGGGCGACCTATACCGTGCAGTTCGGCAATGGCGTGCAGGAACATTACGCCATTCACCCGACCGGCGACACGCGCTGGCAGCTCCAGCGCGTAAGCGACCGCGACGGCAACGTGCTGTCCCTCGGCTATACGCCCGAAGGCTGGCTCAACGAGGTGCGCAACAGCGTCTATACGGTGCGCTGCAAGCTGGACGACGCAGGCCGCATCACGGCGGTGTACCTCGACGGCCACGGCAATCCGCTGCTCGCGCACTACGCCTACGACGCGAACGGCGATCTGGTCGAGGCGACCGACCGGGCAGGCCGTACCTGGAAGTATGCGTACCGCCAGCATCTGCTCACGGCCTACCGCACACCCTCGGGCGCGATCCATCTGTCCGAGTGGGATGGCGACACGCCGCAGGCGCGCGTGACGCGCACATGGGCCTACGACGAGAGTGCGAAGGACGGCCAACGCGCCATCACGCGCGAGACGCGCTTCGCCTACCAGCCCGTGAGCCAGACGACGCGCGTCACGGACGGCCTGGGCCGCACCACCGAGTATCACTACAACGGCCTGTGGGCGGTGGATCGCATCCTGTATCCGGATGGCAGCATGTGGCTGACTCACTTCGATGAAACCGGCAGCGTGAGCGGCCATACCGACGAGCTGGGCCGCGTAACCCGGATGGTCAACGATAGCCGGGGCAGCCCGACCACTATCATCGATGCGGCGGGCAACATCACACGCATGAGCTACAACGACCTGAATCTGCCCGTGCAGGTTACCGACCCGGCGGGCCAGGTGTGGCAGCGAGCGTATGACGACGGCGGCCACCTCACGACCGAGACGAACCCGCTCGGCAACACGACCGCGTACACGTATGCAAAGGGCCTGCCTGCGACGCGCACCGATGCGCTGGGCAACGTCACGGCGATGCAGTGGAACGACGCCGGGCAGCTCGTGGCGCGCACCGATTGCTCGGGCCACACGACACGGTACGCCTATGACGACGAGGGGCGGCTCATCACGACCACCGACCCGTTGGGCAACGAAAGCTGGCAGGGCTGGGACGCGGCGCGCGGACGGCTGGAGAGTGTGACACCGGCGGGCCTGGGCGCGTGGAGCGTGGGCTACGACAGCGCGGGCCGCATCAATACCTACACCGATCCGCTCCGGCGCGTCACGCGCACGCAGTGGGATGCGTACGACCAGCGCCTGAACGTGACTGATCCGGCGGGCGGCACGAACGGCTACGGTTACGATGCGCTCGGGCGGCTGACGGCGCTGACCAACGCGAACGGCGAGCAGACCACCTTCGAATACGACAGCCGCGACCGGCTCATTGCGCAGACGGGTTTCGACGGACGGCGGCAGACGTACCGCTACAGCGCGGCGGGCGAGGTCGTCGCGCGCACCGACCACGGCACAGACGGCCAGATCACGACCGACATTGCCTACGATGCGCTGGGCCGCCCGGTCGAGCGGCATTCCAGCGACGGGACGCACGCAAGCTACCGCTACGATGCGCGCGGGCTGCTCACGCAGGCGCAGGCCACCGTGCCCGGTGAGGAACCAAGCCAGGTCACCTTCGAGTATGACGCGGCAGGACGGCGCACGGGCGAGACGCAGGCGCACCACGGCAAGGTCTGGCGGCTCGCGCACGAACTGGACGCGCTGGGCCACCGCAGCCATACGCACCTGCCCGACGCCGGGACGCTCACCTGGCAGCGCTACGGCTCGGGCCACGTTCACGGCGTGCTGTTTAATGGCCAGGCGCTGGCGGCGTTCGAGCGCGACGCGCTGCACCGCGAAACGCTGCGCACGCAGGGGCCGGTGGCACACACCTTCAGCTACGGCCCGGCGGGGCTGCTGGTGGCGCACCACTGGCAGGGGCTGGACGGCAGGGGCCAGGCCGCCGAGGCGGCGAACGTCTGGCGAAGCTGGGAGCATGACCGCGCGGGGCAGATCACGGCGCTGCACGATGCGATGCGCGACAGCCGTGCCTACCAGTACGATCCGGCGTCGCGCCTGACAGCGGTGAATGCGGGACGTGGCAGTGAGACATTCGCCTACGATCCGGCGGGGAACCTGCTGGCCGTGGGGCAAGGCAAGGTGACGCACGTGGGCAAGGTGCGGGGCGACCGGCTGCTGTCGCTCGTGACGCCGGAACATGCCGTCGAACAGCCCCCTCAGTACAGCTACGACGGCCACGGCAACCGCATTACCACGACGATTCCCGGCGCCACGCAGCCCGGCACGCCGCAGGCGCTGGCTTCACGCTACCGCTACGATGGCTTGCACCAGCTCAAGGGCATCGAGCATGCAGACGGTGGAGCGAGCCATTACGAATATGACGCGCTGGGACGGCGCACGGCCAAGCATCACACGGACGCGAACGGACGGGCCGCGACGACGCTGTTCGTGTGGGACGGCGACTGGATGGCGCAGGAGCTCCATGCGGGGCATGCGAAGCCGGTTACGTATGTGGCCCACCCCGACCATGCCGGGCCGCTCGCAAAGCTCGACGGCGCGAAGGCGTACCACTATGTCACCGACCACCTGGGCACGCCGCAGGAGGTGTACGACGAAAAGCGGGAGATTGTATGGGCGGCTGACCTGAGCGCCTACGGCAAGACACGGCACTATCTGAAGCATGAGATCGACAATCCGCTCCGTTTCCCCGGTCAGTACTTTGATGCGGAAAGCGGGCTGCACTACAACCGCTTCCAGTACTACGATTCGCAGGTTGGAAGGTATATCAACAAGGATCTAATCGGACTCGCCGGTGGCGTCAATGAATATTCATATGTCGCAGGAAATCCCGTGCGAAGGTTTGACTACCTGGGCTTGTATTTCGGTATCGATGATGCGGTTTTTTCTGGGGGGGCGCCATCGTCGGGGTAATTGGTCAAGGCGTTGGCGATCTAATCACTTGGCAGTTGTCCGGATGGGAAGACTATGCTGGCTCAGCTGTTGGCGGAGCTGCGGGCGGTGAAGCCCTGTTGTATACAGGGCCGATTGGTGCTGGCACGGTTGGTGGATTAACGACCAATCTAACGAAGCAGGGACTTAAGCGTCTCACAGGAAAGCAATGTCATTTCAATTTTACATCCACAGTTGTAGATACAGGCATCGGTGCGGTGACGGGTTTTATTCCAGGCTCAAAAATTCCTGGACTAACTTCAGGGCGCGGGAATTTTAATTCCATTTTTAAGCAAATGGTTACCAAGGCCCAAAATGGAACTGCATCAAGCATCACCGGCGCCACCGCGACAAAAATTTTTGTTGGTCGTTCAGTTGACACGGCACTTTTTCCTGGGACAGGTGCTGGAGCTGTTGGGGGATTTGGGGTGGGTAAAATTGAAGATTATTTCGGAGTTTCCGGTGATGGACAATGCACATCAAAATGATATCTCCGAAAAATCAGAAATTTGCATCAGGGCCGATAAATGGGCATACATTGCCTGGCTTGTTTTGATCGGTGGCACCCCATTCTTGATTTCCATTTTGACGGTTATTTTTTTGGGTGACTACGATAGTTTTAAAATGCTTGCTCTTTGTAGCGCAATAGAGATTTTCTTTTTTATATATTTGAATAGACAACTTATAAAATTAAATACATCAGAGCTGGTGGTTCGCAAGCTGCTTTCAACTAAGACTTATTCGAGACCCAGCTTGCTGTCAGCAAATCTCTCGCTCACGAAAGATGGGCGCATTAATAGATTTGAACCATTAAGCAAGCTAACAATAAAAATGCAAGATAGAGATATTATTATCAATGCAAAATTATTTAAACTTAACGAGTTGCAGGCCCTTGCAAAGGACATCAACACCTCACGCCGTGAATAGCAAGATTATTGTCTATTGGAATTGTATTTAAAATGGCCAACCCAGCCGCAACCATCGGAACTCCCGCTACCCACGGGGGCGCAGTCTCGACCGCAACCCCTTGCGTCACGATTGGTGGCATCCCGGCCGCCCGCGTGGGCGACAGGGTGACATGCGCCATGCACGGCCCCGCCGTTATCACGAGCGGCGGGCTTGGCACCATTGACGGTCGCCAGATTGCTCACCATGGCAGCAGTACGTCATGCGGCGCGATGCTCGTCGTTGCTGGCGGCGGCCCAACCGTGTGAATTCCGGGCGACAGGTAGATGGATCTTCGCGTTGATCATGTTGCGATCACCAAAGCCATCGTAGCGATTCGCCAAACTCCGCGCAGGCTTGCTTTCCGATGGAGGTTTGATATTCATAAATGAGGTTAACGGATGGACAAAAAGGAAGCGCGCATACGGATTGACGAGATGCTTTCCTCAGGAGCCAAGAAGCAGGACGTATGCGCCACGGGCATACGTCTGGTTTGTGCGCAACCGCCTGTTCCCGGACTTTGCATTCATTTCGCCCCGGAAGATGAGCGGGAAATATGTATTTCTGGACTGAGCGCAATCGGCGACGATCGCCCCAAGAAGTCCATCCCGCTTTCGATCACCACGAATCTCAAACCTGACGCGAGCATCACGAAGTACATTGCGGCTGCCCTTACCGTTGGCTCAATGGCCGTTCTCACGATGCCCGTTCCGGCGCGCAGACCCACTCCGGATACGGGGACGCAGTGGGACGAGCCGGATAGCAGGAGGCGTAGACTGGCTGACTGGTGCGCATTCTTCGCACCACGCTTAACGCGATGATCCGCAACTCAACACCGTGGAACTCTACCGACGCTTGACTTCGAATACGGTTGCTTTCCCTTCCGCCGCAAAGAAAAGTAGGCGCCGCCCCGCACAGGGGCGACGCTTGCAGACCGACACGACCTCAAGGAAACGCCAACGACCCAAAACTACCCTTCAAAAACATGATGCAACGCGGGTACCGTGCCCCCTTCCCGCACGGTAATCTCAAACACCTTCCTCTGCCTGCTAGAAGGCCTGACATCAGCAGCATCGAGATAAAACTGCCCATACCAGTCTCGCATCTGATAGAGCGGCCCATCGCCCTCACACAGCAGCGGATTATCAATCCGCGTCTTGCTGTCCCAGATCGCCACATCCTCATAAAACGCCGCCTGCGCCTGCGCCACATAAGCCCTTGCGATCTCCAGATTCTGTTCCTCCGAAACACCAGGAATCTTCTTGACCATCACGCCATACCGCAGCTCGAAGCTGTTCATATCAACAGGCACATGGCAATTCAGCAGAATCGAGTGAATGGGATGCCCACCGCTCTGCCCAGTCATTTCAGTAACGTGATACGCCGGCCCAAAATAAGTTGACAACGCAACCAGCTCATCGCCCCCAAGCCGCGCACTGCGCCCCACAAGCAGCTGCGTAGCCTTATGATCCTCAAAAAGATTCGCGAAATAATCGACAGGCGCCGCATGCACAGTCGCAAAATGCGCCATATCCGAGATGTTATCGACAAGCTCGCGGCAATTCGTGTTAATCAGCATCTTGTCGACGACCCAGTCCGACCACTCATCGGACTCACACGCAGCAATCGCAGGAATCGCCACGTCGTCAGGCGGCGCGGCGCCTTCAGGATCGTGCCAGACAAACAGCAAGCGATTCTGCACACAGGTATGCCAGGTGCCAATCTTCGCCTTAGGTGGAATGCGCTTGCAATAAGGAATCGACTGGCATTGCCCATCGCCATCCCATTGCCAGCCATGAAACGGACAAACGAGCGTATCGCCTTCCACGCGGCCCGTGGAGAGATCGCCGCCCATATGCGGACAGAATCCGTCGACGATACGAATAGCCCCCGTGGAATCCGCAAACGCGGCCAGGCGCCGGCCGAACACATTGAGCGTATGCGGCTGGCCATCCTGATAGTCGCTCGCGAGGCCAAGGCAATGCCAGCCTCGGGCATAGCGCTGCACGAGCGGCTGGGCTTCGATCTTGTAGGGACGTGCGGACATGGTTCTCCTCCTGTTTGAATGGAACGCGCGGCTCCTGCCACGTTAGACGGGCAGCGCGCGCCATTCATCGTCCCGACGGACTAGGGACGAACGAGGAGATCAACGCAGGGAGAACAGGCCCAAAAGGCCCGCGCAATCAGTCGTCGCAGGTAATGTCCTGCTTGCGCACCACGATGATGATGGGATAGGTGCCATGCTCCAGCTCGACGCGTGCAACCACGGTGGTCGTCACGGGGTCGCTGTCGTCGTACACGCTGACTTTATCCTTGCGCAGATTGACGAGGCCCACGCAGCGCGAGGCGCGGCCGTCGTCGCCCACCTGGCAGTCGATCTGATGGTCAGCGAAATAGCGGTAGCGGTCGCGCTCCGGCAGCGCGAGGTATTCGCGCATGCTGGCCGCCGCGCCGCCGACGCCGCTCACGCGGCCAATCGAGCATTCCTGTTGCGGGGCCGCGGCGTCGCTCGCGGTCTGGGCGTGCGCGAGCGGGCTGGCAGCAACAACAAGCGCGGCGCATGCCGCGGCGAAGAGAGTTTTCATGGCGCGAATCACGGTAATCGAAGCAAAGCCCCGATTCTAGCCGGATCGCGCCACGCTGGACGGGAGTCTCGCAGGCCGTGCGCCCGGAATCAGCGCCCTGCCTGCGCCACCGCCGCGCCGCGCACCGCTGCGTCGCTGCCCTGCGCCGCGCGCCGTTCGGCCCGCTCGACGCCCAGCCACGCGGCCAGCGCGGGCAGCAGGAACACCGCGCCGAACAGGTTCACGAGGAACATGAACGCCAGCAGCACGCCCATATCCACCTGAAATTTAAGCGCCGATCCGGCCCACGTCCCCACGCCGATAAACATCGTCACCGCCGTGAAAAGCGCCGCCGTGCCGCGCTGGCGCATCGCCGCGCCGAATGCTTCCGGCAGGCTCGCACCCGCGCGCAGTTCGTGCTGCAAGCGCTCGTAAAGGTAAATACCGTAGTCGACGCCCACGCCCACGCCTAGCGTGATGACCGGCAGCGTCGCCACCTTCAGGCCGATGCCTAGCCACGCCATCACCGCGTTGCAGAGTATCGACACGATCGTGAGCGGCACGACGATGCACAGCACCGCGCGCCACGAGCGGAACGTCACGAAGCACAGCAGCGCAATCGCCCCGAAAATCGACAGCAGCATGGCGATCTCCGCATCGGCGACAGCTTCGTTGGTCGCCGCCATCACGCCCACGTTGCCCCCCGCGAGGCGAAAGGCCACGCCCTTCGTTTCGTCTTCGGCGGCAAAGCGCTTGATCTCGTCGACGATATGCGCGATCGTGCGGCCCTCGTGGTTGTCCGTGTAAATGAGCACCTGGATCGCCTGGCAGTTCTCCGTGTTCATGCCGTTGTCCGGGTCGAACGCGCCCGCGCCCTGCGTGAGCCCGTCGCTCGAACGCGGCAGCGCGGCCCAGCGCGGGTTGCCCTCGTTGAACGCCGCAATCGACACCTTCGCCAGCGACGGCACGCTCACCACCGACTGCACGCCCGCCACGCCGCGCATCTGCATTTCGAACCGTTCGATGGCGCTCATCACCGGGTAATGGAGGCAGGCGTCGTCGTAGCCTTGCGTCTCGACGATCACGGCCAGCGCGTCCACACCGATGTTGTACTGGCTCGTAATGCGTGCGTTATCGAGGTTGTAGCGCGACGTCGCGCGCAACTCAGGCGCGCCCGAACCAATATCGCCAATCTGCAATGCGCGCGAAGCCTGTGCGCCGAACGCGAGCAGGCCCAGCGCCAGCGCGAACACACCCAGCGCGGGCAGCGGCCGGGCGAACACGCCAAATCGCGCCCAGCCGTCCGACTTCGCACCGCTGCGGCGTTGCGCGACACGGCTTTGCGCACGCACCAGCGCGCCGCGTTCGAGCCGCGTGTACGAAAGCAGAATCGGCAGAAACACCTTGTTGGTCACGATCATCAGCAGGACGCCCAGGCACGCAGTAATGCCCAGCTCGCGCACGATGTCGATGCGGATGCGCATGATGACCATGAATCCCAGCGCGTTCGTGAGCAGCGCGACAGTGCCCGGCACGAACAGCTTGCGGAACGCGTCGCGCGCCGCATCCGCCGACGACAACCCCGTGGCCAGCGCCTGTTTCCACGCGTTCGTCATCTGCACCGCATGCGATACGCCAATCGAAAAGATCAGGAACGGCACGAGAATCGACATCGGATCGATGCCCAGGCCCAGCATCGGCAGCGCGCCCAGCAGCCACACCACGGGCAGCAACGCCACGCACAACGCCAGCGCCGTCGTCCGCAGCGAACGCGTATAAGCGAGCAACAACAGCGCCGTGATCGCAAACGCAATGCCGAAGAACACCATCACGCCTGCGATGCCCGCCTCGACGTCGCCCACCAGTTTCGCGAAGCCGATGATGTCGACTTCGACGTTCTGGCTCGCGTAGCGCGCGCGGATCTGTTCCAGTTGTTTCGCCACTGCGCTGTAATCGAGCCGCTTGCCGGTCGCCGGATCGGTCTCGCGCAGTTCCGCACGGATCAGCGCCGCCTTCAGGTCGTTGCTGACCAGGCGTCCGATCTGGCCCGAGCGCGCCACGTTGCGGCGCACCTTGGCCAGGTCGGCGGGATTGTTGCTGCTGAACTGGCCCGGCACGACGACATCGCCGCGAAAGCCTGCCTCCGTGACCTCGGTGTAGCGCACATTCGGCGTGAACAGCGAAAACACCCGCGAGCGGTTCACGCCTGGAATGAAGAACACGTCGTCGGTCGCGTGGCGCAGCGCGTCCATGAACGGCTCGTTGTAGATATCGCCCTGGCCCTTCCAGCGCAGGCTCACCAGCACGGTGTTCGCGCCCGGAAAGGCGCTGGCGTAGCGGTTGAACACCTGCATATACGGGTGTTCCATCGGGATCATCTTGTTGAAGCCGGGGTCGAGCCTCAGCCGCGTGGCCGAGTAGCCGAAAGCCGCCGTGAGCGCCACGCAGAGCGTGAGCAGCACGAGACGATGGCGCATGATCGCGCTGGCGCAGCGGTCGACGAAGCGCGCGAGCGCGGAAGTGCGGGGAGTGGCGGTCATGGGCAAACCTTTTGTTTCGGAGTACGAGGTGATGAAGCGCGGGAACCGGATCTCAGGACGGGGCGTTGGCCTTCGTCGCCGATGCCGGTGCCGATGCGGGCAAGCTCCAGCGCGTCACGCCCGCATCGCCTGCCACGAGCAGGCGACCCTGCCCTTCGTCGAGCACCGCCGCGAGGCTTTGCACCCCGCCGGCCTTGCGCACGGCGTAGTGCACGCCGCCGTCGCTCGACGTCACGATCGCACCGCCCTGGCCGACCAGCACGAGCGGGCCGCCGTCCGGCAATTGCGCCGCGCCGAAATACGATGTGCCGACGCCGCTGTCGATATGCGCCCACGTCTGCCCATCGTCGCCGGAGCGCAGCACGTTGCCGCGCATGCCGTAGGCCAGCCATGCGTGTGCGCCCAGCGGCAGCACGCCGAACAGCGAGCCCGCGTAAGGCGACGTGCGCTTGTCCCAGCTCGCGCCATCGTCGCTGGAGACGAGCAGCGTGCCCGTCTCGCCCGCAATCACCACATGGCCGTCGTCATCGCCGGCGATGGCGTTGAGATGGCGGTCGCCAGCGGGCGTTTTCTGCGCGACCCACGTCGCGCCTTCATCGTGCGACACCAGCAACTGCCCGAAGCTGCCGACCACGAACAGCGGCCCGTTGGCGCGCCCCCAGACCGCCAGCAGCGGGTCAGAGTGCCGATGATCGAAATGCACCTCCTGCCAATGTTCACCGCCATCGACGGTGCGCACGATCCAGCCGTCGTGCCCCACGGCCACGCCCACGCGCGGCGAGACGAAGAACACTTCGGTGAGCGTCGACGCCTCGTCGGGCGTGACGCTCGCGCGCCGCCAGCTTGCGCCGGCATCGTCGCTGAGCAGGATCACGCCGCGCTCGCCCACGGCGACCGTGCGTGCGCCCGCGCGCGCCAGGCCGTTGATCTGGAGCCGGTTGGCCGCGATGGCGCTCGCGGCAAACGCGGGCAAGGGACGCGGCGCGAACGCGAAGAGCGCCGCGCCCAGCACCGCCGCCGACATCAGCAGGCCCGGTAGCGAAGTTTTCATGGGGTGTCTCCTCGATGTTGTCGTGTGCTGCTTTTTTCGCGGCGCGGCGCGCCGGTTTGTTACGCGGGAATCTCGAACAGCGCCGCCGCGCCCATGCCGCCGCCGATGCACATCGTCACCACGGCCAGGCGCGCGCCGCGCCGCCGCCCTTCAATCAGCGCGTGCATCGTCATGCGCGCTCCCGACATGCCGAACGGATGGCCCAGCGAAATCGCGCCGCCATTCACGTTCAGCCGATCCATCTGGATACCTAACTGATCGCGGCAGTAGATCGCCTGGCAGGCAAACGCCTCGTTCAACTCCCAGATGCCGATGTCGCTCACGTTCAGGCGATGCTTTTCCAGCAGGCGCGGCACGGCGAACACCGGGCCGATGCCCATTTCGTCGGCCTCGCAGCCCGCCACCGCCAGCCCGCGAAAGATGCCGAGCGGCGCAAGCCCACGCGCGCGGGCGCCCTGCGCGCTCATCACGACCACGGCCGCCGCGCCGTCCGACAGTTGCGAAGCGTTGCCCGCCGTGATGAATTCGCCCTGCGCCACGGCCTCGCCGCCGCTCCAGACCGGCTTGAGCGCGGCCAGGCTTGCGGCGCTCGTATCCGCGCGATTGCACTCGTCGCGCATGGCGCGCAGGTCTTCGTGGCCCGTGACGTTGCCTTCCTTGTCGAACAGCGCACGGCGTACGTTCATCGGCGCGATTTCCGCGTCGAAGCGCCCTGCCGCCTGCGCCGCCGCCGTGCGCCGCTGGCTCTCCAGCGCGAAGGCGTCCTGATCCGCACGGCTGATGCCATAGCGGCGCGAGACGACCTCGGCGGTCTCGATCATCGCCATATAGGCGGCCGGTTGCTGCGCGAGCACGCTTTCGGCCCGCGCGCGATAGCTGTTTTTGTGGCGATTCTGCGTGAGCGTGATCGACTCCACGCCGCCCGCGACGACGATCTCCGCATCGCCGCATGCGATGCTGCGCGCGGCCACCGCAATCGACATCAGCCCCGACGAGCACATGCGGTCGAGCGCCATGCCCGGTACGCTCGCAGGCAGCCCCGCCGCAATCGCGGAAAGCCGCCCGATGTTGTACCCCTGGGTGCCCTGCTGCGCGGCGCAGCCCATGATGACGTCGTCGATCTCGCGGCCGTCCAGGCCCGCGCGCTTCACCGCCTCGCGTACGACATGGCCGCCCAGCGCGGGCGCCTCGGTATCGTTGAAGGCGCCCCGGTAGGCCTTGCCGATGGGCGTGCGCGCCACCGAGACAATCACGGCTTCGTTCATCGAATGCTTTCCTGTTGCGAATGTCATCGCGTTGAATTCAGATTCAGAAGGTGTAACGGCTGATGGTGTCGGCGACGCAGCCAGGTTTTGGCTCGCCTTCGATCTCCACCGTGACGCGTATCCAGGCCTGCACGCCGCCGTCGATCGACTCCGCGCGCAACAGTTCGCCCACGCCGCGCACGCGCGCGCCCACGCGCACCGGCGCGGGAAACCGCACGCGCTCGCAGCCGTAATTCACGCCCATGCGCGTGCCGTCGATGCGCACGATCTGCGGCAGGAAATAGTTGACGAGCGAGAGCGTGAGGTAGCCGTGCGCGATGCAGCCGCCGAATGGGCCGCTGCGCGCGCGCTCGGGATCGACGTGAACCCATTGATGATCGAGCGTCGCATCGGCGAACAGGCCGATACGCGCCTGGTCGATCGCGAACCACGGGCTCTCGCCCAGGCGTTCGCCCACGGCTTCGAGCAGGGCTTCGGGGTGCGCGAACACGCGTGCCGGTTCGTGCGCCACGTGCGCTACGTGTGCAACGTTCGCGACGTTTTGGTCGAGCGTATCCATCATGCGTGCTGGCTGCTGACGGACAGCACTTCGCCGGTCAGGTACGACGCGTAGTCGCTTGCGAGGAATACCATCACGTTTGCCACCTCCCAGACTTCGGCGGCGCGCCCGAACGCTTCGCGCGACGCCAGTTGTTCGAGCAGATCGGCCGGAGCCGATTTCTTCAGAAAATCGTGCAGCGCGATGCTGGGCGCCACGGCATTGATGCGCACGCCGTGCGGCGCAGCCTCCAGCGCCGCGCAGCGCGTGAGCGCCATCACGCCCGCTTTCGCCGCCGCGTAATGCGCCTGTTCGGCCTGCGCGCGCCAGCCCAGCACGGACGCGTTATTGACGATCGTGCCGCGCCCGCGTGCCTGCATGGGCGGCAGCATCGCGCGCATCATGCGGAACGTGCCGGTCAGGCTAATGTCGAGCACGCGCGACCATTGCGCATCGTCCATATCGACTAGGCGGCACGAGCCGCCCAGCCCCGCGTTGTTGACGAGCACGTCGATGCCGCCTGTCTGCGCCTCTGCGAACGCGATCAGCGCCTGCACCTGTACCTCGTTCGAGACGTCGCAAAGCTGGCCATGTATCGCGTCCAGGCCGGTTTCTTCGCGCAGTCGCGCGACCGCTTCGTTCAGGCGCCTTTCGTGGATATCGGAGACGATCAGCGCGCGGCAGCCCTCTTCCGCGCAGCGCTTCGCCGCGGCGTAACCGATGCCCGCACCGGCGGCGGCGGTAATCAGCACCGCCTTGCCCGCGAGCAGTTGATGGCCCGCCACATACGGCGGCGCAATGGCGAGACGATGTTCTGCGTTCATGCTTGTCCTCGGGGTTCTTTCGGCATGCCGAGCCCGCGCTCGGCCATGATGTTGAGCTGGATTTCGTTGGTGCCTGCGTAAAGGGTGTCGGCGCGCGAGAACAGGAAGACGCCTTGCAGGCGGCTGCGTTTCGTGATGCCGTCCATCAAGCTAGTTGCGGAATCAACGAAATTCGCCTGCTCGCCCAGCACGTCCATCGCCAGTTGCCCCAGGTCGCGGTGCCAGTTCGACCAGTAGTACTTGTAGATGAGCGCCGACTTGTCCTGCGCGGCGTTCGCGCCTTGCGCCCCCAGCATGCGCAGCGCGTTGTGGCGCATGACGCGCAGCCCCGCCCACGCTTGCGCGATGCGCGCGCGAATCGACGGATCGCCGTCGACGCCCGCTTCTTTCGCGGCCTCGATCACCCAGTCCAGTTCGCGGATGAACTGCATCTGCTGCCCGAGCGTGGAAATGCCGCGCTCGAAGCCGAGCAGCGTCATGGCGATGCGCCAGCCGTCGCCGGGCTCGCCCACCAGGTCGACGGCTTCGGCGCGCGCGCCGTCGAAAAAGACTTCGTTGAATTCCGCGCCGCCATTCATCTGGCGAATCGGCCGGATTTCAACGCCGGGCTGGTCGAGCGCCACAAGGAAAAACGACAGCCCCTTGTTGCCGCGAGATTGCGCATCGCTGCGCGCGAGCACGAAGATCCATTCGGAATCGTGCGCGAGCGAAGTCCAGACTTTCTGGCCGTCGATGCGCCAGGCGCCGTCCGGCTGCCGCCCGGCGCGCGTGCGGACATTGGCGAGATCCGACCCTGCGCCGGGCTCCGAATAGCCCTGGCACCAGAACTGCGTTCCCGCGAGGATGCCCGGCAGAAAACGCGCACGCTGATCCGCGTTCCCGCATGCAACAAGCGTGGGGCCGAGCAGCCCCTCGCCGATATGGCCCATGCGGCCCGGGCCGCCTGCGCGTGCGTATTCTTCGTGGAAGACCACCTGGTCGGCCACGCTCCAGCCGCGCCCGCCCGCTTCCACCGGCCAGCCGAGTCCCGTCCAGCCACCTGCGGCGAGTTCGCGCTCCCACTCTTTTCGCAGCGCGGGAAAGGCGTCTTCGTCGCCGGGGCCGCCCCGGTAGCGCAGGCAGGCGAACCTGCCGCTCAGGTGCGCGTCCATCCACGCGGCGATTTCCTCGCGCAGACGGGCTTCGCGCTCGCGCGTGCCGTCGGGCGTCACGTCGATGCGTGCGTTCATGCGTGTGCTCCCTCAGGCAGGGTGTGACGGCCGATCACGTGATCCGCGAGCCAGCCCAGCAAGCCCGGCGTCGAACCGAACAATGCGCCGCTGGCCTGCGCACGCTTGAAGTAAAGCTGTGGATCGTACTCCCAGGTAAATCCCACGCCGCCATGCAGCTGGATCGCTTCCTGGGCGCAATAGCGCAGCGCATCGTTCGCGCTGGACTTGGCGACGGCGATTTCGGCGAATTCCGTCGCCGTGGGCGCGCCCTGCGCTGCGTCCCATGCCGCCGCCGCGCCGAGCACCGCCGAGCGCGCCGCCTCCACGGCCACGAGCATTTCCGCGCAACGATGCTTGACGGCCTGGAACGAGGCGATCGTGCGGCCAAACTGCACGCGCTCCGACGTGTACGCGAGCGTGAGATCGAGACATTGCTGCGCGCCGCCGAGCTGTTCGGCGGCCAGCGCCAGCGAGGCGAACCATGCGCTACGCGTGAGTGCGTCGCGCACCGTGTCGCCCTGGGCAAGGCACGCCTCATGCGCGACGTTCACCGCATGCAGCTCAATGCAGGCAAAAGGCCGCGTGGCGTCGAGCGTTGGCAGCGGCTTGCGCGACACGCCGGGCTGCGTGGTGTCGATCGCGAACAGCGCGAGTTCGTCGCCGATGCGCGCGGGCACGAGCAACAGGTCGGCCATCACGCCATCGACGACCGCGCTGAGCGTCCCGTCCACGCAGTAGCCTTGAGCGGTCTTCCGTGCCGTGATCGGCAACACATCGGCATTCGCTGCTTCGAACGGCGCAGTCCGTGCAAACGCCAGGGTCGCGCGCGTCTCCCCCGCCGCAATGCGCGCGAGCCAGCGCACCACGGCTTCGCTTTCGCTGTCCACGCCCAGACATTGCGTCAAGGCCTGCGCCGCCAATACGGCCGTGCCGAAGTACGGCACGCAGGCGAGCCGCCGCCCCATCTGTTCCATCAGCAACGCAAGCGCCGTCGCGCCCAGCCCCGCGCCGCCCGTGTGTTCCGGCACGCTCAGGCCGCACCAGCCCAGTTCCGCCGCCACCGTCTGCCAGAGCGCCGCGTCATAACCGGCATGGCGTTCGAGCACGTGGCGCACCTCGGCGGATGCGCTCTGCTGCGCCAGCACCTCGGCGGCGCTGTCGCGGATCAGCACCTCTTCTTCGGTCAGCACGAGATCCATGGCGTCAGCTTCCATAGACGCGCTGGGCCGGTCGCGCTTGCGCCAGCAGTTGTGTCACGGCCGCGCCGACCTCGCCCGCCGGCCAGCGCGCGCCGCGATCCACGCTGGGCCCGCTGCGCCAGCCTTCGGCCACGGAAATCATGCCGCCCGCGACTTCGAACACCTGGCCCGTCACGTCGCCCGACGCCTCGCTTGCCAGCCAGACGACCAGCGGCGCGACGTTGGCCGGGTCGAAGGCGTCGAAGCTGCCGTCCTCGGGCTTCTTCATCATCTGGGCGAAGACGGTCTCCGTCATCGCCGTGCGGGCCGAAGGCGCCAGCGCGTTCACGCAAACGCCGTAGCGCTGCAACTCGGCCGCCTGCATCAGCGTGAGCGCCGCAATGCCCGCCTTGGCCGCGCCATAGTTCGACTGGCCGATCGAGCCTTGCAGGCCCGCGCCCGAACTCGTGTTGACGATGCGCGCCGCCACCGCGTTGCCCGCCTTTGCCGCATCGCGCCAGCCACGCGCGAGAATCTGCGAGAGACAGAAGTGGCCGCGCAGATGGACGCGCATGACCGTGTCCCAGTCGTCCTCGGTCATGCTCGTGAACATGCGGTCGCGGCACACGCCCGCGTTGTTCACCAGCGCGTGAACCGTGCCGAAAGCCTCCTGTGCTGCATCGACGATCTTCTGCGCCGTGTCCATGCGCGTGATGTCGTCGGCGTTGGCGAGCGCACGGCCGCCCGCTTGCGTGATTTCATCGCAGACGGCTTGCGCGGCGTCCGCGCGCAGATCGTTGACCACCACCGCCGCGCCCTGTTCCGCGAGCGCAAGCGCATACGCGCGCCCCAAGCCGCCGCCCGCACCCGTGACGATCACGGTGCGTCCGCTACATATACCCATACCTGACCTCTTTTGAATGTTGCGCCTGCTCTGCGCCTGAAAGCTCAAAGCCGCTCGATGATCGTCACGTTGGCGAGCCCACCGCCCTCGCACATCGTCTGGAGTCCGTATCGTCCGTTGGTGCGCTCTAGTTCGTGCAGCAGCGCCGTCATCAGGCGCGCGCCGGTTGCGCCAAGCGGGTGACCCAGCGCAATCGCGCCGCCGTTCGGATTGGTGCGCGCCGGGTCGTAGCCGGTTTCCGCGAGCCAAGCCAGCGCGACCGAAGCGAACGCCTCGTTCAGCTCGACCACGTCGATGTCCTTCAGTGACAGGCCGGCTTTCTTGAGCGCATGCTGCGTGGCCGGAATCGGCGCGGTGAGCATCCAGAGCGGATCGTCGCCCAGCACGCTCAGGTGATGGATGCGTGCGCGCGGCACCAGGCCGTAGCGGCGCAACGCGTCTTCGGAGACGATCAGCAGCGCCGCCGCCGCGTCGCAAGTCTGGCTCGACACGGCCGCCGTGAGCGAGCCGCCCGGCATCAGCGGCTCCAGCGTCGCCATTTTTTCCAGCGACGTATCGGGGCGCGGCGTCTCGTCGTGCGAGAGGCCGAAGCACGGCACGATCTCGCGCTCGAAGCGCTTCGCCTCGATGGCCGCGACCGCGCGCCGGTGGCTCTCCAGCGCGTAGCGTTCCATCGCCACGCGCGAGAGACCCCAGTGATCCGCGATGCGCTGGGCCGCGTCGAACTGCGAAACCGGCGCGTCGCCAAAACGCGCACGCCAGCCGACGCTGCCAGAAAAAGGATCGCTGAAGCCCAGCGGCACGGCCGCCGTCATCGCCGATGAAATCGGGATCTGCGTCATCGTCTGCACGCCCCCCGCGACCACCACGTCCTGCACGCCGCTCATCACGGCCTGAGCCGCGAAGTGCACAGCCTGCTGCGAGGAACCACACTGGCGATCCACGGTCACGCCAGGCACGGTCAGCGGCAGCCCCGCCGCGAGCCAGCAGGTACGCGCGATATTGCCCGCAAGCGGGCCGATGGTATCCACGCAACCGAACACCACGTCGTCATAGTCTTCGGCTGGAATGGCGTTGCGCGCCACGATCTCCTTGAGTACGAAGCCGCCGAGATCGGCCGCATGTACGCCCGCGAGCGCGCCCTTGCGCCGGCCCGTGGGCGTGCGCAGCGCATCGACGATATAGGCTTGTTTCATGGTCATTCCCGTTCAGAGTTGCCGAAGGTGCATGCCGGGCCGATCGGTGCGCGCGCATCGATCAGCGTGCGTGCAACGCGTTCGCGATGGAACGTCGCGTCGCCCCAGTTGCCGGCCAGCGCCCAGATGCGCTTGACGAAGATCTGCAAGTCCAGCTCCCACGTGTAGCCCATCGCGCCGTGAACCTGGATCGCGTGACGCGCGGCCAGTTGCGCCGCAGACAAAGCCGCGAGCTTCGCGTGCGAGACGTAGAGCGCACGCTGCGGATCGTCGGTTTCATCGGTCGCGAGCGCGCAGGCCGCGCGATAGACCACCGGACGCGCGAATTCATAGCGAATCGCCACATCGGCGAGCAGGTGCTTGACGGCCTGGTAGGCACCAATCGGCTTGCCGAACTGCTTGCGCTGCGAGGTGTAATCGATGGCCGCATCCAGCACCCGCTGCGTGAGGCCCAGCAGTTGCGCGGCCACCGCGAAAGCGCCGTGATCGAGCGCGAGATCGAGCAAGGGCGCTGCGTTCCGGGCATCGGCGATACGCGTGGAAGCGTCGGGCGTCCAGTCCAGCGCGAACAGGCGCCGCGACGGGTCGACGCTTTCTACGGCCTGATGCGTGCAAGCCGAAGGCATCACGCGATGCAGTTCGCCGTCACGCTCGCAGAGCAGCACATGGGCGACATGCGCGTCGGCCACATAGGGATTCACGGGATGCGCAAGCGCCACGCGCGCGCCGCCCGCCGCGATCTGGGCGAGCAGGGTGTCGCGCCAGTCGCTGGCTGGCAGGCGCTGCAGCAGCGCCACGGCGACCAGACCCGTATCCATGAGCGGATCGGGGCCGCCAAAGTAACCCCAGGTCTGCGCGAGCAGCGCCCACTCCCGCGCGCCCATGCCCAGGCCGCCCTGCGCCTCGGGCACGGATACGCCTGTCATGCCCTGCTCCGCCAGTTGCGCCCAGTGCCGCTCGGAGCGGCCAGTCGTGCTTTCCCACAACTCGCGGATCAGCTCCGGCGTAAGCTCCGTCATCAGGAAACGGCGTGCTCCATCGGCAAGCGCTTCCTGGTCTTCGTCGAATGAAAAGTCCATGTCTTTATCAGGAATCCATATCGAATGGAATGTCGCTGGGTCAGCCTCGCGGCATGCCCAGCATGCGTTCGGCGACGATGTTGCGCTGGATTTCGTTGGTGCCCGCGTAAATCGGCCCGGCCTGCGCGAACAGGAAGCCGTCGAGCCAATGCCCCAGGCGCGCCCGGTCTTGCGCGCCTTGCGGCACGACTTCGGCCTGCGCGCCGAGGATGTCGAGCGCCGTCTCGTGCATGCGCAAGTCCAGCTCCGACCAGAACACCTTGTTGGTGCTCGATTCCGCGCCGATGTGGCCGCCCTTGTGCAAGCGGCTCGCCGTCATGTAGGTCGACAGCGCATAGGCCTGCGCATCCATCCACGCAGCCGCCACGCGTTCGCGCAACGAAGGATCGCGCTGCGCCGCTTCAGGATGCGCCAGCAGCAGGTCGCGCAGCGCCTCCGCGGTACGCTGGAATCGCGCGGGCGAGCGCAGCATCAGCCCGCGCTCGAAACCCGCGGTCGCCATCGCCACGTGCCAGCCCATGCCTTCGCCGGCGATGCGGTTGGCCGCCGATACGCGCACGTCGTCGAAGAAAATCTCCGCGAAACCGGTCTGCCCGTTCAACTGGCGGATCGGCCGCACCGTCACGCCCGGCGCGTTCAGCGGCACCATCAGGAACGTCAGCCCATGATGGCGCGTGGACTGCGGGTCGCTGCGAAAGAGCCCGAACAGCCAGTCCGCCCAGACCGCGCGCGTCGACCAGATTTTCTGGCCGTTGAGCAGGTAGTCATCGCCGTCGCGCAGCGCGCTCGCCCGGATCGCGGCCATGTCCGAGCCTGCATTCGGCTCCGACCAGCCCTGCGCCCATACATGCTCGCCCGAGGCCATCGCGGGCAGGAAGCGCGCCTTCTGCTCGTCGGTGCCGAAGTCCATCAGCGTCGGGCCAAGCAGGAAGATGCCGTTCTGGTTCACGCGCATGGGGGCATCGGCGCGCCAGTATTCCTCCTCGAAAATCAGCCACTCGATCAGGTCGCAGCCGCGCCCGCCCAGCTCGCGCGGCCATGTCACCATGCTCCAGCGGCCCGAATGCAGCGTGCGCTCCCATTCGCGATGCGCGGCGAAACCGGCCTCGGTATCAAAGCTCGGCAGCGGCTCGCGCGGCACGTGGTCGGCCAGCCATGCGCGGATCTCCGCGCGAAAGGCGCGCTGTTGCGGCGTGTAGTCGAGCTTCATGCGCGCCCCTCGCCATGCGTGCGTGCGCCGTCGAACTGCGCCGCGCGCTTTTCCACGAAGGCGCTGCGCGCTTCTGTCGAATCCTGGGTCATATAGGCTTGCAGCGTGAAGCCCTGTTCCCAGCGGTATTTGTCTTCGAGGTCGCCGTCTTCCACGCCGTTGAGCGCTTCTTTCGCCAGCGCGAGCATCGCGCCGCTTTTCTGCGCGATGCGCTGCGCCAGGTCGAGCGCCGCGTCGCGCAACTGCTCGCGCGGCACGACGCGCTCCACCGCGCCCAGACGCCAGGCTTCGTCCGCGCCCACCATGTCGCCGGTGAAGTACATCGCCCGCACTTTCTGGACTCCGAACATTCTTTGCAGGTGCGCGCCGCCGCCCATCGCGCCACGATCGATTTCCGGCACGCCAAAGCGCGCGCACGCCGATGCAATCACGATATCCGCCGCCCCGCAGATGCCGATGCCGCCGCCCAGCACGAAGCCATGCACCGCGACGATCACCGGCTTCGGGCTGCGGTGCACGGCGCGAAAGGTCGCGTAGTTGCCCGCATTCACGTCGACGATCCGTTCGGGATGCGCCGACAGTTCCTTGATATCGACGCCCGCGCAGAAGCCGCGGCCTTCGCCGCGCAGCACGATCACGCGCACGCTGCTGTCGCGGCCCAGCGCGTCGATGGCGGCGGCCAGCGCGTACCAGTCCTCGCAGTCGAGCGCGTTGACCGGCGCGCGGTCGAGCGTCAGCTCGGCGACACTGCCCTGGTGGCCCACACGCGCGATCGTGAATGCCGGACTGCGCGCGAGTGCGCCTGTTTCGTCATGGCTTGCTTGTGTCATGTTCCCCGTCCCTGTTTCGTCAGATGCATCAATGCGTATCCGTCATGGCCACGTCGTGCGAAGAAAATTGCGCGCACAGCGCGTCCAGGCGCTCGCCCGCTTCCCGCACGATCCGCTCGATCACAGCCGCGCACGGCTCGATGGCGCCGATCATCGCCGCCGCCTGGCCGCCCGGCAGCACGCCTTCGTCGGGCACGCCGTCGACAATCGCGCGCTGGATCAGATACGGCGCGTTCGCGGCCATGAGCGTCTGGCTGGCCGTATAGCCGTGCTCGCGCAGCGCCTTGACGCCGAGCGCCGCCATCTGCGCGAGCGACAAACCGTTCTGGCGACGCCAGGCCTGCGCCGTGCGCAGCGCGAACAGCGTGCGCCGCAGCGGCCCCAGCGCTTCCAGGTGCAGCAGATACGGGTTGTCGATCATGCGTTGCGGCAAGCCATCGAGCGCCGCCGATACGCGGATCTGCGCCGGATCTTTGACGGCGAGATAGCGCGCGAGCGTGTCGGGCGGCACGGGCGATTCCTCGGTCATGAGAAAGCGCGTGCCCATGGCGATGCCTGCTGCGCCGTAACCCAGCGCTGCAGCAAGGCCGCGCCCGTCGAAGAAGCCGCCCGCCGCGATCACCGGCACCTGCACGGCGTCCAGCACGCGCGGCAGCAGCAGCGTGGTCGGCACGGAGCCGGTGTGGCCGCCGCCTTCCGCGCCCTGCACCGTCACCGCATCCGCGCCAAGCTCGACGGCTTTCGCGGCGTGCTTTGGCGCGCCCACGGTCGGGATGCACAGCACGCCCGCCTCCTTGAAGCGGCGGATCGTGGCGGCATCGGGGCCGCGCCCGTAGCTCACCGCGCGCAGCCTGTGACGGATCGCCAGGTCGACGACCTGCTGCGCATTCGGCTGGAACATATGGAAGTTGATGCCGAAGGGCCGATCGGTCAGCGACTTCACGCGCAGGATTTCGGCTTCCACGCGATCCGCTTCGAGCGTCGCGCCCGCAAGAAAGCCAAAGCCGCCCGCGTTGCAGGTCGCCGCAACCAGCTTCGCGTCGGCGACCCAGCCCATCGCGGTCTGCACGATCGGGTAGCGGCAGCCCAGCAGGTCGGTGAGCGGCGTGCGCAAGGTTGACATCGTCGCGCTCATGATCCGGATTCCTTATCTTTGACGTCGGCACGCTGGGACTGCGCCATCTTGCGCGCGTCGTAGCCGCCCAGGCGGTCGCCACTCACGAGTTCGTTGTGCGCGTGCGCGAAGTGATGCCAGGCGAACGCGGCATCCATCGCGGCACGCTTGCCCTGCAGTTCCTCGACGTGATTGAGCGCCTGCTTGGTCAGCGCGAGGCCCAGGCGCGGCATGGCGGCGATCTTCGCGGCCATCTCCTGCACCGTGCCGTGCAACGCCTCACGCGGCACCACGCGATTGAGCATGCCCATCTGCTGCGCGCGCTGCGCATTCATGCGCTCGCCCAGAAACAGAAACTCCTTGGCGATACGCGGATTCAGCTCGTAGGCGTGCGCAAAGTATTCGACGCCCGGAATCCCCATGCGCACGACCGGATCGGCGAAAAACGCATCGTCGGAAGCCACGATCAGGTCGCAGACCCACGCCAGCATCAGGCCGCCCGCCACGCACGCGCCCTGCACCATCGCGATGGTCGGCTTGGGCAGATCGCGCCAGCGACGGCACATGCCCAGGTAGACCTCCTGCTCGCGAGCGTAGAGAAACTCGCCGCCCTCCTTGTTCACGTGGTCGTACCAGAGCGACTGGCGCTCGAACGACACGTCGATATCGCGCCCCGGCGTGCCGATATCGTGCCCCGCCGAAAAGTGCTTGCCCGCCCCCGCCAGCACGATGACCTTGACTGCGTCGTCGTGCGCCGCGCGGCGAAACGCATCGTCGAGCGCATAGGTCATCTGCGAGTTCTGCGCGTTGTGATACGCGGGGCGGTTCATCGTGATGGTCGCAATGCCGTCCTCGACGGCGTAGAACACCACGTCTTCGGTCTGCGCAAGGGTCTGCTGCATGATGGCCTCGCTTTGCGTCACGCGCGCCGGGGCGCGGGGTTGTCGCGCAGGATCGCCGCGCGCAGGTTGTGCGGATCGAGTTCGCGCACGATCTTGAGGTCTTCTGCGCCAGGCGCGGCGGTCGTGCTCATATCGTCGGCCTTCAGCAGCGCGAAGCCGGTAGCGGCCTGCACTTCGTCGAAGCTCACGCCCGGATGCAGCGAGCGCACGCGCACCGCATGATCCGGGCCGCCGAAGTCGAGCACGCAAAGATCCGTGACGATCGCGCGCAGGTCGGTGAACGCGCGCATGCCCTCGATCTCGCGCGCCGGGTTGTAGCCCACGCTGCACACCATGTCGACTTCGCCTTCCACGAAGGTGCGCGCCGTGTGGCTCGTCACGAAGAACGAATTCGCATGATTGATGCTGTTGCCGGGAAAGCCGCGTGCGCCGAGCAATTGCGTCTTCGGCTTCGCATAGTCGCGGCCCAGCCAGGAGATATTGGCCTGGCCGTAGCGGTCGATCTGCGTGGGCATCACCAGCGCATGGCGGCGGCCATGCCAGACGCAGTCGAACACGCGTTCGTAGGTCATCCAGCCGCTCGCGGCCACGCGATACGCCGCATCGCGCGGGCCCAGCGGCACGGGCGTTTCCACCAGGTACGCTTCGCCGTCTGTGAGCATGAGGCCCGGGTTGTACGCGAGGCGCGCGAGACCCGCCGCGAGACGCGGGCCAGTGCCGATGCCGGTGGCCAGCACTTCGCCGTCGTCGCGCCAGAGCCGGGCCGAGGCGACGATCATCAGCTCGGCGAGGGAATAGTCCAAAGCGTCGTTCACGCTCGCTCCTTTAAAGAATCGGCAGCGGCAGCGCCGCCACATGAGAGGGGCCGCCCGCACCCGCGAGCCACGCGGCTTCGTCGGAGCCGACCACGTCGCGCAGGTAAGCGGCGGCCTGCTGGGCATCGGCGGCCGCCGCGCAATACGCCTTCAGATGCGGCAAGTCCCATCCGTAAGCCGGTGCGCAGGAGGTCGGATGCGCGCCGCACGGCGCGTGCACCACGCCCGTGACCAGCGAGCGCTCGAACGGACTGCGGCGCGCGGCTTCGAGATCGGCGCTGGCGAGCGACGCGTCCAGCGTTTCGCAGCTCACGAACGTGCGTTTGGCAGCGCGCGCGAACCAGGCGTCGAAGAATGGATCGGGGCCGTCGATGCGCGTGTTGCCCATCGCATCGGCAGCGTTCACGTGCAGCAGCGCGGCGTCGAGTTCGATGGCAGGCATCGCCAGCAATGTTTCGGCATCCTCATAAGGCGAGCGCACCGTGCGAAGCTGCGGCGCGTGGCGCAGCAGGTCGGTGCCCAGGCCCACGCGCGTGGGCAGGAACGGCAAGCGTGCAGCCGCGGCGCGCAGGCCCAGTTGCAGCAGGCCTTCGTCCAGTTCCCACACGTCGATGGCGCCCGTCTCGCGCGCGCGGCGGAAATGCGGCTCAAGCGGGATCACGTCGAGCGACACGAAGCCGAACACCACCTTCTTCACCTTGCCCGCCGCGCAGAGCAGGCCCACATCGGGGCCGCCGTATGCGACGATCGTGAGATCGCGCAGCGGCGAGCGCACGATTTCGCGCACCAGCGCCATTGGCTTGCGGCGCGGCCCCCAGCCGCCGATGCCAATCGTCATGCCGTCTTCGAGCTGCGCCACCACGTCGCGCGCGCCCAGGCGTTTATCGAGCGTTTTCATTCGCTATCCAGATTAAATTACCGTTCAGTATCCGACGCTGAAATCGTGGCCCCACAGGCTCACGCGCGTCGCTTCATAGACGCTGTGCGCGCTCCAGTCCACTTCCAGGCCGCCATAACCGTATTCGAGGTCGAAGCCGCCAGGCGTCTTCATATAGAACGACGTCATGCGGTCGTTGCAGTGGCGGCCCAGCGTCGCCGAGAGCTTCACGCCATGCGCGTTCATGCGGTCGAGCGCGCGGCCCACGTCGTCCATCGAGCCGACTTCGGCCATCACGTGAATGCAGCCGGAGGGCACGGCCAGATCCATGATTGCGAGGCTGTGGTGACGCGCGTTGCCGCAGTGAAGGAAGTGAATGCGCTTTTCGGGTTCGGCGGGATCGGCGGAAAAGCGCACGCGGAAGATGTCGGACAGGCCGAAGCCCAGCACGTCGCGCAGGAAGGTATCGGTGGCGTCGAAATTGGGCGCGGGCAACACCGTATGACCCAGGCCCATTGCGCCCGTCACGAAGCCCGGCACGCCCACGGGCGAAACGAAGCGGCGAAAGTCCGCGCGCACGCCCCAGAAGAATTCATGCCGGTTGCCGGAAGGGTCGAGACACCAGACCATCGACTGCACGCGGCGCAGCGCGATGTCCTGGGCGCTGGCGCGATGCGCTTCTACGCCTGCACCTTGCAGCCTGGCAACGAGCGCCGCCAGCGCGGCTTCATCGGCCAGTTCCCAGCCCGAGGCGAAGTAGCGCTCCTCGTCGCCCGGCACGACCAGGTAGCGGAAATCGCGCTCGTCCATCTTGAGGTACAGCGCGCCGCCGTCGGCGGCATCCACATCGCGCGTCTCCATGCCCAGCACGTCGCGCGCATAGTCGCGCCACTTGCCCGCATCCGCCGACTGCACGACGACGTAGCCCAATGCCCGCACATCGCTCATCTTCGCCCCTCCAGAAAACCCGTTGTAGTGAGGTCTATTCTGGCCGCCGGGGGCAGTCCCAACATCGTCTGTTGGGACTATGACGCATTGCGCTTACCTCAGGCTCCTGCGCCTTCTGCAAAGGCCTCGCGCAGGCGATACTTGAGCACCTTGCCCGCTGCACTCGTGGGCAGTGCGGCGACGATCTCGATGCGGCGCGGCACCTTGTAGTTGGCCATGTTGCGGCGCGCCCATTGCGCGAGCGCATCGGCGTCCGCCTGCACGCCCGCGCGCAGCACGACCCAGGCGTGGCCGACTTCGCCCAGGCGCTCGTCGGGCACGCCCACCACGGCGATCTGCGCCACGGCCTCATGCGCCGCGAACAGACGCTCGATTTCCGCCGGATAACAATTGAAGCCGCCGACGATGAACATGTCCTTGATGCGATCCGTCACGCGCAGGTTGCCGAGCGCGTCGAGCGAGCCGATATCGCCGGTATGCAGCCAGCCTTGCGGATCGACGGCGTGGGACGTCGCTGCCGCATCGCCCAGGTAGCCGCGCATGACGTTGTAGCCGCGCAGCCAGACTTCGCCGGTTTCGCCGTGCGCGAGCGCCGCGCCGTCCGGGCCGGCGATGCACAGTTCCACGCCCGGCATCGGTCGGCCCGACGTCTGCGCGACGGTTTGAGCATCGTCGCCGTGGCGGCAAAGCGTGGCGAACCCGCAGGTCTCCGTGAGACCGTAGCCGGTCAGCACCGTTTCGAAACCCAGTTCGGCGCGCATACGCTCGATCAGGCTCGGGGCGATGGCGGCCGCGCCCGTCACCGCCACGCGTAGCGACGACAGGTCGAGCGCGGCAAGATCCGGCGCATCGAGCAGCGCGTAATAGAGCGTGGGCGGCCCCGGCAGCACGGACACGCGCTCGCGCACGACACGCGCCAGCACCGCCTGCGGGTCAAATACCGCATGCGGCAGCACGGTCGCTCCGCTCGCCAGCGCCGCGAGCCAGCCCGCCTTGTAACCGAACGCATGAAAGAACGGATTGACGATGAGGTAGCGGTCGCCCTCGCGCAACGTCGCGATCTGCGCCCAGTCGCGTGCGCCGCGCAGGTTCTGTCCGTGCGTGGTCATCACGCCTTTGGGGCGGCCCGTCGTGCCCGAAGTAAACATCACGTCCATCAGCGTGTCGGGACTCACGTCAGCTTCGCGCGCGCGGAAGGCTTGCAGCGGTGTCTGCTCCGCGCGCTGCAGGAACGCCTGCCAGCTTTCGCAAGCGTGCTCGACCCCGCCGTCGAAAACGATCACGCGTTCCAGCGACGCGGGCCGATGCGGCGCGAGCATCGCCGGATACTGCTCGCCGAGAAATTCGCCGCAGCAGAACAGCACGCGCGCGCCGCTATCGGCGAGAATCGCGCCTGCTTCCAGCCCCTTCATGCGCGTGTTGACGGGCACCAGCGCCGCGCCCACGCTCTGGATCGCCAGCGCGGCGACGATCCATTCGGCGACGTTCGGCGCCCAGATCGCAACGCGCTCGCCCGGTGCGATGCCGCAAGCCATCAGCGCGCGCGCCGCTTCGATGCGCGCGGCGTCGAGCTGCGCGTAGGTGAGGCTGAGCGCGGCGGACTCGATCGCCATGCGCGCGCCGTAGCGCGCCGCGCCGCGTGCGATCAGCGCCGGCGTGGTGAGAGTGTCATGAGACGTCATCCAGGAACTCCGTAAAGACGAACGCCGCCGCGCGAATCGCTGCGGCGGCGCTCGATGGTTCGATCACGCGCTAACGCTGCAAACGCAGGCGCGCTCGCCGGTGCATTAGGTGCACTTGGTGCATTAGTCAGGAAACACGATGCGGATATCGGCGCTTGCGGCCCGTGCGCTGCACGCGAGCGTCCAGCCTGCCGCGCGCTCCTCGTCGTCGAGCGAGGCGTTGTCGTCGAGCGTCACCGCGCCCGCTTCCACGCGGCACATGCACGCGCCGCACAGGCCGCTGCGACATGAACTGGGCGGTGCGAGGCCCGCGCGCTCCATCGCGTCGAGCAGCGTCTCGCCGGGCTCGCAGGTAAAGCGGTGGTGCGCGCCGTCTAGTTGCGCCTCGATATCCGCGGCGGTTCCTTCTTCACACGTTGCTCGCGCAACCGGTTCGGCAGCGAGATCGGGCAGCGAAACAAAGCGCTCGACGTGAATCTTCGCGCGCGGCAGCCCGAGCGAAACCATCGCCGCCAGGGCGCTTTCCATGAAAAGCGCCGGCCCGCAAATGAAGCACGTCTGCTGGCTCCAGGGCCGCGCCAGTTCTTCCAGGTGGCGCTGCTGCGGCACGCCCTGCACGCTGTCGAGCCAATGAATCACGCGCAACCGGCCCGGATGGCGCTGCGCGAGTTCACGCAGCGCCGCGCCGAAAATCACCGACGCTTCATCACGGTTCGCGTAGATCAGCGTAATCATGCCGCGCCCGCCCACCAGCGCCGCCTTCAGTATCGACAGCACCGGCGTGATGCCGCTGCCGCCTGCGAACAGCAGCAGGTCGTCGTCGAGCGAGCGTGGCGTAAAGACGCCCGCAGGCGTCATCACGTCGAGTTCGTCGCCTGGCTGCACAGCGTCGCACAGCCAGTTCGACGCACGCCCTTCGCGCACGCGCTTGACTGTGATCTTCGGCGCAGTGTCGACGCCGGGCGCGCTCGACAGCGAGTAGCAGCGCTGCAGCGCCGTCTCGCCGTGCGGCAGGCGCAGCGTGAGAAACTGGCCGGGCCGGTACGCGAACGCGTCCGCGAGCGCGCCCGGCACGTCGAACACGAACGAGCGCGCATCGGCGCTTTCGGCAATCACCTCGGCCACGCGCAGCCGATGAAAACGCGCTTCGGTCATGGTTGAACCCCCGGCTGAACTCGCGTGCATGCGTCAGGCAACGCCCATGATCATCTGCGCGTTGTCGATGCGATACTCGCTGCCGTTGATGAAGCGCGACTCATCGGAGGCGAGGAACAGCACCAGTTGCGCGATGTCTTCGGGCAGGCACATACGCGAGCGCGGATCGACGGACTCCGTGAGTTGCGCGCGCCCCGCCTCCGCCGAGCCGAAGAACGGCTCGGTCATCGGCGTGAGGATGCCGTCGGGGTGGATCGTGTTGGCGCGCAGCTTGTAGCCCTGCGTCTTGCAGTGCGCGGCGATGGCGCGCGTGAGCGCCGTGACCGCGCCCTTGCTTGCGGAGTACGCGCAGAACGCGCCCAGCCCGCCCAGCGCCGCCACCGACGACATATTGACGATCGCGCCGCCCGTGTCCTTCATCGCGCGCACCGCCGCCTGGCAGCCGAGGAAATAGCCTTCGGCGTTGATGCGCATGATGCGTTGCCATTGCTCCAGCGTGGCGTCCTCGATGCTGCCGAGTTTCAGGATCGCCGCGTTGTTGACGAGCACGTTCGGCGTGCCGAAGTGCTTCTGCGTCGCGCCGAACACGTCGCTCCAGCCCGCTTCCGAAGCGATGTCATGGCGCACGAACAGCGCCGCATCGCCGATCTGCGCGGCCACGTCGCGGCCCGCCTCCTCGTTCAGGTCGGTCAGCACCACGCGCGCGCCCTGCGCCGCGAACAGCAGCGCGTCGGCCTTGCCCACGCCGCTTGCGGCGCCCGTGATAATGGCGATCTTGCCCTTGAGTCTGTCTCCCATCTTCGTTCTCTCTTTGTCAGTGTGTCAGTGGATGAAGGGGTGTTACCGTTGCGCCTGCAACGTTCTTTGTTTGCGGCCGTTGCGCCCGTTGTGCTCGCTGGGCTTCGCTCGCGGCGAGCACGTCGCGCGCGGCGGCGCGTCCCGCCTGGCGGCCCGACCAGATGCAGTCGGCCAGCGACAGGCCGCTTACGTAGTGATGCGAGGCCAGTCCGCGCGCGGCGCGCCCTGCTGCGTACAGACCGGCGATTGCGCCGCCTTGCTCTCGCAGCACGGCGTTGGTGGTTTCGTCGACGCGCAGGCCGCCCAGCGTGATCGCGGGACACGGAAACACGCGACTTGCCGCCGAGATATCGAGTGCGTAGTACGGCGCCTGCGCCAGCGGCGCGAGCATCGCGCTGGACTTGCCGAACGCGTCGTCGCGGCCCTGGGCGGCGGCAGCGCGATAGTCGGCTAGCGTGCGTTCGAGCACGGCGGGGTCGGCGTCTATGAGGGCCGCCAGTTGCGCGAGCGTGTCCGCACGTCGGCGGTTCGCCAGCATCAGCACCAGTGCCGGTACGCTCTGGAACGCCCACAAGCGTCCTCTGATGCATTCGCGCAGCGCTTCGCGCACGAGCGCAGCGTCGAGCACCAGCCACGCGCGGCCATCGCGCGTCTCGCACATCGCGTGGCCGAGCGTCGCGCCATAGACCTCCTCGTTGCAGAAACGCTCGCCGCGCGCATCGACCACGCAGCCGCGCGCCCACGCGAACGGCGGATTGATGAAGCGCCACGCGGACACGCGCTCCATGCGATCCGCGACGCCGCCCGCCGACACGCCCAGCCGGATGCCCGAGCCGTCGCACGCCGTGGTGCCCAGACGCCAGTTGGCGAGGTAGCGCGGCGCGTGCTGCGCCATCATTTCGCGGTTGAAAATGAAGCCGCCGGTAGCGAGCACGACCGCATCGGCGCGAATGTCGAGCACTTCACTCTCAAGCGTTTCGAGCCTGAAAAGCGCGACGCGCAGACGATCCGCGATGCCTGGCATGCCGTTATGGAGCTTTTCGGCCCAGCGCGCGAGGCGTGCATGACGGCGTTGCGCGCGGCCCGGTTTGACACGCCAGATTTGCGCGCCGATCACGCGCCCCGTTTCATCGACGATCAAGCGGCGCACGCTCGCGTGACGCACGATGTCGACGTTGGGCTCGGCTTCCACGGCGCGGCGCAACGTGGCAAAGAGCGCATGCCCCGACATCCCGCGCGCCACCACGCGATGTCCGCGCGGCGCGGGCGGCACGGCGGGCGCATCGCCCACGGCCTCGTTGCCCGAGTAATAGAGAAACGCGCGCTCGGGCGGATACGAGGTCTTGCGCGCAGGCATCGTCGCATCGAAGCGCACGCCATGCCGTTCGAGCCAGGCGAGTTGCGCCACGCTGCCCTGGCAGAAGCGCTCGAGCGCGGCGGGTGTCACCGCGTCGCCCACTTCGCTGCGCAGGTACGCGGCCATCGCTTCCGGCGTGTCCGTGTAGCCCGCTTCGCGCTGGTACGGCGTGCCGCCGCCCGCATAGACCACGCCGCCGCTTTTCGCACTCGCGCCACCGCCGTCGAACCGCTCGACGATGCACACGCGCGCGCCCGCCTGCGCCGCTTCGAGCGCCGCACACGCGCCCGCTGCGCCGAAGCCTGCGATCAGCACGCCGCACGTATCGTCCCAGCGATGCGCGTCGGCATCGGCGAGCACGAGCGGCGGCTCGACCGGCGTGGCGCCCGTATTCATGCGCTGGCCGCCGTAGCCGCCGAGGTGGTGTAAGCCCCATCGACGTAAAGCAGCGGTTCGACCTCGCCGCTCAGTTTCACCTCGCGCAGCCTGCCGATGAACACCGTATGCGTGCCGTAATCGAAACGCCCATCCTGGGAGCAGACAAGATTCGCCTGCGCGCCGTGCAGGTACGGCACGCCCTGTTCGCAGCGCAGCCAGTCGCCGCTCGTGAAGCGGTCTTCGCCCTTGAGGCGGCCGCTGCAATCGATTGCGATAGCCTGCTGATGCGCGGCCAGCAGGTTCACGCAAAAGTCCGCGCCCGCCGCCAGCGGCGGATAGATCGACGACGACTGGTTGATGCAGATAAGCAGCGAAGGCGGCTCGGTCGACAGCGAATCGACCGCCGTCGCCGACATCGAATAGCGGCGCTCGCCGTCGCTGCAACTGATCACCGCGACCGAGCGCGCGAGGCGGCGCATCGCGAGCAGCATGTCGGCGCGCAGCGGTTCATGGGAAAGATCGCTCATTGTGTTACCCCGCGAAGCTCGCGTTCAGATTGCAAAGTGGATTCGGCTGCGGCGTTCGCGCCTTGCGCCGCGCAGTGGTCGGCGGCGCGATAGCCGAAGGTCATCGCGGGCCCAAGCGTCGAGCCCGCGCCCGGATAGCTCGCGCCCATCATCGACGCGCTGCAGTTGCCGATCGCATAGAGACCGGCGATGACGCTGCCGTCGGCGCGCAGCACGCGGGCGTTTTCGTCGGTGACGAGTCCGCCCTTCGTGCCGATGTCGCCCGCGTCGATACGCACCGCGTAGAACGGCGCTTCGCCGATGGGCGCGAGGCACGGATTCGGCTGCACGGCGGGGTCGCCGTAGTAGGTATCGAAGACGTTGCCGCCCTTGCCGAATTCCTCATCCACGCCGCTTGTCGCGTAGGCGTTCATCCGCTCGACGGTCTCATGCAGCCCCGCCACATTCACGCCAATCTGCGCGGCCAGCGCATCAAGCGAATCGGCGCGATACAGCAGCGATTTAAAGGACTCCGGAATACGTGCGTCGGGCATCATCGACGCAGGCATGATCGGCCCGCACGGATAGCGCTTGCGAAAACGTGCGTCGAAGATCATCCATGCGGGCAGGCACGCGCCGGTCTTCGCATGATCGCGGTACATCGCGGGCACGAATTCCGAATACGGCGCGGCTTCGTTGACGAAGCGCCTGCCCAGGCCGTTGACGATCACGCAGCCCGGCAGGTTGCGCTCGACGAACAGTGCGCGCTGTTTTTCTTCTTGCGCCACACGCAGCGTCGGCGCGCCCCAGACGTGTTCCATCAGCGCGAGCGCGCCGCCCGCGCGTTCGCCCGCCATGATCGCGTCGCCCGTGTTATTCGGCGGCGTGGCGCTCCATTGCGCGTTGCTGGGTTGCGGCAGGTAACGCTCGCGCAAGGTCTGGTTGCGCTCGAAACCACCCGCCGCGAGAATCACGCCGCGTCGCGCGAGCACGCGCACCGGCTTGCCGTTACGCTCCGCCAGAATGCCTTCGATGCAGCCGTCGAACTCGATCAGGTCGCGCATGGGCGTATCGAGCCACAGCGGCACCTTGCGTTCGAGCAGCGCGTAGCGCAGGCCGCCTACCAGCGCATTGCCCAATGTGAGCCGCCGGTCGCGCCGCGAGCGCAACCGCGCCCGGATATCGAACCAGTAACGCCCGAATTCGCGCAACGCGAGCATCATGAAGCCGCGCTCTTTTGCCAGCAGCGTATGGGCTTCTTTCGACGTCACCGCCACGCGTCCGCCCACCAGCGTGCCCGGCGACGGCTGGCGCAGACGCGCGAACTCCCGACCCAGTCGCGCGCCGTCGAACGGCAGCGGATCCAGCGCGCGATAACCGGGCATCGCACCGGGCAAGGCCTGAAAGTAATCGGCGTAATGCGCAAGCGACTGATAACGCACCGGCGTGCGCGCTTCCAGGTAGCGCAGCATTTCCGGCGCGGTATCGAGGTAAGCGTCCACGCGCGCGGGCGAACTCGCGCCTTCGATGCAGGCGTCCAGATAGATGCGCGCGGTCTCGCGCGTGTCGTTGCCACCGGCTTCGGCGATCAAGTGATTGCAGGGAATCCAGATGCCGCCGCCCGACACCGCCGAGGTGCCGCCATACTCCCCGCTCTTTTCCAGCACCACGACGGAAAGCCCCTGATCGGCGGCGCGGCACG
Organism: Paraburkholderia bannensis NBRC 103871; assembly: GCF_000685015.1. Taxonomy (GTDB): domain Bacteria; phylum Pseudomonadota; class Gammaproteobacteria; order Burkholderiales; family Burkholderiaceae; genus Paraburkholderia; species Paraburkholderia bannensis. The sequence goes on along the minus strand of NZ_BAYA01000034.1, from coordinate 39,671 downwards.
CGGCGAGCAGGCCGCCCGCGCCGGAGCCGACGATCACCACGTCGAATGTTTCGGTCTGCATGGGCTGCTCGCTCATGATCGCCGCCCTCAGATGAAGAAGTCCGTGTTGGGACGGCCGAGCATCACGGCGCCCAGGTTCTGGCCAAAGCGGTCGACGTTGTTGGCGTAATGCGCGCGCGCCGCGTGCAGATCGAGAAAGCGCCGCACAAGCGGATTGCGTCGATAGATGCCGTTGCCGCCCGCATAGCGCAGCAGCGTATTGGCCGCCTGCGCGCAACGCTCGGCGACTTGCGCGGACTGATAGCGGAACAGCACGCGCCGCTCGATCGGCACCTCCGGGCCGCCCTGCGCGGCCGCCAGCAGCTCGGCGAAATTTCGGCGCAGCAGCACCTGCATTTCGTCGATGGCGGTGGAGGCGTTCGCGCAGGCGCTCTGCGCGCCGAGATCGTCGCTGGTCTTCGCGCCGCTATTGGCGCTCACGCGATTCGCGGCGTAGGCGGTGAAATCGTCCACCGCGCCCTGCAACGCGCCGATGCAGGCGGTGCAGACCGCACGCACGAAAATCTGCGCGAACGGCAGGAGAAACAGCGGCGCATCGTTCACGGCCAGGCCCGGACTCGTGCCCATCATGCCGTCCACGGCCTTGTGCGTGCGATGCGCGGGCACGAACACATCGTCGACGACGATGTCGTGGCTGCCCGTCGCGCGCAGGCCCAGCACGTCCCAGTCGCGCTCGATCCGGTAAGCGTTTTTCGGCAGCAGGAAGGTGCGATATTCGGGCGGCTCGCCGTCGCGCGCGGGCGGCACGAGCGCGCCCAGAAAGACCCATTCACACAGCTCGCTGCCGCTCGAAAACTTCCAGTGGCCCGAGAGCCGGAAGCCGCCCTCGACCGGCGTGACCTTGCCCACCGGCATATAGGTCGACGCAATCAGCGTCGAAGGATCGTCGCCCCAGACATCGCGCTGGGCCTGCTCGTCGAACAGCGCAAGCTGCCAGTTGTGCACGCCGACCACGCCATACACCCACGCCGTCGACATGCAGCCGCGCGCGAGCGCCATCTGGACTTCGAAGAACACCTGCGGATCCAGTTCATAGCCGCCGTAGCGCCGGGGTTGCAGCACCTTGAAGAAGCCGCCCGCCTGCAGGTCGGCGAGCGTCTGGGCCGGGATGCGCCCTTCGGCCTCCGCGGCATCGGCGCGCTGCGCCAGCACCGGGGCGAGCGCGTGGGCGCGCGCGATCAGGTCTGCCGCAAGAGTGTTCGCGCTGGCGTTGGCGTTCTTGTCGTTCGAATCGTGTTCTCGATGCACCGCTGTCTCCTTGTGTCTTCTTTGTGTCGCTGGCGCAGACAGGCCGCTTACGCGACGGCGCGCGCCTTCACGCGGTTGAAGTACGGAATCACGTGCTCGCCGATATTGCGGATGGTTTCGAGCTGCGCTTCGTGCGGCACCGTGCCCATCTGGCAGAGGAACAGCACTTCGTCCACGCCCGCTTCCATCAGGCGTCCTACATAGCCGATGCAGTCGTCCACCGTGCCGTACGCATGATTGGGGTTCATCATCGACAGCGCCGGGTCGCTGAAGTCCACGACCACTTCTTCCGAGGCGAAGCGCGAGCGGATCACCATCTGGCCGCTGTCGGCCTGCACGAGGTCGTCGCCCCAGCTGGCCGGATCGGGACGCTCGCCGCCCGTGTACCAGTACGCGAGCGACTCCATGAAATAGCGCTGGCCGCGAATGCCGATCTTGCGCGCCTGCTGGCCGTCCGCCATGACGATGGCCGGGCACAGCGCGGCGAGGTGCTCGGTCGGTCGGAAGCCCACCTGGTCTTCGGCCTTGCGCGTGCGCCAGGCTTCGCGGTAGAGCGCGTTTTTCTTCGCCACTTCGTCCGGGCCGCCAAAGCCCAGCACCAGCGCACCCAGTCCGCGCTGGCCGGCGCGCAGCAGGCCGTCGCTGTTGGTGCAGGCCATGTACATCGGCGGATGCGGGTCTTGATAAGGCTTCGGGTGGATCGGACGCTTAGGAATCTTGATGTATTGGCCGTCGTGCTCGATCTCGTCCTGCACGAACATCTTCGGCACGAGGTACATCGATTCGTCGATCATCGGCTGCAGTTCCGCGAGGTCGTAGCCGAACGCGCCCGCTTCCTGCTGGCTGCCGCCCTTGCCCACGCCAAAATGCACGCGGCCCTGCGAAAGAATGTCGAGCAGCGCGACGCGCTCGGCCACCTTGATCGGATGATTCATCGCGGGCGGCAGGCAGATCACGCCATGGCCCAGGCCAATGCGCGTCGTGCGGCCCGCGAGGTAGGCCAGGAACGTTTCGGGCGCGCTCATGTGCGCGTAATTCGTGAGCGAGGTGTGCTCGACGCACCAGACGGTGTCGAAGCCCACCTGCTCGGCCAGCAGCGCCTGCTCGACGGTCTCCTTGAAGACGCGGTGGTCGCCCTCGCGCGATGCGTCGGTCGTCTGGGCTTCGTAGATCAGGGAAAACTTCATCGCGGGTGTCTCCTTGTTGTATCGGACTTGCCGCCGCGCCGCAGTGACTGGGCAAGGCAGGCGAGTCGTTCCGGCTGGTGCCGGCTGGTCGTGTTCGGAACCGCGTGACGGTCCACGAGATGAAGTGTCGGCGCGCGGCGCAAGCGCCACATCGTCTGTTTGGATTAGCGGTTTGATCTGCGTTTCGTGGGGGTTTCGCATCTAGTCCGATCGGACATGGCGCGCGGCGTTGGGCGCGCTAGCATCGGCTCGTGGCATGACCACTTTATTGACCGCATCAGCCAAGGGGAGAGATGCGATGAAGGCTTCGATGATGCTGTACCCGGTGGACACGATCGACACGGCGCTGCCGTTCTTCGTCGACGGACTTGGGCTCACGGTAAAGATGCGCGACGGCGAGCGCTATTGCGCGCTGGAAGGCGGCCCGCTCACGATCGCGCTGGTGGCGGGCGACGAAAGAATCGTCGAGCGTCCCGCGCTCACGTTCAAGATTGCTGAGGATGACGATCTATACGCGGCGATGGCGCGCGTGGTGGCGGCGGGCGCGTCGGTGCGCGTGCCGGTGCAGCAAGGGCCGCATGAATTGCGCGCCGTGCTGGAAGATCGCAACGGCGCGCTGCTCGTGCTCACGCAAAAACGCCTTGCGTAAAGTACCCACGAGCGCGAAAGGCGGCCTCGCGGGCCGCCTTTCAATGTCACCTTCGGGCGCGCGCTTTCAGCCCAGCTTTCATGCCAGCTTTCAGCCCAGCGGCACCACGCTGCCCAGCAGGATCCGCACGAGCGTGGCCTGGCGCGTCACGCCGGTCTTCGAGAAGATCGAGCGCAGATGGGCGCGCGCCGTGTTCTTGCTGATGCCCAGTTCCTCGGCGGCTTCTTCGAGCGTGAGGCCGTTGGTGAGCAGCAGCGCGAGCGAGGTCTCGGCGGGCGTGAGGTCGAACAGCTTGCGCACGATCTCCTGCGAGCGCTGCGACTTGCGGTCGGGGTCGCGCAGGAACAGCACGGTCGCGGGACGGCGGCGGTTGTCCTCCGACCAGTCGGACAGCGGCACCGTGCGCACCAGCACGCCCAGCTTCGGCCGGTCGCCGCTGCGCGTCACGGGCATCGCTTCCACCAGCGGCCCGGCGGTGCCGAAGTGGCCCATCATCGCGTGACGGATCAGCCGTTGCAGCGTGCGGTTTTCGTGGCTGTCGGTCGCTTCGACATGGCCTTGCGCGAGGCGCAGGCCGTCGGTTTCCGCGAGGATTTCGTCGGCGACGCTATTGGTGCTCATGATCGCGCCGCTTTCGTCTAGCGTGACCGTGCCCACCAGCATGCGGTCGATGGCGCTCGCGTAGAGCGTGCGCTCCGACTCCACCACGTCCAGACGCGAATGCAGTTCCACCGCGCGGCGCAGATGCGGCAGCAGCAACGCGCAAAACGCCTTGTCGCGCGCGGAAAAATGCGCAGTGCCATGTTTGCGGCACACACGAAAGCGGCACTCCACGCCGGTCTCCGTGCGCAGGTCGGCACCCATGATGTAGCGCACGTCGGCGGGCTGCAGAAACTGCTTGTAAAGCTCGCTCGACAGCCAGCCGGTTTCGCCGAACACCTCGTCCACGGTCACGACACGCTCGGCGGGCAGGCCCACGAACGGATCGAGCGAATAGTAATAGTCGTTGTACGACGCGTCGTTGGGCGCGCCCGCGCCTTCGGCGGCATGCACCATCAGGCCACGCCGGTCGCTTGACGGCGAGCGCAGGATCAACGTGGTGTAGGTCGCGTCCAGGTGGACGCGGATCAGTTCCAGAGCGGCCTTCCAGGGCACCGTTTCAAGCGGCCCCTGGTAAATGCGCGCAAGCAGCGCGCTGAACTGCGCAACGTCGATGCCCGCCACGGCACTCGCGTCCTGGCCCTCTTCCGGGGCCCATCTCGTCTCCATCAACACGGTCTCCGTCCTCCATGCCGCCTGCTCGTCGCCATTTTTGCGACGGCCAACTTTACGGGGCTGTCATGCGAACGGCATCGGGAGATTCCCCTGGCCGGTGCATCGCCCCACGTCTCCTGCGCCTCATGACCGGGCGCTTGCTGTCCGGGGCGGCGTGTGTGAAATCACCTGCGCCGCCCCGTTCCAGACATTACGCCGATTGGCCCGCCGGCCCCTCGTCTGATCGGACGATGCTGCCGCCGCGCCGAAACGCTCCAATGCGCTCAACGGCGGGTTCCGTCGCCGGTTTTTCGCGCCCTTAGTGCATTTAGCGCCTTTAGCGCCCTTTTTCATTCATTTCCAAGGAGAAACCCGCATGGCGCTCGATCCCCAGGCTGCCGCGCTGCTCGCCTCGCTGGCTGGTGCGCCCGCGCCCGCCGCGCCCGATTACGCGCGGCTCGACGCCGCCAGCTATCGCGCCGCGCTCGCTGCGGGCGTCGCCGCAAGCGCCTTCGCTCCCGGCGACGCCATCGCCGCCGAGCACGACCTGACGTTCCCAGGCGAAGCTGGGCCCATCGCCGCGCGTCTGTATCGTCCGATCAATGCCGAAGGCGCGGCGCTGCCGCTCACCGTGTTCTTCCACGGCGGTGGCTTCGTGGCCTGCGGAATCGACACGCACGCCAATATCTGCCGCACGCTCGCGGCGCGCGCCCGCACGCTCGTGCTTTCCGTCGACTACCGGCTCGCGCCCGAGGCACGCTTCCCGGCTGCCGCGCACGATGCGCTCGCCGCCGTGCGCTGGGCCGCCGCGAACGCCGCGCAACTGGGCGCACGTCCCGGCGCGCTGGCCGTGGCCGGTGACAGCGCGGGCGGCAATCTCGCCGCCGTCTGCGCCCAGCAATTGCGTACCGAAGCGGGTAGCGTCGCGATCGCGCATCAACTGCTGCTCTATCCCGTGCTCGACTGCTCGCACGAGCACCCTTCATACGAAACCTGGGGCCAGGGTTACCTGCTCGATAGAGGCTTGATGCGCTGGTTCAAGGATCAGTACTTCGGCGCCGATGAAGGCAGCACCGACCGCGCCGCGCCGCTCGCGAGTCCGCTCGGAACGGAACATCTCGCTGACGTTGCGCCCGCAACCATCATCAGCGCCGAATGCGATCCCTTGCGCGACGAAGCCGAATACTACGCCGCGCGTCTCGCCCAGGCAGGCGTGGCTGCGACGCTCGTGCGCTGGCCGGGCCAGATGCACGGTTTCGCCAGCCTGCTGGGCGTGCTCGATGCCGCCGACGCCGCGCTCGACTTCGGCGCACGCGCCCTGCGCGCCGCGCTTCACCGCTGATTTCGCCATGACCGACACGCTCAAGATCACGCACGCCGACGGCGTGGCTACCGTCACCTTCAATCGCCCCGGCGCGCTCAACGCGCTCAACGACGCCATGGCCGTCGAACTCTGCGCGCAGCTCGAACGCCTCACGCAGGATCGCTCAGTGCGGGCCATCGTGCTGACCGGTGCGGGCCGCGCGTTCATGGCGGGCGGCGACGTGGCGTCCATGCGCGCCGCGCTCGAATTGCCCGAAGCCCGTCGCACGCGCGCCATCGGCAAGCTCGTGCGCCACGCGCAGCTTGCGGTCGCCACCATCGCGCGCTCGCCCAAGCCGGTCATGGCGAGCGTGAACGGCGTGGCGGCGGGCTTTGGTCTCGCCCTGGTCGCCGCGTGCGACGTGGCCATCGCCGCCGACAATGCCACGTTCACGTCCGCGTACAACCGCCTGGGCGCGTCACCCGACGGCGGCTCGACCTTCACGCTGCCGCGCTTGCTGGGTGCGCGCGTGGCTGCGCAATGGCTCTATCTCGACGACAGCCACAGCGCCGCCGACGCCCTGCGCGTGGGCCTCGTGAACTGGGTCGTGCCCGCCGCCGGGCTGGCCGCCGCCACGCGCGAGCGGGCGGCGCGCCTGGCCGACCTGTCGCCGGTCGCGTTCTCGCACACCAAGCACCTGATCGCCGATGCACCGGCCCGCTCGCTCGACGCGCAACTGCTCGCCGAGCAGCGCGGCTTTCTTGCCTGCGCCTCGCAACCCGACTTCCGCGAAGGCAGCCGCGCCTTTGCCGAACGCCGCGCGCCGCAGTTCGTTGCGCGCACCACCATCGACATCGAGGAGCCCACCGCATGAAACTGGCCGATACCGACACCATCGTCGCGGAGCTGCGCGCGGGCCGCATGGTGATCCTCGTCGACGAGGAAGACCGCGAAAACGAGGGCGATCTCGTGATCGCCGCCGACTGCGTGACGCCCGACGCCATCAACTTCATGGCCCGCCACGCGCGCGGCCTGATCTGTCTCACGCTGAGCGCCAACCACGCCGCGCACCTGCAACTCGCACCGATGAGCACGCGCAACGGCACGCAGTACGGCACGGCCTTCACGGTGAGCATCGAAGCGGCGCACGGCGTGACGACGGGCATCAGCGCCGCCGACCGCGCCCACACGATCCGCACCGCCATTGCGTCCGGCGTGCGCGCCGATCACCTGGTGCAGCCGGGCCATGTATTCCCGATCGTCGCGCGCGACGGCGGCGTGCTGGTGCGCGCGGGCCACACCGAGGCGGGCTGCGACCTCACCGCGCTCGCGGGCCTCACGCCCGCCGCCGTGATCTGCGAAGTGATGAACGACGACGGCACGATGGCGCGCCTGCCCGAGTTGAAGCGCTTCGCGCAGGAACACGGCCTGAAGATCGGCACCATTGCCGACCTGATCCGCTATCGCAGCGAGCGCGAATCGCTGGTCGAGCGCGTGGGCGCGCGCTCGCTCGATACCGCGTGGGGGCCGTTCGAAGCGATCCAGTATCGCGACCGCGTGAGCGGCGCGGCGCATCTGGCGCTCATGCGTGGCCAGCCCGAGGCCGATGTGCCGACGCTCGTGCGGGTTCAGGAGCGCGGCTCGCTGCTCGACCTGCTCGATGCCCAGCCGGACGCGCACGCACACGTCCAGGCGCTGCATGCGGCGCTCGCGCGTATCGATGCGTGCGGGCGCGGCGTGGCCGTGCTGCTCGATTGCAGCATGCAGGCGCCACGCGAGGCACCTTCGGCGTCGGTATCGGGCAAGCGGCACTACGGCATCGGCTCGCAGATCCTGCGCGACCTTGGGCTACGCCGGCTCAATGTGCTGTCCAGTCCGCTGAAGTTGCCCGCGCTGTCCGGCCACGGCCTGGAGATCAGCGCGTTCATTCCGCTGGGCGACCTGCCCGATATCGCCGATATCACAGATGTCGCCGGTGATGTCGCTACGCAGGCTGTCGATGCCATTCGCGCCGCTGCGTTCGCAACGTTTGACGCCCGTCCGCTGGTGGAAGCCTGATCTTCACTTTGAACCTCACGGAACACATCACCATGGCCAACTATGTCGCCCTCGTCACCGGCGCCTCGCGCGGCGCGGGCAAGGGCATCGCACTCGCCCTGGGCGCGACCGGCGCCACCGTCTACGTGACGGGCCGCTCGCAAAAGGAAGGCGATGCGCCGCTGCCCGGCACCATTCACGCGACCGCGGCCGCAATCGACCAACTGGGCGGGCGCGGCATCGCGCTGCCCTGCGATCACGCGGATGACGCCCAGGTCGAAGCCGTATTCGCCCGCATTCGCGCGGAGCAAGGCCGCATCGACGTGCTCGTCAACAACGCGACGGTGCTGCACGACGACTTGATCCGCCCTGCGCCGTTCTGGGAAAAGCCGCTGGAAATGGCCGATATTCTCGACGTGGGCCTGCGTTCGGCCTATGTCGCGAGCTGGCATGCGGCGCGCATGATGGCGGCGCAACGCGACGGGCTGATCGCATTCACGTCATCGTTTGGCGCGAGCTGCTATATGCATGGCGCGGCTTATGGCGCGCAGAAAGTGGGCGTGGACAAGTTCGCCAAGGACATGGCCGTCGACTTGCGGCCATTCGGCGTGGCGGCGGTGTCGATCTGGATGGGCATGCTGCAAACCGAGCGCACTGCGCGCGTGATCGCCGCGCATCCCGATCAGTACACAGGATTCAGCGAGCTTGCGGAAAGCCCGCAATTTACGGGGCGGCTGGTCGATGCGCTCTATCGCGATCCACAACGCGCGCAAAAATCCGGGCTCGTGCTGGTAGGCGCGGAACTGGCGCGCGAATATGGCATCACGGATATCGACGGCCGCCAGCCGCCTTCGCATCGCGAGCAACTGGGCGGCCCGGTGCAGGCGCATCCGGCCATCGTCGCCTGACGCTTTTATGCGGGAGCGCGGCTTCGTGCGTGGTGCATGAATTCAATGGTAGGCTGCGCGCATGACGACTCTCGCTCCTTCCGCGCTGGCTACGTTGCGCGCATCGTGTGACGCGTGCTTCGGCACGCCCGCTGTCTGGCCGTTGATCGACAGCGCCTACCGCGAGCCGCAGCGCTTCTATCACACGCTCGCGCATCTGGACGAACTGTTCGCGCATCTCGCGCCGTTTCGCGGCGAGGCGCTCTGGCCCGCGATCGAACTGGCTGTCTGGGGCCACGATGTGGTCTACGCCACTACGTTGCCCGATTACGCGGACAACGAAGCGCATAGCGCGGAATGGCTGCTGCGCACCGCGCAAACGCATTGCTCCGGCGCATGGTTGCACACGCATGCATCGCATCTGGCGTTGGCCGGGCAATGGATACGCGCAACCAGATCGCATAAGCTGCCGCCCGAATGCACGCGCGATCCTGAGCAACGGCGCGCCGCCCTGCTCTTTCTCGACGCCGACCTGGCGATCCTGGCCGCGCCGCTCGAACGCCTGATGGACTACGATCGCGGCATTGCGCAGGAATGGGCGCAGGATCCCGACCATCCCGCCGAAGTCTTCCGCGCCGGGCGTCTGCAGGCGCTCAGGCACCTGCGCGAGCACACGCCTTTGTTTCATAGCGATGAATTCGCGCCACTCGACGCGCTTGCCCGCACGAATCTCGATGCGTTGATCGCGCGATACAGCATCCATCAGTAATACCAGGCATTCGGCTTTCGATGCGCAGCGCATCGTTGCTTGTTCGAGAATTCGTCCGGTGGCATTATTTGGCGCACACGAATTCAAGAACCTATCCATCATGGCGTCAGCCAGACAACAACGTCGTCATCAGGAACACGTGCAGGCCGTGCAAACGCCGAGGCCGGTTCCCCTCCAGATCGTCGCGCCGCCCGTTCCCGAAGCCCCCACGCGCATGCTCCCGTTGCCCGCGCGCTGCGCGCAGCCGCTCACGCGCGTCGAAGGCGTGCCTGACCTGTTGACGACGCGCCTGGTCAGCGCCCTGATGCTGCTGTTCTGCGCGGGCTTCGGCGTGGGACTCGCGTGGGCCATTGCCATCGACAAGACCATCACGGTGGGCCCCGTGCTCGGCTTGCTGCTGCTGTTGCTCTATGCGGTGCTCGTCTGGATGGGCGCCATCGCCGTCGACGCCCTGGTTCACGCAGGCGCCTGGTTCGTGGTCGACGAAACGGGCTTCCGCTATGGCTTCGGCAAACGACAAGGCGCCGCGCGCACCGCCGTCGAAACGCGGGTCGACTGGCAGAATATCGTCGTCAATCCGCGCGAGCGCTACGACGTCTCCACGGACTTCGCCACGCGCCAGGCGCTCGTCAAGAACCTGCTGCTGTGGCAGCGCAAGCCCTCCGGCGACGTCGTGCAGACGAGCCTGCGTCTGGGCCTTGCGGGCAACGACGTGCTGTGCCTGCGCTTTCATAATCGCGCCGAAGTCGTCACCGCGATTCTCGCCGGTCTTGCGCGCCGTCCCGGACTGCGTTTCGATTCCGAGGTGTTTGTCGATGCGGGCGTCAATCCGGAAACGTTCGCGCCGATGAAGAGCCCGCGCCGCATTGAATACACGCTCATCATCGCCTGCTGCCTTGCCATGTTCGCCTTCATCTACCGGTTCGCCGAAACGCTGCCGGCTTGGCTGCTGTTCGCCGGCAGCTTCGGCATTGTGGCTGGCGGATGCGGCGTGGTGGCGTTCGCGTGGCAGCGGCGCTATCCCGGACTGACCGGCACGATCGGCTACAGCAACGCGCCCGAGTCGACATCCGCAGTGACACCCGAGTTGACACCTGAGTTGACGCCCGAATTGACCTGACGCCCTCCGCCGCATGCCGATGGTAGGATTTGCGCCACTTCCTACGTATTCGGGTTTCACATGCCGCGCGAAAACTTCAACGACCTGCTGGCCTTTCTCGCCATCGCGCGCGAACGCAGCTTCACGCGGGCGGCAGCGCAGTTGGGCGTCTCGCAATCGGCGCTCAGCCACACGATACGCGCGCTGGAGACGCGCCTGGGCTTGCGCCTGCTTACGCGCACCACGCGCAGCGTCGCCACGACCGAAGCCGGCGAGCGACTGTTCCAGGCAATTGCGCCGCGCTTTGAACAGATCGACACGGAGCTTGCTGCGCTCGCCGACCTGCGTGACAAGCCTGCGGGCACGATCCGCATTACGGCGACCGACCATACCGTCGATACCGTAATCTGGCCCAGGCTCAAGGATTTTCTACCCGCGTATCCGGACATCAAAGTCGAAATCAGCGTGGATTACGGGCTGCGCGATATCGTGGCCGACCGCTTCGACATTGGCGTGCGCACCGGCGACCAGGTCGCGAAAGACATGATCGCCGTGCGGATCGCGCCCGACCTGAAAATGGCGATTGTCGGCGCACCGGCTTACCTCGCAAAACGCAAGGCGCCCAAAACGCCGCAAGACCTGCTCCAGCACGACTGCATCACGCTGCGCCTGACGAGCGCGGGCGGCCTGTATGCGTGGGAACTGAAGAAGGACGACCACGATTTGCAGGTGCGCGTGGACGGCCAGCTTATTTTCAACACCATTCCGCAGATGCTCAATGCAGCGCTGGGCGGGTTTGGCCTGGCCTTCATGCCCGAGGACGTCGCGCTGCCTTATATTCGCGCGGGCCAGCTCAAAAGCGTGCTCAAGGACTGGTGGCCCGTGTTCCCCGGCTATCACGCGTATTACCCGAGCCGGCGACAATCGTCGCGCGCGCTCGGGCTGGTGATCGACGCCTTGCGCTATCGCGGCAAGGCGTGATTCAAGCGTGAATCTGCGCTTGAATGGCTAGAACGAACGGCTAGAACGCCAGTCGGCCTTCGACCGGATAGTTCGGGTCTGTATAGCCCGGCGTCGACACATGACCAGGCGGCACGAGGCTGTCGATGAAGCGCTCGTCTTCGGCGCTGAGCTTGAAGTCGAGCGCCTGCATATAGCTGTCCCAATGCGCTTCGGTGCGCGGCCCCGCAATCGTCGAACTGACGAGCCGGTTGTTGAGCACCCACGCCAGCGCAAATGCAATCGGGTTCGTGCCGCGCTGCGCGGCATAGTCCGCGATACGCTGCGCGATATGCAGCGACTCCGTGCGCCATTCGGTTTGCTGGATGCGGCGGTCGCCACGTCCCGCGCGGCTGTCGGCGGGCGGCGGCGCATCGGGCGTGTACTTGCCGGTGAGCACGCCGCGTGCGAGCGGGCTGTACGGCACCACGCCCAGACCATAATGCGCGGCAGCGGGCAACTGCTCGACCTCGGCGCTGCGGTCGACGATGTTGTAGAGCGGCTCGCTCGCCACCGGGCGGTCGATGCCCAGCTGGTCGGCAATGCGCGCGACCTCCGCAATACGCCAGGCACGGAAATTCGACAGCCCGAAATAGCGCACCTTGCCCTGGCGGATCAGGTCGCCCACGGCGCGCACGCCTTCTTCGAGCGGCAGGTCAGGCAAGGCCCGATGGAAATACAGCACGTCGATATAGTCGGTGCCCAGGCGCTTGAGGCTCTCGTCCACGCTCTGGAAGATCCACTTGCGCGACTGCCCCTGTTTGTTCGGCCCTTGTGTGGGGCCAGCGGGGTAACCGAACTTGGTCGCCACGACCCAGTCGTCCCGATGCGCCGCGATGGCGCGGCCCACGATTTCCTCGGAACGGCCCGCGTGATAGACGTCGGCGGTATCGACGAAATTCACGCCTTGATCGAAGGCTTTATCGATGATGCGCTTCGCGGTGGCTTCATCGGTTTCGCCACCGAACATCATGGCGCCAAGGCACAACGGCGAGACCTTCAGGCCGCTGCGGCCGAGATTGCGGTAATCCATATGCTGTTACTCCGGGTAGCTGCGCGTCGAAACGACGGCCAGATCGCATTAGATAACAGATACACGCCGGGATAAAGACGCTGAATCGGCATGCTTTCATGAATAATGTTCATTAATTATTGCTCGTTATTTAATTCGGCATCCTGCTTATTTATGTTGTGTCGTTATGAAATCGCTCTCGCTCACAACGAGATTTACCGCCCCTGCTTTTCGCCTCGCAAACAAAGGCGCAGAATGGAGCGAGCGCATGAAACCGCCGTAAGCACGCATTTCCCACACTCTGGGCGACTACACAAAAAACCAGGAGACGAGATGGACGACAAGCTTGTTGCGAACGCTTCTGCTTCTTCTGCTGCATCGAACTCGACACGTGCGAACTTTCGCTGGCACGTGCTCACGTGGCTGCTGATCGGCGGCATCATCAACTATCTCGACCGCGCGAATCTTGCGATTGCCGCACCCGGCATGATCCACGATCTGGGGCTCACGCGCACGCAGATCGGCCTGCTCGGCACCGTCTTTTCGTGGACTTACGCGGTCATGCAATTGCCCGCGGGCTGGATCATCGACCGCTTTGGCGCCAAGCGCGTCTACGCGATCGGCATGATCTGGTGGAGCGTGGCGACCTTGCTGACGGGGGTGGTGGGGTCGGTCGCGGGGCTCGTGCTCATGCGCGTGTTGCTGGCCGTCGGCGAGGCGCCGTGCTGGCCCACCTCGGCGAAAATCACGGCCGCCTGGTTTCCCGCCAAGGAGCGCGGCTTCGCGACCGGCATCTGGGATTCCTCCTCGAAATGGGGCCCCGCGCTCGCGCCTGCCGTGCTGGTGGCGTTGATGATTGCGTTCGGCTGGCGCTCGCTGTTTCATGTGACGGGCGCGCTCGGCATCGTCTTCGCGGCGCTGTTTCTGCTGCTCTATCGCAATCCGTCGCAAAGCCAGCGGCTGTCGCGCGAAGAATTCGCCTATATCGAAGCGGGCGGCGGCGGCCATGAACACTCGCTCGACAGCGCGCCTATCAAATGGCGCGCGCTGTTCGCCTCGCAAAGCGTGTGGGGCATGATCCTCGGCTATTTCTGCGCGATCTGGCTCTGGAACCTCTTTCTGGTGTTCCTGCCGCTGTACCTGATCGACCGCTTTCATATCTCGCTCGTGCAACTGGGTCTTTACGCCAGCATTCCGTGGTTTGGCGGCGCGGTGGGCGAGATCGTCGCGGGCTTCATTGCGGCGAAGCTGGTCGATCGCGGCGTTGCCTCGCCGATGGTCGCCAAGCGCGTGTTGATCGTGATTTGTTCGCTGGGCGCGGCACTGTGCGCGATCGCGCTGCCTTTCGTGCAGACGATCGGCGCGACGATCACGCTGATGACGCTCGGCCTTGCCTGCATTGCGGCGACCATCGGCAATGCGTGGGCGCTCGCGGGCGATATCGCGCCGCGTTCGATGATTGCTTCAGTGAGCGCGATCCAGAACTTTGGCGGCTATTTTGGCGGCGCATTCTCGCCTGTCGCGGCGGGGTTCATCGTCGATCGCACCGGCTCGTACACGCTCGCGTTCGTGATCGGCGGTGCCATTGCGGGCTGCGCGGCGCTGTTCTACTGGGGCATGGCGCGCCGCGCCGTCGCGCCGGAGCCTGCGCGCTGAGCCCTTGTTCGCGGCGTCCTGACCTTATACTGCCCAGCTCCAGTAGAAAACACGGCGGCGCGCCTCCCGTGCGCGTCGCCCGCAATAAGAAAGGAAAGCCAAGGATGGGACCGTATGTGGACGCCGTGCCGTCGGCGGAATCGCTGCCTGCACGCGCGGATGTCGTGATCGTCGGCGGGGGCATCATCGGGGTATCGGCGGCGTGGCATCTGGCTTCGCAAGGCGTGAGCGTCGTGCTCTGCGAGAAGGGCCATGTGGCCGGCGAGCAGTCGAGCCGCAACTGGGGCTGGTGCCGCCAGGCAGGCCGCGACATGCGCGAAATGCCGCTTATTACCGAGAGCATGCGCCACTGGCGCGCAATGGCCGAAACCGTGGGCGCGGACGTGGGCTTTCGCGAGTGCGGCGTGCTGTATATCGGCGAATCCGAACAGGACGAGGCCGGCTTCCAGCAGTGGTTCGACGATGCGGCAGGCTACGACACCGGCGCGCAAATGCTGCGCGGCGCCGATCTCGCGAAGCTGCTGCCCGGCGCTTCGCGTTCGTTCCGCGCGGGCCTTTTCGTGCCGACCGATGGCCGCGCCGAACCGCAACGCGCCGCGCCCGCCCTCGCCCGTGCTGCACAGGCGCGCGGCGCGACTATCGTGGCGCATTGCTCGGTACGCGCGCTCGAACGCTCTGCGGGCCGCGTCTCGGGCGTGGTGACGAGCCGTGGACGTATTGGCTGCGATGCGGTGATTCTTGCAGGCGGCGCGTGGTCAAGCCTCTTTTGCGCGCACGAGGGCGTGCGCCTGCCGCAACTGAAAGTGCTGGGCACGGTGCTGCGCACGTCGCCGGTCGAGAACGGGCCGCCTACCTGCGGCTGGCTTGGCGACATTGGCTATCGCAAGCGCCTGGACGGCGGCTATACGATCGGCTACAGCGGCCATCGCTACACGCCGGTCAGCCCCGACGGCCTGCGTTTTCTCCGCGAATATACGCCGCTGCTCAAGCAGAGCTGGCGCTCGATCCGTCCGCGTTTCGACGCTGCGGCGTTTCGTGAATTCCGTGACCGGCCAGGCTGGAACGCAAATGAACGCAGTCCGTTCGAGCGCACCCGCACCATGGATCCCGCACCGTCGCAACGCGGCGTGGCGGCAGCGATGGCCAGCATGTCGCGGCTGTTTCCTGCTTTCAAGGATGCGCAGGTCGTGCAGGAATGGGCCTGCTATATGGACGTCACGCCCGACATCATTCCATATATCGGTGCGTGCGCAACGGTTCCTGGCCTGACCGTGGCCACGGGATTCTCGGGTCACGGTTTTGGCATTGGCCCGGCTGCGGGTCGCGCCGCCGCCGACATCGCCATCGGCCGCGATGCGGGCGTGGATCTCGCGCCGTTCTCGCTCGGGCGCTTCGCGCCTGGCATGCCGATCGTGCCGGGCGGCGAGATTTGACGGGTCGCTTCAATAGCTGAATTCATATGAAAGGCGGTGCTACATTTCGGCGCACCGCCTTTTTTCTTTCGTAGCAGCCAATTCACCCATGCAGTGCGCGATCCGGAAAATCATACGCACGCCATTTATTTCGGCATCCATATCAATTGCCGGATCTGACGTAATGTGACGCTTTTATAGGCATATTTCACTCGACTGCAATTCATAATGTTCGATCCCTATGGTAGACGCGCTTTATTGATTGCTCTATACTCGGTTCAACTTCATTACAAAACGCACGATCTTGTGCGGAACGGAATGCAAGTTCGCGCTTCATTGCCCGTCACTTTGCGCGCCTCCGTTTCGCCACCTCCAGGGAGCCTCCGGCTCCTGCGGCCTTGAGATCCGGTTCAGTACCGGTTTCCACCGCATTCATGTCGTCTTTTATCAGGACGACGCCTTGCCCGGGCACGCTTTTCGCTACGCCGGGCTGAACATGACAACCAGACGAACGCCCTAACGCGTTCACTCGACTGCCGGCTGCGCCCTTTTGCGGCTGGCAAGGACTGTTTCCGTCAGTTCAATCGCGGCCTTGCCGGGATCACGAACTTCCTTTCGCGGCGCCATCTGGCGTCTTCGCGGCGCGTCGTCTTTTGGTTTTGCGCGCCGCACCGAGTTTGAGGAGGCGTATCTTCATGAATCGACGTACTGTCCAGGTAGTGGGCAGCCTGATCGCTATTGCCGTCATCGCCTGGGCGCTAGCCCGCGGCATTGGCGCCGATACTTTCAACAGCCATGCGGGCGATCTCGCGTATTACGCGGGTCAGCACATGCTGCTGGTCGGCTATTCGATGGTGCTGGCCATCCTCGTCGGCGTGCCTGCCGGCGTGCTGCTCAGCCGGCCGCGCTTTCAGCGCCGGGCCGAACGCTTCATGCAGATTTTCAACATAGGCAATACGATTCCCTCGCTCGCCGTCCTGGCGATTGCGCTGGGTATTTTCGGCATCGGCAATATTCCGGCAATCGTTGCGCTATTCCTTGCTTCGCTGCTGCCGATCACGCGCAATAGCTACGAAGGCGTGAAGAACGTGCCCGCGTCGCTGCGCGAGGCCGCCAAGGGCATTGGCATGACGGGCTGGCAGTCGCTCACGCGCGTCGAGCTGCCCCATGCCCTGCCGATCATCGTGGGCGGCATCCGCACCGCGCTGGCGATCAATGTGGGCACGGCGCCGCTGGCCTACCTGATTGGCGCGGACAGCCTCGGCTCGCTGATCTTTCCGGGCATCTATCTCGACAACGAACCGCTGCTGTTGCTGGGCGCCGCATTCACGGCGATTCTCGCGCTCCTGCTCGACGGCATCGTCGCGACCGGCAGTCGTCAATGGCTCCTTCGTCATGGAGGCGTCGCATGATCTTTAGCAGTACGATTCGACGCTTCGCCAGTGTGTGCGCCATCGGCGTATTCTGTGCCGCTGCCAGCAGCAGTGCCTTCGCCGCCAAAATCGTGCTGGGTGCGAAGAACTTCACTGAGCAATACGTGCTGGCCGAAGTCACGGCGCAATATCTGCGCTCGCGCGGCTACGACGTGGAAGTGCGTTCGGGCCTGGGCAGCACGCTCATGCGCAGCGCGCTGGAGAACGGCCAGTTCGATCTCGTGTGGGACTACACGGGCACGGCCGCACTGGTCTACGACAAGATCACCGACAAGCTCGGCCCCGAGGAGATGTACCAGCGCGTGAAGGCGCTCGATGCGCCACGCGGTCTCGTCTGGCTCAACGCTTCGTCGCTCAACGACACCTATGCGCTGGGGCTGCCCAGCCAGTTCGCCGAACAGTCGGGCATCAAGACGGTTTCGCAGCTCGCGGACTACCTGAAGACGAACCCTGAAGCGAAGCACATGGTGTTCGGCATGGATGCCGAATTCGCCAATCGTCCCGATGGCCTCAAGCCCCTGCTGGAGACCTACGGCATGCACTTCAAGCGCTCGCAGATGAAGCAGATGGATCCCGGCCTCGTCTATACGGCGCTGCATAACAACCAGTTGAAGATCGGCCTCGTCTACACCACTGACGGGCGCGTGAAGGGCTTCGGCATCGTGCCGCTCGACGACGACAAGCATTTCTTCCCGCCGTACAACGCGGTGCCGGTCGTGCGCAAGAGTGCGCTCGACCAGAACCCCAAGCTGGCCGCGCAGCTCAACGCGCTGTCCGCCGCGCTCAACAACGAGGTGATGCAGGACATGAACAAGGCCGTGGATCTGGACGGAAAGCCGCCGCGCGAAGTCGCGCAGGATTTCCTGCGCGCGCATCCCCTGCCTTGAAGGAGACCGTATGAGCGTATTCGACTATCTCGCTTCAAGCTGGCCCGACCTGTTGCAGCTTACGTTGCAGCATATTTACCTTGTCGGCATTGCCGTGGGCTGCGCGATCATCGTGGGCGTGCCGCTCGGCGTGCTCATCAACCGCAACGAGTGGCTCGCGGGGCCGCTGCTCGGCATCGCGACCGTCGTGCTCACGCTGCCGTCCATCGCGCTGTTCGGACTGATGATTCCGTTCTTTTCGCGCTTCGGCCAGGGGATCGGCGCGGTGCCTGCGATTACCGCCGTGTTTCTCTATTCGCTGCTGCCCATCATGCGCAACACGTACCTCGCGCTGCACAACGTGGATGCGGGCATCAAGGAAGCGGGCACGGGCATCGGCATGACGTCCTGGCAGCGTTTGCGCCTCGTCGACCTGCCGCTCGCAGTGCCCGTGATTCTCGCGGGCGTACGCACCGCCGTGGTGATGAATATTGGCGTGATGACGATCGCCGCCGTGATCGGCGCGGGCGGGCTCGGCACGCTGATCCTGCGCGCAATCGGCCAGAGCAGCATGATGAAGCTGCTGGTCGGCGCGGTGCTCGTGAGTATCGTCGCCATCGTAGCTGACCTGCTGTTGCAGATGCTTCAGCGCGCATTGACACCGAAAGGAGTACAGAAGACATGATCGAACTCGACCAACTGACCAAGACCTTCACACAGAAGGACGGCCAGCCCGTGAAGGCGGTCGATGCAGTGAGCCTTTCGGTTCAGGAAGGGGAAATCTGCGTGTTTCTCGGCCCTTCTGGCTGCGGCAAGACCACCACGCTGAAGATGATCAACCGGCTCATCGAGCCGACTTCTGGCCGTGTGCTGATCAATAACGAGGACACCACCGGCCTCAATGAAGTCGACCTGCGCCGCCATATCGGCTATGTGATCCAGCAGATCGGACTGTTCCCGAACATGACGATCGAGGAAAACATCACGGTCGTTCCGCGTCTGCTGGGCTGGGACAAGAAGCGCTGCGCGGAACGCGCCAAAGAGCTGATGTCGATGGTCGCGCTCGACCCGAAGCAATACCTGAAGCGCTATCCGCGTGAGCTGTCGGGCGGCCAGCAACAGCGTATTGGCGTGATTCGCGCGCTTGCCGCCGATCCGCCGGTGTTGCTGATGGACGAGCCGTTCGGCGCGGTCGACCCGATCAATCGCGAGACCATCCAGAACGAGTTCTTCCAGATGCAGCGCCAGTTGAAGAAGACCGTCATCATGGTGAGCCACGATATCGACGAAGCGATCAAGCTTGGCGATCGCATCGCTGTATTCCGGCGCGGCCAGCTCGTGCAGTTCGACCATCCCGACACGCTGCTCGCGCGCCCACGCGATGAATTCGTCGCGCAGTTCGTGGGCCAGGACAGCACGCTCAAGCGCTTGCTGCTCGTGAAGGCCGGCGATGCCGCCACCCAGCCGGAGACGGCGCGCAAGGAGACGCCGCTCACGCATGCGTTTGCGGTGATGGATGAAACGGACAATCGCTACCTGACTGTCCTCGACGAGGCGGGTCATGCGCTCGGCTTCGTGACGCGGCGTGCGGCGCGTGCGGGCGACGGCGTGTGCGGCGAGCGCGTGACGCCCTTCCCGGCCAGCGTTTCCGCTGACGATAACCTGCGCGTGGTGCTCTCGAAGATGTACCAGTTCAGCGCGTCGTGGATGCCCGTGCTCGATGCCGACGGCGCCTACGTGGGCGAGATCACGCAGGACTCGATTGCCGCCTACCTGAGTTCGGGCCGCTCGCGCCAGCAGAGCGGCCAGCCGCCGGGTGCCGCGATCAAGCTTGCACACGCAACGGTTTGACGCGAAATAGGCAACCGGACACGGCGGCGCCTGCCTTCAGGCGCCGCCGTGATTTCTTAAGCGTTTCCTAAGTTGCATCCGCGCATAATCGAGGCTTGCCAACCGGCCGCAACCCGCGGCGCCACGAGCCTCAGTCATGAAACGCCTCTACCAGCATCGCGGCCACGCGATCGACGTCAGCGTCGAAGCCCAATGCCCCGCCTACCCCACGCAGGACAATCCCGCCGCCACGCCCGATTACATCGCTATCCTGACGATTTATCCTGACGAATCGAACGCCAC
This sequence comes from Paraburkholderia bannensis NBRC 103871, assembly GCF_000685015.1. Classification (GTDB taxonomy): domain Bacteria; phylum Pseudomonadota; class Gammaproteobacteria; order Burkholderiales; family Burkholderiaceae; genus Paraburkholderia; species Paraburkholderia bannensis. The sequence continues at coordinate 19,667 of NZ_BAYA01000034.1, read as the reverse complement.
GCCGATGCTCGGCCCGCTGCGCGTCGTTCGCACGACGGAACGTGCTTTCGCGTCCGAAGCTGAAGCGTTGATGGGGGGATTTAGCGAGGGTCGCCGCCTTGTCGACAGGCAAATCGAAAGCGACGAAAGTGTGTTGCAGGACGCGACGTAAGGGTCGCGACATAAGGCTCACCAGCGCGAGCGCGACTCCATTGCGTCGATCGTGTCAGTGTGAGCGTGCCGCTCGAAGCGCCGCGCGACCAGCACCATCAGCGCCACGACGGCGATCACGCCATAGCGAAAACCCGGAGTCGCGAAATCATGCTGTGGCACACGCAACCATTCGATCGAAACAAATACTGCTGCCTGAATCACCATCGCCGTGACGGCAATAACGGCAAGATCCGCGTGTAGCTGGGCGAAGATCGGCGGCTTCATGGCGGGGTTGACTCCATTACGCGGGAACGGCACGCCGATGTTAGCGAAGCCTCGCTGAAGAGAAGCTTAAGCGCCGTGCATCGGCGTGTCCCGAGTAATACCGCTTATTACTGAAAGCAAGCTGTTGGCCGTCTGTAGCCTTTGTCTTTACGCCACAAGGAATCGTTGCGCGAGCCTCACCCACGCGGCCGCGCCAAGCGGCAGCACCTGGTCATTAAAATCGTAACCGGGGTTGTGCACCATGCAGCCACCGAATTCGCCTTCGCCATTACCTAGTAGCAGATAGCAGCCTGGCACTTCCTTGAGCATCCACGCGAAGTCTTCGCTGCCGTTCAAGCCCTTCGGCGCTTGCACAACGACGTTCTCCGCACCCACCAGTTCCGTGCAAACCTGTTGCGCCAGCAACGTTTCCTGCGGCGTGTTCACCATCGGCGGCGTGAGCTGGCGATAGTCGATCTGGGCCTCGACGCCGTGCGCCTGCGCCGTCGCTGTGACGATCTCGCACACGCGCTGCTCCACGAGCTCGCGCGTTTCCGGACGCGCCGCGCGAATATTCAGGCCCAGCGTGACCGTTTCCGGAATCACGTTATGCGTGGCCCCGCCGCGAATGAAGCCGACCGAAACGACCGCCGTATCGTCGGGCGCGACGGTGCGCGCCACGACCGTCTGCAATGCGGTGACGATGGCCGCCGCCGCAACGATGGGATCCTTCACCCGATGCGGCATTGCGCCGTGACCACCCACGCCCTTGAGCGTCACGTCCGCCACGTCCGACGAAAGGCTGACCGATCCCTCCAGCACGCGGAACGTTCCAGCAGGCACACCGGGCATGTTGTGCAGTCCGTACACGGCGTCGCACGGGAAGCGCTCGAACAGGCCATCGTCGATCATCGCTTTCGCGCCGCACAGATTTTCCTCGTCGGGCTGGAAGATCAGGTTGAGCGTGCCATTGAAGTCGCGCTGCTGCGCGAGACGCTTCGCCGCCGCCAGCAGGATCGCGGTGTGGCCGTCGTGGCCGCACGCGTGCATCTTTCCGGCGTTCTGGCTCGCATACGGCAGGCCGGTGTTCTCGACGATGGGCAGCGCATCCATGTCCGCGCGTATGCCCAGGCGCTTCGTGCCGTCGCCTACTTTCAACTGTCCCACCACGCCGCTGCGGCCGACGCCCGTATGCACCTCGTAACCCCATTTTTCCAGCAGCATCGCGACGAGCTTTGCGGTAGCGCCCACCTCGAAACCTAATTCGGGCTGCGAATGAATCTGACGCCGTATGCCGACGAATTCCTCGGCGTCGATCTGGATTTCAGGCAGCAGCGTAGGCAGCAACTGGAACGGGGTGAGCGTAGGTTCGCGCTTCATGTGGGGTGCTCCTCCTTGTATGTCTCGATGGTTTTAGCTGACACGGCGTTCGCGGATGCTCCACACGGCGAGCAAGGTCACGACGCCGCACGCCAGCATGTAAAACGCCGGTGCGAGCGGATTGCCGGTTTTCGCGATCAGCCATGTGACGATGAACTGCGAGCTGCCGCCGAATACCGTCACGCCGACGCTATAGATCACGGACAGCCCGCTTGCGCGCACCGAGGTCGGCAGCATCTCCATCAGCACGAGCAGCATGGGCGTGGAGCCCAGGTTGGACGCAGCCGTGAGAATCACCGAAAGCAGCAGCACGAGCGGCACGCTGGGAAAGCGCGTCATGAGCCAGAATGCAGGCACCACGGCCAGCAGGTTGAACGCGAGCGCGCCCATCACGAGCGGCTTGCGGTGCGTGAGACGATCGGCCAGGCGCCCGGAGACGAGCGAGGCGATCAGCATGGTGACGCCCGTCGCGCATCCCGAGAGCAACGAGAGCGAAGGCGGCATCTTGAGGACGCGGATCATGTAGGTCGGCATGAAGAACACGACCAAGTACATGCCGACGGTGCCCGCCGTCACCGCAAGAATGCCCTTGACCACCTTGCCGCCATGCTCGCGCATCAGCGTGCCGAGCGGGCTGGGCGCGTCGGGTTCGGCTTCATGCGTTTCGTCGAGTTTCGAGCGGATATAGAGGCCCACCGGGGCGATCAGCAGGCCGCCGATAAACGGCAGGCGCCAGCCCCAGCTTTCCAGCGCGGCGGGCGTGAGCGTCGCATAGAGCGTGGCGCCCGTGAGCGCGCCGAGCAGCGCGGAAATCCCTTGACTGCCGAGTTGCCAGCTCACGCGGAATCCGCGCTTCGCGACCGGCCCGGACTCCATCAGCATGGACGTGGACGCGCCAATCTCGCCACCCAGCGAAAAACCCTGCAAAAGGCGGCCCGCCAGCAGCACGAGCGACCCGGCCACGCCGGCTTGTGCGTAAGTGGGCGCAAGCGCGATGCATAGCGTGCCGACCACCATCAGCGCGATGGTCAGTGTCATCGCGGCCTTGCGGCCACGCCGGTCGGCGTAGCTGCCGATCACGACGCCGCCCAGCGGACGCATCACAAAGCCGATGCCGAAGGTGGCCACTGCTAGCAGCAGCGAGCCATACGGGTTATCGGAGGGAAAGAAGAGTCTGCCGATCAGAAGCGCGAAGAAACTGTAGACGGTGAAGTCGTACATTTCGAGCGCATTGCCGATCGAGCACGCGGCGATCAGGCGAAACTGGCTCTGGCGCGCCGGCGCAGGGATCGCGGCGGCGGCAGGGCCGAGCGTAACGTCATTCATGGCGGATCTCCGCGGGCAAGGTTGAACGTCGCGTTCGTGCGAGGCGGGGTGCGCAAAAGACCTGGCGCCAAACGATATTCAGGCCATGTCGCTTTTTGAAAGAAGTGACAAATATTTATCGTGATAACTGGATGGAATCGGTGTGCGAACCGGGGGATATCTGGGGCGACGAGAAGCGGCTGTCGAGGAGCGGGCCGCGCCGCTGGCGAAACGCTGGAAGCCGCGCCAGCTATGGCATGGCGGCGCGCCAGTCCGGCGGCCTCCTGCGCTTTTGGGCCGCCGCTTCGCATACATGACCTTGCACGTCAATAGATGTTTTTCTTCCATCCAGCGTCGCTGTTCGTCGCTATCGCTGGCGCGACGGCGCAAACGCACAACCAGCCGAAGACTCGACGGCTCAACCGCGATTTAAAGGCGCATCGAATCACCTTTAAAACATTAAATCGGGGAATAATGTAAATTCCCAAAGCGTTTAACATCCAGACCGATTAGCAGCTTTAAAGCAATGAGAAAGCATTCAATACGAGCGTTGGCACTACCTGTCCTGATCGGTTTGCTGGGTATGTCTGGCGCACAAGGCGCGCTGGCTGACTCGCAATCAGACTATGAGGATTGTTTGCTCAGCAGCTTGCGCGACAGCCGCAACGAGGCGACGTCGCAGATTATCAAGCGCTCATGCTATGCGCTCTACCAGAACGGCGAGATGCTCCTGCCACGCGAGAGGAATTACCATCTTTGCATCTTGCAGAACCTGCCCGGCGCGCGCGAGCCCACTGCGATTTCGCAGATCCTGTCTATTTGCTCGCGCCGCGGGCAGTTGTGAGCTTGACCGTAAGTTCAGCAGTAAGCTCAACGCGCCGTCACTTCGCCCCACTCGCACCCTGCGCTTCGGCGGCCTTTTCCTTGTCTTTCTTCTTCGCTTCATGATGGCCAATGGCGCAGCCGCCCGCTGCGCCAACCACCGCATGATGACCGGCCACGTGGCCGACCACGCCGCCCGCTGCGGCGCCCTTCAAACACCCTTCCGCCAGTGCCGGTTGGGCAATCACGGCCAGACAGCCCGCTATCGCAATAGCACACCCTATTGAACGCATTTTTGGCCTCCTCGAATAGATTAATGCCTGCTTTGCCTTGCGTTATCGCGAGGCCATTACCGCAAGGCCTATACCCGAGGCCGCGCAATTGCCGCTCAAAATGCCGTTTCGCCACTCAATATTTATGTATCCCGCCTTGCCGAAATCGACCCGGTGCACCAATACTCTGCGTCATGCCCGGCGACGGAGAAAACCATGCCCCTGCAAAACATCAAGCACGTCATTGTCGTGATGTTCGAAAACCGGTCGTTCGACACGATGCTCGGCGGCCTGTACAGCGACGGCGGCAGCCCCAGGCATTTTTTGCCCGCGTCCAGCGCGGGGCAGGCGTTCGAGGGCCTCAAGCCGGGCCTGAGCAATCCATCAAAAAGCGGCGCCACGATCCCGGCGAGCATGCCGGCGTCCAACGCCACGCTGCCCGACCCCGATCCGGAAGAAACGTTCGCGAACGTGCACGATCAGCTGTTCGGCAACACATCGGGCGCAACACCCATGTCGGGCTTCGTGATCAATTACGAATCGACGACGACAACCGATGCAAGCCAGGTCATGCAGTGCCATAGCCCCGATCAGTTGAAAGTGCTCTCGACGCTGGCGCGCGAGTATGCCGTCTGCGATGCCTGGTTCGCATCGGTGCCGAGCCAGACCTGGCCCAACCGCGCATTCGCCCATGCGGGCACGTCGAACGGTCACGTGGACAACGGCGAACCGCCCGACCCGTTCGACTGGCAGGTGCCGACCATCTTCAACGTGCTGAGCGAGGTGGGCGCGAGCTGGGCTGTCTATAGCGACGCACTCGTCGCGCCTTCGCTCACGTTCACCATGTTCCCGAAGCTATGGAATGCGAACTACAAGGCGAATTTCCAGCGCTTTGGCGCGTTTGTATCCGCTTGCCAGAACAACACGCTGCCACAGTATTCATTCATCGAACCGCGCTTCCTGCTCGATCCCAACGACCAGCATCCTCCCCATGACGTCTACGCGGGCGAGCGCTTTCTCTACGACATCTGGAACGCGATCAGCACCTCGCCTGCATGGCCCGAGACGCTGCTCGTCATCACCTACGACGAGCACGGCGGCACTTACGACCATGTCTTGCCGCCCGCCAATGCCGTCGCCCCCGATGCCGTCAGCAACCCCGGCGACCAGAACTACGCGTTCGACAGCTTTGGCGTGCGCGTACCCGCCGTGGTCGTGTCGCCGTGGATCGCGCCGGGCACCGTGTTCCGCGCGGCCGACGCAACGCCTTATGACCACACGTCGATACTCGCGACGCTGCGCGACTGGCTCGACATCGCACCCTCCGACATGCTCGCAAGCAAGCGCATTGCGGCCGCGCCCACGCTTGAGCCGCTGCTCACGCTCGACACGCCGCGCGTCGATCTCCCCGTCATCGCCGCACCGCCCGCCACCGGCTTTGCCGCCACGAGCCTCGCGCGTCCGCTCAACGATCTGCAGAAGAGCCTCGTGAGCGGCACCGCGCGGCGCGCGGGACTCGACCCGGCGGCCACGCTCAAGTCGATGCTGACCCGCCAGCACGCGCTCGACTTCTTCCAGAACCTGCCAGGCGGCAATACCCCTACGGGGCCAACCGGCTCCGCAAAGCCGACTGCCCCAGCGAACCCCACGCCCCTGGACCAGGATGAAGACCAGGCCGACATGACGCCTTGATGAACCGGGTCGCGCTTGCGCTCGACGCCGAAGCCCTTGTAGTATTTGGCGCCCTTTCGTCGAGCGCATGCGGATCATTGCATCGATGTATTTGGCGGGCGACCACAGTCATCATTTTTCAGTAGAATGCTGCAATCGCAAACATTCGTAGGGTTTCGAACCTGGCCTTGAATTGAGGCCTGCGCGGCTGATGCGCTTCGCGATGACCGTCATGCATTAAGCATACGAGCCCTCGCGTGGCGATACGGGGACGACAAAGGCAGCGCTTTTGTCTGGCCGTCGCAGTTCGAACCGGAATACCGGTGGCGACGCTTTATCGCCTGGACCGAGGTAACGATCGGCGCTATGCCGCTCGACCTGCTGGCCCGGGTAATGCACATCAGCACAAGTGCAGTACAAGACGTGCATAAGACGTCGCACACCATTCCAAGCCTTCTCGTCAGTACTTACCTGGCCGCAATACTGTGTATTCCAGAACGCAAATCGATCCGGTAGTGAGCTTCCGCAACTCCCAGGGCGAGCAGGTGCGGGGCACCATCATCAATCTCCAGCGCAAGTCCCTGGTGATGGAGGTCTATAACCCGTACTCGATTGTCCAGGTCAGCGAGGTGCTGAGCGAACTGTCGGTCAAGATGGGCGTTGAACACGCCTATACGGGCAAGGCCGTCGTCATCAGCATGGTCAATACCGGCCTGACTGCCATTGTGTCGGTGACGCTGATCGACGAATGGCTGGAGCTGAGCGGCGACGCGCTGGAAGCCCGCACGGTGGGCGAAGAAGCCCGCCGCTTCGTGCAGGACTGGGCCGAGCGTTTCCAGATCCGCCCTGAGTATCAGATCGCCGTGAACCAGATCCGCGCGTTCCTGACCGACATGTCGCGCTGGGTCGAACAGGCTGACCTTGCCAACACCCTGCCCAAGGAAGGCAAGACGCTGCGCGAGGACTTCTTCCTCGAACTGGCCACGCCGCTGATGGAGCGTACCAAGGTCTTCTTCGACGATTTCGAAGGCGAAGCGCGCCGCGTCGACGAAGAACTCGCGCCCGCCCACCGCGCGTTTGCCCAGGCAGCGCTGCATCCGTTGCTGCTGCGCTCGCCGTTTGTCTTTCGCACCTTCACGAAGCCGCTGGGCTACGCCGGCGACTATCAGATGGTCAACCAGATGCTCGACGATCCGCGCCAGGGCCCGAGCACGTACTTCCAGATCGTCAACGCGTCATTCCTGCAGACGGCGGTGGCGCGCGCGCACCGCAACCGTATCGACCTGCTGGTGGACTATCTGACCCGCGTGGCCAACGATGCACGCGCCGCGGGGCGGCCTTTCCGCATGCTGAACGTGGGCTGCGGCCCCGCCCAGGAGATCCAGCGCTTCATGCACGAATACGACCAGCCGGAATGGCTGTCGTTCGAGCTGCTCGACTTCAGCCAGGAGACGCTGGACTGGACGCGCAACCGCCTCGGCGCCATCGCGCAGGAAACCGGCAAGCGCATGGCCATCAGCTACACGCACGACTCGGTTCACCATCTGCTCAAGCGCCGCCTGGATGCGGACGCGCCAGACGCGCGCGAATTCGACGCGGTGTATTGCGCGGGTCTGTTCGACTACCTGTCGGACAAGGTCTGCGCCCGCCTGAACCAGTATTTCGCGAGCCGCACCCGCAAGGGCGGCCGCCTGCTGGTCACCAACGTCCACGCCGACAACCCCGAGCGCTTCAGCATGGAGCACGTGCTGGAGTGGTACCTGATCTACCGTAACGAAGCGCAGATGGCGGCGATCATGCCGGAGAACTGCGGCGAACCGCGTCTGTACACGGATCCCACCGGGGTCAATGTGTTCGCCGAGGTCACAATCGGCCAGCAACAAGCGGGTTGAGATGACAACATCCCTAGTTGGATTGCAGTCGACCTATCGCGAAGAGCTGCGCGACTACCGGCTGCTTTGCAGCAAGGCAGGCGGGCTCACCGTGATCGTGCTGGTGCTGATGGGCGCGGCGATGGACTACGTCGTCTATCCGGCCGAACAGAAGGGCTTTGCCCTGCTTCGGGCGCTCACCAGCGTCGCCATCGGCCTCGCCCTGCTCTCGCTTTATACCGAAGCGGGCAAGCGCCACGTGCAGGTCATCACCTTCTCGTGGCTGCTGCTGCCGCAGGCCATGATTTCGTGGATGATCTATGCCACCCAGGGCGAGCAGTCGCTGTTCTACGCGGGTCTCACGCTGACGATCTTCGCGGTGGGGATCCTGTTCGCGTCCGGCTACTGGCAGACGCTGACGTTCGGCCTCGCCACGGTCGCGTTCTACTACCTCGCCTGCACGGCGCACCAGGGCGGCATCACCGATCCGAGCAAGTTCCAGTTCCAGCTCATCCTGATCTTCTTCTGCGCGCTGGCCAGCTCCGTGTACACCTTCTTCAACGAGAAGGGCCGCTTCCAGCTGTTCCGCCTCAAGGACGAAGTCGCGCACAAGAACGAGCAGCTTGCCCGCTCCAACGAAAACCTCGCGCAGATCAAGGGGCAGCTGTTGCAGCAGGAAAAGATGGCGGCCATCGGCACCTTGTCCGCCGGGCTGCTGCACGAGGTCAACAACCCCGTGAACTTCTGCCTCATGGCCATCGAAATCGCCATGGAGGAGCCGCAGGTCAAGGACAGCGCATCGTTGCAGGAATGCCTGACCGACGCCAAGCAGGGCATGCAGCGCATCCAGCACATCGTCTCCGACCTGAAGACCTTTGCCTATCGCAAGCCCGGCGCGACCACCGAGGACGTGCCGTTCCTGTTCGAAAAGGCGCTCGATTCGTCAATCCGGCTGGACGCGCACGAGCTGCGCGGCGTGAGCGTCACGCGCGAGCTTCCCAGCGACACGCTCGTGCTGGGCGACGAAGCCGCCATCGTCGGCGTGCTGATCAATCTGTTCTCGAATGCCGCGCTTGCCATGCAGAAGGCCGGCACCGTTTCACCGCAGGTCCATGTCAAGGCGCACTGGCAGGACGGCCGTCTGCACATCAACGTGCGCGACAACGGCCCCGGGATTGCCCCGGAAAATCTCGCGCGGGTGTTCGAACCGTTCTTCACCACGCGCGAAGTCGGCCAGGGCCTGGGCCTTGGCCTGTCCATCAGCTATGCGGTGGTGGAGCAGCATGGCGGCACACTCTTTGCAGAAAGCCAGTTGGGCGAGTGGACCGCATTCAACTTCGATCTGCCGCGCGCCGAGTGAGGTCGAGATGAGTGAGAACCCGCAAGCGCCGTACACCGTCGTTTATGTCGATGATGAAGAACTGGCCCGCAAGTATTTTGCGCGCTCGGCTGGCAGCGACTACGAGGTGCTGCTCGCCGCCAGTGCGGACGAGGCCATCGCGATCCTGCGCAGCGAAGGCGCGCGGGTGACGATCCTGCTGACCGATTTCCGCATGCCGGGCCGGCACGGCGGCGACCTGTTGCGGCAGGTCGCGCAGGAGTATCCGCAGATCGTGCGCATTCTCGTGACCGCCTATGCGGACAAGGACGCGCTGCTCGAAGCGGGCCATTCCGGCGAGGTGTTCCGCATCCTGGAGAAGCCGCTAGGCGTAGCCAAGGTTCGCGAGGTGCTGGCCGCCGCGACCGCGGCCTCGGGTGCGCGCCCGACCTGATGCAGCGCCTGAACGTAGATACGTAGACCCAATACCACGCGCACGTACGACCGCGACGCAGAAATTCCACAAATTCAAGGATCGAGAGTAGGAGTTACCAATGAGCAATGTAATTGCCAACCAGACACCGCCCCCGGCGATTTTGTTCGTTGATGACGAAGCCACCGCGGTCAAATATTTCGAACGCGCCATCGGCGCGATCGCGCCGGTCGTGACGGGCGCGTCCGTGGAAGACGGCAAGGCGCTGCTGGATGCGCACGCGGACAGCCTCGCCGTGCTCGTGTCCGACCAGCGCATGCCCGGCGAATACGGCAACGAGTTGCTGCGCTACGCGCGCGAGCGCTATCCGCACATCGTGCGGATCCTCACGACCGCCTATTCGGAGCTCGATCAGACCGTCGAGGCCGTCAATCAAGGCCAGATCCATCGCTACATCAAGAAGCCGTGGGACATCGCCGCGCTGCGCATGGAGATGAAGCAGGCGCTGGAGCTGTCGGGGCTGCGCAAGGAACGCGATCAACTGGTGCGCGAGAAGCTGGGCGTGCTGCAGACGCAGACCGTGGCGACCCGCATCGGCATCGTGCATACGCTGTGCGCGAGCCTGATCGGCCCGGGCCGCTTCCAGCCGGTGGAAACCTGGCTGGCCGGCGCCAACCTCGCTGGCACGCGCAATGTGGAGCCGGACTGGCACCGCATGGACTACGCCGATCTGGTGCGCGCCGAAAGCGAATGCAGCGGCAGCTTCGGCCATGCGGTGAGCACGCGCCTCGCGCAATTGCGCACGCAGAACGCGGGACGCGGCGCAGCGGACGCGATGCAGGTCTTCGCCGATGTGCTCGGCGCCTCGGTGCGCGGCGGCGGCGATGCGCTGATCTGGACGACGCCTGCCACGCTCAGCGAGTTCCTCACCCGGCCCGTGGGTCAAGCCGTATCGGCGGAACACGCAGCCTGGCTTGCCGGCCTGCTGTGGCTGGAAGAAGCCGGCGGCGCGCTGCAATGCGTGCGCGAAGGCGACGCCATCGTTTGCCGCGCAGGCACGCGCGCGGACAGTTTTTCGGCCGATCGCCTCGCGCTCTGGATCGAGCGGTTCTCGGAACCTGCGCTCGGCTGATTCGGCTCACGCGCCTCCGGGCATGTTCAAACGCCCTTGCGGTCGCCCGCAAGGGCGTTTTTCATGGGCCGCCGTCTTGCTCAATCATCCCCGCGCTGTAAAGAAAGACCCTGCTCTCCGGCTTTGGCGACGCCCAGCCATTTGCCGCCGTCGAGGCTCAGCGCGCGCAAGCGTCCATCGAACACACGCGGCGCGCTCGCGCTGTGCGTGCGCATGTCGACCGACACGATCGCGCCCGGCGACTCGCTGCTACAGGTGGTGCCCGCCACCCTGAGCGTCTGCCCATCGAGCGTCACCGCCTTGAGCGTGCACAGCGTCTTTTGCACGGCGAAGCTGGAGGTCGTCTTTCCCTGCCGGTCGAGCGTGACGACAGCGAGCTGCGTCGGCGTCAGCGCCGCCGTGTAAGTCGTGCCGTCCGGTGCGAACCATGAGAGCGCCGAGTTCGTATCGTCGGGCATCGGATACGTCGACCAGACATATTTCCCGCTGCCCAGATCGATCTTCGCGGACGCGTAAGCATCGCGTCCCGCACCCGGATTCGACATGAACTGCCCGGCCACGTACAACTGCGTGTCGGCGAGCCTCGCCGCAGTCTCCGTCCAGAATGCGCCGTTAGCGAGCTTCGTGAGCTTGCCCGGGGCGAGCGCCGCATCGAAGCGCGCAGCGAAGGTGCCAAACGGGCCGCCGCGAGCGGCTGACGCGCTCGTGCCGCCAATCACGGTCACACCGGCCGGGCCAGCGTCGAGCCCATAGAACCACTCGTCGAAGCCGGCCTCGATCGTCTGCTGCCGTTCGACCTTGCCTTGCGCCGACAACCGGCTGATCACCACTCTCGTCTGGTTCTGCGACTCGGCGCCGCCTGTCTGCTCCTGGCTCACGACGTAGAACGCGTCCCCCACCGCCGCGCATGCGACGGCTGAACTATCGGCATAGTCGCGCCCGTGCGCGACGGCTGTGCTCCACAGCGTGCGCCTGGTCGTCACATCGACTAGCAGCACCCTGGCCGACGTGCTGGGCCCGGCGTCATCGTAGACGTTCCCGCTGATGCAATAGCGGCCGTTGCCGACTGGCTGGATCGACGCGGCGGAAAAATCGCTAGCTGCCGTCAAGGGAATGTCGAGAGTCGGCGCGGCCACCGCCGGCAGGTGCATGAGCGCGCCCGCGATGGCGGCGCAAAGCGGCCTGGCGGCCTTCCAGTGAATGTTCATTTATAGGGAGCGATATTTGGCGGCGGCATTTTAGCTATTGCCGCAAGTGGAGAAAATCACTCACGGGCAGAATGATCCTTTTTCATATTACCGAAACAGCTCTACTTCATGCGCCCAGCCGATGCACAGCGTCGCTCCGTCGCCTCGCCCATGCCGCTTTAGTTCCCCTCTCCCACGCCGTTAACCAGTCAGGCACGCAAAGCCGCTTCGGCCGTGCGCGCCAGCCAGGACCACCCTTCCCCTATTCGAAACGTCGCCCCAAGAGGGCGTCTGGAGCTTACGTCGTGTTTGCCCGACTCTCTATTTCCGCTCGCCTGCGCATTGCAGTCGGCGTACTGGCGGTGCTGATCGTCGCATCCGGCCTCGCCGGGCTGGTCGGCATGTCGCATTCGAATGCGGCGCTCGGCTATGCCTATTCGAACCAGCTTGCTGCCGCCATCGACATCGGCAAATCGAACCTCAACCTGACGATCGCGCGCACCACGCTCGATCGCATCCTGCTGCACCCCGATTCGCCCGACGTGCCGCAACTGCTCGACAAGGCGCAAAACTATCTCGACACCTCGCACAAGGCGTGGGAAAGCTATCGCTCGCTGCCGCACGACGCCGACGAACAGGCGCTTGCGGACCAGGTCCAGGGCGCGCTCGGCGCGATGCTCGAACAGGGCATCCAGCCGCTCATGGCCGCGATCAAGCAAGGCGACCGCGCCGCGCAGGACGACATCGCGATGAAGCGCGTCCCGCCCCTGTCCGTGGCGCTCACGAAGGCGTCGACGGCGCTCGAACAATGGCAGAAAGCGCATGGCCAGCAGACCTTTGACGGCGCGACGGACTTTTACGCGGCGTTGCGCGCGGGCAGCATCGCGCTGATCGCGTTGGGTCTCGCCGTGGCGGCAGTGTGCGCAATTGGCCTGCACCGGGCGATTGCGGCGCCGCTCGCGAACGTGCTGGGCGCGTTGCAGCGCATCGCCGCGGGCGACTTGACCGCGCGCCTCGACGTGCGCTCGCAGGACGAAATGGGCCGCCTCATCGCCGGTCTGCAGACCATGCAGGACGAGCTAGCGCGCACGGTGCGCAAGGTCTCGCATAGCTCGGAGTCGATTGCTTCGGCGACCCGGCAGATCGCCGCCGGTAACGACGATCTCTCGCAGCGTACCGAGGAACAGGCCGCATCGATCCAGCAAACCGCCGCCAGCATGGAGCAACTGACCGCGACGGTGAAACAGAACACCGAGCACGCGCGCACGGCGCAGACGCTTGCGGGCAGCGCGCAGGAAGTGGTCGAGCGCGGCGCACTGGTGGTCGGCGACGCCGTGCAGACGATGGATCGCATCGACCGCAGCTCGCAAAAGATCGCCGAGATCACCGGCATCATCGAAGGCATTGCATTCCAGACCAATATTCTCGCGCTCAATGCGGCAGTGGAAGCTGCGCGTGCCGGCGAGGAAGGCCGTGGCTTCGCCGTGGTCGCGGGCGAGGTGCGCTCGCTCGCGCAGCGCTCGGCAGCGGCGGCCAAGGACATCAAGACCTTGATTGGCGAATCGGTCGGGCACGTGGCGTCGGGCGCGCAATATGTGCGCTCGGCGGGCATGACGATGAACGAGATCGGCGAATCGATTGGCCGCGTCACGACCATCATGACGGAGATCGCGCACGCGTCCGAGGAACAACGCGACGGCATCGAGCAGGTGAATCTTGCCGTATCGCAGATGGATCAGGTTTCGCAGCAGAACGCCGCGCTCGTGGAAGAAGCCGCGGCTGCGGCGATGTCGCTGACCGAGCAGACCGACGCGCTGCGTGAAGCGGTGAGCGTGTTCAAGGTCGCCTGAGATTGCGGGTGAATGCGCCCGGTTGGGAATGATCTCCACACCGGGCGCTTCGTATAAAAGCGCTTTAAACAGGATTTAAAGCGCTCGCGCCGTCGAGCACTGCTGCGATGTTATCCAGCGCGGTAAAACCCATCTGGTCGCGTGTCTCGATCGTGGCGCTGGCCATATGCGGCGAGAGAAACACATTGTCGAGGCCGGCAAAACGCGCATCCACGTTCGGCTCGTTACGATAAACGTCCAGCCCCGCGCCAAACAGTTGCCCCGAAGTCAGCGCGCCATAAAGGGCATCTTCATCCACAAGTCCGCCACGCGCGGCATTCACAAAAACCGCGCCCTTCGGCAGTAGTGCGAATTCCTTGCCCGTCATGATCGGCACGCCGCCGCCCGGCACGTGCAGCGTGAGCACCTGGCTGTGCGGCAACATCGCTTCCAGACTCTCGTAATACGTTGCGCCGTTTTCCAGTGCGGGTGCAGCGCGCTGGATATCGGTGTAAATCACGCGCATGCCGAAGCCCTGTGCACGGCGCGCGACCGCGCGTCCGATGCGCCCGAACCCGACAACGCCCAGCGTCTTGCCGTTCACACGTGTGCCGAGCATATCGGTCATGCCAAACGATTTGCCCCATCCTGCGCGCATGATGCGCTCGTATTCCGAGGCGCGGCGGCAGGCTGCGAGCACGAGCAGCATGGCGAAGTCGGCCGTGCATTCGGTCAGCGCGTCGGGCGCGTTCGTCACGACGATACCGCGATCGCGCGCCGCCTTGACGTCCATGTGATCGACGCCCGCGCTCGCATTCGCAATGATCTTCACCGAAGGCGGCAGCGCGGCGATGTGCTCGGCCTGCAACCCCGACTTCTTGCCGATCAGGACGGCAGGCAACGCGTGCTTCGTGCAGAAGTCGACTACTGACCATGAGTCCATATCGGAGTCGGTCACGTAGGCGTGAAATTCACTTTCCGCTCTTCTGGCGACGGCGGCGGGAACCTTGCGTGCGATGAGCAGCCTGGTGCGTTGAATGTCCGGCATGGTGCGTTCCTTTGGTCGAGAGACGTCGAGAGACTACGAACGCGCCCGCCAGGGCGTCAATCTTGATTCAATCAATCAACTTATTTTCCACGTCTGCCGCGCGATCGTTTAGGCCCTTAAAAACCGGGCTGAATCAGTAATCGCCCTGGTATTGCCAGGCACGCGCCGCCGCGTCCTTTTCAAAATCCCGCATCAGGACAATCCCTGATGGGATCCCCGGCTGTAAAGCTCTCTGATGTTGATTCGATCAATCAAGATTGCCCGGCGCATTGGGCGAGTGCAATTCTTTTTCCATGTTCAACCGAATCGACACGAGGACGGGAAATGCCTGCATCGAAGCCAATTGCGGTAGTCACGGGCGCGGGTTCCGGCATTGGCCGCGCGGCGGCCATCGCGCTTGCCAGGGCCGGATTCGCGCTTGCGCTGATGGGGCGCAGGATCGAGCCCCTGCTGGAAACGAAGGAAGCCATTGGCCAGGCGGGCGGCGAGGCGCAGACCTTCACCGCCGACGTGACCGATGCGGATAGCGTCGATCGCGCATTCGCCCAGATCGCGCAGGCCTTTGGCCGCGTGGACGTACTGTTCAACAATGCGGGCCGCAATGCGGGCGCGGTGCCGCTTGAAGACTACTCGGTCGACCTGTGGAACGACGTGGTCGCCACCAACCTCACGGGTGTCTTTCTGTGTGCACGCGCCGCCTATCGGCTGATGAAAGCGCAGTCGCCCCAAGGTGGGCGCATCATCAATAACGGTTCGATCTCCGCGTACTCGCCACGACCCAATACGATTGCCTATTCAGCCACGAAGCATGCCGTGTCCGGCATCACGCGCTCCATCGCGCTGGACGGCCGCGCGTTCAATATCGCGTGCGGGCAGATCGACATCGGCAATGCAGCGACACCGCTCACCGAGCGCATGAATCAAGGCGTCCAGCAAGCGGACGGCCACATCGCGCCCGAGGCGCGCATGAATGTGGAGCACGTCGCCGATGCAGTGGTGCACATGGCCAAACTGCCGCTCGACGCCAACATTCTCAATATGACCATCATGGCCACCACCATGCCGTTTGTCGGCCGCGGATAGTGCGTTCATTCGAGCGGACTACACAACAAGAAGCCGCCCAAAGACATGGAGACACCGATGAAATATGCAGAGGAACAACCGCTGCCGGCGGGCACTCCGGCCTATGTACATAGTGCGAAACGCACGAAAGTCCGCTATTTCGTGCTCTCGATGCTGCTGGTCGCCACCATTCTCAATTATGTCGACCGCTCGGCGCTCGGCATTGTCGCACCCAGCCTGTCGAAGGATCTCGGCCTGAACAAGATGCAGATGGGCGAGTTGTTTGCCGCGTTCGGGCTGGCCTATTCGATCGCGCTCGTGCCCGGCGGCGTGCTGACCGACGTGCTCGGCTCGCGCATCGCCTACGCGCTCTCGCTCGTCGGCTGGTCGTTCGCCACGCTCACGCAGGGATTCGCGAATGGCTATCACATGCTGCTCGGTTCGCGCCTGGCAATGGGCGCGCTGGAGACACCCGCTTTTCCGTCGAACACGCGCGCGGTGACGTTGTGGTTCCCGGTTCAGGAGCGTGGCTTCGCGACCAGCGTGTATGTCATGGGTCAATATATCGGCACGCCGCTTTTTACCGGCTTGTTGCTGTGGATTTCGTCGGTCTATGGCTGGCGTTCGGTGTTCTTCGTGACGGGCGGCTTCGGCATGTTGTTCAGCGTGCTGTGGTATCGCGCGTATCGCGATCCGTTCAAGCATCGCGCCGTGAATGCCGCTGAATTGCAGCATATCAACGAAGGCGTGACGCCCGCCGCACGCAAGCCGCGTGACAAGTTCAACTGGCGCATGGCGCTGAAACTGCTGGGCTATCGGCAGATTCTGGCAATCTGCCTGGGCAAGTTCTGCAATAACACGTTGCTGGTGTTCTTCACGACGTGGTTCATGACCTACCTGATCGAAGCGCGACACATGTCGATGATCAAGGTCGGCATTTTTCAGGCAATGCCTTTTCTGGGCGCAACGCTTGGGATTCTTAGCGCGGGTTTTCTTTCGGACTTCTTTATTCGACGTGGTGTATCGGTGTCTGCCGCGCGTAAAGCGCCGCTCATTATCGGCACGTTGCTGGGCGCATCGGTTGTGCTCGTCAACTTCGTCGAATCGAATGAAGTGGTGATCGCCATTCTGACCGTTGCGTTCTTTGCGCAAGGCGTCGGTTCGATGTCGTGGGCAGCCGTGGCGGAAATCGCGCCGCGTCAGTATGTGGGCTTGACCAGCAGCATCACGAGTCTTGCCGCCAATATTGCAGGCGTCACGACGCCGCTCATGATTGGCTATATCACGCAGCACACGGGGCATTTTTATTGGGCCCTGAACCTGATGGGCGCAATCTGCCTGGTCGGCACGCTCTCCTATTCCGTGTTGCTGGGCAAGCTGTCCCGCATCGAACTTTAAGAGGCTCGCATGTCAGACGAAAAACAGCCGATCGAGTTCAAGTGGGATCATCTCCAGCTTTGTTCCACCGATGCGCAGAGCACGGCCGCGTGGTTCGCGCGCTGCCTCAATGCCGAAATCGTACGGCGACCAGGGCGCGTGGATCTGCGCATCGGCGGCATCAATCTTTTCATTACGGCGCTTGCACAACCGCTTTCACCACCGCTTGCAGGCAATAAAACCGCAGCGACGCGGCGCGAAGGCATCGATCACTTTGGCGTGACGGTCGACGATCTCGATGTGGCGTTTGCACACCTCGTGCATTGCGAGGCCGAGATCGTCGAGCCGATTCGCCAGATCCGGCCCGGCGTGCGGGCGTGCTTCGTCCGTGCGCCAGGCGACGTGCTAGTCGAAGTGCTGGAGCGCCGTCCCGCAGAGATGACTTTTCAATGAAAAGCCGTCAAGATGGGGCCGGGCTGCGTCTTGTGCGGCCCGGCCCTCTCCGAGTTCAGCCCGCACGGCCCCATATGCGAAACTGGATCACCCTCACCGAAGCCGCCCGGCAACTCGGCGTACAAGCGCAAACCGTTTATGCGTATGCGAGCCGCGGCAATATCGCGGTTATGCCCGATCCGCACGACCCGCGTAAAAGCCTTTATCGCGCCGATGACGTAGCGCGCCTGTGCCGCAAGAAGCAGGTGGGACGCAAACGCGAAGCGCTTGCCGCCGGCACGATATTCGGCGCCGAGCCTTGCATTTATAGCGGCATCACGACGTTTGCCAAAGGACGGCCTTACTATCGCGGGCGCGATACGATCCGGCTTGCCGGTCACGCCACGCTGGAGGACGTCGCCACGTTGCTGTGGAATGCTCGCGAGCCCATCGTCTTTCCGTTCGACGCTGCCGATTCTGTCCTGCACGAAGAAGCACGCGGCAGGCAATGTGCGTTCACCGCGCTGGCTGCGCTCGCCGCCAACGGCCACTCGACGCTCGGACGCACAGACACGGCCTTGCACGTGGAAGCGGCCCAACTGGTCGCGACGATTGCACAGGCTTTTGGCGCACGTAATGACGGCGCGGCCATACCGGTGCACGAACGCCTGGCGCGCGGCTGGGGACAGGATTCCAGCGGTGCGGAACTGATCCGCAAGGCGATGGTGCTCGTCGCCGATCATGAGATCACGAGTTCGGCCTTTGCGGCGCGTATTACGGCCTCCACGGGCGCTTCGTTGCCTGGCTGCCTCCTCACGGGTCTGGCGACCTTTTCGGGGCCGCTGCATGGCGATGCTTCCGGGCGCGTGCGAGCAGTATTCGACGATGTGAACCGGCTAGGCGCGGATCACGTGGTCACACATCACCTGCAATCGGCGATTCCCGTGCCGGGCTTTGGGCACCATCTCTACCCGGACGGCGATCCGCGCGCCGAGGCCTTGCTCGACGTATTGGAGCCGCCCGGTGAGCTTGGCGCGTTTATCGCCAGGGTGGTCAAGCTCACCGGTTTGAAGCCAACAATCGACGTTGCGCTCGCGGTGCTTGCGGCCCAGTTGAAGCTGCCGCGCGACGCCGCATTCGCGCTGTTTGCGACAGCTCGTTGCGTGGGCCTGCTCGCGCATTGCATCGAGCAATTGCGCGTGGGCAAGGTCATTCGGCCACGTGGGCGGTATACGGGGCCGGCGCTGGAGGAAGACAGCGCGGCGGCAGCAGATCAAGGCGGCGCCGATGCGCTCGATGAGCAGACGTTGCAGAAGAATCGGGTTTTTAAGGCGGTGGGGAGCTAGACACTCTACTTGCGGGACGTGCATTAAACGAAGAAGCCCACTTGCGCGCCTAGCGAAGTGGGCTTGCCGAAAAACGCTGCAATCAGTGCTCGCCGAGCTTCTGTGAAACGACCCAAACGATCGGATCCGACATTGAACACTCCGTAGAGCTTGCTTCACTCGACGTAATCACCTCGAATGAGCGCCCGCTGTGTTCATGGAACGTGATGTCATAGACATCGCGCCACAAGTCCTTTCCTATCTTTTCCGAGGCGATACGCACAGCGTGCGTTTTCGTCTCGTCGAGCTTTGTGGGATCGGTGATGTTGGCGTTCTTCAGGTACACGATGGCGATGTTTGTCGGCCAGCTCTTGCAAGCCGGTGGTGAACCCGCGAAGGCTAAAGCAGGTGCGGTCACTGCAAGTGTTGCCAGGAACGTGGTTATCTTCATGGCGTCACCACGATCGTATGGTCGCCACTCGCCCAGATACGCTGCCTGTTGTGTGCGCCCGTAATGATGCAACCATTCGAAGCGTCACCGGGATGCTCAACGCTATCGCCATGGATCAGCGCCCGAAGGTAACCGTACCAGGCTGAGGACTGAGGCGCATCGTATAAGGCCCTGAGTGAGGATGCGTAAATGGTGCGCCAATTCTCCAGCTTCCACGCGGTATCGGCCCAATATCGGCTTGGGACTGCGCCGACGAATTGTTCTTTCCCGAGCCAATTCCGGAGTACGCGGCTGGAGTCAAGGACTGCCCATCGCGGGAAATAATACCGGTTGACTGGCTGTAATTCCACGGCATT
>NZ_BAYA01000035.1 GCF_000685015.1 Paraburkholderia bannensis NBRC 103871 | reverse complement strand
CTAGGCGCGCGACGTCGGACAGATACGGCACGCTCAGAGCCGGTTCGAACGTCGCGATGAAGTCCGGGAACGTCGCGCCGTAGGCCAGCATGACGGGTGTCTGCGGTGGCTCGAACACCGCGTATGCGTGCGCCATCGCCGTGAAGAACTCATCGCCGACGAGGCGGCACACAACGGGGAAAGCGGCCCTGAGCGCCTCCACCAGGCCCCGGACGACGCTATTCCGGTAAACGCCGAATCGCCTTGCGCTGGGCAAAGCATCGGGGCCGACGAGACCTTCAGGGACTGCCAGGGTGGGATCGAGCAATGCAGCGGCGAAGCTTCTTTGACGCTCGCGTAGAGGCGGCTCGCTCCTCGCGGTGCAGCGGCCTGCCTTCCGTGTCTGTCCGGAATTCGACCGATGCAGTGCTCGCGCGGGCGTCGGTGCTGGCTTTGAGCGTTGCATCACGCTTACCGCCGCACGGGGCGCTGGACGACATTCGTCCAGAGCTGCTGGAGACTGTCCACGCCGCCGGCTGTCGAACTCCAGAGGGTGGTATCGCTCACGCACAGCGTGCCAGCGAACGCGTCCTCGCGCGACTGCAGCAGCGCGTCGAACGTCGAACGCTCGCGCGCAAAGGGATGAGGCGCAGCGTGGGAGTCGATGCGCTGCCGCGCCAGCACGTCAAGCCGGTTTGCCGCGTCGCCGAGGCGTTCCAGTTGCGGCAGATGCGGGTGCAGATTGAAGTGGTCGACATTCTTGAGCAGTTTCAGCCGGTCGAGCGCCAACTCGGCTTCGATAGGGGCGGGCGATCCGTCCGCTTCGCAGGCCGGTCGGAGTCCGAAACGATTTTCGACGGGCACGCCAAGACCTGCAAGCAGCGAACGTGCATAACCACCGAAGCTCTGGCGCGGCGGGATCGTCTTGTCGCCGTGGTGCTCGAACTCTACAAGCTGTCGTTGCAAGGCTTCGTTCGCGTTCACATCGCTGATATCGCTGATATCGCCGATGTCGCCGATGTCGTGATGGGGGCAAACGAAAGCCAGTCGATCCTTGTCAGCGAGGAACGCATTGATTGCCCCGATCTCATCGGTGGTCGCTCTTTGGGCGGTGCGAATCGAGTCAAAGCTGATGATGATCAGCGTGTCGACGCCGTCGAGCGTGCTCGCGTCGAGTGGCGTGAGCGTGCCATCGTCGGCCACGCGCTCGACCTCGATCACACGCAGGCCGGTCAGTGTTGTCGCCAGATCGACAAACGCCGTGAAGTTGTGCTTCATGATGTGGTCGAGGAAGCCGGCAATACCCTGGTCGAACTCGCGCGGGTTCGCGAACTCGTGGAAGCGGGGAAAGCCCATTCTGCGGCTCTCGAAGAGCGCCGGAAACCGGTCTTCGATGACCCCGAGCGGCGCGCCGGATTCGCCCGGGCGGCTCCACGCGTAATAAACCAGCACTTGTCGCTTGACCATGATGTCTGCTTCCTTCGTCTGCATCTGACTGGGCTGTCTGTTACTGCGCAATGACCGCGAACTGCGGCTCGCTGGACAATCGCTCGGCGCTCGCGGGCCGCATCGCGGCCTGCATGATGTGCTCTGCGCGCGCGGCTTCGGCAGCGAGCGTCGGCCAGTCGGGGACGTGGGCGTCCCATTCGATCAGGACGGGCAGCGATCCAGTTCTACGGATTGCATGGGCGAAGAGATCCCATACGGCGTCCTGGACAGGCCGGTCGTGCGTATCGATCAGCAATGGCCGGCCGCTCTCGTCAGCTTCCTGCGCGTGGCCGGCAAGATGAATCTCCTGCACGGCGGCAAGCGGATACGCGGCCAGATACGCAAGCGGATCCCATTGCTGGTTTGTCGACGCGACGTAGACGTTGTTGACGTCAAGCAGCAGGCCGCATCCGGTTCGCTCTACGATTGCGGCGATGAAGTCCGGCTCTGAAAACGTGCTTTCCCTGAAGGCGATATACGTCGAAGGGTTCTCAAGCAGCATTTGCCGGCCAAGCTGTTCCTGTAGCTGGTTGATGTGGCTGACGACACGAGCCAGGCTGTAGTTCGTATAGGGCAATGGCAGGAGGTCGTTGAAAAAGCCGCGATCGTGACTGGACCACGCGAGATGTTCGGAAAACAACGCGGGTGAATAACGTTCAATAAGCACTTTGAGCCGCCGGATATGGTCACGATCAGGAGGCCTGTCCGCGCCAATCGAAAGCCCAACGCCGTGAACCGACAGGCCATATGACTCGCGTATCGCCGACAGATAGCGGTGTGGTGGCCCGCCTGCGCCCATATAGTTCTCGGCGTGAACCTCGACGAAGCCGATATCGGGTTGCGTTTCGAGTATCGACCGGTAATGTTCGGCCTTGAGGCCGACCCCGGCACGCGCCGCCAGGCGCTTCTCAGGAAAGGACGATGACGACGAGTGCATGAGCAGTCTCGGCTTCGTTCGGGATGGTGGGCCGGGTTGCAGGGACGATCCCGCCCGGCCCGCGTGGGAGCTTAAACCTTCGGCGAAAGGCTTCCCATGCCCTTCGGCGTGGAAATGCCCGTGCAGGTGCCCTTCGGCACGAGGCGGAACGAATTGCCCTGATAGTCGACCGTGCTTGTGCCGGCGCACGTTGTGCCTGCGCCTGCGTAGCAATCGTTTTGTCCCTTCAGTGCCGTGCCGAAACACGGCTCGACCTTGCCGGACTTGACGAGTGCGGTGTGCTCCGCCTGGATCTTTTTCTGCGCGTCGGTGAATTCTTCTGCGCTCGCGGGTGCAACCGCAATAGCAGTCAGTGCCGTCGCGAGGGCACCCGCAATCAACGTAGTCATCGTGTGGTCGGCCATACATTTCTCCGGGTAGAAAGAGCTGCGCTCTTTGGGAGACCGCGATCGAAACACTCGCCCTGATGCGAGCGTGGAAACGGTGAGGACGACCCGGCGTTGGTGTACGCGGGAGGACTCGCTACCGTGTTACGACAATACGGGGTCGGCGGTACGGAAGATTGCACGGTGTTGTGCAATTTGGTCTGAGATTGCGGTGCCTGGCGAAGGTCGTCAGGTTGCCTTCTCCGGCAACACCCATCAAATGACGCTGATGCCTGAGTTCCATCCGCCATCCATGCACTGCAGGTATGCCCCCCAGCCTCGAAGGTATTTTTCAGGGCCGATATAGAGGCCTACATTGACTGCCATGGACGCAGGCATGTCGATAGACAAGCTACTGATCCTAAACGATGTTTTTCGATAGTTTGATCATCAGGAGCAGAGCAATGAACAAGTTGACGAACAAGGTGGCATTGGTGACGGGTGGCTCGCGGGGCATCGGTGCGGCGATTGCCCGGCGCCTCGCCGAGGACGGTGCAAGCGTCGCCTTTACCTACGCCCGGGACGCCGATGCGGCTGCCGCAGTGGTCGAGGCGATTGAACTCGCTGGCGGCAAGGCTTTGGCCGTTCAAGCCGATGCGGCCGATGTTGCCGCTGTCAATCGTGCGATCGAAAAGGTGGTTGCGACCCTCGGTCGCCTGGATGTGCTGGTGAACAACGCCGGCACGGCGATTCCGAAGCCATTCGAGGAAACCACGCTCGAAGAGATGGATCGTGTCATCGACATCAACGTTCGTGGGGTGTTCGCGACCACGCACGCCGCGCTCAAGCACATGAATGACGGCGGACGCATCATCATGATCGGATCGGTAGTGGGCGAGCGCGCCGTCACGCCTGGGCTGGTGCCTTACGCGGCGACCAAGGCGGCAGTGAAGATGTTCACTCAGGCACTGTCACGAGAAGTGGGAAGTCGCGGCATCACGGTCAATAACGTGCAGCCGGGCCCGATCGACACGGATCTGAATCCCGCTTCGGGCGATTGGGCCGTGCCGCAGAAGGCGGCCACAGCGCTCAATCGCTACGGGCGTGCGCAGGAGATCGCTGCAGCGGTGTCGTTTGTCGCCAGTCCAGAAGCTTCCTACATCACCGGCTCGAACCTGACTGTCGATGGCGGCATGAATGCCTGAGTGCATTTGCAAAACCATGCGCCCCGGGCGGACATGGAATATGACCATCTGAGTTGCGTTGCTTTGAACCGCCTCGGCCACCAGGTGGCCGCAGGCGGCGCATCACGCGTCTTCATTCCTTGCCGGACTGCGCTGCGGCTTGCTCGATCAGCTTCGCGACCTCTGCCGGATGCGACATGTAGACCACGTGACTCGATTTGATCTCGACCGTCTTGCTGCCCGCACGCTGGGTCATGAAGCGCTCCAGATCGGGATTGATCGCGCGGTCAGCCGTGGCCACAACCGCCCAGCTCGGCTTCGTTCTCCAGGCAGCGTGCGTGATCGGAACGCCGAACGATTGCGCGGCGGGCGTCACCTGCGAAATGGCCATGAAGCGGGCTTCCGGGGCGGGCAGGTCGGCGGCGAAATCCTCGTGGAAATTCGCCGGATCGATGTACAGGTGGCCGTCGGCAGTGGCTTTGATCGCCGTGGTTGCCGGCGGCGTCTTTTTGGTCAGTTCGAGCGGCGATTCCCCCGTGTCGGGCTGGAACGCGGCCACGTAGACGAGGCCGGCGACCTTGTCGTCATTGCCGGCCTCGGTCACCACCGCGCCGCCATAGCTGTGGCCGACGAGGATGCTCGGGCCGTCCTGTGCATCGATGACACGGGTAGTCGCCTTCACGTCGTCGTCAAACGAGGTTTCCGGCTCTTGCACCACGGAGACCTTGTAGCCGTCGTGTGCGAGGATTTTCGAGACCGCCTGCCAGCCGGATCCATCGGCGAAATAACCGTGCACCAGCACGATGTTCTTGACCGGCGCGGCCATGGCGGCCTGCGAACCCAGGGCGGCAACGGTAAGGGCAGCGGCGGCGATGCGGGTTACGTACGAGGAAAGCTTCATTTTCTTGCTCCAGATTGTGGGGGGTATGACCGGGAAGTCGACAGGTTTTTGCCTGTTCGATTTAGCCATCCTACTAGTAGGATGGCTGAGGTGCAAGAAAAATTTTGCGGCTGGCAATTGCCCCTTTTTCCGCCTAAACTATCGAACATTCAACCGACTAGATGGTAGGCAAAATGACGGCAAGTGGAGAACTGACGGCCGACAGGATCATTGCAGCGGGGCGCCAGCTCATCATGCGGCGTGGCTACAACGGGTTTAGCTATGCCGACATCTCGGATGCCATCAACATCCGCAAGGCGAGCATTCACCACCATTTCCCCGCCAAGACCGATCTCGTCATCGCGGTGCTGGCCGAATGGCAGGAAGCATTCGCCGCCGATGTGGCGACGCTGGAGGCGAGCGGCGCTGACGCCATTGCACAGTTGCGCGCCTACATCGGCCATTGGGAGCGCTGCATCGCGGACGACACGGCTCCGTTCTGTGTCGCGGGCATGCTGGGCGCCGAACTTCCCTCGCTGCCTGAGGAAGTGGCGCAGGGGGTGAGGGCGTTCTTCGACAGCCTGACATCGTGGCTGGAGCAGGTGCTTGAGTCGGGCGTGAAGGGCGATCTCATCAAACTGAACGCGTCGGTTCACGCCGAGGCGGCGACGCTGGTATCGCTGGTCTACGGCGCCATGCTGGCTTCGCGCGCGTACGCCAACGTCGCGTTATTCAAGGAAGTGACAGAAGGCGCCGTGGAAAGGCTGGTGAAACCGCGCAAGTCCGCGCGCTCCGCTTGACGGACGGCGACTCACGTCGTGTTTCTCCGCCTTCAGCCGCGAGCTGGGCGCCCCGGCTCCTCTGGTCAATTGACAGGCAGCTGCCAGCGGTCTGATCGTTTTCGTCGAGCTGCCTATGGCGCTTTCAAAACGATGCCGGAGTGTCCGTGTCAACCAGATAGCCCCAGACGGCCCGTTCGATCCGAACGATGAGAGCGTCACTATCGTCTTCTCCCTGCTGTCCTGCGGCGTCGACCATGCCATGAATGATTGCAAACAGGTCTTGAGGCAGGCGCGGTTCGCGTGCCATACGCGCCTCGCCTAGCGCACGCTCGAAGATCGACACCAATAACGCGTGCAGTTGCTGTGTGCTTTGCCGGGGCGGCAGGCGCGCTTCTTCGGCATCGAGCAAGCGGGCAAGTACCGGCCGCCGCAATTGATGATCGACTGCGATTCGCAACAACTCGCGCAGCAACCCGATCCCACGCGGTTGATCGAGCAGAGTCGTCATACGTTCAGCGAGCGCGCGATCCTCGCGTTCGATTAACGCCTGCGTAAGCGCCGCCTTGTTAGGGAAATACTGATAGAGCGAACCAATGCTGGCACCTGCACGTTCGGCGATCGCGTTGGTGGTGTAGGCGTCGAAGCCCTTTGTTTCCAGAATCCATGCAGCGGCGTCCAGTATTGCCGCAACAGTCGCATTGGCGCGCGGCTGGCGAGGCAGCTTGCGCTGCAAGCGCGATCCGTCGCCAGGCGGCGTCGCGATGCTACGGAGCGTCACGGCTCTCGTGATGGCGGGCGATGTTTTTGTCTGACGCATGGCGCTTAACCAGTAAGTACAGCGCAGTAAATGTGAGCCCGCATTCCTGGCGCGCTCTCAACCAGTTGAATTTCAGCCGCTATGCCCCACCAGGTGGGGCTGCAGTCGTTTCGTAAGCCACGTGAGCGATGCGAGTTTCCAATGTGAGCGATTGCTCATAACCTGATCGATATGTTTTACACGAAACTCACTCACGGAGCGAATCAACATGCGCGTCATCATTGCGGGCGGCGGGATCGTCGGACTGACTGCGGGGATCGCCTTCAAGGCGATCGGCTGGGATGTGCTGGTCTGCGAGCAGGCCTCGGAGATTCGCGCGGCGGGAGCGGCCATCGGCTTGTGGCGCAATGCGCTCGATGTGTTCGGGGCCGTCGGCGTGGGTGACGCGATCGCGTCGATCGGCACGACGGTCGAGACATGGTTCTACGATGCGAGCGGCCAGCCGTTCAGGGCGCCAGGCTTCGATCCCGTCGATCACACCTTCCTGCTGGTGCCTCGCCCCGAACTGAACCGCAGGCTCGCAGCGGCGGTGGGCGTCGACAACATTCATGTCGATACCAGGGTGGTCGCGTTCAACGAGCACGCCGATCACGTGAGCGTGACGTTCGACGACGGCAGCGTCGAACGCGCGGATCTGCTGCTCGGTGCCGACGGCGCCTATTCGGCTGTGCGCGCGCAACTCATACCAGGCTATCCGGCGCAGGCGCATGCAGGACACCACGTATGGCGCGGCATGCTCGCGGCGGGCGATGAGCCTGCCGCGGGTTCCGTGTTGACCGTGGGGCATCAGCGCGCACGGGGCGGTTTCACCCGCACGTACGGCAATCAGGTTGTGTGGATGGTCAACCAGTTCGACAGTGCAGCGCCCGCCGGGACGAAAAAGGCAGAAGCGTTGCAACGCGCCGCGCTGCTGAACGACGCGGGCTGGAACGACGCACTATTAGCGCTGATCGAGCGCACGCCCGAGGCGCAAATCCTGCATAACCCGATCATGTTCGTGCCGCCGCTGCCGTGTTGGACATCGTCACGTGTCGCATTGATCGGCGATGCAGCGCACGCGCTTTCTCCGCATATCTCAGCGGGCGGCACGCTTGGTGTCGAAGACATTCAGGTGCTGACTGATGCGCTGCAACGTCACGACGATCTGGCTACGGCTTTGCAGGCGTACGAACGCAATCGCCTCCCGCACTATGCGCGCGTGCGCGAGCTTGCCTATAGCGTTGAAATTGCGCCGGACGCGGCTGGCTACGCGCTCGAATACGCGCGCTTCAGTCACTGGATGCTTAACGACGGCTATCGGGCGTCGCGGCAGTGAGAGGGCGACGAGTATCTCTCACGGTATTGCACAAAGCGGTCAAATCGTGAAGCGATTTGAAAGCCTCACCGCACGCGATTTGATGGGGCGTGGATTGCGAAAATCCTTGAAGTGGCTTTCGCCAACCGCGGCGCCCCACGCGGTGACCCATCGTCGAGCCAAATCTTCCTCTTGCTGCGTTCGAGCAAGCAGGAGTCTCTGCATCGCCCGGTTCAGACGTGTCTTTGCATATGAAGTGCGTGAGCGCTTTTGCATGAATCCGTCCTCGCAGAGGGGGGCACGGCGGGTGACGCGGGAGGACAAGCGTAACACTTTCTTCGTGCTCCGTTGGTATGCGCAGCGCGGGCGCATGTCATCGCGTTTGTCCGCTGAGTATGCCAATGTCAATCGTCGCCGCTTTGCCTTGAATTGCACCGCGGCACAGACGCCGTTCGCTGCTTGCTCATCGGGTTTCTGCAAACCTGATCAGGCCCACGTTTGTGCGAGCGCCGTGATCTTCAGTCGCAAATAGTCGATCAGTGCCTGCGTTGCCGGCGATGGATAGCGATTGGGCAACGTGAGGATATACAGCACGTCTTGCATGCCCGTCACACGATATTGCGGCAGGACGCGCACGAGGCCGCGATTTGCTGGGGCCTGGGAGATGTAAGCCGGCAGAAGTCCGATGCCCAAACCGTCGCAGACCGCTTCCGCAAGAAAGGGGTAGTCCGTCGATTGAAGCGCGGGGCGCTGTGTGATGGGGTAGGCATCCTCCTCTCTTTGCCGGTGGACGAGCGTCATCGTGATCCGCCGGTCAGGATGCGGTGTGGCGAGCAATGCGTGTCCGTCGAGATCGGATGGTGCGTTGATCGGATCATGCGCTTCGAGGTAGGCGCTGGACGCATACAGATGCCAGTCGATCCGGCATATATTGCGGGCAACGCAGTCCAGCGGCGGCGAGGGCGGGACGCTCAACGCGACGTCGACTTCCGCCGCGATGAGATCGTCGATGCGGTTATTGAAAGTGACGTGAAGGGTGATGCGGGGATGCGCCCGCGCGAATTCGATCAGCATCGCGCCTATGAACATTCGGCCGCAGCCAGTAGGCACGCTGATGCGGATACGACCTGTCAAGGTGAGTCCGAGACTGTCGATCGATGCACGGGCCGTACTGAGATCGTCCAGCATGCGCTGGCCGCAATCGTATAACGTGTGGCCCGCCTGGGTGAGTTCGAGGTTGCGCGTCGAGCGACGCAGCAACTGGGCGCCAGTTTCGCGCTCAAGCAACTTCAGTCGCTGGCTGATATTGGCGCGTGTCATGCCGAGCTTGCGCGCCGCGGCGCTGAGGCTGTGCGATTCGACAATCTCGACGAAAACACCAATAAGGTTCAGATCCATGATCGCGGCTAGTGCTTTCGTTGACTGGCGCCATTCATAAAGACTGTAATCGAATTCACGGCCGGTCGAAATCCGCGCGAAAGCGGAGTGCAAATACCTCATACGAACAGGACGTAAAGGAGCATTTCACGAGAACGCTGCCGCCGAGCCTTTCAGGCAACAGCGGCAGCGAACTACCAGGCATTCCTCATCGGAGTGACGCAAAGCTTGTGCGAATTTCGTCCGTGAAAGCCTGCGGCTGTTCCCAGGCGGCGAAGTGTCCACCTTTGGGCAGACGGCTGTAATGGATGAGGTTCGGATACGCCTGTTCGGCCCAGGTTCTGGGTGCGGCGTACAACTCGTCGGGAAAAACGCTGACGGCGACCGGCAGCGTCACGTGCTTGGGCTCGAAGAAGTTCAGCTTGTTTTCCCAATAGAGCCGGGCTGATGATATGCCGGTTCTGGTCAGCCAGTAGAGCGTCACATTGTCGAGCACGTCGTCGCGAGACAGGCCTTCGGACTGCCCTGCGAATACACGCGCGATAAGCGCCTGGCTGGCCGCATCATGATCCAGCATCCATGCTGCGAGACCGATCGGCGAGTCCTCGATGCCATACAGCGTTTGCGGCCTGCCTGCCATTTCCTGCGCATAACCCAGGCCGTGTTTATAGAAGAAGTCCAGTTGTTCGTAGGCGTGCTGTTCATCGGAGGAAAGACCGGCTGGCACCGGTTGTCCGTACTTGAGCGACTGGGCGATATTGTCGGGCACGGTCGCGGGCATGTTGGTGTGAATGCCGAGCAAGCCAGGAGGCTGGAGCAGCGCCATTTGCTCCGTAACGGCGTTGCCCCAGTCGCCGCCCTGCGCGACATACCGCGTGTAGCCAAGTCGTTGCATCAACA
Source organism: Paraburkholderia bannensis NBRC 103871 (assembly GCF_000685015.1). GTDB lineage: Bacteria > Pseudomonadota > Gammaproteobacteria > Burkholderiales > Burkholderiaceae > Paraburkholderia > Paraburkholderia bannensis. Next base: position 58,664 of record NZ_BAYA01000035.1, on the reverse strand, counting down.
CGATCCATGCGCGCGCGATGCGCTGGGGATCCCAGCCGGTCGCCGTTGGTTTCCCTGAAAATCCATAGCCTGGCAGTGACGGAATCACGACGTCGAATGCGTCGGACGCTTTGCCGCCATAAGCCGTGGGATTGGTGAGCGGGCCGATGATTTTCAATTGCTCGATGATCGATCCTGGCCACCCGTGTGTGACGATGATCGGCAGCGCGTCAGGATGTTGCGAGCGAACGTGGATGAAGTGGATGTCGAGGTCGTCGATCGTGGTGACGAATTGCGGCAACGCGTTCAGCCTCGCTTCGACTTTGCGCCAGTCGTAGTGCGTCGCCCAATAGCGCGCGAGCCTTTGCATCGTCGCAAACTGCACGCCTTGCGAAGCGTCTGCTACCGTTTCGCGTTCCGGCCAGCGCGTGGCGTTGATGCGCTGGCGTAGATCGACGAGTTGCGAATCGGGGACGTGGATGTGCAGTTGCCGAAGTGCGTTGCCGCCGCCGCTGCCGATGGTTGTGATATCGGCGAAGTTCTGCGTGGACTGGGCAAAAGCAAGCCGGCTCAACGAGGCGGCGGCGATAGTTGCGGCGGTGGCGCCAACGAAGCGGCGACGCGATGCGAGGGGAGGGGATTTCAGGTTTGCCATGTTGGATATCTTTTGAATCAATGAATAGGAATCCAGAATAATCGGGGGGGGAATGCTCGTTCATCAATCAACCAGGAAGAACCAATATGGCGCGAAACCGTGCTGATTGTTACTGACTACCGTGGTTGGGCGTATGCGGCACGAGCAGCGGCATGCGTCTGGGCACGAGTGACCGGCTTATCGTGAGCCGGGTCGCTTCGTACGAGGGTCGCTGGGCTATTGCGTCTGTCCTGTGAGAGGTTCTATCGCCGACCGACAAGGGATCGATTCTTGATGACGTCCGCCAATTTGACAATCTCATCGACAATTGACGGGCCGTAAACTGTGAGTGAACAATGAACTCACCTTATCTGGCGGCAGCGTTCAGACGGGGCGTCCAGTGCGCAACTGCACCGGGCTTCGCTTAGGGGAATGGTTGCTTGTGAGCGGTGCGCAGCATGGGCGGATGAGAACCGCAATGGCGCTATTCAAACCGGGGGACGTGGTGGCGGTGGACGCATTGACCTACTGCGGAACATAACTACTGAGGAACGCATGCGACACGTGAAATGGCTGGCGGGTTTTGCAGGTGAAACGGTCACTAAAAAGGCCGCTGTAGCGATCGCACGAGTGGCTCACATTGGCCGCACCCGGACATCGCTCACGACGCGGCCAGCACTGCATCGTCACCGGGATGTCCCATGCGGATGCGGGCGCTACGCCGCCCCTTGAGCGGCTGCGCAGACGCCCCTTTATCGGCTGCTCGCCAGGCCTCGCGCTGCCGGGCCAACTCGCCGCTATCGGTCAATCACACTGCCGCGCCGCCGGTGTGCGCGAACGGAGATCGCAGGACGATTGCATCGTCACGTTCAGGGCCCGTGGTAATCATTGACACCTCGACGCCGACTTCCTGCTGAATCGCTTCGATCAGCGTCGCGGCCTGGCTGGGCAGTTCTCCATAAGAGCGGATTCCCCGCGTTGTGCCTTCCCAACCGTCAAAGCGCTTGAGAACAGGCCGCAAGCGCTGCTGCTCGGCCGAGGCTGACGGCATATAGTCGATGCGCTGCCCATCGAGTTCGTATCCTGTACACAGGTAGACGGACTCGAAGCCATCCAGGACGTCCAGCTTGGTCAGCGCCAGCAGATCGATGCCGGCGACCTTGCAACTCTGGCGCAGTTGCACCGTGTCCAGCCACCCGCAGCGACGCGGGCGACCCGTATTGACGCCATACTCGGCGCCGCGCTGCCGTAGCAGGTCGCCGGTCGCGCCGCCCACTTCCGACGTAAATGGGCCTTCGCCGACACGCGTTGCATAGACCTTGCTGACGCCAAGCACCTGCCCGATGCGCGACGGCGCGATGCCCGCGCCGCTGGCCACGCCGGCAGCGAGGGTGGTCGACGACGTCACATACGGATAGCTGCCCCAATCCACGTCGAGCATCACAGCCTGCGAGCCTTCAAACACCGTGCGCTGACCCGACGCATGAGCGCGGTCGAGCCGTTCCCACACGCGCCCCACGAAAGGCAGGATTCTCGGCGCCATGGCGAGCAGGTCGTTCAGCATCGCGTCTCGCGGGAAAGGCTCCAGACCGAGGCCGCGGAACCACGCGTTATGGTGCGCGAGCAGCCCATCGAGCTTTTGCGCAAGCAGTTGCGGTTCAGCAAGGTCGCAGACCCGCAAGCCTCGGCGACCGACCTTGTCTTCGTAGGCCGGGCCGATGCCGCGCAGCGTGGTGCCGATTGGTTGCGCGCGCAAGCGTTCCTGCGCGGCATCGATCGCGCGATGGACGGGCAGAACGAGGGTGGCCGTCTCGGCAATCTGCAGCACGTCTGGCGTGACGCGAATGCCCAGCGCGGCCATACGGTCGATCTCCGCGAGCAGCGCCTCGGGATCGAGGGCGACGCCGTTGCCGATCAGGCCTGGCTTGCCGCGCACGATCCCGCTGGGAAGCAGCGCCAGCTTGTAGGTCTGGCCGTTCACCACAAGCGTGTGGCCGGCGTTATGCCCGCCGTTGTAGCGAACCACGAGATCCGCTTGCTCGGCGAGCCAGTCCACGATCCGGCCCTTTCCTTCATCGCCCCATTGCGCGCCAACGACAACGACATTCGACATACTGCAGTCCTCCTGGTGACTTAATCGAACAGATCCGCGACACGATCTGCTGCCAAGCGGCTCAATATAAAGGCCCGACGTCGTCACGAAAATCGATATAAACTCATCGAATCTGTCAGGAAAACTCACATAGAGATCGACCGCATGCCTCGCCGACTGCCACCGTTGAACGCACTTCGCGTATTCGAAGCCGCCGCGAGGCTCGAAAGTTTTTCTGCCGCAGCGGACGAGCTTTGCGTCACGCATGGGGCCGTTAGCCGTCAAGTGGGGCAACTGGAGGCCTGGCTTGGACACGACCTGTTCGAGCGCCGCGGCCGAAGAGTCGTCCTGAGCGCGCGAGGGCGCACTTACCTGTCGGAGATATCGGCGGCGCTCGACCGCATTGCGCTGGCCACCGACGAGCAGCTCCGGGTGACGCGACAGCAGATCATCAGGGTCAATGCGCCGACGACTTTCGCATTGCGATGGCTATTGCCGCAACTGTCCAACTTCCAGCTGAGCCATCCGGCGGTGGAAGTCCGGCTGACGACTTCGGACGAACCGATCGAGCGGCTCCACGATGAATTCGACGTCGCGATTCGCGGCAGCGAGCAGAAAGCGGCCGGGTACGTGGTCAATGAGTTTCTGGCGGAAGTCCGGCTGCCGGTGTGCTCGCCCAAGGTGCTGGAATCGCACCCCATTCGCCAGCTCTCCGACCTCGCGCACCACACCCTGCTGCACACGGCGACCTATCCGGGCCTTTGGGCCGAATGGCTTGCAGCGTGCGGCAATCCCCGGCTTGCCGGGAGCAATTCGCTGCAGCTGGATCACTTTTATTTGACCCTGCAGGCCGCCATTGATGGCCTGGGTATCGCGATGGGGCCAACCGCGTTGGTCGCGCTCGATGTCCAGGAGGGACGCCTCGTGTTTCCGTTCGACGGGCCGACCCTGCCAGCGTGGCGCTACTGCAGCTACGTCAACAATGCACGCCTTGGCGATCCCGCCATCAATGCCTTTCTGATGTGGCTGCGCGAGCTGGGGCAACGTTTCACTCGCAATGTGTGTTGAATAGAACTGACTTCATGAATATCGATAAGAACTCAATTCGGCATTTATGAAATCACTTTGAGTGAGTCACATTGCTTTCCAGCGTTGTTCTTCTCGAAGACGCCCATGTCGACGAGATGGCGCGAACGGGCGAAAGCGCCGGGAGTGGCCTGAAACTGCGCCTGAAACGCGACGATGAACGCCGACACCGATGCATAGCCCAGCCGCGCAGCAACGGCGCCTACAGCCATCCCTGCCTCCAGCAGAGGCAACGATGCAAGCAGGCGCAACGATTGTCTCCATTCGACAAACGAGAGCCCGGTGTCATCGCGGAAAAGGCGCGAGAGCGTTCGACGGGTCGCGCCCACGTGCTGCGCCCAGTCATCCAGCGTACGTGCATCGCCAGGATCGGCGCGCAGGGCGCGCGCGATCTTGAGCAGGCGCGCATCCTTTGGCATCGGTACCGACAGGGGCGCCGCGCGTAACTTCCTGATGCGATCCATGATCAGGCAGACGAGGGCGTTATTGGCTTCGTCGGTATCGTAGTGGGGCGACAGTTCCGCGGTGGCCGCCACCAGTTCGCGCAAAAGCGACGTGACGTACAGCACGGCCCCCGCTTGCAACTCATGTTCGCCGAACGCCTGTGAATCGAGGTAAAGGCTGTGGAAGCTCACGCATTCACGGGTCGACACGGCGTGCTGCATGCCCGGGGGAATCCACATGGCGTGATGAGGCGGCAGCAGCCGGCGGCCCAGCGGCGTGCGTATTTCCAGCACGCCGGCCGTTGCGTAAGTGAATTGCGCCCAGGGGTGGCTATGCGTTTCGACGAAACCGTTGCCCGGTATCTCGAATGCCCGCACGAACAGCGGACGCGGCAGCACGGTCATCGGCGGGACGACGTAACTGTTGTGGCCTTGTCCTGCTAGCAACATAAGGTGTCCTCCAGGCGCAATTGCCCGTGCGGCACGCATGATAGCGTGTTGTCTCCACATTTCTCCAACTATTCCATGAGCACACATTCATCTTCCCGCCGCCTCAGCGTGGCTGCGGTACGCGCACGCAAGGGCGCCGGAAACCTGGTTTCGCTGACCGCCTACACAACGCCCATGGCGCGACTCGTCGATGCGCAAGCCGACATCATCATTGTCGGAGACTCGCTCGGCATGGTGCTTTACGGCATGCCCAGCACACTGGGCGTGACGCTCGACATGATGGTCGCGCATGGCGCGGCCGTGGTGCGGGGATCGACAAGAGCCTGCGTGGTGATCGACATGCCGTTTGGCAGCTACCAGGAATCTCCAGAGCAGGCGTTCCGCAGCGCCGCGCGACTGCTCGTCGAGACAGGCGCGCAGGCGGTCAAGCTTGAAGGCGGCCAGGAGATGGCTGAGACGATTCGCTTTCTAACTGGGCGGGGCATTCCCGTCATGGCCCATATCGGCCTCATGCCACAACAATTCAATGCATTTGGTGGGTTCAGGGCACAGGGACTGGATGCGCACTCGGCGCAGGGTATCCTGGAAGCGGCGCTGGCTGTACAGGATGCAGGCGCATTCTCGGTGGTTATCGAAGGCACTGCCGAGGCGCTCGCGAAACACCTGGCCGAAACGCTGGAAATTCCGACCATTGGCATAGGCGCCTCGGCCGCCTGCGACGGGCAGGTGCTAGTGACCGAAGACATGGTGGGGAGTTTCGATGCCTACACACCGCGATTCGTCAAACGCTACGCAGAGGTCAACATCGCAATGCAAAGTGCGATTGAGCAATACGCCAACGAAGTACGCGAAGGGGTCTTTCCGCAGCGGGAGCACTGCTTCGGATACGGCAAGCCGCTAATGCTGGCACCTGCCACAACCGCAGAGAATAAAGAACATCGCGTGGCACTTTAAAAGTGGACAGCGCATTGGATGATGTGGAGGTCTGCTTTGGGTCGCGCCGATGAATGGTTTATGTCGGCGCAGGTCATCGATATATTTACCGCGTTCTGCATTGCCGCTCAAATAATGCCTTTCGGGTAAATATCTGTTTTTCTTCTTAAATGGAGAAGAAGAGACGAATTATTTACGTTGGAGTCGCTAGAATTGTTCCGCCATTCATATTGCCAGCCAGATAAAAGTGGAATCTGGAAGCGATACTCAAATTGAATCAGGAGATTCTCCGCCGTGGAGCACGACAGCTATTCGACGCGCATCGATTCTGCAGACTGCACAACTTATACGGGCAAGCGCTCGCGGCGCCAACCTTCGGCTCTACGCCATGCGCTGAGGGGGGCTGCGTCGACGCCGGTCGCGCTCGACCTCAAGGTCACCGATCCGAACGGCTTCAGCTCGCTGGCCATCGCGCGCTGCTTCGACGCGACGCAAGCGGTGACGTGGCTGCGCGAGCATGGCGCAGACCAGCCGGATCAGGGCTACGCCGCCTGTCGCAAAGGTCTTGCCGAACGCCAAAAGTCGGCGAGCGCTGCACGCTGAAATTTTATGTCTTGAGAACTAGAAAATGAGTGTTTCACCGAGCGACGATCTGGAATACACCGGCGTTGGGCCCCTGAGCCTCGCAGTCGTTGAAATGATTGCGATATTTTTTGTTGTAATGTGGGCGTCCGGCGGCGGTGTCACGTCCGGTGGCGCTTTGGGCGCAGTCATTGCGCTGTCTGCATTTGCCTTGCTGCCTGTGTCTGTGATTGGTGGCATATGGGCCGCGAACTCAATCGCGAATGCGGCGCCACCCACCAATCGTGTTCCGGCCTGGGCCGCCGTCGCATTGCATATCGCCCTCTGCGTGCCGGGTTTGGTTGTGTTCTTTATGGGCGGCCTTTCGTAGCGCGCTCTTGCCGCTCGCGTCTACACTGCGCTTCGATCCTCAAGGACGAGAGAACGCTACACGGCATCGTCCGAGACCCTCACGACGCCAGTATCCTGGAGGTCGATCAGCCCATGCTGGTCACGGATGCGCCAGCGCGATGCGACCTCCACGGTGGCGCGATCGGCCAGTTCGCACACGGCCAGGTTCGCGTTGGTCAGGAAGTAGACGCGATGGTCATCCACTGCGAAATACGGCGTCAGGAAGCGCAGGCTGCGTGCGTCGATGCCCGGCAGCGGCTTGCGATAGCGATTGCCGAGCAGCATGTGCCCGCGCGCGTCGATCAGCAGATTCTCCCGGACGGCTTGCGCGGTATCGACATCGATCGGGCCCGGGCGGCTGACGATCTTGCCGTCATAGAGCAGGTCGGCATCGATCCGTGCGTATCGGTATCCAAGGCTCACGACGCGCGAGACGTCCATGATGGCGCGCTTGCGTGTGCCAGCGCAGTAAAGGCTCCTGGCGTCGCGCGCATAAGCGCCCCCCAGATACTCAAGGCTGTCGACATCAGCCTTTACGACCATCGGCGCGTGGAACTGCCACGTGTCCCATTCGAAGTAGTAGGCCTGCCGCGCATCGCGGTACCAGTGGCCGCCTAGCCGGATCAGTGTTGCTGGATCCGCGCCTTTGATGATCGCCCCATCGGACAACGCGTCATACGCCCCATGGGCGTAATAGCGCAATCCGGCCGCATCGACAGCGAAATGATCGACCACGTGCCGGAAGCTGGCCAGATCGAGATAGTTGAGTGCGCGATAGCACGGGTCTTCGCCATAGGGAACCCAGATCCGCTTGCCGTCACTATAGAACGGCCCGCCGAGTGGGGTGAGGGTAGCGGACGTGAGGGACGTGAGATGCTCCTGTTCCCAGTCGCGATCCGCCTGGATAGCGCGGGCGGCATCTGCGGCGGTTGCAGTCTGCTGCTCGGGCGTGAGCTTGTATTGCTCCATGTGGCTTGCGTGCAGCGACAACACCGATGCGATGCAAAGCACCGCCTGAGGTACGGCGCGCAAATACAGCGTCCAGTTTTCTTGCTGGCACTCGTAGAACCAGTGTCCTGCTTCGCCGCTCCAGTGCGATGCATCCGTGCGTGCCAGCAGCGTGGCCTTGAGATCCTTTACCTTGCCCGGCCAAACGAACGTGACGCCGTAATTGGCGTAGTCCGCGAATTCGATCGCAGGTTCGTCAAACAGCGCACGCAGGCGCAGCTTCAGATCCGCGACATCGGAGAGAGGGGTAGGCATGGAGGCTTGGTCTGGGAGATCCCTGGCGGCCGTTGCCCGATGGCGATGCCACGCGCCGAGGTGGCGACCGCAACGATCAGCTGGAACCTTCGATTCTATTCGCTTCTTTGCGTACAGCAACCCGTCCGTTGTTTCGAACCCAAAATCCGTTTCTTCGCCCGGCAGCTTTGTTCTGGTTGTGCAACGATAGTCGTGCAACTCGCAACTGTCTGCAGGTTCTGGATAACCGAATGGAGAGGGGAAATGGTAGAAGATGCCACGACACTATTTGTCGCTTCCGAGGACATTGCAACAGCGCTGGACTTGCTGGAGAGCGTTGAGATCGAGGTTGGATTCGAAAGCGACGATCCGGCTAGCATCGAGCAGGCGATGCTAGCCGTCGACGAGGCGATCAACACGCGCCTGATGGGGCATCGCGGTGATGCACGCATTGAATCCGCGATCCTTCGCGTCAAGTTCGACTTCCGGTGTGCGATTCTTGATCAGGCCTCGTCTGGAGAGGGCGATGAGGAGGTCATTAGCAGCGTCCATTTCTTGCACTGAAGATTTCGGGCGCATGTAGGCGGTTCGCCGGGCGGAATGGGGGGCGTCATGGCGAACCGGGCTGGGGGGCGGCTCCTGTACGAGGCAGGCCTGGCATCAGATCCGCCCGCTATCCACATTGCCGATACGCTCGAAGACGCCCTTTGGAATCGCGGGCAGAGGGCGCACACAAGTACTCCATTCTGTCCGCCGCTAATCCGGGCAACATCACGGGTCATATCTTCTGTGTCGCCGGTCAGCTAGCCAGCCCCTATTCGATGGTAGCCCACGGGGCACATTTTCTGCCTGGTTCCGCATTTTTGTATCCCAAGGGACACATTTTCAATGCTGCCTTTGTAGCCTGTGGGCTACAATTCAGGCTAACATTGGTACTTCTGATGCCTTGGGGCTACAAATGACAACGCTGGCGGATGTTGCAAACATGCTGCGAGAGGCCCGTCGCGAGGCAGGACTCTCACAAAAGGATCTCGCGGAGCGCGCCGGTCTCGCGCGCACGACGCTGACACGCATGGAGACGCTCGCACGTGGCGACATGAGCGTGTCCGCACTCGTTCGCCTGCTTGAGGCAGCGGGATTTGATCTGCGAGTCGTCAAACGCGGCCATGGCCGCACGCTGGACGACGTGCTTGCCGAGCAGCGCGCAGCGGGAGACTAATGCATGCGTCTTCATGTACACGTCAAAGGCAAACTGGTCGCCCATCTCTATCGTGAGGCAGACGACTACGCGATGCGCTACGCCGCAGACGCCCTTGCCGATGATTTTGTCAGCCTGACCATGCCCGTACGCGGGGATGCGTGGGTGTGGCCTCGCGACCTGCATCCCTTCTTTCGGCAGAACCTGCCAGAGGGCTTTCTTCTGCAGGTGATTCGCGAGGAGTTCGGGCCTTATCTCGACGGCACGGATCTTTCACTGCTGGCCGTCATTGGCGGGTCGGGCATTGGCCGCGTAACCGTTACGTCTGAAGGGGCCGCTCCAGGCGGCGAGCTTGAACCGCTCGATTTAAAAAGTCTGCTGCACGATGACATGACGACGGCGCATTTTGCCGAGCTTGTGCGGTATTACGCGCGCGCAGCCATTTCAGGTGCGGTGCCCAAGTTCCTTGCACCCGATAGGCCTTCGAATCAGGCACCGGTTGGCAAGCAGACACTGCGCACCAGCCGGCACATCATCAAGGGCTCCGACGAGCAGACCCCGTATCTTGGCTTCAACGAACACTACTCCATGCAGGTGCTGGCGAGACTCGGTGTTGCGCGGGTTGCCAATACCACCATGTCGGATGACGGTCGCGTACTCGTCGTAGACCGCTTCGACGTCGACGAACAGGGGACGCCCGCGTACGGCGTGGAAGACGCCTGCAGCCTGTTAGGCCTGCCTCCGCATGAGAAATACCGCCCGTCAACCGAGCAGGTCATCAACGCAACGAAGCCCTACATCAGCGCAGCAAACTGGCGGCAGGAGGCCGAGCAACTCGGCTGGTTGCTCATTACCAATTACGTCGTACGCAACGCAGACTGCCACGCCAAAAATATTGCACTGCTTTATTCGGGTATCGACGACGTCATCTTTACGCCCGCGTACGACATCGTGACCACGGAAGCGTACCCGCGATTCGCGAACAATCCACCCGGGCTGAGCGTCGATGGTCGCAAAACCTGGACGGCCGGCAAGACGCTGGAGCGCTTTTTCAATACGCGACTTGGCATCCCGCCCAGGCGATATCGGGAAATGGTGGAGGCGCTGTGCGATTCTGCCGTGTCGACTGGAAAAGATATCGTTGAAGCGGCGAAAAACGAGACACGGTGGCGATGGGTTGCGAAGCAAATGCTGCACGCCTGGAACGACGGAATGGCGTCGCTACGTAGCGCAAAACCGCGAGTGGCGTTGCGGGAACTGACGCCGGTCATCGAGGCGGCAGGCTTCTCCGATGCGGACAGATCCGGAAATGGGAAAGAGGTGATTGGGCGTTCGGAACTATTGGCAAACCAGGGCAAGGGCGGTTGATTTCAGGCCTTTTTGAATCTATCGCCCCCCTGATTACAGGCTTCGTGGATCAGGCCAAATACACGGTAAAGCTGCTCCAAAGCGGGTGTTGGCCAGCCATAGTCCCGGCGGCCTGGATCCCAGTAGTAAACGTGAGAATCGACTTCGTTCTCAACGAAGACTTGCCTTTTCATTTGCGACTCGGCTTATATGGCAGGGTTGTGCGCCACACGGGGTATAGGGCAATCAAGCGTATCCGGGATGCATGCAGACGGGCCTTTATTGCTTACAACGCCAACAGATTCGGGCCAGCGAGCGGTGCGCCGAACTGTTGGATCCGGCCGCCCTGCACGAGGTCGCCAAGGTCGATTGGGCAAAAGCCCGTTGACGCCAGCATTGACGAGACCGTCTTCTTTGCTTCGCTGTCGTCGCCGCAGACAAACATGACTCGCCGGCCGCCTGCTTCAGCCGGTTCTCGTTCAAGCACCTTGAAATAGAGCGTGTTGAGTGCTTTTACTACCCGAGCGCCCGGCAGCATATCCGCGACTATTTCGCTTGACGTCCTGCCCCCCAGGTCTGCCCGCCGATAATCGGGCGCATAGGTGAGCAGTGCGTTCGTTGCGTCAACAACAATTCGACCGTGCCAATCGATGTCTCTGTGCTGAAGCGACTGGAGTTGTGTCCACGGCAACGCCAGGACAACCACTTCGGCTTTTGCTGCGTTTTCGACCGATGCTGCAGAAGCGCGCGGGCCGAAGGACTCAACGAGTGAAGCCAGCGTGTCTGGCCCCAGCCTGTTGCTAAAAACAACCGAATGCCCGCTGCGAAGCAAGTGTTTTGAGTATGTTTGCGCCAGGTTAGCCGCGCCGATGAATCCGATTTTCATAGCAATTTTCATCTGAATTTCGCAATTCATCCCGGCGAGGTGGCCGTCTTTGCCGGTCTTGCTAACCCCGGCGGGATGAGGCGTATCGGAAGCTCAGACCTGTGCCTGGCCACCGTCCGCGGTGAATTCCGCGCCGTTGACGAAGCTCGAATCGTCCGAGGCGAGGAAGGTCACGACCTTGGCGATCTCCGACGGGTCAGCCAGGCGTCCAATCGGCACCAGCGAGGCCAGGTAGCTCGCCAGCCCGTCCTGCGCTTCCTTCGTGTCGCCGGCCAGTTCCACCAGTCCGGTGGTCAGCGTCGCGCCGGGGCTCACCACGTTCACGCGGATACCACGCTCCTTCAGATCCAGCACCCAGCTACGGGCCAGCGCACGTACTGCGGCCTTCGAGGCACTGTAGATGCTGAACGCAGGCGTACCCGTCGAGCCCGCGATCGAGCCGTTCAGGATCAGCGAGCCGCCTTTTTGCATCAGCGGCAAGGCCTTCTGCACCGTGAAGACCACGGCGCGGACATTGCGATTGAACGTGTCGTCGAAATGCTGACCGGTAATCTCGCCGAGCGGGAGCATCGAGCCGCCACCCGCGTTCGTGAAGACGATATCCAGGCGACCCTGTTCGGTGCGGATCTTCTCGAACAGCGCGTCGAGATCTTCGTCACGCGTGACATCGCCCTGCACGCCGCGCGCGCCGTGACCGATCGTTTCGACGGCGGCATCCAGTTCGGCCTGACGGCGTCCGGTGATGTACACCTTCGCGCCTTCTGCGGCGAGATCCTTTGCTGCGGCCAGGCCAATGCCGCTCGTCGCGCCGGTTACCAGTGCTACCTTGCCTTCGAGTTTCCTGCTCATGATTTGCTCCGGGTTGTTGGGTGTTGATGGATGCAACGATAAACGTCTGCACGACGTAGAAAAACATGGCGACTGCGAATTGATCTTCCATGTGCGTGGACAATCCACGGGCGCCGGGGTGCAGAGCATCCCTACCCGAAAAGCAAGGGCGCATTTAATCTTTTTTCATGAAAAATCAGCGGACGGCCCATGCGTTATCCGGACGAAACCGATAGATTGTGTTCGCCAAAAGATTCGCGGATTGACTATCCATTTCAGTCGATCAGCGGAGGAGACACTTAGGGGGGGGCCAGGAAAATGCGAACCACTTTCGGATTCCCGACTCAGCTAGCAGGAGTGAATATGCCTCGCAGGCGATACTCGCACTATGCTTCCGATATTGCGCGAGTGTCTTTGCCCTCAGTCCTCGTGCGGCATGCCTGCAGAGTGTTTGCTTTTGCCTCGCTTGAGGCCATCAGGCAGGACATACGCGTGGCGACCGACCTGCTTTTTGTTGCAGCCCATTTTTCCCACATGGGACTCAGTTCGAGCTATGCGAACTCGCTACAACGTTACGAGCTGGACGGCGCAGACGCCGCGAAGGAGTTTCTCGATAGGGAAGGCGTGAGACACACCCATAGTTCCGCCGTGTGGGATGCGATCAGCCTTCACACCACCCCGGGCCTGCCGGAGCGGATGGGTGGACTCACGCGATTTCTCGCCTACGGTGTGCGTGCCGATCTCTTCGGTGATGGTATCGACCGTTTTTCTGTGACCCAGAAGGAGGCCATTCTTGCAGAGTTTCCACGCGGTGAAGACTTTGCGAACAGCTATCTGGAAGCGTTGGGCAGAGGAATTGCACATCGTCCCGAGACGACTTTCGGGGCGCTCAGCGCAGACGTTCTTGAGCGCTACAGTCCCACATTCTATCGAGGGAACTTCTGCGGGCGCGTTCTCGGATCCCGTTGGGAAAGGAATTCAGGTGATACCTGATTCCAGGTCGCGCTTGAATGAGGCAGTGGGTTCCGATGGTCTGCCTGCCCAACAATTTATTCGTTGGCTGGAATAAAACCAGACTGTAACTGTTCGTAGAGTGAAAAGTCATTTAAGGAGATCCTGAATGCTTAACCTGGTCGCCTGGCGTAGACCGTTTCCGTTTGGGACGGCGATGCTTGTGATGCTTGCGTGCTGTGCCTCCGTGGCAAAGGCTGCTGGCCCGATAACCGATGCTGAAGCCATGTACCTGAAGGAAAACGATGCGGCAATGACGCGGATGATGAACGGGATGTCCCCGCGTCCGTCGGGTGACGTGGATCTTGATTTTGTTGCAATGATGGTTCCCCATCACCAGGGGGCGATTGATATGGCTGAGGCGGAGTTGCGCTACGGAAAGAATGAACAGCTTCGTCGCATTGCGCAGGAAATTGTCGTTGAACAGCAGCAGGAAATCGTGGCGATGCACGTAGCGATCGGACAGGCGCCATCAGGTTCAATCTCGCAGGAGCGGAAGACGGACGCATCGATCGAAGCGAGTCCACCTGCGTCATCTGGACAGGCTGAAGGCGGACACATGCGGATGTCGATGGAAGCGGGCAGGGAAATGACGCCGGGAGGGGATAAGTAAACGCAACAAAAAATATCGATCCCTATATCCCATGGGGCCGTGAATATAGTTCGCAACAGAAATCCTATTGGTTAGGAGTGGAACATGATGAAGTGGAGTTTCCATGCTCGCGCGATGTCGGGAGCATTTGTGTTCGCTTTGTCGGCATGTGCTTTCGCTGGCCAGGCGCCAGGCGCCGACGCAGCGCCGGACGTGCCGATCAGTCATCGCGATCGTGTCTATGCCGCTGAACAATTTTCGAATACCGTTTCTGTAACCGATCCCGCCGACAACCGGCTGGTCGGTGTCATCCGTCTGGGTGACCCTTCGCCCGGTAATTTCAGCCCGTTATATCGGGGGCAAGTGCTTGTTCATGGCATGGGTTTCTCGCCGGATCATCGAACACTGGCTGTGGTATCGATCGGCTCGAATTCCGTCACGTTCATTGATACTGCGACTAACGCAGTCAAACATGTGACGTACGTGGGACGTTCGCCGCATGAGGCCTTTTTCACGCCGGATGGCAAGGAAGTATGGGTAACGGTGCGCGGAGAGAACTACGTATCGGTGCTCGATGCGCAGACCTTCGAGGAAAAAACTCGCATCACGACGCCGGCTGGCCCAGGAATGCAGATTTTTTCGCCGGACGGCAAATACGGCTATGTATGTTCGTCATTTAATCCCGAGACCGATGTCGTATCAGTCGCTAATCATCGAATTGTTGGCAAGGTCAGGCAGGACAGTCCGTTTTGCCCGAATATTGCAGCGACGCCAGATGGCAAGCAGGTCTGGTTTACGTTGAAGGACGTGGGGCGCACCCAGGTATTTGAAGCCACGCCACCGTTCGCATTGCTCAAATCGATCGATACCGGCCCGATTACCAATCACGTCAATATCGTGAAGAACGCCAATGGCACGTTCGCGTATGTCACGGTAGGGGGGCAAAACCTGGTGAAGGTATTCCGGACTGACACCTTCGCTCAGGTCGCAACCATTCCGGTTGGCAGCCTGCCGCATGGGATCTGGCCGTCTGGCGACGGCACGCGCGTGTACGTCGGCCTCGAAAATGGCGATGCGCTTGCTGCAATCGATACGCTATCGAACAAGGTCATCGCACAGATTCCCATTGGTCAGGCGCCGCAGGCCGTCGCTTATGTGCCTGATGCGGTTCCCAGTGGCGATGGAGCGCAAAATCTGCAGGCTCTTGGCGTCGCCGGAAATGCCACGCATATCCAGATGAAATCGGCGTCAGGCGACGCGAATTTGCCGGGCGGTGCGCCGACCAGCGTCGCATTGTTCGATCAGGGGCTGTTGCAGGTATTGCAGGCCTCGGTGACCGGCCTCAAGCCGAAGCAGCCGTATGTGCTGGGGCTGGCGGGCAATCCAGATGGCAGCGGTGAGATCGAGAGCCTGGCGAATTTCATGACCAATCCGGCAGGCTCAGCGATCGTCAATGCAATTGGGCAGATCAGACAGGTCGTATCGGTGAACGATCCGCAGGCAAAGGCGACCCGGCGCTACCTGGTCATTGCCCCGCAGGTGGACGGAAAACCTGGGCCCGTGGTGCAAATACAGGTTCTTTGAATCGCGGGTTGAGGACGGCCTGTATGCGGAAATAGCAGGAGCTACCCGCTTACAGGCTTTCCGTGGCAGGCACAACCGGCAATTGATCGGCGATCGATGCGCGTAAATCCTGCAGCGCAGGGTGATACCACCAGCTCCCGTGTTGTGCGCAGTGCTCAAGCGCGGTCTCGACGGTTTCAATAGCGCGATCACGCTGGCCACTCGCAAGGAGCGCGGACGCAAACTCGCCAAGAACCATGGGCAACGGCGTCAGGTAGCCTGTCGAGATCAGCCGTTCAATGGATCTTTCCATCTCGGTCAGCGCGTCGTGAGTCAGGCGGCTTTCCATCGCGCGGGCGATCCACTCAAATGCATCGCAGCATGCCAGCCAGGCACGCAGTCCGGCTTTTCGACATTCGTTTTCAAGGCTCTCCACGGCAAGCATGAGGCTATTCGCGTTTCGGTGAAGGATCGCCAGGGGGATCGTCGCCTCCATGAGCACGTATGCCAAAGTGACCTCGTGTCCCGTGGCTCTCGCCGTGTCTTCCGCGGCTTCGATCTGTTGCAGGCTTCTACTCGGGTCGCCGAGAAACCACTGAATGCGGGCTAGCAGCGCGTGAGTGGCCGTCACCATGTCTGTGCGAACGCCGGCTGTCGACCATCTGACTTCCTGAATTGCGGGGGCCGCCAATGCCGCAATTAGTTCTTCGCGCGCCTCAGCGTGCCTGCCAGCATAGTGCAGCGTCATGCCGATGACCCTGCGACTCAGTGCGACCTGGAGCGGCGACCCGAGCGTCTGTGCCGCACGCTGGAACCGCTGCGCTTGAACGAGCGCGCTCATGGGCCTGCCAGCGTAAAGCTCCAGATTCCACAATCCCCAGATCGCACGCAGTTGCAGTCCGTGGTCGTTAGCGGCTTCGGCCAGCGCCAGAACCTCCTGCCATGCCGTCTCAACGGCAGGGTTAGGGCCTTCGGTGTACACCAGTGCGGCTGCATAGGCCGTCAGTATTCTGAGTCGCGTCTGGGCCTGTCGACGATTCTCCGTCGAGGTATGAAGTGCATCGATGGCGATGGCGGCCCAATACTCACACTCCTCAAGGCGTGGAAGCTCATACAACATCGGCACCGCAGTCCCAGCGAGATCGATGCCGAGATCAGGGCTGCCGCCTGGCCCGAATGCCCATGCCATGGCCGCCCGCATGTTCCCGATCTCGGCGCTGATCACGTCATGAGCGCTCTCGATCGGGATTGGCTCGTCCTTGTAAGGCCCCCTTTCGAAGAAGTCGCGGAAGTAAATGGCGTGCGCGTGCGCGGCCTCATCGGTTTCACCATGCTGGTCGAGGAGACTACGAGAAAACGCGCGCGAACTCTCCAACTGGCGAAAGCGTCGCGCATTCTGCCGGTCGACGTAGAGCAGCGATTTGGCGACAAGCCCGGCGACAGTCCTGGCCGTTCCGGCAGTTGATTGCCCATGCCGCTTCATGATTGCTGCGATTGCTTCGAGCGTGAATCCGTCCGCAAACACGCCTGCTTGCCGGAATAGTTGCTGTTCGTCTTTCGCGAGCAGCCTGTAGCTCCAGTCGAATACCGCTCTCAACGTCTGGTGGCGCGGCAGCGCATCGCGGGAACCGCCTGTGAGAATCGCGAAGCGATCGTCGAGGTGCGCGCGTACCGTGTCGAGTCCGAGCGTAGCCGCTCGCGCAGCCGCCAGTTCAATAGCGAGGGGAATACCGTCCAGACGCCGGCAGATCTCCGCGATCAAGGCAACGGTTGTTTCGTCGAGATCGAATTCCGCCGATAGCCGGTTTAGTCGATGCAGGAAGAGTTTGACCGCGTCGGATTCGAGCGTTTCATCCTTCTTTGCGCTCAGCGGTGGACAGGCAAGGTTCTGGACGGGATAGACCGTTTCGGCGCCAATGCGCAGCGCCTCGCGGCTCGTCGCCAGCACGCGGACGCCGGGATTGCCTGCCGTAATCGTCTGCGCGATATAGGCGGCACTTTCAATCAGGTGCTCGCAATTGTCGAGGATGACGAGGCATTGCGATTTACGCAAGCTTCTGGACATTTCCTCGACGCTAGTTGCGGTGCCCGTTACGACATCGGCAAAAATGGAAAGGACGGCTTCTTTCAGCTGGTGATCGTTCTGGATGGCCGCAAGCGAGATATAGCGGATACAGATGAACAAGTCCCCTGTGTCGCGGCAGGCCTCGATTGCCAGGCTCGTTTTTCCGATCCCCCCGGCACCGGTGAGCGTGACAACCTGATTGGACTTGAAGAGATGCAGAAGATCGTCGACAGCGTCACTGCGCCCAAAAAGGGTATCGACGAACGGCAGGCCCAACGAGTACACCTTGCTTTGGCGCGGCGCGGCCTGGGGCTGCGGCAGCAGGAGGTAGCCACGGCCCGGTACGGTTTGCAGAAGATCGCGGGCGTCCCCGAGTGCGCGCCGCAGCGTGACGATCTGTACCTGCAGATTGTTTTCTTCGACGATTGTCGACGGCCACGCATGATTGAGCAAAGCCTCCTTGGTGACGAGCGAGCCGCGGGAGGAAATGAGCGCTTCGAGAACCGCGAACGCGCGACTGCTGATCTGGCAACGCTGGCCGGCCCGAAAGACGGATCCATCCTTGATCGAGACGCGCAGGGGGCCGACCTCAATCATTCGGCCGCTCTGCTTGCCATGAGAGAGGGAATCCGTGCTTTGCGAGGAAAGGCGTCAGAGGCAGCGGTAGATGCAAGTTGCACATAAATTGACCAGCACGATAGAACGATATGGAACTAATAATAATGTCTATCGTAACAGGACAAATTTATGAAAAAGCGTGCATTCCCAACGCTTCCCAAAAATTTGAATCTCCACTCTTGCAAGTCCCTAGCTTCCTTTTCTGCGCAATTCGACGCAATTGACTGGCCGCGCCCGGGTTGCGTTACCGTTGCGCGAGTTACTTCGACCCGAAGGTCTGCTGGACGGCACGCCGTTGCTGACTCTGGCGGTCGGTCGTTCAAGCGAATGGGAATCCGGGACAGGCCGATCTACCGGCTGAGAAGCGGATAGCGCCAGTTCTGCGCGTTGCTGCCAAAGGAATCGTTGAACCGTATAAGGAATTCTGTACGTGACCGACAACCCCGTATAGGCGCGTATGAGCCATGAACTTTCGGCGAGTTCACTGATGGCCTCAAGCGCATTTTCCGCATTGAATCCCGACCGCTCCGCGATGCTTCGAAGCTCAGAGAGATCGGCTTCGGCTCCCGCGTCCAGCAGTCCTGCCAGAATCGCATGAGGTCTCACGCCGAGATCGGGCCATGTCCACATCAGCGCGGCATTTAACGACGCGTGCCGGCTCTCGCACATACGACGTACATCGCCGTTACACAGGTCGATATTCTGCTTGAGCAGAAGCGCTACCGATTCGATTCCGAGCATGGACGTATGGTAGGCCGCGAATTCGATCGCGAGTGGCAGGCCATCCATCTGTTCGACGAGATGGCGGGCACGTCCCATGAATTCGCCGGTGATGTCTATTTCTGGATCGAAACACCGCACTCGGGCAACGAACATTTCGACCGCAGCGTTCATCGTTTCGCACGGGTCAATTGCAAGAAGAGATCGAGTCTTGAGTACCTTTTCTGCCGTAATCCTGAGGGGCGTACGTGTCGTCAGCAATACGACTGTTCGTGATGCCTGCCTGAAGGCCGCACTGTCGGACAGGGCCCGGATCACGGCATCGCCGAGGCGGTCGCAATTGTCGAGAACGAGAAGCGCTGCGGGCCCGTCGAACCCTTCCGTACCACCAACTGATTGATGATCGCTGATTCGATCCAGCGCACGCTCAATCATTGCGTACGCGTCGTCCGCACTGGACTGCGACGCGAGCGAAAGATAGGAAACGGTGACTTTGTTCTGTTCGTCGAGATATCGAGCGGCTTCTTGCGCCAGCCTGGATTTTCCAACGCCCGCCGGGCCAGTCAGCGTAATGACTGAATCCGATCCCTCGCGAATCGCACAGATCAGGCGGTCGATGCATGTTTGTCGACCAAACAGGAACCCGCCCGGATGCGGAATGCCCAGGTCGAGTGCAGGGGGAACTTCAGGGCGTGGGTCGTGCGGCGTGCGGGCAGGTTCCGTGACCGCGGATGGCGGCCTTGACATTCGGTAGCCGCGTCCCGAAACCGTCTGGATAAGGTGGCGATTTTCACCCAGCAAGCGCCTGAGCGCGGCGATATGCACCTGGATGTTGTTTTCCTCGACGATCGTGGTCGGCCAGACCCTCGCCAGGATCTCATCGGTTGAAACGAGTGCTCCGTCTGCGTCGAGCAGCAGCGCAAGCAGGTCGAACGCACGACTACTCAGGCGGACAGCGACTCCGCCTCGAAGGACTTGCCGCGTATCGCGCTCTATTTCTAGTTCACCGAATCTCATCAGGGCAATCTAAATAGTGGGATCAGCGCATCGCAGTCACTGACGAGTCAGACCCAGGCGCGCGAATTCCGAAAGGTGTTGGTAATAATTCGCACCCCATTGCGCGTGACACAGCAGGATGCGTGTGCGGAGCAATGCCTGCCACTGATGCACACGCAGCCTGAGTGAAAAACGATAGATCGCCGCTGGCTGGAGTCGGATCGGACAGTACCTATTATGTCTGTGCATAACAAATTTGCAACGCCAAAAAACCGCCACGGCGTGTTTTCATAAATTTTAAGGATCGTTCAATGCAATAGGGCGGGATTTTTCGAATACTTCCGTTGTGGTTGCAACGGTTGTATACGCCGCTGCCGTGGTCAGTCGGATCTCCCGGGAGGACTTTGGATCATCCACAGCTGTGGAAAATGAATTGGCAAAGAGCGTATTTTTCCGAAATCTGCGTGCGTCTAAAGTCTCGCCATCGACATTGATCGAACCTGAACAACAGAACGCATTTTCAATATCCAAATCCACGGGAGAAACACCTCAATGGCACCCACGAATATTGCTTCCGAAGCGCCACAACCCGACATGCGCCGTCGTAGCGTGATGCAACTGGCTTCCGCACTTGCCGCACTGCCATTCCTGAACACTGCAGAAGCCGCTGTGAAAGGCGCGAATGTACCGCCGGCAATCTTTACGATGCCCGCAGCCACTGAAGCAGTGACGCCATTTCGCGTCTCGATTCCGCAGAGTGTGCTCAATGACCTTGAGCATCGGCTCGCCAACGTGCGATGGCCTAATCAGGAAACTGCATCGGGCTGGGTGCAGGGCGTGCCGCTCGATTCGGCCAAAGAACTCATCCAATACTGGCAGACCCAATATGACTGGCGTCGCTTCGAACGGCAGATCAACCGTTTCCCGCAGTATCGAACCTCGATCGATGGCCTGGGAATTCACTTCATCCATGTGAAATCGAAGCACCCTGATGCGTTGCCGATCATCCTGAGCCACGGATGGCCCGGTTCCGTCGTCGAGTTTTTCGACATCATCGGGCCGCTCACCGATCCCACTGCCTATGGCGGCCGTGCGGAGGATGCGTTCGATGTCGTCGTCCCTTCGATGCCCGGTTTTGGATTTTCGGATCAGCCGAAAGAGAAAGGATGGGATGTTGTCCGCACCGCAAAGGCGTGGGCGACGCTGATGACCCGCCTCGGATACACACGCTGGGTGGCGCAGGGCGGCGACTGGGGAACGGGCGTGACCCATGTCCTGGGTCATCTCCGTCCCGACGGGCTAATTGCCGCGCACGTGAACTGGCCGCTGGTTTTTCCGCAAACCTTGCCTGCGCATCTTACGCCAGAGCAGCAAGCCGCGGTGGATGGCGCCGCCAGGTTCACCGGCGATGGCGGTGGTTACTTCAAGGAGCATGCGACCAGGCCGCAGACGATCGGTTATGCACTCGCGGATTCGCCATCCGGCCAGGCTAGCTGGATGTACGAAAAATTCATTGGCTGGGCGGACAACGCCAATCAAGCCGATGGCCATATTGCATTCGACAAGATCCTCGACAACATCACGCTGTACTGGGTCACCAACACGTCGGCGTCGTCTGCCCGCTTTTACTGGGAGGCGACGCAGGCCGGCATGTCAGGCTTCAGCGGCGGCACCATCGAACTGCCGATGGCCGCGACAATCTTTCCCCACGAAATCTATCGTGCTCCGAAGGATTGGGCTCAAGCCGCATGGCCGAACCTGTTCTACTGGTCGGAAGTGGACAAAGGCGGGCATTTCGCAGCCATGGAGCAGCCCGCGCTATTTGCACAGGAGATGCGACTCGCTTTTCGCAAGATGAGGACGGCGTAGCGTGAAACCTGCCAAACGTACGCCCGCCCGCATTCTCGCGTCATGACACCACGCTTGAGCTACTGCGCGTCAGGCAGCACGACGCGAAGCGGGCGTGCTGTCGTACGGTTTGAAGATTTCGATGACCCAGTCGACGAAAACCTTCAGCCGGGCACTGTTGTATTTCGACTGGGCGAAAACAATGTGCATCGGGTGGAGCGGGCGCTTCCATTGAGGCAGAACCTGGACAAGATCGCCGTTTTTCAGCCACGGCTGCGCCATGAACGAAAACGTCTGGCCGACACCCAGGCCGCTTACCAGAGAGGTCAGATGAGCCGTGCTTTCGTTCACAAAGACACCTCTGCCGCCTTTCGGATCGATGGTGATGGTTTCTTCACCCTGCTGGAAAAGCAGAGGAACGACACGGCCGGTCAAGGATGAAAAATAGCCCGCGAGTTCGTGGCGTGCGAGCAGGTCATCGGGATGCGACGGGGTTCCGCGTTCGGCGAGGTAGCCGGAACCGGCATACGTGCCCCATTCCAGCCCTGCCAGGCGGCGCGCAACAAGGGAGGTGTCCTCCAGTTCGCCGCCGCGGATGACGCAGTCCACGCCTTCGCTGATGAGGTCGACCTGGCGGTCGCTCACGCCCACGTCAAGCTGGATTTCGGGGTAGCGCTTGCGGAAAGCGGGAAGGTGGGGCAGCAGGATCAGATTGGCGAGCGATGAGCCGATGTCGACGCGGATCCGGCCGCGCGGGTTGCCGCGCGAATCCGCAAACAGGCCATCCATCTCTTCGAGATCCGCGAGCAGCTTCACGGCATTTTGATAGTAGGCCTGACCTTCCTCCGTGACGACTACCCGTCGGGTGGAACGCTGAAACAGCTTCACGCGCAGATGCGTTTCAAGTTCCTGAATGAGCTTCGAGACGGTCGCGCGCGGTACGTTCAAGGTGTCGGCCGCTTTGCTGAAGCCACCTGACTCGGCAATTCGCACGAATACACGCAACGCTTGTAGTTGATCCATTGATCCTCCCTGTAGCAGATGAGTTGTCAGTGTAGTGATTATCCATGCACATGGAAAATCAATTCGCAGTCACCGTGTTTTTCTACGTCGTGCAGACGTTTATCGTTGCATCCATCAACACCCAACAACCCGGAGCAAATCATGAGCAGGAAACTCGAAGGCAAGGTAGCACTGGTAACCGGCGCCACGAGCGGCATTGGCCTGGCCGCAGCAAAGGATCTCGCCGCAGAAGGCGCGAAGGTGTACATCACCGGACGCCGTCAGGCCGAACTGGATGCCGCCGTCGAAACGATCGGTCACGGCGCGCGCGGCGTGCGAGGTGATGTCACGCGTGACGAAGATCTCGACGCGCTGTTCGAGAAGATCCGCACCGAACAGGGTCGCCTGGATATCGTCTTCACCAATGCGGGTGGCGGCTCGATGCTCCCGCTCGGCGAGATCACCGGCCAGCATTTCGACGACACGTTCAATCGCAATGTCCGCGCCGTGGTCTTCACGGTGCAGAAGGCCTTGCCGCTGATGCAAAAAGGCGGCTCGCTGATCCTGAACGGCTCGATCGCGGGTTCGACGGGCACGCCTGCGTTCAGCATCTACAGTGCCTCGAAGGCCGCAGTCCGTGCGCTGGCCCGTAGCTGGGTGCTGGATCTGAAGGAGCGCGGTATCCGCGTGAATGTGGTGAGCCCGGGTACGACGCTGACCACCGGACTGGTGGAACTGGCCGGCGACACGAAGGAAGCGCAGGACGGGCTGGCGAGCTACCTGGCCTCGCTGGTGCCGATTGGACGCCTGGCTGACCCGTCGGAGATCGCCAAGGTCGTGACCTTCCTCGCCTCGGACGATTCGAGCTTCGTCAACGGCGCGGAATTCACCGCGGACGGCGGCCAGGCACAGGTCTGAGTCCCCGATCAGTCTCGATCAGCGGGTGTGGCACGAAACGAAATGCCGCGCCCGCTCACAATCGCGAGTCGCTAGACACCGTCGCGACATGCTATTTCTGAGGGTTTTCATGTCACAAATCGAGAAGCCAGATCCCACGCTAATTGAGCATTTGCTGATGCGTAATATCCGCGAAGTTTTTGGTGAAGGCGATCCTGTACGCCTTCGCAAGGCTATCGAGGATCTCTACACGGACGACTGCGTCGTGTATCTACCGATCGGCCGCTACGTCGGCCACGATGAACTGGCGTCGATTGCGGGCAAGCTGCGCGCTTCGCACCCGAGCTATGTCTACACGCCTCACCGGAAACCCGAAGCCGTACAGAACGGCGGGCGCTTGATCTGGGGTTCCGGGCCAGTCGGCGAGCCTCCCCGTTACACCGGCGAGGACATCATTGTCGTCCGCGATTCGAAAATCGCCGTCCTGTACGTGTTCCTGGATTCGCACGATGATTCGTCAACCTGAATCCCAGAATATTCGATATTTCTGGATTCACCAGCCACTGCTGCATTTCAGTCGTTCGGTGCTTGCACGAGAGCGCGCCGTCTGTTCTGACGACGCGCTCAGTCGTGATTCGCTGCTGTCACTGCTCAAGAAGGCGCAGTGCTAGCCACGTGGAGGCGTCTCGACCGGACAATGCAAGGGCGCGCCCTTTGTCCGACCATCGCCCAGTTCACGAAGTCCGCGCGCAATTGAATGCGCCAGGGCATCGACCGCGTCGCGATGTCCCGCTACCAGCGCGTCGTAACCTTGGCCCACGGGCTCGTCGATCACGCTGCGGCAGGTCATGACCGTCTGCGAATCGAGTGCGCGCACGCTCCAGACCGCATCGATCAGCGCGTGCGAACCGGGCCATGATTCGAAGCGTTGCACGTTCACGCTCACGCGATAGACCGGCACGTTATCCGGATGCGGCGAGCCATACACGTCGAGGGTGTTCAACTGCTGGGTGAGGTCGCCGGAAAGCGCGCGGCGGATCTCGTCGCCGGGCATCGACGCCCAGCGTTCCTGTTCCAGCACCTTCACCTGGGTGGCGTCGGTCTGCACGACGAGCTGCGCCTTTGCGACCTGCGGCGGCACGTCGACCGGTGCAAGCTCGATGAGCCACGCCGGGTTGCCCGCGCCGACGGGCGCCGTCGCAGCCGATGCAGTACGTGCACCGTCGCCGCTCGGGCTCAGCGTATAGAAGCGGCTTGCGGGCGAGGCGCAGCCCGCAAGCGCCGCGGCAAGAATGAGCGCCGGGGCAAGCGCCGGCAGCGCGGAACGAAGCGGCAGGTTAGGCCGGAGAAACGTCATGGCTTGTCTCCTGATTTGCCGCGCAGCAGCGATTCGGGATGGCGCTCCAGATAATCCGTGAGCGAGTTGAGCGACTGCAGGGTTCGCGTGAGTTCCTGCATGGCCTGATGCACGTCCGATTGCAGCGGCGAATCCTGCTGCAAGGTGGCCTGCGCGGCATGGAAGGTCTTCTGCGTCTCTTCGAGCGTGCCATGCAGTTGCGGCAGGATCTCGTCGTTCACCTTACCGAACAGCTCGTTTGCGCTCTTGAGCGACTCGTTCAGGTTGTTGCCGATCTTGTCGAAGGGAACCTGATTGAGCTTCTTGGTGATATCGGCGACCTGCTGCTGGAGTTCTTCGAGCGAGTTCGGCACCGTCGGCAGTTCCATGGGATTGCTGTCGAGGTTGTACTTCGCCGGCGGCGCATTCGGGAATACATCGAGCGCGATATAAAGCTGGCCCGTCAGCAGGTTGCCGTTACGCAATTGCCCGCGCAGGCCGCGCTCGACGAGGCGCTGAATAAACTCGCGATCCTGCGGGGATCCTGGCGGCGGCGCGGCTCCACCGCGGTTCTTGCGCGCAAGACGAAGCGGGTACAGATCCATCGTCACCGGCATGGCGAAGTTACGCTGCTTCGGATCGTATTCAATACCGATGTCGGTCACCTGGCCGAGCGCGATGCCGCGGAAGTCCACGGTTGCACCCACGGCAAGCCCGCGCAGCGACTGGTTGAAATACATCACGACGCGCGACGGCGCGCCGTCTGGCTCCTTCATTGCATCGCCTTCATCGTCGGCGAGCGCGAAGATGGCGTTGTCGGGCGCCTGCGGCCCCATCGGGCTGCCGCCCGGCTGCTGGAACGCGAGGCCACCCGCTACAACGGTCGCGAGCGATTGCGTATTGACCTTGAAACCACTGGCGTCGAGCTTCACGTCCACGCCGCTCGCATGCCACCAGCGCGTATTCGTGCCCACGTACTGGTCGTACGGCGCGCTCACGAACACCTGCACGGTGACGCCCGTGCCGTCCTTGTCGAGCGAATAGCCCGTGACCTGGCCGACCTGGATGCGGCGATAGAAGATCGGCGTGCCGATATCGAGCGAGCCCAGATCCTTGCTGTGCAGCGAATAGTGATGGCCCTTCTCGTCGATGGTCACGGCAGGCGGGGTTTCCAGTCCGGTAAAGTCGCTCGCGGTTTCGTGCGAGCGGCCCGCATCCGCGCCGATATAGGCGCCGGACAGCAGTGTGCCCAGGCCCGACACGCCGCCTGCACCCACTCGCGGACGCACCACCCAGAAGCGGCTGTCCTTGCTGGCGAAGGTTTCTGCGTCCTTGGTCAGCTCGACCGTCACGAGCACGTGCGAGAGGTTCGGCGAGAGCTTGATGGCGCGCACCGAGCCGATTTCGACGTCCTTGTACTTGACCTTCGTCTTGCCGGGTTCGAGCCCTTCGGCGGACAGGAAAGTGATCGTGAGCGTCGGGCCGCGCATGGCGACGGACTTCACGACAAGCGCCACGCCGATCAGCGCCGCGATGAGCGGCACGATCCAGACGAGCGAGGGCAGCCAGCGTCTGGGCTGGACGATCTGCGGCTCGCCGACGCCCGGAAAATGGTCGTCGCCGGGAGGCGTGCGGGTTCCTTTCGGACTAGTCATGCGGATGTTCCATTGTGTAATTCGAGGGTTCCTCGGCGACCGGCGCGATCTTTGCCGTGCTGGCGACGGGATCCCAGATGAGTCGCGGGTCGAACTGCATCGCGGCGATCATCGTCAGGATGACTACCGAACCAAAGGCGATGGCGCCAGGCCCGGCTGTGACGGTGCCGAACGAGCCGAAGCGCACCAGCGAAACGGTGAGCGCGATCACGAAGATGTCGAGCATCGACCAGCGGCCTATGAATTCGACGACCCGGTAGAGCGTCGTGCGTTCTGCTGTGCGCCATCGGGAGCGACGCTGCGAGGTCAAGGCGAGGAGCGCGAGCGCGGAGAGCTTGAGCATCGGCACCATGATGCTGGCGATAAAAACGACAGCCGCGATCAACCATTCGCCGGTCATCCAGAAGTGGACGATGCCGCTCAGGATGGTGTCGCCGCGATCATGTGCGAGCGTTGCCGTATTCATGATCGGCAGGACGTTCGCGGGAACGTAGAGAATCGCCGCGGCGCTCAGGAGCGCCCACGTGCGACGCAAAGAGTCGGGGCGGCGCAGGTGCACGGGCGTATTACAGCGGCCACAGCGCTGTTTGCGCGCCAGGATCTGCTGCGACTCCAGTTGGCCGCAGACATGGCAGCTAGCCAGGCCGGCCGCCCTGGCGGTAACGTCGCGCGTCTGGAAACCTGCGCGGTGCGGATAGTCGTGGCAAACGTCGCCGGAGCGACTGTCCGGCGTGTCATCCAGACGGTCGATATCACTGCCGATTGGTGGAGCGCGCAACGAATCCGCCATATCCCAGAGCCTGCGAAAATCGAACATCGCGACGACAGTCAGCATCAAGGTCAGCGCAGCGAAAGCGAACAGCGCGGTCTCTGGCATCACCCGCGAGATGCTGACCAGTTTTACGATGGCCACAAGTATGCCCACCATGAAGACTTCGAGCATGCCCCACGGCCGCACGAACTCGATGGCGTGCATCACATAACGGAATCCCGGTGGAACGACGCCTCGCCGGATAGGCAGCAGCAAATAAAGCAGCGCCACCATCTCGACGAGGGGAAACAGCACCGTTGCACAGAACACCATCGACGAGACGGCATGCATGCCCTCGTTCCACAAGACCACGAGTGCACCGATCAGGCTCGACTCCGACGTAATGCCGTTAGCGTCGAGCGCGATGATGGGGAACGACTGCGCGATGATGAAGGTGATGAATGCGGCGACGGTGACCGCGCACAGGCGATCGAGCTGCGCGAAGCTTTCCCGGTAGAGCGTGGAGCCGCACCGCGAGCAACACGCGGCCTGGCCTCCGGGCAGGAGGCGAGGCTTGCGAAACAGCGCGTCACAGTGGCGGCACGCGACAAGTGTGGGGTAGGGCATTGGAGAGAAAGAAAGCGTTTACGTCTGTGGCGGTTGCCACCCCAGCCCGAGGCTTTTCTGCAGCGAAACATAGTCCTTGAGCAGTTCCGCCTGTCCGGCGACGACGTCCTGCTGGGCCGAAAATTCAGCACGTTGGGTGTCCAGCAGATCGACAAGGCTGACGGTGCCTGCGCGATAGCGCTGCCGCGTCAGGTCTGCCGAGCGCACCGCAGACTTCTGGACTTTCATCAGCGTCGCCAGATGTTCGCGCTGGTAGCCGAAGCGCGATAGCCCGTCGTTTGCGTCCTGAAGCGCGCCCAATACCGTCTTTTCGTAGTTCGCGATGGCTTCGTCGCGCGAGGCTTGCGCGCCGTGCACAGCGCCCAGCGTGCGGCCGAAATCAAACAGGTTCCACGAGAGATAGGGCGCGCCGAGCCACGTCGCATTGGCCTTGCGGAAAAGGTGGCCTGGATCGGCGGCTGAATAACTCAGGTCGCCGTAGAGCGTGACCTTCGGGAAGAAGTCGGCAATGTGCTCGCCAATCTGCGCGTTGCTCGATGCGAGACGGCGCTCCGCTGCGCGAATGTCCGGGCGCTGCGCGAGCATTTTCGCCGGGTCACCGACGGCAACATTGGCCGGCAGGTCAGGCAATGGACGTGCCTGTGCGAGCTCCGCGTCAAGCGCCCCCGGCGCCTTGCCGGTGAGCACGGCAAGCTGGTCGAGCGAGATTTCCACCTGGGCGGCCAGTGGCGTGAGGGTCGACCGGGTATTTTCGACCTGCGTCGTGAGGCGCTCGACATCGACGTCGGCCGCCGTGCCGCCCGCGCGTCGCTGCTCCGTCAGCGTGAGACTCTGCTGCTGCAGCTCAGCCGTGCGCTGCGCGATAAGCAGTCGCTGCTGCTGGTCGCGCAAACCCACATAGGCCTGGGCGACTTCGGCGGCCAGCGACACTTGGGTGTCGGCGAGATCGGCGTTGACGGCCTCGGACTGCGCATTCGCCGCTTCGATCGCACGGCGCGTTCCGCCAAACAGATCGATCTCCCACGAGGCGTCGAACCCGGCGGTGTACAGCGACAGCGGGCCGCGTCCCGATGAACCCGCACTAGACCCGGACGAGGACAGCGCGCTGAGGTCAGGCTCGCGCATGCGAACCGTAGCGGCGTCGGCGCTTAGCTTGGGCATTTCGGCCGCACGCTGCTGCTGCAATTGCGCGCGCGAGGCACGCAGCCGCGCCTGGGCCGCCCGCAGATCCGGGTTGTGCGCGAAAGCGGCCGCGATCAACGAATCCAGTTGCGGATCGCCTAGCGCCAGCCACCATTGATTCGGCGCAGGCGAGGTGGCGACGATGCCCTTCGCGGGAGTGCGCACGAAGGTCGTCGCGCTTGCCGCTTCGGACGCCACCGGCGGCGCACCATGATAATCAGGCCCGACCGTACAGGCGGCCAGCAGGGCGGCAGCGCAGGCTACGGCGATTGCGCTGACGGCACTTACGGGAGGGCGTCGAGAAAAGGTTGCCATCATGTTCGATTCAATAGACTTCAATGAGCTTCTACCGGGGCGGAGCCGGGGCGCGGATTCTTGAGCAGGAAGGCGAGCGGGATGCAGGCGAGCAAGGCGACACCGAGCACCCAGAACGTTTCCGAATAGGTGATGACCGTCGACTGCACCTGGATCTGGGAAGCCAGTTGCCCAAGCGCCTGCATCTTCGCGTAGGCCATGTCGCCCGTCTGCGCGAAGAAACTCGCCGCGCTAGCTGTAATGTGCTCCTGCCCGACGAGCGAATTGTTCGTGACCGCCTCGCGAAGCACGGCCGTGTGGAAGGTCTCGCGCCGGTCGATCAACGTGCCGATAATCGCCAGCCCCACCGAGCCGCCGAGATTGCGCGCCATGTTATAGATGCCCGCCGCGTCGCCGGACTCTTCGCGGGAGACCGTGGCCATGGCGGCCTGGTTCAGCGGCATCATCGACAGGATCTGGCCCACGCCGCGCAACAACTGCGACCACGTGAAATCATGGCCGACGCTCAGCGCCGTCAGCGTCGTGTCGAGCATGCAGCTCCATGCAAAGAACAGCAGGCCCGTGACGACGAGCGCACGGATATCGACCTTGCCGAGCAGGCGCGGCAGGATCGGCATGGTCAACATCGCGGGGATGCCGGAGAGCAGCATGACCATGCCCGATTGCTCGGCGTTATAGCCGGCCACCTGGCTCAGGAACTGCGGCAGCAGGTACGAAATGCCATACAGACCCGCGCCGACGATGAAGACGATCACGTTGACGCTTGCGAAGCGCATGTTGCGCATCAGCGAAAGACGCAGGATCGGCTTTCGGGCGACAAACTGCGAAATGCCGATCAGCACCATCCCGAAGAGCGACACGAGCGTCAGGCTCACGATCATCTGCGACTCGAACCAGCGCTCGCGCTGCCCTTCCTCCAGCACCACGGTGAGCGAACTGAGGCCAATCGCCAGCCCGATAATGCCGATCCAGTCGGCCTTCAGGAATTCCTCCCAGTGAGGCCGATCGGGGCCCAGCCCGTAAATCAGGAGCGTAATCAGTGCGAGACACACGGGCAGGTTGACGAAGAAGCACCAGCTCCAGCTGATGTTCTCGGCCAGCCAGCCGCCCACGACCGGGCCAAGCAATGGCCCGAGCAGCGCGGTCAGTCCGAACATCGTCATGCCGATGGGCAACTGCGATGGAGGCAGCCGCGTGCGGATGATGGTCTGCGCAGTCGGGATCATCGCACCGCCCGTGAAGCCCTGGCCGATGCGTCCGACGATCATGATGGCGAGCGAACCCGACCATCCGCACATCATCGAAAAGCCGATGAACAGCGTAGCGTTCGCGAGCAGAAAATTGCGCAGGCCGAACACGCGCGTGAGCCACGCGGCGAGCGGAATCATCACGATTTCGGACATCAGGTAGCCCGTGGAAATCCACGTGCCCTCGGTGCCGGTCGCGCCGATTTCGCCCTGGATCTGCGGCAGCGCGGAGTTCGTGATCGAAATGTCGAGCGTGGCGATGAGCGCGCCAAGCGCGCCCGCGGCGACCGCAATCCAGTCCGAGGCACTGGCGCGCTCGCCCTGGGATGGCTGGGCGTTCGCGGCGCGACCCATCGCGCTCCCGGTGGCACTGCTTACATTACTCACGATGGTTCTCGACATCGATGCGGTGATCGTCGTCGCGCGAGGATCGCGTATCGACCTCGGCGGTCACGGACATGCCGGGCAGCAGCACCTTGCGCGTTTGCGGGCCGGTTTCCACGCGGATGCGCACCGGTACGCGCTGAACGATCTTCGTGAAGTTGCCGGTCGCGTTCTCGGCAGGCAGCAAGGCGAACTGCGCCCCAGTGCCCGGCGAGAAGCTGTCGACGACGCCGTGCAGCTTGTGCCCGGACAGCGCATCGACGGAAATCTCCACCGGCTGGCCGATGCGCATGCGGCCGATCTGCGTTTCCTTGAAGTTGGCGGTCAGATAGGTGTCCTGCACGGGCACGACCGACAGCATCCGCGTGCCCGGCTGCACGTACTGCCCCACGCGCACCGTACGGTCGCCGACGCGACCCGCAATGGCGCTCTTGACGACCGTATGGTCGAGGTCGAGCTGCGACTGCGCGGCGCTCGCTTTTGCCGCTTCGAGTTGCGCGCGGGCCTGGCCGAGCTGGGCCGTCAGCGCGCCCATCTGCGACCGGGCCGATTCGACCGCCGCGTGGTCGGCGGCCAGCGTGGCCTGCGCCTGGTCGCGCGAGCTCTTGAGCTCCGAGAGCTTTTCGGTGGTTTCAGCGCCCGACGCCGCGAGCGGCGTGTAGCGCGCGACTTCGTCCTGGGCGTGGCGCAGGCTGACGCGCGCGACTTCCTCCTGGGCCACCGCTTGAGCGATGTTCGCGCGTTGTTGCGTGAGCTGTGCGTCGGCATGTTCGACGTCGGCGTTGCGTGCATCGATGGTGGCGTTGGCCTGCGCAAGCGCAGCTTGATACTGGCGCGTGTCGAGGCGAACCAGCGGGTCGCCGGCTTTAACGGCCTGGTTGTCCGCCACGAAAACATCGGTGATGTAGCCGCTCACCTTGGGGGCGACCGTCACGCTATCGGCCTGAAGGTAGGCGTCGTCGGTGCTCTCGATAAAACGCCCAACCAGCCACCAGTGGCCCGCCCAGCCGGCCGCGCCGACCGCCGCCACGAGTGCGGCCCCAATAAGCATGCCGCGTTTGGAACCGCGTGCTTGCGCGGTTTGTGTTGTGTCCTGGCGATCGCGCTGCGGCGCGTCTGCTGTCGTCGACATGGTGTGGAAACCCCAATTTATTCCAATTGGACGAATTATTCCATTCGGAAAATATCTGTCAAGTGTTATATTTTGGAAGTTTTCACTGACGCTTTCTCCTATGTCTGAATCCCGGCGCCCCCGCCACCCGGCCGAAGGTGGCTACGCACGTGGCGAAGAAACCCGTAAGAAGATCATCGACGCGGCCATTTCCCTGTTTGGCCAGCATGGATTCGCAGGCGCGTCGACGCGGGACATCGCGGCGCGCGCGGGTGTCAACGCGCCGGCGTTGCAGTACTACTTCCAGAACAAGGAGGGGGTTTATCGGGCCTGCGCCGAGGCGATGGTGGAGGACGCCCTGCAGGTTCTGGAGCCTGCTCTGGTGCAGGCGCAAGAGACGCTCAAAAGCAATAAGCCCGAGAGTGAGTTGATCGACGCCTTCGTCAACCTTCAATGCGCCATTGCGGATTTGATGTTCAGAAAGGGGCGCGAGACTGACCGACGGCTCTTCTTTGCACGTGAGCAAGGCGGTGGAGAGCCTGAAATTGGATCACAGGTGTTGCGCGAGCGCCTGCGTACGCCGATGAACAAGGTCAATGCTGCGCTGGTCGCCCGTATTACCGGACGTGAAGAAAATGATCCGCTGACCATCGTGCGAATGATCAGCCTCTGGGGGCAGTTTTTTGCGTTTCACGTCGCGCGTGAGTCGACATTGTCGATGCTGGGCTGGTCTGAAATCGATGGAAACAATGCGGAGTTTGTGAAAGCAACGGTCAGCGCGCAAACGCGGTGTTTGCTGAAGTCCTGGCAAAGCGAGCTTGAGTAAAGGTGGGGCAGGGGCCAATGGAGATGAGCGCAAGCTGAAAAGCGAAAAAGAAACACATTACCGTTTCTTGATCGCGGGGAGGTGTTCGCCCTGATGAGCAGGACGCAATTTGAAGCGACACACTTGCTCGGTCGAATAGCCTGCGTCGTTGTTCGATAGATTTGGTTAACATTGGATTGACCGGCGCGCAAAAGATTTGCGCTACCATTCGCACGCCTTCCATGGGCATTATTTCATCTTTGTCATTCTGCGGCCCGCTTGCTTTGCAAGCGGGCCTTTTTTTGTGATCCTGGTTATCTGTTAAAGGCGCGCTGGCGCCCGGCTTACCTTGCGCCAATCGTCGTCACGGGAACCCATTTGCCGTTCTTGACCTGATACAGCGTCGAGGTGGGATTGCTCAAATCCCCAATCGTATTGAATGCAATGTGGCCGGTGATGCCATCATATTGAGTCGAACGAAGCGCGGACATAAAGACCGCTGGTTTTATCGAGCCAGCCCTTTTCATTGCGTCAATGGCGATCCACGTGCAGTCGTATGAGAACGGTGAAAACGTGAGGATATCCATGCCAAACCGCTTCTTGTATTTCAGGCCGAACGCCCGGCCTTCCGGTAGCGCGTCAATCGGGCGTCCGTACTCCCACGCCAGCGCGCCATCTGCAGCATTCCCGGCCGACTGGACAAAGACGGTATCCGCGATGCCTCCGCTACCGACGAACTGAGTGTGCATCCCAAGCTGCTTCATGCGCTTGACGATCAGCCCGGCCTGGGCGTTGCTCCCGGAGAAAAACAGGAGATCGGCATTTGCGCCCTTTATGTTCGTCAACAACGCGTTAAATTCAACGGCCTTGTCATTCGTATACTCCGATGTGACGATCGATCCGCCAGCGGCCTGCACGGCTTTCTTGAATTCTTCGACGGCGCCCTGACCAAAGGCCGTGCGATCGTCCATCGTCGCAATGCGCTTCGCCTTCATGACGGTCACCGCATAGTTGCCGGCATTGCCCGAGTTTTGAACGTCCGTCGCGATGATCCGGAAAACATTGGTCAATCCAAGGCGCGTGATCTGAGGATTGGTCGCAGCCGGGTCAAGCAATGGAATGCCGGCCTTCGCAAAGATGGGGGCGGACGGCAGGGCGACGCCAGAGTTGTAGTAACCGATGGTCGCCACGACTCCGTCGTCCACCAGCTTTTGCGCCACCTGAACACCAATTCGCGGATCGCCCTGGTCGTCAACCGAATCGAGCTCGAACTTGATCTCCTGGCCACCAATATGAAGATGCTGCGCATTCGCCTCT
The DNA here is from genome assembly GCF_000685015.1 of Paraburkholderia bannensis NBRC 103871. Taxonomy (GTDB): domain Bacteria; phylum Pseudomonadota; class Gammaproteobacteria; order Burkholderiales; family Burkholderiaceae; genus Paraburkholderia; species Paraburkholderia bannensis. Next base: position 24,532 of record NZ_BAYA01000035.1, on the reverse strand, counting down.
TCGATCGCAAGGCGTGCGCCGTTCTCCATGTCCTTGCCGTTCGCCGCCCCTATGCCGGTGAGCGGCGCAGAGAGGCCAATCTTGACAACCTGTTGCGCAACAGCTTCGCCAGCCACCCCTGCAAGGGCCGTGGTGAAGAGTAGGGATAAAAGGACTTTTCGCATGGTAGGCACCCGTTCCATCAATGTTCAGTTTGCCGAAGATTCAGGCTAATAACGCAATTCACCTCGCCGTTGCCGGAGAAAATATCTACGTATTACTAAGTAGTTGGGGTTTTTGAAAATCGATAGGTTCCGGGCCCCAATGTTCCTGTTTCAATCCAGGCCGATGGCCGCCGGTGACATTTGCCTGCCGGATTTCAAGCGCTCGACGACATACTCGCTGACGATCAAGTCCAGGTGCGCACCGCCCGCATTCTTGTAAACCGTCCGGTCTGCAGCCGAACGGCGGAGCGTCGGCATCTGGCACAGATCGAAGAGGTCGCCCTCGATATCGCTTTCCGCGATCACCCCAGCCTCCATCGGAACCTGTATATCGCCAGAGAGCGCTGCATTCTGGCGGTCGTCCACGAAGACGCGGGCACCCCGGAACACATCGCAATCGGCCTCCCGCATGTCGTGCCGGTATCCTCCGACCAGATCCACATGCGTACCGGGACGAACGTACTTGCCCCGGATCATGGGTGTCGATGCGCCGGTGGCGGCCGTAATGATATCGGCGCACGCGACCGCGTCATCGATGTCCTCGACAATCCGCACGCGAATACTTCTCGCTTCGAGCGCCGAGCGTGCAGCCTCCAGCCGCGACGGAGAGCGGTTCCACAACAACACTTCACGGATGGATGGGCGCACGTGCAGATAAGCGTCCGTCAGCGCCCGTGCGATCGGCCCTGCGCCCAGCACCAGCAGTACCTGGCTGTTCTCCCTGCTCAGCCTGCGTGCCGCCAGGGCAGAATCGGCCGCGGTTTTCCATCGCGTGATCTCGGGGCCGTCAAGCATGGCGACCAGCCCCTTGGTGCGCTCGTCGAGCAGCAGAAACGCGGCGTGCTCCGATGGCAAGGGCGGGTCGGCTGCGCCATTGGCCGGATGTATCGAGGCGATCTTGGCGCCAGCCCCCTTGCCCGGCAGGATCACGCCTCGACAGAAAAGACCAAAATCCGCATCGCCGATGAAATAGCCGTCGCCAATGGGCCGCGACCCGGTATGCCCGCGATGCAGGGCTTCGATGACGCCGTCCCATTCCAGCACCGACTGGATCTGCTGCGCCGAAATGATCTGCATGCTCACAGCTCCTGCTGTTTCGGCCAGATGTCCCCAAGGGTGTAGCCCTCGGGAAAGGGGTCGTCATGATCCAGCACGATGGTCTGGATGCCATGGATCCAGCTGGTGCCGGCCAGCGTCGGCACCACGGCGGCGTGTTCGCCGATCCGGGTCGTCTCCTCCAGGCGACCGGTGAAGTACGTCCCGAGAATGCCCTGATGCCGGAAGTCCTGGTTCAGCGGCAATTCCCCCTTGGCATGCAGCACGGCCATTTTGGCGCAGGTGCCGGTACCGCACGGGCAACGGTCGATCGCACCTGTCCAGGTGGCCGGATCGTCCCACGAAAGCGGTCCCGTAGGCATGGTGACCACATTCTTCCAGTCGACCCGTGGGTCGTCGCTGGGCCCCGAAAGCTGGGAAATGGTGATGCCAACGCCCGGATAGTCGGGATGCGCAACCGGCAACTGTTCAATGGCCGCCTGGCGGATCATCGCCGAGACCCGCGCGATCTCCTTGCCATGTTCGGGCTTGAGTTCCAGGCCCGGAAACTGGCGCACGTCGGCAATGGCGTAGAACATGCCGCCCCAGCCGACATCCACGCGCACCTTGCCCAGATGCGGCACATCGATCATGGCGTCTAGATGCGCGGCAAATGCCGGTACGTTCCTGAACTTTACGCTCTTGACCTTGCCGTCCTTGCACTCGGCGCGAATGCGGATCAGCCCGGCCGGCGCTTCGAGCGTCAGTTCGGTCACCGGCTCCTGCATCGCAAGCATGCCCATTTCCAGCAGCACGGTGACCACGGAGATGGTGTTGCCGCCCGACATCATGGGGTACTCGACCTGTTCGAGGATGATGTAGCCCGCATCGGCGTCCGGGTGACAGGGCGGGACGATGATGTTGCAGCAGTGGGCCGGGTAGCCGCGCGGCTCGCGCAGCAGCAGCTTGCGCAGTCCGTCGTCATTGGCCTCCAGCCATTTCATCTTGGCGTAGACCGTATCGCCCGGGATATGCGGGATGCCGCCGGTGACCACACGCATGGGAATGCCCGAATGCGTCTCCACGGCATGGATGCTTCTCTTGAAACCCATCTGCTGAATTCCTCTTCCGTTTTGCCGCTTCCACGCGGCTTGAAGAGAAATTTATGTCGATTTCGCGGCGAATTTAAACGACGTTTTTTCCGGCATTCCTTCAACTTTTTGTTGAAGCTTGCAGGGCCAGTTGCTGCCTGAGCCACGTGCAGAATCGCTTGCACGCGCTGGTGTCCGTCTTGTCTTTGCGCACGGAGAGGTAATGGCCGCGATTCTTCATCACCGTCTTGTGCGGCAACGGGCGCACGAGGGTGCCGCTATCGACCAGATGTCCGACGAGGTGATGCCAGCCCAACGCCACGCCCTGGTGTGCCAGGGCCAGTTGCACGATGGCCGGGTAGTCGTTGCTGGTAAACAGGCGCCGTGGGACGTCGGCGCACCAACTGGTGTCCACGTCATGCAGCGCCAGCCAGACCTTCCAGTCGATATGCTCGGAAATCTGCGAGCGACCGTAGGCGCTGAGATCCAGCAGCGACATATCGAGCAGTTGCGCGGGTGCTTCGACCGGCCCTTGGCGCTGCAGGTATTGCGGTGTGCAGACCGGATAGACTTCGTCGTCGAACAGATGCTCGCTGTCGTATCCGTCGCGCAGACTGGCCAGCTTCGCGATGTACACGTCCGGCTGCACGCCCGCTTCCATCGCGATGAAGTTCAGCGTGGTCAGCACGGTCAGTTCGATGTCGGGCGCATCCTCAAGGAATTCAGGCAGCCGCCGATGAAGCCACAAAGCGGAAAATGCCGGCGAACAGCACACGGTCAAGGTCTGGCGGGCGGGGATTCTCTTGCGCAGGCGTTCGGCGGCCTGATGAAGATTGATCAGCGAAAGCTGGGCGGCATCCTTGAACATCTCGCCATCGGCGGTCAACGTGACGGCCCTGCCAGAGCGCACGAACAACGCTGTCCCAAGATAGTCCTCCAGTTCCAGCACCTGCTTGCTGACGGCTGCCGGCGTCACGCTCAGGGCACTGGCGGCCTTGGTAAAGCTGCTGAATTTCGCGGCCGCGAGAAAGGATTTGATGGCCCGCAGTGAAAGCGCGCCGGCGAGGGTTTCACTAATTTCGAATTGAGTCGTCATGACGATGTCGACCGGCCTGAGAGGAGCGGGTAGGGTTCGGAGCGAGGGACTGCCTGAGTTTACATGAGGGGAGGCTGTGGCATCCCCCGGTTGCTCAGGCAAAATGGGCGAAAGGCAAGCAACTTCCCGAAACCAATGCTGCCGACCTTAACAAGCTGCACCACACTAAAGATCCCAAAGGTAATGGAACACGCTAGTAAAACGGCAAGAACGATTGCCGCGGCTTTCGCTCTCGCGCTGCTTTGCGCAGGCGGTGCAGCGCACGCCGCATCTAAGGATGGTTGTGTCACGCAAGCAGAACTCGACGATTTGCAGAGTCATTTTTTCTCGGGCTTTCCTGATGCGAACGCGTTCAAGAAATACACGGATAAGAACGATTTCCGCTTGCTGACTAATGTTGCATCGGGCCGTGACCTCGAACAGGGCGGCAAACCGGTCGATGAGAAAGTGGACTGGATTTTCACGACGCTTCGCGATCACAAAGAGCTGTTTTCGAACTACGCATTCGACAAGCCTGATTTGACTTATATGAAGGGGCAACTGCGCGGTGCGAAGTCTTCCGTCGACAATCTGTCCCGCGCTAAACGGTTGGCCAAAAAACGAATGCGTCCAGGAAGTGACTTACTCCATTCCACAAGGCGCGTGCGTGATGTCGCAGCGACTGACCAATCTGTCGCTTCAATTCGTGAAGGACGAGCGTCCACTTTCGCTGCGCGGCGTCGAGATGTTTTTTGTCGCCTGTCCGGCGAAATAATGACGCCCTGACGACTGTCCTGCTGCTGCACAAATCGTGGCTGTGCCCTTGCCATGGAGGCGAGGCAAAGGTTACGCCAAGCAGCGGCACTAATGCACGCGTTAAGCTAACTGACTGACAACTATGCTTCGTTCGCTGAAACTGTGGATGCTTCCCTGCGTGCTCGCACTTCTCGGCTGGTTTTTTAGTCGCCCAGTGATCGTGCTGCATTACGCCCCCGACGCGCGCGAGCCGGTTGGTTACTTTTTCAACGAAAACAACGACGTCACGCGTGGTGAGCTGACGCCCGGTCAGACGGAAAAATTCTATATGCCGATGTTTCCTTCGCCCGACGCGTTTGTCAATTTCAGCCTGCCGTTAGCGAGTCGCGATGGCGTCAACATCAAGCCGCCATATAGCCGTGTGGACGTGTATATCGACGCCGCGACCAGGATCGAACGAACGGACATCAAGCACGGTTTCCTCGCCCGTTTCTGATTCGCTTCTTCGTGAGCGCTAGTGATAGCGTATTCGTCGCGATTCAAGCAAACGGCAATGGGCCGTCAAAGGTGTCAACGTAGCAGAGGTGCGATACGCCGGTGCCATTTCCCTCGCCCCAGCGATGCAGCATATAAGCGGGCGGCTCCAGGTAGGACGCCGGGTCGGCATCGGGTTTGAATCGGGCGGCAATCTGTGTGGTGGTGCTCGGGCACGTCAATATCGGCACCGCGCCCAGGCGTCCCTGCATCGAGCGGTGCACGTGTCCGGCAACGATGCGATCCACGTTGGCGTGGCGGGACAGAATATCCGCCAAAGCGTCGACGTTCGCCAACCCGTACAGATCGAGATACGGAATGCCCGTGGAAAACGGCGGATGATGCATGGCGATCATGATTCGCCTGTCCTTGCTGGCAGCCAGCTCGCGTTCCAGCCACGCCAGCGACGCGGCGCTCAATTCGCCGTGGTGAAAGCCCGGCACCGTCGTGTCCAATGCAAGTACGCGCATCGAACCGACGTTGACGCCGAAGTTGAGTTCGCCTTCGCGTGGCAGCCACGGATGGTCGCCGAATGCTTCGCGCAGTTGTACGCGATCGTCGTGATTGCCGGGCATGAGCGCATACGGGTATCGCAACGGCGCCAGCAGATCCCGCACCATGGCGTATTCCGCAGGCGACCCCTCGTCGGTGAGATCGCCGGTAATCAGTACGAAATCGGGCGCAGGATCCAGACCGTCGAGCGCAACGATCGCACGGGCGAACATCGCGTTCGAGTCGACGCGTTCCTGATAAAGCCGGCCTTTGGGGCGGACATGAATATCCGAAATCTGTGCAATGACGGTCACGGCATGCCTTCGCTATTCGTCAATCCGGTTAGTGGGAGTAACGACTTCAGCGCGAGATTAAGCCGCCAAAAATCAGCGTGAGCGTGGCGCGGCACGTCACTGCGGTTGCACACGAATGGTTGCACGAGCACCGGATGGCATTAAGAGCATGGACAGCGCAAACGCAATCAGGCACCCCAGCACGACTTCTTCCACGCGAAGTACGGCGAGTGCAACGATGGCAAATCCAAGCTGGCCGTACACCAGTCCGACTAGCAGCGTAATGAAAAACACGCCCCGTGTATAAGCGTGCAGGATGAAATAAGCCCAGCCGAATACCGATACGGCCATCAAGGCCACTAGGACATAGGGTTCGCTTCTGAAGAGGGCGACGAGCACCACGCTCGCGGCGGCGCCCGCGAAGGTGCCCACCAGGCGCTTGCCGACGCGAGCCAGCGTGCCTTCGCGCGAATGCGTGCCGAGAAACACGACGAATGTGCTGATGACCGCCCACATCGAGCGCTCGGTCGACATTTCATCGCCGGCCAGCAGGGCGAGCAGCGCGGCCACGGCGGCAAGGGCAGCGGGCCGCCACGCAAGATGATGGCGATGCCGCACGAGTGCGTCCAGCTGGTCGCGCATACGCGTCCTGCACGCATTGACGGTATGCGACAGGCGCGAGTGGAAATCCCGGACGCGAACTGGCGCGCGCGGCGATGGATCGATGCCCTTTGGGGGAAGCAGCACACGTCCCACGCCGCCGACCACCAGCGGCGCGACGGCGGAAAGCGCCAGCATGGCGTGAAGCACGTCACGCGAAGGATGCAGATACAGCCCCAGATAGAACGCGACTAGCGCGAGCAAGGCGCAGCCCGCAGCGCGAGGTGCTAACGCGTGGCACAGCATGCCCGCGTACACAATTGCCAGGAGCAGCGCGCCGCGTAGAACAGGATGCGGGGCAGCGAGTGCCGAGAGCGCGAAGCTCGCGCACGTGCAGAAGTAGAGCAAACCTAACGAGACGACCCAGCCTGACAGGTGCCGGTCTCTCAGGAACAGCGGCGCGATCATGGCGAACAACGTCGCCGGCGCGGCGAACGTGATGGGCCTGTGGTGCCCGATCAGCCACCCGATGCACAGCGCCGCGGTCACCAGGCAGGCGAGTGTCGAGCGTGTCGCATGATGAAATCGCGCGAATTCCGGATCGCTTGCCAGCATCCGCTCACGGACGCGGTCGTACACGGCAATCATGTTCGATGATCTCCGACGTGGCCGTCACGCAGCTTGTGGCTGCATGGCGGCGTCCGGCAAGATTGCCGGCGTTAAGAGAGCGCCCGGTCTGCGTCTGTTGCGGGGATCTCCCGCGCCAGCCAACAGGGCGCACCGTTGCCCGCTGTAGTGGCGCTCGCGACGGATAGCGACGCAGCGCCGGTGATTCAGCGGCCCGGCGAATGATAACCGACCAAAATTTTTTAAAAAAATGCGCGGGATTGGCGAAATTCCAACAATCGCCGTGCTGTTCAAAAATCGGCGGGTGCCGTGAAATGCCCGTGCGCAAAGGCTCTTCAGCCGATTGAACGTCGATTTCGATTTGTTGAATTGAGAATTTCAAACCCTGATTTCTAGCGCCTTTTGATTAAACCTAGACTGCCCTCTCTGCCGCTGGTTGAACTGACGGCAGGGTCGTGCAAGGCCGCAAAGACGGCACAACGACGATCGTTCCAATTAATCCAGCACGTTTCGAAGGGTATCGATGAAGATCAAGAAGACCGCAATGTCGGTGGCGGCCATGACGCCGTTTCTCCTCCTCGCCAGCGCCGCGCACGCTCAAAGTAGCATTACGCTTTACGGTCTCATCGATGAGGGCCTCAATTTCACCAGTAACGCCGGAGGACATTCGGCATGGGCGATGGCAAGCGGCGACACCGCCGGTAGCCGCTGGGGACTGAAGGGCAGCGAAGATCTGGGCGGCGGCTACAAGGCGATCTTCAAGGTCGAAAACGGCTTCAATATCAACACGGGCAAGCTGGGGCAGGACTCCAGCATGTTCGGGCGCCAGGCGTATGTGGGCTTGTCGTCGGATCGCTACGGCACGCTGACGCTCGGTCGCCAGTACGACACGAGCGTCGACGACTACGGCTTTGCCAGCCTCACCGCCGCGGGCAACTGGGCCGGCGACATCGCGACGCATCCGTTCGACAGCGACAACGCCGACTGGGATTTCCGCGTCAACAACGCCGTCAAATACGTCACGCCGACATGGCGCGGCCTCACCGGCGAAGCCATGTACGGCTTCAGCAACGAGGCGGGTGGATTCGCGAACAACCGTCTGTGGGGCGCGACGCTGAACTATCAGAACGGCAATTTCACGGCTGCGGCGTCGTATCTGAAGATGAACAATCCGGGCCTGACGACGAGCGGCGCCATTACGTCCGGCGACCTGTTCGATGGGGCGTCACAGCAGACGATCGGCCTGTCGGCAAGCTATCGTTTTCCGAAGGTGGCGGTCGCCGCCGCGTGGTCGCACGTCGACGTCTATGACCCGACCAGCAACGTGTGGCTCGAAAACACCAGCCTGGCGAACGGCGCAAGCTGGAATTCGTGGAAATTCGACAACTTCGAAGTGAACGCGCAGTACTTCTTCACGCCAGCGCTCTGGCTCGGTTCGACCTACACGTTCACGATGGCGCATCTCTCGTCGACGGCGGGCAGCTACGTACCCAAGTGGCACCAGATCAGCCTCATGCTCGACTACGATCTGAGCAAGCGGACTTCGCTGTACATGCAGGGCGCCTGGCAGCACGTCGTCAGCGCACACACGGGCACGGATTTCGACGAAGCGCAGATTGTGGATGCGTCGGCGGGGGCATCGTCGGGGGTGAACCAGATGGTGTATCGCGTCGGCATCATGCACCGCTTCTAACCGTGTACGTTTAACGGTGTAGCGCCGACGGCAGTCGCCTGATGGATCGGGCGACTGCCTGAGACTGAATTCGCCGGATCAGAAAATCACATAGATCTTGCGCAGCGTTTCATCGATCTGCCAGAGGCCTTCGGTGTTCGCTTCGAAGAACATCGTGTCGCCGCCCTTGAAGCGGATCGTCTCTTCGCCATCGGGCGTAAAGCTGCCCGAGCCCGCCAGAAAATGCATGACCTCCGCCTCCTTCACCGAACGGCGATAGGTGCCCGGCGAGCATTCGAACACACCGGTATCGACGGCTTCGGCGCCAGGAATGACGATCTGGCGCCCGGTGACGCGGGCAGGTTCCGTGCCTGGCAAGCCTGCCGTGCCCCAATCTTCGAGTCCTGCGAGTTGCACGGATTGCTGGATCTGCTGCACTTTCATTGCATGTATTCCTGTTGACGTGAGGTGTGATCGAGGCGTTGTTCGATGCGGCCCAGCCGCACCACGGTCACGCCTGGCCGCAACTGGCGAAGCGACGGCATGACGAGCATGCAGTCGTCGTAGGGCGTGCGCACCGGCTCGCCATTCGACCAGCCGATCACCGTGCCTGCCGTGTCGAAGGTTTCGAGGCCCGTATAAGGGCCCGCGAAACGAAAATCCATGCTGTTCGCGACGACCGGCTCTGTCACGCGCACCACTGTCATCTGCGCGGGCAAGGGCGCGAGCCAACCGGCGGGCAAGTCGCTCGCGTCGACTACACCCGCATGCAGCAGAAAGCGCGCGGTGCTGTCGCGCGCAACGTCCACGGCGCGCTCTTCCCAGTGCTGGCCGCATTCGATCAGCAGCGCGTTCTTTGCGCTGAGCGGATCGCCGAAGCCTTCGTAATCACGCATGCGCCGGCCTTCGGGATGGCCTTCGTCGCAGATCACCGTGGCGGGCACGCCGAGCTGCGCGGATAGCGCAATGCCTTTGTCGAGCGGCCCGGCGACAATCAACGGCGCGCTCTTTTCATGCATCGAATGCAGGTCGAGCAGCAGGTCGACGCTATCGATCACCGGGCGCATCGCCCGGGCCCGATCGAGTTCTGCGGAGCGCTTCGACGTATCGTCGAGCGTTGCGGCAGTCCAGACACGGTTGAAATCCTGGTCGACGAAACGCGCCTTGTCGGGCTGCGCGGCGTCGAAACGCGCGTAGGCATCCACGTTCGCGAAAGCCAGCGTAAGCCGGCCGCGTCGCGGACGCAGTTGCGCGCGCAACAATTCGTCGACGACAATTGCGCCGCATACTTCATTGCCATGCGTAAGCGCATTCACCATCACATGCGGGCCCGCCACGCCCGAGTCGAACGTGTGCACATAGGCCACGCCGCTATTGCCTTGGGCATGCGCGGAAATATCGGGGAAGGCGACTTCAATCGGATAGGCGTCCATGCTCATGCAAGACCTCCCTGGCAGAGATATTTGATCGACAGATAGTCGTCGAGGCCGTATTTCGAGCCTTCGCGGCCGTAGCCCGATTCCTTGACGCCACCAAACGGTGCGGCTTCTGACGCGAGCGCGCCTTCGTTGATGCCGACGATGCCCGCTTCGAGCGCATTGCTCACACGCTCGATACGGCGCAGGTCCTGGCTGTAGAAATAGGCGGCCAGGCCGAAGGGCGTATTGTTGGCAGCGGCAATCGCTTCGTCTTCCTGATCGAATGCGAACAGCGGCGCAACCGGGCCGAAGGTTTCTTCGCCGCACAGCGCCATTTCGTGCGATGCGTGGCCGAGCACGGTCGGTGCGTAGTAGTGCGGCCCGAGTGCCGTGAGACGTTGGCCGCCCACCAGCACGGTCGCGCCATGCTGGACGGCGTCGTCCACGTGGCGCGCGATCTTGTCGACGGCGCGTGCATTGATCATCGGCCCGATCTGCGATGCAGGATCGCTGGCTGGCCCGACGCGCAGTTCGGCCACGCGTGCGCGCAAGCGCGTGGCGAAGGCTTCGTAGATGCCACGCTGCACGTAGACGCGATTCGGGCACACGCAGGTCTGTCCGCCGTTGCGGAATTTCGCGGCGATCAGGCCTTCGACGGCCGCGTCGAGATCGGCGTCGTCGAACACAATGAAAGGCGCATTGCCGCCGAGTTCGAGCGAGAGCTTCTTGAGCGTGCCCGCCGATTCACGCGCGAGATGCTTGCCCACCGGCGTCGATCCCGTGAAGGTGATCTTGCGCACGCGCGCATCGGCCAGCCATGCATCGACGGTTGCTGGCGTCGCTTCGCGCGAGGCCGTCACGAGATTGAGCACGCCGGGCGGCACGCCCGCGTCGTGTGCGAGTTGCACGAGCGCAAGGGCGGTGAGCGGCGTGTCCTCGGCGGGCTTGCCGACGACCGTGCATCCGGCGGCGAGGGCGGGCGCGATCTTGCGCGCGATCATCGCCAGCGGGAAATTCCACGGCGTGATCGCGGCGACTACGCCCACGGGCTCTTTCACCGCGCTCATGCGCTTGCCGCGCTGCTGGGTGGGGATCACGTCGCCATAGATGCGGGTGGCTTCGTCGGCGAACCATGCAACGTAGGACGCGCCATAGGCGACCTCGCCGCGCGCTTCGGCCAGCGGCTTGCCCTGTTCCAGCGAAATGAGCGCGCCCAGTGCGGCTTCGTTCGCGACGATGGCGGCGTGCCAGCGTCGCAGCATCGCGGCGCGCTCCTTCGGCAGCGTCGCGCGCCAGGCAGGCAACGCAGCCGAGGCGGCGTCGGCGGCCGCGTACGCATCGGCTGCGCCGCTTTGCGCGACTTCGGCAACGAGGCGGCCCGTGGCGGGATCGGTGACGGCGAAGCGTGCGCCGTTTTGCGCGGCGACCCATTGGCCGCCGATGAAATTGTCCGTGCGAATCAACGCGCGGGCAGAGCCTTCAAGGTCGAAACTCATGCGGCGTGCTTCCGTGTGAATGTTCGGGGGATCGGTCGTGTAAAGCGGGTTAAAGATGAGGCTCAGGATGATTAGTAACCTAGCTGGCGATTGATCAGGCCGATCATCGGCTCGCCCGCGCGATGGCGGCGCAGGTTGTCGATCAGGCTGTCGACGGCGGTGTCGGGACGGGTTGCACTGGCGATGTGCGGCGTGATGCGCACACGTGGTTGCGCCCACAACGGATGGGCGGGCGGCAAGGGCTCGGGATCCGTCACGTCCAGCACGGCGCTGTGAAGCTGGCCGCGCGTGAGTGCGTCAAGCAGGTCGTCGGCGACGAGTTGCGGGCCGCGTCCCACATGCACGATTGACGCGCCAGCGGGCAGGGCGTCGAACACGCGGCGCGAGAGCAGGCCGCGCGTGGCGTCGGTGAGCGGCAGCAGGCAGACGAGCACGTCAGTACGGGCAAGAAACGCATCGAATTCTGCGGTGCCCGCGTAGCACCGAACGCCGTCCAGCGTGTGCCCGGAGCGGCTCCAGCCTGCGCAATCGAAGCCGAAATTCTTCAGGCGTTCCAGCACGGCTACGCCAAGCATGCCCAATCCCAGCACGCCCACCCGCCGGGCGCTCGCAGGCATGAGCGGCAGCGGCTTCCACGCGCGGGCCTGCTGCGCGAGTGCGTAATCGAACAGGTCGCGGTGAATCGCGAGCACGGCTTCGCTCACGTACTCGACCATGCCATCGACGATGCCCGGTTCGATCATGCGCACGACAGGCAGGCGCGCCGGCACGCTCGCGAGATCGAGCTGATCGACGCCCGCGCCCACCGAGAATACGGCTTCAAGGTTGGGCAACGTGCGCACGAGATCGCCGGGATTCCATGCGACCAGATAGCGGATCGCATCCGGGTCGCCGATGTCCGGCCATACGCGAAACGGCACGTCCGGCGCGCGCTGCGCGAACAGCGCGGCCCATTGCGCGCCACGCACCGGATCGGCCTTGTAGAGCACGGTCATGGTGCGTCAGGCCATTGCCTGATTGATGATGCCGTAGGCGCGCCAGGCCGCGTCGGGCTCGCCGCTGTGCTCGGCGGCGCCGGCGTTGCGCACCATCTTGACGACCGAGTCCACGGGGACGAGGCCGACGCCCGGCAACCACGGTTCAATGCCCGCGCCGCCCGGCACGTCGATGCGCACGAAGTCGCCCACATGTTGCGCGAGCCAGTGCGAAACGAGCGCTTTCGCTCGCATGTGCTCGTCGCAAGGCGCGGCAACCACTGGGCCGATCGCATACCCGCGGCCAAACCGGCGCGCCAGTGCGAAACCCGTGATCTCGCCGTCGCGCTCCAGCACCACGCCGCCTTGCGCGACCTGAAGCAGGGCGGGCAGCGTCGCGCTGCGATCGAGACCGCAACCGCGCGACGCGAGATCGATCAGCGCGGGCAGATCGGCGGGGGTCACGGCGCGCAGTGCTTCGCCTTGCGGCAGCACGACGGCGGGCGCGGCTTCGACATGGCCCTGATGCTGCGTGAGCGCGCCGCACGCAGCGAAGCCGAGCTTTTCGTAGAGCGGCTGCCCAGCGGGCGTCGCGTGCAGGAAGGTGACGCGATCGCCAAGCTCATCGAGCACGAGTTCCATCAGCTTGCGGCCGATGCCGCGCCCCTGCTGATCGGGCGACACAATCACCATGCCGAGCGTCGCGCGGTTCGCGCCGAACTTCCAGCACAGCGCCGTGCCAATCACCGTGTTATTTTCCTCGGCCACGAAGCCGGCGCCCGCCTCGACGGCGAAGCGCCAGTCTTCCGGGCGATGCGGCCAGCGAACCGCGACGGAGAGGCCATGTGCGGCGTCGATGTCGTCGGCGGTGAAACGACGATAGTGAAGGTCGGACTTGAGGGCGGATTCGGACACAGCGGACTCCTATAAAACGGCATATGGACGGCATGTTCAGATTCGACTGTCGCATGAGCAGCACGGGCTTCATAGGACGATCTTCCTGTCTTGCGCCCGCGCAAACGGCAAGCACGCGGCTTTTTTATTGTTCATCGCATTTCGACAAGTTTCAATATAATGATTGCCATTGTGCGCGCACCCGCTGCTGCGCACGCGACGCGCCGCACTGTCGTCATGCACCGGAATCGTGCACTGGCGATAGGGCACGAACCGGTTTCGCGCGTCCGGCACCGAATACAACAGGAATCTCATGCGAACCCAGTCCAGCAAGAAAGTTGCCGCGCTGCCGAGCCATGCCGATGTCGGCGCTCGACTGCGCGCGCTGCGCAACGCGCGCGGCCTGTCCGTCAATGAACTCGCGTTGCGCGCAGGCGTATCGGTCGGCACCGTGAGTCAGGTCGAGCGCAACAAGGCCAATCCGTCCGTGCGCATTCTCGAACGCCTGCGTCAGGCGCTCGACGTGCCTTTAAGTGCGCTGCTGGAAGAGGACGACGCGCCGTCCGACCCGCTGACCGGCGATTTCGTGCGCCGGGCGGCTGAGCGCCCGCTGTTCGAAGTGGGCAAGAACGGCATGCAGAAGGAACTGCTGTCGCCGCACGGCGAGCACGATCTGCAGATGATGGTGATCATGCTGCCGGCGGGTTCGGGGTCGGAAGAAGTGCTGGTCGGCGTGGGCGAAAAGTGCGGCCTCGTCATGGAAGGCACGGTGATCCTGAATGTGGGCGATCAGCGTGCGGAATTGCGGGCGGGCGACAGCTTCCAGTTCAAGAGCACGGTGCCGCATAGCGTCAAGAATGAAAGCGGCAAGACGGCGCGGCTGCTGTGGATCATGAATACGCGTCCGCCTGTCATTCATCTTTAAGCCATCAGGCGGCGCCTGGATTGAACATTCATCGGCGCCGCGTCAGCTTTCACTCCCCCAGTTTCCTCGCTGTTTTCCGGTTGTTTCTTCGCTGTTCCTCTCCGTTTCCTTGCCGTTCCCTTGCGCTGCGAAGCGTTCACGCCCTAAGCACGTCGTCGCTGGGCGAATGAACGCGCGCCGCCTGCCTCTCCATTCTTCTGCGTCATGCGGGTTCGCCCTGGCTCGATTCTCGCGTAAGCACTACGCATGAAAAGCTTTTCGCAGATTTTATTTTTGACCACTAGTCAGGCGTCTTCTGTTCACTATAATGAACTTCATCGCGTGGTTGTTCATTTTGCCTCCGGGGCAGCGAACCACCACATGCTGAAGCGGCAACGCAGCGCCAACCTGTATTACAAGCGCCGCTGCGCCGACGTAACCGGGTTTTCGAACAGGCCGAGCATGACTACTCCGTCTCTGGATTTCGATCCGTCCGCCATCACGCTGCCGCAAGGCCATTTCATTGGCGGTGCGTACTATCAGACCGATGAAGCGCCGATCGCCGTGCATTGTCCGTCAGATGGCCGGCTGCTGGGTTACGTGCCCGATGGGTCGGCGCAGACAGTCGATTACGCCGTGTCCAACGCTTTGCAGGCGTGGAAAACGAGCGGCTGGGGTACGCGATCGCCGCGTGAACGCGCCCGTGTGCTCACGCGCTGGGCGCAACTGATCGACGAGAACGTCGTCGCGCTGGCGCAGCTCGAAGCGCTCAGCTCCACGCGCCCCGTCGCTGAGGCTTATGCCTCGGATGTGCCGTTCACTGCCGAAGCGATCCGCTTTTTCGCCGAACTCGCCGACAAGCTCGGCGGCGATATCGCGGCGACGCGTCAAGGCAGTCTCGGCTTCGTCGCTTCTGAGCCGTATGGCGTGATCGGTGCGATTACGCCGTGGAATTTCCCGCTTTCGATGTGTTCATGGAAATGCGGCCCTGCGCTTGCGGCCGGCAATGCCGTCGTATTGAAGGCCTCGGAGATGACGCCTTTTTCCACGCTGCGCCTTGCTGAACTCGCGATCGAGGCGGGCATGCCGCCCGGCATTTTCAATGTCGTGAACGGACGTGGTGCGACCACGGGTTCGGCCATCACGCGTCACCCCGATATTTCGAAGGTGAGTTTCACTGGATCGACCCGCACGGGTGCCGCGATCATGAGCGAAGCAGCGTTTCACGGCACCAAGCCGGTTACGCTGGAACTGGGCGGCAAGAGCCCGCAACTCGTGTTCGCGCAGGTGCCCGATCTCGCGCATACGGCGCGCTGCGTGGCGCGCGGCTTTACCGCAAACGGCGGCCAGGCATGCGTGGCGGGCACGCGCCTGATCGTCCACAAGCAGATCGCCGCGCCGCTGATCGAAGCGGTGCAACGCGAATTGACAGGGATCGCGCCCGGCGCGATGTGGTCGAGCGAAACGCGCTATTCGCCGATCATCAGCGGCGCGCAGGCCAGGCGCATTGAAACGCTGATTGATGAAAGCCGCGCGCAGGGCGCTGAAGTGCTGTGCGGCGGGGGCTTTTTCGAAGGAACGGAAGGCGGCTGGTTCCACCGTCCGACGCTGCTCGCCAACGTGACCGAGGACACGGCCGCGGTGCGCGAGGAACTGTTTGGGCCGGTGCTTACGGTGCAGACCTTCGAAGACGAAGAGGAGGGCATCGCACTTGCCGCGCACCCCACTTACGGTCTTGCGGCGGGCGTGCATACCAGCGATATCGGCCAGGCGATGCGCGCGATGCGCCGCATCGCGGCGGGCACGGTCTGGATCAATCGCTATGGCCGCAGCGGCGACATGATCATCCCGACCGGCGGCTTCAAGCAATCGGGCATCGGCAAGGATCTCGGGCGCCAGGCGCTTGAGGCCAGCATGCGCCACAAGAGCGTGCTGATCGATTTCGACACCGCCTGAGCTTCGTTTCACTTCGCCGTATTAGCGCACGATCCGCGCAGGGTTCATCTGGATGAACACGGATTGCGCGCAGCGCTTCAAGGCAAACATCGCAGGACACTTGACCGAAACCACGGGCCGCGCCGATTTCGTCAGCATGACTGAATAGTTGGCGCTCATGCGCAGCTCGCCGTTCTCACTTGAATAGAGCCTGGATACAGGTTCGCCACGACGACAGGATGCAGACCATGATCGATTTCGAGCCGAAGTACATCACCTTCGACTGCTACGGCACGCTGACGAATTTCCAGATGGGCGAGACCGCGCGCCAGCTTTATGGCGACAAGCTCGATCGCGCGAAGATGAATGAGTTCGTGGAGTTCTTCCGCGGCTATCGTCTCGACGAAATTCTTGGCGCATGGAAGCCGTATCGCGACGTGGTGGTGAATTCGATCCGCCGCACGTGCGAGCGCACGGGCGTGCCGTTCGAGGAAGCCACCGCGCTGAAGATCTACGACGCGGTGCCCACGTGGGGCCCGCATGCCGACGTGCCCGAAGGTCTTGCGCGTCTTGCCAGCAAGTACAAGCTGGTGATTCTCTCGAATGCCGCCGACGAACAGATCGACAGCAACGTGGCGAAGCTCGGTGCGCCGTTCCACAAGGTCTACACGGCGCAGCAGGCGCAAGCGTACAAGCCGTTGCGCAAAGCTTTCGAATACATGTTCGATCAGCTCGACTGCAATCCGGAAGACGTGCTGCATGTGTCGTCGAGCTTCCGCTACGACCTCATGACGGCCTATGACATGGGCATCAAGCACAAGGCCTTCGTGAACCGCGCTCACGAGCCGCTTACGCCGTACTACCAGGTCAACGAAGTGAAGAGCCTGCCGCATCTCGCGGAACAGCTCGGCCTGTAAGCACAGCCGCCTCGCATCCACTGTCGGTGATCAGGAACGCAACACGATGAAGCTCGATTCGTACTGGCTCGATACCGCGCCGCGCTTTACGAAGCCCGCCCAGGGGCCGCTTGCCGGCCGCGTGGACGTGGCCGTGGTGGGCGGCGGTTTTACCGGGCTCTCGGCAGCGCTGGCGCTCGCGAAGCGCGGCATGTCGGTGACCGTGCTGGAGGCGGGGCGCATCGCGGGCCAGGCGTCGGGTCGTAACGGCGGCCATTGCAACACGGGCGTCGCGCAGGACTATGCGGCGCTGTCCGCGAAGCTCGGCAAGGAACGCGCCTCGCTGTTCTATCGCGCCTATGCCGAAGCCGTGAAGTCGGTGGCGCAGATCGTCGAGGAAGAGCAGATCGCCTGCGACCTGCGCAAGAGCGGCAAGATCAAGCTCGCTGCCAAGCCGCATCATTACGCATCGCTCGCGAAGACGTTCGAAGCGCTCAAGCGCGATGTCGATGAGGATGTCGAACTGATTTCGCGCGAGCGCATTCGCGACGAGATCGCTTCCGACGGCTTTTATGGCGGCCTCGTGCAGCGCAACGGCATGCAGTTGCACATGGGCAAGTTCGGCGTCGGGCTGGCCGAAGCGGCTGCGCGTCACGGTGCGCAGATCTTCGAGGAAACCGCCGTGACGGGCCTGAAGCCGCTGGGCGGCCACGCCTACGAAGTGCAGTGCGCGCGTGGCACGCTGCGCGCCGACCGCGTGCTGCTGGCGACGGGCGCTTCACAGACCGGGCCGCTGCAATGGTTCCGCCGCCGCATCGCGCCGGTCGGCAGCTTCATCGTCGTGACTCAGCCGCTTGGCAAAGACCGGCTCGACGCACTGCTGCCCACGCGCCGCTCGTATGTGACGACGCGCCAGATCGGCAACTACTTCCGGCCGACGCATGACGATCGCCTGCTGTTCGGCGGCCGCGCGCGCTTTGCGATGTCGAATCCGCGTTCCGACGCAAAGAGCGGCCGCATCCTGCGCGACGGCATGCTCCAGTATTTCCCGCAGCTCGCCGACGTGCGCCTCGATTACTGCTGGGGCGGCCTCGTCGACATGACGGCCGACCGCCTGCCGCGCGCGGGCGAGCACGAAGGTTTGTTCTATTCGATGGGCTACAGCGGCCACGGTGTGCAGATGTCGGTGCACATGGGCCGCGTGATGGCCGAAGTGATGTTCGGCGCCGCCTCGCGCAACCCGTGGCGAACGCTCGAATGGCCTGCGATTCCCGGACATTTCGGGCGCGCTTGGTTTCTGCCGCTCGTCGGCGCGTATTACCGGTTGCAGGATGTGCTTCATTGAGCCGATGCCATGCGCCGCAGCAGTCGCGGCGCACACGCAAAGACAGTCCAGATAGTCCAGACAGTCCCCAAGGAAACCAGACCATGTCGCGTAACAAACTTGCCTTCGCTTCCGCCGCCGTTGCCGCTGCTGCATTTTCGCTGCTGTGCGGCGCGGCCCATGCCGATACCGCCACCGTGACCGCAGGCTCGCCGCCGTCGAGCGCGCCGACCACCTTCCTCGACGTCAAGACGCAAAAGATCGAAGGCATCATGCCCGACGTCGTGCGCGAAATCGGCAAGCGCGAGGGCTTCGACGTCTCGTATCAGGCCGTGCCGTTTTCGGCGCTGATCCCGGCCGTGGTCTCGGGCAAGATCGACATTATCGTCGCGGGCATGACGCCCACGCCCAAGCGCGCCGAAGTGGTGGACTTCTCGCAGCCGGTCACGGCCTTCGGCGAAGGCATCATCGTGAAGGAGTCGAACAAGACCAACTACAAGTCGGTGCAGGACATGAAGGGCATGTCGGTGGGCGCGCCCACGGGCACCGACTACGGCGACCAGCTCGTCAAGCTCGGCATCTTCAAGGAAGTGAAGATGTACGACAGTCCTGCAGACATGACGCGCGATGTCGCGATCGGCCGCATCGTCGCGGGATTCAACGACTATCCGATTCTCAAGGCCCAGGAAGCGGCGGGCGCGATGGCCGGCACGCGCGTGGACGACGACTACGTGCCGATGCAGAAGTTCGATATCGCCGTGGGCGTGAAGAAGGGCAACACGGCGCTGCTCGCCAAGGTGAACGACGCGCTCACGAAGATGAAGTCCGACGGCACGCTCGACAAGATCCTGAAGAAGTGGCACCTCGCGGGCTGATGCGCGACTGAACGACCGGACGCGGCACGGCAGGCACCTCCCCACTGCCTCCGCGCTCCGGGCCGGCCCGCCTTTGCGGCGCGGCACATGACCAGCGGGCGCTCTTGCGTTCGCGAACGAAAGCATAAGGCACACCATGCGTTGGCACGACATAGTCGATTTTGTACCGATCCTGCTGCAAGGCGCCGTGATGAGCATCATCATCACGATTGGCTGCCTGCTGCTGAGCACGGCCCTGGGGCTCGTGTGGGCGCTGCTCAAGATGTCGCGCTACCCGGCGGTGGTGACGGTGGTCAGCGCGATGATCAACGTCGTGCGTGGCCTGCCGATGATCGTCCTGCTGTTCTATATCTATTTCGTCTTGCCGGATTTCCACATCGAGGTTTCGGCCTTGCAGGCGAGCATCATCGGCTTGAGCTTCGGTTATTCGACGTACGTGGCGGAAATCATCCGCTCGGGCATCGAGGCCGTCGATCCCGGCCAGTATGAAGCGGCGCAATCGATCGGCATGGGCCGCGTGAAAACGATGGTGCGCGTGATCCTGCCGCAGGCCGTCAAGGTTGCGCTGCCGCCGTACAGCAATACGCTGGTGATGATGCTCAAGGACTCGTCGCTCGCCTCGACCATCACGGTTGCGGAAATGACGCGGCAAGGGCAGTTGATTGCAGCATCCACGTTCCAGAACATCACCGTCTACACGCTCGTGGCGATCGGCTATCTGCTGATGAGCCTGCCGCTGATGAGCATGACGCGGCATCTAGAGCGCCGTTTCGGCAAGCACAAGGCGAAGAAGTGAGGTTGCGATGATCGAAATTACCGATGTTCACAAGGCCTTCGGCGCGACGCCCGTGCTCAACGGCATCTCGCTCAAGATCGAGCAGGGCGAGGTGGTGTGCCTGATCGGCGCCTCCGGATCCGGCAAGTCGACGCTGCTGCGTTGTATCAACGCGCTCGAATCCTACGATGCGGGCGAAATCAAGCTGCTCGACCAGCGCGTCGAACAGCGCTCGCGCCAGATCAATCATCTGCGCACGCAGGTGGGCATGGTGTTCCAGCGCTTCAATCTGTTCCCGCATCGCACCGCGCTCGAAAACGTCATGGAAGGGCCGGTGCACGTCAAGAAGGAACCGCTGCACGTGGCTAAGCGCGACGCGGAGGAACTGCTCAACAAGGTCGGGCTCGGTCACAAGCTTCATTATTATCCGCATCAGCTGTCGGGTGGGCAGCAGCAGCGCGTGGCGATTGCGCGTTCGCTTGCGATGAAACCCAAGGCCATGCTCTTTGATGAGCCGACTTCGGCGCTCGATCCGGAGCTCGTCGGCGAGGTGCTCAATGTGATGCGCACGCTGGCGAAGGAAGGCATGACGATGCTGGTCGTCACGCATGAAATGGGCTTTGCACGCGAAGTTGCCGACCGCGTGTGCTTCCTGCACGGCGGCCACATCATCGAACAAGGCAGCGCGCAGCAGGTGTTGTGCTCGCCGCGCGAGGCGCGCACGCGTGAATTCCTGCGCCATGTGCTGGGCAATCGCGGCGAAGCACAGATCGCACCGCAAGGCGCAGCGGGAGCGGCGGCATGAACGGACGATTCGTGCGGCTCGGCGAAACCGGGCGCGCCAGGGTGGCGATTGTGATCGACGGTCACGCGGTGGAGGCGCTCGAAGGCGACACGCTGCTCACGGCGATGCTGTGCAGCGTGCGCCACGTGCGCCAGTCGGAATTCGGCGAGGAAAAGCGCGCCGGCTATTGCCTCATGGGCGCGTGCCAGGACTGCTGGGTCTGGAGCGATGAGGGCGAACGGTTGCGCGCGTGCACGACCGTCGTCGAGCCCGGCATGCGCATTCTCACCACTCAACCGGAGGCGCAATGGGCGAACCTCGCGTTGTGATCGTCGGCGCCGGGCCCGCAGGTGTGCGCTGTGCGCAGACGCTGCTGGCCGCAGGTGTCCGCCCCACGCTGATCGACGAAGGCCGCCGCGACGGTGGACAGATCTATCGACGCCAGCCGGAAGGTTTTACGCGTCCCTATGCGAAGCTTTACGGCACCGAGGCCGCGCGCGCGCAGGATCTGCACGAAACCTTTGCGCGTGTACGCGCGCAGATCGATTATCGGCCGCAGACGTTGGCGTGGAATGTGTGGGATCGCAAGCTGCATATCGTGCGGGACGGCCACGCCAGCGCACTTGAGTACGATGCGCTGATTCTGTGTCCCGGTGCAATAGATCGCCTGATGCCCGTGAAGGGCTGGCAATTCGCAGGCACGTATAGCCTCGGCGCGGCGCAAATCGCCCTGAAATCGCAGGCGTGTTCGATTGGCCGGCGAGTGGTGTTCATGGGCACCGGGCCGTTGCTGTATCTCGTGGCTAGCCAATACGTGCAGGCCGGCGCGCAGGTTGCCGCTGTGCTTGATACCTCTGTCGCGAGCGCGCGCATTCGTGCGTTGCCTAAATTGCTGGCGCGATTCGATGTGCTGCGCAAGGGCAGTGCGCTCGTTGCATCGCTCAAGAAAGCGGGCGTGAAGATGTACAACGGCATCGAACCCGTAGAGATCATGGGCACGGCCGATGACGGCGTGAAAGCCGTGCGTTTTCGCCATGCCAGCGGCGCGATCGAGCAAATCGACTGTGACGCGATCGGCATGGGCTATCACTTGCGCCCGGAAACGCAATTGGCGGATCTCGCGCGCTGTGCGTTCCGCTTCGATGCGCAGACGCGTCAATGGCTGCCGAAAATCGACGAACTGGGACGCAGCAGCGAACCCGGCGTCTATCTGGCGGGCGACGGCGTGCGCGTGCTGGGCGCGGATGGGGCGGAAAACGCCGGGCGTCTCGCCGCGTATGCGGCGCTGATCGATCTGGGCCGCGAACCTCGGGCCGATGTGCTCGATGCGCTCAAGAAGGAGCAGCGCCGCATGGAGCGCTTTCGCGAAGGGCTCGCACAGGCCTTTGTGTGGCCCGCCAATCAGGCGGCAAAGTTGCCGGACGAAACGATCGTGTGTCGCTGCGAAGGCATCACAGCGGGCGAGCTGCGCCGCGTGATCCGCGACGAGGGCGCGCAGGAAGCGAACCGTGCGAAGGCGCTGAGCCGTCTCGGCATGGGCCGCTGCCAGGGGCGCTATTGCGGCCACGCCGGTGCGGAAATCATTGCGGCTGCCGCGTGCGTGCCGCTTGAGCAAGTGGGCCGTCTGCGCGGGCAAGCGCCGGTGAAGCCGCTGGCTATTGCGACTGTGGAGGAGACGGAGTGAAACGCGCGCAAGCCGATGTATTGATCGTGGGTGGCGGCTTCATGGGCTCCGCCGCTGCGTTTTTCCTGCGTCGCCGCGGCAAATCGGTGATCCTGCTCGAACGCCAGTTGATCGGCCAGCAGGCGAGCGGCACGAATTTCGGCAACGTGCGCCGCCAAGGGCGGCTATTGGGGCAGCTGCCGCTGGCCAATCGCTCGCGTGAAATCTGGCTGCGCATGCCTGAACTGATTGGCCACGACGCCGAATTTCTGATGTCGGGGCATTTGCGCGTGTGTTATCGCTCCGAGCAGGCCGATATGTTCGAGACCTATGCGCGCGACGCGAAGCAATACGGTCTCGATCTGGAAATGCTGCACGGCGAGGCCTTGCGCAAGCGCTTCCCGTTTATCGGCCCTGAAGTGCTGGCCGGGTCGTATGCGCCGATCGACGGTCATGCGAATCCGCGTCTGGCCGCGCCCGCATTCGGGCGTGCCGCTGCGAAACTCGGCGCACAAATCGTCGAGAACACCGATATTGTCTCCGTCGAAAAAGAGGGCAATGAATTTCGCGCGACCAGTGCCGACGGCCGCACGTTTCACGCGCCTGTTCTGCTGATTACGGCGGGCGCGTGGGGCAGCACGTTGAGCGAGCAATTCGGCGAACCGGTGCCCATTGCCGTGCATGGCCCGCAAATGGCCGTGACCGAGCCGGTGCCTTACAGCATCGCGCCCGCGGTTGGCGTGTCGTCGCCGCAGATTGCAGAGGTGGTGTATTTCCGGCAGGTGGCGCGCGGCAATATCGTGATTGGCGGCTGCGCGCGCGGGCCCGCGTTTCTTGACGCGCGTCGCGCGAAAGTGCTGCCGCAAAGCACGCTGCTGCAGTTTCGCCAGGCGCAGCGCGTGGCGCCCGCGCTCAAGCGCCTCAATATCATTCGCGTCTGGAGCGGCGTAGAAGGCTATATGCCCGACGACCGGCCCATCATGGGTGCGAGCGGCACCACGAGCGGCCTTTTCTATGCGTTCGGTTTCTGCGGTCACGGCTTTCAGCTCGGGCCAGGCGTGGGCGACACGATGGCCGAATTGATCGACACGGGCGCGTCTTCCACGCCAATCGACATGTTCGATATTCGCCGGTTCGCGGCATATCAATCGCCCGAAGGCGGCCCTCAAGCTGCGCCGCAATCGGTGCCGGCCGCTTGATTCGTATGCACGCTACGCTCAATGTTCCAATGCCTTCGGCCGCGCGGCGCACGGATGAAGCGTCGTCCTCGGGGACGACGCACGCGGTGCAACGCGCGCTCGATTTCATCGATGCCTGTTTCGCCGAGCCCATTACGCTGGCCGATCTCG
This sequence comes from Paraburkholderia bannensis NBRC 103871, assembly GCF_000685015.1. GTDB lineage: Bacteria > Pseudomonadota > Gammaproteobacteria > Burkholderiales > Burkholderiaceae > Paraburkholderia > Paraburkholderia bannensis. The sequence continues at coordinate 867 of NZ_BAYA01000035.1, read as the reverse complement.
CCGACGCGGCAGGCCTGAGCATTTCGCGCTTCGCGGCGCGCTTTAGCGGCGAGGTCGGCGTATCGCCGCAGCAATATGTGCGTATCGTGCGCGTGCGCCATGCACAGCGCCTGCTGCGTCGCGGCGTCTCGCCTTCGCTCGTGGCCGCCGAAGTGGGTTTCTTCGATCAAAGCCATTTGTGCCGTCATTTCAAGCGTGTGCTTGGGCGTACGCCGGTCGAATGGCTCAATGCAGGCGCACCGGCTGGCTCAAACGCCTGAATCCGGTTTCGAATTGAACAGCGCTTCGAGCGGCCAGCCATTCTTCACGAATGGCGTGCGCATGATGACGTAGCTGAAATAGCGTTCGATGCCGATATCGCGTTCCAGCAGGCCTTCTATCACGCTCTGATAGTGATGCACGCTGCGCGTGACGAACTTGAGCAGATAATCGTAGCCGCCGCTCGCAAGATGACATTCGACGATTTCGTCGACGGGACGGATCGCGGCTTCGAATTTCGCAAAATCCTCGCGCCGATGATCGGCTAGCGTGACTTCGGTAAAGACGATCTGCACGTCGCCGAGTTTCTCGATCTGGATTTGCGCACCATAACCCGCGATATAGCCGGCTTTTTCCAGTCGCTTGACGCGCGTGAGGCACGGACTGGGAGACAGTCCCACGGCTTCTGCCAACTCGACATTCGTCATGCGGCCTTTCTTTTGCAATTGCGAAAGAATGCGCAAGTCGATGCGGTCGAGTTTGTTGTCGCCGTGAAGCATCATGATCGGTTCGCTCATAAAAAAGCCGCAAGATCCGGGGCGAATCTCGCGGCGGGAGACAAACCGATGGTATCACGCGCGCTATTTTGAAAGCGCGCGTGAATGGCTT